>NZ_MKZO01000008.1 GCF_001941965.1 Pseudomonas putida | reverse complement strand
CGAAGGAGTGGGGGCAACAGCAGCTGCGCTGGTAGACTTATCCACAGTTGCTGGTAACAAAATCAGCAATCCGCCCTGGGTCAAATTTCAATCGGCAGGGTGGGTCAATTTTCCATCAGCGCCAACACACTAAGCAACCATCAGAAAATTTTGACTGTACGCCAAAAAATTCGCATCTACCAGCATCTAAACAGGCGTTGTTGATTATCATAAAACACTGACACTGTATTATATAATCGTGCTTTTGTGTTATTTTTTTAATATTTACTGATTACGTACTTGCTTAACCACTCAGTTGCGCTAGAATTAATAGACGCGAAATTTAAATCTCTAATTTTCCAACACTTAGTAAAACCTCGTTTGCCATCCCACTACCATTGTAGGAGCAAATCAGGAGACATAAAAAATTAGCGGTAGCGTGCCTGGCCCTCTAGATAAGTATTGGAGACTGTAATGAAGTTTGAAAAGTCACAGACAGCAATCGACCACCTGACTCCCGAGCAACACCGAATTACCCAGGAGGCGGGCACCGAAAGGCCCTTCACGGGCGAGTACAACGACAACAAGGAGCCTGGCATCTACGTCGACATAGTGTCGGGAGAGCCACTGTTCGCTTCGACGGACAAGTTCGATTCGGGTACTGGCTGGCCCAGCTTCACCAAGCCGATCGTTTCGGCAAACGTGAACGAGGTGCGGGACAGCGCACACGGCATGGTCCGGACGGAGGTCAGGTCAGTACACGCAGACAGTCATCTCGGCCATGTGTTCCCCGATGGTCCTTCCGACCGCGGCGGTCTGCGGTACTGCATCAACTCAGCGTCCCTTCGCTTCATCCCGCGCGACGAGATGGAGTCCGAGGGATACGGTGAATATCTCGATCAAGTAGAGGAGGCTTAACATGCATCAGCGCGCTGTTCTCGCAGGAGGATGTTTCTGGGGCATGCAGGATCTGATCCGCAAGCGGCCCGGCATCATCTCGACCCGTGTGGGTTACACGGGCGGCGATATTCCGAACGCCACGTATCGTAATCACGGCACGCATGCCGAGGGGATCGAGATTGTCTTCGACCCGACAGTGACGAGCTACCGGAACATCCTGGAATTCTTCTTCCAGATCCACGATCCGACGACGCTGAACCGCCAGGGCAATGATCGTGGGCTCTCCTACCGGTCGGGCATCTATTATGTCGACGAGGAGCAGAAGCGCGTCGCCGAGGATACGATCGCCGATGTGGATGCCTCGGGGCTGTGGGATGGCAAAGTGGTGACCGAGGTCCAGCCGGTCGGCGAGTTCTGGGAGGCCGAGCCCGATCACCAGGATTATCTGGAGAAGCGCCCGGGCGGCTACACCTGCCACTTCGTCCGTCCCGGCTGGGTGCTTCCGAAGCGCCAAAAGGTTGACGACGTACAGCCAGCGGCCGGGACCGCGGCGGAATAGGCTTCACTGCCGTTGCCACTGCGCCGATCCGGTCCGCAATCTTCGTGACCGCGTCGTTCAGCGACGCGGTCATCGAACCCTACTTCAGAGTGACGGCTCGTTCCAGTCAGTCGCCATCGCAACACCAGGATCGCAGATTTATGCCAGACCTCTCGTCCTTTCCGATCACGCAGCGCTGGCCGGCATCTCATCCCGATCGCCTGCAACTCTACGCAGCCCCTACGCCCAATGGCGTCAAGGTCTCGATCATGCTTGAGGAGACTGGCCTGGCGTACGAGCCCCACCTGATCGACATCTCGAACAACGAGTCGAAGGATCCGGCGTTCGTGTCGCTGAACCCGAACGGACGCATACCGGCGATCATCGATCCGGCTGGCCCTGACGGTAGACCCATCGCCTTATGGGAATCCGGTGCGATCCTCCTCTATCTGGCCGACAAGACGGGTCAGTTCATCTCCACCGAACCAGGCCAGCGTTACGAGACCCTAGCGTGGGTGTTCTTTCAGATGTCGGCCATCGGGCCGATGTTCGGTCAGCTCGGCTTCTTCCTGCGATTTGGCGGCAAGGACTATGAGGACAAGCGGCCGCAACAGCGCTTTATCGACGAATCCACGCGTCTGCTGGGGATTCTGGATCGCCGGCTGGAAGGCCGCGACTGGATCGTCGACGACTATTCGATCGCGGACATCGCGACGCTCGGCTGGGTGAATGCGCTGGTGGAATTCTACGCTGCGGGTGACATCCTTGGCCTCAGCAGCTTTTCGAACGTCCGCGCATGGCTTGGACGCGGGCTGGCTCGACCGGCCGTCCAGCGTGGCCTCCACATTCCCGCGAGGCCAGCATGAGCATCATCGCCGCCTATTATTACAACGAAGGCAAGCGAGTTCGCGAAATCGCGCTCGATGAGCACGTCAAGTTGGGCGAGAGTCGCTCGGGCTTCTGCTGGATCGCGCTTAGCGAACCCACCCCCGAGGAACTACTCGCGATCCAAAGGACATATAATCTTCATCCGTTGGCGATCGACAACGCGATGCACCCGCTGTGCCCGCCCAAGCTCGAGGTCTACAACGATGAGTTGTACGTCGTCGCGCAGACCGCCGAGCTGGTCGGCGACCGGATCAGCTACGGCAAGATGGCGATCTTCACCGGTCACAATCACCTTATCACCGTGCGGCACGGCAATGCCGGAGCGCTGGGCAAACTTCGGGAGCAACTCGAGGCATCGCCGACGCAGTTCGGCAAGGGTGTCGACTATGTGCTGCACGCGATCTTGCATCGCGTGGTCGACCAGTATCTGCCCATCTTCGAAATGATCGAGGACGACGTCCTGGCGATGGAGCGACGGTCGCTGCACGATTTCCTCGGGCCAGAAGAGGTGGCGCGAATCTTCGAACTAAGGTCCGAACTCACGCGGTTCCAGCGCACGCTCGGGGCTATGGCCGAGCTGGTGCGAAAGCTCGTTCGCGGCCACTTTCCCTGCATCAGCGCCGAAATGACACCATATTTCCACGACGTCGCGGACCATGTCCACCGCGTGCAGTCCATGGTCGACGGCCTCCTGCTTGTCCTGTCCACGGTCTTTGAGGCCAGCAGCCTTCTTGAAGCGCAAAGGACGGGGGTGATCACCCGCCAGCTGGCGGCTTGGGCGGCAATACTGGCAGTCCCGACGGCGATCGCTGGAATATACGGCATGAACTTTAAGCACATGCCGGAGCTGGACACGGCCTACGGATACTTTGTCGTGCTCGGAGTGATAGCGATATCGTGCGTTTTCCTATTTGTGCGCTTCAAGAAGGCTAAGTGGCTGTGAATACTGCCCATCGTTTTCTTCGCCGTCATCTGACGGTTACAGCGGGCCTTATACGGAAGCTTGTCCAATCCAACTCAAGATGAAGGTGCGTCCATGACATAGCAGCTGACCGACGCTCTACAAGCAGTTCAGTCCTTCATCGCCAAGGGCTAAGACCGCGAATAGCGCGTCAAGGACAGCAATCTCGTCGATCTCGAGCCAGGATCAACCATCGGTCCGTGCGGCATCTGCGTCGACGCGGCGTTTCGCCTCGGAAGCGGTGATGATGGCGATAACGCCTCCACCCTCTACGCGATCACCGATCCGGCGACCGAGCATAAGGGCCTGTTGATCGACGTGTTCGATGAAATCTGCTACCGCGACCCAGTTCAAGAGTCGGGACCTCAATGTAGAAGAAGTTGACTAACGAGCATTCGCGTCATCCGATCAAGCAAGCTGGAGACATTTATGAAAGCCATTGGTTACAAGGTTCCGGGACCCATCGCCGCGGATGCCGCGCTGGTCGACATCAATCTGCCTCGGCCTGTCGCTGCAGGATACGATATCCTGGTTGAGGTGAAGGCCGTCTCGGTCAACCCGGTCGACTACAAGGTCCGCAACAGCACGCCGCCGGCAGATGGCGATTGGAAGGTGCTGGGATGGGATGCCGCCGGGATTGTGCGCGAGGTCGGCCCCGACGTCACGCAGTTCGAGTTAGGCGACGAGGTCTATTATGCCGGATCGATCACACGGCCCGGTACCAATGCGGAGTTCCATCTCGTCGACGCCCGGATTGTCGGTCACAAACCTGCGTCGCTCTCCTGGGCGGAAGCGGCGGCGCTGCCGCTGACGACGTTGACGGCCTGGGAGGCGATGTTCGACCGCCTGGACGTGGCGAAGCCCGTACCCGGTGCGGCGGAGGCGATCCTCATCATCGGTGGCGCGGGCGGGGTTGGGTCGATCGCCGTCCAGATCGCGCGACAGCGCACGGACCTCACCGTCATCGCCACAGCCTCTCGACCGGAAACCCAAGAGTGGGTAAGAGGGCTTGGAGCTCACCACGTCATCGACCATTCTCGTCCGCTCGCGCCACAGATCGCCGAACTCGGCATCGGTGCTCCCGCTTTCGTCTTTTCGACCACACATACCGAGCAACATGTCGCCGACATCGCCGAACTGATCGCCCCACAAGGACGGTTCGGACTGATCGACGATCCCAAGGCATTCGATATCATGGTTTTCAAGCGCAAGGCGGTGTCGATCCACCACGAGCTGATGTTCACGCGGTCGATCTACGGCACGCCCGACATGAATGAGCAGGGCGAGATTCTGGATGCGATGGCAGCGCTGGTTGGGGTCGTCTCAGAAAACGGAAAATAAAGCACGCTAAGCCGGTTGCAGCGGCCGTAGCGGCCTGAACTTGCCCGCGCCGATCTTGGCGCTGCTGCGCCAGAGGTAATCGCCGGTCAGGTTGATGTGCTCCCAGCCGAGCGGCGACAGGTACTGCAACAGGCCGTCATCGACGGCTTGACCGTGGCCACGCAAGGCGTTCGCGGCCCGCTCCAGATAGACCGTGTTCCATAGCACGATGGCCGCCGTCACCAGGTTGAGGCCGCTGGCCCGGTAGCGCTGCTGCTCGAAGCTGCGGTCGCGGATTTCCCCCAGGCGGTTGAAGAACACGGCGCGGGCCAGCGCGTTGCGCGCCTCGCCTTTGTTCAGCCCGGCATGCACGCGGCGGCGCAGCTCGACGCTTTGCAGCCAGTCCAGGATGAACAGTGTGCGCTCGATGCGTCCCAGCTCACGCAGGGCGACGGCCAGGCCGTTCTGGCGCGGGTAGCTGCCAAGCTTCCTGAGCATCAGCGAGGCCGTCGCCGTGCCCTGCTTGATCGAGGTGGCCATCCGCAGGATTTCATCCCAATGGGCGCGGACGTGCTTGATGTTGAGCGTGCCGCCGATCATCGGTTTCAACGCCTCGTAGGTGGCATCGCCCTTCGGGATGTAGAGCTTGGTGTCGCCCAGGTCACGAATGCGCGGGGCGAAGCGGAAGCCCAGCAGGTGCATCAACGCGAAGACGTGGTCCGTGAACCCTGCCGTGTCGGTGTAGTGCTCCTCGATCCGCAGGTCGGATTCGTGATACAGCAGGCCGTCGAGCACGTAGGTCGAGTCGCGCACGCCGACGTTCACGACCTTGGTGTGGAACGGCGCGTACTGGTCGGAGATATGGGTGTAGAACGTCCGCCCAGGGCTACTTCCATACTTCGGATTGATATGCCCGGTGCTCTCTGCCTTGCTGCCGGTTCGGAAGTTCTGGCCGTCCGACGATGACGTGGTGCCGTCGCCCCAATGCTCGGCGAAGGGATGTCGGAACTGCGCGTTGACCAGCTCGGCCAGTGCCGCCCCGTAGGTTTCGTCGCGGATGTGCCAGGCTTGCAGCCAGGCCAGCTTGGCGTAGGTCGTGCCGGGGCACGATTCCGCCATCTTGGTCAGGCCCAGGTTGATCGCGTCGGCGAGGATCGTGGTCAGCAACAGGTTTTTGTCCTTGGCCAGGTCGCCTGACTTCAGGTGGGCGAAGTGCCGGGTGAAGCCCGCCCATTCGTCTACCTCCAGCAGCAATTCGGTGATCTTGACGTGCGGTAGGATCATCGCCGTCTGGTCGATCAGGGCCTGTGCGGTATCGGGCACCGCCGCATCGAGCGGCGTGATCTTCAGGCCCGACTCCGTGATGATGGCGTCCGGCAGCTCGTTGGCCAGCGCCATGCGGTTGACGGTGGCGAGCTGCGTTTCCAGCAGCGTCAGCCGGTCATGCAGGTACTGGTCGCAATCGGTGGCCACGGCCAGCGGCAATTCGCTGGCCTGCTTGAGGCTGGCGAATTTCGCGGGCGGCACCAGGTAGTCCTCGAAGTCCTTGAACTGGCGCGAGCCTTGCACCCAGATGTCGCCGGAGCGCAGCGCGTTCTTCAGCTCCGACAGCGCGCACAGTTCGTAGTAGCGCCGGTCGATGCCGGTGTCGGTCATCACCAGCTTCTGCCAGCGCGGCTTGATGAACTCGGTCGGCGCGTCGGTGGGCACCTTGCGGGCGTTGTCGCTGTTCATGCTGCGCAGCACCTCGATGGCGTCGAGTACGTCCTTGGCGGCGGGCGCGGCCCGCAACTTGAGCACGTCGAGAAATTCCGGCGCGTAGCGGCGCAGCGTGGCGTAGCTCTCGCCGATGCGGTGCAGGAAATCGAAGTCCTCGGGTTGCGCGAGCCGCTGCGCTTCGGTGACGCTCTCGGCGAAAGCATCCCAGGACATGACGGCCTCGATGGCGGCGAACGGATCGCGGCCCGCTTGCTTGGCCTCGATCAGCGCCTGGCCGATGCGCCCGAACAGCCGCACCTTGGCATTGATCGCCTTGCCGGATGCCTGGAACTGCTGCTGATGCTTGTTCTTGGCGGCATTGAACAGCTTGCCCAGGATGCGGTCATGCAGGTCGATGATTTCGTCGGTGACGGTGGCCATGCCCTCGATGGCGAGCGCCACCAGGGTCGCGTAACGCCGCTGCGGCTCGAACTTCGCCAGGTCGGCGGGCGTCATCTGGCCGCCCTCGCGGGCGATCTTGAGCAGCCGGTTCTGGTGAACCAGCCGCTCGATGCCGGAGGGCAGGTCGAGCGCCTGCCACGCCTTGAGGCGTTCGATGTGTTCCAGCATGTGCCGCGAGTTCGGTTTGACCGGGGATTGCCGCAGCCAGGCCAGCCACGTCGTCTTGCCGTTGTCGCGGCGCTTGAGCAGATCGTCGAGGCGACGGCGATGCACGTCCGTCAGCGGCTCAGCCAAGGCGTCGTAGAGACGCCGGTTGGCGCGGGTAATCGCTTCGGCGCTCGCCCGCTCGACGGCGTTGAGGGCGGGCACAATGACCGACTGCCGCCGCAGGTGCTCGATCAAGGCTCTGGCCAGCACGATGCCCTTGTCGGTTTGCATGGCCAGCTCGGTCAGCAACTGGACAGCCTGCCGGTAGTGGCCAATCGTGAACGGCTGGAAGCCGAACACCGTTTGCAGCTCGACCAGGTGCTCGCGTCGGGTCTGCTCACGCTGCCCGTACTCGTCCCAGCTTTCGATGCCGACCTTGAGCTGGTTGGCGACCAGTCTCAGCAATGGCGGGAACGGTGGCTCATCAGCGCCAAGGATGACGCCGGGAAAGCGCAGGTAGCAGAGCTGCACCGCGAAGCCCAGCCGATTGGCCGGGCCGCGCCGCTGCCGGATGATGGAGAGGTCGCTTTCGCTGAACGTGTAGTGACGGATCAACTCATCCTTGGTGTCCGGCAACGCCAGCAGGCTTTCGCGCTCGGCGGCGGAGAGGATCGAACGGCGGGGCATGCGGTTTCCTTCTTCTTGAAAACGTAGGTTTGTGACAAGCCCGCCAAGGCAACCGGCGCGGCACGGGAATCAAGGCATTGCGATTCTCGAAAATAGTTCTTGAAATTCTATTCTTGATTGCATATCATCTCAACGAGTTTCGATAAGAAAGGATGCCCATGCGACCGTCTGTTGTGCTTGACATGAAGCGAAGCGCAGTGCGTGAAGCGGTAGGCCGCTTTCGCGCCGCGAACCCGCGCGTCTTCGGCTCGGTGCTGCATGGCACCGACCGGGATGGCAGCGACCTCGACCTGTTGGTCGATGCGCTGCCCGGTGCCACGTTGTTGGACTTGGGCGATTTGGAAGAAGAACTGAAATCGCTGCTCGGCGTTGACGTCGATCTGCTGACTCCCGGCGACCTGCCGCCGAAGTTCCGGGCCAAGGTGCTCGCGGAGGCGCAACCGATATGAGCGAGAACCGCCTGCCCGATTACCTCGACCACATTCAGCAGGCCGCAACCGATGCGCGCAGCTTCGTGGAAGGGATGGCCAAGGACGACTTCTTGGCCGACAAGCGCACCCAGCAGGCCGTCATCATGAGCCTGATCGTCATCGGCGAGGCGGCCACAAAGGTGATGGATGGCTACGTCGAGTTCACCCAGGCGCATGCCGACGTGCCGTGGCGCAGCATGCGCAATATGCGTAATCGCATGGCTCACGGCTATTTCGACATCAACCTCGATGTGGTGTGGGAGACGGTACAGGAATGGCTGCCGGCGTTGCTCCAGCAATTGCCCGCCGTGCGTCAGGATGCCGACGATGAAGACCGTAACGACAAAGGCATGGAGCCATGACCAATCAAGCCGCCGATGTTCGGCCCCTCTGGCGTGTTCGATCCCGCGACCTATGAGCCGCGCTCGGGCAAGACCTTCTGGATGGCCGCAACGGACGTGAGTTCGCTGGTGGGCAAGGAGGCAGCAGCCGACACGCTCATCGGCAACTGCACGACCGCACGACCAGCCTCCCGTTCAAATTCGAGTTAGAACTCATATCCAGCCTGTCTGGGGGCACTGTGAAAGAGGGATCTCCGATGACTGTTGAATCGAGAATATTTTCTGTAGCCGAGTATGTTCAGCCGTCCGAAGGCGAGCCTATTCGTTCCGTTGTGCTTGAAACCCGAGACTCAATTATCGTGGTTTGGCATGTCCATCCCGGGCAGGAAATTGCGGCTCACATTCATCCTCACGGCCAAGACACGTGGACTGTTTTGTCGGGAATGGCTGATTACTTTCAGGGCAATGGGATTGTTCGTGCCCTCAGGGAAGGTGAGATAGCCGTGGCAAGACCGGGCCAAGTGCACGGGGCGCGAAATACAGGTACCGAGCCATTTGTGTTCGTCTCGGTTGTGGCATCAGCCAATGCCGGTTTCGTATTGGCTGAGCGATAGAGCCCAATCTCTGGAGTTGGTCCAATGAGCGGTCGGGGAGATAGGTAACAGACATGCAGCGGACACGGCTGCTAAACCAGGTCGCAAACCTCCTTGCGTCGCAGCGTGCCGCAAGCGACGCGATCAATCGAATGGGGTCGGCATGAGACTGAACACCATCCAGTTCCCGACCGCGTAGCCGCCTGTCCTGCCGATCAGGTCTTGACCATCGACGCCTGGGATCAGTCCTGAATGTTCTTGGAGACCACTACGTTATGAGCCGCAGCCGCCGCAAAACACCCATCGTCGGGCACACGACCTGCGGCAGCGAGCGCGAGGACAAGAAGCTCTGGCATCAGCGCTGGCGCACCCGTGAGCGCACGGCGCTGACCAGCGCGTCGCCCGAAGCCCTGAGCGCCCATCTGCCCCTGCTGGAAAACCAGGCCAGCAGCGTCTGGTCGATGGGCAAGGATGGCCGCTCCTACTGGCCCGTCAAGCGCCAGGCCGCCACGGCGGATCGCATCGCCAATCACAAGGGACGCAACCCGCAAGAACGCGCCTCCCTGAAAAAGCGCCTGCTGCGCAAGTGGATGAGCAAATGAAGCTCTCCTTCCATCAGCACATTGCGCTGTTCTGGATGATCGGTGCTCCGGGCGTCTTCGCGCCCGTGATCGAGAACGCCAAGCGGCCCGATGCCGGCGCCGTCATGGCGTGGGGTGTCGCGATCGTGGCGGTGATGATCCTCTTCACCCCTTTGCTGCTGCGCTGTCCACCATTCCGGCGCTGGTATGGCCGGACGGATGCGCTGTCGGAGCGGCAGCGCCAGGCGCTTGCCGAGCGCGGCCTGCGCCGCTACTACCAGACCGCTTTCGATGACGGCTACGTGCCCCGCGTGATGCCCTACGTGTGGCGCATCATCTGGACGGTCGGCGGGTTGATGGCTGTGACCGCCGTACTGCCTACCAACACCGGACGGCCAGCCTTCGATGCCTTGGTGGTCTTCTCGACCTGGTATCCGATAGGCGTGATGCTGCTGGTTTTCGCGTCGAGGCCCCTTGGCCGGTTGATTCGCCAAAGAGCACAGGAGCGGCGGAAATGAGCACGTCAACCATCGAGGCGCTGGCCAGCGCCTGGGCAAGGATTGCCGAGGAAGCGGAATTCCCCGCTGACTACGAGGGGACTGCCACACCACAAGCGCATCGGGCTAGCGAAGCTATTCAGGAGCAGATTCGGGAGCGCATCGTCGCCACCAACGACATGCGGCTGTTCAGCCTGCTGCACCTGCTGGGTCAGGCGTCGCTGCGCATGGAGCAAGCGCTGTGGCCGGAGGATTACGAGCGGATGACGCGCGAGGTTGAGGAAGCCCTGCGGCAAGCCACCGACGCCAACGCCAGATCGTACACCCACGAAGAAGTGATGCAGGCGATGCAGGAACGCATCGACCGGGCGCGAGACAAGCCATGTTGATTGGCTATGCGCGCGTCTCGACGCAGGATCAGAACCTGGAGCTGCAACGCGAAGCCTTGAGCAAGGCCGGATGTAAAAAGGTCTTCGAGGACAAGGTGAGTGGCACGCGGGCAGACCGGCCTGGCTTGGCCAAGACGCTCGAAATGCTGCGCGAAGGCGATACTTTGGTCGTCTGGAAGCTCGACCGGCTGGGCCGGTCGGTCAAGCAACTGGTCGATCTGGTCGGCGATCTGCACAAGCACGGTGTCCAGTTCAGGAGCCTCACCGACTCCATCGACACCGGCACACCATCCGGGCGGTTCTTCTTCCACGTCATGGCGAGCCTTGCCGAAATGGAGCGCGAGCTGACCGTCGAGCGCACCCGCGCCGGGCTGGAAGTCGCCAAGCAGCTCGGCCGCAAAGGCGGCCGCAAGCCGAAGATGACCGACAGCAAGATCGAGTCGGCCAAGAAGCTGCTGGCCAGCGGGGTGCCGCCCAAGGACGTGGCCAAGAACCTCGGCGTGTCCATTCCGACGCTGTACCGCTGGGTGCCAGCCTCCACGCACGCTTAGCGTGCTTTATTTTCCGTTTTCTGAGACGACCCCTACCTCAGCTGTGTGGCCAAGGGCATCCTGATCAACTGGTACCAGCGCAAGGCACTGGAACGCGCCTACCTTGACGCCCTCGCCAACCTGCCGCCGCAGGAAGCCCCCTCCCCGGAAGCCCATTTCGTGGTGCTGGAGACCCTGCACGAAATCGACGCGATGCTCGATGCCTTGCCGCCGCTGGTCAAGCGGGCGTTCCTGCTGTCGCAGCTCAATGGCCTGAAATACCAGGACATCGCCGATCAACTGGACGTGTCGCTGATCACCGTCAAGCGCTACATGAAGCAGGCGTTCGTGCAGTGCCTGATGCTGGTGGAATGAATGCTCATCCTGCGCAAAGACCCGCCGCTGCCCCCTGAAGTCCTCGAAGAAGCCGCCGAATGGCTGATGCGCCTGAGTGAAAACGACCTGAGCGACAGCGAACGCGCCGAGTGGGAACACTGGAAGGTCAGCAGCCCCGAGCGTGATCGCGCCTGGGCTCGGGCGCAGTTGCTGCAAAGCAAACTGGGCGGCCTGCCACCTTCGCTGGCGATGTCAGCGCTGGATCGACCGAGCAACCCGGAACGCCGTGCGGCCCTCGGCAAGCTGGCATTGTTGCTGGCGGTGATGCCGGTAGGCTGGGGCAGTTGGAAACTGGCGCAATCGCAGCAGTGGACGGCCGATTACCGCACCGCCGTCGGCGAACGACGCGAGTGGACCCTGGCCGATGGCTCTCGCATCACCCTGAACACCAATACCGCCGTCGATGTGCTGTTCGACAGCCAGCAGCGCCTGATCCGCCTGCGCGAAGGCGAGATCCTGGTGCAGACCGCCACGGACAATTCCCCCCTGGCCCGGCCCTTCCTGGTCAGTACCGCACAGGGCCACATGCAGGCCCTGGGCACGCGTTTCATCGTCCGCCAATTGAGCCCGTTCACCCACCTTGCGGTATTGGAAGGCGCCGTCAAAGTGGTGCTGGCCGAGAACCGCCAGGCCGAGTCCCTGATCGTCAATGCCGGACAACGCATGGCATTCACCGCACAGGCCTTTGGCGCGGCGAACCCCACTGACCGTAACGCCAGCGCCTGGACCCAGGGCATGCTGATGGCGGACAAGATGCGCCTGGCGGATTTCGTCGCTGAGGTCACCCGCTATCGCCACGGCTTCGTCAGGTTCGACCCGGCGATTGCCGACCTGCGCATTTCCGGCGCTTTTCCGATCAGCGACAGCCAGCGCACCTTGAACATGCTGGTGCAAACCTACCCGGTCACCGCCACCGCTCATCTGCGAGGGTACTGGGTCACCTTGTCCCCGGCCTGAGTCTCCAAAAAAAATCTGCCGCTGGCTGATACTTTTTTCGATCTCGGCTGGCCTGTACAGAAACCTCCATTGCCTCTCGCCACAGGGTCATCCATCCATGCCTGTCATTTGCCGCGCGCTGCTGAGCCTGACCCTGATCAGCGCTGCCTGCCCGTTGGCGATGGCAGCCGCGCCGGTGCAACTGGATTCGGTCGTGGTCCATGCCTACAACATCGCCCCCGGACCTCTGGGCGCAACGCTGTCGAGCTTCGCCGTGGATGCCGGCATCGCCCTGTCGTTCGAACCTTCACTGACCGAGGGCTTGATCAGCCCGGGGCTAACCGGATCTTGCTCGACCCGCGAAGCCGTGACCCGCTTGCTCGCCGGCAGTGGCCTGGACATGGTCCTGCGCAGCGACGGCAGTTACACACTGGTGCAACGTCGGGTCACCCTCGAGGAAACCACCATCGACGGCATCGACACACGCAGTGACAGCCTGCCACCGGTGTATCCGGGCGGCCAGGTGGCGACTGGCAGCCGTCTGGGCATGCTCGGCAACACCGCCGTGATGGATGCGCCATTCAGCGTCAGCACCTACACCGCCGCGCTGATCAAGGATCAACAGGCAAAGACCGTGGGTGATGTGCTGGAGCGCGACTCATCGGTGCGCTCCACCGGCCAGACCGGTGGCATCGTCGACTCGTTCTTCATCCGGGGATTTCCCGTCGGTGAAGGCAACCTGGGCGAACTGGCCTTCGACGGCGTCTATGGCGTGGCCTCCAACTACCGGGTGTTCACCGAATACGCCGAACGCATCGAAGTGGTCAAGGGGCCCGGCGCGCTGCTCTACGGCATGTCGCCCAACAGTGCCGTGGGCGGCGTGATCAACGTGGTGCCCAAGCGTTCTCTCGATGAAGACCTGACCCGATTCACCGCCAGTTACGCCCAGGACGCCCAACTGGGCGGTCACCTGGACCTCAGTCGACGCTTTGGCGAGGAGCGCCGATTCGGTATGCGCCTCAACGGTAGCGTGCAGCAAGGTGACACGGTGATCGACGATCAGGACCGCGAGGTCGGCGTCGGCGCGCTGTCCCTGGATTATCAAGGAGATCGCCTGCGCACCAGCCTGGACCTGGTGAGCCAGGAAGAACGGTTTGACGCCGCGTCCCGACCGTTCCTGATCGCGTCGGGCGTGCAAATCCCTTCTGCCGCCAACGGCCGGACCAGCGTCAGCCAGGACTGGGGCTGGTCCAGCACCCGCGACAAGTCGGCCCTGCTCAGCGGTGAATACGACCTCAACGACCAACTGACGGTGTTCGCCCATGCAGGCGGTGGCCAGTCGAAGGTCGCACGCATGTCCGACCAGACGCCCACGATCATCAACGCCGCAGGCGACACCTCGTCGATCCCCGGTTATTACAAGTTCGAAGTCCGGCGCTACACGGTCGACGCCGGTGCGCGCCTGCGATTCGACACCGGTCCCGTGAGCCACAGCACCGCCCTGCAAGTGACGCGTTATCGCGATGAATTATCCCGGGGCATTTTGTCCGGGCCTGCGGTGCTGTCGAACATTTACCACCCGGTCCATCGCCCCAAACCCGCGATTGCCGAGCCGGCCACGCCCAAAGTGTCGGCGACCGAGTTGTCCGGCATCGCCCTGGCCGACACCCTGTCGATACTCGACCAGCGCGTGCAAGTGACCCTGGGCCTGCGCAAGCAGAACATCCAGTCCCACAACTACAACGCCGCCGGTGCAGTCACTTCAGCCTATGACGATGGCAAGACCACGCCGTTGTTCGGGGCCGTGCTGCGGCCCTGGGATCACGTGTCGTTCTACTACAACTACATCGAAGGCCTGAGCAAGGGGGACGTCGCCCCCAGCACCGCTTCGAACGCCGGCGAAATCTTTGCCCCCTACGTGTCGCGCCAGCAGGAGGTCGGGGTCAAGCTCGATTACGGCAGCTTCATGTCGAGCCTGGCCCTGTTCCAGATCAAGAAGCCCAGCGGCGAATTGTCTTCCGGGGTGTTCGCCGTCCAGGGTGAACAGCGCAATCGCGGCGTGGAGCTGAACATGTCGGGCGAAATTGCCCAAGGCACGCGCCTGCTCGGTGGCGTGACGCTGTTGGACGGACAACTGACCAGGACCAGCGTGGCGGCCAACCGTGGTAACAAACCGGTGGGCGTGCCCGACGTGCAAGCCAACCTCTGGGCCGAGTGGGACACGCCCTGGGCCGAAGGGCTGACACTCACCAGCGGCGCGATCTACACCGCCAGCCAATACGTCAACCAGGCCAACACCCAGGAACTGGCCCCGTGGACGCGCATCGATGTCGGCGCTCGATACGCCACGCGTATCGCTCAGCGACCCACGACCTTTCGCGCCACGGTGCAAAACGTTTTCGACCGTGAATATTGGTCGGGAGTCGCCTCCTACGGCGCATTTTCCCAGGGTTCACCACGCACCCTGCTCCTGTCGGCCACGGTCGATTTCTGACACATGCAAAGGCCTTGATCATGCTCACCATTGTTCGACGCAGCCACGCCCTGGCCGCGCTGCTGTTTGCTGGATTGCTGGGGGTTTCACTGGCGTCATTGGCCAACGAAGCGGTTGACACACGCAGCACCGTGACCGATTTGCTCGGGCGCAAGGTCAAGGTAAACCTGCCAGTCAAACGGGTGATTCTCGGCGAAGGCCGCCAGTTGTACCTGGTGGCGGCGCTGGACACGCAAAACCCCATCGAGCGTATCGTCGGCTGGCGCAAGGACCTCATCCAGTCCGATCCCGACACCTACAACGCCTACCTGCGCAAGTTTCCGGGCATTGCCGACATCCCCACCTTCGGCGGGTTTGAAGACGGCACCTTCGACATCGAGCAAGCGATCTCGCAGCGCCCCGATGTGATTGTCCTCAATATCGAGGCCCAGCACGCGACCGAAGATGCGCGCTACATCGAGAAGCTCGACGCCCTGGGCATTCCCGTGGTGTACGTCGACTTTCGCAACTACCCGATGCAGAACACCGAGCCGACCATGCGCCTGTTCGGCCAATTGTTCGGCAAGGAGCAACGCGCCGAAGCGTTCATCGCGTTCCGCAACCAGCAGATTCGCCGGGTCACCGACGTGATTGCCGCGCACCAACCTGCGCGCCCCAAGGTGTTCATCGAGCGCATCGGCGGCTACACCGACGATTGCTGCCTGAGCTTTGGCAACGAGAACTTTGGCCGCTTCGTCGAAATGGCCGGCGGCGACAACATCGCCAGGGACATCATCCCCACGACCTTCGGCCAGTTGAACGCCGAGCAGGTGATCGTCGCCAACCCTGACCAGATTGTCGTGACCAGCGCCAACTGGGAAGCCTTCGCCCCGGGCGGGCATTGGGTGGGTGTGGGTCCGGGCGCGGACATGGCCGAGGCCCGACGCAAACTGGCCTGGTACACCGGTCGCCCGGCCTATGCCGGAATCAAGGCGCAGGACAGCCAGGCCTTCCACGCCATCTGGCACCAGTTCTACAACAGCCCCTATCAGTTCGTGGCCATCCAGCAACTGGCCAAATGGTTTCATCCGACGCTGTTTGCAGACCTCGATCCGCAAGCCGCGTTTCGCGAGTTGCATGAGCGCTTCCTGCCGGTGCCCTACGAGCCTGGCTATTTCGTCAGCCTGGGCGAACCCGAGATCAAGCCATGAATGCGATCAACGATACGATGGTCCAGCGCGACACCTACCGCCGCCTGGTGGTGCGCAAACGCCTGATCCTCGGCGCCCTGACGCTGCTGTTGTTGGGCAGTGTGTTGCTTGACCTGGCCCTGGGCCCGGCCAGCTACAGCCTGGGCGAAGTGCTCGGTGCGCTGCTTTCACCGGACAGCGCCGCGCCGCAGGTGCGGGTGGTGATGTGGGATATTCGCCTGCCCGTGGCACTGATGGCGGTCGCCGTGGGCGCGGCGTTATCGCTGGCCGGGGCGCAGATGCAGACCATCCTCAACAACCCGTTGGCCAGCCCGTTCACCCTGGGCATTTCCGCGGCAGCCAGTTTCGGCGCCGCCATGGGGCTGGCGTTCGGTGTGGCGCTGTTTCCGCTGGCAGCGCAGTACATGGTGCCGGCCAACGCGTTCATCATGGCCATGCTCTGCGCCCTGCTGATCCACTTCTTGAGCCTGCGCCGTGGCGTCACCGCCGAAACCATCGTGCTGCTCGGCATTGCCCTGGTGTTCACGTTCAACGCGTTGCTCGCACTCGTGCAGTTTTTTGCCACCGAGCAAGCCGTGGCCGCCGTCGTGTTCTGGACCATGGGCAGCCTGACCAAGGCGACCTGGCCCAAGCTGGGCGTGATCTGTGTGGTGATCGGGGGTTGGGGAGCAATGGAACTGAAAACCAACGTAAGCCGAATTAGAGTTCGTTTTACTCGTCAGCGACTGCGAATTAACGAACTTTGATTCGTGAGAAAGGTTTATTGCACTGATTTTCGGGTGTTGGTGACCTTTCCTCGCGATAGCGGAAACGGTTTCATAAAACGGTGGTTTTATCGTACTCCCCAGACAGAGCGCTGGTTTGCGGGCAGGTACTGGGCTTAAGTGCGTTTACTGTTCCATTGCTCCCCGAACCCCTGATCCTGATCACCCTGCCGATTTTCGCCAGGCGCACCTGGGCGCTCACCGCCCTGCGGCTGGGGGATGACAAGGCGGCCAGCTTCGGTATCAACGTGCGCAGCCTGCGTTTCCAGACGCTGATCATGGTCAGCCTGCTCGCTGCGTTTCCCGTGGCCTTCGTCGGCACCATCGGCTTTATCGGGCTGGTCGGCCCGCACATCGCGCGGATGCTGATTGGCGAAGACCAACGTTTCTTCCTGCCGGCCTCGTTGCTCACCGGCGCACTGATCCTGTCGGCGAGTTCGGTGGTCAGCAAAACCCTGATCCCCGGCGCGATTTTCCCCATCGGCGTGGTCACGTCCCTGATCGGCGTACCGTTCTTTATCTCTCTGATTCTCGGCGCAAAGAAAAACTCATGGTAACGATCCAGCTGCAAGACCTCGGCGCCAGCTATGGCCAGCGCACGATCATCAGCGGTGTGACCACCACCGAGTTTGTCGGCGGCCAGGTGGTCGCCGTGGTCGGGCCCAATGCCGCAGGTAAATCGACCCTGTTCAAACGCATGGCAGGGCTGATCGACGGGCCCGGCGAGGTAAAGCTGCAAGGCGCGGAAAAAGGCATGAAAGGCATCAGCTACATGCCCCAGGGCCTCAACGCCAGCGCCCGTTTGACCGTGTACGAATCGGTGCTGCTGGCGCGCAAGCAACTGACACCGGGTTGGGTGGTCCACGATGACGAACTGAAACTGGTCGATGAGATCCTCGACGCCCTGGGCATTACGCCGCTGTCATTCCGCAACCTGGGTGAACTCAGCGGCGGCCAGCAACAACTGGTCTCAATCGCCCAGACGCTGGTGCGCGAACCGCAGATCCTGCTGATGGACGAGCCCACCAGCGCCCTCGACATGCACCGCCAGGTCCAGGTGCTGAACTTCATGCGCGACCTGGCGCGAAAGCGCGAAGTCATCGTGTTCATCGCCATCCATGACCTGAACCAGGCCTTGCGCTTCGCCGATCAGGTGCTGGTCATCGCCGATGGCACCGCTCAGGGCAGCGGCCCGAGCCATGAAGTGATCAACGAGCAGATGCTGCGCGCGGTGTACAAGGTCGAGGCGCGCATCGAACGCTGCAGCCGTGGGCAGCACCATATCCTGATCGACGATATCGTCTGAACCGCTACGGCTGCAGCCCTTCCAGCGCCGTGCCGACCGCTTCCAGTAGCAAGTGCGCATGCTCCTGTTCGAAGGCCAGCAGCGGGCGAATCTTCAGCACGTTTTCCAGCGGCCCGGCAGCACTGATCAATACGCCCTGCTCGCGCATCGCGTTGACCACCTGACGGGTCTGCGTGGCGGCAGGCGCTTTTGTGGCGCGATCGGTCACCAGCTCGACCCCCAGGAACATCCCGGCACCGCGCACATCGCCGATGATCGGGTAACGCTCGGCCAGCTCCCGCAACCCCGTCAACAGACATTCACCCAGGGTGTGCGAGCGCTGCTGCAACTGTTCGTCACGGATGACGTCCAGCACGGCCTGCCCCGCTGCGCAGGACACCGGGTTGCCGCCAAAGGTGTTGAAGTAGCGCATGTTCTGGCCAAAGTGATCGACCACTTGCGCTCGACCGACCAGGCCGGCGATGGGGTGGCCGTTGCCCATCGGCTTGCCCAGGGTCAGGAGGTCGGGGCGCACGTCGTGCCGCTGGAAACCCCACATGTTCAGGCCAGTGCGGGCGAAGCCGGACTGGACTTCATCGGCGATGTACAACAGGCCTTCGGCCTGGGCCAATGCGATCCCTTCGGCGATGCAGCCGGTTGGGCCCGCAAAGACGCCATCGCTGGCGAAAATGCCGTCGAGCAGGATCGCCGCCGGACGAATGCCGTGTTTGCGCAGGTCATCGATGGCCGCACGGACGTCAGCCACGAAGGTCGAGGCCACTTGATCCGCACCCAGCCGATAAGCATCGGGGGCGCGAACGGTGCGCACGTGGGGTGGCAGAACCATGCTCGGGCCGAGCGACGGAGAAAGCTCGGCGATATCACCCGTGACGCCATGATACGCGAAGCGGGTGATGATCACGCCGGTGCCGCCGGTAAACTGTTTGGCGATGCGCAACGCCAGATCGTTGGCCTCGCTGCCGGTGCACGTAAACATGACCCGCTCGAGGTACTCGGGAAAGGTGCCCAGCAGTTGCTCGGCGTAATCGAGCATGCCCTCCTGCAAGTAGCGAGTGTGGGTGTTGAGTTGCCCGGCCTGCCGGCTGATCGCCTCGACCACCCGGGGATGACAATGCCCCACCGACGCCACGTTATTGTAGGCATCCAGATACCGCCGGCCTTGTTCGTCGTACAGCCACACGCCCTCGCCGCGCACCGTGTGCAAGGGGTGTTCGTAGAACAGTCGATAGGCCGGGCCGAGCAACCGTGCCCGGCGTTCGACAAGGCGTTTTTCCTTGTCTGACAGGCGATCGGCATCTTCAGAAGTGAAACCGTTGATCATGCTCATGCGCCAACCTCCTGGGTGCAAGCGGCAAGGATTCTGTCGTGGATCTCGGCGGGTGCCATTGCGGACAATCCCGCCAGGGCATCCTGGGCGCGGTATGAGTTGCGCAGGATGTACTCGCGATTGTCCGGGTGCAGGTCGGCCCGCCAATAATTGATGCACAACGACAACGCCAGGCGTGTGGAGATCAGCACCGGCAGCAGTTGCAATTCTTCGCCGGTGAGGGGATTGACCTGGTGATAGGCGCGGATCATGTCCAGCGCCGGGGCCAGGACGTCGCCCGCCACCCCCAATTGGTACGATGCCGCGACCGCGACCTCGTTGACCAACGGCGCGTGGACCATGTCGCCAAAATCCAGGATGTTGCGCAACACATCGGGCTGATCCGGATCGACGATGATGTTGTGCGGGTTCATGTCGTTATGGATCACCTGGTGGCGCAGCGTGGCGCACTTGCCCAGTACCTGGGATTCGAAGCGGTCCAGGCTGTGTTCGATCCGGTCGCGACGAACGCCCGGCTCGATGTGTTTCAGCCGGGGCCTGAGGCGCTGGGCGTGTTGCATGTCCCACAGCAGGACGTGCCCGGCAGCGGGATGGCTGAAGCCGTCCAGGGCCAGGTCGAACCGGGCGAGCGCTTGGCCCAGGTTCTGCCTGAAATTCACCGATGTGTGGGCGACGCGGTGCAGCGGCAAGCCGTCAACGAAGGACAGGAGACGGACCAACATGCGCTGGCCTTCGATTTCGACCGGCTCCACGAATCGCCCGCCGAGTGATGCAAAGACACGCTGCACCGGCAACGCCGGATCGTTACGCTCGATCTGGAGCATGGCCTGGTTATGGAAGTCCACGACCTGCGGGTTTTCCAATGGATGCGACAACTTGAACAGACGCGACGTACCGTCCGCGAGCATGACCCGGAAATTGAGGTCGCGCTCGCCGCCCAGTTGCTCGAGTTTTCCGCTGATCGCGTAGTGCTGCGCAAGGACCCCAAGGACCTGCCCGTCACTGACACGGGCAGGGGCCGCCTCCAGCAGACAGGGTTGCGCCGATACTTTCTCAAGCGGCATTGTTCATGACTCCTCGCTTCGGTGATGTGGCCTGCTCGCGCAGGCCCCTTGCATTACTTGTTGGCCCAAGCGATGAAACGCTCTTCCAGGTCTTCGCCGTGGTCGATCCAGAACTCGGCATCCGTGGCCCGGGCGTTCTTCAGGTTATCCGGTGAAGTCGGCAGTTTGCTGCCCACCGCCTCATCGACCAGTGCCACGGTTTTGGTGTTGCTTGGCCCATAAGGAATGGCCTCGACAAAGTGCTTCTGCTGAACCGGTGCACTGGCAAACGCGATGAAGTTTTCCGCCAGGGCCTTCTTCGGCGAGCCTTTGACGATGGCCCAGTGATCCAGGTCGTACAGGCTGCCATTCCACTGCATTTCAAACGATTGTCCCTCCGCCTGCGCCGAGGTGACACGCCCGTTATAGGCCGAAGTCATCACCACGTCGCCTGCCGCCAGCCATTGCAACGGCTGCGCGCCGGATTCCCACCACTGGATGTCGGGCTTGATCTGATCCAGTTTGCGGAAGGCCCGCTGCACGCCCTCCTCGGTGCCGAGCAAGGTGTAGACATCTTCCTTGGCCACGCCATCGGCCAACAGGGCGAACTCCAGGGTGAACTTGGCGCCACGGCGCAGGCCGCGCTTGCCGGGGTATTTCTTCACGTCCCAGAAATCCGCCCAGCCCTGTGGCGCGCTGGCGAGTTTTTTCGGGTCGTATGTCAGAACGGTAGACCAGATGAAGATACCCACCCCGCAATCGCTGACGGCGGCCGGGATGAAATCTTCTTTCTTGCCGATGCGCGACCAGTCCAATGGCTCGAACAGGCCTTCGCTACAACCGCGCAACAGCTCGGGGGATTCGACCTCGACCACGTCCCAGCTGGTTTTCCCGGTGTCGGCCATGACCCGGATCTTGGCCATTTCGCCGTTGTAGTCATCGGCCGTGATCGCCACTTTCTTTTCCGAGGTGAAGGGTTTGTAGAAGGCTTTTTCCTGGGCCTGGCGGTTGTTGCCGCCGAAGGACACCACGGTCAGTTTTTCAGCGGCGCTCAAAGGGCCGGCAAGCATTCCAAGCATCAGTACAGTTGCGATTTTGCTGTTCATGCGTCTCTCCGAATTCGCTACGTGCGTGAGCGGCAGCTAAGGGATGGCAGGTGGTTTTTTTGTTTTTGGCAGCAATATTTCGGTCAGCGCCGGGTGTCTTGCACCTAGTGGCCGGCGCACGGCGATGATTCCGAGGCGCAGCTCATTAGTAACATATTTAGAATATGATGCATCATAATTTTTACTGGTATAGTCTCACCACTCCACCCCTTCCTCAGGAGCGCCTGCATGACCGAGCAACGAACCCTCCTCCTCACCGGTGCGAGCCGTGGCATCGGCCATGCCACGGTGAAGCACTTCAACGCTGCGGGCTGGCGCGTGTTTACGGCCTCGCGACAGAACTGGACCGAAGGCTGCCCCTGGGCTGAAGGCGAGTTGAACCACATCCACCTGGACCTGGAAGACATCGACGAAGTGCGCCGCAGCCTGCCATTGATCCGGGAGAAACTCGGCGGACGCCTCGATGCCCTGGTGAACAACGCCGGCATTTCACCCAAAGGCGAAGCCGGCGCACGATTGGGCGTGCTGGAATCCGATTACGCCACCTGGCTCAGCGTGTTCAACGTCAACCTGTTTTCCACGGCGTTACTGGCCCAAGGGCTGTTCGATGAGCTCAAGGCGGCGCAAGGCTCGGTGATCAACGTCACCTCGATTGCAGGTTCCAGGGTGCACCCGTTTGCCGGGGTCGCCTACGCCTGCTCGAAAGCTGCACTGGCCGCACTGACGCGGGAAATGGCCCATGATTTCGGGCCACACGGTGTGCGGGTCAATGCGATTGCACCGGGTGAGATCGAGACGTCGATCCTGTCTGCCGGGACCGAACTGATCGTCGATCAGCAGATCCCCATGCACCGCTTGGGCAAGCCGGAAGAAGTCGCATCCCTGGTGCATTTCCTCTGCACCCGAGGCGCGTCGTACATCAACGGTTCGGAGATTCATGTCAACGGTGGTCAGCACGTCTGAAATAATCTGGAAATCCCGGCCGGAAACTTCCATCATTCGGGCCGGGCATCCGCCGCAGATGAGCGATCAATGAGCAACCCCTACCCTATTCAAACCCTCAATCACTCTTACCTGGGCAGTGGCATCTACGAGTTGCTGCGCGAGGCACTGATCACCGGGCGTTTCCAGCCCGATGACCGCCTGCGCATCCGCGACCTGGCCGAACAACTGGGCACCAGCGTCACACCGGTGCGCGACGCGATCCTGCAACTGGCCAAGGAACAGGCGCTGATCCTCAAGACCCCGCGTGACATCCGCGTACCCATCCTCACCGCCGCGCAATACGGCGAGATCCGCAGCATCCGCCTGGCGCTTGAAGGCCTGGCTGCGGAGACGGCCGCCGCGCTGGTGACCGACAGCGAACTCGCAGACCTGCAAGCCTGCATCGAAAACAACATCGCCGCGATCAACGCCCAGGACTTGCAAGCCGCTCTCAAGTGCAATCAGCAATTTCACTACGCGCTGACCACCATCGCGCGCATGCCGGTGCTGGCGGGTTTGCTCGATAGCCTGTGGATGCGCACCGGCCCACTGATCGCCCGTGCCTATGGCAACTTCAACGAGCGCATGGCCATCGACCATCACTGGGAAGTGCTCGACGCACTCAAGCGCCGCGATGGCGCGGCGGCACGGGCGGCCATCTGCCGTGACATTCTCGATGGCAACGAGAAGATGCTCGAGTACATCGAGATGGCGCAGGCGGACTGATTGGCAGTCAATTCGACTGTTGACGAAACATAGATGACCAGTTAGTTTATTAAAACTTTCTCATCACTGGATGTCTCTGTCATGGCTCGCCCGGTCAACCTCGAAGTCAGATCCCGTTTGCTGTCGATTGGCCGCCAGGTGGTTCACAACCGTGGCTTCAACGGCTGCGGCGTCCAGGACATCACCGCCGCTGCCGAGATTCCCAAGGGCTCTTTCTACAACTACTTCGCCAGCAAGGAAGACTTCGCGGCAGAGATCCTCGAGGAATACTGGACCTCGATCGAAACCCGCCACGGGCCGATCTTCTACGACGCCCGGGTCAAGCCGCTGGAGCGCATCGGCCAGTTCTTCCAGGCCCTGGTGCTCGAGCACGGCGAGCATGAATACAGCCTGGGTTGCCTGATTGGCAACCTGTCCCTGGAAATGTCCAATGGCAGCGAACAAACCCGCAAGCGTCTGGCCGATGTGCTGGCGCGCTGGGAAGGTTTGCTCGCGAGCTGCCTGCGTGAAGCGCAGCAGCGCCGCGAACTCTCTGAAACTCACGACGCCGAAGCGCTGGCCAGTGTCATCGTCGAAGGCTGGGAAGGTGCGGTCATGCGCGGCAAGGTCCTGCGCGACGGTGCACCTCTGCAGCGTTTCGTATCGATGGTCTTGCCTCGGCTATTGGAGTGAGTTTTTTTTCCTCATTAATAAGACGACTGGTCATTTATATAAAGCAACATTCACGTCTCATCCACGCAAGCACCCAAGAGGTAAATCGTCATGAGCCATCTGTACGCCGACCCCGCCGAACCCGCACTGCCTGCCACTGGTTTCAAGCTCGACCTGAGCAAAGCCGCCCTGGTGGTCATCGACCCACAGAACGACTTCCTCAGCCCTGCCGGCGCCAGTTGGGCGGTGTTCGGTGAGAGCATCGTCGAGAACAACACCGTCGAAAACCTGGAAAAACTGTTCAAGGCCTTCAAGGCTCACGACCTGCCCGTGGCCGTGTCGCCACACTATTACTACCCGCACGACCACGACTGGCATTTTGGCGGTCCGCTGGAAAAGGTCATGCACAGCATCTGCATGTTCGATCGCAAGGGACCGAACACCCTGGAAAACTTCGAAGGCTCCGGCGCCGATTTCCTCGAGATCTACAAGCCGTACATTCTCGACGGCGAGACCATCATCGCCTCGCCGCACAAGGTCTACGGCCCGGAAACCAACGACCTGGCGCTGCAATTGCGCAAGAAAGGCGTGTCGCAGATCATCCTCGCCGGCATGGCGGCCAACCTTTGCGTGGAATCACACCTGCGCGAACTGCTCGAACAGGGCTTTGAAATAGTCGTGGTACGCGACGCCACCGCCGGCCCGCGCCTGCCGGATGGCGACGGCTACCTGGCGGCCATCATCAATTACCGCTTCCTCGCCCACGGGCTGTGGACCACCGAAGAGACTATCGCGCAACTGCAACCGGCTTGATCGTGCCCGAGCGGCCGGGCATCGCGCCCCCCCGCTCTTTCTCGAGAACCCCCGATGAAAATCCCCGCCCGTTATGAGCATTTCGTTTTCGGCGTCGTTCAATCCGGCCTGACCTGCGCGGTCGCGGCCGCCATCGCCACCACACCCCATGCGCTCGACCTGGCCTTTGCCGGCCGCTGGTTGAACGCGTGGGCGCTGTCGTGGGTATCGATGTTGCCGGTGGTGGTGCTGGCGGCGCCGATGATTCGGCGCGTGGTGAGGCGGATGACGGTGGGCTGAATGACTTGGCTATGACTCACCCAACACACCGCCATCGCGAGCATGCTCGCTCCTACCGGGGGCTTCGGGGCTGCTCGCGACAGGCGCGCAAGCCCGCACCCGACGCACGAAATACTGTGCCCGTTCGCATTTTCGCAATAAACCACTTTTCATCCGCGCATTTGTAGCCGCTTCGTTCACGGACAAGCCGGTACATTAGACCTCCATGGTCCCGCAGAGCGACCGACAACAAAACCTACAGCTCGCCCAAGAAAATCTGCCAACCATTCGGAGTCTTTCCATGAGCACATTGCGCACTACAGCTTTCCAACTCGCGAGTCTGGCCCTGTTCATCGGTAGCGCCACCCAGGCCATGGCCGAGGACATCACGTTCGTATCCCAGGGCGGTGCTTATCAGGAAGCCCAGAGCAAGGCGATCCTGGAGCCTGCGGCGAAAAAGCTCGGTCTGACGCTCAAACAGGACAGCTCGCCCAAGGCCTACCCGATCATCAAGACCCAGGTCGAGAGCGGCAAGGTCACCTGGGACGTGGTGGACCTGCCCACTGGCGACTGCATCCGTGGCGAAGCCGAAGGGCTGTTCGAGAAGCTCGACCTTGCGCTGATTCCCAATGCCGCGCAAATACCCGACAGCCTCAAGGACGAATACAGCGTCGGCTACATCAGCTACTCCACGGTGCTGGCGTATCGCACGGACGCGTTCAAAGGCGCGGACGTACCCAAGACCTGGGCCGACTTCTGGGACACCAAAAAATACCCGGGCCAGCGCTCCCTACGTAACCTGCCACGTCCAACCCTGGAAATCGCGCTGCTGGCCGATGGCGTGCCGATGGACAAGCTCTATCCGCTGGACGTCGATCGCGCCTTCCGCAAGCTTGAGCAGATCAAGCCCGACATCGCCACCTGGTGGACGTCCGGCGGGCAGTCGGCGCAGCTGATCAGCGACGGCGAAGTGGACATGATCCAGGCCTGGAACGGCCGTATCACCGCCGTACAGGCCGCCGGCGCACCCGTGGCATTCGACTACAACCAGGGTGTGCTGGAAACCAACTCGTTGTGCGTCCTCAAAGGCTCGCCGCACAAGGTGGCCGCCATGAAATTCGTCAACGAGGCCATCGATGCCAAACTGCAAGCGGCGTTGCCGATGATCATCGACTACGGCCCGCTCAACCCCGAAGCCTTCAAGACCGGGGTAATCCCGGCCGAGCGCGAGGCCAAGCTGCCTTCCGCACCCGGCAACATCTCGCGCCAGGCCCTGCTCTCGGCGCAATGGTGGGCCTCCGAAGCCGGGGTCAAGGCCGAAGAACGCTGGTTGTCCTTCGTCCAGAAAAAATAGCCATCGGCCGTTGCTGCGCCGCAGGCCAGAGGCCTCGGCGCAGGACATGCCGTCTGCCCCCGCGATTTCGACATAAAGCGCTTGCGCACCGGTCAATTGCGTCCACTTCATTCGTTGGCATCCCGGTACATTAGGCCTGAGGGTCCCGCAGAGTGACCTGTGCAGACAACTCGCGCTCGCCTCAAGTACCTGCCCACCATTGGGAGTTCTTCACATGACATTACCCGAGCACCGCACCCTGCTGTCCGCCAGGACGACTGCCACCGCCAGCGCTACCCGTCAGTGCTGGATACCCTCCAGCACTGCGCAGTGACGAGAGGTCATCATGTCCAACGCCTATCTCGCCAAATCCATGCCCGACTCCAGCGACCAGCAGCACCAGCCGCCCATGACCAGCGAAGACGCCCTGGCCCGTGAAGAAGGGGTTCGGGGAGCAATGGAACAGTAAACGCACTTAAGCCCAGTACCTGCCCGCAAACCAGCGCTCTGTCTGGGGAGTACGATAAAACCACCGTTTTATGAAACCGTTTCCGCTATCGCGAGGAAAGGTCACCAACACCCGAAAATCAGTGCAATAAACCTTTCTCACGAATCAAAGTTCGTTAATTCGCAGTCGCTGACGAGTAAAACGAACTCTAATTCGGCTTACGTTGGTTTTCAGTTCCATTGCTCCCCAACCCCCACCTACGCCAAGCTGTCCTGGCTGCAAGCCTGGCACATCCGCGACGAAACCTATTCGGCGGCCTTGGCCGAGCTGGTCAACCACCAGTATCGCCACGCCTTTGCCGCCCACTGGGGCGACGGCACGACCTCATCCTCCGATGGCCAGCGCTTCCGCGCGGGTGGCCGGGGCGAGAGCACCGGGCACGTCAACCCGAAGTACGGCAGCGAGCCGGGACGGCTGTTCTACACCCATATCTCCGACCAGTACGCGCCGTTCAGCACCCGCGTGGTGAATGTCGGCGTCCGCGATTCCACCTATGTGCTCGACGGCCTGCTGTACCACGAGTCCGACCTGCGGATCGAGGAGCACTACACCGACACGGCCGGCTTCACCGATCACGTCTTTGCCCTGATGCACCTGCTAGGCTTCCGCTTCGCGCCGCGCATCCGCGACCTCGGCGAAACCAAGCTGTACGTGCCGCAGGGCGTGCAAGCCTACCCGACGTTGCGCCCGCTGATCGGCGGCACCCTGAACATCAAGCACGTGCGTGCCCACTGGGACGACATCCTGCGCCTGGCCAGCTCGATCAAGCAGGGCACCGTCACCGCCTCGCTGATGCTGCGCAAGCTCGGCAGCTACCCGCGCCAGAACGGACTGGCCGTGGCCCTGCGCGAGCTGGGCCGGATCGAGCGCACGCTGTTCATCCTCGACTGGCTGCAAAGCGTCGAGCTGCGCCGTCGCGTGCATGCCGGCCTGAACAAGGGTGAAGCGCGCAACTCCCTGGCCAGGGCGGTGTTCTTCAACCGCCTCGGCGAAATCAGGGATCGGAGCTTCGAGCAGCAGCGCTACCGGGCCAGCGGCCTCAACCTGGTGACGGCGGCTATCGTGCTGTGGAACACAGTGTATCTGGAACGCGCCACCCAGGGGCTGGTCGAGGCTGGTAAGCCGGTGGACGGCGAGCTGCTGCAATACCTGTCGCCGCTGGGTTGGGAACACATCAACCTAACCGGCGATTACGTCTGGCGGCAGAGCCGCCGGCTTGAAGACGGGAAGTTCAGGCCGCTACGGTTGCCCGGAAAACCTTAGCGTACGATTTTTTCCGTTTTCTCTATTCGCCCCTATCACATCGGCAACGGCTGGTTCGGCGGCTTCCTGCCTACCGTGTCTTTCGCCCTGGTGGTATACACCGGGGACATCTTCTACGGGCTCTGGTATCCGGTGCTGATCACCGGGGTCAGCCTGGTGGTCGGGCTGTTCTGCCTGAAGGAAACCCGGGATGTGGATATCGACAAGGTCTGAGTAAATCGCGGGCAAAAAGAAACCGGCTTAAAAGCCGGTTTTTTAATTCCGCGAAAAAACTTATGCACGATTTACATGAAACGGTCATACACAGAAATATGTATATGGATCAGCAAGTTGCAATCGTTTTTCGCGGTTCATCCAAATATTGTCAACAAGTTATCCACAGTCCGCCTCAGGCGACCGAGGCGGTCTCGCTGGCGGCCTGTTGTGGTGGCAGCGAACCCAGGTCGCGCTGGGTCTTTTCGTTCCAGGCGGCAGCGCGGTCGTTGAGCTCGGCGATGGCCCGTGGCCCGCTGCCTTCAGCCCACATCGGCTCGCCAATCACCACCTCGATGGTGCCGGCGCGCTTGCCCCAGCCTTCCTTCGGCCAGTACTTGCCGGCGTTGTGGGCAATCGGCAGGACCGGCAGGTTGGCGTTCACCGCCAGCGCCGCACCACTGCGGGAGAACTTGCCGATCTGGCCGAACGGCACGCGGGTGCCTTCCGGGAAGATCAGCACCCAGACCTTCTGCTTGAGCAGTTCATCGCCCTTGGCCGCCACCTGTTTCAGGGCGACTTTCGGGTTGTCGCGGTCGATGGCGATGGGCCGCAGCATGGCCATGGCCCAGCCGAAGAACGGCACGAACAGCAATTCGCGCTTGAGCACCTGGCTCAAGGGCTGGAAATAGGCGGAAAGGAAGAACGTCTCCCAGGTGCTCTGGTGATTGGACACGATCACGCAGGGCCGTTCTGGAATGTGCTCGGCGCCGGTCACCTTGACCTTGATGCCGAGAAATACGCGCACCAGCACCAGCGCGAAGCGGCACCAGTAGACGTTGATAAAGCGGTAGCGCACCGGGAACGACAGGAAGGGCGCGACAAAGAAACTCAGCGAGCACCAGAGCAGTGAACTGGTCCCCAGCAGCACATAGAACAGGAAGATTCTGATCGCCTGCAGGATCGACATAGCAGCGTGTACCGTTGCGGGGCCTGCCCGCCTGAAGTAGAACGCGCCCGCCAGGGCGGACGCGTCAGGTGTGGATAAGTGCTCTGGCGACAGCAGCCAGGTCGTCGAAAACCAGTGTATCGGGTGGTACGCCTTTGGCGAGGGTCTTCTCGCCTTTGCCGGTACGCACCAGGACCGGTTGTGCATCGACGGCCAGCGCGGCCTCCAGGTCACCCTTGCTGTCGCCGACGAACCACACGCCAGCCAGCCCGACCTCGTAATGCCCGGCGATCTGCACCAGCATTCCAGGCTTGGGCTTGCGGCAATCGCAGCCATCGTCCGGCCCGTGCGGGCAGTGGACGATCAGGCCGACCTCGCCACCCAGGCCGGCCACCAGCTCGCGCAGGCGGGCGTGCATGGCGTCGAGGGTCGACAGCGGGTAGTAGCCGCGAGCGATACCGGACTGGTTGGTGGCGACCGCCACCGTCCAGCCGGCCTGGCTCAACTGCGCGATGGCCTCGATCGAGCCGGGAATCGGAATCCACTCTTCCAGCGACTTGATGTAGGCGTCGGAGTCCTGGTTGATCACCCCGTCACGATCGAGAATCAGCAGTTTCAAGGCTTACCCCAGCAGCGAGATGTCGGCCACGCCCAGGAACAGACCGCGCAGGCGGCTGAGCAGGGCATAACGGTTGGCACGCACGCTGGCGTCCTCGGCATTGACCATCACCGCTTCGAAGAACGCGTCCACCGGCTCGCGCAGGGCGGCCAGGCGTGCCAGCGATTCGGTGTACTGGCGCGAGGCGGCCATCGGCTGCACGGCCTGGTCGGCCTGCTGGATTGCCGAGTACAGCGAGAACTCGTTGGCGTTGTCGAAGTACTTCGGCTCGACGCTGCTGGCGATAGTGCCTTCGAACTTGCTCAGCAGGTTCGACACGCGCTTGTTCACCGCGGCCAGGGCCTCGGCTTCCGGCAGCTTGCGGAACGCCTGCACGGCCTGCACGCGCTGGTCGAAGTCCAGGGCGGAGCCCGGCTTCAGGGCACGTACCGACAGGTAGGTGGCGACGTCGATGCCTTCGTCTTCGTAACGCGCACGCAGGCGGTCGAAGATGAACTCCAGCACCTGCTCGGCCAGGCCGGCAGCCTTGACCTTGGCACCGAACTGCTCGACGGCGAAGTTCACCGCGCCGGTCAGGTCCAGGTCCAGTTGCTTCTCGATCAGGATACGCAGCACGCCCAGGGCCGCGCGACGCAGGGCGTACGGGTCCTTGGAGCCGGTCGGCAGCATGCCGATGCCGAAGATGCCGACCAGGGTGTCGAGCTTGTCGGCGATGGCCACGGCCGCACCGGTCAGGGTCGATGGCAGTTCGGCACCGGCACCGCGCGGCATGTACTGCTCGTTCAGGGCCAGGGCGACGTCTTCCGGCTCGCCGTCGTTCAGCGCGTAGTAGTAACCGGCAACGCCCTGCATTTCAGGGAATTCGCCGACCATCTCGGTGGCCAGGTCGCATTTCGACAGCAGGCCGGCACGCGCCGCACGCTGCGGGTCGCCGCCGATCTTGCCGGCGATGAAGGCGGCCAGTTTGCCGACGCGCTCGGCCTTGTCGTAGACGCTGCCCAGTTGGGCCTGGAAGACCACGTTTTGCAGGCGATCATTGAAGCTGGCCAGCGGCTGCTTCTTGTCCTGCTTGAAGAAGAACTCGGCGTCGGTCAGGCGCGGACGCACGACCTTCTCGTTGCCTTCGATGATCTGCTTCGGATCGCGGCTCTCGATGTTGGCCACGGTGATGAAGCGCGGCAGCAGCTTGCCGTCGACGTCCAGCAGGCAGAAGTACTTCTGGTTGTCCTGCATGGTGGTGATCAGGGCTTCCTGCGGCACTTCGAGGAAACGCTCCTCGAACGAGCACACCAGCGGCACTGGCCACTCGACCAGCGCGGTCACTTCGTCCAGCAGCGCCGGCGGCACGATGGCGGTGCCTTCCTGCTGCATGGCCAGCTCGGCGGTGCGCTTGCTGATCAGCTCGCGACGCTCGTTGAAGTCAGCCAGGACGTAGGCCTTGCGCAGGTCTTCCTGGTAGTTGGCCGGGGCCGAGATGCGCACGTTTTCCGGGTGGTGGAAGCGGTGGCCACGGGACTCGCGACCGGAGGTCTGGGCGAGGATGGTGCAGTCGATGACCTCGTCACCGAGCAGCATCACCAGCCACTGGGTCGGACGCACGAACTCTTCCTTGCGGGCACCCCAGCGCATGCGCTTGGGAATCGGCAGGTCGTTCAGCGAGTCTTCGACGATGGTCGGCAGCAGGCTGGCGGTGGCCTTGCCCGGGATGTGCTGGGAGAAGCGCAGCTTGGCGCCGCTCTGGTCGATCTCGGAGAGGTCGACACCGCACTTCTTGGCGAAGCCCAGGGCGGCCTGGGTCGGGTTGCCGTCGGCGTCGAAGGCGGCCTGGCGCGGCGGGCCGTCAACGTTGATGCTGCGGTCCGGCTGCTGGGTGTCCAGGTCGCGGATCAGCACGGCCAGGCGGCGTGGTGCGGCGTAGACGTGCTTGGCGCTGTAGTTCAGGCCGGCGGCCTGCAGGCCTTTCTCGATGCCGGCGAGGAACGCGTCGCCCAGGCTCGACAGGGCTTTCGGTGGCAGTTCTTCGGTGCCCAGTTCAACCAGGAAATCTTGAGCACTCATTCCGCAGCCTCCAGCTTGGCCAACACTTCGTCACGCAATTCAGGGGTCGCCATCGGGAAGCCGAGACGGGCACGGGCTTGCAGGTAGCTCTGGGCAACGGCCCGGGCCAGGGTGCGCACGCGCAGGATGTAGCGCTGGCGCTCGGTCACCGAGATGGCCCGGCGGGCGTCCAGCAGGTTGAAGGTGTGCGAGGCCTTGAGGACCATTTCGTAGGTCGGCAGCGGCAGTTCCAGCTCGATCAGGCGGTTCGCTTCGCTTTCGTAGAAGTCGAACAGTTCGAACAGCTTCTCGACGTTGGCGTGCTCGAAGTTGTAGGTCGACTGCTCCACCTCGTTCTGGTGGAACACGTCGCCGTAGGTGACCTTGCCGAACGGACCGTCGGTCCAGACCAGGTCATAGACCGAGTCGACGCCCTGCAGGTACATGGCCAGGCGCTCGAGACCGTAGGTGATCTCGCCGGTGACCGGCAGGCACTCGATGCCGCCGACCTGCTGGAAGTAGGTGAACTGGGTGACTTCCATGCCGTTGAGCCAGATTTCCCAACCCAGACCCCAGGCGCCGAGGGTCGGCGATTCCCAGTTGTCTTCGACGAAACGCACGTCGTGCACCAGCGGGTCGAGGCCGATGGCCTTCAGCGAGCCCAGGTACAGCTCCTGGAAGTTCGCCGGGTTCGGCTTCAGGACCACCTGGAACTGGTAGTAGTGCTGCAGGCGGTTGGGGTTTTCGCCGTAGCGACCATCGCCCGGGCGACGGCTTGGCTGGACATAGGCGGCGTTCCAGGTTTCAGGGCCTACGGCGCGCAGAAACGTGGCGGTATGAAAAGTGCCGGCGCCCACTTCCATATCGTAGGGCTGAAGCACCACACAACCTTGCTCGGCCCAGTACTGCTGGAGCGCGAGGATCAAGTCTTGGAAGGTACGCACGGCTGGCGTAGGCTGGCTCACGAAATTCACCTGTTTCTAGGGCTGCGAATATAAAGAGCGGGAGTATAACCCGATTCGCCCCGGCCTCTACCCATGGTGCTTTATGCCACGATGCTTTTGGTGTACCGACGATCCGCTGTACCAGGCTTATCACGACCACGAGTGGGGCACGCCGCAGCGCGACGCGGGGCAGCTATTCGAGATGCTTTTGCTCGAAGGGTTCCAGGCCGGCCTTTCATGGATCACCGTCTTGAAGAAACGCCAGCGTTACCGGGAGGTGCTGTTCGGCTTCGATCCGCACCGGCTGGCCGAGATGACCGACGAGGAAATCGAGGAGCGCATGCTCGATCCGGGCATCATCCGCAACCGCCTCAAGCTCAATGCCGCCCGGCGCAATGCCCGGGCCTGGCTGGCGCTGGAAGACCCGGCGGCGCTGCTCTGGTCCTTCGTCGGCGGGCAGCCGAAGGTCAATCATTTCGCCGGCCGTGGCGAGGTGCCGGCGGTCACCGATGAGGCCAAGGCCATGAGCAAGGCCTTGCAGAAAGCCGGCTTCACTTTCGTTGGCCCGACCATCTGTTATGCCTTCATGCAGGCCACCGGCATGGTCATGGACCACACCACTGATTGCGATCGATACGCCGCCCTGCTGCGCTGACGGTTACAATGCCCGGCTTGTGTATGGAGGAACCTGCCTGTGGATAAATTCAAGGGCGCCTTGATGGTCGGGGCGTTGCGACTGTTTGCCAAGCTGCCGTGGGGCGCGGTGCAGCGCGTCGGCGCGGCCATCGGCTGGATCATGTGGAAAGTCCCGAACAGCTCCCGCGAGGTGGTACGCATCAACCTGGCCAAGTGCTTCCCGGAGATGGACCCGGTCGAACGCGAGAAGCTGGTGGGCCGCGCGCTGATGGATATCGGCAAGTCCTTTACCGAAAGCGCCTGTGCCTGGATCTGGCCGGCGCAGAAGTCGATCGACCTGGTGCGTGAAGTCGAGGGCCTGGAAGTGCTGCACGAAGCCCTGGCCTCGGGCAAGGGCGTGGTGGGCATCACCAGCCACCTGGGCAACTGGGAAGTGCTCAACCATTTCTATTGCAGCCAGTGCAAACCGATCATTTTCTACCGGCCGCCGAAGTTGAAGGCTGTGGATGACTTGCTGCGCGAGCAGCGGGTGCAGCTGGGCAACCGCGTCGCGCCTTCGACCAAGGAAGGCATCCTGAGCATCATCAAGGAAGTGCGCAAAGGCGGTCAGGTGGGGATTCCGGCGGATCCGGAGCCGGCCGAGTCGGCGGGGATCTTCGTGCCGTTCCTCGGGACCAGGGCGCTGACCAGCAAGTTCGTGCCGAACATGCTGGCCGGGGGCAAGGCGGTGGGGGTGTTCCTGCATGCCCTGCGGCTGCCGGATGGCAGTGGTTTCAAGGTGATTCTCGAAGCGGCGCCTGATGCGATGTACAGCACCGATACCGAGACCTCGGCAGCGGCGATGAGCCAGGTTGTGGAAAAGTATGTGCGGGCCTATCCGAGCCAGTACATGTGGAGCATGAAGCGCTTCAAGAAGCGGCCGGCTGGAGAGGCTCGCTGGTATTGAGGGCCCTATCGCTGGCAAGCCAGCTCCCACAGGTTTCGCGTGCGCCGCCGATCCTGTGGGAGCTGGCTTGCCAGCGATGAATTCAACTCAATTGCCGGCTTTGTCCAGCTTCTTCAAAAACACCACCATCTCCTTCTCCGCCTGCTTGTCCCCATGAGCCTGCGCCGCCGCGATGCCCCGCTCCCAGGCCTCCCGCGCCGCCGAGTTATCCCCAGCCGCCACCCAGGCCTTGCCCAGCAGCTTCCACGCCGCCGAGTACTTCGGGTCCAGTTCCACACACCGCGCCAGATGCACCGCCGCTTCCGCGCCATTGCCCTGATCCAGCCACGACTTGCCCAGGCCAAAGCGCAGCAGGGCGTTATCCACACCCTTGGCCAGCATCTTTTCCAGCGATTCGCGCACGGTGTCGCTCCTTAGAAGAAAGTCAGGCCGACGTGGAACAGCTTTTCCACATCGCGGATGTACTTCTTGTCCACAACGAACAGGATCACATGGTCACCCGTGCGGATCACCGTGTCGTCGTGGGCGATCAGCACTTCCTCGTCACGGATGATCGCGCCGATGGTGGTGCCCGGCGGCAGGTTGATGTCCTCGATGGCCTTGCCCACCACCTTGCTCGACTTCGAGTCACCATGGGCAATCGCCTCGATCGCCTCCGCCGCACCCCGGCGCAGCGAGTGCACGCTGACGATATCGCCACGCCGGACGTGGGTCAGCAGGGTGCCGATGGTCGCCAACTGCGGGCTGATGGCGATATCGATCTCGCCGCCCTGCACCAGGTCGACATAGGCCGGGTTGTTGATGATGGTCATCACCTTGCGCGCGCCCAGGCGCTTGGCCAGCAGCGAGGACATGATGTTGGCCTCGTCGTCGTTGGTCAGGGCCAGGAAGATGTCGGCGTCGGCGATGTTCTCTTCCAGCAGCAGGTCGCGGTCCGAGGCGCTGCCCTGGAGGACCACGGTGCTGTCGAGGGTGTCCGAGAGGTAGCGGCAACGCGCCGGGCTCATCTCGATGATCTTCACCTGGTAGCGGCTTTCGATGGCCTCGGCCAGGCGCTCGCCGATCTGCCCGCCACCGGCGATGACCACGCGCTTGTTGCCCTCGTCGATCCGTCGCAGCTCACCCATCACCGCGCGGATATCGGCCTTGGCGGCGATGAAGAACACTTCGTCGTCCGCCTCGATCACTGTATCGCCCTGCGGCAGGATCGGCCGGTCACGGCGGAAGATCGCCGCCACCCGGGTATCCACGTTGGGCATGTGCGCGCGGATCTGGCGCAGTTGCTGGCCCACCAGCGGCCCGCCGTAGTACGCCTTGACCGCCACCAACTGGGCCTTGCCCTCGGCGAAGTCGATCACCTGCAGGGCGCCGGGGTGTTCGATCAGGCGCTTGATGTAGTGGGTGACCACCTGTTCCGGGCTGATCAGCACGTCCACCGGAATGGCTTCGTTGTCGAACAGGCCGGCGCGGGTCAGGTAGGCCGACTCGCGCACCCGGGCGATCTTGGTCGGCGTATGGAACAACGTATAGGCGACCTGGCAGGCGACCATGTTGGTCTCGTCGCTGTTGGTCACCGCTACCAGCATGTCGGCGTCGTCGGCGCCCGCCTGGCGGAGGATGGTCGGGAACGAGCCGCGGCCCTGGACGGTGCGGATATCCAGGCGGTCGCCCAGGTCACGCAGGCGGTCGCCATCGGTATCGACCACGGTGATGTCGTTGGCTTCGCTGGCCAGGTGCTCGGCCAGCGTGCCGCCGACCTGCCCCGCGCCGAGGATGATGATCTTCATCCGCTGTCCCCTTCCCTATTCCTGTTAACCGCGCGCGGCGGCGATCTTGATCAGCTTGGCGTAGTAGAAACCGTCATGCCCGCCTTCCTGGGCGAGCAACTGGCGACCGTGGGGCTGGCGGATGCCGGCGTCGGTGGCCAGGTCCAGCTCGCGGGCGCCGGGGGTGCGGTCGAGGAAGGCCGCGATCACCTCGGTGTTTTCCGTGGGCAGGGTCGAGCAGGTGGCGTAGAGCAGCATGCCGCCGACTTCGAGGGTCGGCCACAGGGCGTCGAGCAGCTCGCCCTGGAGGCTGGCGAGGGCGGCGATATCGTCGGCCTGGCGGGTCAGCTTGATGTCCGGGTGACGGCGGATCACGCCGGTGGCCGAGCACGGTGCATCCAGCAGGATGCGCTGGAAGCCCTTGCCGTCCCACCAGCTGGCAGTATCGCGCGCGTCGCAGGCGATCAGCTGGGCGTCGAGGCCGAGACGGTCGAGGTTCTCGCGCACACGGGTCAGGCGCTTGGCTTCGAGGTCGATGGCGACCACGCCGGCCAGCTTGTCTTCGGCTTCGAGCAGGTGGCAGGTCTTGCCGCCGGGAGCGCAGCAGGCGTCCAGCACCCGTTGACCGGGGGCCAGTTCGAGCAGGTCGGCGGCCAGTTGCGCGGCTTCGTCCTGCACGCTGATCCAGCCCTGGTCGAAACCGGGCAGGTTGCGCACGTCGCAGGCTTCGGCGAGGACGATGCCGTCGCGGCTGAACTGGCACGGTGCGGCCACTATGCCGGCTTCACCCAGCAGGCCGAGGTAGGCGTCGCGGCTGTGATGGCGGCGGTTGACCCGCAGGATCATCGGCGGGTGGGCGTTGTTGGCGGCGCAGATGGCTTCCCACTGTTCCGGCCAGAAGGCCTTGAGCGATTTCTGCAGCCAGCGCGGGTGGGCGGTGCGCACCACCGGGTCGCGTTCCAGCTCGGCGAAGAGCTCCTGCCCTTCCCGTTGCGCACGGCGCAGCACGGCGTTGAGCAGGCCCTTGGCCCACGGCTTCTTCAGCTTGTCGGCACAGCCCACGGTCTCGCCGATGGCGGCGTGTTCCGGCACGCGGGTGTAGAACAGTTGGTACAGGCCGACCAGCATCAGCGCATTCACATCGGCGTCGGCGCTCTTGAACGGCTTCTGCAACAGGCGCTCGGCCAGGGCCGACAGGCGTGGCTGCCAGCGTGCGGTACCGAAGGCGAGGTCCTGGGTCAGGCCGCGATCGCGGGCCTCGACCTTGTCCAGTTGTGCTGGCAGGGAACTGTTCAGCGAAGCCTTGCCGCTGAGCACGGCGGCAAGGGCGCGGGCGGCAGCCAGACGCGGGTTCATTGGCCGAGCACCGTGCCGCTGGCGAACTTCTCGCGACGGCTGTTGAACAGGTCGCTGAAGTTCAGGGCCTTGCCGCCGGGCAGTTGCAGGCGGGTCAGGCACAGGGCGCCTTCGCCGCAGGCGACGATCAGGCCGTCCTTGCTCGCGGAGAGGATTTCACCCGGGGTGCCCTGCCCTTCGGCAGGCTTGGCGGCCAGCACCTTGAGGGCTTCGCCGTCGAGGGTGCTGTGGCAGATCGGCCACGGGTTGAAGGCACGCACCAGGCGCTCCAGCTCGTCGGCCGGGCGGCTCCAGTCGATGCGCGCTTCGTCCTTGTTCAGCTTGTGTGCATAAGTCGCCAGGGTATCGTCCTGCACTTCGCCGGGCAGGGTGCCAGCGTCGAGGCCGGCGATGGCTTCCAGCACGGCGGGCGGGCCGAGTTCGGCAAGGCGGTCATGCAGGGTGCCGCCGGTGTCTTCGATGCTGATCGGGGTGCTGACCTTGAGCAGCATCGGCCCGGTATCCAGCCCGGCTTCCATGCGCATCACGGTCACCCCGCTCTCGGCATCGCCCGCCTGCACGGCGCGCTGGATCGGCGCCGCACCGCGCCAGCGCGGCAGCAGCGAGGCGTGGCTGTTGATGCAGCCGAGTTTCGGAATATCCAGCACCACTTGCGGGAGGATCAGGCCGTAGGCCACCACCACCATCAGGTCCGGCTGCAGCGCGGCCAGTTCGGCCTGGGCCTCGGCATTGCGCAGGGTCGGCGGTTGCAGCACCGGGATGCCGTTATCCACAGCCAGTTGCTTGACCGGGCTCGGCATCAGTTTCTGTCCGCGACCGGCCGGGCGGTCCGGCTGGGTGTAGACGGCGATGATTTCGTGCTGGCTGGCCAGCAGGGCCTTGAGGTGTTCGGCGGCGAACTCGGGGGTGCCCGCGAAGACGATGCGCATGCAGTTCTCGCTTAAAAGAAAAAGGCTTGCCGGAGCAAGCCTTCAGGAGTGAGGAGGATCAAGCTTGCTGGCGGTGCTGCTTTTCCAGCTTCTTCTTGATGCGGTCGCGTTTGAGCGTGGACAGGTAGTCGACGAACAGCTTGCCGTTGAGGTGGTCGCACTCGTGCTGGATGCACACGGCCAGCAGGCCTTCGGCGATCAGCTCGTAGGGCTTGCCGTCGCGGTCCAGGGCCTTGACCCGGACTTGCAGCGGACGGTCGACGTTCTCGTAGAAGCCCGGCACCGACAGGCAGCCTTCCTGGTACTGGCCCATGTCATGGGTCAGTTCTTCCAGCTCGGGGTTGATGAACACCCGCGGCTCGCTGCGATCTTCGCTGAGGTCCATGACCACCACGCGCTTGTGCACGTTGACCTGGGTGGCGGCGAGGCCGATGCCAGGTGCGTCGTACATGGTTTCAAACATGTCATCCACCAACTGGCGGATGGCGTCGTCCACTTCCGTCACCGGTTTGGCGAGGGTGCGAAGGCGCGGGTCCGGGAATTCGAGGATGTTCAGAATGGCCATAGGCGTATGAGCTGCACTGTGCGATGGGTGACAAACATGAACGCACATAATAAAGGGATTCCACGGATTCGGCACCTGTGAAAAGGTTGGCCGGGGTTGAAAACCCGGCTTTCGCCGCGAGTTGTCAAAGCATTATCAACAGAGTTATCCACAGGTTGTGAAGTGTGGATGGCCGCCGAAAGATCAAGGATGGTCTGATGTCTTGTGCTGAATTTCCCACCTGTCCGCCTGCCGAGCTGGAAGCGCGTTTGCGCTTGCAGCGCTTGCCTGGAGTCGGCGCGCAACGTTTTTTCAAATTGATACAGGCCTTCGGCAGTGCCTCGGCGGCGCTCAGTGCGCCGGCTTCTGCGTGGCTGGCGCTGGGCCTTCCACAAGAGGCCCATGAGGCGCGGCGCTGTGCCGAAGTACGAGATGGCGCTGGCGCTGCAATGCGCTGGCTAGAGCAGCCGGGCCAGCATTTGCTGATGTGGGACGATCCGGCCTACCCCGCCTTGCTTGCAGAAATCCCGGATCCGCCGCCCCTGCTGTTCGTCGCCGGCAATCCCGCGCTTGTGGATAAACCGCAACTGGCGATCATCGGCAGCCGCCGTGCAACGCCACCGGCGTTGGGTACCGCCGGCGCCTTTTCGCGCAGCCTGGCCCAGGCCGGTTTCGTCATCACCAGTGGGCTGGCGCTGGGCATCGACGGCGCCGCGCACCAGGCTGCCGTGGATGCCGGTGGTGCGACCATCGGCGTGCTCGGCACCGGGCTGGAAAAACTTTATCCACAGCGTCATCGCACCCTGGCACGGCGCATGCTCGACAGCGGCAGTGCGCTGGTCTCGGAGTTTCCGCTGGATGCCGGTCCGCAGCCGGCCAACTTCCCCCGGCGCAATCGCATCATCAGCGGTTTGTCCCTGGGTGTGCTGGTGGTGGAGGCCAGCCTCGCCAGCGGCTCATTGATCACGGCGCGGCTGGCGGCGGAACAGGGGCGCGAGGTGTTCGCCATTCCCGGCTCGATCCACCATCCCGGCGCCAAGGGCTGTCACCAGCTGATCCGCGACGGCGCGTTGCTGGTGGAGAGCATCGAGCAGATCCTCGAAAGCCTGCGCGGCTGGCAGAACCTCTCGCCGGCGCCTGTGGATAAACCCGCCCATCCGTTGCTGGCGCTGTTGATCGCAGCGCCGCAGACCAGCGAAGCCCTGGCCCGAAGCAGCGGCCAGCCATTGGCCAAGGTGCTGGCTATGCTCACAGAACTGGAACTGGACGGCCGGGTGTGCAATGAAGCCGGACGTTGGTTTGCCCGTCCCGGCTAAGTACACTGCGCCCCAGCCTTGAAGCGGAGTGACAGAAATGGTGAACAGTTGGCGTGCGCTACAAGCCGCGCGGGAAATCCGGGCCGGAGCGGTGATTGCCTATCCGACCGAAGCGGTCTGGGGCCTGGGCTGTGACCCATGGAACGAAGAGGCGGTGGATCGCCTGCTGGCGCTGAAATCGCGCTCGGTGAACAAGGGGCTGATCCTGATCGCCGACAATATCCGTCAGTTCGACTTCCTCTTCGAAGACTTCCCGGATGTGTGGATCGACCGCATGAGTGCCACCTGGCCGGGGCCGAATACCTGGCTGGTGCCGCATCAGGGGTTGTTGCCGGAGTGGATCACCGGGGTGCATGACACGGTGGCCCTGCGGGTCAGTGATCATCCGCTGGTGCGCGACCTGTGTTCGTTGGTGGGGCCGCTTGTGTCGACCTCTGCCAACCCGGCCGGGCGTCCGGCGGCGAAGAGCCGGCTGCGGGTGGAGCAGTATTTCCATGGCCAGCTGGACCTGGTGCTCGGTGGGGCGCTGGGGGGCAGGAAGAATCCGAGTGTGATTCGGGATCTGGCCAGTGGTGAGGTGGTTCGGGCCGGGTGATTTTTGGTGTGGCTGATGGCCCTATCGCTGGCAAGCCAGCTCCCACAGGGTAAGCGGTGTACGCCATACCTGTGGGAGCTGGCTTGCCAGCGATGAGGCCATCAGCCACACCACAAAAAATCAAGGAATCAGAACAGTCGACCCCACCGTCTTCCTCGCCGACAGCTCGCTCTGCGCCTTAGCCGCCTCCGCCAGCGGATAGCGCTGCTGGATATCCACCTTCACCTTGCCACTGGCGATCATCCCGAACAGCTCGTTGGCCATCGCCTGGGTGTTCTCGGCGTTGTTGGCATAGCTCGCCAGGGTCGGCCGGGTCACGTACAGCGAGCCCTTCTGCGCCAGGATCCCCAGGTTCACCCCGCTCACCGCACCCGAGGCGTTGCCGAAGCTGACCATCAGGCCACGCGGCGCCAGGCAATCCAGCGAGGTCAGCCAGGTGTCCTGCCCGACGCCGTCGTACACCACCTTGCACTTCTTGCCGTCGGTCAGTTCCAGTACGCGCTTGGCCACGTCTTCATGGCTGTAGTCGATGGTCGCCCAGGCACCCAGGGCCTTGGCCCGCTCGGCCTTTTCCGCCGAACTCACGGTACCGATCAGCTTCGCGCCAATCGCCTTCGCCCACTGGCAGGCCAGCGACCCGACGCCGCCCGCCGCGGCGTGGAACAGAATGATCTCGCCAGGTTGCACATCGTAGGTCTGGCGCAGCAGGTACTGCACGGTCAGGCCCTTGAGCATCACCGCCGCCGCGTCTTCGAAGCTGACGCTTTGCGGCAGCGACACCAGGTTGGCCGCCGGCAGTTCATGCAGCTCGCTGTACGCACCCAGCGGGCCGCCGGCGTAGGCCACGCGATCACCGACCTTGAAGCGGCTCACACCCTCGCCCACGGCCTCGACCACACCGGCCGCCTCGGTACCCAGGCCCGACGGCAGGCTCGGTGGCGCATACAGGCCGCTGCGGAAATAGGTATCGATGAAATTCAGACCGATGGCGTGGTTACGCACAAGGACATTGCCCGGCGCAGGCGCCTTGGGCTCGAAATCCACGAGGGTCAAAACCTCGGGGCCGCCATGCTCGTTGAACTGGATACGCTTGGCCATCTGCTCTCTCCTGAGACGTCGGGAAAGGGCCTATCGGACGCCTTTTGCTTGACCGCCGTCAACTACGGAGGGCACATGCACGGTGGTATGCTACGCGGCAAATTTTTCCGCCGGATCCCGCCCGGGCCGGCCCAAGCCCGCTTCAAGGTGACCTGATGACTAGCCGCACCGAGGCCGTGAAAGCCTACCTGCTCGACCTGCAAGACCGGATTTGCGCCGCCCTGGAAAACGAAGACGGCGGCGCCCGCTTCGTCGAGGACGCCTGGACCCGCGAGGCTGGCGGCGGCGGTCGGACCCGGGTGATCGGCGACGGCAAGGTCATCGAGAAAGGCGGCGTCAACTTCTCCCACGTCTTCGGCAGCGGCCTGCCACCGTCGGCCAGCGCCCACCGTCCGGAACTGGCCGGCCGTGGCTTCGAAGCCCTCGGCGTATCGCTGGTGATCCACCCGCACAACCCCCACGTGCCGACTTCCCACGCCAATGTGCGCTTCTTCATCGCCGAGAAGGAAGGCGAGGAAGCGGTCTGGTGGTTCGGCGGCGGCTTCGACCTGACCCCGTACTACGGCAACGAAGAAGACTGCGTGCACTGGCACCGCGTCGCCGAGCAGGCCTGCGCGCCGTTCGGGGCCGACGTCTACCCGCGCTACAAGGCCTGGTGCGACCGCTACTTCCACCTCAAGCACCGTGGCGAGCCGCGGGGCATCGGCGGCCTGTTCTTCGATGACCTGAACGAGTGGGACTTCGACACCTGCTTCGCCTTTATCCGCGCCATCGGTGACGCCTATGTCGAGGCCTATCTGCCGATCATCCAGCGCCGCAAGAACGACGCCTGGACCGCTGAACAGCGCGAATTCCAGGAGTACCGTCGTGGTCGCTACGTCGAGTTCAACCTGGTCTACGACCGCGGCACCCTGTTCGGCCTGCAGTCCGGCGGGCGTACCGAGTCCATCCTCATGTCGCTGCCGCCGCAAGTGCGCTGGGGCTACGACTGGAAGGCGCAGCCGGGCAGTGCCGAGGCGCGCCTGACCGAGTATTTCCTCACCGATCGCGACTGGCTGGGTCTGGACAACACCGGGCACTGAGCCCATTGTGCACACCCCGTTTGCCCGGTCGCCGGGCCTGATTCAGGAAGCGCGTGAATGGACCAGTACGTTGTATTCGGCAATCCCATCGGCCACAGCAAGTCGCCGCTGATCCACCGGCTGTTCGCCGCCCAGACCGGCGAGGAACTGGAATACGACACCCTGCTGGCGCCATTGGATGACTTCACCGCGTGTGCCCAGGGCTTCTTCAAGCAAGGCCTGGGTGCCAACGTCACCGTGCCGTTCAAGGAAGAAGCCTTCCGCATGGTCGACAGCCTGACCCCTCGGGCCAAGCGTGCCGGCGCGGTCAACACCCTGAGCCGTCTGGCCGACGGCAGCCTGCAGGGCGACAACACCGACGGTGCCGGGCTGGTGCGTGACCTGACGGTGAATGCCGGGGTCGAGCTGGCGGGCAAGCGCATTCTTCTGCTCGGTGCTGGTGGCGCTGTGCGCGGGGTACTGGAGCCGTTGCTGGCGCACAAGCCGGCGTCCCTGGTGATCGCCAACCGCACGGTGGAAAAGGCCGAGCAACTGGCCCGCGAATTCGCCGACCTCGGCCCCGTTGCGGCCAGTGGTTTCAGTTGGCTGAAAGAGCCGGTGGACCTGATCATCAACGCCACCTCGGCGAGCCTTGCCGGCGAACTGCCGCCGATTGACCCGGGGCTGATCCTGCCGGGCCAGACCGTCTGCTACGACATGATGTATGGCAAGGAGCCGACGCCATTCTGCGTCTGGGCGCGCGAGCATGGCGCGGCGCAGGTGCTGGATGGGTTGGGGATGCTGGCCGAGCAGGCGGCGGAAGCGTTCTTTATCTGGCGCGGGGTGCGTCCGGAGACGGCGCCGGTGCTGGCGGAACTGCGGCGGCAACTGGCGCGTTGACTCGCAGGCGCCAGCCGACGTGATGGCCTGGGAAAATACGGCCAGGCTGAGGGTGTAGGGGGCTTCCAACTGTTCATTGTCCGGACCGTTAAAGTGATCTGAACAGAGCGCAGGTCAGACACCCTTGATCGCGGAATTATTGGCTTGTCATCCTTATCTGGGTCGAAGCAGAAAGATCACAAACGGTGTCGTACACCGCCAGCCGCACGTTACTGTAGGTTCCTGGGGAACCGGCAGGCGTGGAGAACTCACTGGCTGTTGAGCTCGGACTATATTGCGACCCCCAGGCGAATGCCATTTGCCCGCTGGGCGTTGTCGAGCCGCTGGCATCAGCATACAGCGTGTTGCCTGTCTGGTGCTGCTTGACGTTTATGCTGATGGCTTTCTTCTGGATGATTGCTCGTTCGGCACTTTCACGCAGGGCTAATATTTCTAACGGACTAAGCTTTCTAAACTCCTCTTCTGAGCGACCCAGTCTGTCGTCGTCATAACCGTATTTTAGATAATTATCGTAATCCTGCTTTGATTGGAAGCAAGATTCCGGCATTGCGGCATGGGTATAAGCCGAGGTGCCGGAGAGGACGACGAGAAAGGCGAATTTGGTGAATTTCTGAATAGCCATTTTTAAACGCTCACTTAGTTTAATTGAAGCTAACGAAAACGAACCTGTTCGTGGTGCTTATGGTGAAATCGGACTGGATAGTTTACAACTGACATAAATATCGGTTGCAGAGGGGCGGGAGCTAAACTAACACCTTGTTCAGCTTCAGGCCGGGTTGAAGCGTGGGCTGATGACCTGAGCGCCATGCGGGTTTGTCCAATACCTTGAACCGGCCTGCTCATCGTCGGGCGGCTCACGGATACCAGTAGCAACCTTATTGCCATCGTATTTCCGTGAGCGCTAGTGTCTGGAGTGCCGTTGTGTCTCATGGCTACTAGTGGTATCGATCAATTATAGGTCGTGGTGACCTTTTTACTTTCGGTGTGTCCACATACCGGATCCTTGACGATCAACAGGATGCCAGCAGTGCCGCTCGATCCTGAAACCTCAGTGGAGACTTTGCTATCTCCGGCTCTGAAGTGAGTAGGGTCATTTCCCCAGGCGAACTCGATCTGGCCGCTTGGGGTCGTGGAACTGCTGGCATCGATGGTGACCAGGTTGTCCGTTCGGCTGCTTGTGGTTTTTATGACTATTTCCTTTCGCTTGGCGGGTCCATGTTCGTAATCTTTCAAGGCTTTCGCGTGGGCGGTAGGGCCCATGTAGATCATGCCGGTAGTTGCGGAAGGTACAGGCTTTGACGGCGCCTCGTCGCCATACTCTTGATATATCTCATAGTCTTTTTGGGTTTGAAAGCAACTCGCTGGCGCTGTGTTAGCGGCATAAGTTTCGGCGCAGTACGAAACAGTAAGTGCACACATCGAGGCGATTGGAATCATTCTGGATTTCATTTTTCAGACTCTCCTGAATACTCGTACAAAAACGCAGCTGATCGACTGCTTTTTATTTGTTAGTCATCCTGACTTGCGTGGATGCTGATACCTCGCATACCGGGTCCGTGACAGTGAGTTGAATGTTGCTATACGTTCCAGAGGCTCCGCCTTTAATAGAGTATTCGGCAGTCGTGGAAACGATGTCAGAGCTGCCCCATGAAAATGCTTTCTTGCCACTGGGTGTAGTTGAGTTGCTGGCATTGGCGATTATCTTCTCACCGGGGGATGCTTGTGTCTGAGTGACGCGAATCGAGACGCTCGCCTTTTTTCCTCGCCCGTATTGATACTCGTCGATCTGAGCATCATGTTTGTCCCACTCTTCTTCGGTTGGGTCAGCGGAAAGACGATCAGGCTCTGGGGGGCCTTCTTCTCCGTACTTTAACCATAGTTGATAATCTTTCTCAGATTGAAAGCACGCCTGTGGATAAGCGGCATGAGCATTCATTGACATAAACAGGCAGAAAAAAACTGACGGTATCAAGGCTTTGGTGATGTCCATGGCTAAACGCTTCCTCGTATCAAAAGGCGAACGAAAGCGAATCTGTCCGTGATACCCACGCTAATCTCGCGAGCCTCCGCACGCAACTGACAGAAGTATCAGTTGCAGAGGGTCGGAAACTGAACTAACGACTTGTTCTGCTTGAAGAGTGTCCAGATAACCTGAGCGACATGCGGGCTTGAATTGACCGCGTACCCTGTGGGAGCGGGTTTACCCGCGATGACGGCTGTGAATCCACCGCCGCCATCGCTGGCAAGCCAGCTCCCACAGGGTTTTTGCGATGCCTTAAACCGGCACGCTCACCGTCGAGCGGCTCACGGCGACCACGAGCAACGCCTTGGCGATCCTCATGTCCAGCCGGGCGTTGGTTAGCATGGTTCGATGCCGCTCTTCAGGCGGCTCAGGCACGCCGGCGGCGGCTTCGATGGATTTCTTCAGGTGCTCAATGGCCTTGGTGACCGCTTCGTCGTGGGTCAGGCCGGGGTTGATGCAGAGGGAGAGCGGTGGATCGGGTACGCATTTCTTCATGACAATCTCCGAGCTCATTGATGAAAACTCTGCTGTCAAACAGAGGGGTGGCAACTGTGCGCGGGTTGACAGACCAGTGAGCTCGGAGAACCTGGCGCACCCGAAGGTGCCCACACGCACAGCTGCCATAACAGCTGCGGCATCGAACTCAACGGTCTGTCAAAACCGGTCGCTGATTAGGCAGCGACCGGCGAAGACTAGGCACCGTTTCCTCGATACGCAACAACTGAAAGGCCGCCGGAGTATGCTTGGGAAATTGCCTACAAGAAAGTCGGAAATCGGTGAGTTTTCGTAGCTTTATGCGACATGATTCAGGTTCATAGCTTTGCCTTCACTGCCGCCACAGCATCCCCACCCTCACGGGTCTTCACCCCCTGCAACCATCCCTCAAGCACAGCAGGATTGGCCCGGATCCACGCTTTCGCCGCCTCTTCATTGCTGACCTTGTTATCTACGACATTGGCCATGATGGTGTTCTCCATCTCCAGGCTGAAGGTCAGGTTGGCCAACAACTTCGCCGGATTCGGACAGGCCTGTGCATAACCTTTGCGGGTCAGGGTGTAGACGCTGCCGCTGCTGCCGAACCATTTCTCGCCGCCAGTGAGGTAGCGCATCTTCAACTGCACGTTCATCGGGTGCGGCGTCCAGCCGAGGAAGACGATCGGCTTCTCGCGCTTCACCGCCCGCTGCACCTGGGCCAGCATCGCCTGCTCGCTGGATTCCACCAGCTTCCAGCCGCCAAGGTTGAATTCGTTCTTGTCGATGATCGATTGCAGCGAGAGGTTGGCCGGGGCGCCGGAGCCGATGCCGTAGAGCTTCTTGTCGAACTCGCCGGCACGCTTCTGCAGGTCGGCGAAGTCCTTGACCCCGGATTGCCAGACGTATTCCGGTACGGCCAGGGTGAACTCGGTGCCTTCGAGGTTGCGCGCCAGCTGGGTGACCTCGCCGCTGGCGACGAACTTGTCGTGGAAGCCCTGCTGCGCCGGCATCCAGTTGCCGAGGAAGGCGTCCACCAGGCCGTCCTTGAGGCCGCCGTAGATGATCGGTACCGCTAGCGCATCGATCTTGACCTGGTAACCCGCGCCTTCCAGCAGCACGCGGGCCACCGCATTGGTGGCGGCGATATCGCTCCAGCCCGGGTCGGCCATCTTCACCGTGTCGCACTTGCTGTCGTCGGCCTGCACGGCACCGACAGTGAGGGTACAGACAACCGCGATAACGCTTGTGGATAACCCTTTCATGCTCCGTCCTCGGATAATTAATGGCCTGGTTGTGGATAACGTGCCTTGCGTTCGAGATCGTCGAGATCGATGTGGTTGCGCATGTACTGCTGGCTGGCATCGACCATGGGCTGGTGGTCCCAGCTCTTCAGGGTGCCGGTGGACAGCGCGCCGGCGACGAAGCGGCGGCGGCGCTGGCTGGCCAGGACCTGCTCGCGCAATTGCGGGATGTTCCAGCGCTGTCGGGCTTCCTTGAGGAAGGCCACGACCCGTTCGGCATGCTGCGGGTGGGCGGCCAGGTTGTCGAGCTCGCGCGGGTCGCTGTCGAGGTTGTAGAGCAGGCAGGGGTCGTCCTCGCTGTAGATGAATTTCCACGGTCCGCGGCGGATCATCATCAGCGGGCTGATGGTGCCCTCGGCCATGTATTCGCCAATCACTTCGTCGTGACCGCCCTCGCCTTTCAGGTGACCGAGCAGCGAGCGGCCATCCAGCGGCAGGTCGTCTTCCACCCGGCCTCCGGCCAGCTCGACCAGCGTAGGCAACAGATCGCAGGTGGACACGCTGGCCTCGACCCGGCCCGGCGCGAACTGCCCCGGCGCATGCACCAGTAGCGGCACCCGGGCGGACATCTCGAACCAGTGCATCTTGTACCAGAGCCCGCGCTCGCCAAGCATGTCGCCGTGGTCGCCGGAGAAGACGATCAGGGTGTCTTTCGCCAGGCCGGTTTCCTCGAGGGTCGCCAGCAGCTTGCCGATATTGGCGTCGATGTAGCTGCAGGCACCGAAATAGGCGCGGCGGGCGTCGCGGATCTTGTCCACGGGCAGCGGCTTGTCCCACAGGTCGTAGACCTTGAGCAGGCGCTGGGAATGCGGGTCCAGCTCGTCCTGGCTGAACGGCACGTGGGGCATGGGGATGGCGTCATCGCTGTAGAGGTCCCAGAACGCCTTGGGAATGGTGTACGGGTCGTGCGGGTGGGTCATGGACACGGTGAGGCAGAACGGGCGCTCACCGCCCTCCCGGACGTGGTCGTACAGGTATTGCTGCGCCTTGAACACCACCTCCTCGTCGAAATCCAGCTGGTTGGTGCGCACGCAGGGCCCGGCCTGCAGCACCGAGGACATGTTGTGGTACCAGCTCGGGCGCTCGTCCGGGGCGTCCCAGTTCACCGCCCAGCCGTAGTCCGCGGGGTAGATGTCGCTGGTCAGGCGCTCCTCGTAGCCGTGCAGCTGGTCCGGACCGCAGAAATGCATCTTGCCCGACAGCGCCGTGCGGTAGCCGAGGCGGCGCAGGTAGTGGGCGTAGGTAGGGATATCAGCGGGGAAATCGGCGGCGTTGTCGTAGGCGCCGATCTTGCTCGGCAACTGGCCACTGACCAGGGTGAAGCGCGACGGCGCGCACAGCGGGCTGTTGCAGTAGGCCGAGTCGAAGACCACGCCCTCGGCGGCCAGGCGGCTGAGGTTCGGCATCTTGATCGGCGATGGCGCGTAGATCGGCAGCAGTGGCGCAGCCATCTGGTCGGCCATGATGAAAAGGATGTTCTTGGCGTTCATAAGGTCACGGCATTCCATCGTCAGGCGTTATGGGAAGCAGCTGGAATCCAGAGTGAAGCTGTGCATAACTTGGGTAAAGCCCATGCCGGGCAATGACTAGGATTAGCTGAGCTTATGTTTGAAGGCCTGGGCGGGATGTCGCTGGATGTATTGCGGGTGTTCGAGGTGGCAGCGCGGTTGCGCAGCTTCACGGCGGCGGCCGTCGAACTGGGGACCACGCAGCCGGCGGTGAGCCAGCAGATCAAGCGCCTGGAAGAGCAGTTGGGCGCCCGCCTGTTCGACCGGATCTACCGCGGAATAGAGCTGACCGAGGCCGGTGTACTGCTGTACGAGCAAGTACACATGGGCATGCTCACTATCGATGAAGGTGTGGCCCAGGTGGTGGGCCGTGACCAGCATGAAGTGCTGCGGGTGGCCACCGACTTCGCCTTTGCCGCGTACTGGCTGATGCCCCGTTTGCAGCGTTTCCACCAGGCCAACCCGCACGTTGACGTGAGCCTGGTCACCAGCGAGCGCAGCCACGCCATGCTGCGCCCGGATATCGATGTGGCGGTGCTGTTCGGTGATGGGCGCTTCCGGCAGGGCGAGAGTACCTGGCTGTTCGACGAGGAGGTTTTTCCGGTCTGCAGCCCGCGTTTGCTGGGCGGAAAGGCCCTGCCGCTGGCGCCCGACGCGCTGCTGAAACTGCCTTTGCTGCACCTGCGCGGCGAGTCGGCGAGCCGCTGGTTCGACTGGAATGGGGTGTTCCGCGAGCTGGAATTGCCCGGCCCGCCCAACCCCGGGCACCTGCGTTTCGACAACTACACCCTGCTGATCCAGGCCGCGATCGGCGGCCAGGGCGTGGCGATCGGCTGGCGCTACCTGGTCGATGCCCTGCTCGATCAGGGTTTGCTGTGCCGTCCGCTGAATGCGTCGATTCGTTCTGAAAACGGATACTACGTAGTACGTCCTTTGCGTAAAAGGCGTAGTACGCTGGTCGAGCGATTCGTCGAATGGCTGGGTGAAGAACAATCGCGGCTACCGGTATAGTCCGGGTCGGTCGATTTGCGTGATTCAGGAGTGAGTGTGGAAAGGATCAAGGGCTATCACGCCCATGTTTATTACGACGCCAGCACCTTCGAGCAGGCGCGGGAACTGTGCGAGGAGACGGCGCAGCTGTTTCCGGTGACCATGGGCCGCATGCACCGGCAGCCGGTGGGGCCGCATCCGGACTGGAGCTGCCAGTTGGCGTTCGCGCCGGAGTTGATCGGGGTGGTGTTGCCGTGGCTGGCGCTGTATCGGAAGGGGTTGGTGGTGTTCCTGCATCCGCTGACCGGGGATGAGCTGGCGGACCACCGGGATCATGCGATCTGGATGGGGGATATCAGGCCGCTGGATCTGTCGATCTTCGAGTGACCTTCATTCTTCGGGCCTGTGCATAACCCTGTGGGAGCTGGCTTGCCAGCGATTGCGATGGTGAATTCACCAACGTCATCGCTGGCAAGCCAGCTCCCACAGGTTCAGCGGAAAGGCCTTAAGATTTGCGCGCGCCGCGCACGCCTTCAGCCAGGGCCGAACACAGCGCCAGGACGTTATCCACAGCCTGCTCCGGGCTGGCAGCGGTAGCGATCTTGTCCACCAGCGCCGAACCCACCACCACCCCATCTGCCAGCCGGGCGATCGCCGCAGCCTGCTCCGGGGTACGAATCCCGAAACCGACACTGATCGGCAGATCGGTATGCCGACGCAGCCGCGCCACCGCCTCGGTCACATGCTCGGTGGTCGCCGAACCGGCACCGGTCACGCCGGCAACCGACACGTAGTAGACGAACCCGGAACTGCGCTCCAGTACCCGCGGCAGACGCGCATCGTCAGTAGTCGGGGTGGTCAGGCGAATGAAGTCGATACCCGCGGCCTGGGCCGGAGTCGCCAGCTCGGCGTCGTGCTCCGGCGGCAGGTCGACGATGATCAGGCCATCGACACCGGCTTCATTGGCCTGGGCCACGAACTCGGCAACGCCAAAGCGGTGGATCGGGTTGTAGTAGCCCATCAGCACGATCGGCGTGGTCTGGTCGTCGACCCGGAATTCTCGAACCATCTGCAGGGTCTTGGCCAGGGTCTGGCCGGCGTCCAGGGCGCGCAGGGTCGCCAGCTGGATGGCCACGCCATCGGCCATCGGGTCGGTGAACGGCATGCCCAGTTCGATCACGTCGGCACCCGCCGCCGGCAGGCCCTTGAGGATCTTCAGCGAAGCGTCGTAACCCGGGTCGCCAGCGGTGACGAAGGTCACCAGGGCCGCACGGCCTTCCTGCTTCAGCTCGGAAAAACGTTGTTCGAGACGGCTCATGCCTGCTTCTCCTGCGCGGCCATATGGCTCATTACGGTTTGCATGTCTTTGTCGCCACGGCCGGACAGGCAGATCACCATCAGGTGGTCCTTCGGCAGGGTCGGCGCGCGCTTGATGGCTTCGGCCAGGGCGTGCGAACTCTCCAGCGCCGGGATGATGCCTTCCAGGCGGCAGCAGGCGTGGAACGCGTCGAGGGCTTCGTCGTCGGTGATGCTGACGTAGTCAACGCGCTTGATCTCATGCAACCACGAGTGCTCTGGGCCGATGCCCGGGTAGTCGAGGCCGGCGGAAATCGAGTGGGCGTCGGTGATCTGGCCGTCGGCGTCCTGCAGCAGGTAGGTGCGGTTGCCGTGCAGCACGCCCGGTACGCCGCCGTTGAGGCTGGCCGCGTGCTTGTCGGTATCGACGCCGTGACCGCCGGCTTCGACGCCGATGATCTGCACGCTGGCATCATCGAGGAAGTCGTGGAACAGGCCCATGGCGTTGGAGCCGCCGCCGACGCAGGCGATCAGGCTGTCCGGCAGGCGACCTTCCTTCTCGTGCAGCTGGGCGCGGGTTTCCTTGCCGATGATCGACTGGAAGTCACGGACCATCGCCGGGTACGGGTGCGGACCGGCCACGGTGCCGATCAGGTAGAAGGTGTCGTCGACGTTGGTCACCCAGTCGCGCAGGGCTTCGTTCATCGCGTCCTTCAGGGTGCCGGTGCCGGCGGTGACCGGGACGATCTCGGCGCCCAGCAGCTTCATGCGGAACACGTTGGCCTGCTGGCGCTCGATGTCGGTGGCGCCCATGTAGATCACGCAAGGCAGGCCGAAACGTGCGGCGACGGTGGCGGTGGCCACGCCGTGCATGCCGGCGCCGGTTTCGGCGATCAGGCGCTTCTTGCCCATGCGCTTGGCCAGCAGGACCTGGCCGATGCAGTTGTTCACCTTGTGCGCGCCGGTGTGGTTCAGCTCTTCACGCTTGAAGAAGATCTTCGCGCCGCCGAGGTGCTCGGTCAGGCGTTCGGCGAAGTACAGCGGGTTCGGACGGCCGATGTAGTCGCGCTGGAAGTAGGCCAGTTGCTCGAGGAATTCCGGGTCGGCCTTGGCCGCTTCGTATTCGCGGGCCAGGTCGAGGACCAGCGGCATCAGGGTTTCCGCCACGTAGCGGCCGCCGAAGGCGCCGAACAGGCCGTTGGCGTCGGGGCCGCTGCGAAGGTTGGTCTGGGTCATGGGTCGCTCCGTAGGGAAGGATTTGGCTGACAATGGTCCTACTCTAACCACGACAGGCGCCGCTGAAAACCGATAAGATCGCCGCAACCTGTCAGGAAAACTCACACGTCATGTCCAGGGAACTGCCACCACTGAATGCCCTCAGGGCGTTCGAAGTCACCGCCCGTCTCGGCAGCGTCAGCCAGGCGGCGGAGCAACTGCATGTGACCCACGGGGCCGTCAGCCGCCAGTTGAAGGCGCTGGAGAGCCATCTCGGGGTAAGCCTGTTCGTCAAGGACGGGCGCGGCATCAAACTCACAGATGCCGGGTTACGGCTTCGCGAGGTCAGCGGCGAGGCGTTCGAGCGGCTGCGGGTGGTCTGCGCCGAGCTGAGCCAGAGCGGGGCCGATGCGCCGTTCGTCCTGGGTTGTTCGGGGAGTCTGCTGGCGCGCTGGTTCATTCCCCGCCTCGGGCGTTTGAAGGCTGATCTGCCGGACCTGCGCTTGCACCTGTCGGCCGGCGAAGGCGATCTCGACCCGCGTCGGCCGGGCCTGGACGCGTTGCTGGTGTTCGCCGAACCGCCGTGGCCGGCGGATATGCAGGTCTACGAGCTGGCGCGGGAATCCGTCGGTCCGGTGCTCAGCCCGCACTTCCCGGGCTTCGAACGCCTGCGCCAGGCGCCGGCCGACGCCCTGCGCGCAGAAACCCTGCTGCACACCACCTCACGTCCGCAGGCCTGGCCGGACTGGGCGCGCCAGCACGACCTGGACCCCGGCGCGTTGCGCTACGGCCAGGGATTCGAGCATCTGTATTACTTGCTGGAGGCAGCGATGGCCGGGCTTGGCGTGGCGATTGCGCCGCAGCCACTGGTCGCCGATGACCTGCGCGCCGGGCGCCTGGCTGCCCCGTGGGGGTTCAGCCAGACCCAGGCGTCACTGGTGCTGTGGGTGCCGCGACGCGCCGCGGACGGGCGCGCCGAGCAACTGGCAGGCTGGTTGCGCGCAGAACTGGCGCAACAGGGCGATCAATCGCCGCGCTTGCACAGCAGGTAGGCGGCCAGCAGGCCCAATGCGCCCACGGCCACGCCGGCGGTGGTCCAGGGGTGTTCCTGGGCGTAGTCGCGGGTGGCGATGCCGGTCTCGCGGGTCTTGGTCTTCACCTCTTCATAAGCGTCGCCAAGCAGGCTGCGGGAATGACGCAGGGCGTTCTCGGCGTTGCTGCGCAGGGCTTTGAGGGTCTTGCGCGACTCGTCCGACGCATCGTCTTTCAGGCTTTCCAGAGATTTGAGCAGGCTTTCGATTTCCGCTTCCATGCTTTGCAGCGCGGCTTTGCGTAGCGAGCTATTGGCCATGGTGTGTCTCCTTCAGGGTTGAGTGAGGTGTGTAGGTTCCGACTGCACCGGCTCTGGAAAGTGCGATCGAACGTTTCGCTGTGGCCTCGGCTCAGAGGTAAAACGGCCCGGCGCTGCTAGGCTCTATCCCCGCACCTTCCGAAGGAGAACAGCGAATGTCCGATCATCACACCTACAAGAAGATCGAGCTTGTCGGCTCGTCCCCCACCAGCATCGAGGATGCGATCAACAATGCCCTGGCCGAAGCCGGCAAGAGCATCAAGCATCTGGAATGGTTCGAAGTGGTGGACACCCGCGGGCATATCCGCGACAACAAGGCGGCGCATTTCCAGGTGACCCTGAAAGTCGGGTTCCGCATCGCCAACAGTTGAAATGAAGAGCAGGTTTGATAGGCAGGGCTCCGGGGGGACCGGGGCCTTTGTCGTTTTGGTCCAACAAGGAGAGCGATCAATGAAGAAGATGATGCTGGCAGTAGCGTTGATGGGGTTGGCCGGTACGGCGATGGCGGCGGGCAAGCCGTGTGAAGAGCTGAAGAGCGAGATCGCGGCGAAGCTGGATGCCAAGGGGGTTCAGCATTATTCGCTCGAGGTGGTGGCGAAGGGCGCCGGGGGCGGTCATGTGGTTGGGTCCTGTGAGGCCGGGACCAAGGAAATCGTCTACAAGCGCGGGTGATTTTCAGGGCCTCATCGCTGGCAAGCCAGCTCCCACAGTGTCCGCGGCGCCGCTGAACCTGTGGGAGCTGGCTTGCCAGCGATTGGTGCCTAACTGCCGAGCACAGTCTGGGCCATCAACTCATACGACCGCACCCGGTCCGCATGTTCATACAGGTCGGAGGTAAAGATCAGCTCATCCGCCCCGGTCTGCTCCAGCAGCACCTCCAGCTTGGCCTTCACCTTCTGCGGACTGCCGATCATCGCCAGGCCGAGGAAATCCCCCACCGCATCCCGCTCATGAGGCAGCCACAGGCCGTTCATGCTCGGCACCGGCGGTTTCTGCATCAGGCTCTGGCCGCGCATCAGGGCAAGGATGCGCTGGTACACCGAGGTCGCCAGGTAGTCGGCCTGCTCGTCGGTGTCCGCCACCACCATCGGCACACCGAGCATCACGTACGGCTCGTCGAGCACCGCCGACGGCTGGAAGTGATTGCGGTAGACGCGAATCGCTTCATGCATGTAGCGCGGCGCGAAGTGCGAGGCGAAGGCGTAGGGCAAGCCCAACTGGCCGGCCAGTTGGGCACTGAACAGGCTGGAGCCGAGCAGCCAGATCGGCACGTTGGTGTCATGCCCCGGCACGGCGATCACTTTTTGATCAGGCGTGCGTGGGCCGAGGTAGCGCATCAGCTCCAGCACATCGTCCGGAAAATCATCGGCGCTGCCGGAGCGCTCGCGGCGCAGGGCGCGGGCGGTCATCTGGTCGGAGCCGGGGGCGCGGCCCAGGCCCAGCTCGATCCGGCCCGGATACAGGCTGGCGAGGGTGCCGAACTGTTCGGCGATCACCAGCGGCGCATGGTTGGGCAGCATCACCCCGCCAGATCCGAGGCGGATGCTCGAGGTGCCGCCGGCCAGGTAACCGAGCAGCACGGATGTCGCCGAACTGGCGATGCCATCCATGTTGTGGTGCTCGGCCACCCAGAAGCGGTGATAGCCAAAGCGTTCAACGTGTTGCGCCAGGTCCAGGGAGTTGCGCAGGGCTTGCGCCGGGCCGCCGTCCTGGCGCACCGGCACCAGGTCGAGGGTGGAAATCTTGATATCCGCGAGTCGCTTCATGGGTTCTCCAGGGCAAACGGAAGCCGCCGGAACAGACGGCCTTTGTTGCTTCTGTGGGGGCACTTGCCGGGGAATCAATCCCCGAGGGGCCAAACGGGCTGAACTTGCCCGGGGGCCAGGCCTCTGAATTCAGGAACGGCGCCGACCGCGCCGACAACCCGAGGAGGCATCATGAAAAAGACGGCATCGGCTCACTGGCAAGGTGGCCTGAAGGACGGCAAAGGCACCATTTCCACCGAAAGCGGCGCGCTCAAGCAGATCCCCTACGGTTTCAACACGCGGTTCGAAGGCACGCCCGGGAGCAACCCGGAAGAGCTGATCGGCGCCGCCCACGCCGGCTGTTTCTCCATGGCCCTGTCGATGATCCTCGGCGAGGCCGGCCTGAAGGCCGACAGCATCGATACCACCGCCGAAGTGACCCTGGACAAGCAACCTGATGGCTTTGCCATCACCGCCGTGCACCTGATCCTCAAGGCCAAGGTCCCCGGCGCCAGCAACGAGCAGTTCCTGGAGCTGGCGAACAAGGCCAAGGCCGGTTGCCCGGTGTCCAAGGTGCTCAACGCGAAGATCAGCCTGGATGCGACCTTGCAGTCCTGATAGCAGAACCGTGGCATGCTGCGCCGGTCCAACAGGAGTTGGCTGACGTTTTTTGCCACGAGGAAACTGCTCATGATCCGTATTGCAATCGCTGTACTGGCGTCGCTGCTGGCCGCCAATGCTTCCGCCGCGGTCAAGCCGTGCGAGGAACTGAAAGCGGAAATCGAAGCCAAGATCCAGGCGCGGGGCGTGACCTCCTACACCCTGGAGATCGTGCCCAACAGCGAAGTCCACGACCAGAACATGGTCGTGGGCAGCTGCGAAAACGGCACCAGGAAGATCGTCTACCAGCGCAACGGCAACTGACTCACGGTACGCAGTGGATCAACCGTTCCTCTGCCAGCACCTGGCGCTCGGCGTTGTACAGCCGGGCGTTGGGCTGCATGGCCACGGCGCGGGCCTCCAGGCGATAGCGCTGGCCGGCCTGGAACCCGTCGTATTCGACGGTCAGGTAGCAGGTGCGTTCGGTCGGGTCGGTGGTGAAGACCCCGGTGTTGATCTCGTAGTCGAAGCGCACCACCAGCTCGTGCTTGCCCGGCGTGACCTGGAAGAAGCGGCCGTCGGTGAGCCGCTTGCCATCCAGGCGTTCAGCCATGACCAGCTTGCCGGGCGTGATGGTGTAGAAATCGACCCAGGCCTGGTTCTGGTCGACCGGCGGCATGGGCGTGGCGCAGGCGCCGAGGGTGCTGAAGGCGAGCAACATCGCTGGCTGTCGCATGATGGTCTCCGCAGGCGAGCGATATAAAGCACAAGCATAGCGCCCTCAGGTGCGCTGACAACCCGCCGGCAGGCCGCGTCCGACCACCTTGCTCTGTTCGTCATACAGCTTGGCCCAAGGCCGGAAGCCGATGGTGCCGGTCTCCAGGCGATAACGCTGGCCGGCGCTGAAGTCGTTGAATTTCAGGTTGAGCTGGCAATCGCGCCACAGCGGTTCGCTGACCGGGCCGATATTGGTCGGAGCCACGGCGAACAGATAACGCACAGTGAGCTGGTGATTGCCCGGGGAGACCTGGAAATAGCGTTTGTCATCCCAGGCACGGTCGTCCACTTCGACAGCGTGCAGGGTCTGGTCGTGACCGGGAGCAAGATCGACCCAGGCCTGGGACGGGTCCGGATCGGGCAGGCCGGCACAACCGGCGAGCGCCAGCAGGGTGCTGGCGGCGAGCATCGTACGCATGGCAAAACTCCGGGCGGGCAGGATAGTCTTGAAGCGATACGGACTTGAGCGAGACCACCCCACGCATGATTCGAATTCTTCTTCTGCTGCGCTCAAGCTCCGGGGCACTCGACCGCGTTTTTCGGGTATTTGTTCCCGTCCTGGCGCTTGGCCTGCTGAACGGTTGCAGCAGCCTCGGCTATTACAGCCAGCTCGCCAGCGGGCAATGGCAACTGTTGCGGGCCCGGGAGCCGGTGCCTGAAGTCATTGCCAATCCCGCCACCGATCCTGCGTTGCGCCAGCATTTGCAGCGTTCGCAGCAGGCCCGGGTGTTTGCCAGCGAGCACCTGAAATTGCCGGACAACCGCAGTTACCGGGTGTATGCCGATATCGGCCGGCCCTACGTGGTGTGGAATGTGTTCGCCACGCCGGAGTTTTCCCTCGAGCCTGTTACCCACTGCTTCCCCGTCGCCGGCTGCGTGGCCTATCGCGGCTATTACAGCCAGTCGGGCGCGCGCGGTGCGGCGGCGTTGCAGAAACTCGACGGGCAGGATGTGTATATCGGCGGGGTCGAGGCCTATTCGACCCTGGGCTGGTTCGATGACCCGATCCTCAATTCCATGGTCAGTTGGGGCGACGAGCGTCTGGCCACGGTGATTTTCCATGAGCTGGCGCACCAGCGTTTCTATGTGAAGGACGACACCGCGTTCAACGAATCCTTCGCCACCTTCGTCGAGCAGGAAGGCACCCGGCAATGGCGGGCGGCGTGGGGGCTGCCGGCGCCGGTGGTGGACGGCGGCAAGCAGCGCGACCAATTTGTGGCGCTGGTGCTGGCGTGTCGTGAGCGGCTCAGGAAACTGTATGCGCAGTCGCTGGAGGCGACGGCGATGCGCGCGGCGAAGCAGGCGGAGTTCGAGCGCTTGCGCGTGGAGTATCGGCAGTTGCGGGACGGCGAATGGGGCGGGGTCGGGCGTTTCGATGGGTGGATCAATGGGTCGATGAATAATGCCAAGCTGCTGCCGTTCGGGCTGTATGACCAGTGGGTGCCGGCGTTTGCCGGGATGTTTGCCGAGGTGGGTGGAGATTGGCAGCGGTTTTATCGGCGGGTTGAGGAGGTAGGGGCGCTGCCGGTCCAGGAGCGGCAGCGACTACTCAAAAGCATCGCTGGCAAGCCAGCTCCCACAGGGTTCTGAGTCGCCGCGGACACTGTGGGAGCTGGCTTGCCAGCGATGAGGCCCTCAAGAGCGCCGGAATGCCTGATGCATCTGCGCCAGCGTCTCGTAGTGATACGCCGGCTGCTCCGCCACCAACTCTTCCCGGCTGCCAAACCCATACCCCACCGCAACTGCTTCCAGCCCGTTGCTGCGCGCGCCGATCAGGTCATGCTTGCGATCACCGATCATCAGGGTCTGCGCCGGATCCAGTCCCTCTTCCGCCAGCAGGTGCCCGATCAGCTCGACCTTGTTGGTCCGCGTCCCATCCAGCTCGCTGCCGTAGATCACCTTGAAGTGCTTGGCAAAGTCGAAATGCCGGGCGATCTCCCGGGCAAACACCCAGGGTTTGGAGGTGGCGATATACAGGGTGCGGCCCTGCCCTTGCAGTTCGCCCAGCAGTTCGCCAACGCCGTCGAACACGCGGTTCTCGTACAGCCCGGTGAGCTTGAAACGTTCACGGTAGAAATTCACCGCCTCCCAGGCTTTCGCCTCGTCGAAGCTGTAGAACTGCATGAACGCCTGCAGCAGCGGCGGCCCGATAAAGTGCTCGAGGCGGGTCAGGTCGGGCTCGTCGATACCGAGCTTGGCCAGGGCGAACTGGATGGAACGGGTGATGCCTTCGCGCGGGTCGGTCAGGGTGCCGTCGAGGTCGAAGAGGATGTTCTGCTGGTGCATGTCGGTCTCGCTGGAAATGGGGGACGTCACTCGGACTGGTCGTAGCCTTCGGCGAGGTGCTGGTCCTTGAGGCGCACGTAGTTGGCGGCGCTGTAGGGGAAGAACGCGCGTTCCTTGTCGGTCAGCGGCCGCGCCTGCTTCACCGGGCTGCCGACGTAGAGGAAACCGCTTTCCAGGCGCTTGCCCGGCGGCACCAGGCTGCCGGCACCGATGATCACCTCGTCCTCGACGATGGCGCCATCCATGATGGTGCTGCCCATGCCCACCAGGATGCGGTTGCCGAGGGTGCAGCCGTGGAGCATGACCTTGTGGCCGATGGTCACGTCGTCGCCGATCAGCAGCGGGAAGCCGTCGGGGTTGAACGGCCCGGCGTGGGTGATGTGCAGCACGCTGGCGTCCTGCACGCTGGTGCGCGCGCCGATGCGGATGCGGTGCATGTCGCCGCGGATCACCGTCAGCGGCCAGACCGAGCTGTCGTCGCCGATCTCGACATCGCCGATGACCACCGCGCTGCGGTCGACGAAGGCGCGTTCACCGAGCCGGGGCGTGTGCTGCTGGTAGGTGCGAATAGCCATGAATAGGAAACCTCTCTAGCCCTAATTAGCTGCGGGCGACGGCGATTGTAATTAAGATGGCCCGGTGTTTCTTCTGCCAAGGTGTCTAACCGTGAGTGCGAACAACCCGCTTCTGCAGTCCTATGACCTGCCGCCCTTCTCGGCGATCCGTGCCGAGCACGTGCTGCCGGCGATTGAACAGATCCTGGCCGACAACCGCAATGCCATTGCCGAGATTCTCAAGACCCAGGCCAGCAACCCGACCTGGGCCGGCCTGGTGCTGGCGATGGACGAGCTCAACGACCGCCTCGGCGCGGCCTGGAGCCCCGTCAGCCACCTGAATGCCGTGTGCAACAGCGCCGAACTGCGCGAAGCCTACGAGGCCTGCCTGCCGGCCCTGAGCGCCTATTCCACCGAACTGGGGCAGAACCGCGAGCTGTTCCAGGCCTACGAGGCGCTGGCCGCCAGCCCTGAAGCCGCCGGCTTCGACGTAGCGCAGAAAACCATCCTCGAACACGCCCTGCGTGACTTCCGCCTGTCGGGTATCGACCTGCCGCCGGAGCAGCAGAAGCGCTACGCCGAGGTGCAGAGCAAGCTGTCCGAGCTGGGCAGCCGCTTCTCCAACCAGTTGCTCGACGCCACCCAGGCCTGGACCAAGCACGTCACCGATGAAGCCGCCCTCGCCGGCCTGACCGACTCGGCCAAGGCACAAATGGCCGCCGCCGCCCAGGCCAAGGGCCTCGACGGCTGGCTGATCAGCCTGGAATTCCCCAGCTACTACGCGGTGATGACCTACGCCACCGACCGCGCCCTGCGCGAAGAGGTCTACGCCGCGTACTGCACCCGTGCCTCCGACCAGGGCCCGAATGCCGGCCAGTTCGACAACGGCCCGGTGATGCACGACATCCTCGACCTGCGTCAGGAACTGGCCGGGCTGCTCGGCTTCGCCAACTTCGCCGAGCTGAGCCTGGCGACCAAGATGGCCGAATCCAGCGACCAGGTGCTGGGCTTCCTGCGCAACCTGGCGCAGCGCAGCAAACCCTACGCCGCCCAGGACCTGGCCCAGCTCAAGGCCTACGCCGCCGAGCAAGGCTGCGCCGACCTGCAAAGCTGGGACAGCGGTTTCTACGGCGAGAAGCTGCGCGAACAGCGCTACAGCGTCTCCCAGGAAATCCTCCGCGCCTACTTCCCGATCGACAAGGTGCTCTCCGGCCTGTTCGCCATCGTCCAGCGCCTGTACGGCATCGAGATCGCCGAGCAGAAGGGCTTCGACACCTGGCACCCGGACGTGCGTCTGTTCGAGATCAAGGAAAACGGCCACCATGTCGGGCGCTTCTTCTTCGACCTCTATGCCCGCGCCAACAAGCGTGGCGGTGCCTGGATGGATGGCGCCCGCGACCGTCGCCGCACTGCCGAAGGCGAGCTGCAGAGCCCGGTGGCCAACCTGGTGTGCAACTTCACCCCGGCCGCACCCGGCAAGCCGGCGCTGCTGACCCACGACGAAGTGACCACCCTGTTCCACGAATTCGGTCATGGCCTGCACCACCTGCTGACCCGCATCGAGCATGCGGGCGTGTCCGGCATCAACGGCGTGGCCTGGGATGCGGTCGAGCTGCCGAGTCAGTTCATGGAGAACTGGTGCTGGGAGCCGGAAGGCCTGGCGCTGATCTCCGGTCACTACGAAAGCGGCGAACCGCTGCCCCAGGACCTGCTGGAGAAAATGCTGGCGGCGAAGAACTTCCAGTCCGGCCTGATGATGGTCCGCCAGCTGGAGTTCTCGCTGTTCGACTTCGAACTGCATGCCCGCCACGGCGACGGCCGCAGCGTGCTGGAAGTGCTCGAAGGCGTGCGTGACGAGGTATCGGTCATGCGTCCGCCGGCGTACAACCGCTTCCCCAACAGCTTTGCGCATATCTTCGCCGGTGGTTATGCGGCCGGTTACTACAGCTACAAGTGGGCTGAAGTGCTGTCTGCCGACGCCTTCTCGCGCTTCGAGGAAGAAGGCGTGCTCAACGCCGAAACCGGCCGGGCCTTCCGTGAGGCGATCCTGGCCCGTGGTGGTTCGCAGGAACCGATGCTGCTGTTCGTCGACTTCCGTGGTCGCGAGCCGTCCATCGATGCCCTGCTGCGCCACAGCGGCCTGAGCGAGGACCTGGCGGCATGACCACGACCAAGAAACGCTTTATCGCCGGGGCGGTCTGCCCGGCGTGCAGCGAGCCGGACAAGTTGAAGATGTGGAGCGTGGATGGCACGCCGCATCGCGAGTGCGTGGCCTGCGGCTTCACTGACACCCTCAACGAGCAGGGCTTGTCGGTGCCGAAGGAGCTGGGTACGCGGGTCAACCAGGATGCACTGAAAGCGCCGAAGCCTGCGGTGCAGACGGTGCAGTTCTTCCCGAATCCGAAGTTGAAGAAGCCTTCGGAGTAGTCGCACGGTCTTCCACAGGACTGTGCCTTTGCACAAATCCTGTGGGAGCTGGCTTGCCAGCGATTTGGCCGGAACAGACAACATCCTTGTTCATGCCGGCCTCATCGCTGGCAAGCCAGCTCCCACAGGGTTCCGCGTCGCGATAGAAGGCGTGGACGCCAGACTAAAACCTCGATACTGTATAAAAACACAGTATCGAGGTTTTTCGTCATGGTCTCTCCGGTCCGCGGTCGCGGTACTGCCCACAACCCGCACAATCGCTTCGCCCCCAACCGCTCCGTGGTCGAGGACGACGGCTGGTACCAGGAAGTGCCCATGACCCAGGGCACCGAAATCCGCATCGAAACCGCGAAGACCATCATCACCCGCAACAACTCGCCGGACCTGCCCTTCGACCGCTCCATCAATCCCTACCGCGGCTGCGAGCACGGCTGGATATGCTCTGTAAAAGGTTCCGCCGTCATAATCTTATGGCTTTAATGCATAACGCCGCTATAGTATCAAGTCACTACATCGAATAAATAAGGAGTAGTGATGTTGTGGTTTTATGGAAGAAAAAGAAATTACATTGAACTAATAGGCTTGAAGTTAAGCAAAGAGTTCAAAATTGAGCCTGATGAAAGCCAAGGCTTCCCGAGTGCAGTAAAGTATTCCAAATTAATCGAAGCCTCTTGGGCTTCAAAAATGAACGCAGACGAAGCGGCAATGCAAATTGCGGTTTCTTATTTCTTGTATCTCTGTAAGGGCGGGTCTTTTGTTGATGCGTCTGAAGTTCTCTTGCGAATAGAAAATATAATAGGCTATGAAGTCCCAAGAAATTTGATTAGGGAAGAATATTGGTTAGAGTTTTCTAATGCCATAATCGAAGGGCGGCAGATACTCGGAATAAAATAAAAGGTCGTTTTGAACGGTTGAACTTGTTCAAGTGTGAAAAATGACCATAAAGAGAAAAGAGTACCGAGCAATTGCTCGGTTGTTCTGATGGTAAAAGAGCGGAAAAGAAAATTAAGGTCGGACGCTATTTAGTGTTTTTCATCGAACGATAAAAATATTTTCACTTACCTATTGACAACGATTTTTGCTGTTTTTAAGCCAAAATTCGAAGGTCGGGAAAACGGAAATATCAAAAAATTTAGATAAAAACATATAAAAAATGATATGCACTTTTTTAGTGCATTCACGGAAATGGGTCAAAATTGAGCAATTTATTTTTCTTCGTATATTAGTAAGCAGAAATAAAAACCACGCTAAAAACGCCATTTTTTAAAGGTGTGAAAAATCAAGTTTTACGATTTTTTGGGCAAGAAATCAACATCATTATATCAATCAAAAATAAGCCATTTTAAGGCGTATTCTTGTTTTTGATACCCAAAGCACTAAGCCAATGCTAAACGCTCGATTATGGGCAGTTTTTGGAGGTTTTAGAGGGTATTGCTTGGTGTATGTGTGTTGGTATGGGTTTGCGGGGGATGTGATGCGTGTATGTATGTATGTGTGTGTGTGTCGTGTGTGTATACGTGTCTTTAAAACCCTAGGGGGTTTTCGCTCTTTTAAATTCCAGCATTGCCTTTCGCTTTTCAAGCTTCAGGCAAAGCTGGTCTTCCTTGTTTTATGACTTAAAAAACAAGTTTAGCTTGCCTGATTTTCAGGGTTTAAATCTGTGATATTCAGTTTAAACTTTAAACACTTATAGGCTATATCAGCACCTAACTGGAACCCTGTTTAACATATTTTCATATGGCTGGCGGGTTGAGAAATTTCCAGTATCCCCGTTTTATTTCTCTTCGCTTGAACACGAAACAATCACTACATTCCTACATGTTCAAGGCGTGAATACTGAATTTATAATTATGATGAAGTTTTAGCGGCAGGTCTTGAAATGGTAATATTATATGTTATAACTATATATACCAGTTGAAACTGCTGCTATCAGTATCAACGCCGAACCCTGAATACTAACCATATTCGGGGTTCACTTATATATAGATTATCACTTTAATATTTAAAGTCAAATAAGCACAACAAAAGCCCTAATGGGCTTTTTAATTAAAATTTATATTTATTCCTTTTCTTTCTTTCGGCCTTCGGTTTTCCGTCAATTGGTGAGCCTGAACCACTATCATCAAGCAATTTATTGATATGCTCTAAAAAGACTTTTCTAGTCTCATCGTCTAAGTCTTTTACTTTCTCCATTACCTTTTCGTAAATTTCAGTATCATAAATAATATTGTCTTCTAAAACATCACGAATGTTTTCAAGAATTTCTTTTTCATCATAGTCGCTATATTCTTCAAGTAATTCATTTATGAAAATCTTGAAGTCATCAAGCCTATCCTGTCCAACCTGCTTTTTAGGTTCGTCAGAACCTGATGCCGTAGGCTGCTCTATATCGTTTATAAGCGGGTTAGGCTTTTCCTGGGTAGGTATAGGGAAAACTGGTTTAGGGGCTTCTATGGCCATTTCTGGTTGTTTAGGCTCAACCTTTTTATCCATTGAAGCGTATCGCTCTTGGAGTTTCTTCAATTCTTCTAAATCGGCTGGCGTAGGTTTGTAGCCTTCAAGTTTGATACCTTTTTCTTCCAAGCCCATTAGTTGAGATTCAAGCCAAATATTTTTCTTGAAGTAGTCAGTGCCAGTCACATAAAAAGTATCTGGTGGCGTTGTGTCTGCCATTAGTCTTTGTAGTCCAGCCTTTGCAGACTGTCTTGATAAATCACTAAAAGAAACTTTTGCTGGGTCTTTATGATATTCAAAGGCTTTCTTTTCTTTGGCTGAATTATAGAAATATTCAACCTTGTCATCATAATTTTCACATGTGAATTTTTTAGCAAGGACAGAATTAGGGTTTATTCTGTTCATGTAATCTGGTTTGTCGTTTTTGATTGTTAGAGTGCAATCACTAAAATCAACGATTTTATGCTTTGCTGTAAGTATTTGCTCAAACTCTTCATCTTCTCCAAGTTTTGTTTTTAAGGTCTTATAAGAAAGGTTTAATTCGGATGCCTTAAATATTTGGTCTTGGTATTGAATAGAGAAGGAAGATTTACCATTATGTATGATGGTAAAACCATTATCGGTAATTTGATTTATGAAATCGGAAGGGCTTGATGCTCTATCAAGATAAGGTTTTAAAGCGTCTTTCATCTGTTTTTTATTGGAGGTAATACCTCTAACATCAAGCATTCTTTCATTGGCTGATGGAAGTTTTTCAATATCATTTTTATTTTTAGATGTTGCTTTTCTGTTTTTTGGCTTAATCAATTTGTGTTTATCTTCTAACTTATCGCATTCAATTTCAATGATGCGATAATCATCTTTTTGCTTGTAAGTTTTCCCGTTGTTATCTCTAACTGACCAAATGATATGGACGTGCATTTCATCAGTATCATTATGAACAGCCATCAAGTATTTGCGATTGCCGAGATTATGAGTTTTTTCATAAAGTTCTTTTGCAATCTGCAATGCCTTTTGTGGGCTCATATCATCATTAGTGTGAAAACTTACTATATCGTGATATGTTCTTACTTGCTGGGTAGAGCCTATTTTTCTATTACTGTTGTAAAAATTAACATCATCATCAATTTCACTTGATAATCTATTTACTAAATCGTCTTTGATGATGCTTGGTCTATGAATAAAACTGGCTTCATAAAGGCAGCAGCCTTTATCTTTAAGAATGTAATTTGCTGTCTTCTTAATTCCTCTTTTTGTTTTTTGGCTGCTGGCTTTCTTTCTTATCATATTACTCCTTTGAGTTAGTTCTTTTTTCTATACTTATGGCGTTCTTTTGATTGCGTAAATACCCAAGCAATTGGCCGAATAATTTTTCAATGGTTTCTAATGTATTCCATTGCTCATTAGTGATTACTCCACCACTATTACAATGCTTTGCGATTTGATTTAGATTGTTATACGGCTCGGAAATTTTCTTCTCAAAGTTTGCATATGTTTCTTTCAATGCGTTGCTATTAACTTTTACAATATTGCCAAAGCCATCTGTAATTATTTTTTCAATCAACTGCTCATATGTTAAGCCGGTTTTAATTTTTAATTCTTGGAATGCAAGTGCAGTCTTTTCTGTTGTTCTAATTGTGATGGTAAACCCTTTACTTCTGTTTGGTTTTCTCTTCTCTTTATCTGGAAATATATCTCTCATGTAATCACCTTAAATTGTTATCTTAATTATGGCAGTCTTTCCGCTTTACCATTTTCTAAACGAAGTGAAGAAAATCGAGCAACAATGGAAGTCCACGAAGTGGCACTCCGTTGTTATTGCTCGCATATGATTAGAATGCCTTATAAATGTTGTACCATATATTTTAATGTTTTCAAGTGGCTTAGACTGCCATTCAAATTGATAACAAAATAATGGAAACAAAAGGCGTATAGCAGGAAACAAAAAAGGCCACTATTTAGTGGCCTTAGATAACTGGAATTAAAAACTGGTTAATTGGTTTTTTTGGCCATAGATTTGACTACGCTAGCCCAAGCATTTTCTATTTCATCTTTATTGTATTCATTTGCCAATTCATCATTAAGAATGTGGCGATTAACACCATTGGAAAACTCTACATGTAAAATGTCATTCAAGTAATCAATCTGGATTTTCTTGATGATGTTTTTTAGTTCATTGTTATATTGAACTCGTTTTTCAATTGCTTCTTGTGATTTGTCATAGATGATTGTTTCAATGTCAATTTCTTTTAAGTCATAGAATGACTTGAATGAAGAAATAATCGAATTGAGTTCTTTATTTTTGATTTCAATTTCATCATCAAGTTTTATGATGCTATTTTCTAAATCAACAATAATCTCATTGTATGTTTCTGGAATGGTTTCACCTTCCAAAATCATCTTTTTGATTTGAGATTTAAAACCATCAAGACGATTAGAGATTTTGGTTTTTTGGTTCTCTAATTTCATCAATTCATTTTTTATTTCATCGGCGTTTGTATTTTCTTCTAATAGTGTTCCGATATTGATGCCATTAGTGAATTTAAAAAAGCGGCTGAATACTTTTTTACCTCTAATTGACTGCTGGCCTTTTAAACCACATTTGCCTGTCATCGAGTTTGTGCAAATGAAATAATCTCTTTCACCTTTGTTCATGTAGCGAATAGTTCCGCCACAAAAACGGCAAAAAATCAAATCACGAAAAACATTATATCGCTGTGCTGAATATCTTCCCGAAAAAGGTTTTCGGGAGGTAATGACTGATTGAACCTTCAAGAATAAATCTTCATCTATTACCTGCGGGTAATAGTTTGGAATCGGATTTCCTTCATCTTTTCTAATAAGCCGACCATTTTCGTTGTAATGAATTTTTTGCGGCTGATGCTCACCAATTAACTTTCTATTACTCAATAGATATTGAGCCTGATGAATAGCAAGTTTTTCACCATAAAGTGAATTATATTCTTTGGTTGCTTCCTGTAATCCTTTGGAAAGGGAAAGCCTGAAAAGTGTTCTTATTCTGTCTATTTTCACTTCATCAATGATGAATGTGTTGTTTTCTACTTTTAACCAAGTAGGAACTTTTTTAGTGACGATTTCACCATTGTGCATCTTATCTCTGTTGAGTTTCCAAGCCTTGCTTGAAAAATCGCTTTTACGCTGACTTTCTGCATTAGCCCTTTCAAATTCAACAAGAGCAGTAATCCAATCACCAAAATCTAAATTATCGGCGTCATAAACCTTGTTTTTATCAAGAATGACTATTTTGATGCCTGAAAATAGAAGATCCGTAAAAATCTTATTACTGCGAACGATTTTGTCTCTTGAAAGGCGATCAAAGTTTTCGATCAATAAATAAGAACCTTTCTCAATTTCTCCTTTCCTTACCTCTTTGAGAAACTGACCTAAAACACCTTCTGATCCTGCGTGTTTACTGTGGAAAGCACTCGTTCCGGCGTCTTCAAGGTGTCGATCCACTTCCAAGCCGTGCTTGGCTACAAAAGCCTCTATAAGCCCATTTTGGCGGGTTCTCGTTGATCCATCTTCCTGGCGGGTAGATGAGAAACGAACATAAGGAAAGCACTTTTTGGTCATCTTTTAACCAATCTTGGAGAATGGAACCAATAACATAGCACGTCTGCATCTACTGCTATGCACGACCGAGCCACGCCTACTGGGACCTGTCTCCCGGCCTGGATTTCGAAACCCGGCTGATCGCCAAGACCAACGCTGCCGCCGTGCTGGAGCAGCAACTGTCCAAGCCCGGCTACGTCTGCGCGCCCATCAACCTGGGTTCCAACACCGACCCCTACCAGCCGATCGAGCGCGAACAGCAACTGACCCGACGCCTGCTGGAAGTGCTGCTGCGCTACCGCCATCCGGTGACCATCGTCACCAAGGGCTCGCTGATCCTGCGCGACCTCGACCTGCTCAGCGAGCTGGCGAAGCAGCGCCTGGTGTCGGTGATGATCAGCCTGACCACCCTCGACGACGAACTGAAACGCACCCTCGAACCCCGCGCCGCTGCGCCCAAGGCGCGTCTGCGGGCGATCCGGGTGATGCGCGAGGCCGGGGTTCCGGTGGGAGTGCTGTGTTCACCGATGATCCCGGCGATCAACGACAGCGAACTTGAGCGACTGCTTGAAGCCGCGAGTGAAGCCGGCGCCTTGAGCGCGGCCTATATGCTGCTGCGCCTGCCGCTGGAAGTGGCGCCGCTGTTCGAGCAGTGGCTGCTGGATCATTATCCGCAACGCGCCGCCCATGTGCTCAGCCTGGTCCGTCAGAGCCGCGGTGGTGAGCTCTACGACAGCCGTTTCGGCGCGCGCATGCGCGGTGAAGGAGTATTTGCCGACTTGCTGGCGCAACGGTTCGACAAGGCCATTCGTCGCTTCGGACTCAACCGCAGGAGTGGTTATTCGCTGGATTGCTCGGCCTTCTGTCCGCCGGGCGGTCAGCTGTCTTTGTTGTAAAAACAATAATGGCCATTGGCGATTGATGTTTTTTTGATACTATGGAAAACCCGCCAAAAGCTTCTGGAACGCCCGTTCTAGAGCCTTCCGAATTCAGTTTGAGTTAAGTTTCGCCACGTAGCGTAAGAATTCAGACGGCCAGAAATGTGATTTGTTGACTACATCTGTAATCCAAGTGACGTAAGCCTGTCTGATCTTTAAACCGGTAAAATGGACTTACCTACGAACCCGTCAAAGAGGATGCATCATGTCGAACAAGGAACCCTCTCCGACCGGCCCGGCTACTCCTGAAGCCGAGACTGCCGATGGCGCCCTGAAACATATCGTCGATGGCTTTCTGCGTTTCCATCACGAAGTCTTCCCTGAACAGGAAGAGCTGTTCAAGAAGCTCGCTACCGCGCAGAAGCCGCGGGCCATGTTCATTACCTGCGCCGATTCCCGGATCGTTCCCGAACTGATTACCCAGAGCTCGCCCGGCGACCTGTTCGTGACCCGCAACGTGGGCAACGTGGTGCCGCCCTACGGGCAGATGAACGGCGGCGTGTCGACGGCGATCGAGTACGCGGTCATGGCCCTGGGCGTGCACCACATCATCATCTGCGGTCACTCCGATTGCGGCGCGATGCGTGCGGTACTCAACCCGCAGTCGCTGGAGAAGATGCCGACGGTCAAGGCCTGGTTGCGCCACGCCGAAGTGGCGCGCACCGTGGTCGAGGACAACTGCCAGTGCGGCAGCGAACACGAGAGCATGCAGGTCCTGACCCGCGAGAACGTGATCGCCCAGCTCCATCACCTGCGCACCCACCCGTCGGTGGCCTCGCGCCTGGCGGCTGGCCAGTTGTATATCCATGGCTGGATCTACAACATCGAAACCAGCGAAATCTCCGCCTACGACGCCGAAAGCGACGCCTTCCTGCCGCTGACCCGCGGCGAGCCGATTCCAAGCGCTACCCCGAAAGGCCGTTACTGAGCCTGTCCGCAACACCTGACAATCGCTGACGCAACCCACCACAGCCCGCTGCCTGCGGCGCTGTGGACGGGCGTCGGCTGCCTTTGAAAACGTTTTGATGCCTTGCCGCAGCGTCGGCGGTTTCCGGCTGCCCGCGATTCGGGCGGCGCCCCGACGCCTGCGTAAAAGAGTGGCCAGAGGAATGGCCTGAAAAAGGAGAACAGGATGAACATGACGCACTTCAAAGCGGCCCTGCCGCGGGACTTGCTGGCTTCGGTGGTGGTGTTCCTGGTGGCCCTGCCACTGTGCATGGGCATCGCCATCGCCTCCGGCATGCCGCCGGCCAAGGGCCTGATCACCGGGATCGTCGGCGGTCTGCTGGTGGGCTGGCTGGCCGGTTCGCCGTTGCAGGTCAGCGGCCCGGCGGCGGGCCTGGCGGTATTGGTCTTCGAACTGGTGCGCACCCATGGCATGGCCATGCTCGGGCCGATCCTGCTGCTGGCGGGCTTGCTGCAATTGCTCGCCGGACGCTTTCGCCTCGGCTGCTGGTTCCGGGTCACGGCACCAGCCGTGGTGTACGGGATGCTCGCCGGTATCGGCGTGCTGATCGTGCTGTCCCAGGTGCATGTGATGTTCGACAGTGCGCCGTTGCCCTCGGGGCTGGAGAACCTGATCGGCTTCCCGGCCGTGGTCGGCGAGGCACTGCCGATCGAGTCGGCCGGCAACGGTTGGCAGGCCGGTGCGCTCGGGCTTGGGACCATCGCGGTGATGTGGGGCTGGGAACGCTTCAAGCCGAAAACCCTGCGCTTCGTGCCCGGTGCCTTGCTCGGTGTCAGTGCGATGACCTTGCTGAGTATTGGCCTCGATCTGTCGGTAAACCGCGTCGAAGTACCGGCCAACCTGACGGAAGCCATCGACTGGCTGCGCCCCGCTGACCTGATGGCCCTGGCCGATCCGGCCCTGCTGGTTGCCGCTTTCGCCCTGGCCTTTATCGCCAGCGCCGAAACCCTGCTGTCGGCGGCCGCAGTGGACCGCATGCACAGCGGCCAGCGCTCGGACTTCGACCGCGAACTCTCGGCGCAAGGCGTCGGCAACATGATCTGCGGTGTGCTCGGCGCCTTGCCGATGACCGGAGTGATCGTGCGCAGCTCGGCCAATGTCCAGGCCGGTGCGATCACGCGGATGTCGGCAATCTTCCACGGTGCGTGGCTGCTGGCCTTCGTGGTCCTGCTGGGCAGCGTGCTGCAGCAGATTCCGGTGGCGAGCCTGGCGGGTGTGCTGGTGTTCACCGGGGTCAAGTTGGTGGACCTGAAAGCCTTCCGCGGGTTGGGTCGTTATGGCCGCATGCCGATGTTCGTCTACGCGGCGACGGCGCTGGCCATCGTCTTCACCGACCTGCTGACCGGTGTGTTGCTGGGCTTCGCCCTGACCCTGGTGAAGCTGGCGCTGAAGGCCGCACGGCTGAAGATCAGCGTCAGCAGCCTGGAGCGCAAGGGCCATATGGAACTGCGCCTGAGCGGCGCGGCGACCTTCCTCAAGGTTCCGGCCCTGACCCAGGCGCTGGACGGCATTCCAGCGGGCACCACCCTGCATGTGCCGCTGGCCAACCTGAGCTATATCGACCATGCCTGCCTCGAGCTGCTGGAAGACTGGGGCCGGGCCAATGCGGGTAATGGATCGCGGCTGGTGATCGAGTCGCGCCGCCTGAAACGCCGGGTCGAGGGGCGTGTGCGGACTACCGCAGGGCTGGGAACCTGACCCCGTTCTGACGACCAATGGCACCGCCCTGCTCTTCACGCGCATTGCAGGCGGTGCCATCACTCACCTATTATCAAGAATCAATACCATTTGCATCGTCTCCTGCGCGGACCTTTCATGCCTTCCCCTGCCCAGACTCTCTACGTTCGACACTCCCCGTGGCTGCTGACGTTCCTGCGTCGCCGCCTGGGCAATGGCTGGGATGCCGCGGACCTTCTGCATGACACCTTCCTGCGCGTGCTACGCCGGCCGGTGGCGTTCGACAGCCAGACCGGCGAGCGCTCGTACCTTGCGACCATCGCCAAGGGCCTGTGCATCGATCACTGGCGCCATGCCCGGCTGGAAAAGGCCTGGCGCGAAAGCCTGGCGTTGCAGCCCGAGGCGTTGCAGCCATCGGCCGAGCACACCGCCCTGGTGATCGAAACCCTGGTCGAGGTGGACGCCATGCTCATGCGCCTGTCGGCCAAGGTCCGCGAAGCGTTTCTCCTGGCCCAGGTCGAGGGCATCACCTACGGGGTGATCGCCGAGCGGCTGGAGGTCAGCGAGCGCATGGTCAAGAAATACATGGCCCAGGCCTTCCTCCATTGCGCCGTGCTCGAAGCCGAGCTCGACGGCGTGCTGGTGGAGTAAGGCGATGCGCGCAGCCCAGGAAAAACTCAGCCACGCCAGCCTCGAACACGCCGCCCAGTGGTACGTGCGGTTGCTGGAAGAAGGCGACCAGAACGGCGTTCGCGAACAATGGCAGAGCTGGTTCGATCAGCACGCCGAACACCAGGCCGCCTGGCGCTACATGGAACGGGTCGGCGAGCGCTTCGCGCCGCTGCGCAGCGAAGGCGAGCGGGCGGGCCGGGTACTGCGCGAGCGCGGCCCGGCGCGCGTGGGCCGGCGGCAGACGGTGAAATCCATGCTGGTCCTGGCGCTGGGCTCGATGGCCGGTTTCGGCGGCTGGCAGGCCGCGTCGCGCAATGGCTGGACCGCCGACCTGCACACCGGCACCGGCGAGAACCGCAAGGTTGCCCTGGCCGACGGCAGCACCCTGTGGCTGGGCGCACAGACGGCCCTGGATACCCGCTTCGATGCCCGCCAGCGCCTGCTCGACCTGCGCTTCGGCGAGGTGCTGCTGCACTCGACGGTGCAGGACCGCCGCCCCTTGCTCCTGGAAACCGGCGCCGGCCTGTTGCAGATGGCGGCGACGCCGGTGCGCGTGGCCCTGCGCTATGCCGAAGGCCATGCCTGGATGAACGTCTACCAGGGCCAGGTCGAGCTTTTCACCCGCACCGGCGCTCGCGCGTTGATCGAGGCGGGCCAGCGGATCGACTTCACGGCCTTGGCTGTTTCGCCTGCGGCGCCCGCCCAGGTGGCAGGCGAGTCGTGGATCCGCAACCGGCTGACTGCCGAAGCCATGCCCCTGGCCGACCTGATCGATGCACTGGGTCGCTACCGCCCGGGTCATCTCGGTGTACATCCGGAACTGGCCAGCCTCGCGGTGATGGGCACCTTCCCCCTCGATGACACCGACCACGCCCTGCGCTTGCTGGAGGCGGCGCTGCCGATCCGGGTCAAGCGTATGACCGACTGGTGGGTGACGGTCGAGCCCGCCTGAAAATATTTTTCGGTGGGTGGTTCCCCTTTTTGCGCGTCATCCGGTTCAACTGCAGAACCCTCTCATTGACCCCATGAACACAACAGGGACTGCCATGTCGTCGCCCCGCTCCTGCGTGTTGGCCCTCGTGCCGATGACCTTCCTCACCTTCGCTCCACTGGCCCTGCTGCCCGCCGCCGTCCAGGCTGCCCAGGCCAGCACCCGGGTGCAGACCTTCCATGTCGCGGCCGGCAGCCTGAGCGCCGTGCTCAACGATTTCAGCAGCCAGGCCGGGATCTATCTGGCCGGCAGCGACAGCCTGGCGGCCGGCAAGCGCAGTGCCGGGCTGGACGGTGACTACAGCGTCGAGCAGGCGTTGCTGCTGTTGCTCGGCGGCTCGGGGCTGGTGGCCGTGCCGCAGGGGGCCGGTGGCTACGTGCTGCAGCCGGCGCCGCAAGGTGGCTCGGTGCAACTGGACGCCACCTCGATCAACGCCCAGGGCCTGGCCGACAGCTACGGCCAGGACGACAAGGGCTACCGCGCCACCCACTCGGCGACGGCGAGCAAGACCAGCACTGCGCTGGCCGACACCCCGCGCTCGGTCTCGGTGGTCACCCGCCAGCGCATGGAAGACCAGCAATCCCAGAGCCTGACCGAAGTCCTCGGCTACGTGCCGGGCATCTTCGCGCCGCCGTTCGCGGCGGGTGACGGCGGTGCGGGCGACCTGTTCTTCATCCGTGGTTTCAACGCCACCGACTACGGCTACGGCCTGTTGCGCGACGGCCTGCGGGTGCAGGGCAACCGCTATGACACCACCAGCGAGCCCTACGGCCTGGAACGCATCGAAGTGTTCCGCGGCCCGACCTCGATCCTCTACGGCGAGAACGCCCCGGGTGGCGTGGTCAACATGGTCAGCAAGCGGCCGACGGCCGAATCCCGTGGCGAGGTGCAGCTGAGCTACGGCTCCAACGAGCGGCGCCAGTTGGGCATCGACGTATCCGGGCCGCTGACGGACAACGGCAATGTGCTGGGCCGCCTGGTAATGCTCGGACGCAAGTCGGGGACCCAGGTCGATCATCAGCCGGATGACCGGATCTACATCGCACCGTCCCTGACCCTGAACTTCGACGAGCAGAACGACCTGACCCTGCTCGCCACCTACCAGCGTGACCGCACCTTGATGGAGCTGGGCTACCCGGCTGCCGGCACCCTGCTGCACAACCCCAACGGCAAGATCAGCAAGCACGCCCTGCTGGGCAATCCGGACTGGGACAACTTCGAGCGCGAGGTCTGGACCCTCGGCTATGAATTCCACCACCAGTTCAACGACGACTGGCAGTACCGGCAGAACTCGCGCTACATGCAGTCGCGCATCGACCGCCAGGAAATCTGGCCGGGCAGCCTGAACAATGGCGGCTTCGGCACCACGGTGAACAACACCGCCTATGACCGCTACAACAAGTCCATCGCCTACTCGCTGGACAACCAGGTCGAAGGGCACTTCAACGTTGGCGCGCTGGAAAACACCCTACTGGTCGGCGCCAGCCTCGACCGCACCTCGTTCAACCAGGACTGGAATGCCGGCTTCGGCGGCACGGTGAACGTGTTCAACCCGGTGTACACCGGTGATCCGGTGACCTCGACGCGGGTTCAGGATGCGTTGCTGGAGCAGACCATGTATGGCGTCTACAGCCAGATCCAGACCCGTCTGGACAACTGGGTGATGCTGCTGGGCGGGCGCTATGACCGGGTCAACAGCTCGTTCCGCAACCGTCGCGGCACGCTCAATGCCGCAGCGGACCTGGACTACTGGGATGGCCAGTTCACCTGGCAGACCGGCCTGATGTACCAGTTCGACAACGGCGTTTCGCCTTACGTCAGCTACTCCACCGCGTACAACCCGACCCAACAGGTGTCGAGCGCATCCGGCCCTCTGGACCCGACCCTCAGCGAGCAGTACGAAGTCGGTGTGAAGTACGAGCCGAAGGGCTGGAACACCCTGATCAGCGCCTCGGTCTACGACCTGCGCAAGAAGGATGATTCGCTCTACGACAGCGCCACCGGCGACTACCGCAATATCGGGCGCAGCCGGGCCAAGGGTGTCGAGCTGGAGCTGAACAGCGATGTCACCGAGAACATCAACGTGACGGCGGCCTACACCTACACGGATTCGCGGGTGACCAAGGACGTGGCCGGGTCGTTGCTGGAAGACCATCAGGTGACCGGCGTGCCGCGCAACCAGGCGTCGGTGTGGGGCACCTATCGCTTCCTGGATGGACAGTTGAAAGGGCTGAAGCTGGGCGCAGGTGTGCGTCACTTCGACAGCACCTTCGCGTACACCAGCCCGTCGCTGTACGGCAAGCTGGATACCGGGGACGTGACCCTGGTGGATGCGACCGTTGGCTATCAGCTGAACGCGCATTGGTCGGCGGAAGTGAACGCGCGCAACCTGTTCGACCAGGAGTATGTGGCTGGTTGCAACAATGCCGGGCGTTGCTACTGGGGTGAAGAGCGGACGGTATTGGGAACGGTCAGTTACAACTGGTAAGGCCTTGCTGGCCCTATCGCTGGCAAGCCAGCTCCCACAGGTTCGGCGGTGCACGCGATCCCTGTGGGAGCTGGCTTGCCAGCGATGAGGCCATCAGCCTCGACAAAGAAATATCAGGCGGGTTGTTGTTGACCCAGCTCCAACCCCACCCCCAACTGCCGGGACAGGCAAGGCCAGCGTTTCCACGCCGCGCCTGTTTCAGGGCTGCTCAGTTTCTCGCGATAGGCTTCCACCGATTCCAGGGCGAAGCTCTCGTCGTCGAGCATGTTGTCCAGTGAGTGATGCACCACTTCATCCAGCTGATTGGCGAATGCCTCGCCGATGAGTTGATGGGCAATCAGGTTGGCAACCGTGGTGTCCACGGGGATCAGCGGTTGCTGGAAATGCTTGATGTACAGGTCGTTGACTTCTTCCACCAGGCGATGCGCCAGGTAGGCTTCGTCCAGCAGGCTGTCCAGGCCGACATGGCCAGTCATGATCTGCGGTGGGGCGATGAAATACGCTTCGGCGATTTTCAGCACCGGTTTGATCTGCGATTCGATTCCGGCTTCGCGGGCAACGGTATTGGCGGCTTCCAGCAGCTCGGGTACCTGGTCGATGTAAGCGTTGACGAAACGGTTCAACGCACCCTGGGCGTCCTGCTCGGGCAGTTGGATCAGCGGGTGAAGGTGGGGCAATTGCACTGCAAGTTGATTTTTGAGTTGGCCGGTTTGGGCCTCGTGTTCTTGTGCTTGGGTGATCTGCTCGCGCAATGCGGCAATGTTCATGACAACTCCAGGGACAGCCAGTGACAAAACGGAAACCACTAAATTAGTCCTATTTTGTTATCGGTTAAGACCTATTTCTCATAACGCTTATGCCGTTTTGCCTGCTTGCGTTATATCACTGTGCCATCACCCTTATAAGTCAATGTCTTACAGCGTTTCGCGCTGATCGCCCAAGGCTCAACAGCCCTTTTCCGCCGCGTCGTTGCGCGCTTTCGACCCCTGTCTATACTCCGGTTTGAGTGAAATCTGGCTGATGAGGCCCCGCCTGCAGTGCAGCGGGGGGCCGCCGTCGAAGTCCGCAGTCTTGACGCCGTGCCCCCTGCCGTAGGCCCCGCCTCCGGGATAACAAGAACGATAAGGGGAACCCGCAATGAAGCGACATCCACATGTCTGGATGGGGCTGCTGCTGTGGTCGTTGTTCGCTCCGGCGCACGCCGCCTGGACCGTGAACATGGCCCCGGGGGCAACCGAAGTCAGCAACGCCGTGTTCGACCTGCACATGACCATCTTCTGGATCTGCGTGGTGATCGGCCTCGTGGTATTCGGCGCGATGTTCTGGTCGATGATCATCCACCGTCGCTCCACCGGGCAGCAGCCCGCGCATTTCCACGAGCACACCTGGGTGGAAATCATGTGGACCGTGGTGCCCTTCCTGATCCTGGTGGCCATGGCCATTCCGGCGACCAAAACGCTGATCGATATCTACGATGCCAGCGAATCGGACGTGGACATCCAGGTCACCGGTTACCAGTGGAAATGGCACTACAAGTACCTGGGCCAGGACGTCGAATTCTTCAGCAACCTGGCGACGCCTGCCGAGCAGATCCACGGCAAGGCGCCCAAGGACGAACACTATCTCCTCGAAGTCGACCAGCCGCTGGTGTTGCCGGTGGGCGCCAAGGTGCGCTTCCTGGTTACCGCCGCCGACGTCATCCACTCCTGGTGGGTGCCGGCCTTCGCGGTCAAGCGCGACGCCATTCCCGGCTTCGTCAACGAGGCCTGGACCCGGGTCGAGAAACCCGGCATCTACCGCGGCCAGTGCACCGAACTGTGCGGCAAGGACCACGGCTTCATGCCGGTGGTGGTCGAGGTCAAGTCCAAGGAGGACTACGAGGCCTGGCTCGGCGAGCGCAAGGCCGAGGCGGCCAAGCTGAAAGAGCTGACCAGCAAGGAATGGACCCTGCAGGAACTGGTCGAGCGCGGCGACAAGGTCTACCACACCACCTGCGTCGCCTGTCACCAGGCCGAAGGCCAGGGCCTGCCGCCGATGTTCCCGGCGCTCAAGGGCTCGAAGATCGCCACCGGCCCCAAAGAAGATCACTTGAACCTGGTGTTCCACGGCAAGCCCGGCACCGCCATGGCGGCGTTCGGCAAGCAACTCTCGGAAGTCGATCTGGCCGCCGTCGTCACCTACGAACGCAACGCCTGGGGCAACAACAAGGGCGACATGGTCACGCCGAAAGACGTGCTGGCGATCAAACAGGCGGAAAGCAAATGAGCCGAGGAGACAGGACATGAGCACAGTGATCGACGACCACGGTCATGCCGGGCATGACCACGCCCACGGCCCGGCCAAGGGCCTGATGCGCTGGGTGCTGACGACCAACCACAAGGACATCGGCTCGATGTACCTGTGGTTCGCCTTCTGCGCCTTCCTGCTGGGCGGCTCCTTCGCCATGGTGATCCGCGCCGAGCTGTTCCAGCCCGGCCTGCAGATCGTCGAACCGGCGTTCTTCAACCAGATGACCACCATGCACGGCCTGGTGATGGTCTTCGGCGCGGTGATGCCGGCCTTCGTCGGCCTGGCCAACTGGATGATTCCGCTGATGATCGGTGCGCCGGACATGGCCCTGCCGCGGATGAACAACTTCAGCTTCTGGCTGCTGCCGGCGGCCTTCGGCTTGCTGGTCTCGACCCTGTTCATGCCCGGCGGCGGGCCGAACTTCGGCTGGACCTTCTACGCGCCGCTATCCACCACCTACGCGCCGGAAAGCGTGACCTTCTTCATCTTCGCCATCCACCTGATGGGCATCAGCTCAATCATGGGGGCGATCAACGTGATCGCCACCATCCTCAACCTGCGCGCCCCCGGCATGACCCTGATGAAGATGCCGCTGTTCGTCTGGACCTGGCTGATCACCGCGTTCCTGCTGATCGCGGTGATGCCGGTGCTGGCCGGGGTGGTGACCATGATGTTGATGGATATCCACTTCGGCACCAGCTTCTTCAGCGCCGCCGGCGGTGGTGACCCGGTGCTGTTCCAGCATGTGTTCTGGTTCTTCGGGCACCCCGAGGTGTACATCATGATCCTGCCGGCCTTCGGCGCGGTCAGTTCGATCATCCCGGCGTTCTCGCGCAAGCCGCTGTTCGGCTACACCTCGATGGTCTACGCCACCGGGGCGATCGCCTTCCTGTCGTTCATCGTCTGGGCCCACCACATGTTCGTGGTCGGCATCCCGGTGGTCGGCGAGCTGTTCTTCATGTACGCCACCATGCTGATCGCCGTGCCCACCGGGGTGAAGGTGTTCAACTGGGTGAGCACCATGTGGGAAGGCTCGCTGACCTTCGAGACACCGATGCTGTTCGCCATCGCCTTCGTCATCCTGTTCACCATCGGCGGCTTCTCCGGGCTGATGCTGGCCATCGCCCCGGCGGACTTCCAGTACCACGACACCTACTTCGTGGTCGCCCACTTCCACTACGTGCTGGTGCCCGGGGCGATCTTCGGCATCTTCGCCTCGGCCTACTACTGGCTGCCCAAGTGGACCGGGCACATGTACGACGAAACCCTCGGCAAGCTGCATTTCTGGCTGTCGTTCGTCGGCATGAACCTGGCCTTCTTCCCGATGCACTTCGTGGGGCTGGCCGGCATGCCGCGGCGGATTCCGGACTACAACCTGCAGTTCGCCGACTTCAACATGATCAGCTCGGTCGGCGCCTTCATGTTTGGCACCACCCAGCTGCTGTTCCTGTTCATCGTCATCAAGTGCATCCGTGGCGGCGAGCCGGCGCCGGCCAAGCCGTGGGATGGCGCCGATGGCCTGGAGTGGACGATTCCGTCGCCGGCGCCCTACCACACCTTCCAGACACCACCGGAAGTGAAATAAAGGAGGCCCGCGGTCATGAGCGAGGGCATCTCGATCAAGCGCCTGGTCACCCGCCTGCTGATGCTGGCGGTGGTGATGTTCGCCTTCGGCTTCGCCCTGGTGCCGATCTACGACGTGATGTGCCGGGCGTTCGGCATCAACGGCAAGACCGGCGGCCAGTACCAGGGCACGCAGCAGGTGGACCCGGAGCGCTCGGTGAAGGTGCAGTTCCTCTCCACCAATGCCATCGACATGGTCTGGGACTTCTACTCCACCGCCGACCAGATCGACGTCAACCCGGGGGCGGTGAACCAGATGATCTTCGTCGCCCACAACCCCACCGACAAACCCATGACCGCCCAGGCCATCCCGAGCATTTCCCCGGCCGAGGCGGCGGCGTATTTCCACAAGACCGAATGCTTCTGCTTCAGCCAGCAGGTGCTGCAGCCGGGTGAGCGCATCGAGATGCCGGTGCGTTTCATCGTCGACCGCGACCTGCCCAAGAATGTGAAACACCTGACCCTTGCCTACACGCTGTTCGATATCACCGCTCGCCAGCCGCCGGTCGCCCAGGTGACCCACCCGAACCCGCAGAGCGCCCGATAAGGAGAACAATTCATGGCCTCTCACGATCACTACTACGTCCCGGCGCAAAGCAAGTGGCCGATCATTGCCACCATCGGCATGTTCATCACGGTGTTCGGCCTCGCCACCTGGTTCAACGACATGAAAGCCGGGCGCGATACCCATGGGCCGCTGATCTTCTTCGTCGGCGCGCTGTTCCTCGCCTACATGCTGTTCGGCTGGTTCGGCGCGGTGATCAAGGAAAGCCATGCCGGCCTGTACAGCCCGCAGATGGACCGCTCGTTCCGCTGGGGCATGTCGTGGTTCATCTTCTCCGAGGTGATGTTCTTCATCGCCTTCTTCGGTGCGCTGTTCTATGTGCGCCACCTGGCCGGACCCTGGCTCGGTGGTGAAGGGGCGAAAGGCGTGGCCCACATGCTCTGGCCCAACTTCGAATTCACCTGGCCGCTGCTGCACACGCCGGATCCGAAGCTGTTCCCGCCGCCCAAGGAGGTGATCGATCCGTGGCACCTGCCGCTGATCAATACCATCCTCCTGGTCAGCTCCAGCGTGACCATCACCATCGCCCACCATGCGCTGCGCAAGGACCATCGCGGCCCGCTGAAATTCTGGCTGGCGCTGACCGTGGTCCTGGGCATCGCCTTCCTCATCCTGCAGGCCTACGAGTACCACGAGGCCTACACCCAGCTCGGCCTGACCCTCGGCTCGGGGATCTACGGCGCGACCTTCTTCATGCTCACGGGCTTCCACGGCGCCCACGTGACCATGGGCACCCTGATTCTCTTCGTGATGCTGATGCGGGTCCTGAAGGGCCACTTCAATTCGGAAAAACACTTCGGCTTCGAGGCGGCCAGCTGGTACTGGCACTTCGTCGATGTGGTCTGGGTGGGGCTGTTCATCTTCGTCTACGTGCTGTGACGGGAGGGCTTACCAGGGCGCGTGCGACACCAGCTGGCCGCTGAAGAAACCCCAGGTGATCAGGCCCAGGGTCACGGCGGCCAGGCAGACACGAACGGTCAGGGCCTTGAGCAGGCGGGTGGAGTGTTGATCGTCCTTGACCAGGAACACCAGGCCGCTGAACAGACTGGCGACGGTAGCCAGCAACATCACAACGATCGCGGCTTTGAGCATGGCGACATCTCCGGGGGACGTGATGCATTCGAGTATAGCGACAGCCCTCGCGGGGGCCCGATGAGACCTTTCCGCCCCGGCCTGGTGCCGACCCTGGTGGTGCTGGCGCTGCTGCCGGTGCTGGTCGGCCTGGGCTTCTGGCAGCTCGGTCGCGCCGACCAGAAGCGCGCGCTGCTGAATGTGTATGCCGAGCGCGAGATCGAGGCGCCGCTGCCGGCCGGACAACTGCTGGATGACCCGGCTGATCCGGCCTACCGCCGCGTGCACCTGCACGGCCATTTCGACGACCAGCACAGCATCCTCCTCGACAGCCGCATGCGCGACGGCCAGGCCGGCGTCGAGCTGCTGCAACCCTTCCTCGACGAGGCCAGCGGGCACTGGTGGCTGGTCAATCGCGGCTGGCTGCCCTGGCCGGACCGGCGCGTGCCGGCGAGCTTCGACACCCCGGCCCACACCCTCGACCTGACGGCCTGGGTCTATATCGCCCCGGGGGCCAGCTTCCTGTTGCGCGCCGACGCGCCGTCCGGCGACTTCCCGCGCCTGCTCAACACCGCCGAGCCCGGGCACCTGTGGGAACAACTGGCCCGCGACGGCTACGCCCACGAACTGCGCCTGGAGCCGGGCCCGGCCAGCTACCGGGTGGACTGGCCGCTGGTGCCCCTGGGCCCGGAAAAACACCTGGGCTACGCCGTGCAGTGGTTTGCCCTGGCCACGGCCCTGATCGCGCTTTACCTCTACTTCGGTTGGCATCGACACAATAAAAAGGAGAAACCTCATGGGCGTCGCCACGGGTCCACTCGACATGTCTGAAGGCAGGCCACCCAGGAATCGCGCCAAGGGCCGCCTGCAACTGATCCTGATCCTGCTGGTGGTGATCGGGCCGATGATGCTGGCTACCGGCATGTACAAGTTGCAGTTCTGGGTGCCGGAGGGCCGCAGCTACCACGGCGAGATGATCGGCAACGGCGTGGGCCTGGCCGACCTTGGCGTGCAGGCCCCGGCCGAGCGCTGGCAATTGCTGGTCAGTGCGCCGAAGGACTGCACTGCCGATTGCCAGCAACTGGTCTACCTGGCCCGGCAGATCAATATCGGCCTGGGTCGTGATGCCAGTCGCGCCAGTCACGCCCTGGCCAGTGTCGAGCCGGTGAGTGGTGACTACCTGACGAAACTCGAAAGCGAATACCCGCAGCTCCAGCGCTACCCACTGGACGCCACCCGCTATGGCGCGGTGGCGCCGAACCGCAGCGAGGCGCAGCTGTGGATCGTCGACCCCCACGGCAATCTGGTGCTGCGCTATGACGCCAAGGTCAAGGGCAAGGATGTGCTCAACGACCTGCGCCATCTGCTCAAACTCTCCAATATCGGCTAGGAGCCCGCCATGACCCGTCCCGGATATCGCCTCGCCGTCTTCGCCACCGGCCTGGCGCTGCTGGTGGTGCTGCTCGGTGCCTATACCCGCCTGACCCACGCCGGCCTCGGCTGCCCCGACTGGCCCGGTTGCTACGGCTTTATCAGCGTGCCCAAGACCGAGGCGCAGCTGGCCCATGCCGAGCTGCATTTCCCCGATTCGCCGGTCGAAGCGCACAAGGGTCGCAACGAGATGGTCCACCGCTACTTCGCCGGGACCCTGGGCCTGGTGATCGCCATGCTCGCGGTGCAGGCGCTGCGTCGCCACGGACGGGAGGGCCAGCCGTATCGCTTGCCGTTGATCGTGCTCGGCGTGGTGTTCGTGCAGGCGGCCTTCGGCATGTGGACGGTGACCTTGCAGCTCTGGCCGCAGGTGGTCACGGCCCATCTATTGGGCGGGTTCGCTACCTTGAGCCTGCTGTTCCTGCTCAGCCTGCGATTATCCCGAGCCTATATGCCGCTGCCGGGCCTGCCGCGCAGGGTACGCCGGCTGGCGGCGGTGGCGCTGATGCTGGTGGTCGGGCAGATCGCCCTGGGTGGCTGGGTCAGCGCCAACTATGCGGCGGTGGCCTGCATCGACCTGCCTACCTGCCACGGTGAATGGTGGCCGCAGGCGGACTTCGCCAACGGCTTCCACCTGACCCAGCATATCGGCCCCAACTATCTCGGCGGCCAGCTCGACAGCGAGGCGCGCACGGCCATCCATATCACCCATCGCCTCGGCGCCCTGCTGGTGACCTGTGTGCTGCTGGCGCTGGCCTGGCAACTGCACCGCGTCGGCCTGCGGCGGCTGGCAAAGCTGGTGGTGGCGGCGTTGCTGCTGCAGGTCGGCCTGGGCATCAGCAACGTGCTGTTCCATCTGCCCCTGGCCGTGGCCGTGGCGCACAACGCCGGTGGCGCCGGGCTGCTGCTGACCATGGTCCTGGTCAACTACCGCACGCGCCTGGCCATGCAGCCGCGGGCGCGTCGGGTCAGCCCCGGCTGGCGCCTTACGCCGATGCGCCTGGCCGGTGACTTCCACTATCTCGGAGACAATCCATGGCAGCGCTTCTGAGCGAAAGCCAGGTCCGCGCCGGCTGGCGCGATTACCTGGAACTGACCAAGCCCAAGGTGGTGGTGCTGATGTTGATCACCTCGCTGGTCGGCATGTTCCTCGCCACCCGGGCCGGCGTGCCGTGGACGGTGCTGCTGTTCGGCAACCTCGGCATCGGCCTGTGTGCCGGGGCGGCGGCGGCGGTCAACCATGTGGTGGACCGGCGTATCGACGCGCTCATGGCCCGCACCCACAAGCGACCACTGGCCGAGGGCCGGGTCGCGCCTGCGCCGGCGTTGCTGTTCGCGCTGTTGCTGGCGGTACTCGGCATGGTGCTGCTGCTGACCTTCACCAACCCACTCACCGCCTGGCTGACCCTGGCCTCGTTGCTGGGCTACGCGGTGGTCTACACCAGCTTTCTCAAGCGGGCGACGCCGCAGAACATCGTGATCGGCGGCCTGGCGGGTGCGGCGCCGCCGTTGCTTGGCTGGGTGGCGGTCAGCGGGCACCTGAGCGCCGAACCACTGTTGCTGGTGCTGATCATCTTCGCCTGGACCCCGCCGCATTTCTGGGCCCTGGCCATCCACCGCAAGGCCGAGTACGCCAAGGCGGATATCCCCATGCTGCCGGTGACCCACGGCGAGCACTACACCAAGGTGCATATCCTGCTCTACACCTGCGTGCTGCTGGCGGTGAGCCTGCTGCCGTTCGCCATTCATATGAGTGGCCCGCTCTATCTCGCCTGTGCGCTGCTCTTGGGGCTGCGCTTCCTGCAGTGGGCCTGGGTGTTGTACCGTGGCGTTCGGCCGCACGCTGCGATCAAGACCTTCAAGTACTCTGTCTGGTACCTGTTCCTGCTCTTTATCGCGCTGCTTGTAGACCATTACCTGTTGTTGAATCTATGACTCGAACCCAGAAAACCGTCTTTATCCTCGTCGCCCTGGTCGCATTGATTCTCGGGCTTACCATCAACAAGGTGCTCCAGGGCCGCAGCCAGGGCAACCCGGCCGAGCTGATCGATGCCGGGATCATCCTCCTGCCGTCGAGCCGTACGGTGCCCGACCTGGAAATGAACGACGAGAACGGCCAGCCGGTGCGGGTCGATCAGTTGAAGGGCAAGTGGTCGCTGGTGTTCTTCGGCTACACCTTCTGCCCGGACATCTGCCCGACGACCCTGGCGCAGTTGCGCCAGGTGAAGAGCGAGCTGCCGAAAGAGGCGCTGGAGCGCCTGCAGGTGGTGCTGGTCAGCGTCGACCCGAACCGCGACACGCCGGCCCAGCTCAAGCAGTACCTGGGTTATTTCGACAAGGATTTCCGCGGCCTGACCGGCTCGCTGGAAGCGACGCAGAAGCTCGCCAATGCTTTGAGCATTCCGTTCATTCCGGCGGATACCAGCAAGCCGGGGTACACCGTGGATCACAGCGGCAACCTGGCCCTGATCGGACCGGACGGGGCTCAGCGGGGGTTCATTCGGGCGCCGTTCAACAACCAGAAGCTGGTGGCGCAATTGCCGGGGTTGGTGAAGCGGGAGTGAGGCGGGGAGTCTTGCTGTGTTCTTGAGGGCCCTATCGCTGGCAAGCCAGCTCCCACAGGGATCGCGTGCACCGCTGAACCTGTGGGAGCTGGCTTGCCAGCGATAGGGCCCTCAAGAGCAATAGAGAACTATCAGAACGCCGGAATCACCGCGCCCTTGTACTTCTCGAGGATGAACTGCTTCACCTCAGGCGAATGCAGGGCACCGACCAGCTTCTTGATGGCCTCGGCGTCCTTGTTGTTCGGACGGGCCACCAGGATGTTCACGTAAGGCGAGTCGCTGCCTTCGATGACCAGGGCGTCTTTCTCAGGGTTCAGCTTGGCTTCCAGCGCGTAGTTGGTGTTGATCAGCGCCAGGTCGACCTGGGTCAGCACGCGCGGCAGGGTGGCGGCTTCCAGTTCGCGGATCTTCAGGTTTTTCGGGTTCTCGGCGATGTCCTTCGGCGTCGACAGGATGTTCGCGGCGTCCTTCAGCTTGATCAGGCCAGCCTTCTGCAGCAGCAGCAGGGCACGACCGCCGTTGGTGGCGTCGTTCGGGATCACCACGTTGGCGCCCGACGGGATCTCGTCCAGCTTCTTGTACTTGCTGGAGTACGCACCCAGCGGCTCCAGATGCACGCCGGCAACGCTGACCAGGTTGGTGCCCTTGCCCTTGTTGAACTCATCCAGGTACGGCTGGTGCTGGAAGAAGTTGGCGTCCAGGCGGCCTTCCGCGACCTGTACGTTCGGCTGGATGTAGTCGGTGAAGACCTTCACTTTCAGGTCCACGCCTTCCTTGGCCAGGGTCGGCTTGACGAATTCGAGGATCTCCGCGTGCGGCACCGCAGTGGCGGCGACGCTGAGGGTTTCCGACGCGTTGGCGGCGGTGGAGAGGGCCGCGAAGGCGGCGACGGCAGCGAACAGCTTTTTCATTGCATCACTCCTTGAGGGAGCCGGCTCGGCCCCCGGTGTGTCGGTCACGCCGACCCTTTATTTACGGGAAAAATGTACGACCAGTTTGTCGCCAACGCTCTGCAGAACTTGAACCAGGATCAGCAGCAGGACCACGGTGACGATCATCACGTCGGTCTGGAAACGCTGGTAGCCGAAGCGGATCGCCAGGTCGCCGAGCCCGCCCGCGCCGACCACGCCGGCCATGGCGGTGTAGGACACCAGGGTGATGGCGGTGACGGTGATGGCGGCGAAGATGCCCGGCCGCGCTTCCGGCAGCAGGGCGTTCATGATGATCTGGCGGGTGCTGGCGCCCATGGACTGGGTCGCTTCGATGATGCCGCGGTCCACTTCACGCAGGGCGGTTTCCACCAGGCGTGCGAAGAACGGCGTGGCCCCGACCACCAGCGGCGGGATGGCGCCTTCGACACCCAGCGAGGTGCCGGTGATCAGCACGGTGATCGGGATCATCACGATCAGCAGGATGATGAACGGCAGCGAGCGCAGGATGTTGACGATCAGCGACAGCAGGGCATAGACGCCCTTCTGCTCGAACATCTGCCGCGGGCCGAAGAGGAACAGGAACACACCCAGGGGCAGGCCCAGCAGCACGGTGAAGAACAGCGAGCCGAAGAGCATGATGAAGGTGTCGCCGGTGGCCAGCCAGATCTCGGACCAGTCCACGTTGGCGAAGAAATTCAGGGCGTCCATCAGCGCAATACCTCCATATGAACGTCAGCTGCGGTGAAGCGGGCGAAAGCCGCTTCCATGTCGCCGCCGGTGACGGCCAGGGTCAATTGCCCGTATGGGGTGTCCTTGATGCGGTCGATGCGGCCGGCCAGGATGCTGTAGTCCACGCCCGTCTCGCGGGCCACGGTGCCCAGCAGCGGTGCGTAGGTGGCGTCGCCCTGGAAGGTCAGGCGGATGATCCGGCCCGGCACATGGGCGAAGTCGTCGCGCTGTCCGGCTTCGTCGATCTGCTCGTCTTCCTGGACGAAGCGCTTGGTGGTCGGGTGCTGCGGGTGCAGGAACACCTCGGCCACCGGGCCCTGCTCGACGATCTGCCCGGCGTCCATCACCGCCACGCGGTCGCAGACCCGGCGGATCACGTCCATTTCATGGGTGATGAGCACGATGGTCAGCTTCAGCTCGCGGTTGATCTCCGCCAGCAGTTGCAGGACCGAGGCGGTGGTCTGCGGGTCGAGGGCGCTGGTGGCCTCGTCGCACAGCAGGATCTTCGGCCGGGTCGACAGGGCGCGGGCGATGCCGACGCGCTGTTTCTGGCCGCCGGAGAGCTGCGCCGGGTACTTCTTCGCATGCTCGGCCAGGCCGACGCGCTGCAGCAGCTCGGCGACGCGGGCGTCGATTTCCTTGCGCGACAACTGGCCGGCCAGGGTCAGCGGCAGGCCGACGTTGTCGGCGACGGTCTTGGAGGCGAGCAGGTTGAAGTGCTGGAAGATCATCCCGACCTGCTGGCGGAAGCCGCGCAGCTGGTTGGCATCGAAGGCGGTGACGTCTTCGCCGTCGACGATGATCTTGCCGCCGCTCGGGGCTTCCAGGCGGTTGATCAGGCGCAGCAGGGTGCTTTTGCCGGCACCGGAGTGGCCGATCAGGCCGAACACCTGGCCGTTTTCGATGCTCAGGCTCGTGGGGTGCAGCGCGGGAATGTCCCTACCGGCGACGCGGTAGGTCTTGTGGACTTGTTGGAACTCGATCACGTAGCGAACCTTGTGGGGCGCATGGGAAGGGGGTCAGCGGTTAGCCGGTCGCGCATTTTAGCCTGTTCGTTTAGAGGTTCTTAGCATTTATTTCGTAACCGTCCAGTCTTGCAGGCATAACGCGATCAGTGGTCAATCCGATGGAACGTCGGCCAAGCCCGTCCAGTCACTAGCAAAACAGCCCGCCAAGGGCGTCACTGCGATGCAACTGATGAGGACCGCCAGCCATGCCTAGCAAGAAAGAAGCGCCACGGGAAAGCCAGCTTGCCGGAACCGACACCCCGGATCGCGCCAACACCAATGCCAAGCTGCAAAGCCTGGAAACCGTGCGCAGCGACGCCACCGGGCAGGCGCTGCGAACCAATCAGGGCGTGAAGATCGCCGATAACCAGAACAGCCTGAAAGCCGGCCCGCGCGGCCCGTCGCTGCTGGAAGACTTCATCATGCGCGAGAAGATCACGCATTTTGACCATGAGCGGATCCCGGAGCGCATCGTGCATGCCCGGGGTACCGGGGCTCATGGCTACTTCCAGTCCTACGGCAAGCATGCCGAGCTGACCAAGGCCGGGTTCCTCCAGGACCCGGAGAAGATCACCCCGGTGTTCGTGCGTTTCTCCACCGTGCAGGGCCCCCGTGGTTCCGGCGATACGGTGCGCGACGTGCGCGGTTTTGCCGTGAAGTTCTTCACCGACGAGGGCAACTTCGACCTGGTCGGCAACAACATGCCGGTGTTCTTCATCCAGGATGCGATCAAGTTCCCCGACTTCGTGCATGCGGTGAAACCGGAGCCGCATAACGAAATACCCACCGGCGGCAGTGCCCACGATACCTTCTGGGACTTCGTCTCGCTGGTACCGGAGTCGGCGCACATGGTGATCTGGGCCATGTCGGACCGGGCCATCCCGAAAAGCCTGCGGACCATGGAAGGCTTCGGCGTGCACACCTTCCGCCTGATCAATGCCGAGGGCGTGGCCAGCTTCGTCAAGTTCCACTGGAAGCCGAAGCAGGGCGTGCTTTCGCTGCTTTGGGACGAGGCGCAGAAGCTCGCCGGCAAGGACACCGACTATCACCGTCGTGACCTCTGGGAGGCCATCGAGACCGGCAACTACCCGGAATGGGAGCTGGGCGTGCAGATCGTCCCGGAGGCCGACGAGCACAAGTTCGACTTCGACCTGCTCGACCCGACCAAGATCATTCCCGAGGAACTGGTGCCGGTGACGCCGCTGGGCAAGATGGTGCTCAACCGCAACCCGGACAACTTCTTCGCCGAGACCGAGCAGGTGGCCTTCTGTCCGGGGCATATCGTGCCGGGTATCGACTTCACCAATGACCCGCTGTTGCAGGGGCGCTTGTTCTCGTACACCGATACGCAGATCAGCCGTCTTGGCGGGCCGAACTTCCACGAGATCCCGATCAACCGCCCGCTGGCGCCGAACCACAACGGTCAGCGTGACGCCATGCACCGGGTCACCATCGACAAGGGCCGCGCGGCCTATGAACCCAACTCCATCGATGGCGGCTGGCCGAAAGAGACGCCGCCGGCCGCGCAGGATGGCGGTTTCGAGTCGTACCAGGAGCGCATCGACGCGCACAAGATCCGCCAGCGCAGCGAGTCCTTCGGCGACCACTTCTCCCAGGCGCGGCTGTTCTTCCACAGCATGAGCCCGAGCGAGCAGGAGCATATCGTCAACGCCTACAGCTTCGAGCTGGGCAAGGTCGAGCGCGAACACATCCGGGCGCGGCAGGTGAACGAGATCCTCGCCAATATCGACCTGGAGCTGGCGGCCAAGGTGGCGGCGAAGCTGGGGCTGCCGGCGCCGAAGGCCGGGACGGTGGACGTGCCGAAGCTGTCGTTGAAGGCTTCCCCGGCCTTGAGCCAGATGAATCACCTCGGTGAGAGCATCAAGGGGCGCAAGGTGGCGCTGTTGGTGGCCGATGGTGTGGATGGCGCGCTGGCGGACAAGCTGGTCAAGGCGCTGGAAGCGGAGAGCGTGCAGATCAAGGTGCTGGGGCCGACGTCGGCGCCGGTGAAGACGGCGGACGGCAAGACCCTGGCGGTGGATGCGTCGATGGAGGGGCTGCCGTCAGTGGCGTTCGATGCGGTGTGGGTGGCGGGAGGCAAGGGTGTCGAGGCGCTGAAGGGCGATGGCGTGGCGGTGCACTTTATCCTGGAAGCCTACAAGCATCTCAAGCCGGTGGCCGGGCATGCCGAGGCGAAAGCCTGGTTCGACAGCCTGAATCTCAAGGCGGACAGCGGGTTGCTGGCGGGGAATGATGCCAAGGCGATCAAGGCGTTTACCCAGGCCATTGGCAAGCATCGGGTGTGGGAGCGGGAGGCTGCCGCTAAAGCTGTTCCAGCCTGATATGGCCTCATCGCTGGCAAGCCAGCTCCCACAGGGACCGCGTGCGCCGCGAAACCTGTGGGAGCTGGCTTGCCAGCGATAGGGCCATCAGCAACACCACATCAGCTATCAGTGCGCTTCGGTGTCAGTACCACCTGGGCCGGCTGGCTACGGTGAATCTCACTGCGCTGCTGCAGGTCAAAGGATGGATCACGCTTGCCAACCCGCTTGCCCAGCAAGGTCGACAGCCACGGATAGTCGGCCTTGCGCGGCACCTGGAACACCACATCACACTCATAATTGACGACATCGTCGGCGATATCGTCGAGCTGACGACGCAACTTGCCGATATCACCAATCTCCAGGGCAATCACCGTGCTCGGCGCCGTCGGGTCGATGACCTTGGCCTTCGGCTTGGCTTCCGCCGCTTTCAACGCCGCTTCGGCGCGGTCCAGCTCGGCCTTTCGGGCCTGGGCAATCGCACCATTCACACCGCCGGTCAACGCCGGTGCCTTGGGCATCAGCGCCCGGGCGCGGGCCAGGGCGGTGGCCGCCGCATTCACATCACCCTTCTGCAGGACGATCTGGCTGCGTTGCAGATAGGCCTCGGCCAGTTGCCGCTGGTACTGCTCGAGGCGGCTGTCCTCCGGCGCTTGCGCCTGCAACGTGGCCAACTGGTCCTCGGCGGTGGCCAGCTCATTGCTGGCGATGTTCTGCTGCAATTGCTGCCAGGCATCCGCTTCGGCGGGCACGGCAGTGCTCTCGACCGGCTTGCTGGCGCAGGCGGTCAGAATCAGGGAAAACGCGGCAAGGAGCAGATAACGGGAGGCGAACGGCTTCATTCCTACGACTCTCTATTTGCGCGAAAAACGAGCAAGTCTACACCCAGTCCGTGGGCGGGAACATCATTCCTTCGCTGGCGCTCGCGGGGTCTCGAGGGTGGACGCCGCCGCGCAGGCGGCGCCCGCTATGCCGGTCAGCGCCGGGGCAGGGCCAGACTCAACAAGAATAGCACCGCGGCACAGACCACGATCGAGGGGCCCGCAGGGGTGTCCTTGAACCAGGACATGGCCAGGCCGCCACAGACCGCGACGACCCCGATAAGACTGGCGCCGAGGGCCATTTGTTCCGGAGAGCGCGCATGTCTTTGCGCGGCCGCGGCAGGGATGATCAGCAGCGAGGTGATCAGCAGCACGCCGACGATCTTCATGGCCACGGCAATGACGATGGCGATCAGCAGCATCAGCGCCAGGCGCAGGCCGGCGACCGGCAGGCCTTCGACCCGGGCCAGCTCCTCGTGCACGGTCACCGCCAGCAACGGCCGCCACAGCACGACCATCAGCACCAGCACCGCCGCGCTGCCGCCGAGGATCCAGGCCAGGTCGCCGGGGCTGATCGCCAGCAGGTCGCCGAACAGGTAGCTCATCAGGTCGATGCGCACGTCGTGCATGAAGCTCAGCGCCACCAGGCCGAGGGACAGGGTGCTGGGGGCGAGGATGCCGAGCAGGGTGTCCGAGGCCAGCGGCTGGCGCTGTTGCAGGGTGACCAGGAGCAGCGCCAGCAACAGGCAGCCGACGGTCACCGCCAGCGCCGGGCTGATATCGAGCATGAAGCCCATGGCCACGCCGAGCAGGGCGGCGTGGGACAGGGTGTCGCCGAAATAGGCCATGCGCCGCCAGACCACGAAGGAGCCGAGAGGGCCGGCGACCACGGCCAGGGCCAGGCCTGCGAGCAGGGCGTAAAGCAGGAAATCAGCCATGCTTGCAGTTTTCTCCGTGCACATGCGGGGCGACCACCGAGCCATGCAGGTCGTGGCTGTGGTCGTGATGGTGGTGGTAGATCGCCAGGCTCGGCGCGTTGTTGCCGAACAGCTCGACGAAGGCCGGGTCGCCGCTGACCTGCTCCGGGTGCCCGGAGCAGCAGACGTGACGGTTGAGGCAGACCACCTGGTCGGTGGTGCTCATGACCAGGTGAAGGTCGTGGGAGACCATCAGCACGCCGCACTGGTGGCGGTCGCGCAGGCGGGTGATCAGGTTGTACAGCTCGGCCTGGCCGGCGACGTCGACGCCCTGCACCGGTTCATCCAGCACCAGCAGCTCGGGCTCGCGCAGCAGGGCGCGGGCCAGCAGCACGCGCTGCATTTCGCCGCCGGAGATGGTCTGGATCGGGCTGTCGATCACCTGTTCGGCGCCGACTTCTTCCAGGGCCGACAGGGCAGCGGCGCGGTCAACACCGGGGACCAGGCGCAGGAAGCGCAGCACCGACAGCGGCAGGGTCGCGTCCACCTGGAGCTTCTGCGGCATGTAGCCGATACGCAGCTTCGGCTTGCGCCAGACGCTGCCGCTGCCCGGCTTGAGCAGGCCGAGCACGGCGCGCACCAGGGTGGTCTTGCCGGCGCCGTTGGGGCCGATCAGGGTGACGATCTGGCCCGGTTCGACGGTCAGGTCGATGCTGTCGAGGATGCTCTGCCCGCCGATGGTCACTCCCACCTGTTGCAGGCGGATCAAGGCGTTGCTCATCAGGCGCTCCGGCAACTGGCGCAGATGCCGACCACTTCGACGGTCTGCGATTCGACGCTGAACCCGACATCCTTGGCGCTGGCGACGATGGCGTTGCTGATCGCCGGCTGTTCCAGCTCGATCGCCACATGACACTCGCGGCAGATCAGGAACTGGCCCTGGTGCGCGTGTTCCGGGTGGTTGCAGCCGATGAAGGCGTTGAGCGAGGCGATGCGGTGCACCAGGCTGTTTTCCAGGAGGAAATCCAGCGCCCGATAGACGGTTGGCGGCGCGGCACGACGGCCGTCCTGCTCGCTGAGCACGCCGAGGATGTCGTAGGCACCCAGCGGCTTGTGGCTCTGCCAGACCAGCTCCAGCACGCGTCGGCGCAGGGCGGTCAGACGCAGCCCCTGGCGGGCACACAGGGCATCGGCCTCGGCCAGGGCGGTGTGGACGCAATGGGAGTGATCGTGTGGGCGGTTGGCCAGCGGAGTATTGGGCATGGGCGGCGACGGTTTTGGTGAGAGACGTTATTATGTTACCTGTCTTTGCATCAATGAGCGCTCATCGTGTCCCGATTATTTGCCCTTTTTGTCGCTTTTGCCTCAACGCTCGTCGTGCTGACCCCGGCCCAGGCCGAGGTCCGCATGCTGACCAGCATCCAGCCGCTGCAACTCATCGCCGCGGCCGTCCAGGACGGCGTCGGCAAGCCGGAAGTGCTGCTGCCGCCGGGCGCTTCGCCGCACCATTACGCGCTGCGTCCGTCAGATGTGCGGCGGGTGGCGGAGGTCGATCTGCTGTATTGGATCGGGCCGGACATGGAAGGCTTCCTGCCCCGTGTGCTGAATAGCCGCAGCAAACCGACCGTGGCGGTGCAGGGGCTGCCGGGCATGAGCCTGCGTCACTTCGGCGAGGACAGTCACTCCCACGAAGAACACGCGGATGACCCGGACGAGCACGATCATGATCACCGTCCCGGCACCCTCGATGCCCACCTGTGGCTGTCGACGGTCAATGCCCGGGTGATCGCCGCGCGCATGGCGGCGGACCTGAGTGCAGCGGACCCGGCCAATGCGGCGCGCTACCAGAGCAACCTGAAGGGCTTCGAGCAGCGCCTGGACGTACTTGACCAGAACCTGAAGCAGCGCCTGGCGGGCGTGGGGGACAAGCCGTTCTTCGTGTTCCACGAGGCGTTCGACTACTTCGAGTCGGCTTATGGCGTGAAGCATACCGGCGTGTTCAGCGTCGCCCAGGAAGTGCAGCCGGGCGCGCAGCATGTGGCGGCGATGCGCAAGCGTCTGCAGGAAGTGGGCAAGACTTGTGTGTTCAGCGAGCCGCCGTTGCGGCCGCGGTTGGCTGAGACCCTGACGGCAGGGCTGCCGGTGAAGCTGGCGGAGCTGGATGCGCTCGGTGGGACGCTGGCGGTGGATGCCAAAGGGTATGAGACGTTGCTGACCAACCTGGGGAATGGGTTGGCGGGGTGTCTGGAAAGCCTGTAGCGCCTTCATCGCTGGCAAGGCAGCTCCCACAGGTTTCGCGGCGCACGCGGTCCCTGTGGGAGCTGGCTTGCCAGCGATGCTCTTAAAGGGCAAACGGCAATGCCAGGCTCACATCCTGCCGCGCCTTCAAGCGCACCTCGAACTCCGCCGGATCGTGAATCATCACATCCATCCCCGCGAATGACTCCGCCGCGATCAACCGCGACAGCCAGAACCGCACGCACGCCACCCGCAGCATCACCGGCCAGACCTCGGCCTCCGCCGCCGTGAACGGCCGCAGCGCCGCATAGGCGCCGAGGAATGCCCGCGCCCGCGGCAGGTCGATCGCCCCCGCCTCGTCACAGCACCAGTCGTTCATGCTGATCGCCAGGTCATACAGCATCGGCCCCGAACAGGCGTTGTAGAAGTCGATCACGCCGGTCAGGTGCGTGCCTTCGAACATCGCGTTGTCGCGGAACAGGTCGGCATGCACGTTGGCCCGTGGCAGCGCCATGATCCGCGCATGATGGGCGCCGATCTCGTCCAGGCTGCCCTTGAGCAGCGCCTGCTGCCCGGCATTCAGGCGCGGCATCAGCTCGTTGCCCGCCTCCAGCATCCAGTCCAGGCCACGGTCGGTCTTGCGTTCCAGCGTGTGCTCGCGGGTCGCCAGGTGCAGGTGGGCCATGAACTCGGCGACCTGTACGCAATGCTGGGCATTCGGTGCCTTGATGTGCTTGCCGGCCAGGCGCGGCTGCAGCAGCGCCGGCTTGCCGGCCAGCTCGCGCAGGGCCACGCCGTCGGTGGCTGGCAGGGCGTAGGGCACCGGCAGGTCGGCCTGGTGCAGCACTTCGAGCAGTTCGACGAAGAACGGCAGGTCCTGGATCGGGCCGCGTTCCACCAGCGTCAGCACGAACTCCCCCTGTTCGAGGCTGATGAAGAAGTTGCTGTTCTCGGTACCGGCGGCGATGCCCTGGAAGTCCAGCAGGCGGCCCAGTCCATAGGGGGCCAGGAAGGTTTCCAGCTGCGGCCGGGTCAGGGGGGTGAAGACAGACATGGTCAAAAACTGCTCAGTCAGGCACGCCGTCGCGACGTGCAGGGTGGATGTTAAGGGTCCGCGTTACCACTCGAAGATTTTCCAGGAGGGAATCAGCATGTCGGGCTGGTCGGACCGGATGAAGTTGGCGTCGCTACCGTCGGCACGCACCAGGAAGTACGGCTTGCCGCCCTTCGGTGTGACCTTGATCGCGTACAGGAAGCCGTTCTGACGGTATTCCTGAATGGTTTTGTCACCTTCCGTGCGAATGGTTACTTCCGGCTCGGCCGAGGGCGCTTCGTCTGCGGCTAAGGCCGCGACCGGTGTGCCGACCAGAAGACCGAGCAACAACAGGCGATTGAATGTACCCATGATAACCTTGTCCCTTTGTCGTCAATGTTCCGGACATTCTAGCGCCGGGCCCGTCGAAAAGGTTGATTCCGCTCATGAGCCAAACCCCCCTCGTCCTGGTGGACGGTTCTTCGTACCTCTACCGTGCCTTCCACGCGCTGCCGCCGCTGACCACCTCCAAGGGCATGCCGTCCGGTGCGGTCAAGGGTGTGCTGAACATGCTCAGGAGCCTGCGCAAGCAGTACCCGGAAAGCCCCTTCGCGGTGGTCTTCGACGCCAAGGGCGGCACCTTCCGTGACGAAATGTTCGCCGACTACAAGGCCAACCGCCCGAGCATGCCCGACGACATGCGCGTGCAGATCGAGCCGCTGCACGCCGCCGTGCGCGCCCTGGGCTTCCCGCTGCTGTGCGTCGACGGGGTCGAGGCTGACGACGTGATCGGCACCCTGGCCCGCAGCAGCGCGGCAGCGGCCCGTCCCGTGGTGGTGTCCACCGGGGACAAGGACATGGCGCAACTGGTGGACGAGCACGTTACGCTGGTCAACACCATGACCGGAACCGTGCTGGATATCGAAGGCGTAAAAGGGAAATTCGGTGTCGCTCCGGAACAGATCATCGACCTGCTGGCGCTGATGGGCGATACCGCCGACAACATTCCCGGGGTCAAGGGCGTGGGCGAGAAAACCGCCGTCGGCCTGCTGATCGGCGTGAATGGCGGCCTCAAGGAGCTGTACGAGAACCTCGACCTGGTCCCGACCTTCCCCATCCGTGGCGCCAAGACCCTGCCGGCCAAGCTGCTGGAGAGCAAGGAAATGGCCTTCCTCTCCTACCAGTTGGCGACCATCAAGTGCGATGTCGAGCTGGACGTGGGCCTGGACGACCTGCACCTGCGCGAGCCGGACCGCGACAAGCTGATGGAGATCTACACCCTGCTGGAGTTCAAGGGCTGGATCGACGAGCTGGAGCGCGAGGCCCGTCGTGCCACTCAGCCGGCGCCGGTCGCCAAGGTGGACGTGGCTGTAGCGGTGGTCAGCGAGGACGCCGTGGCGGTTGCCGAGGTGGAAGTAGAGGTCGAACCGCAGTACGAGACCATCCTCGAACAGGCCGACTTCGACCGCTGGCTGCAGAAGCTCAAGGATGCCCCGCTGTTCGCCTTCGATACCGAAACCACCGGCATCGACGCGCAGCAGGCGCAATTGGTGGGCGTGTCCTTCGCGGTGAAGGCCCGTGAAGGCGCCTATGTCCCGCTGACCCACAGCTACCCGGACGCACCGGCTCAGCTCGACCGCAACGCGGTACTGCGGGCGCTCAAGCCGCTGCTGGAAGACCCGGCCAAGCTCAAGGTCGGCCAGCACGCCAAGTTCGACATGAACATCCTGGCCAACTGCGCCATCGACGGCGACCCGGCCAACGGCATCACCGTGCGCGGCATCGCCTTCGATACCATGCTCGAATCCTACGTGCTCAACTCCACGGCGACCCGCCACGACATGGACAGCCTGGCGAAGCTGTACCTGGACTACAGCACCGTGAAGTTCGAGGACATCGCCGGCAAGGGCGCCAAGCAGGTGACCTTCGACAAGATCCACCTGGACAAGGCCGGCCCCTACGCCGCCGAAGACGCCGACGTGACCCTGCGCCTGCACCAGGCGCTGTTCGCGCAACTCCAGGCGATCCCGACCCTGGCCAGCGTGCTGACCGATATCGAGATGCCGCTGGTCCCGGTGCTGGCGCGGATCGAGCGCCAGGGCGCGCTGGTCGACCCGGAGCTGCTCAAGCTGCAGAGCCAGGAACTGGGCGACAAGATGGCGAAGCTGGAGGAAGAGGCCATCGAGCTGGCGGGCGAGCCGTTCAACCTGGGTTCGCCGCGTCAGTTGGGCGCGATCCTCTACGACAAGTTCGGCCTGCCGGTCCTGAAAAAGACCGCCAAGGGCCAGCCGTCCACCGCCGAGGAAGTGCTGGATGAACTGGCCGAAGAAGGCTATCCGCTGCCGCGGGTATTGATGCAGTACCGCTCCCTGAGCAAGCTGAAGAGCACCTACACCGACCGCCTGCCGGAGCAGATCAATCCGCGCACCCAGCGTATCCATACCTCGTATGGCCAGGCGATCGCGGCCACCGGGCGCCTTTCCTCCAGTGACCCGAACCTGCAGAACATTCCGGCCCGTACCGCCGAAGGACGGCGCATTCGCCAGGCGTTCATCGCACCGCCCGGCTACAAGCTGCTGGCGGCGGACTACTCGCAGATCGAACTGCGCATCATGGCCCACCTGTCCGGTGACGAAGGCCTGATGAATGCCTTCCGCAATGGCCTCGACGTGCACACCGCCACCGCCGCCGAAGTGTTCAACGTGGCCCTCGACAAGGTGACGTCCGACCAGCGGCGTAGCGCCAAGGCGATCAACTTCGGTCTGATCTATGGCATGGGGGCGAAGAAGCTCGGCAAGGACATCGGTGTCGAGACCAAGCAGGCCAAGGCCTATATCGATGCCTACTTCGCCCGCTACCCGGGTGTGCGCCAGTACATGGAAAGCACCCGCAAGCTGGCGGCCGAGCAAGGCTTCGTGGAAACCCTGTTCGGTCGCCGTCTGTACCTGCCGGCAATCAACTCCAGCCGCCCGATGGAACGTGCCGGTGCCGAGCGTACGGCGATCAACGCGCCGATGCAGGGCACTGCGGCCGACATCATCAAGCGCGCCATGGTGGCGGTGGACAACTGGCTGGAAAGCTCCGGGCTCGATGCCCGGGTGATTCTCCAGGTACACGACGAACTGGTGCTGGAGGTTCGCGAGGACCTGATCGACCAGGTCCGCGAAGAAATTCGCCCGCACATGAGCAACGCCGCGCAACTGGAGGTTCCGCTGGTGGTGGACGTGGGAGTTGGCGCGAACTGGGACGAAGCGCACTGAACATGAGGGGAACGTCCGCGACATAAGGTCGCGGACAATGCCCGACTGTTTAGGTCGGGTATTAAGACATTTCCTGTTTATCGCAAATAGTTTCTACACGCCCGGAACTAATCCGGTGAACCGACACTCAGAGTTACTGAATGGCTGGTGAAGCCCTTCAATGCTCCTATGTTGTGTTAAGTGTTGGCAGATATCCGGACCCCGCCCTAGCGGTTCGGAACTTGAACCCCGAACTTCCCCCTCCCCATACGAAGTCCGGGGTTTTTTTTGCCCGGAATTTGCCGGGCAGGCCCTCCCGGGGCCTTATTCCGCAGGCTTGTCAGCCAGTTCCAGCCAGCGCGCGAGCACCGCGTAGGCTTCTTCCAGGCCCTGGCGCTTGGGCGCCGAGAACAGCTGGATGGTGATGCTGTCGCCCCAACCCTTGCGGATCTCCGATTGCACCTTGAGCAGGGTGTTCTTCGCTGCGCCGAAGGTCAGCTTGTCGGCCTTGGTCAGCAAGATGTGCATCGGCATGCCGCTGGCCTTGGACCAGTCGAGCATCATCTTGTCGAAGTCGGTCATCGGATGGCGCACGTCCATCATCAGGATCAAACCCTTCAAGGCCTCGCGGCTGCCCAGGTAGGCCTCCAGGTGTCGCTGCCAGTGCTGCTTGAGCGGAATCGGCACCTTTGCATATCCGTAGCCCGGCAGGTCGACCAAACGCCGATCGTCATCCAGACTGAAGAAGTTCAACAACTGGGTGCGGCCCGGGGTTTTCGAGGTACGCGCCAGGCTGGCGTGGGTCAGGGTATTGAGGGCGCTGGACTTGCCGGCGTTGGAACGCCCGGCGAAGGCGACTTCGTAGCCCGCGTCAGGCGGACACTGTTCGACCTTGGCGGCGCTGATGGCGAATTTTGCCGTCTGGCAAAGTCCGAGGATGGGGTTTTTGACTTGCATGGGATGTCCGAAGTGAGCGTTGCCCGGGGTGGGTGCGGCAGGGTGTGTCGTTTCCGTTTCGGCAACGGGAGTATATAATGCCCTATATTTTGTGTGCGCATTATCCCAGCGTAGGAGGATGTGCACGGGGGCTCAGACTTTAAAGGTTGCGCACTAGAACGCAATGAGTCCCCAGCCCTGAAGGGTCGTTTAATGACGAAATGGCTGCTTGCAATCGGTGTATTGATACCGTTTACCAGCGCTCAGGCTACACAGGATCCCGAGGCGTTGTACAACCGCACGTGTGCGGCCTGTCACGCCGGGCAGCTGCCACAGGCCCCGAAAAAGGGTGACCGTGCAGCCTGGGAGCCAAGGCTGGCGCAGGGGATGGAGATATTGACCGGGCATGTAACCCAGGGTTTCAAGGCTATGCCACCGCGTGGATTGTGCATGGACTGCAGTGCCGAGGACTACCAGGCAATCATCGAGTGGATGAGCCAGTAGGCCCGATACATAACTCTTTCACCCTTAGCCGTAGTTGGATTAGCTGATGAACAAACTGATCGTGAGTCTGCTGTTGACCCTTGGCGTTACAGGCGGCGCCAATGCCGCTGGCCCTATCGTTGGCGATGCTGCTGCCGGTCAGGCAAAAGCCGCTGTTTGCGGGGCGTGTCACAGCCCGGATGGCAACAGCGTCGCACCGAACTTCCCGAAACTTGCCGGCCAGGGTGAGCGATACCTGACCAAGCAGCTCCACGACATCAAGGACGGCAAGCGCACGGTCCTGGAAATGACCGGCCTGCTGACCAATCTCGGCGACCAGGACCTGGCCGATATCGCCGCGTACTTCGCCAGCCAGAAAGGCAGCGTCGGCGCCGCCGATCCGAAACTGGTCGAACAGGGCCGCGCCCTGTTCAACGGCGGTAACCTGGAAAAAGGCCTGCCCGCCTGCACCGGTTGCCACTCGCCGAATGGCGCTGGCCTTGCCGCCGCCGGCTTCCCGCACCTGGGCGGCCAGCACGCCCAGTACATCACCAAGCAGCTGACCGACTTCCGCGAAGGCGACCGTACCAATGACGGCGACGCTACCACCATGCGTACCATCGCCTCCAAACTCAGCAACCACGAGATCCAGGCGCTGGCCAGCTACATCCAGGGCCTGCACTGATCCGCACGGCACAACGTTAACGCTGCGTTAATGGCGCGTGCCGAACATGAAAAGGGTGGCTTCGGCCACCCTTTTTTCATTCTTCTGCCGTTACACTTACGAACTCGGACCCGCCTTGGCCTGTCAGAAAGACACGTCGTTGCAAGGCGACTCAAAGACTGCACAGGAGCAAAGCATGCGTAATCTGATTCTCAGCGCCGCGCTGGTGGCTGCCAGCGTTTTCGGTATGACTGCCCAGGCCGCGGAGCCGGTCGCCGGCAAGGAATACATCGAGCTGAGCAACCCGGTACCGGTGTCCGTACCGGGCAAGGTCGAAGTCGTCGAGCTGTTCTGGTACGGCTGCCCGCACTGCTACCACTTCGAACCGACCATCAACCCGTGGATCGACAAGCTGCCGGCCGACGTCAACTTCAAGCGCGTCCCGGCCATGTTCGGCGGCCCATGGGATGCCCACGGCCAGATGTTCCTGACCCTCGAAGCCATGGGCGTCGAGCACAAGGTCCACGCCGCGGTCTTCGATGCCATCCAGAACCAGAAGAAGCGCCTGACCGACCCGCAGGACATGGCTGACTTCCTGGCCACCCAGGGCGTCGACAAGGACAAGTTCCTCGCCACCTTCAACTCCTTCGCGATCAAGGGCCAGGTCAACCAGGCCAAGGAACTGGCGAAGAAGTACGAGATCACCGGCGTACCGAGCATGGTGGTCAACGGCAAGTACCGCTTCGACCTGGGCAGCGCCGGTGGTCCGGAAGGCGTGCTGAACGTGGCCGACCAACTGATCGCCAAGGAGCGCGCCGCGAAGTAAGCGGCGATGATCATGGCGCGCTGGAGAAGCGAGCGGGTTGTCGGCCTCTGTGATCCTCGGGTCAACGAGGTGCATGTGGACGACAACAACCTCCCCCGGGACGGTCGTCTGCGCCTGCTCAGCTTCAACATCCAGGTCGGTATCAGCACCGAGCGCTACCGTCACTACGTGACCCGCAGCTGGCAGCACCTGCTGCCGCATGTGGGGCGTGCCGGCAACCTGCAGAAGATCGGCGCGCTGCTCAACGATTTCGACCTGGTCGCCCTGCAGGAGGCCGATGGCGGCAGCCTGCGCTCGGGCTACGTCAACCAGGTCGAGCATCTCGCCCACCTCGGTGCCTTTCCCTACTGGTACCAGCAGCTCAACCGCAACCTCGGGCGTTTCGCCCAGCACAGCAACGGTGTGCTCAGCCGGCTAAAGCCGCAACTGCTCGAAGATCATCCGCTGCCCGGTCCGGCCGGGCGCGGGGCGATCCTGGTGCGTTTCGGCGATGGCGAAGACGCCCTGGTGGTGGTGATGATGCACCTGGCCCTGGGTTCCAAGACCCGCGCCCGCCAGCTCGCCTATATCCGCGAGCTGATCGGCGGCTATCGCCATCAGGTGCTGATGGGTGACATGAACACCCATGCCACCGACCTCCTGCAACACTCCCCCCTGCGTGACCTCGGCCTGATCGCGCCGCAGGTCGAAGCCACCTTCCCCAGCTGGCGTCCGCAACGCTGCCTTGATCACATTCTGCTCAGCCCGAGCCTGACCCTGGAAAAGGTCGAAGTGCTTTCCCAGCCGATTTCCGATCATTTGCCCGTCGCGGTTGAGATTCGTTTGCCTGACGCCCTGACTGTGGATACGCTCCCCGCTTTGCGTTAGTCCCCCTGATCGTGGACCCCGGGCATGAGCGACGAAGCGGAACGCTGGAAAGAGAAGTACCTCAAGAGCATCGAGCAGCAGGAAAAGCTGGAGCGCCGCTGGGACGCCCGTCTCGACCTTCTGCGTCGCGGTCTCGTGCGCAGTACCCTGGCGGCCGAAGGCAGCGATCGGGTGGTGGACGAGTGCATGAAGGAAATGCGCGACGTCATCCGCAGCGACAACATGGACGCCGGGCTCGCCGGCCTGATCCCGCGCCTGGAAAAAGCCGTGCTCGACTCCGAGCAGCGCCGCGCCACGCGCGTGACCCAGGTGACCACGGCACTCACGTCGCTGGTCAACCAGTTGCAGGCGTTGTCCCTGCCGAGTGATGTCCGTCGCCCGCTGAAGAAGCTTGGCAAGCAGGTCGAGGCCCGCGCCGGGCAGTCGCGGGAAGTGCCATTGCTGCTGAGCGAGCTGAGCAAGCTGCAGGGCGAGGCGCTGGGCGCCTTGACCCATCCCGAGGAGCACAACAAGCCCGGCTTGCTGCAGCGCCTGTTCGGCGGTCGGGACGCGCCGGCCGAAACCAACGACGCCACGGTCCAGGCGGTCGAAGCGCCCACCGCAGCAAGGGTCGAAGTCGCGCCGATTGCCGATATCGACGAACTGCGGCCGTCTTCGCCCGCGCCTGCAATCATCGCGGCCAAGGCAGAAGCGCCCGTGCAGGAGGTCGAAACTGCACCTGAGCCGCAAGTGTCGCTGCCGCCGGCAACCGAGTCGCAAGCCGTCGAGCCTGTGGAGACCGAAACTGCGGAGCCGGCCCTCGCGCCAGAGCCGGTCATGGTCGAGCCCGAACCCGAACCTCAGGTAGAAGAGCCTGTGGTCGAACTGACCGCCGAACAGATGCTCTACGCCCTCCCCGACGGCACCGAGCCCACCTACAGTTCGGTGGCCACCCATATCGAGCACACCCTGCTTGGCCTGCTCAACGACCTGGCCCTGCCGGAGCGACACCGTCCCCAGGCCGAGTCGATGCGCGAACGCCTGGAACACGGGCTGAACTGGTACGAGCTGCTGCCCATACTCGATGATCTTGCCGTGCTGATGCTGGCGATCACCGACAGTGGGCAGCACGAGTTCGAAGCCTACCTGCAACAGCTCAACGAGCGCCTGGAATCGTTCCAGAGCCATCTGCATGAGGCCAGCGAAGGGCACGCCGACAATCAGTCTGCCGAGCGCGACCTGAACAGCCAGTTGCGCGAGCAGGTCGACGGCCTGCACAGCAGCGTGCAGGGCGCGGCCGACCTGGACAGCCTCAAGCATGTGCTGGAAGGCCGTCTCGAAGGCCTGCTCGGCACCATGGACGAGCACCAGCAGCAGCGCGACAAGCGTGAAGAGGAAATGGCCAGCCGCCTCAAGGGCCTGTCCGAGCGGGTCGCGCATATGGAGCAGGAAGCCCAGGGCTACCGCGAACACCTGGAGGTCCAGCGCCAGAAAGCCTTGGTCGATCCGCTCACCGGCCTGCCCAACCGTGCCGCCTGGTCCGAGCGTCTGGACCTGGAAGTCGCCGACTGGCAGGAAAAGGGCGGCCACCTGCTGATGGCGATCCTCGATCTCGATCACTTCAAGCGTATCAATGACAACTATGGCCACCTGGCCGGCGACAAGGTTCTGAAGATCGTCGCCAACGAACTGCGCAAGCGCCTGCGCGCCCGGGACTTCATCGCCCGCTTCGGTGGCGAGGAATTTGTGCTCCTGGTGCCGCAGACGCCGATGGCGGGTGGTCTACAGTTGGCGGAGAGCCTGCGCGCGGCGGTGGAAGCCTGTCCGTTCCACTTCAAGGGCGAGCGGGTCACCATCACCCTGTCGGTGGGCATCACCGCGTTTCGCGACGGCGAACGCAGCGATACCGTGCTCAAGCGCGCCGACGAAGCCCTGTACCGGGCCAAGCACCTCGGACGCAATTGCTTGCAAGTGGGGTGAGTGGCCCTTCCTGAGGTACGTTATGCTATTGCATTACAGACTTCCCAGGCGTCGCCCCTTTTTCATGAAAGCGTTTTTCTCCGCCCTGCTGCTGGCTGTCCTCGCCGGTTGTACCAGTGGTCCGCAACTGCGTATCGACCACAGTCATGTCTCGGCGAACCAGGACAGCCGCGTCCAGTTCGTCATCCTGCACTACACCAATGCTTCGCTGGAGCGCTCGCTGGCCTTGCTGACCCATGGCGAGGTCAGCAGCCATTACCTGATCGGCGATGACCGCGACGGCACCGTCTACCAATTGGTGGACGAGAGCCGCCGCGCCTGGCATGCCGGTGAAAGCCAGTGGGAAGGCCGGACCTGGCTCAACTCCACGTCGATCGGCATCGAAATCGTCAATCCGGGCTTCACCGACACCCCGACAGGACGAGTCTGGCACCCGTACAGCGAGGCGCAGGTGCAGTCGCTGATCCTGTTGCTCAAGGACATCGCCAAGCGCAACAACATCCAGCCGCGGCACATCATCGGGCACAGCGACATCGCGCCGCTGCGCAAGCTGGATCCGGGGCCGTTGTTCCCGTGGAAGCGCCTGGCCGACGAAGGCCTTGGAATCTGGCCGAATGCCCAGGCGGTGGCGCAGCAGCAGGCGCGCTTCGCGGTGAATCCGCCGAGCATCACCTGGTACCAGCAGCAGCTGGCGCGGTTTGGCTATGCGATCGAGCAGACGGGCGTGTATGACGTTGCCACCCGTCACGTCATCGCCGCCTTCCAGATGCGCTTCCGCCCGCAGCGCTTCGACGGCCAGCCGGATGCGCAGACGGCGGCGATGCTGCAGGTCCTCAACGACCAGCGCTAGCCCGATCACCACAACCCCTGTGGGAGCTGGCTTGCCAGCGATTGCGTCAGCCCGGACAACATCGCTGCCATTGCCGGCCTCATCGCTGGCAAGCCAGCTCCCACAGGGGGCGGTGTCGCCTACTGGGGTACGCGTCGCGTCAAAACCCCGCCAAACGGCCAGGCCGATCTCCCGTGGAATTGCTATACCTCTGGTATGCAACGGGATATTCCAGATGGCGCCTGCCCTCCAGCTGTTACGCGGCCTGTTATATCGACCCTGGCTCCTGGCCTCGCTGGCAGCCTCGGCAAGCGCCTTTTTGCTTTTATTGGGCAGCCTGGGCCTGGCCATGCACCAGGTGCAGGTCAACGAAAGTGAACAGATGAACGCCCGTGGCGAGCGCTTCCTCGAACGTCTGGAGCAGATCTTCGGCCAGCTCCGACAAAGCGTCGACCAGCTCCAGTTGCAGCCCGTCCGTGGCTGCAGTTTCGAAATGTATTCCGCCCTGCAACAAGTCGCCTTCAACAACCGCTTCGTCTTCGAGGCGGCCTATATCGACGATCAGCAGATCTGCTCCAGCCGCCTCGGCGATCGTACCTTCGAGTCCCTGCCACCCCCGGATATCCGCGGCCCCACCTACAGCTACTGGCTGAACACCAGCACCGAGCCCGACGATAACCGCGCTGCCCTGATCCTCGGCCGCGGGCCTTTCCGGGTCTCTACCTCCCGTGGACACCTGACCGATGTGGTCGACCTGCCCGCCGGTGGCAGCCTGCTGGTGGTGCTCGACCAGGGCTCCCGTGCGGTCCCGGTGCTGGGGCCGGTGCAGCACTGGCCACCGGCCAGCCGCCATTGGCCACCCGAGTCGAAAAAGGCTCTGGTCGAACTGCCCGACCGCCTGATCTACCGCATGCCGACCAAATCCCCGGACTACCAGCTCGTCCTGATCGCCCCGCGTACCAGCCAGCAACTGAAGATGAGCGGCGCGTTGTGGCTGCTGTTCCCCGGCAGCCTGCTGCTGGCCTGGTGCATCGGTTGGGCGGTACTGCAACTGGTGCAGCAAAGCCGCTCGATGAGCTCGGAACTGCAGGGCGCGCTGCGCCGTAGCGAATTGCAGGTGCTCTATCAGCCGATCTTCGAACTGGCCAGCCGCCGTTGCGTCGGCGCCGAAGCCCTGGTGCGCTGGCGCCGCCCGGACGGTACCCTGACCAGCCCGGAGCTGTTCATCCCGCTGGCGGAAAACACCGGGCAGATCCGCCAGATCACCGATTTCGTCCTGCAACGGGTGTTCGAGCAACTCGGCCAGTTGTTGCGGGCCAATCCGCAGTTGTACATCTCGGTCAACCTGGCGGCTTGCGATGTGATGGTGCCGCGCATTGGCCGGGTCGCGGCGCGCCTGCTGGCGATCCACCATGTGGCGGCCAGCCAGATCGCCTTCGAGGTGACCGAGCGCGGACTGATCGACGTGGTAGTGGCCCGGGACAATCTCCAGGCGCTGCGGGCAGTGGGCCATCAGGTGCTGATCGACGATTTCGGCACCGGCTATTGCAGCCTCGCCTATCTGCAGACCCTGCCGGTGGACTGCCTGAAGATCGACAAGGCCTTTATCGATGCCCTTGGCCATGACGCCGCCAGCAGCGGCGTGGCCCCGCATATCATCCGCATGGCCCACGCCCTGCAACTGCGGGTGATCGCCGAGGGCATCGAATACGAGGACCAGGCCCAGTTGCTCAATAGCGAAGGGGTCAATTACGGCCAGGGCTGGCTGTTCGCCCACCCGCTGAATGCGCGGCAGTTCGCCGAGCTGATCACCCGTGGCCGGCGTCTCGGGCCACGGCGGATCGACGACGAAGCCTGATCAGACCGGCAACGCCATATAGAACTGGGTGCCGTGCTCCGGCCGTGAATACACGCCCATGCGCCCGCCGTGCAGTTGCACGATCTCCTTGCACAGGGCCAGGCCGAGGCCGGCGCCGCCCTTTTTGCGTCCGACCTGGACGAACGGCTCGAAGATCCTTCCCTGCTGGCTGTAGGCGATGCCCTCGCCGCTGTCTTCGACGCTGACGATCACCCGCTCACCGTGGCGACGGGCCTGAAGACGGATGTTTCCGCCCTTGGGGGTATGGCGAATGGCGTTGTCCAGCAGGTTGTCCATGACCCGATCGAGCTGGCTGATATCCGCCTGAATCCGCGGCAAGGGCGAGTCCAGTTCCAGTTGCAGCTCGATCTGCTTGGCGCCGGCGGCCTGGGCATGGCGGTCACGGGCACGTTCCAGCAGGTCATCGAGGGCGCAGACACTGCGTTCAAGCTTCTGCTGGCCGCTCTGGTACCGGGAGAAGTTCAGCAGGTCGTTGATCAGTTGGGTGAGGCGCTGCATTTCCTCGCCGATGGTCTCGAACAGGTCACCTTCGCGGCTGTCCTCCGGGAACTTGAGCCGCTCCTTGAGCAGGCCGAAGGCCATGTGCATGCCGGTGACCGGCGTGCGCAGCTCGTGGGAGGCGCGCAGGACGAACTCGCTGCGGACCCGCTCGAAGGCCCGTTGCTCGGTGACGTCGTGGAGCACCATGACCGCGCCGAGGATCTGCCCGTCCGCGCGGACCACCGGGGTCAGGCTGTAGGTCAGGACGCGGTTTTCCTTGTCGATCTCCAGGTGCAGGTCTTCCGGCACCCGCTCCAGGCTGCCGCCGCGCAGGATCAGGTGCAGTTGCTGGTCCAGCTCGGGGCGCTGCAAGGCCTCGCCAAGGCGGCTGCCGACGCGGGAGTCGTCCCAGCCCAACTGGCGCTGGGCTACCGGGTTGAGGTGTTCCAGGTGGCCCTGGCGGTCGATGATCAGCAGGCCGTCGTCGATACTGTCGAGCACCGCCTGCAAGCGCTGCTGACCGGCCAGCAGTTCGTCGACGTTGGTTGCCTGGTGCTCGCGCAGGGCCTCGGCCATCAGGCCGAAGCGCTTGGTCAGCTGGTTGATTTCCAGGGCCGAGGTCACCGGCAGGGTCACGTCGAAATTGCCCAGCCCGACCTGGTCGGCGGCACTGGCCAGCGCTTCGATGGGCTGGCCGAAGCGCCGGGCGATGCCATGGGCGGTGAGAAAGCCGAGGGCGAGTACCGCCAGGGCGACCAGGCCGAGCACGCCAGACATCAATACCGCGCGGTCCCGGGAGATCTTCTCGGCATCGCGGATCTGCTCCACCGCCTGCTTGTGGTACTCGATCAGGGTCGTGCGCAGCACGCTGAAGGCCTGGCCCAGCGGCTCGTCGACGCTCAGGCTGCGGGACGGCGAGGCGGCGGCCTTGAGTTGCTGGAGGAAGTTCTGGTACTCGGCATTGGCCTTGGCGAAGTCCTGCTCGTTTTCGTCGAATGCCTTCTCGTGCTGCATGCCGTCATCGAGCAACTGCTGGAACTGCGCCTGCAGTTCCGCCAGCACCCGCGGGTCGTTGCTGTCGTCGAGGATCTGGGTCAGCTGCTCGCTGAGGTTTTGCCGCAGGCGCAGGCCCATATCGAGGACGAAGGTGTTGTTGCGGATCATCGCCTGCTGCGAGCTGGCCATCTGCTGAACGCTGACCAGGCTCAGCAGCAGGCCCAGCAGGGCCACGGTGATCAGCGCGGAGATGCTGAGAAACAGCCGTGTCCGCAGCTTCATCGCCCATCTCATAGGTTGTACTGCTTGCGCTTGCGGTACAGGGTCGAGGCATCGATACCGAGGGTCTTGGCGGCCTGGTCGAGGGTGTCGCTGGTGGCCAGCACCGCGCCGATATGCGCCCGTTCCAGTTCATCCAGGCTCAGCGCCGCGCCGATCCGCGGAGCGTTGCTGGCCGGTTGCTCGGCCATGCCCAGGTGGCTGATCTCGACCTTCTCCTGGGCGCAGATGATGCTGGCCCGTTCGATCACGTTGCGCAGCTCGCGGATGTTGCCCGGCCAGCGGTAGTTGAGCAGGGCCGCACGGGCCTCGTCGCTGAAGGCCCGGGCCGGGCGCGAGTATTCCTTGACGAAGCGGGCGAGGAAACGCTCGGCCAGGGTCAGGATGTCCTCGCTGCGTTCGCGCAGCGGCGGCAGGTGCAGGGTGATGACGTTGAGGCGATAGAGCAGGTCTTCACGGAAGCGGCCTTCGCGGACCATGTCCTCGAGGTTGAGGTTGGTGGCGGCGAGGATGCGCACGTCGGCGCGGCGCGTCACCGGGTCGCCGACCCGCTCGTATTCCTTGTCCTGGATAAAGCGCAGCAGCTTGGGTTGCAGGGTCAGCGGGAAGTCGCCGATCTCGTCGAGGAACAGCGTGCCGCCGTCGGCCTGGTTGACCCGGCCCAGGGTGCTTTCGCTGGCCCCGGTGAAGGCGCCGCGGCTGTGGCCGAAGAGCTCGCTTTCCATCAGTTCGGCGGTCAGCGACGGGCAGTTGATGGTCACGCAGGCCTTGCGTGCACGCTTGCTCCAGCCGTGGATGGCCCGGGCCAGCTCGCCTTTACCGGTACCGGACTCGCCGAGGATAAGAATGTTGGCGTCGGTGGTCGCCACCTGCCGTGCGGTTTCCAGCACCACCATCATGGCCGGGCTGTGGGAATCCAGACCGTCCTTGGGCTTGCGCACTTCGCCTTCGAGGGCTTCCAGGCGTGCCGAGAGCTGGCGCACTTCCAGCTGCTTGGCGGTGGCCAGGCGCAACTGGTCCGGGCTGCATGGCTTGACCAGGTAATCGGCGGCGCCGGCCTGGATCGCGTCCACCGCAGTATCGACGGCCGAGTGGGCGGTGACGATCACTACGCGCATCCACGGCGCGAGGATGCGCATCTGCGCGAGCACGTCGAGGCCGTTGTCCTCGCCCAGGCGCAGGTCGAGGAAGCACAGGTCGAAGACCTGGCGCTGCAACAGGGTCTCGGCCTGGGCCGCGCTATTGGCGGTGGCCACGGTATAGCCCTCGTCCTCCAGGCAATAACGGAAGGTCCGCAAGATGGCGGACTCGTCGTCCACCAGCAGAATGCGGCCTTGAGGCTCGGGGGCTGACTCCATTTCCTACGCTCCTTGGGAATTATCTTGGTTAGTGTCGGAAAAATCGTGCAAGTTGCATGGATTATTCTGATTCATCCCTACCTCTGATGCTAGCTCGCGGTTTTCGACCGCCTGTCGGGCTTTTTGACGCTGAAAAACCGTCACTCGTTCATGCAAAACGCACGACTGTCGCAGGGGGCGTCGTGCAGGATGCTCTCCCGGTGCGTTTTAGGATAATCGTAAGCTATTGATTTAAAAGGAAAAATTCAATCTCAAAAAGCTGGCATGCAGGCTGCAATATCCCTCCCAGGTCATAACAACATTGCAGCAAGAGGAGCCCGGCACATGAAACGCACTTCCGCCGCCCTGGTGCTTATATCGCCACATCATTTGCGTCAGGCGCTGTTTCTTGTGCTGGCGTTGCTGCTGACCCTGGTTGCCGGTCAGGTCTATCACGCCTGGCAGGCCAGCAAGGTCGAACGCCAACTCGCTGTGCAGGTGGTGCGCATCCATGAAAGCCGCGCCGCCCCGTTGCAAACCGCTCCGATCATGCGCTCGCAAGTGCTGCCGGCCGCCAGTGTCGATGATTCGACCCAGGCGCCGACCCAGCGCTGGGTGTTCTGACCGCAGGCGTAGCGTGAACGTTTCCAAAACAGAAGGAGAATCACCATGTTGAGTTGGGCCATTACCTTCCTGATCATCGCCATTGTCGCTGCCGTGCTGGGCTTCGGTGGTATCGCCGGCGCCGCTACCGGTATCGCGAAGATTCTCTTCATAGTCTTCCTGGTGCTGTTCGTGGCTTCCTTCTTCTTTGGTCGTCGCGGTCGAGGCTGAGGCAATGAAAGGCGTGATACGCAACGCCCTGGTCGCCGGCCTGTTGTTGGCCGGCGGTTCGGCGGCAATGGCGGCCAATGACGGCCAGGTCCGGGTCACCGATGTACTCGGCTCGGACCCCGAGTATCGGGAAACCTGGCAGGACGTGGTCGAAAAGCAGGAGCGACTGCCCGAGTGGGTGCTCAACCTGAGCGGGGTGTCCGAGCAGCAGATGTCCGCCGTCGAGGAAGACGGTGACAAGTACCTGGTCGGTCCGCTCTGCGAGAGTGCTGGCAAGTGCCTGAACAAGCGGCTGATCGTGGCTTTCCGTTGGGACAAGGAAAAAGCCTACGCAATGCTGGTCGAGGTGCCCGAAGGACTGCCGGGCGACAAGTCACCGACCCGCCACGCCGATTACCGCTGGCTTGGTGACCCGGATGAAGGCATGCAGGCCATGCTCAAGGAACAGCTCAAGCGTGATCCGAATTGGTACTGAGGCGCCGCCGGGCGCATCGGTACTCTGACAGAAGCTGAACCTTTCTCCCGTTCAGGCTTCTATGTTGCGCCCACCCGAGGAGGGTAGGTGCATGACCAGGGGGCTGGGCAGCTCTGATCGATGCAATATCGGAGCCGCCTAGGGGTACAAGGAGTACCTCCGCACAGGGCCGGGTCAGGAAAGCAATTGCCGGGAGCGGGTCTGTCGGGGTGTCCTGGAAACGGGGCACCCTGGCCGGACTGTCCCGGCAGCACCCTTCCCCCGTTTCTTTCCGATAGATGACAAATCTGCCACCCGCTCGTCTGTCCACCAAAATATTTTCGTCAATTTTCCTACACCATCCGGGTGCTTTTCTGCCCATTCGGATTGTCGAACACCGATAGCTTCTGTGGATTAAACATCCTGTGAATCTGCCGAAATATGGCGGATCGGTCGTATTCGGGATTCCGAACACCCTGCGCAAAAGCCCTTCCGACGCCCGTTTTTCGCGCAAAAACTCATGCCGATTCGGCATAGGGTACTCGTTTCCGGCATTAGACCTGGCCCCCTCCCGCCTGAATAGTTGCGCCTTTTTTCGCCAGCCAGAGACCGTTCGCGTTCACTGGCGACGACCTTCTGCGGTGCCCTTGACTGTTGCCGAAGAAGTTTCCTGGGAGGCTATCAGCCGCTCTGGAATGCCGGTTACAGCGCAATGCCCGTGTCCACTTGAAGAAAAAGGTAATGACATGAAGAAGGCAAAACTAAGCCTCGCCTGGCAGATCCTCATCGGTCTTGTCCTGGGTATCGCCATCGGCGCCTTGCTGAATCACTTCAGTGCAGAAAAGGCATGGTGGATCAGCAACGTGCTGCAGCCTGCCGGTGACATCTTCATTCGCCTGATCAAGATGATCGTCATCCCGATCGTGATTTCGTCGCTGATCGTGGGTATCGCCGGGGTTGGCGACGCGAAGAAACTTGGCAGTATCGGCCTCAAGACCATCATCTACTTCGAGGTGGTGACCACCATCGCCATCGTCGTCGGCCTGGTTCTGGCCAACCTGTTCCACCCGGGCGCCGGCATCGACATGAGCACGCTGGGCACCGTGGACATCTCCAAGTACCAGGCCACCGCGGCCGAGGTGCAGCATGAGCACGCGTTCATCGAGACCATCCTCAACCTGATCCCGTCGAACATCTTCGCGGCGCTGATGCGCGGTGAAATGCTGCCGATCATCTTCTTCTCGGTGCTGTTCGGCCTGGGCCTGTCGAGCCTCAACGCCGAGATTCGCGATCCGCTGGTGAAGACCTTCCAGGGCGTTTCCGAAGCCATGTTCAAGGTCACCCACATGATCATGAACTACGCCCCGATCGGCGTATTCGCCCTGATCGCCGTGACCGTCGCCAACTTCGGCTTCGCCTCGCTGCTGCCGCTGGCCAAGCTGGTGCTACTGGTGTACTTCGCCATCGCCTTCTTCGCCTTCATGGTCCTGGGCCTGGTGGCGCGCCTGTTCGGCTTCTCGATCATCAAGCTGATGCGCATCTTCAAGGACGAACTGGTCCTGGCCTACTCCACCGCCAGCTCCGAGACCGTGCTGCCGCGGGTGATCGAGAAGATGGAAGCCTATGGTGCGCCGAAGGCCATCTGCAGCTTCGTGGTCCCGACCGGCTACTCGTTCAACCTCGACGGTTCGACCCTGTACCAGAGCATCGCGGCGATCTTCATTGCCCAGCTGTACGGCATCGACCTGTCGATCAGCCAGCAACTGCTGCTGGTGCTGACCCTGATGGTTACTTCGAAAGGTATCGCCGGTGTGCCGGGCGTGTCGTTCGTGGTGCTGCTGGCGACCCTGGGCAGCGTGGGTATTCCGCTGGAAGGCCTGGCATTTATCGCCGGTGTCGACCGCATCATGGACATGGCGCGTACTGCCCTGAACGTGATCGGCAACGCCCTGGCGGTCCTGGTCATCGCCCGTTGGGAAGGCATGTACGACGCTGAGAAAGGCCAGAAATACTGGAACTCCCTGCCGCACTGGCGCAGCAAGGAAGCGGCGGTGGCGGGCAAGGCCGTCAATTCCTGAGCCTTGCACCACGCTGAATGAAAAAGCCCCGCACCGTCGGGGCTTTTTCACATCCAGCCGCCGCAACGCCTGTAGGAGCGTGGCTTGCCCGCGAAGGAGCGCGCAAGCGGTCCCAAAATCTCACTGTCAGCACCACTTTTGGGAGCGCTTCGCACTCCTTCGCGGGCAAGCCACGCTCCTACCTTGTCGTGCCAGGGCCTTCCTGCTTCCGCTATCATTCAGCCCATCTTTGACGGGAGTTCGTTCGGATGCTCAACGGCCTTTGGCTTGGTTTCTTCGTGGTGGCGGCCATCTCGGCGCTGGGGCAATGGCTGATAGGCGGTAATGCCGGGATCTTCGCGGCAATGGTCGAAAGCATCTTTGCCATGGCCAAGCTGTCGGTAGAAGTGATGGTCCTGCTGTTCGGCACCCTGACCCTGTGGCTGGGCTTCCTGAAGATCGCCGAGCAGGCCGGGATCGTCGAGTGGCTGGCCAAGGTCCTCGGCCCGCTGTTCCGCCGCCTGATGCCGGAAGTCCCGCCCGGCCATCCCGCCCTCGGCCTGATCACCCTGAACTTCGCCGCCAACGGCCTGGGCCTGGACAACGCTGCCACCCCGATCGGCCTCAAGGCCATGCGCGCCTTGCAGGAACTGAACCCGAGCCCGACAACGGCGAGCAACGCGCAGATCCTCTTCCTGGTGCTCAACGCCTCGTCCCTGACCCTGCTGCCAGTCACCATCTTCATGTACCGCGCCCAGCAAGGGGCGATGGACCCGACCCTGGTGTTCCTGCCGATCCTGCTGGCCACCAGTTGCTCGACCCTGGTCGGCCTGTTCTCGGTGGCCATCGTCCAGCGCCTGCGCCTGTGGGACCCGGTGGTACTTGCCTACCTGATTCCCGGTGCGCTGCTGCTCGGCGGTTTCATGGCGATTCTTGCCGGGCTGTCGGCCACCGCCCTGGCCAGCCTGTCGTCGATCCTCGGCAACCTGACCCTGTTCGGCCTGATCATCCTGTTCCTGCTGATCGGTGCGCTGAGGAAGGTCAAGGTGTACGAAACCTTCGTCGAGGGGGCGAAGGAAGGCTTCGATGTGGCGAAGAACCTGCTGCCGTACCTCGTCGCCATGCTCTGCGCGGTCGGCGTGCTGCGTGCCTCCGGAGCCCTGGAATTCGGCCTGGAAGGCATCCGCCATACAGTGGAGTGGCTGGGCTGGGACACCCGCTTCGTCGATGCCTTGCCCACCGCCATGGTCAAGCCGTTCTCCGGCAGCGCGGCGCGGGCCATGCTCATCGAGACCATGCAGACCCACGGCGTGGACAGCTTCCCGGCACTGGTCGCGGCCACCGTGCAGGGCAGCACGGAAACCACCTTCTACGTGCTGGCGGTGTACTTTGGCGCCGTCGGCATCCAGCGCACCCGGCATGCCGTGGGCTGCGCCCTGCTCGCCGAACTGGCCGGGGTGCTGGGCGCCATCGCGGTGTGCTACTGGTTCTTCGGCTGATGCTGGCTGGCCTGGGCCACGGTCCAGTCCAGCAGTTGCGCCATGGCCTTGTCCGTCACCTGGCCAAGGCCGGCGACCACCGTCGGCACGTTCTTGTCCCCTAGCACCTGACGCACCTCGAAGCGCCGGCTGACCAGGATGCGCTGGGTGCGCCCGTCCACCAGCCGCGCATCAAGGCGAATCAATGCCTCGACACCCTGCGCCGTGTATTCGCTCTGGAACGCCTGCAACTCGCCTACCAGCTCGAAATCCGATTGCAGGTTGCTGTCGTCGGCGCTCAGGCGCGGCACCCGGCCATCGCGCTGGAAGGCATCGAGGATGCGGTTGCGCAGCAGCGCCGGGGCCGGGTCGGTCCAGCGTGCGCCCTTGTAGGTGCTGATCATGTCACCCTGGGGCACCACGGCGATGCGCGGCATGTCCAGGGCATCGCTGGTGATCGGCTTGTTCACCCGCAGCGACCAGCTCACCGGCGCCGCACTGGACGCGGCGGTATGCGCCGGCAGGCGATAGACCTCGGCGTTCTCCGCCTTGGGCAGGATCGAGCAGGCGCCGCTCAGGCTGATCAGCAGGGCCAGGGACAGACGGCTGGCGAGTCTCATGGCTCGAACTCCTTGCTTTGGTCACGGCCAAGCAGGTAGCCGCTGGGGTTGGCTTCAAGGCGGCGGGAAATGGCCTTGAGGGAATTGAGGGTGTCACGCAGCTCGCGGATCGCCGGGGACAGGTCACGGAAGCCCTGGGCACCGCTGTCGATGGCGTCGCGGTTGCTTTCCAGCAGGGCGTTGAGGGTCGCGGTGCTTTGCGCCAGGGACTGCATGGCCTGGTCGGCGCTTTTCGCGATGTCGGGGCCGCGGCTGCCAAGCAGCTGGTTGGCGTTGCGCATCAGTTCGCCGGTCTGTTCCAAAGCGGTACCGGCCTGCTGGCCGAGGCTGGACAGCTGCTTGATCGCCTGGCTGATGTCTTCGCGCTGGGCGGCCACGGCGCCGGTGGTCTGCTCCAGGTTCTGCAGGGTCGCGCCCAGGCGGTTGACGTTGTCTTCGGAGAACAGCCGGTTGGCGTTGTGCAGCAGCAGGTTGATGTTGGTCACCAGGTCGCTGCTGTTGTTCAGCAGACGGGCGATGGGCGATGGCGAGGCGATGATCACTGGCAGCTTGCCGCCCTTGCCCACCAGCGGCGGGCTGCCCGGGGTGCCGCCGCTGAGCTGGATCAGCGAGGTGCCGGTGACGCCGGTCAGGGTCAGCTTGGCCTGGGTGTCCTGCTTGATCGGCGTATCGGCGTTGAGGCGGATATGCGCCAGTACGCGGCGCGGGTCTTCGGGGTCGAGGCGCAGGCTCATCACATCGCCCACCTTGATCCCGCTGTACTGAACGGCGCTGCCCTTGGACAGGCCGGTGACCGCCTCGTTGAAGACCACCTCGTAGTCCTTGAAGGTCGCATCGACGCTGGCCTTGGCCAGCCACAGGCCGAACAGCATGGCGGCGACCACCACCAGCACGGTGACCATACCGATCATTACATGGTGCGCACGGGGCTCCATCTCACTTCTCCTTCAGCGCTGCAGCGGCATCGAGCGCCGCACGGCCACGCGGGCCATGGAAATATTCGTGAATCCACGGCTCGTCGTACTCGGCCACTTCATCGATGGGGGCGGCCACCAGGACCTTCTTCTGCGCCAGCACCGCAACCCGGTCGCTGATGGTGTAGAGGGTGTCGAGGTCGTGGGTGATCAGGAACACGCTCAGGCCCAGGGCGTCGCGCAGGGTCAGGATCAGCTGGTCGAAGGCGGCGGCGCCGATGGGGTCGAGGCCGGCGGTGGGTTCGTCGAGGAACAGGATGTCCGGGTCCAGGGCCAGGGCGCGGGCCAGGGCGGCGCGCTTGATCATGCCGCCGGACAGCGAGGCCGGGTACTTGTCGGCTGCGGTCTGCGGCAGGCCGGCCAGCGCCAGCTTGACGCCTGCCAGATGCTCGGCGTCGTCGCGGCTCAGGCCGGCATGCTCGATCAGCGGCAGGGCGACGTTCTCGGTCACGGTCAGCGAAGAAAACAGTGCGCCCTTCTGGAACAGTACGCCGAAGCGTCGTTCGATCAGCGAGCGTTCGGTGGGGTTGGCGTCGAGCAGGTTCTCGCCGAAGACCTTCACCGTGCCCTCGTTGGGCCGGCGCAGGCCGATGATGCTGCGCAGCAGCACCGACTTGCCGCTGCCCGAGCCGCCGACCACCGAGAGGATCTCGCCGCGGTACAGGTCGAGGTCGAGTTGTTCGTGCACGCTCTGCGGGCCGAAACGGTTGCACATCCCGCGCACCTGGATGACCGCCTCACGGTCGTCTGTCCGGCTCACCAGCCCATCTCCATGAAGAACAGTGCGGCCACGGCGTCGAGCATGATCACCACGAAGATCGACTGGACCACCGCCGAGGTAGTGTGGGCGCCCACCGATTCGGCGCTACCGCTGACTTTGAAGCCCTCCAGGCAGCCGATGGCGGCGATCAGGAAGGCGAAGAACGGGGCTTTTGCCAGGCCGACGAGGAAGTGCTGCACGCCGATATCGTCTTCCAGCAGGGACAGGAACATCGCCGGCGAGATATCCAGCGACAGGGCGCAGACCACGCCGCCGCCGAGGATGCCGCAGATCATCGCGAGGAAGGTCAGCAGCGGCAAGGAAATCAGCAGGGCCAGGACCCGCGGGATCACCAGCAGCTCCACCGGATCGAGGCCGAGGGTGCGGATCGCGTCTACCTCTTCATTGGCCTTCATCGAGCCGATCTGTGCGGTAAAGGCACTGGCGGTGCGGCCGGCCATGAGGATGGCGGTCAGCAGCACGCCGAATTCACGGAGGAAGGAGAAGGCCACCAGGTCGACGGTAAAGATGCTCGCGCCGAAGCTCGCCAGCACCGTGGCGCCGAGGAACGCCACCACCGCGCCGACCAGGAAGGTCAGCAGGGCGACGATGGGCGCGGCGTCGAGGCCGGTCTGTTCGATATGTGCGACCACCGAGGTCATGCGCCAGCGCCGGGGCTGGAAGGCGCGGCGGGCCAGGGTGGCAACGATCAGGCCGATAAAGCCGAGGAGCTGGCGCGAGTCCTGCCAGAGGGTGTCCACGGCGCAGCCGATGCGCGCCATCAACTGGGTCAGCACCGGGACTTGCGGAACCCGCGGCGGAATGCAGAACTCGGTCAGCGAGGCCTGCACGCTGCGCAGCAGATGGCGGCTGGCTTCGGGCAGGGCGTTGCACTGGTCCAGCTGGGCCACCCGGGCCGGGCCCAGCAGCTCCACCAGCAGCGAGGCACCGGCGGTGTCGAGCTTGCCGAGCTGGTCCATCTCGATGCGGGTGGTCTGGTCGTACTGGCCGTTGAGCGCGGTGATGGCGTGCTTGAGAGTGGCGTAGTGGGCCAGGGTCCAATCGCCGCTCAGGCGCAGGCAGGCCGGACTCTGGCCGGTGTCGAGGATGGCGCTGGCGGGGCTTGGAAGGCTGGTCATGGGCTCCGGTCTATCCCTAGGTGCGCCGGACAGCATAGCGCCACTATGTGGCGGGTGCTTGACTGTCGTCCACAACCCGGAACCGCAGCACACCAATCACCTGGCCATCCTCGGTCAGCACCCTTACCTGCCAGCGCCCCACCGGATTGGCCGGGAACACCTGCTTGTGGGTCCAGGCGCGGTAGCCTTCCTTGCGCCCGCCATTGATATTCAGGGCGATGCGGTCGACCTCTTTGCCGTTGAGCTGCCAGACGTGATAGATCCGCTCGTTCAGCCCGCGCGGCGCCTTGATCGCGGTGTAGGCGTAGAGCCCGGTGCTGCGGATCTGGCTGGCCTTCACTTCCTTGAGGCTTTCGCTCGGGGTGCGGTCGCGCACGTCGGCGCTGATCGCCACTTCGGTCATCCACAGGGTCGCCGGCGGCACCCAGGAGCGCAGCATCCAGCCGGCGCCGCCGATGGCCAGGGTCACCAGCACCAGGGCGATGGCGCGGTTGGCGTTGTTGACCGGGAAGCTGCTGGCCAGGCTCGGGAACGACAGCAGCATGGCTACGCCCAGGGCCAGCTTGAAGCTCTCGGCGGTGGTCAGGTGGAGGATGATCGGCAGCGCCGTGAGCATCGCCGCGAACAGGGTCAGGGTATGCAGGGCGAGGAACAGCCAGCGCCGCGGGGCGACCCACTTGTAGTAGAGCGGGTCGATGATCGAGACCAGGCCGGCGGCGCCGAGCAGGCCGGTGAAGATCAGTTGGCCGCTGTTCCAGGTGGTGGTGATGAAGAAGAATGGCAGGACGAAGAACAGGCTTTCCTGGTGGATCATCTGCGTCGCGTAGCGCAGCAGCGGCTGGGGGATCTCGCGCTTGAAGGTGCGGGCGAAGAGTTCGGTGAAGGTGTTTTCCAGCATCAGCCAGACCCAGCTCACCAGCATCAGGATGGCGACCCAGCTGGCCAGGCTTTCCTGGCGGTCGACCAGGATGAAACTGCCGATACCGGAAATGAAACCACCGAGTGCGATGACCCCGGGATAGCGCTTGATCAGCTCGATGAGGCGCTGGATGTAGATTGGCATTTTGGGGGTGTTCGCTGAGACTGAAAAATACGGTTACAAGGATACCTTGGTTTTCGTCTGTTCGGGCCTCATCGCTGGCAAGCCAGCTCCCACAGGGACCGCGTGCACCGCCGGACCTGTGGGAGCTGGCTTGCCAGCGATAGGGCCCTCAAGACCGCCGCCGATACCAGATCCCTGCCCCAACCACGACCAACACAACCCCCAACACCCCCATCCAGAACAATTCGTCATAGCCAAGCAACGGCTTCTCCACCCTCACCCACCCGGCTTCCTTGAACACCTCGCGCATCGCCTGGTTCGTCTCCTCCAGGCTCACCCCGCGCAAGCGCCCGGCCGGGTCGACGAACTTGCCATCGGCATAGCCGTTCAACGCTCCCCAGTAATAATCCGCCAGCGCGCTATTGCCCTGGGTCGTCCAGGCTTCCCGGGCAATCGCCGCCGCCTTGACCCGCTCGAAGGTCGCCGGGTCCAGCCCGTCCTTGCGCAGGCGCTTGAGCATGTCGGCGATCACTTCCTCGGCCTCTTCCACCTGATCCCGTTCCAGATCGGCATTCAGGCTGAGCAGACCGCTGTCGCCGAAGCTCTCGCGCTGGCTCCACGGCCCGTAGGACAGCCCGTGCTTGAGCCGCAGCTCTTCGTACAGCGCCCAGTCCAGGTAGCGTTGCAGCAGTTCCAGGGTTTCGTCGTGCTCGTCGCCCAGCACCGGCTCGAGAAACAGCCAGCTCAGCCGCGCGCTGTTGCCCAGCAGCCCGTGGGTCAGGGTGCGGTTGGCCTCGGCCTGGCGGGTGACGCCGTCCAGTGCCCGGCGCTCCGCCGGCTCCACCGGCTCCAATTCGCCCCAGGCCCGTTCCAGGTAGGCTGGCAGCACCCGGTCGAGTCCGCCGACGATGATCAGGCTCATGTTGTTCGGCACGTACCAGCCTTTGCGGACCTCCTCCACCTGCTTCAGGGTCATGCTGTCGAGATCCGAACGCTCGGCGCATTTCAGCCCCAGCTCCACCGCCAGCTGGCTACTGGCGCGCTGGCCGATGTCCTGGCGGTCGAGGAAGCGTTGCAGGCGCGAATAATGCCCACCGTCCTCGCGTTCGATGATGCGCCTGGACTGGGCCAGGTCGTCCTCGTCGAGCTGGGTACGCTGGAGAATCGCCAGCAGCAGGTCGAGGACCTTGCGCTGGTTGCGCGCCGGGGCCTCGATGACGAAGGTGGTGTCGGTGTTGCTGGTGTAGGCGTTCCATTCACCGCCCAGGGCCTGCATGCGTTTTTCCAGGCCGCCTTCGCCGCTGTCGTCGATGCCGCTGAACAGCAGGTGCTCGAGCAGGTGCGGCAGTTCTTTCTGTTCGCAGGGGAAGTCATCCAGGCCGATGCCCACCACCAGGCGGATCGACACATGATCCCGCTCGTAGCCGGACTTGAGCAGCACCTGCAGCCCGTTGGGCAGCAGGTAGCCCTCGACCTGGTTGCGATCGAGGGCAAAGCCGGGGGCACAGCCCAGCAACAGGCAGACGAGTATCAGGCAACGCATGCAGAACTTCCTTGAACCGGGTCAATGCGGTTTGGGGTCAGGACGATGGGCTTTCGTCCGTCACGCTGTCGATCATCAGACCGCCAGTATCGTTCCCCCCGAGTACCACATAGGCACTGCTACAGAACAATGAATTCAATCTTTTCATATCGGCGATCAGCTCCAGGTGCAGGGCGCTGGTCTCGATGCTTTGTACCACCTTGCGTTGCAGGCGGCTGACATGGGCATGGGCCAGGCGTCGCTCCTGGGCGCGGAAGCGGCGTTTCTCGCGCAGCAACTGGCGCGCGCTTTCCGGGTCGGCGCTGAGGAATACCGAAAGGCCCAGGCGCAGGTTGGCCAGGAGCTGGGCGTGCAGGCCGGTCAGTTCCTCCAGGCCGACCTCGGAGAACTCGCGGCGTTGCGAGGTCTTCTGCTGCTGGATCTTGCGCAGCATGCGTTCGATCAGGTCGCTGGCCATCTTCAGGTTCAGCGCCAGCTCGATGATCTCCGCCCAGCGCTGGCTGTCCTGCTCGCTGAGGTCTTCCCGGGGCATCTGCGCCAGGTACAGCTTGATCGCGTTGTACAGGGCATCGATATCGTCGCTGAGGCTGCGCATCTCCTGGGAGACCGTGGTCCTGGTGCCGCGCAGCACGCCGTTCATCGCTTCCAGCATGCTGTCGACCAGGTCGCCGAGCCGCAGGGTTTCGCGCACGGCGTTGGCCAGGGCCAGGCTCGGGGTGGCCAGGGCGGCCGGGTCGAGGTGGCGCTGGGTGACGTGGCCGTTGGCTTGCGGGCGGTCCGGCATCAGCCAGGTGCAGACCTTGGCCATCACGGTGACCGTAGGCAGCAGGGTCAGGCAGCGCAGGCTGTTGTAGAGCAGGTGGAAGCCGATCACCAGTTCCTGCGGGCGGAAGTTCAGGCTGTCCATCCAGTCGACCAGCGGATGCAGCAGCGGAATGGTGATCAGCAGGCCGATCAGCTTGTACAGCAGGCTGCCCAGGGCCACCTGGCGCCCGGCGGTGTTCTGCATGCTGGTGCTGATGAAGGCCAGCAGGCCGCTGCCGATGTTGGCACCGATCACCAGGCCGATCGCCACCGGCAGGCCGATCACCCCGGCGCCGGCCAGGGTTGCGGTGAGCAGTACGGCGGCCAGGCTGGAGTAGGAGACCATGGCGAACAGCGCGCCGATCAGCGCATCGAGGAGGATATCGCCGGTCAGCGAGGCGAACAGCACCTTCACGCCCTGAGCCGTGGTGATCGGCGTGGCCGCTTCGACGATCAGTTGCAGGGCAAGGATGATCAGGCCCAGGCCGATCCCCACGCGGCCGAGCTGGCCGGCGCGGGTCTGCTTGCGCGAGAGGAAGAAGATCACCCCGAGGAAGATCAGCAGCGGCGACAGCCACGACAGGTCGAAGGTCAGCACCCGGGCCATCAGCGCGGTACCGACGTCGGCGCCGAGCATGATCGCTAGGGCCGGGGTCAGGGCCATCAGGCCCTGGCCGACGAACGAGGTCACCAGCATCGCCGTGGCGTTGCTGCTCTGCACCATGGCCGTGACCAGGATCCCGGCGATGAACGCCAGCGGTCGTCGTGCCATGTTCTGGCTGATGACCCGGCGCAGGTTGGAGCCGTAGACCCGCAGGATCCCGGTCCGGACGATATGTGTGCCCCAGATCAGCAGGGCGACGGCTGACAACAGATTGAGCAGGGTCAGCATGCTGGGCCCCCTGTTTTGCGGTGCCCCATGGGGGCGAATGAATGACGCTCGGAGCCTGGCCGTGAAAGACGGCGGTTGTTTCCAGTGCTCCCTTTAAGCTTTAGCCCGCTGAAAGCCATGGCGCCAGCGGTTTTTCCCACGGCCTTGAATGAAAAAAGGCCCCGAAAGGGGCCTTGATTCAGCGACTGGCCAGTATTACTGACCCGGGATGTCCTTGCGAAGTTTCACCGGCTCGCCCGGTTCCTCGTTGCGCTTCTTCGCCATGGCGGTGCGCATGCGGATGTTGATCGCTTCCACGGCCAGGGAGAAGGCCATGGCGAAGTACACGTAGCCCTTCGGCACATGCACGTCGAAGGCTTCGGCGATCAGCACGGTACCGACCACGATCAGGAACGACAGGGCGAGCATCTTCAGCGACGGGTGCTTGTCGATGAAGTCGCTGATGGCCTTGGCGCAGAGCATCATCACCAGCACGGCGACGATGATCGCGGCGATCATCACCGGTACATGGGAGACCATGCCGACCGCGGTGATCACCGAGTCCAGGGAGAACACGATGTCGATGATGGCGATCTGGATGATGGTGAAGAGGAACTTGCCGCCCTTGCCGGAAGCCGGCTCGTCGGCACTTTCGTCCTCGCCTTCGAGGCCGTGGTAGATCTCCTGGGAGCTTTTCCACAGCAGGAACAGGCCGCCGAAGAACAGGATCAGGTCACGCCCGGAAATGTCCTGGCCGAACACCTCGAACAGGGTGTCGGTCAGGCGCATGACCCAGGTGATGGAGAGCAGCAGCAAGATCCGCGTGACCATGGCCAGGGCCAGGCCGAAGATCCGGGTACGTTGCTGCATGTGCTTGGGCATGCGGCTGACCAGGATCGAGATCATGATGATGTTGTCGATCCCGAGCACGATTTCGAGTGCGGTCAGGGTGAAAAAGGCAACCCAGATTTCCGGGCTGGTCAGCCATTCCATGTTTGTTCCTTCGAGCGTAAGACACTGCGCGCCCCGTTTTGTCGTCGGGGCGCGCAGCGGGTTGGTTGAATCCGTTTACTTAGAGGCTACTGAACAGCGGGAAAATTCCCATCAGCAGCGCGGCGAACATTATGCACAGGCAGACTAGCACCGCCCACTTCAGCGTGAAGCGCTGGTGATCGCCGAATTCGATACCGGCCAGGGCCACCAGCAGGTAGGTTGACGGCACCAGCGGGCTGAGCAGGTGCACCGGCTGCCCGACGATCGAGGCGCGGGCCATTTCCACCGGCGAGATGCCGTAGTGGCTGGCGGCTTCCGACAGCACGGGCAGTACGCCGTAGTAGAAGGCGTCGTTGGACATGAAGAAGGTGAACGGCATGCTCACGATCGCGGTGATCACTGCCAGGTACGGGCCCAGGGCATCCGGGATCACTGCCAGCAGGCTTTTCGACATGGCTTCGACCATGCCGGTGCCCGACAGGATGCCGGTGAAGATACCGGCGGCGAAGATCAGGCCGGTGACCGCCAGGACGCTGCCGGCGTGGGCGGCGATACGGTCCTTCTGCTGTTGCAGGCACGGGTAGTTGACGATCATCGCGATACTGAAGGCGATCATGAACAGCACTGGCAGCGGCAGCAGGCCGGCGATCAGCGCGACCATCAGGACGGCGGTCAGGGCGCCGTTGAACCACAGCAGTTTCGGACGACGGGCATCCGGGAACTGGGACACGGTGATTTCGCTGTGGTCGATTTCGTCGCCCGGCAGGTGCAGTTCGCCGAGACGGGCGCGTTCGCGCTTGCCGTACATGTAGGCGATGGCGAGGATGGCCACGACGCCGGCGAGCATGGCCGGGATCATCGGCACGAAGATATCCGACGGGTCGACGTGCAGGGCACTGGCGGCGCGGGCGGTCGGGCCGCCCCAGGGGGTCATGTTCATCACCCCGCCGGCGAGGATGATCAGGCCGGCCATGATCCGCGGGCTCATGCCCAGGCGGCTGTACAGCGGCAGCATGGCGGCGCAGCAGATCATGTAGGTGGTGGCGCCGTCGCCGTCGAGGGAGACGACCAGGGCCAGCACGGCGGTGCCGACCGAGACTTTCAGCGGGTCGCCCTTGACCAGCTTGAGGATCTTGCGCACGGCCGGGTCGAACAGGCCGGAGTCGATCATCAGGGCGAAATACAGGATGGCGAACATCAGCATCACGCCGGTCGGCGCCAGCTTGCTGATGCCTTCCAGCATCATTGGGCCGATCTTGCTGGAAAAGCCGCCGAACAGGGCGAACAGGATCGGTACCAGGATCAGCGCGATCAAGGCCGACAGGCGCTTGGTCATGATCAGGTACATGAAGGTGATGACCATGGCGAAGCCGAGGAAGGTCAGCATGGGGAGTACTCCAGGCGTAGGTGCGTCGGGACGGGACGAGACGGACGGATCAGCGGGTTGGGCGCTGGGGCTGGAGTAGCGGGGGGAATTGCGGGCGCAGGACGGTACGGAAAGACATCGGAATCACCATTGTTCTTGTTGAGTAGGCCGGGCTCCTTTTCTAAATTCGGATGCCCTGGCGCGCCGGTCGCTTTGCCGGTGGTGAGGCGATGCTAAGGGCCTAAGCTTTCAGCCAGCTTTCGATGCTGAAAGCTTCATTTTCACCTCAGGGCCGCGTGCACCGCGAAACCTGTGGGAGCTGGCTTGCCAGCGATGAGGCCATCAGAGACACGACAAAAATCACTGAATCCCGCGAAGGAGTGCCCACCGAGATGAGCCAACACCAAGAAGGCGGCTGCCATTGCGGCGCCCTGCGCTACCGGGTCGACAGCCCGCTGACCGACATCGCCCACTGCCATTGCTCGATCTGCCGCAAGGTCTCGGGCGGGCTGCTGATCACCTGGGCCACGGTGCCCTGCTCCGCCTTCCAGTGGCTGACCGGCACCCCGCAGCGCTACGACTCATCCGCCAGTTGTGTGCGTTATTTCTGCAGTCGCTGTGGCGCCCATCTGGCGCTGACCACTGATCTGAGCCCGGAAACCATCGATATCACCATCACCACCCTCGATGACCCGGCCGCGGTGCGCCCCGACCGTCATATCTGGACGGTCAGCCGCCTGCCCTGGCTGCACCTGGACGAACAATTGCCCGGTGAAGAACACGAGTCGATCTGACTCAGGGCAGCTCAAGCCCCCCTGAGGCCTTGTGTAGGGCCCGCAGGTGGTCGCCGATCAGCCGGGTGTTGGCTTCCACGGCGCGGATTTCCTTGTCGCGCTCGGGGCCGAGCAGCGCCCGGGCTTCCTTGTCGAGGTCGACGCTCAGGGTCTGCAGCTGCGCCTGGCGCTCGCGGCTGCTCTCCAGCAACTGCTCGCGCTCCTGCGCCTGGGGCAAGCCGTAGCCGCCCTGCCCCAGCAATTCCGCCGGTTTGCTGAGGAAGCCGCTGTTGGCGAGGATCTGCTGCAAGGTCTGGTTGGCCTTGTCGACCCGCTGGTCATTTGTCGAGCGCCCGCTCAGGTAACGCTGCTTGACCTCGTCCTGGGCCAGCAGCAACTGCCGGCGCAGGGCCGCCTGTTCGAGCAGGAGCATGGCGGCGCTGGTGCGCAGGTCGGCACGCTCGAACCAGGTACGGCGCTGTTCGGCGTCCTGCTCCAGCCAGGCTTCGACGGTGGTCTGGTGGATCGGCAACTGCTGCTTGAGGATCTTGAACATCGCATCGAAGCGGTCGCGGTAGGAGTCGAAGCGATACCCCAGACGCAGCGCCTCGCGGGGATCATCGAGCACGCTGGTATCGGCCAGGCCACGGCCCTGCAGCACTTCCAGCAGGCCGTTGGGCATGATGTTGTCGAGGCTGGTCAGCTGCGGGTTGGCGGTACCGCTGCGCAGCACCTTGAGGGTCTCCACCGCGCAGTTGTTGGACAGGAAGTAGTAGTTGCCATCATAGCTCCAGTGCATCTCCAGGGCTTGGCGCACCAGGTTTTCCAGCTCCTCGCGGGACAGCTTGAGCGGCACCGAGGACAGGCTGCGCAGCTCGGTCTTGGTGTACTCGTCGATGACCTGGCCCAGGGGCAGGACGAACAGCCGTGACGGATAGGAGCCGACCAGCCCGCCCCAACTGGACAGCTGCACATCGTTGACGAAGGCGCGATAGGACAGCACCAGGTGCTGGTCCAGGTCCAGCCGGCAATCCGGCCCACGCGGCCGGCCCGGGGCGCAGATCACCAGGCGCAGCATGCTGTGGCCCCAACGGCTGACCCAGTTCTGGTTGGCTTCGGCCAGCAGGTAGTCCACCGAATAGACGCGCTCCGGGTCGATATAGCCCAGGGGCTGCTTGGCGAAGTCGTTTCCGGCGTTGAGGTAGGGCAATTCCGACGAGCACTTCGGATGCTCTGGTGCCCAGCCGAAGTGCTGGCTCAGGTAGGCATGCAATGCCGGGCGGCGACAGGCGTAGCTCGGGTCGAGGAGGAAGTACTCCATGTTGACCGCGATGAATTCCTTGGGGCTGCTCAGCTCGTAGCTGTCCGGGGAGCGTACGTCCTGGTGGTTTTCCTGCTCGCGTTCGCCGCGCCGGCCGACGTATTGCGGCCAGCCGGCCAGGTCGAGCAGGCGTGGATCATCGCTGAGGGTGAAGCGCCGTTCCGGTTGGCCACGGCATTCGTCACGCAGGCCGACCTTGCCCTGGCTGTCGAGCTGGCGCCGGCACTGGAGGATCAGGCGGCGCTGGTCCGCTGCCCACAGGCGGGCGCGGTCGTAGATATGGGTCAGTTCATGCAGGACGGTGGCCAGCAGCTCCTCGCGCACCGTGCCGTGGGGGCGACCGGTCTGCGTGGTGGCGGCGCTGCCGTCGGTGAGGCCGGGCAGCAGGCGGCGGTTCAAGGCCAGGGTCGAGACCAGCGAGGCCTGGCCGTAGGCGTCTTCCGGCATGTGCGCATCCCAGCTGACGGTGACCGTGCGGTCCAGTCGGGTCTTGAAGCTGGGGGGAAGTTTTTGCAGGGCTTCGTCGAGCAGTGCCTGGGTCGCCTGGTGCTGGGCGGCGCTCAGGCCGTCGTCTTGCAACCGCAGTTGCAGGTCGGCCAGGGCGGGGCTGCCGAGCAGCGCCAGTGCGCCGCCCAACAGCCAGGCACGGAGGGATTTCACAGCGCGAGGATGGCTTCGGCCAGAACCTGGTCGCTGGCGTCACGCGCTTCGGGGACGCGCTGGCGCAGGGTGTCGAAGGCGGCTTCCAGTTGCGCGCCACGGATATCGCCGTTGCTGGCGACGAAGCTGGCCGCGTCGTCACGGGCTTCGCGCACTACTTTGGAGTCACGGATCGAGGTGGTGGTGTCCGAGGTGAAATCGATCGAGCGGCCAAAGGCGCGGACGATGATATTGCTGGTAGCCACCAGGGTATGGGCCTGGGCCACATCGGCCAGCAGGAGGAAGCCGAGGGTGGCGGCGATCAGCGGGTTACGCATGGAACTTCTCCGGGGAAACAGGGGTGTTCATTGGACGAGAATTGCCTGCGCCAGTTCAAGGTCGCCGGCATGAAGTTCGGGGTTTTCCTGGCGCAGCCGGCGAATGACCGATTCCAGCTGCGCACCGCGAACCTGGCCATCGCTGGCGACATAGGCTGCGGCATCATCGCGGGCGACCTGCACCCATTTGCGATCGAAGGGTGCGCTGGTCACCTGGCTGGTGGCGTAACCGCCGATGACGCTGGCGGCGGTAGTTATGTCGAAGGCCTGGGCGGTGACGGGCCCGAACAGTGCAATCAGCAAAAACAGATAACGCATGGGAAAGAAATGCCCCTTGGAAACACAAGGTGTCCAAGGCTATCCCATGCCAACAGCCCGGACCAGAGCGGTTGGCCCGGCTGTTTTGCAGGGTGTTGCCTGGTGTGTCCGGCCTACAGCGCGAGGATCGCCTGGGCCAGTTGCGCGTCGCTGGCCTGCAGGGTCGGCGCTTGCTGGCGGATATGGGCAAAGGCGCTTTCCAGTTTCACGCCACGGATATCACCGTTGCTGGCGACGAAGCTGGCGGCGTCGTCACGGGCGGCGCGCACCACCTTGTCGTCGCGGAACGACGAGGTCACGTCGGAGGTGGCGTCGGAAGTGGCCTTCAAGGCGCCGACCAGGGAATCGGTGGTTACGACGAAGCTGGTGGCGTGGGCTGTAGAAGCCAGGGCCAGGAACAGGGCGGCGCCCAGCAGACGGGTACGGATCATGGTCGATCTCCTGAAGTAGGACTTGGGTCTATCAAAGTGTCAGACGCGCGCTCGGTTGCCTGCGCTACGCCTTGCGTCGACGCGTGTGAAAAAAAGCGTAACACGTAACAGGCGAAACGGCGTTTAGTTCAACTGTTAAGGTCGATTTAAATTTTTCAGAAACTGTACTGGTGCGCGCGGAAACGCTCTATTCCGCGGATTTCAGAATGAAAAAAACCCGTCGCAGTCACCTGCGACGGGTTTTCGGAATTCGGTGCCGGCCATGGCCGGCGGGCCTTGCATCAACGCCAGAAAGGCTTGCTCAGCTCTTCGTAACGCTGTGCTTCGCTGATACCGGCGTCAGCCAGCAGGCGAGCGTCCAGGCGAGCCAGTTGATGGCGGCTGGAGATGCGACGTTGCCACAGGACCAGGTTGGCCAGCAGGCGCAGTGGCAGGGCAGCTTTGGATTGTTGGGCGTTGCTTTCGAAAACCAGACCGGAACTGAGGGTACGTTCCATGATGTGCTTCCTTCCGCTTATGGCGGGATTAGATAGTGATTTAACTGATGCCAATGATCCTCCTCTGTCGTCCATAACAGTAGATACAGTTCACCTGCATTGTGATGGTCCAGTTAACTGTTTACAGGCACTGTTGCACTCGAAATGCACGCAACTGTACCGGTGTGCGCACTAATGGTGCATTTTTACTGTTTTGGGGGAGTGAGCGGCGAGAAAACAGGGGATTTTGAGCGGTACAGTAGTACAGTTTTTGCAAGTCAGTTCAACGAACTGTTCAGTCGACAGGCATTGCACCTTGTCGACTGAACAGTTTTCGCGGGTTAAACGGCCAGCATGCGCCCGGTTTCTTCCAGGTTTTCATGCCAGACGAGGGCTTCTCGCAGGATATGCGGGGTGTGACCACCACGTTCGCAGGCGCGGGTGAAGTAGTCATTCAGCGCGTCGCGGTAGCTCGGGTGCACACAGTTGTCGATGATCGCCCGGGCCCGCTCGCGTGGTGCCAGGCCGCGCAGGTCGGCCAGGCCCTGCTCGGTGACGAGGATGTCCACATCGTGCTCGGTGTGGTCGACGTGGCTGACCATCGGCACCACGCTGGAAATCGCACCGCCCTTGGCGATCGACTTGGTGACGAAGATGGCCAGGTGCGCGTTGCGGGCGAAGTCGCCCGAGCCGCCGATGCCGTTCATCATCCGCGTGCCGCAGACGTGGGTGGAGTTGACGTTGCCGTACAGGTCGAACTCCAGCGCGGTGTTGATGCCGATGATGCCCAGGCGACGGACCACTTCAGGGTGGTTGGAGATTTCCTGCGGGCGCAGCACCAGCTTGTCCTTGTAGCGCTCGAGGTTGCCGAACACGTCGGCATTGCGCCGGCTCGACAGGGTGATCGAGCTGCCCGAGGCGAAGCTCAGCTTGCCGGCGTCGATCAGGTCGAAGGTCGAGTCCTGCAGCACTTCGGAGTACATGGTCAGCTCTTCGAACGGCGACTCGATCAGGCCGCACATCACTGCGTTGGCGATGTTGCCGATGCCGGCCTGCAGCGGGCCGAGCTTGTTGGTCATGCGCCCTGCCGCCACTTCCTCTTTAAGGAAGTTGATCAGGTGGTTGGCGATGCCCTGGGTTTCTTCGTCCGGCGGCGTCACGGTGGACGGCGAGTCGGCCTGCTCGGTGATGACGATGCCGACGATCTTCGCCGGGTCGATCGGGATCGCGGTGCTGCCGATGCGGTCGTCGACCTTCACCAGCGGGATCGGCGTACGGGTCGGACGGTAGGTCGGGATATAGATGTCGTGCAGGCCTTCGAGGTTGGCGTTGTGCGCCATGTTGATCTCGATGATCACCTGCTTGGCGAAGATGGCGAAGCTCGCCGAGTTGCCGACCGAGGTGGTCGGCACGATATGGCCTTGTTCAGTGATCGCCACCGCCTCGATGACCGCGATGTCCGGCAGCTTGAGCTGCTGGTTGCGCAGTTGCTCGACGGTTTCCGACAGGTGCTGGTCGATGAACATCACCTTGCCGTCGTTGATCGCCTTGCGCAGGGTGCTGTCCACCTGGAACGGCATGCGCCGCGCCAGGACGCCGGCTTCGGTCAGTTCCTTGTCGAGGTCGTTGCCCAGGCTGGCGCCGGTCATCAGGCTGATCTTCAGCGGCGACTGTTTGGCGCGCTCGGCCAGTGCGTGGGGAACGGCCTTGGCTTCACCGGCACGGGTGAAACCGCTCATGCCGACGGTCATGCCGTCCTCGATCAGGCCGGCGGCATCGGCGGCGCTCATGACTTTACTGTGCAGCGAGGACAAGCGAATACGATCACGGTACATGGATTGTTATCTCGGGTATTGAAACCAGGAGCGCAGTCTATTGCTTTCCCAAAGACTCGTCCCACGACCAAGGTCGTAGGTGAAGCCCTGAAATAGAGCCTTCCGTCGGCAGGCCGGGCATGAAAAAGCCCCGGTCGTTGCCGAACCGGGGCTTTTTGTCACAGCGGGAAAAGGCGGTTATTCGACGGCCTTGACCATGTCCTCGATGACCTTCTTGGCATCGCCGAAGACCATCATGGTCTTGTCGAGGTAGAACAGTTCGTTGTCCAGGCCGGCATAGCCGCTGGCCATCGAGCGCTTGTTGACGATGATGGTCTTGGCCTTGAAGGCCTCGAGGATCGGCATGCCGGCGATCGGCGACTTCGGATCGTTCTTCGCCGCCGGGTTGACCACGTCGTTGGCGCCCAGCACCAGGACCACGTCGGCCTGGCCGAACTCGGAGTTGATGTCCTCCATCTCGAACACCTGGTCATACGGCACTTCGGCTTCCGCCAGGAGTACGTTCATATGTCCGGGCATGCGACCGGCCACCGGGTGGATCGCGTACTTCACGGTCACGCCAGCGTGGGTCAGCTTCTCGGTCAGTTCCTTCAGCGCGTGCTGGGCACGGGCCACCGCCAGGCCGTAGCCGGGCACGATGATCACGGTGTCGGCGTTGCTCAGCAGGAAGGTGGCGTCGTCGGCGGAGCCGGACTTCACCGGGCGCGCTTCCTGTGCTCCCGCCGGGCCGCCGGCATCCGCCGCACCGCCGAATCCGCCGAGGATTACATTGAAGAAGGAACGGTTCATCGCCTTGCACATGATGTACGAGAGGATGGCACCGGACGAACCCACCAGCGAGCCGGCGATGATCAGCATCGAGTTGTTCAGCGAGAAGCCGATACCGGCCGCCGCCCAGCCCGAGTAACTGTTGAGCATCGACACCACCACCGGCATGTCGGCGCCGCCGATCGGGATGATGATCAGCACGCCCATGACGAAGGCCAGGGCCAGCATCACGGCAAAGGCGGTGTAGTTGCCGGTGAAGGTGAACACCAGGCCGAGGCCGATGGTGGCCAGGCCCAGCACCAGGTTCAGCTTGTGCTGCCCGGCGAACTGTACCGGTGCGCCCTGGAACAGGCGGAACTTGTACTTGCCGGAGAGCTTGCCGAAGGCGATCACCGAACCGGAGAAGGTCACCGCACCGATGGCTGCGCCGAGGAACAGCTCCAGGCGGTTGCCGGTCGGGATCGGGTCGCTGATGGCGCTGACGATGCCCAGGGACTGCGGTTCGACCACGGCGGCAATGGCGATGAACACCGCAGCCAGGCCGATCATGCTGTGCATGAACGCCACCAGCTCCGGCATCTTGGTCATTTCCACGCGCTTGGCCATGATCGCCCCGGCGCTGCCGCCGACCAGCAGGCCGACCAGCACATAGGCGATGCCATCAGTGGCCAGCTCGGCGCCCAGCTTGTAGATCAGGCCGACGGTGGTGAACACCGCCAGGGCCATGCCGAGCATGCCGAACAGGTTGCCGCGACGGGAGGTGGTCGGGTGCGACAGGCCTTTCAGGGCCTGGATGAAGCAGACCGACGCCACCAGGTAGAGAAGTGTTACCAGGTTCATGCTCATCTTTACTTCTGCCCCTCAGCCTTCGCGGCCTTCTTCTTGAACATCTCCAGCATGCGCCGGGTGACGAGGAATCCACCGAACACGTTGACCGCCGCCAGGGCCACCGCGAGGGTGCCCATGGTCTTGCCCAGCGGGGTGACGGTCAGGGCGGCGGCGAGCATGGCGCCGACGATGACGATCGCGGAAATGGCGTTGGTCACCGCCATCAGCGGGGTGTGCAGCGCAGGCGTGACGTTCCAGACCACGTGGTAGCCGACATAGATCGCCAGCACGAAGATGATCAGGTTATAGACGCCGTGGGAAATCAGCATGTCTTCCATTGCCCTGCTCCTTATCCGTTCTTGCGGATGACCTGGCCGTCGCGGCACATCAGGCACGCGGCGACGATGTCGTCTTCGAGGTTGATCGTCAGCGCGCCGTCCTTGTCGAACAGCAGCTTCATGAAGTCCAGCAGGTTGCGGGCGTACAGCGCCGAGGCGTCCGCGCCGACCTGGGCCGGCAGGTTGGTCGGGCCGACGATGGTCACGCCGTTCTCGATGACGACCTGGTCGGCGACGGTCAGTGGGCAGTTGCCGCCCTGGGCCGCGGCGAGGTCGATGACCACCGAGCCGGGCTTCATCTGCGCCACGGTCTCCGCGCTGAGCAGGGTCGGTGCCTTGCGGCCCGGGATCAGCGCGGTGGTGATGACGATATCGGCCTGTTTGGCGCGCTCATGCACGGCCTGGGCCTGGCGTTGCATCCAGCTGGCCGGCATGGGCCGGGCATAACCGCCGACGCCCACGGCGCAGTCGCGCTCCTCGTCGGTCTCGTACGGCACATCGATGAACTTGGCACCGAGGGACTCGATCTGCTCCTTCACCGCCGGGCGCACGTCCGACGCCTCGATCACCGCACCCAGGCGCTTGGCCGTGGCGATGGCCTGCAGGCCGGCCACACCGGCACCGAGAATCAGCACGCGGGCGGCTTTCACCGTGCCGGCGGCAGTCATCAGCATCGGCATGAAGCGTGGATAGTGGTGAGCAGCCAGCAACACCGCCTTGTAACCGGCAATGTTGGCCTGCGAGGACAGCACGTCCAGGCTCTGGGCCCGGGAAGTGCGCGGCGCGGCTTCGAGGGCGAAGGCGGTGATGCCGCGTTCGGCCATCTTGGCGATGAGCTCGTTGTTGAACGGATTGAGCATGCCGGCAAGCACCGCACCGCTCTTGATCTGGCCCAGTTCGCTGTCGTTGGGCGCTACGACCTTGAGGACCAGTTGCGCGCCAAACGCATCGGCGGCGCTTCCAAGTACGGCCCCGACTGCCTCGTAGGCACTGTCCGGAATGCTGGCATTGACGCCGGCTCCGCGCTCGACAGTGACCTGATGACCCTGGCCCACCAGTTTCTTGATGGTTTCGGGAGTGGCAGCGACCCGTGTTTCGCCCGTCTGCGTTTCGAGAGGAACACCAATGTGCACGTCATTTCTCCTGCGTGATCTTTGTTGTTGAACCAGCGCACTACGGATGGTGCGTCTGGGGCGGCCGATCAGCACGATCCCGCCTGAAAGAGGCGGGGCGCGGCATTTTGCAAGCGATCCCGGATCGCTTCAATGGGTTCTGAATGGAAACTTTATCGAAACTACAAGTCACCCTGTGACCACATGTCGCAACGGACAGGCTCAAGCCCGCCAAGCACGGGCTTTAGCGACATTAGGAGAATTTTTAAAAATTTTCTGACAATTTTCGTGGAGAGGACGAAATAGGTCGTTTTTGAGGGTTAAAGCCCCGTAAACACTGGGGTTGTAGGGCTTTTTTCGAGCGACCAAAACAGTTGTCGCAACTGCGACATTTCCTTATATCTGTAGGTGTTCAATTTAATTGACTACCGGGTCAGCTAGTCCCTTTGGTCCTTGTGCGCCGCGGCATAGCGCTGTGCCTCGGTCACCAGCCAATCGCGGAAAGCGCGCAGGGAGGCCGATTCGACCTTTCTTTCCGGGATCATCAGGTAATACGCCTTGATGCTGGACAGCCCGTGGGAGTTGGCGATTACCAGCCTGCCCTCCTCCAGTTCGCGCTGGATCAGGAACGGCGGGATCAGTGCGACGCCCATGTCGTGCATAGCCGCCTGGGCCAACATCGAGAATAGTTCATAGCGCGGGCCTGTCATGTCCCTGGCGACGTTCATCTCCAGGCTGTTGAACCACTGGCGCCAGGCATAGGGCCGAGTGGTCTGTTGCAGCAGGGGGAGCTGGGCAATGATCTGCGGGTCGAGCTTGCCGTGCTTGCCCAAAAGCGACGGACTGCACACCGGGACCGGATTTTCCCCCATCAACCTGTGGGATTGCGTGCCGGACCAGTCAGCGTCCCCGAAGTAGATGGCGGCATCGAAGCTGGTGTCGGCGAACAGGAAGGGACGGGTGCGGTTGGTCAGGTTGACCGTGACCTCCGGGTGGCGTTGCTGGAAATCCTTCAGGCGCGGCAGCAGCCACTGGGTGCCGAAGGTGGGCACCACCGCCAGTTCGATCACATTGGCGCCCTGCTGGCCCATGACCGACAGGGTGTCGCGTTCCACGGCATCGAGCTGGGTCGCCACCCGGCGGCTGTAGGACAGGCCGGCTTCGGTGAGCTTCACCCCGCGGCGCGAGCGGCGGAACAGCTCGACATTGAGAAACTCCTCCAGCCCGCCGATCTGCCGACAGACGGCGCCCTGGGTCAGCGACAGTTCCTGCGCCGCCTTGGTAAAGCTCTCGTGGCGCGCTGCGGCCTCGAAGCAGACCAGGGCCGTGGTGCTGGGGATCTTGCGCCGCATATACGTCAACCTCACTAATCAGGCTATGAAATGGCCTTCGACACCATTACGAAGTGAGAAATTAGCACAAGAGGTTGCGGAATCCTCGTTTGTCGCCCTGCCCGTTCGGGCCTAGGATCAATGCACGACAAAAATCATTCCTTTCCTACTTCGAGGATTCCCACATGGCCGGCAAAGCAAGCTTCAACTGGATCGACCCGCTGCTCCTGGATCAGCAGCTCACCGAAGAGGAGCGCATGGTGCGTGACAGCGCCTACAGCTTCGCCCAGGACAAGCTGGCGCCCCGTGTGCTGGAAGCCTTCCGTCATGAACAGACCGATCCTGCGATCTTCCGCGAAATGGGTGAAGTCGGCCTGCTGGGCGCGACCATTCCCGAGCAGTACGGCGGCAGCGGCTTGAACTACGTGTGCTACGGCCTGATCGCCCGTGAAGTGGAGCGTATCGACTCCGGCTACCGCTCGATGATGAGCGTGCAGTCCTCGCTGGTGATGGTGCCGATCAATGAGTTTGGTACTGAAGCACAGAAACAGAAATACCTGCCGAAGCTGGCCAGTGGCGAGTGGATCGGCTGCTTCGGTCTGACCGAGCCTAACCATGGTTCCGACCCGGGCTCGATGATCACCCGTGCGAAGAAAGTGGATGGCGGCTACCGCCTGAGCGGCGCCAAGATGTGGATCACCAACAGCCCGATCGCCGATGTCTTCGTGGTCTGGGCCAAGGACGATGCCGGCGATATCCGCGGCTTCGTGCTGGAGAAAGGCTGGCAGGGCCTGAGCGCTCCGGCGATCCACGGCAAGGTCGGCCTGCGGGCGTCGATCACCGGCGAGATCGTCATGGACAACGTCTTCGTGCCGGAAGAGAACATCTTCCCGGATGTGCGTGGCCTGAAAGGTCCGTTCACCTGCCTGAACTCGGCGCGCTATGGCATCTCCTGGGGGGCCCTGGGTGCCGCCGAAGCTTGCTGGCACACCGCACGCCAATACACCCTGGACCGTCAGCAATTCGGTCGCCCGCTGGCGGCGAACCAGCTGATCCAGAAGAAGCTGGCCGACATGCAGACCGAGATCACCCTGGGCCTGCAGGGCTGCCTGCGCCTGGGGCGGATGAAGGACGAAGGCACGGCAGCGGTGGAGATCACTTCGATCATGAAACGCAACTCTTGCGGCAAGGCCCTGGACATCGCGCGCCTGGCCCGGGACATGCTGGGTGGCAACGGCATCTCCGACGAGTTCGGCGTAGCCCGTCACCTGGTCAACCTCGAGGTGGTCAACACCTACGAAGGCACCCACGACGTGCATGCGCTGATCCTCGGTCGTGCGCAGACCGGCATCCAGGCCTTCTATTAATAAGGAGACAGTCCATGGGCGCGCTTTCTCATCTGCGGGTCCTGGATCTGTCGCGGGTACTGGCCGGGCCCTGGTCCGGTCAGATCCTTGCGGATCTGGGGGCTGAGGTCATCAAGGTCGAGCGGCCAGGCAGCGGGGACGATACCCGCGCCTGGGGGCCGCCCTTCCTTAAAGACAGCAGCGGCGAGAACACCAGCGAGGCGGCTTACTACCTGTCGGCCAACCGCAACAAGCGGTCGGTGACCATCGACTTCACCCAGGCCGAGGGTCAGAAGCTGGTGCGTGAGCTGGCGGCGAAGTCCGATGTGGTCATCGAGAACTTCAAGGTGGGTGGCCTGGCTGCCTATGGGCTGGACTACGAAAGCCTCCGTCAGATCAATCCGAACCTGATCTATTGCTCCATTACCGGTTTCGGTCAGACCGGTCCTTATGCCAAGCGCGCCGGGTATGACTTCATGATCCAGGGGCTGGGCGGTCTGATGAGCCTGACCGGGCGTCCGGAAGGTGAGGATGGGGCCGGGCCGGTGAAGGTCGGGGTGGCGCTGACGGATATCCTGACCGGGCTGTATTCGACGGTGGCGATCCTTGCCGCCCTCGCCCATCGTGATCAGCATGGCGGCGGGCAGCATATCGACATGGCCTTGCTGGATGTGCAGGTGGCGTGCCTGGCCAACCAGGCGATGAACTACCTCACCACCGGTACACCGCCGCGTCGGCTGGGGAATGCGCATCCGAACATCGTGCCTTATCAGGACTTTCCTACTGCGGATGGAGATTTCATCCTGACCGTGGGTAACGATGGGCAATTCCGCAAGTTTGCCGAGGTGGCCGGTCAGCCGCAGTGGGCGGACGATCCGCGCTTCGCCACCAACAAGCTGCGGGTGGCGAACCGGGCCGAGCTGATTCCGCTGATTCGCCAGGCCACGGTGTTCAAGACCACGGCCGAGTGGGTCAGTCAGCTGGAGCTGGCGGGCGTGCCTTGTGGGCCGATCAATGATCTGGCGCAGATGTTTGCCGATCCGCAGGTGCAGGCCCGCGGGCTGGCTATCGATATACCCCATCCGCTGGCCGGGACCGTTCCGCAGGTGGCCAGTCCGATCCGGCTTTCGGAAACGCCGGTGGAGTACCGCAATGCGCCGCCGCTGCTGGGCGAGCATACCGAGCAGATCCTGGCTGGGGTCCTGGGCCTTGAGGCCGAGGCTATCCAGCAACTGCGTGAGGCTGGAGTGCTTTGAGCGCCGGCCTCTATATATAGAGGCAAAAGGGGGCGTCAGGACTGATTTGAATCAATTTCAAATTAATGCTTGACGCCCCATTTAGTTTCTCTATAATTCGCCCCACTTCCGGCGCAGTCGGAACGGAAAACTCCTTGAGATTCAACGAGTTAGATGTTCAAGATAGTATCGGAAGTGTTTCGGTCTTCTCCGAAAGCGGTTGAAAAAGGTGGTTGACAGCAGGTTGTAACGCTGTAGAATTCGCCTCCCGCTAACGAGAGATCGCAGCGAGTCAAGAGGTTGAAGTTCAAAGACAAATTCTGAAAAACTTCAAAATAAACGCTTGACAGGCTCTGAGGAAAGCGTAGAATGCGCGCCTCGGTTGAAGCGAAAGGCTTCAGCCACCGCTCTTTAACAACTGAATCAAGCAATTCGTGTGGGTGCTTGTGATAATGGACTGATAGTCAGAAAGATTATCAGCATCACAAGTGACTATGCGAGAAATCGAAATAGTTCATTTTGAGATTGCTGAGCCAAGTTTAGGGTTTTCTCAAAACCCAAGCAGTATTGAACTGAAGAGTTTGATCATGGCTCAGATTGAACGCTGGCGGCAGGCCTAACACA
>NZ_MKZO01000007.1 GCF_001941965.1 Pseudomonas putida | reverse complement strand
AATCGATGTTGAAATGCTGGGCTACCTTTCGAAAACCATCACTGCCCTCTAGATAGGCAGTGATGGCTGCCAGCTTGAACTGTTCGGTGTACTTCATAACTCCCCCAAGGGTTGGATTAGTCTCCAATTTCTTGGGGGCAGTCCAGTTATGGTGTGAACCCTGTGGGAGCCGGCGTTGCCGGCGATGAGGCCCTGTCAGTTACTGCAAGGGCCGCAAGCGAAGATACCGACTCCCATCCCGCGGATCCTCCAGCACATCGCCCTGTACTCCGAAGGTTTCCCGCAATCGTTGCGGCGTCAGCACCTCCAGCGGCGCCCCCAGCGCCACCAGGCGTCCCTTGTCCATCACCGCCAGGCGATCGCAGCCCAAGGCCTGGTTCAAGTCATGCAGGGCGACCAGGGTGGTCACCGGCAAGCGCTGCACCAGCCCGAGGATGCCCAGTTGCTGCTGGATATCCAGGTGATTGGTCGGTTCGTCGAGCAGGAGAATCTGCGGCTGCTGGGCCAGGGCCCGGGCGATGTGCACGCGTTGCCGTTCGCCACCGGACAGGCTATGCCAGGCGCGTCCGGCCATGTGTGCCATGCCCACGGCGTGCAGCGACTGCTCGACGATCGCGGTGTCGTTCGCGCTCCATGGCGCCAGTGCCGATAGCCAGGGGGTACGCCCCAGTTCCACGGCATCGCGCACACTGATGCTGTCCTCGGTGCCGGCCTGCTGCTCCACCATCGCCAGGGTGCGGGCCACCTCGATACGCCGCAGGCCTTGCAATGCCCGCCCGCCGAGCCGGACCTCGCCGCTGTGCGGTCGCAACAAGCCGGCCAACAGCTTGAGCAGGGTCGACTTGCCGGAGCCGTTGGGCCCGACGACGCCCAGGGTTTCGCCGCTGCGGACCTGCAACTCGACGTCGCTGAGCAGTACCGCGCCCTTGACCCGGTAGCCCAGGCCACGGCAGCCAAGCACGGCGCTGGCTTCGCTGAAGGCATTCATGGCCGGCGCTGCCCGCGTACCAGGATCAGGGCGAAGACCGGAGCCCCGACCAGTGCGGTAATCACTCCGATGGGCAGCACCTGGCCTTTGAGCAGGGTGCGCGACAGCACATCCGCCGCCATCAGGAACAGCGCCCCGCACAAGGCGCTGAGCGGCAGCAGGCGGGCGTGCCGCGGTCCGACCAGCAGGCGCACGGCATGGGGGATCACCAGGCCGACGAAGCCGATGGAACCGACGATGGACACCAGCACCGCGGTCATCAGCGCGGTACCGGCCACCAGCACGATACGCACCCGCTGCACATCGATACCCAGGGCTGCGGCGCAATCGCTGCCGAAGGTGAAGGCGTCCAGCGTGCGCCGATGCCAGAGGCACAGCAGCAGCCCCAGCAGGACCACCGGCAGCGCCAGCCACACCGCCGGCCAGCGCACGCCGCTGAGATTGCCCAGCAGCCAGAACATCAGGCCACGCGCCTGTTCGGCACTGGCCGAGGCGGTGATCAGGAAGGAGGTGAGGGCGTTGAACAGCTGCGAGCCAGCGATGCCGGCGAGGATGATCCGGCCATTGCCGCCCGGGCCCCTGGCACCGCGCGCCAGCAGGCTGACCAGGGCGAAGGCGCTCAAGGCACCGATAAAGGCCCCGCCGGACATGCTCAGGGCGCCGGCGCCGAAGCCGATCAGGGTCACCAGCACCGCGCCTGTGGACGCCCCGGCGGAGATGCCGAGCAGGTAGGGGTCGGCCAGCGGATTGCGCAGCAGCGCCTGCAACACCACGCCGGCAGTTGCCAGCCCGGCACCGCAGGCGGCGGCCACCAGGGCGCGGGGCAGGCGGTAGTTCCAGATGATCCCGGCGTCTATGGGGTCGATGACATTCCCGGCATCCCACATTCGGTTGCCCAGTACCTCGAGCACTGTGGACAGGCCCAGGCGGGTTTCGCCGATGCTGGTCGCGGCGATGACCGCCAGGCCCAGCAGGGCGCCGACCCACAGGGCCTGGCCCAGGAGACGCGGGGCGATGGCGAGACGGGATGCAAGCATGGAACGGCAGTACCCAGTGACATGTTCGAAGAGCAGGCGCTGTACCTGCAGGGCTTCCTGCGGAAACCGGCGAGGGCGCGATGGTACGGGATAGGACCGCACAGGGCCAGTATTCGCGCGGCGATCTGGCTAAAGGCCATTGCTCGCGGTAGTGTGTGCTCTCATTTTTCCAGGCATCAGGGACGGAGCATGCGCCTATGGGTTGCCGATGGCGTCGAGCACATCGGCCTGTGTGAACAGGTCGGGTTCGAGGCTGTTGTCCATGACCGCGCCAACCTGGTCTGGCAGCAGCGTGTCGATCTGCAGGATGCCTGGCAGGCCGATGCCTTCGTGCAGCGCTACCTGCGGCATCGCCTGTTCGACATGCGCGGGCTGCTGGCCCGGCAGATCCTCATGATTCATCGGCTCAGCGACGAGCAGGTGTTGCGCCAGGTCGCCAACGAACTGCAGTTCGGCACCTTGCGCGCCGATATCTATGCCTGGCGTGCGCAGGTCATCACCCGGGCGGCCGACGCGGTGGTGGTCGTGGCTGCGCCGGTGGCCAAGGCGGCGCCGCAGCCGGAGCGGGTCGAGGTGCTGCCGCCGCAGCCGGTTGTCGCGCCTGCGCAACCGGTCAGTGCGGAGCCTGCTGACGAACCGCCCGCCGACGTGGCGGTGGCGCAGGACACCCTGGCGGCGATGCTTGAGCAGGCGGCGCAGGCGGCTACGCCGTTCTGTGAAGTCTGCGAACAGGCCAGGGCGCAGCCGCCCGCCGAGCCCACCGCCCGGGAAATGGCCCAGGGTGCCCAGGCGGCCGCGCTCGAAGCAGCGGCCGCAAGTGGCACGCCGTTCTGTGAAATATGCGAGGGCAAGCAATGACTGGAACGCTGATGGAACTGCTCTGGCCCGACACTGATGAAGCGGCGCACGAGCAGCTCTACTATCTGCTCGACGGTGCCCGGGACCCGGCGATCCTGAAATGGCTGGAGCGCAGTGGCCTGGAACGGGAATGCCTGTATGCCGGCGCCTTGATCCCGCGCCTGAAGGCGGCGGCGCCGTGGCTGGTCAGGTTGCCGGCGCGGGCGCCCGTGAGCCTCGAATTGCTCGAGCTGGGCTGGGGCAAGGCCTGGGGCATCCTGCTGGTGGCGCCGGCGCAGTTGTCGATGGACGCGTTGCGCCGGCACTGCAAGAAATTCCTCAGGGTGCGCACCGAGGACCGGCGGGTGCTGAATTTCCGGTTCTATGACCCGCGGGTGCTCTCGGTGTTCTTGCCGACTTGCGACGAGGGGCAGCACAAGGCGCTGGTCGGGCCGCTGCGGCGGATTATTGTCGAGGTTGATGACGGGGCTGATTGGCAGGTGTTTAGGTAGCGGCTGATGGCCTCATCGCGGGTAAACCCGCTCCCACAGTTGACCGAGCCTAGCCGGGATCTGCGAACGACGCAGGACCCTGTGGGAGCTGGCTTGCCAGCGATGAGGCCATCAGCCACGCCTCATAACACCCGGCCAGCCATGCTCTCCACCAGTTCCCGCTGGAATGCCGTCACCACCGGACTTGGCTGCTGCAACTGCACGAACTCCAGCATCGGATCCTCCACGCCAGTCCTCACTCCGGCCAGTTCCTCGATCGTTGCCAGCCCGCAAAACGGTACATAGGCCTCCGAGTACCCCCCTTCATGCACCAGCACCAGGCGGCCCTGACACAAGCGCTCGGCCGCTTCGCGCACCCGCCGGGTCATTTCGCGGAACGAGTCGCTGTGCAGCAGCATGCGCGCCAGCGGGTCGACGGCGTTGGCGTCGTAGCCGCAGGCGACGATGATCAGTTCCGGCTCGAAGCGCTCCAGCGCCGGCACCACGATACGCTCCATCGCGTGCAGATAGGCGACATGCCCGCTGCCCGGCGGCAGGGGAATATTGATATTCGCCCCCAGCCCGTCACCGCGCCCCCGGTCCTCTTCACCGCTGTAGCCGGCGGGGAAGCAGCCGTCCTGGTGCAGGGAAATGCTCAGCACATCGCCACGCTCCTCGAAGATCGACTGGGTGCCGTTGCCGTGGTGCACGTCCCAGTCGATCACCGCCACCTTGCCCAGCCCGCGCCCGGCCTTGGCCGCCTCGATGGCGATGGCGATATTGGCCAGGAAGCAGAAGCCCATGGCGCCATCGGCCAGGCAGTGATGACCTGGCGGGCGGGACAGCGAATAGGCGTTGTCCACCTCGCCGGCCAGCACCGCATCCACCGCCGCCATGGCCAGGCCGGCGGACAGCCTGGCGATCTCGTAGCTGCCCGGCCCGATCGGCGCATGGGGCCCCAGTTCGCCGCCGCCGGCATCGCTCAGGGCCTTGAAGCGTTGCAGGTAGCCGGCGCTGTGGACCCGCAGCAGATCCTCGTCGCTGGCAGGCGCGGCACTGCGCACCTGCAACTGGCGGGTCAGGCCGGAGACGTCCAGCAGGCTTTTCAGGCGGCGCTTGGTTTCCGGCGATTCGGCATGCCCGGCGGCGGCCGGCGGCTGCACCCAGCCGCCCACCGGCAGGGTCAGGGCGTGCAGGCCGGCGCTGTGCCAGAGGCTCAGTTCGTCGAAGAAGAAGGCAGTGTTTCGGCTCATGGTGATTCCGTCTTTCCAGGGTAAAAAGGGAGTGTTCAGGCGCCGCGACGGCAGCCGAGGATCAGCAACAGGGAAATGAAGGTCAGGCTGGCGGCGCCGATCAGCAGCGCCTGGAAGCCACCGCTGCCTTCGATCAGGCGCCCGGCGATGGCCGGCCCGATGGCCAGGCCACCGCCGATCACCAGGTTGGAGGCGTTCATCAGGCGTCCGGAGCGGTCGAGGTCGGCCAGGCAGGCGAGAACCAGCGGCAGGATGAAAGTCCAGGTGAACTTGAACACCAGCGCCGCCAGCGCCAGCCGGGCCAGGGCCGGCTGGCCGAGGAGCAGCAACACCGAGCCGACCATGGCCCCGTAGCCCAGCAGCAACAGCACGCCGCGCGGCACGCGCTCGCCGATCAGCGAGGCGCAGCCGGCGCCGACGATGCCCATCAGGGTGGCGATCGCCAGCACCTCGCCGCTGGCCCCGGCGGCGATCCCGGCCGCGGCGCTGATCGCCCCGATGAAGGTCCACACGCCGCTGAGGCTGATGTAGAAACTGAGGATGCCGAGGATGCCCAGGGCGACTTTCCAGTTCGCCACCGCCGGCGCAGCTTCCAGCCCCGGCTGCGCAACCGGCGCAGCGGCAGGGAAATAGCGCGCCAGTGGCAGGAACAGGCTCATCAGCAGCGCCAGCAGCAGGTAGCAGGCGGCCAGGCCGTAGCGCTCGAACAGCGGCGGCAGCGCGCTCAGGCCGATCGCCCCGACCACCAGCTGGCCCATCACCCACAGGCCGTAGACCCGGCTCGGATTGGCCGTGGACGCGGCGCTGGACAGGCACACGATCATCAGCGAACCGCCGGCCAGGGCGCTGCCAAAGCGCAGGGCGAGCAGCGTCGGATAATCCGTGGCCCAGATCGACAGCAGGTTGGCGGCGATGAAGGCGACCCCGGCCAGCAGCGCCGCACGGCGCCAGTCGACGCGCTTGAGCCACCAGAAGGCGGGCAGGGTGGCCAGGCTCATGGCGCCCAGTTCCACCGAGAACAGGTCGCCGATCTGCGAGGGCGCCAGTTGCCATTGCGTGGCCAGTTGCGCCGCCACCGCCGGGGCGGTCATCAGGATGGTCGGGGTGATCGCCGCGAACAGCACGATGGCGGCCAGCAGGGCCACCTGCGACGAAGCGGGAGCGGCGGCGGACAAGGGTTTGCTACTCATCGGCATGCCTCCGTCAGAACACATGGACCAGACGCAGCAACGCGTCGGTGCCGTGGTAGCCGTTGTCGGTGGCGACGTTCTGCGACATGCTGAACATCAGCTGGTTCTGTTTATCCAGCCAATGACCGACCTCGAAGCCGACCTGGGTGTAGCGCTTGTGGGTGTCGTCGATGCGCTGGTCGTTGATCCGCAGCTCGCCGCCGTCGGCGTGGATCAGGCGCAGGGCGCCGTAGGTGGCGGGGGTGAAGTCGTAGGAGGCGAAGGCTTGCAGGCGGTACAGCGGATCCTGCTTGAGGTCGGCGCCGAAGTAGTCGTCGTTCTTGCCGTAGAGCTGGGCTTCGAGGTTGGCCTCCAGCACCCATTTCTCGCCGATACCCTGGGTGTAGTTGTACACGAAGGTGGCGCCCCAGCGATTGGCCCCGGGCGAGACGTCCGGGTTCTGCCCGTGGTACTCGCCGACCGGCAGGGTGATCAGGGTCAGCAGGCCGCTGTAGGTGCGCGTCGTCGCATCGTTGATGAAGAACAGCGTGCCGCCCACCTGCGGGTCGCCAAAGCCGCTTTCACCGGTGTGCCGGCTGGCGCCGGGCAGGCGCGCATCGATATCGGCGAAGGGCACGATGAACTGCGGGGTGCACAGGGTGCCGCAGAGGTCGGTGAAGAATACCTGGCGGTAAGCCACGGCGTTGACCTTCAGTTCGGCCTTGCCGGTGCTGTCGGCCGGGCCGTGGAAATCACCGGCACGGGTGGCCGGCAGATACAGCACGCCGAGGCTGGTGCCGGCCGGGGCGCCGAAAAAGTCCCGGGCGTTGAGGTCGGCGGCCTGGGCGTGCAGGGCCGACAAGCCGCTGGCCAGGGCCAGGGCGGTGATCAGGGTGTGCTTCATGGTCGTTGCGTCTCTTCTTCTGGTTGTTGGCAAATCGCAGGCAAAGCGGGGCCGTCGCCGGTGAACAACGCCGGCGGGGCGGTCAGTGCGGATCAGCGGCCCGGGTCAGTCGGGCGGGGTGTGCAGCAGATGGGCGATGCGGGTCTTATCGTTGACCCCGAGCTTGTGATAGATGGCGCGGATATGGTGGCGCACGGTATTCGGCGCCATGCCCAGGTCGCGGGCGATCTCCTTGTAGGTCTTGCCTTCGCCGAAGCCCTGGGCGACATCGTTCTCCCGCGGGCTCAACTGGGCCAGCGGGGTGCGGGCGCGGGCGGCGAGGAGAAACAGGTCGCCCACCGCCGAGGCCTCGATCTGCAGGTGCTTGCCCTCGTGGCCGCGGGCGTCCACCGGCACTGGCAGCAGCGGCCCGTTCCAGTCTGGCCATTCGCCCAGCAGCAGGTCGACGAACCCGCGTTCGGCGCATTGCAGGGTGCCGCGCTGGTCGCACACTGCCAGGGCCAGGTTGCGTGCCGGGCTGAGGGATTCGCGCTTGGTCACCAGGGTGCGGATCTGGTTGGCCGATACCGCCGCCACCAGATGCAGCATGGCGTTGTCGAGGATCAGCCGGTCCTGCTCGCTGAAGCGCGGCGCACCGGGGGCGCGGTACAGGGCCAGGTGGTCGCTGAGCTGGGTGCGGGGATCGATATGCACCACGCACAGCAGCTCGCCGATGCCGTAGGCCTGGCCCAGCCAGTTGAGGCCGGGGCCGTTGGCCGGGTCGGCCATGTCGATGATCACCGACTGACCCGGATGGGCATGCACCCGGCCCACGGTCACGTCGATATGGCGGATCGACTGCCAGTCCGGCAGGTAGCTGGCCGGCAGCTTGTGCAGATAGGAGCTGTGTTCTTCCGGCAGCCCGTCGATCAGCGCCGCACGGCCCCACCAGGCGCTGGCGAAGGGCAGCAGTTGGCCGATGCATTCCAGGGCCGGGCGGTGGAAATCCTCGAGGTCCTGGTTCTGCGCCAGGCGCTGGAGCTCCAGGCTCATGCTGCTGAAAGCCTGCAACAGGCGGGCGGGATCGTGTTCGTGCCGGGACATGGGCAACTACCTCTGTGCGACTTTTGTTATTGGTTTCGTCAGGGGTTTCGGGTGGCCGGGGTGGGCAGGGCCTGGGGCAGAGTGTCGGGGTAATGGGGGTGGATCACTATCCTACAGATGCAGGATGGGAAGTGGCTTGTCGCTGCGTGCCAAGCGAAGAGAGGTTGTTGATACCCAATCGGTGTGACGGCAGGGCTCCCGGTACCTGCTGATTACCCTCAAGACCGAGAGCGACCTTGAGGGTGTCGGGATCACGTAACTATTCTTTATCCAGAAGGATTGTCACCTATGCAATCCAAGGTGTTGGGGCCCAGATAAATCATGCCGGCAAAAACACTTTTTGACCCTGCTCCCCAAGTCAATGGACCACTGGCGTAGGCCAGGTCATAGACACGGCTCTCTCCCAACAGCGCTCCGCTGCGGTGATTGTACAGACGATAGAAGCCGGGGTATTCCCAATGGGGAAACCAGGTGGGTTCCCTGTCATCATTTGGGTCGTGCTCCCGATGAAACATGTCTGGAAGCAGCCAGAAGGGTTTGAAGCTTTCGACCCGATAGCACCCATTTGGACTGACTGTGACGTTCAGTGGAGTGGCTAGTCCTTTCTCCCACCACTCAGAAAGAAGCCAGGAAAACAGGCTCAATAATGCAGCGAGAATCAGCGGAATATGCGTACTCCGAGATTCCCATGCCGTTGCAGACTTCGCCTCTGTTTTCATGTGCACTCGAGCCCGTGCGCGTGGCAACCGACCGGGGCCGGTTGCCACGCTATTCTTCCAGGTTCTATCAATCGCAGTTTTACTTCACAGGCTTGGCGCCAATACAGTCCCGGATACTCGGGCCTACATAAGTCATCCCAACCCAGACGCCACCGCCGCGATCCCAGTCCAAACCACCTCCGGAAAACGCAAGGTCGTAAATCACGGTTTCTCCAATCAATTGACCATTGTGGTTGTCATATAAACGGTAGAAGCCAGGGACCTCCCAGGCGGGAAACCAGTGTCCCCCACCGCCTTCATTAGGCGGAAATTCTCGATGCAGGATATCGGGTAGCAACCAGAAAGGTTTGAAGGTCTGGATGCTGGAGCATCCGTTAGGGCTTTGCCTGACTTCATACTTGGGTGAGGCGAGACCTTTTTCCCACCATTCGGACGCGAACCAGAGTCCTGAGATGGCAGTGGTAAATAGAGAAAGTTTCCATAGACGCCTCACAGTGCGTCGCCTAGGTCGATGACCATGTTTGATTTTTTCCAAAGGACATCGGAGTAGATAACATAGTCGCCACCCATTCCCGTTTTTTCTCTGTATTTTCTGAAGTCATTATTTCTGATGAGTGCGAACTCGTCTGTGGCCCAGTTATAAATCGATTGGCCGCTTGGAACGGCTGCTCGCATCATTTCCGGCTTGGTAAGGACTCGATCTTCTGTCCAGATTCCCAAGAATTGAATTCCATTGAAGTCATAATGGTCACGAATATAGAAGCCAATATGTTCAGTCTGGAAATAATTTCTAACTCGTTGGGTCTCTGAATCAATTTTGCTGAACGTTTTTCCGGCGACACCTACTTTCAATGTGGCGATACCCAGCGCTCCATACATATCGTCAAGGGTATCGGACAGAGTGCCAAGTACCGCGTAATTGACTTGAGAGGATGCGTCGATCTCTCGCGCCGAAAAATCGGGAGAACCCAGGGTGACGACCCCTGATTTCTTCCAGCCGGCCTGTTCCAGCAGGCTTTTTAGTCGATTGATCGCGTTTGGCGTGGTCAGGGCCGATTCAGCTCTACTTACCGCGGCCTGGCATCGCTCGAAGCCCATCGCCCAACTCATTTTCACGATGGTTTCGTCACACCGTGTTGTTGGCAGGTCCGTGGCCACTGGTTGGCCTTGTTCGCTTTTCCACTGTTCCGGCATTTCCCACCCCGGAGTATCAAACCACCGTTGCATCAACGCAGCCGACGTATGCCACCCCATCTTCCGCATCGCCACCGGGACTTTGCTCAGCGGCAACGCATTGATCACGATCTGCTTCGGCCTGTGCCGCCCGCCGGGCGAGGTGTCGAAGGTCACGCCTTCCAGCAGGAACAGGGCATCCGGCCCCAGTGCGGTGGTTTGTTGGAAATCTTTCAAGGACATGGGCAGTTACTCCAGAACAGGCGAGGGGGCGGCGATGGCGAGTTGCGTGCTGATGGGCTTGGAGCTGGTGCCGATGTTGCTGAAGCCTTCTTCGTTGAGTCGGCTGTCGGCAACCCGCTCGCCGTTTTGCAGCAGGGCGTAGCTGCGTAGCCCGCAAGGCAGGTAGCGTTGGTTGATAAGCTGGAAACAGCCGCTGCAGTCTTCTTGTTCCGATGGGGCAGTGGCTGGCGCAAAACCGGCGGGGGCTGTACGGGTGGAAGCACTCCCGGGTTGACTGGCAGGTGGCGGGGCTGCTGTGCGAGCCGTTGGCGTGCCTTCTTTCTCGTAGGTCGAGCCGGTCCAGGTGTGATACAGGCTGGCCTTGCACGGGCAGCCACTGACGCTATCCAGGGTGCCCGCAACCCGCAGGCCCGAGCTGGTGATGTAAGACACACCACCCTGTATCTGGTAAGTCAGGCCGGTGACCCCACAGGTAACGCTGTCACCCTCGCGGGCATGTTCGATGCCCATGATGGTGATCAGGCTGTCGGACCCGGTGACCTCGCCACCGCAACTGGTCTTGTCTCCCCGGCGTATGAAATATCCATCCATTACTGCATTTCCTCTGGACTGGGCCATCGAGTCGTACTCGATAACGGGTAAGGGCCTGCGACAACCTTCCGGTGTTCCGAAGGTATGCAGGCCGACCGGCCAGAGGATGGGGAGGATATTTGGCGGGGTATGTAGGACGATTCTGAGTGATCAGCAGGAAATGGCTTTATCTTTCCGGTTTGGTCGAGACGTGTTTATCGGAACACCGGAATTGCCATGCTGAATTCGCCACCGGGATCGCTGCAGTGCGGCGGTCCGACAAGCCACACAGGGTCCGTTTCGATCCCCAAAAGCCTGCCAAGACCAAGGTCATGCGACAACCACTCCACCCCTGCCAGCCGCTTGATGGTTTCCCCTAACCCCTCCACAACCCTTATCGGGAAAGCCCTTACGCCATTAAAGGTTGTGTCCTGGAAGACGATTCATTGAGTCAAATGCGCTTTCGGTGGTCATACGACTGACCCCGGCCATGCCTGACCCATTCGTTTCTGGAATCCGTTCATGCCAACCGTTTCGCGGGCCTTCGCCAGCGCCCTGATCACCGCCCTGGGAGGCGCCCAGCCCGCCGTTCGTGATTTGTGCCAGCGCCTGGCCGAGCCGCTGCTGACCAGTTCGGCACCGGCCTTCATCCCCCTGGCCAGTCTTGACGGCGTGTTCGAGCAGGCCAGCCTGCTCAGCGGCGATCCGGGCATCGGCCTGCGCGCCTTCGAGCATGCCCATCCGTCCAACCTCGGGCCGCTGGGCTACGCGGTGATGTCCAGCCCGACCATCAAGAGCGTACTGGTCAGCCTGGCCGAGCATCATCATCTGGTCGGCACCGGGTTCTGCCTGTTCGTCGAGGAGCGCAGCGACGGCGTGCGTCTGGTCGGGGTGCCCACCGGCACCGGGCAGCGTGAACTGTCCCGGGTGTTCATCGATGCCGTGGCGGCAATCACCGTCGGCCTGCTGTGCTGGCTGGTGCCAGGGCGGGCGATCCGCCCCGTGCGCGCGGAACTGAGCTATCCGCCGTGCGTGGTAACGGCCAATGCCCGCCGCGTCTACGGCGACGAGATCCACCATGGCGCGGCGCAGAACGCCCTGCTGTTCAGCCATGCCGACGCGGCACTGAGCGTGGCCAGCCACGACCCTGCGCTGCATGCGGTGCACAGCGACTACCTGGCGCGCTGGCTGGCCCAGTTGGGCGGTGATCGGTTGAGCCTGAAAGTCCGCGGGGTCATCAGTGAACAACTGAGCCAGGGCCGCCCGGTGACCCTGGCCCTGGTCGCCGAGGCCCTGGGCCTGAGCGGCCAGCGCTTGAGTCGCGGCCTGGAAGGCGAGGGCCATACCTTCCTGCGCCTGCTCGACGAAGTACGCCTGCGCGACAGCCATCGCCTGCTGCGCAACAGCAACCTGAGCTTCAAGCAGATCGCCTACCAGGTCGGCTTCCGTCATCAGAGCGCCTTCAACAAGGCCTGCGAGCGCTGGTTCGGCATGGGCCCGGGGCGCTACCGGGAAGAAGGTTGAGGCTTTCGTTTATCCGTGCGGGCCTTTCATTTATCCCCCGGCCACCGCCAGGAGATGCCTGGGGAAAAACCCGCCAAACTGATACGCACACGTTTGCGCCGCCGTCGAGGGACCTTCCGCCCGCATGTCACGAATCGCCTTTTTCCTCCGTTACACCCTGATCCTCCTCGGCGTCCTGTTGCTGGCGCTGGAGCCGGTCCTCGGCCTGCCCGCTGTCGCGGGCGCCTGCGCCCTGGTGCTGCTGCTTGGGCTGTGCCTGGACCAGCACGCGCGTCTGCTGCGCTGTCGCGCGTACGCCCGTACCCTGCGCGAACGCAGCCGCGCCTTGCAACGCGAGGTCAACGACAGCCTGGGCCTGATACACGCGGAACTGGCCCATCTCGGCGAACTGGCGATCCAGGTCGGTGCCTTGAGCAACGAGTGCGACACAGCCCTGCAACAACAGCAGCGCAAGCTCGACCGGGCGCTGTCCGCCTTTGCCCAGATCAAGGTCGAGGGCCGGCAACTGGCCGACGATGCCCATCAGGTCGGCAGCGAATCGCGACAGTCGATGAAGCTGGCGCTCAAGGGCCAGGCCGGGCTCAGCGCCACCCTCATGGCCTTGCGCAGTGTCGACCAGACAGTGCTGACCGCACCGGTCGCCCTGGGCCAGGAGGTGCGCGTGCTGGCGCGCCAGGGCCGCGACCAGACCTACGACGCCAACCTGGCCCTGGCCGGAATCAGCGCCGCAGCCAGCAACATCGAGGAACGCGGCCTGTCGATTGCCGTGGCGTGCGAAGCGCAGGCACGTGGCGTGCAGGAACTGGATGAGGCGCTGGCGGAGGTCCAGCGCCTGGGATTCACCTCGGGCTGGCGCTCGCGCCAGGCCCGTGCCGCCAGCGAGGCCTTGCTGCAGGAAGCCGCGCGGCTGGACGAGCGTCTGCGGGTCGCCCCGTGGACACAAGACCTTCAACAGGATGCCGGAGGTATGGATGCTGCTGTTCAAGACCCTGATCGGGCGCTATCACGCCTTGATCAAATCCCTGGCCCGGGAGCCAAGCCCCACTGACCCCGAGTCCGCCCGGGAGATGGTGGAGGCACTGCGGCAGCTGGCTGCGGAAGCCGATCGCCTGGAGGCGCAACTGCGGCAGATGACCGAGAAACGCCCGCCGCGCCAGCGCCCGTCCGGGCCGCCGGTGCTGCGCCTGGTGCAGGTCGAAAAAATCGTCGCCCTGCCAGATCAGAAAACAGATATGAATCGTAATCAATAGTTCGAATGGCCTTTATCGTTCATTCGCAGATGATTCTTTGCGTAATGTCTCGTTAATTTGGATTCATAAGTGTATGTTTGCAGGCGCAGGCGTGCCTGCCATCACTTATTACAATAACGAGGCATTCCATGTCCGGGTTGAGAACACTGCGCATCAGTTCCCGTGTCACCTTGCTGGTGGCGTGCATTTCCCTGTTTGTTCTGTGCCTGAGCGGCTGGCTCGGGCTGACCCTGCAACGCAGCCTGCTGGCGGAGAAGATGGCCGGGGTCGGCACCGCGCTGAACACCGCGTCGAACATCCTCGCCCACTACGAGCGCCAGGCCCGCGATGGCCATCTGGGCCTGGACGAGGCGCAGCGCCAGGCGCTGCAGGCGGTCAGCACCATCCGCTACCTGGGCGACAACTACCTGCTGGTGATCGACCTCGACCACCGCATGCTCATGCATCCCACCGCGCCGGGCCTGGTGGGCAAGCAACTGGCGGACTTCAAGGACGTCAATGGCAAGCCGTTCTCCCGCGAGATGGTCGAGACCGCCCGCAGCCAGGGGCGTGGCACCGTGGACTATTGGTTCCCCCGGGCCAACGGCGGGCAGGCGGAGTACAAGGTTTCCGAAGTGCTGCTGTTCAAACCCTGGGGCTGGGTGCTGGCCAGCGGCATTCACCCCCAGGACGTGCAGGACGAGGTCAACCAGGTGCTGCGCTGGCCGGCGGTGGTGGTCGGCGCGGCCTTGCTGGTGTTGATCCTGTTCGCCTGGCTGCTGGTGCGCAGCATCATCCGTCCGCTCAATGACACCGTGGACGCCCTGGCCCGCGCCACCCAGGGCCATACCGACCTGACCCTGCGCCTGCCGGTGGACGGTGACGACGAACTGAGCCAGGTCTCGCGCAGCTTCAACAGCCTGGTGCTGGCCGCCCATGACGTCACCGCCAGCGTGGTCGAGGCCAGCCAGGCGATTGCCCGGGCCAGTGACGATCTAGGCGAGATCACCCGGGCGGCCCAGGACAACATGGCGGCCCAGCAACTGGAGACCGACAGCGTGGTCGCGGCCATGACCCAGATGGTCAGCACCGTGCAGGAAGTGGCGCAGAACGCCAGTGTTGCCGCCCGCGCCACCGAGGATGCCGAACGCCAGGCCAGCGAAGGGCGCGGCACGGTGGACGAGACGGTCAGTGCCATTGGCGTACTGGCGGACGGCTTGCAGGAAAGCCGGCGAGTGGTGGACCAGTTGGCCACGGACTCGGGGAGCGTCGCCCAGGTCCTGGACGTGATCACCGCGATTGCCGAGCAGACCAACCTGCTGGCACTGAATGCCGCCATCGAGGCCGCCCGAGCCGGGGACCACGGGCGTGGCTTCGCGGTGGTGGCGGACGAAGTGCGCAGCCTGGCCATGCGCACCCAGCAATCGACCCTGGAGATCCAGCAGATCATCAACCGGCTGCAGGCGGGGGCAGGGCAGGCGGCGCAGCAGATCGGCCACAATGTCGCGGCGGCGCAGCACCCGGTGGAGGCCTCGGCCCGGGCCGGGCAGGCGCTGGAACGGATTACCGCGTCGGCGGGGACGGTCAGCCAGATGGCGTTCCAGATCGCCAGTGCCTCGGAGCAGCAGGCGGCGACGGCGGACGAGATCAACCGCAGCATCACCCGGATCCATGATGCGGCTTCGACCGGGACCCGGACCTTGCAGCAGACGGGGGAGGCGTGCGAGGGGTTGAAGCGGGTGTCCAGGCAGTTGCAGGAGCAGGTGGCGAGGGTGGTGATCTGATCAGGGCGTTATCCACCGCCTTGTAATTCAGCCCCGCCGTCAGGCGCCGACACAATCGTCGGGCCTGGCAACGAGGTGCAAGCGACTGGCAGGGACGAACAAGCAGGGTGAGGGCTGGATGGGGATACTGGTGTCGCCCCTCTGGAAAGGTCCCTTTGGGTGCGACGGCACTATCTTCATATCTGCGCTACGTTTGAACCGCCGGCAGGGTTGCCGGCGGTTTTTTTTGCGCGGGGCGTTTGTGCTGTTCTTTAGGGCCTCATCGCCGGCAACGCCGGCTCCCACAGGGATCGTGTGCGCCGCCGGACCTTGTGGGAGCCGGCGTTGCCGGCGATTGGGGCCTCAGCCGTTGGCCCGTTTCCCCTGCGCTTGCTGCGCCACCAGGGATCGAATACGCGGCAATAGCTCCTGCCCATACTCCACCGCATCGCGCAGTTGATCGAAGCCACGGAACAGGAAGGTGGTCACCCCGAGGTTGTAATACTCCAGCGCCGCCCCGGCCACCTGGTCCGGCGTGCCTACCAGAGAAGTCGAGTTCCCCGCCGCGCCGGTCAACGCGGCGATCGCAGTCCACAGGCGCTTGTCGTGCACCACCTTCTGGCTCGCCAGTTCCACCAGGCGCGAGGAGCCGACGTTGTTCTTGCCCACGTTCAGCTCGCGGCGCTTGCCGGCCCGCTGTTCATGCAGCACCTTGGCGTCCGCCAGGATCCGCTCGGCGCGGGCCCAGGCTTCCTCTTCGGTCGCCCCGAGAATCGGCCGTAGCGACAGGCTGAAGCGAATGTGCTTTTCCCGCCCGTATCTGGCCGCCGCCCGGCGCACCTTGGCGATGCGCTCGCGCACCTGCTCCAGCGGCTCGCCCCACATCATGTAGACATCGGCGTGCTTGGCCGCCACCTCGACGGCGGCATCGGACGCCCCGGAGAAGTAGATCGGGATATGCGGCTTCTGCAGCGGCTTGACCAGGGTCAGGTTGTCCTGGACCTGGTAGTGCGCGCCGTCATGGCTGAACGGCTGGGTCGCGGTCCACACCTGCTTGGCCACGTCCAGGTACTCCTCGGTGCGGGCATAGCGGGCGTCCTTGTCGAGGAAGTCGCCGTCCCGTTGCAGGTCGCCGCTGTCACCACCGGTGATCACGTTGATCGAGGCGCGGCCGCGGCTGAGCTGGTCGAGGGTGGCGAATTGGCGCGCGGCGAAGGTCGGCGCCTGGAAGCCCGGACGGTGGGCCACCAGCAAACCGAGCTTCTCGGTGTAGGCGGCAACATGGCTGGCGATGATCAGCGAGTCGGCTGCGCTGGTGGCGACCGCCAGCAACGCCTTGTCGAAACCGCCGTACTCCTGGGCCTGAGCGAAGGCCTTGATGAACTCCAGATCAACCCCCGGACCACGGGGGGCCTGGGATTCGCTGCCTTCCTGGGGGCCGATCAGGCCGATGAATTCGAGACTCATGAAACTAACTCCTTGCGTGAGGGCATGGGCGGTTCACGCGACCGCTTCCTGGGTGCGACGCAAGGTATTGCGGTTGTCCGGCACGGCCAGGCCGAAGTTGTCGCGCAGGGTCTGGCCCTCGTAGTCGCGACGCAGCAGGCCACGAGCCTGGAGCACCGGTACCACCAGTTCGGTGAAACGCTGCAGGCCGTCCGGCAAAAGGGAATTGATGATGAAACCGTCCGCCGCATCGTGCTCGAACCAGTCCTGCACGGCATTGGCGACTTCCTCCGCGGTGCCGACGAAGTCGCGCTTCGGTGCGGAGAAACGCAGGGCCACCTGGCGCAGGGTCAGGCCTTCTTCGCGGGCGATGCGCTTGAGCTGGTCGGACGAGCCCTTGTGGCTCTGGCTGCCCAGGTCGCCCAGGTCAGGGAAGGGCGCATCGAGGTCATGGCTGCTGAAGTCGTAGTCGTTGAACGGCCGGCCGAGAGCGACCAGGGCGTCATCGATGCTGACCAGTTCCAGCGCCTGCTGGTAGCGGCGCTCGGCGTCCTCGGCATCGATGCCGACGATGGGGCGGATACCCGGCAGGATGAACAGCTCGTCGGCATTGCGCCCGAAGTTGCGCGCGCGCTGCTTGAGGTCCTGGTAGTAGGCGCGGGCGTCGCTGAAGCCCTCGGGGCTGACGAAGATCGCGTCGGCCTGGCGCGCGGCGAAATTGCGCCCGTCCTCGGAGGTGCCGGCCTGGAAGATCAGCGGTTGGCCCTGGCGCGAGCGGGCGATGTTCAGCGGGCCCTTGACCTTGAAGAATTCGCCCTGGTGGTTCAGGGCATGCAGCTTGTGCGGATCGAAGAACTCGCCGCTCTGCTTGTCACGGGTGAAGGCGTCGTCTTCCCAGGAGTCCCACAGGCCCTGGACGACCTGCACATGCTCCTTGGCGATGCGGTAGCGCTCGGCATGGGGCGGATGCTCGGCCTTGCCGAAGTTGTCGGCGGTACCGGAGAGCCACGAGGTGACCACGTTCCAGCCGGCGCGACCGCCGCTGATATGGTCCAGCGAGGCCAGTTGGCGGGCGACCTGGAAGGGCTCGGTGTAGCTGACGGTGATGGTCGCCACCAGGCCGATATGCTCGGTGACGGCAGCCAGGGCCGAGAGGATGGTCAGGGGTTCGAAACGGTTGAGGTAGTGGGGGCTGGACTTGGCGTGGATATGCAGGCTGTCGGCGATGAAGGCGAAGTCGAATTTCGCCCCTTCGGCCAGTTGGGCCTGCTGCTTGTAGAAGCGGAAGTTGACGCTGGCATCGGCCAGAGCGTCGGGATGGCGCCACTCGCCCCAGCCGTGACCGACACCGTGGATCATCGCGCCGAGTTTGATCTGTCGCTTGCTCATGCTTGGCTCCTTGAGGAGAGGGGAGTTCGGTGATGGCCTCCGCCTGGCATGGGGTCGGTCTGTTGGGTAGACCTTAAGCTGTTGCGGGCTGTGCTGTGAAAGCATATTTTCTTCTATGCTAATTATGTAAGTTGTGCATTTTAGGATTGGCTTATATCAGTGAATTGAATCTTGATCTTGAGGGCCCTATCGCTGGCAAGCCAGCTCCCACAGGGATCGCGTAACCTGTGGGAGCTGGCTTGCCAGCGATGAGGCCCGAAAGGTCAATCAAAATTCATAGGTCAACCGCGTGTAGTAATAACCCCCGGTAAACCCATAGGGCGAATAGGCCCCATAGCCCTTGGTCATGGTCTTGCTGCTTGGCGCCTGCCGCTCCGGATACACATCGAACAGGTTCTTCGCCCCCACCGCCAGGTTCAGTGCCTTGGTCAGCTGGTAGCCCACGTCCAGGTCGGTGATCCAGCGCGCCTTGTACACCCGGTCCAGCGAGCGGTCGTTGGCGTCGTTGACTTCGCGGTACGCACCATAGCGAGTCAGGCCCAGATTGACCGTGTAGTCATCCAGCTTCCAGCTCCCGCCCAGCAGCAGCTTGGTCTTCGGCTGCACCCCGGAGATGAAGTTGCGCGCCTGGCGGTTCATCAGTTCGTAGTCCTTGCCGAGGATGTTCACGCTCTCCTTGTACGAAAGGATCTCGGTGTCGTTCCAGTTCCACGCCGCCGTCCATTTCACGCTGCCGTAGCCGCCCAGGTCCTGGTCGTAGTTGCCCACCAGGTCGACGCCCTTGGTCCGGGTATCGGCGCCATTGGTGAAGTACTGGCCGCCGGACGTCGAGTCGATGCCGTTGGCCAGCAGCGTCTGGGTGACTTCGGTGCCGAGCAGGGTGCCGGTCAGGGTGATGCGGTCACGCACGTTGATCACATAGGCGTCGGCGGTGAACGACAGCCGGTCACTGGGCTGGAAGGTCAGGCCGAGGCTGTAGTTGGTCGAGCGCTCCGGCTTCAGCGCTTCGGCCCCCAGGGCCTTGGCCGCCGCCGAATCCACCGGCAACACGCCGTAGTTGATCGACTGGTACACGCCGTCGACCACGCCATAGGTCGTCGAGCGCGCACTGAACAGGCTGTTGGCCAGGGACGGCGCGCGGAAGCCGTTGCTCACCGTGGCCCGCACCGCCAGTTGCGGAGTGAACTCGTAGCGGGTGCTGAGCTTGCCGCTGCGGGTGGCGCCGATGCCCTGGTCGTAGTGTTCGTAGCGCAGGGCGGTGCCGACATACCACTGCGGCAGCGGGTTGAAGCCCACGTCCACATAGCTGGCGACGCTGTTGCGATGGGTCTTGTCGGTTTGCTCGGGCGAAATGCCGTTGGTGACCTGGGCCCCGGACGCCGCGCATTGCCCCGGTGCCCGGCAATAACCGCCATCGGCCCAGCTGGCCCAGTCGCCTTCCTCCACTTCATAGCCATCGCGGCGCTGCTCCAGGCCCCAGGACAGGTCCAGCGGCTTGCTCAGGCCCACGTCGAAGCCGCGATGCAGGTCGAGGTTGCTGGTCAGTTGCGTGGAGATCCAGGTGCCGGACTTGAAGTGATTGGGCGTCGCTTCACCGAGAGACGGGTTCTGGTTGTTCCAGGTGCCCTGTTCGGCGTCGTTGCGCCCGTAGGTGCTGGACAGGTCCCAGTCCCACTCGCCGACCAGGCCCTTGGCGCCCAGGGCCGCCTGGAAGTCGTGCTCCTCGATGTACCAGGTCGGCGTGTAACCCGAAGGCCGGCCGTTGGGTCCGGTGGTGATGGTGTTGACGATGGTCGGCAGGCGGAAGTTCTGGCCCTGTTCGGCCTTGCGGTACGACCAGGTGCTGAAGGAGTACAGGCTCAGGTCGTCCTGGACCGGCAGCTCGGCGTTGTAGCCCAGGGTCAGCAGGTTGATCTTCGGCGTGCCGTAGCCGCCATAGGTGACCTTGCCGGCTTTCTCGTGGGCCTCGGCGACGCTGTAGCCGTTGGCGCTGGCCTTGTTATCGTCGTTCTGGCTGCGGGCATCCAGGGCCAGTTGCAGCACGCCGTCCTGGCCGATCTCGAAGCCCTTGTTCAGGCTCTGCTGCACCGTCTGCTTCTTGCCGTCGTAGCCCTGGCCGGCGTTGGTTACCGCCGTGCCGCTGGTGTCGGCCTTGAGGATCACGTTGATCACCCCGGCGATGGCGTCGGAGCCGTATTGGGCCGCGGCGCCGTCGCGCAGCACCTCGACATGGTCGATGGCGCTGATGGGGATCAGGTCGAGGTCGGCCGGGGCGGCGCCGGCGTTGATCCCGCTGATGTTAAGGGTCGCGCTGGTATGGCGGCGCTTGCCATTGACCAGAACCAGCACCTGGGCCGCATTCAGCCCGCGCAGGCTCGGTGCGCGGGCCATGCCGCTGGCGTCCCAGCCGGTCTTTTCCGGCAGGGTGAAGGAGGCCACCGTGGCGCTCAGGGCTTCCATCAGCCCGGGCTTGCCGGTGTCCTGCAGTTGCTTGGCGCTGATCACGTCGATGGGCGCGGGACTGGTGGTCACGGTGCGTTTTTCGCTGCCGCGGTTGCCGGTGACGATCACCGTATCCAGGCGCGAGGCAGCGGTGTCGGCGGCGGCTTCTTCAGCCTGGGCGACGGTCAGATTCAGGCCGGCAAGCAGCGCGGCACCCAACAGCGGGGTGCGCGCGCTCGCCACCGGCCAGCGGGAAAGGCGGGCAGTGTTCAAGGCGTGTTTCCTGTTCTGGTTATGTCCGGGCCTGGGCCCGGTGCTTCAAGGTGCTTTGGCGGCGATGGCTTCGATTTCGACCAGGGCGCCGGGCAGCGGCAGGGCGACTACCTGCAAGGCGGTGCGGGTCGGCTTGTTGGGCTGCCCGGCCGTGGCGAAGAAACGCGTGTAGGCGGCCTGCAGCCCGGCGAAGTCGAGATTGCCGCCCTTGTCCGGATCACCCACAAGGAACACCCGCAACTGCACGATATCGCCGAGCCCCAGGCCCTGGGCCTTGAGGATCGCTTGCAGCTTGTTGAGTACCGACAGGGTCTGGGTTTCGGTATTGCCGTAGGCGGCGATACTGCCTTTCGGCGCCTTGGCATCGGCAACGTCCGGCAGGGTGCCGCTGATAAAGGTCAGCTTCGCCGACGCCGGCACAGTGACCACCTGGGAGATAGGGAAATTGGAACCCGGCGGATCGATACGCTGGATGCTGTCGGCGTGGGCGGTGTTCAGCGTCAGGCTCATCAGGACTCCGAGGGTGAAGGCAGAGAATGTTTTCATGGGACCTTCCTTGTCGTGGTTCAGGCGGCGGCGACGCCGGCATGGGCTTGCTTGGCATGTTGCGCGATCAGGCCGACCACCCGCCGCGCCGATTCGGCGGCGCTGTTCTGCCAGATGCCGACCCCACCATGGGCCAGGGCATCGCTGGCCAGCCAGGTGCGGCCTTGCGGCTGGTTGAGGATGTCGTAGCCGGGCTGGGCCACTTCGTCGTGGACGATCCACGGGCTTTCGCTGAAGGGAATCTTCGACCAGTTGACCACCACGCCACGGCCGAGCTTCTGCGAGTGGCCGGGGTGCAGGGATTCCACCGCACTGCGGGATGAAGCGAACTGCGCATCCCAGGGTTTGGCCGCGAAGGATTCGGCGACATCGCCGGTGTTGTAGGTCGCCACCAATACACCTTGCGCACTGTTCAGGCGATCGCTCGGATACCAGAGGAAGCGCGCCTCGTGGTTGATATAGGAGAGCCCGCCATAGATCTGGAAGTCGGTCTCCCAGAAGCGCGGCGACTGCCAGGCGACCTTGTTGGCCTTGTCCGGCCTGGCCAGTTCCAGGGCCTGCTTGAAGGCCGGGGTGAAGTTGCTGTCGAGCCGGCGCAGCAGCGGCAGGGGCAGGGCGGCCACGGCGTAGTCGGCGTCCTCGGTGTGCTGGCGGCCGCTCAGGCGATCGCGCCAGACTACGCGGCTGCCTTTGTCCGAGGTCTGGATCGATTGCACCTCGGCATTCAGTTGCACGGCGTCCTTGACCTGGCGGTACAGGGCCTTGGGGATCTGGTCCATGCCGCCGACCGGCTGGAACATGGTCGCGGAGAATTCCGGGATCTCGTCGAACACCAGGGGCAGCAGCAGGTTGCTGTCGAGCAGGCGCTTGAGCTCCACCGGGGTGCGTTGCACCGGCGTCTGGTCGCCGGCGCCGGCGAAGCGGGTGTAGCCGGAGCGCACCGAGCCGCGGTACTGGCGCTCGTCGTTGAGGTCGCCGTAGACCTTGAGGAACTCCAGCAGCGCCTTGCGCTCGCCGGCATCCAGCTCCTGGTCGAGGGTGTTGCGCTGCACGCTACGGGTCAGCAGTTCGCTGAGGTGGCCGCGGGTGTCGTTGACCGCCTGGCGCAGCAGCAGCGGCGGTTGCGTCAGGTCCGGCTGGGCCAGGGCGTTGCGGCTGCTGTTGACCAGCACTTCCAGGGGCACGCCGAGTTCGCGGCAATAGCCGAGGATGGTCAGGTGATGGCTGGGCAGGCGCGCAGCGCCGGCGTTGAAGAACAGGCCATCGTCGAAGGCCACGGTCTGCCGGCTGCCGTCGTTGTGCTCGATGCGGTCGCCGTTACGCAGGGTCCAGACGCGGCCGCCGATGCGCTCGCGGGCTTCCAGCACTTTCACTTCGAAGCCGGCCTTGCGCAGCTCGTAGGCCGACACCAGGCCGCTGATGCCGCCGCCGACGATCAGCACGCGCTTGCCGTTGCCGGTGCGGCTAGCCAGGTTCAGGGGTTCGAAGCTTGCCGCCCGGGCAGTGCCGGGCAGACCGAAGGCAGACAGGCCGCCCAATGCCGCCGAATAGCCGCCAATGGCGGCCAGGCGGGTTACCAGATCTCTACGGGTGAGCCCCATATCGCGTTCTCCATACAGCGAGCTTGGGATAGCGGCGTTCCGCGCATGGCCGGAAGGAGACCCGAAAAACGGGGAAAGGCGGGACGACCCTTCTGGCGGCGGCGGAAATCCATTTGCCTCCACCAGGTCGGGGTCGGTAAAGCGAACATAAGCGTCTGAAACGGGCTTGTGAAAGGCTTTTTGGTTCTAAGTTAATTATCAGAAAAAGACATAAATCCTGATCGCAACATGCAATCAGGCTATTTTGCTGGTGTCCAGGCGCTGGGCCGACACCGCACCGAACAGCTCCACCGGCTCCTGCAGGTTGCCCAGGTAGCGTGGGTGGAACAGCCACAGGTCGACCTGGGGCTTGAAGTCGCTGACGTTGAGCACTTCCAGTTGGTCGCGATGGCGGCTGGTGGCGAGCAGGGGTTCCGGCACCAGGCCGAGGCCCTGGCCGTTGGCGACCAGGCCCAGTTGCAGCTCGGTGCCAAAGGTCTCGAGGTTGATCTGCAGCGACAGCCCCTGTTCGCTCAGGGCCCGTTGCAGGCCGGCGCGGAAGCCGCAGCCATCAGGGTTGAGCACCCAGCCGCGCAGGTAGCAGTCCTTGAGCTTGTAACTCTTCTTGCTGGCCGTGCCCTTGGCGGCCACCACCCGCAGTTGCATGCGGCCGATGGAGCGGCTGGCGATGCCTTCGGGGAAGATCTTGCCGGTGGGGAAGAGCGCGGCGGCGGCGTCGAGGTCGCCATTTTCCATGCGCGAGATCAGCGAACTGCCCCAGCCGCTGACCACCTGGGTGCGCAGGTCCGGGTAGGCTTCGCGGATCCTGGCCAGGGCGTCGAGCAGGACCACGTCGCCGATGGTCTGTGGCACGCCGAGGCGCAGGGTGCCACTGGGGGCGCCGTCGCTGGCCACCAGTTCACGCAGGGTATCGATTTCGCGCAGGATCGCCTTGCACTGCTCGTAGACCCGCCAGCCCATGGGGGTCGGCTTGAGGGGCTTGGTATTGCGGTCAAGCAGGTTGGCGCCCAGGTCTTCCTCGAAATTCTGTACCCGCCGGGTGATTGCCGGTTGGGTCAACTGCAAGGCCTCCGCGGCCAGGTTGGTCGACTGGCAGCGGATGACCGCGACGAAAGCGTCCATGTCATCGATCTTCATATTCGCTTCTCACATAGTCTGGGGCGGGGAGATGTTCTCGAAGAATAATCCTTATTGCCAGGTTTTGCAGGAGGCAGATCAATGACGGACCGGCAGGCTCAGCGCCGACCGTTGAAGAACCCCGACAGTTGATGCAGGGTTTTCGCCGCCGTGAGAATCGCCGGGCGGAAATTGTCCTTGCCGATGATCCGCGCATGGTTCACCGAGCTGATCAGGTCATAGCGCCCGGAACCTTCGGCCATTCCCTCGGCGAGGATCTTGCAGATGATATGGCTCGGGGTCACGCCGAAGCCCGAGTAGCCCTGGACATAGAACGCATTGCGACGCCCGCTGAGGGTACCGATCTGCGGGAACAGATTGGCGCTGGTCGCCATCGGGCCGCCCCAGGCGAGGTCGATCTTTACGTCCTTGAGGTAGGGGAAGATCTTCAGCATCAGGGCGCGGTTCCAGGCCTTGAGGTCGTTGGGGATATGCTCGACGAAGGGCGTGGCGGCGCCGAACAGCAGGCGATTCTCGTTGGTCACCCGGTAGTAGTCGATGACCGGGCGGATATCGCTGTAGGCCCCGCGGATCGGGCTGATGCGCTGGATCAACTCGTCCGGCAGCGGTTCGGTCATCAACTGGAAGGCATAGGTGTTGATGGTGCGGCTGTGCAGCTCCGGCTCGAGCTTGTTGAGGAAGCTGTCGCAGGCCCACAGCAGCTTGGCGGCCTTGACCGAACCACGGCCGGTGCGCACGGTGATGGTGTCGCCGTAGCGCACTTCGAGGGCAGCGCTGTGTTCGAAGATCCGCACGCCGTGGCCGACCAGGGCCTGGGCTTCGCCGAGCAGCAGGTTCAGCGAGTGCACATGGCCGCCGCCCATATGCAGCAGGGCGCTGCTGTAGGCGTCGGAGCCGATGATCTGCTTGACCTCGGAACCGCCGAGGAAGCGGATTTCGTCCTGGGTATTGACCTTTCTGAACTCCTTTTCCCAGGTGCGCAGGGTCTGTTCCTGGCGGGCGTTGAAGCCCATGTAGCCGTAGCCGTGGCAGAAGTCCGCATCGATGTCGTATTTGGCGATGCGCTCCTTGATGATCCCGGCGCCCAGCTCGCTGATTTCGAAGATCTGTTGCAGGCCTTTCTCGCCGACGCTGCTTTTGATCTTCTCCAGGTCGTGGCCGATGCCGGCCATGATCTGCCCGCCATTGCGCCCGGTACCGCCAAAGCCCAGGTAGCGCGCTTCCAGCACCACGATATTGGTGATGCCTTTCTCGGCCAGTTCCAGGGCGGTGTTGATACCCGAGAAACCACCGCCGATCACCACCACATCGGCTTCGATATCGGCTTCCAGGGTGGGGAAGGCGAGGTTGTACTTCCTGGTGGCGGAGTAGTAGGTGGGCGTTTCGATGTTGATCATGGAGGCGGCCTGAGTAATTGGAATTGGGCAAGGGCGACCGTAGCGCTGGTTACACTTTGCATTAAATTCCTAACGAGCGGTAGGTTCTTGACTCAGGCTGCTGGGGGATTTGATCGGGGCTGCCAGGATTGGCAAAGGAAAGAGGGTCGACACGGAACCTGTGGGAGCTGGCTTGTCGGACCGCCGAACCGCAGCGATTGCTGTAGTGAATTCACCATTGCAATCGCTGGCAAGCCAGCTCCCACAGGGTTTTGCATATGCCGGGCTTCTGCGGTCCGGCAGGAGAGGAGTGCTTACAAGCGGCCGACCGCGGCGAGTTGCCCCGAGGACGCCTGTGCCGCCGGCACCGCCGAGCCATCCTGCGGCGTCACCGGGAAGATCGCATTGATCTGCCCGGTCGCCGAGGAACCGAAGTAAGGCGTCACCACCTCGACCTTGCCGTCGTACTTCGACCAGCCCAGGGCACCGAGCAGCATGGCGGTGTCATGCATGAAGCCTTCGCCATGCCCCTTGACCGCATACTCCGGAAGCATGGTGCAGAAGTCGTCCCATTCGGCGTTTTCCCACATCTGCACGACGCGGTGGTCGAGGGTTTCCAGGAACGGGCTCCAGACCTTGTCGGCGAACTCCGGGGCCTGGCCGTTCTGGGCGAAGCGGTGCGACAGCGAGCCGCTGGCGAGAAAGGCCACGGTGCCGTCGTAGTGGTCTTCCACCGCCTTGCGCAGGGCCCAGCCCAGGCGGGCGCTGTCGTTGAGGTAGTGGGAGGTGCACAGCGCCGAAACCGAAACCACCTTGAAGTGCTGGTCTTCGTTCATGTAGCGCATCGGCACCAGGGTGCCGTATTCCGGGCCGAGGCTGGTGGCGTCGTGGGCCATGGTTTCGACGCCGAGGCGGTTGGCCTCGGCGGCCATCAGCTTGCCCAGTTCGGCGTTGCCTGGCACTTCGTAGTCCATGTTGGCGATGAAGTGCGGCAGCTCGTTGCTGGTGTAGGTGCCCTTGAAATGCGGGTTGCAGTTGATGTGGTAGTTGGCGTTGACCAGCCAATGAGTGTCGAAGATCACCAGGGTATCGACTCCCAGTTCGCGGCAGCGGCGGGAAATCTCCTTGTGGCCGTCGATCGCGGCCTGGCGGTAGCCCTGGCGCGGGCCGGGCAGTTCGGAGAGGTACATGGAAGGAACGTGGGTGATTTTGGCAGCCAGAGCAAGTTTGCCCATGACGGTAACTCCTGGTGGCAGACGCCCTCTTGGCGGGGCGCGGCGATTATCGGGATGTTGGCACGCAGGCGATACCGGCCAGTGGCTGGCTCTTGTGGCCCATCCCGGCGTTGGGAATGCGGGCTGCCCATTGGACACGGTTGCCCGCATCGCCGCTTGCCTTCCTCTGCCAAGCACTTGATCCAGCTTGCCACGGGTGGCGGCAAGCCACCAGCGGCGTGGGTCTCAGGCCCACCAATAGCGGACGAAATGGAAGAAGATCGGCGCCGCAAAGCACACCGAATCCATGCGATCGAGCATGCCGCCGTGGCCTTCGATCATGTGCCCCCAGTCCTTGACCCCGCGATCGCGCTTGATCGCCGACATCACCAGGCCGCCGAAGAAGCCCATGGTGTTCACCACCAGCGCCATCAGCGCTGCCTGCCAGGGCGTGAACGGGGTGATCCAGTACAGCGCGGCACCCACCAGGGTGGCGAGGAACACGCCGCCGAGCAGGCCTTCCAGGGTTTTCGACGGCGACAGCGACGGCGCCACCTTGCGCTTGCCGAACAGCTTGCCGCAGACGTACTGCAGCACGTCGCTGATCTGCACCACGAGGATCAGCCAGGCGATCAGCAGCAGGTTGCGCCCTTCGAAACCGGGGATGTCCAGGGTCATCAAGGCCGGGACCGAGGACAGGCAGTACACCGCGATCATCAGCCCCCACTGTACCTTCGAGGCCCGTTCGAGGAAGCGCGTGGTGTCGCCGCCGAACGTGGCGAAGATCGGCAGCAGGAGGAACAGGTACACCGGAATGAAGATGCTGAACAGCCCGTACCAGTCGAAGCCGATCAGCAGGTACTGCACCGGCAGCGCCACGTAGAAGGCCAGGACCAGCGCCGGGTAGTCGCTGCGCCGGGTCGGGGTAAGGGTGATGAACTCGCGCAGGGCGTAGAACGACACCAGGTAGAACAGCACGATCACCCCGGTCTTGCCGAAGATGAAGGCCAGGCCGATGACCAGGACCATCACCCACCAGGCGTCGATGCGTGCGTTGAGGTTGTCGATCACTGCATGCGGTTCAGGGCCGGCCCGCCATTTCAGGGCGCGGCCGATCAGGCTGGCAAGCAGGAGGAGGGCGCCGATTCCGGCGAACAGTGGCCAGGCGGACTCTTGCATCTCAGACCTCCTTCGGGGCCAGGGCCAGCAGGGCCTGGCTGGCGCGGTCGATGAAGGCCTGCTTGCTTTCGTCGGCCTGCAGGTGCAGCGGCTCGCCGAAGCTCAGCGTGCATAGCAGCGGCAGCGGCAGGGCGCGACCCTTGGGCATGACCCGGTTGAGGTTGGCAATCCACACCGGCACCACCTCGATGCCCGGTTGCGCCGAGGCCAGGTGGAACAAGCCGCTTTTGAACGGCAGCAGCGGCTCGTCGCCGAGGTTGCGCGTGCCTTCGGGGAAGAAGATCAGCGAGTCGCCCTGGGCCAGCGCCTCTTTCACCGGTTGCAGCGGATCGGCCTGCGGCTCGCTGCGCTGGCGGTCGAGGAGCACGCCATTGAATACCTTGTTGATCAGGAAGCTGCGGATCCCCGGCTTGAGCCAGTAATCCGCACCCGCGACCGGGCGGGTGCGGCGTCGCAGGTTTTCCGGCAGCGACGCCCAGATCAGCACGAAGTCACCGTGGCTGCTGTGGTTGGCGAAGTACAGGCGCTGGATCGGCAGCGGACTGCAGCCCAGCCACAGGGCGCGAGCCCCGGTGACCAGGCGGGCGAAGGAGGTGATGAGGAAGGCGGTGAATGTAGCGAGCATGGGTGCGTCCTTTATGCAGCCAGTGGAAGCCAGGGCAGGATCAGCAGCCCCGACAACGCCAATAACACTTGTACAACGAAACAGATGCCCTGCCAGCGCAGCAGGCGCAAGGCGCCGCGACAGCGGGCCAGCCAGTCGCGCTCATGCGCCCCGCGTTTCAGGCCCAGCTCATACAGGGCCTGGTCGAGGGCCCGGGTGCGGCTGCTGAGGCGCCCGGCATCGTTGGCCAGGGCCGCGATCAGTTTGGCATCCAGGGCCACGCGCAGGGCGTGGTACTTCTGCGCCAGGCCGAAGATCAGCAGCAGGGCGCAGAGCATAGCGGTCAGGCCTGGGTGGCGCACAGCGACCAACAATGGCGCCAGGCCAATGCCCAGGGCCAGCAGGCTGATGCCGTCGGACAGCCGCTCGATCTGCCGGCCGCGCTCCAGCAGGCGCGCGGTCAGGGCCAGTTGCGGTTCTTCGCTCATGGACGGGCTCCGGGGGGCAATTGTTCCAGCATGCGGCGGTGGGCCGGGTACAGCACCACGCCGGGGCGGGCCTTGCGGATCAGCGCTTCGGCGTCATCGACATCCTTGCAGCGCCCGCTCAGCACCAGCCAGGCCGCCACCGCGCTGGCGCTGCGGGAATAGCCGAGGGCGCAGCAGACCAGCAACGGACCGTGGCCGCGCAGAGCTTCGATCGTCGCGGCGGCCTCGCGGCAACGTTCGGCATCCAGGGCCACCAGGTCAAGGCTGGGCAGGCTGCAGTAGTGTTGGCCGGGGCCGGCCTTCATCGGCAATTCGGCGCAGAGGTCGAGCACCCCCGTGAAGGTCGTGGCCTCGCCCCGGGCCGGCAGGCGTCCGAGCCACACGCCGTCGCAGACTTCATCGGCCTGGGGGTGACGGCGGGTCCACACTCGCGAATTGATCCAGGTCGCTGCCAGATAGGGCGCCAGCAACCAGCGGACCGCACAGGACAGGCTGCCATCGGCACGCTTCTGGAAACCGGCAGCGCCGAACACGGCGTAGTTCAGCGCCACCATCAGCAGCGCCACGCCGGGCCACAGCAGCCACAGCCAGGCCCCCGCCAGGGTGAACGCCAGGGCCGCGAGCAGCCCGGCCCCCACGCCGTAGCGCGTCGCCAGGTCAAGGCGCCGCGCCGACGGTTGCCGGCCTGCCCGTCGTAGCGGCAAGGCACCTTCCCGGGGCCACAGCCACAGACACAGGAAACCGGCCAGGGCACCGGTGGGCAGGTCGATGAAATGGTGCTGCCAGGTGGTCAGCACCGACACCCCGATCAGCGCCATCCAGCCATGCATCAGCCCGCGCAGCCAAGGGCCACGGGTGTAGCGGGCGAACATGGCCCAGATGATCACCAGCAGGGCGATATGCAGGGACGGCGCCTGGTTGTAGGGCTTGTCGAAGCCCATCAGCACATCGAACAGCCAGCCGAACACACCGTCCAGTTCCGGCCGCTCGAAGGTGAAGCGTAGCGGCCAGAGCAGGAAGCAGGCCACGCAGATCAACTGGGCGCTGAGCAGGCGCAGGGCGTGCAGGTCCATTTCCCGGCGAGTGCGCGGGAGCAGGAAGGACAGGCCGTAGAGCAGGTCGATGGACCAGTACGGCACGATGCTCCACGACCACAGGGGAATCTTGCGTTCCCAGTCGAAGACCAGCGTGCCGACGTCATCGCGCCCGGCGGTGAAGCTGTTGCTCAGGCCATAGCTGAGGAAGAACAGCGGGCCGAGCAACAGTAGCCAGAGCACGCCACGCTTGATCAGCCCCGGTTCGCACGGAACCTGCATCAGCGCACCCGCCGGGCCAGGCTGACGCTGAAGATGCCCCATTCGTCGATGCGCTGTTCCAGTTTGCGGAAGCCGGCGGCCTCGACCAACTGGTCCATCTCCGCCTGGCTGCGCCGGCGCATCACCCACGGCTGGCCGTCGCGGTGGCTGGTCAGGGCGCGGGCGATCATCTCCAGCTGCGGGTGCCAGGGCTGGCCGGTGTAGACCAGATAGCCGCCGTCTTCGACCGCATCGGCCAGGCCGCCGAGGGAGGCGCGGATCAGGTCGTTGTCGGGGAACAGCTCGTACAACCCGGACACCACCGCCACGCTCGGTCGCGGATCGAGGGCCGCCAGGGAGGCGCGGTCGAAGGCATCACCCCGCACGAAGCGGGCGATATCGCCCAGGCCTTTTTCCGCGATCAGCGCGCTGCCCTGGCTGACGTTCAGCTCGCTGTAGTCGCGCAGGAGGATCGAGTCGGGGCGCTGCTCCAGGCCTTCGAGGGCTTCGAGGATGTAGCGGGCGTGGCCGGCGGCGATGTCGACGATATGCACCGGGCGCCCCTGTTCGCGCAGGCGGGCGATGGCCAGGCGCAGCAGTTCCTCGGCATGCAGCTTGCGCTGGCGGATGCCGCGCCAGCCGATGGCATCGATGTAGTTGCGGTCCACCAGCTCGCCCAGGCGGCCTTTGCCGGTGGGGGTGTTGCGGTAGACATAGTCGAGGGTGCTGCCGGAATCGAAGCCGGTGTCGAAACCGAGCTTGATCCCTTCGGACAGGCCCTTGCCCAGGCGCAGCGAGGCACGGGTGGCCTGCCAGTAGAGGTTGCGCGGCGAGTACTTCGGCAGCGGCGCGGCCAGGCTCTCGGCCTCGGCGCAACTGGCGCCCTGCTTGTCGGCGTCGAGCAGGGAGGGGCGGGTCGAGGGTTGTTCGAAGCAGTTGAGGACGAAGCGCCGGATCCGCGCCAGGGCATGGCCGCGATCGCGCTCGCCGAGGGTGTCGTGGAAGAAGCCGGGGAGGATGTGCTTTTCCTTGTGCAGGGTGCCGAGGCGGTCGAAGAAGTCTTCCTGCGGCTTGCGCCGGACCACCACGTCGGCCCCGGAGATCAGCAGTTGCGTGGGGATCTGGATCGCCTGGGCATCGGCCACCACGCGGTCGGCGGCGTCGTACAGGCCGAGCAGCATGTTCACCGAGATCGGCCGGGTGATCAGCGGGTCGCTGCGGTAGCTCATGACCCGCTCCGGATCATGGGTGAGCAGTTGCGGCTTGACGTAGCTGTTGACGAAGAAATTCCCGCGCCAGGCGCGCAGGGCCTTGAGGCCGGGACGGGCGAAGGGCACGTAGAGCTTGATGTCGAAGGCCGGCGAGGCCAGTACCAGGCAGCGCACCCTGGGCGCATAGTCATGGGCCCAGGTCGCCACCAGCACGGCGCCGACGCTCTGGGCGAGGACGGCGATCTGCGGTTGCGCGATGCCATGCTGTTCGCCGATGTGATCGATGAAGGTCTGCACGTCGCGCACGCTGTGGGCGAAGCCCGGGCTGTCGCCGCGGGTGCCGGGGGACTGGCCGTGACCACGGGCATCCCAGGCGAAGAAATCGTGATCGGGCAGGTCCAGTTCGTCGACCAGGTGGGCCATGCGCCCGCCGTGTTCGTGGCCGCGATGGAACATGACCACGGCCTTCCGGTCCTGGCCCGGCTCGCGTTGGGCCGGCCAGTGGCGGTAGAACAGCTCGACGCCGTCGTGGGTGGTGAAATGCGATGAGTGCGCCTGGCGCATGGGGCAGATCCTTATCCGGCAGGGAATTCAGCGGTTTCGGCCAGACCGTGGCGAACCCGGTTATAGAGGGTGAACAGGCTCAGCAACAGGACCACCAGCAGTACGCCGTTGACCCAGGCGGCCGGGAGGGCGAAGGCCACGCCCAGGCCCAGGGCTCCGAAGACGAAGGCCCGGTCGCTCTTGCCCATGGGCCCGTCATAGCGCCGCGAAGCGCCGGCCAGCGGTCCCATGACTCCGGCGTATTCGCTGACCAGCGCGGCCACTACCACCAGCACCACCAGCAGCGGCGATACGCCGGGCAGCAGGGCGAAGGGCAGGTACAGCGCGGTATCGGCGATCACGTCGCACAGTTCGTTGAGGTAGGCGCCCAGGCGCGATTGCTGGCCGAACTCCCGGGCGAGCATGCCGTCCACGGCGTTGAGGGCCATGCGCAGCAGCATCCACAGCGGCAACAGGGCGAACAGCCAGGCATGTTGGGCGCCCCAGGCCAGCAGCAGGCCAAGCAGCACGGAGGCGAGCGCGGCGGCGAGGGTCACCTGGTTGGCGGTGATGCCGCGTTGGTAAAGGCGGGTGACGCCGGGGCGCAGCAGCGCCTGGAAGCGGGGTTTGAGCTGGTAGATCGAGGGCACCGGGACGTCCTTGAGTGGTGTGCGGGAGAAAGCCATGGATAAAGCGTAAGCGCGAAACTGTGCTTTTCCAGCGAAGCGCCGTACAGGGCTTCAGTCGGGAAATGTTACCCAGCGCAAATTTTCGGTTAATATACGAATCGTCTGCGTTTCATATAGGAATTTTCCATGGGTATCGTAAAGATCTCGGAAAACATGCATGAGAGTCTTCGCATCGCCAGTAGTGCCCTGAGCCGTTCCATCAATGCCCAGGCCGAGCACTGGATGCGTATCGGCATGCTCGCCGAGCTGCACCCCGACCTGAACCACAACGAAATCTGCCGCCTGCTGATCCAGGCCGAACAGCAGGGCGGCCTCGACATCAAGCAGGTCTGCGCCCTCGACGGCACTTCGACTGCCCGCGCCATGGAGGCCCAGCATTGAGAAACATCACCCTGCATACCCCCGAGCAGATCGCCCAGTCGCGGGTTGCCGCCGAACTGACCGCCGATGTCCTGGCGATGATCGCGCCTTATGTCCAGCCGGGGGTCAGCACCGATGAACTGGACCGCATCTGCCACGACTACATCGTCAACGTGCAGAAGGCCATTCCGGCCAACGTCGGTTACCACGGCTTCCCCAAGACCATCTGCATCTCGGTCAACGAGGTGGTGTGCCACGGCATCCCCTCGGCGCGGGTGCTGAAGGATGGCGATATCGTCAATATCGACACCGCGGTGATCAAGGATGGCTGGTATGGCGATACCAGCCGCATGTACACCGTGGGCAAGGTCAGCGCCGAGGCGCAGCGCCTGATCGACGTGACCTTCGAGGCCATGTGGGCGGGCATTCGCGTGGTGCGGCCGGGGGCGACCCTGGGCGATATCGGGCATGCCATCCAGGCGGTGGGCGAGGGTGCCGGGTTCAGCGTGGTCCGTGAGTATTGCGGGCACGGGATTGGCCGGGTGTATCACGGCGAGCCGCAGATCCTGCACTTCGGCCAGCGCGGTTATGGCATGCGCCTGAAGGAAGGAATGATCTTCACCATCGAGCCGATGCTCAACTACGGCAAGCGCCAGACCCAGACCCTGGCGGACCAGTGGACGGTGGTCACCAAGGACAATTCATTGTCGGCGCAGTGGGAGCATATGGTGGTGGTGACCAGCGATGGGTTCGAGGTGCTGACTACTTGGCCGGAAGACCGCCGCTAATCCCTGTGGGAGCGGGTTTACCCGCGATTGCTATAGTGGGGTCACCACCGCAATCGCGGGTAAACCCGCTCCCACAAGGTACGCGGTGCTTTTGCCAGTCAGGCAACACTCCCAATGAAATTCGCCAGCTCCGGCGTCTGCGGCGCATCGAACAGCACCTTCGGATCGCCCATCTCATGCACCTTGCCCTGGTGCATGAACACCAGCTTGTCGCCCACCTCCCGGGCAAAGCGCATTTCATGGGTGACCATCACCAGGGTCATGCCTTCCCGGGCCAATTCCCGCACCACCGCCAGCACTTCATTGACCAGCTCCGGGTCCAGCGCCGAGGTGATCTCGTCGCACAGCAGCACCTTCGGCGACATCGCCAGGGCCCGGGCGATGGCCACGCGCTGTTGCTGACCGCCGGAAAGCTGGTCGGGGAAGGCGTCGAAACGATTGCCCAGGCCCACCCGCTCCAGCATGCGCTGCGCCAAGTCGCGGGCCTCGGCCTTGGGCGTTTTCTTCACCAGTTGCGGGGCGAGCATGACGTTCTCGCCGATGCTCAGGTGCGGGAACAGGTTGAACTGCTGGAAGATCATCCCGACCTTCTGCCGCAACGAACGCAGGTCGGCGCGGGCGGCGTCGAGGTATTCGCCGTCCACTTCGATCACCCCGTCATTGATCGACTCCAGGCCGTTCAGGGTGCGTAGCAGGGTGCTTTTGCCCGAGCCACTGCGGCCGATGATCGCCACCACCTCGCCCTGTTCGATGCTCAGGTCGACGCCCTTGAGGACGTGGTTGTCCCCGTAGTACTTGTGCAACGCGGACACTCTAACCAGCGGCATGCAGCCTCCTCTCCAGGTATCGCGCACCCAGGGACAATGGAAAACACAGGATGAAATAGCCCAGGGCAACCAGGCCGTAGATCAGGAAGGGTTCGAAGGTGGCGTTGGCCAGCATGCCGCCGGTCTTGGTCAGCTCGGTGAAGCCGATGATCGAGGTCACCGCCGTGCCCTTGACCACCTGCACCGAGAAGCCCACGGTCGGCGCAATGGCAATGCGCAAGGCTTGCGGCAGGATCACATGGCGCAGCTGTTCATAGCGGTTCAGCGCCAGGCTCGACCCGGCTTCCCACTGCCCGCGCGGAATCGACTCGACGCAGCCGCGCCAGATCTCGGCGAGAAAGGCGCTGGTGAACAGGGTCAGGGCGATCGCCGCGGCCATCCAGGCCGAGACGTCGATGCCGAACAGGGCGATGCCGAAGAACACCATGAACAGCTGCATCAGCAGCGGCGTGCCCTGGAACAGCTCGATATAGCAACGCGCAAGCACGCGCAGGCTGGCGTTTTCCGAGGTCCGTGCCAGCAGCATCAGCAAGCCGCCGAGGCCGCCGCAGACGAAGGCCACCAGCGACAGCAGCAGGGTCCACTGCAGGCCGACCAGCAGGTTGCGGACGATGTCCCACAAGGTGAAATCCATCAGCCCCTCCTCGTAATCAGGCGCCGGCCCAGCAGGTTCAGGAACTGGCGCACGGCAATGGCCATCAGCAGGTACACCAAGGTGGTCAGGAGATAGGTTTCGAACGCGCGGAAGTTGCGCGACTGGATGAAGTTGGCGGCGAACGACAGCTCTTCGGTGGCGATCTGCGAACACACCGCCGAGCCCAGCATGACGATCACGATCTGGCTCGACAGCGCCGGCCAGACCCGCGCCAGGGCCGGGCGCAGGATCACGTGGCGGAAGGTCTCGGCGCGGCTCAGGGCCAGGGCCGAGGCGGCTTCCAGTTGCCCGCGGGGGATCGCCTGAATGCCGGCGCGGATGATCTCGGTGGAGTAGGCGCCGAGGTTGATCACCATGGCCAGCAGCGCCGCCTGCCATTCCGTCATGCGCAGGCCCAGGGCCGGCAGGCCGAAAAAGATGAAGAACAGCTGGACGATGAACGGCGTGTTGCGGATCAGCTCCACGTACACCCCGAACAGCCAGTTGAACGGCCGCAACTGCCAGGCGCGGACCACCGCGCCAAGAATGCCCACGGCCACCCCGACCACGGTGCCGATCAGGGTCAGCTCCAGGGTGAACAGCGCGCCCTTGAGCAGCAGGTCACCCTGGGCCAGCACCGCAGCGAAATCGAATTGATAGGCCATGCGTACAGGCTCACTGGAAGTCGGCAGGCAGCGGCTGCTTCAGCCATTTCTCGGCATTGGCGTTGAGGCTGCCGTTGCTGCGGGCTTCGGCGAGGATGGCGTTGACCTTGTCGCGCAGCGCCGGCTGCTCCTTGCTCATGCCGACGTAGACCGGCGAGTCTTTGAGCTTGACCTTGAGCACCGGGACCTTTTTCGGATTTTTCTCGGCGATCGCCGACATCACCACGCTGCCGCTGGCGATCAGGTCGACCTGGCCGGAGAGGTAGGCGGCGATGGTCGAGTTGTTGTCCTCGAAGCGCTTGATGGTGGCGCCTTGCGGGGCCACGGCGCTGAGTTCCATGTCCTCGATGGCGCCGCGGGTCACGCTGATGGTCTTGCCGGCCAGGGCCTGGACGTTGTCGACGCTGCTGCCTTCGGGGCCGAACACACCGAGGTAGAAGGGCGCGTAGGGCAGGGAGAAGTCCACCACTTTCTCGCGCTCGGGGTTCTTGCCGAGGCTGGAGATCACCAGGTCGACCTTGCCGGTGGTGAGGAAGGGAATGCGGTTGGTGCTGTTGACCGGGGTCAGGGCCAGTTTCACCCCGAGCTTGTCGGCCAGCAGTTGCGCGGTGTCGATATCCAGGCCGCGGGGCTTGAGGTCCGGGCCGACCGAGCCGAAGGGCGGGAAGTCCTGGGGCACGGCGACCTTGAGCACGCCGCGCTGGGTGATATCGCCGAGCACATCGGCCTGGGCGCTGAGGGCGCTGCCGCAGAGGAGGGTGGCCAGCAGGAGTTTGCGGAACGAAATCATGGTCGGTGCCTCGCAGCGGAAAGGTGTGTTTCCGGCTATTGCAGCCGCCGTGCCAACTCGCGAAAAAACCATGGAAATGCGCTGGAAGCCGGTGCTTGCGCGGTATTACTGGTCTGAACAGTTGTGCGGCGAATCAACGGCGGAGAAAGCGCAGATGCCCCGAGAAAAGGCAGGCGCCACGGGGCTGCGCCAGGATGGGGCCAAACTTGCGTGATAGGTGAGAAAGGACGTAAAACAGCGCATCTTCCGTTCCGACTGGTCTGAACATATGTTCGAAACTCCCACCCGCAGCGCCGTCCCGGAGCAGGCTCTACAGGCTATCCAGCAACTGATCCGCGACGGCGGCTACCAGGCCGGTGATGCCTTGCCTTCGCAGCGTGATCTGGCGGAGCGCCTTGGGGTCAGCCGGGCGTCCCTGCGCGAGGCGTTGTCGTCCCTCAGTGCGTTGGGCGTGGTCAGCGTGCACCCGGGCAAGGGCGTGTTCGTGCAGGCGGCGAAGCCTGCGCCGAGCGCTGAGTCACCCTGGTTCGCCTGGCCTTTCGCCGCGCAGATCGGTGCGGCGGACACCTTCCAGTTGCGCTATGTGCTGGAAGGCTTCGCTGCCGGCCAGGCCGCCAATGCCCTGACCGCCGACGACCTGGATGCCCTGGAGCTGAATGTCGAGGCCATGCGCGTGGAGCTACGGGCGGGTAACTTCGAGGCGGCGGCGCAGCTGGATTTCGCCTTCCACCGGCGCCTGCTGGAAGCCGGTGGCAACCTGGCGATGCTGCATATCGTCACCAGCAGCGAGGCGATCTTCGTCGAAAGCCAGAAGCTGCCGTTCATTCGTCCGGAGCGGGCCATGGAGACCTGGCAGGAGCACCGCAAGATCCTCCGCGCCCTGGCCCGGCACTCACCTGCTGCGGCGCAGAAGGCCATGCAGGAACATATCCGCAATGCCGCGGCCCGTTGCGGGATCGTGTTTGCCGCTTAAGTCTCCAGCGCCAGGTTCACGCAAGCCCGCGCCAGCACCAGCGTCGGATCCACCAGCGCCACCCGATGCTCCCCCAGCGCAAATCCCTCGCAATGACCGAGCACCAGCGGCAGCTCGGTACAGCCGAGGATCAGCACCTCGGCCCCCAGGTCACAGAGGTGTTCCGCCGCCACCAGCAACTGCTCGCGGCAGATCCCTTCGGTAAACCCCGCCTTGATCCCCCGTTCCCCGTAGATCGCCTCCATCACCATGGCCTGGTAATCATGCCCCGGTGCGAGCAGTTGCAGCCCGGCCTGGGCGGCGGCCTGGTGATAGACCTGGCTTTGCACCGTGCCGGAGGTGGCCAGCAAGCCGATCACCTTGTCCGTACCATGGGTGCGACGGATATGCTCGACCGTCTCGCCGAGCATATTGACGATCGGCACCCGCAGGTGTGCCTGGATCCGCTCGACGAAGGCATGGGCGGTGTTGCACGGAATGGCGATGGCATTGGCCCCGGCGCTTTCCAGGCGCTTGCAGGTGGCGTAGAGGGCCAGGGTCGGATCGGTCTCGGCGTGCAGCAGGTTGGCAGTGCGGTCGGGGATCTGCGGGTTCTGCTCAACCACCATCTTCAGGTGGTCCTGGTCCTTGCCCGCCGGGGTGCTGGCCACCACCTTGCCCATGAAATCCACGGTCGCCGCCGGCCCCACGCCACCGACGATGCCCAGTTTGAAGGGTGGCCGGCGCTCTTCGCCGGGCTCGCGGATGGCGAAGCCGGCGTAGATCTCGTTGATGTCCAGGGTGGCGATGCCGCGCCGTTGCAGGTCGGCGCAGACCAGCGACAGTTCGGTCATGCCCGGCACCATCACCTGCGCGCCGCTGGCCTGCAGAGACAGGCAGACCTGGTACAGCGTTTCCAGCGGCAGGCCGTCGAGATGACCATCCTTGACCCCGCCAGTGCCGTACATGGCCTGCATCAGCGCCTCCTGCTCCGCGGTGGAGGGATAGACCAGCGGATAACGCCCGCCCAGGTAACGCTCAAGCAACCCGGAATGGCGCACGAAGTCCGAGGCGATCACTCCGAGCGGGGTCCCCGGCACAACGCTGCGTTGCAGGTGTTCGGCCAGGGCATCGAGCATGTCCAGCACCGGGATGCCCAGTTCCTCCTGAATCTCGGCGCGGAAGCTGTGGCTGGCGAAACACGGCAGCAGCACCGCATCCACCCCGCTGGCCTCGAACGAGCGACACACCTGGAACACATAGAACTTGCGCGCATTCATGTTCGCCCCGCGATCCAGCGGCAGCTTCAGGTCGCGAAACGGATGCTGTTCGAACAGGAAGTGATAGCGGTCCTGGTCCTCCAGCACCGCGCGGGAGCGCACCAGCTTGTAGAACAGGTCGCCACCGGCCAGGGAGCCGAGGCCGCCGACGATGCCGAGCTTGCGTGGGGTCTTGGTCATGACGGGATTCTCAGGCAACGGAGGCGGCGGACGGACGGGCGGCTTCGGGTTGATCTTCTTCTTCGGTCCGCCCGGCCTCGGCCTTGGCCACCACCGCCGTGGCGATGCTGTTGCCCACCACATTGGTCGCGGTGCGGGCCATATCGAGGAACTGGTCGATACCGAGGATCAGCAGCAGCCCGGCTTCCGGCAGGTTGAACATCGGCAGGGTCGCCGCGACCACTACCACCGACGCCCGCGCCACCCCGGCCATGCCCTTGCTGGTGATCATCAGGGTCAGCAGGATCAGCAGTTGCTGGGTAAAGCTCAGGTCGATGTTGTAGGCCTGGGCGATGAACATGATGGCGAAGGCCTGGTACATCATCGAACCGTCAAGGTTGAACGAGTAGCCAAGGGGCAGGACGAAGCTCGACACCCGTTTCGGCGCACCGAATTTCTCCAGGGCTTCCATGGTCTTCGGGTAGGCCGACTCGCTGCTGGCAGTGGAGAAGGCCAGAAGCACCGGCTCGCGGATCAGCTTGCCGAGGTGGAATACGCTGCGTCCGAGGAACAGGTAGCCGGCGCCGAACAGCACCACCCAGAGCAGGCCGATACCCAGGTAGAACTGGGCGATCAGCTTGCCGAAGTCCAGCAGCAGGCCCAGACCCTGCACGGTGATGGCCGAGGCCATGGCGGCGAACACGCCTACAGGGGCGAAGGCCATCACGTAGTCGGTGATGCGGAACATGACCTTGGCCAGCTCGTCCACGGCGTTGACGATGCCGTTGTAGCCGGCACGCTTGACTGCGGCCAGGGCAAAGCCGAAGAACAGCGAGAACACCACGATCTGCAGGATTTCGTTATTGGCCATGGCCTCGGCGAAGCTGCGCGGGAACACATGGCTGATGAACACCTTGAGGCTGAAGTCGCCGGTATTCACCGCCAGCGGTGCAGTGGCGTGCTGGCTGATATCCATGTTCAACCCGGCGCCGGGCTGGAACAGGTTGACCAGGCCCATGCCGATCGCCAGGGACACCGCCGAGGCCGTAACGAACCAGAGCATGGCACGCAGGCCGATGCGCCCCACCGAGCGCGAATTGCCCAGGCTGGCGATCCCGCCGACCAGGGTGGCGAAGACCAGCGGCGCGATGATCATCTTGATCAGGCGCAGGAAGATATCGGTGACCATGGAGAAATAGGCGGCGATGTCCTTCGCCTGCTGTTCGCTTCCCGCGAAGTGATGGCAGGCCCAGCCGATCAGCACGCCGAGCACGATGCCGTAGCCGATGCGGCGCGGAAGTCGATTGTTGTTCATGTAAGCCTCTTCGATGTTGTTGTTCTGTCGGTCGAGGGCGGTGGGGTACCGGCCCATGGCGGCGATTGTAGGAACGCCGCCCCAGGGGCTTGATGAGTAATCCCGATGGGCTCATGCGCTTTTGGAATAGTTTGGCGAAACGCCTGACGGGATGGGGCGGGGCAGCAGTACACTGGCGTCTCGCAGCGAGGTGGCGGCATGCAAATCAAATGGCTGGACGATCTGTTGGCGATCGCCGAATGGAAGAATTTTTCCCGGGCGGCGGAAGTGCGCTGCGTGACCCAGTCGGCGCTGTCGCGGCGGATCCGTTCGCTGGAGGAGTGGGTCGGAGTGGAACTGGTGGACCGGGGAACCTATCCGGTGCAACTGACCCCGGCAGGACGGATCTTCTGCGAGGAAGGCCGTGAGGCACTGGCCGGCCTGTTGCGCTTGCGTTCGGCGTTGCGTGAGGTGGAGCGGATGCCCGGGCGTTCGATCCGCATCACGGCCGGGCACAGCCTGTCGATGACCTTCCTGCCGCGCTGGCTCGACCAGTTCCAGCAGCGCAACGGTCGTTTCAATGCGCGGGTGGTGGCGGCGAATATCCATGACGCAGTGATCGCCCTGGAGGAGGGTGGCTGCGACCTGATGATCGTCTATCACCACGCGCTGGCGCCGATCCTCATGGATGCCAGCCGTTTCGGCAGCCTGACCCTCGGGCACGATCCGTTCCTGCCGGTGTGCGCCCCGGATGCCCAGGGCAAGCCGCGCTACCGCTTGCCGGGCAGCTCGGCGCGGCCGGTGCCGCACCTGGCCTACACCGCCACGACCTTTCTTGGGCGGGTGGCGGATATCGTGATCAAGAACGGGCCTTCGGCCTGTGCCCTGGAGCGCTGTTACGAGGCGGACATGGCCATGCTGCTGATGCGCATGGCCATCGACGGGCATGGGGTGGCGTGGCTGCCGCAGAGTGCGGTGGCCGAGGAGCTGGAGCAGGGCCGGCTGGTGCGGGCTGGCGGGGAGGAGTGGAGTACCCGGCTGGAGATTCGGTCGTATCGGGCCAGTGCCAACCAGAACCCGACGTTGCGCAGTTTGTGGACGTCGCTGGAGGAGGGTGTTTCGCGGGACTGAGCGTCACACGGACCCTGTGGGAGCTGGCTTGCCAGCGATTTGGCCCTATCTGACAGCATCATTGCTCAGGCCGGCCTCATCGCTGGCAAGCCAGCTCCCACAGGGTTTGCGGTGGCCTCAAGATGGATGCAGCACCAACTCCACCTCATGCTCCACCGGAAAATTCACCGACCGCGCAATAAAGCACTTCTGATGCGCCAACCGATGCAGCGTCCGCGCCTGCTCCAGGTCCGCGCCCGCAGCCAGGGTCACCTTCGGCCTCAAAGTCACCGAGGTGAATTGCCCCGCGCCATTGGCTTCCTCGACCATCTCGCCTTCCGCGCGGTCTTCATACGCCTGCACCACGATCCCGGCCTCGGCGCACAGCCCCAGGTACCAGAGCTTGTGGCAGGCTGAAAGCGAGGCCAGCAGCAACTCCTCCGGATTCCAGCGCGCCGGATCGCCGCGGAAGGCTGGGTCCGACGAGCCTTCGATCGCCGGCTTACCGTCGCCCTGGATCAGATGGTCGCGGCTGTAGCCCCGATAGGACGCCGTCCCCGTGCCCTGGTTGCCGGTCCAGGTGACAGTGACGGCGTAGTGGTGTTGTTTTTCGGCCATGGGCTTCGTCCTGAAAGTGAGCGGAAGTCCAGCCTACGCCCTGACCGCAGGGCAATGAAACGTGCAGTCCGGTCAGCAGTCATTGCGCGACTGCAATCGGTGCATGGCTGAGCAGCCAGTCCAGCGCCTCGTCCCACAGCGCTTCGGAGCCTTCGCGGAAATAACCCATGTGACCGATGCTGCGTTCGCCCTGTGGCTGGATATCCGGCAGGGTCAGGGCGGCATTGCGATAAGCCTTGACGAAGGCATCCCGTGAACGCGGCGGGGCCCAGGGGTCGTCGGTGGCGGTGGCGAAGACACAGGGCAGGCGCACGCTGGCGTAGGCGTCGTGGACATGCGGCATGTCCGGATCGTCGAAGTAGTAATGCGGGTAGCGGCACCAGCGTTTCCAGTCGCGATAGACCCCCAGCGGCAAGTCGTCGCCCATGCCCAGCAGGCTCCAGGCCATGTAGCCCCTGGCGCGGATGATCAGCGGCAGGATGGCGGTCCATAACAGCCTGACTTTCATCGCTTCCAGGGGCGGCATCCAGCCCGCCCAGCCGGCGCCGCTGCCGAAGCTGTAGCAGGCGCGCAGGTGCCGGTGGTTGGGCAGCAGGCCGATGGCATGACCGCCGAAGGAGTGGCCGACCCAGTAGAGGGGCAGGTTTTCGGCGGCGAGCAGGTCGACAGCGGCGGCGAGGTCCTGGTACGCCCAGTCGAGGTAGGACATCTCGAAGCCCTTGAGCGAGGGCGGGCGGGATTGGCCGACACCGCGATAGTCCAGGGTCATGACATTGAAGCCACGGCGTGCTGCGTACTCGGCGAAGCGTCGGTAGAAGCGCTGCTGCACGCCGGTGGCGCCAGCCAGGAGCAGGTTGCCGTGAGGTGTGCCGCTGGCCTCGTAGCGGGTGGCCGTGATTGGGTAGCCGTCTCGGGCTGGCAGGTGGATTTGCACTGTTTTCGTTCCGTCTTTGGTGGGTTCGAGGGCCTCATCGCCGCGATGAGGCCGGTAAGTGTTCAGCGACCTTTGAAGACCGGAGCCCGCTTCTGCATCATCGCCATCACCCCCTCCCGGGCATCTTCGCTGCGGATCAACCTGAGCATCTGTTCGTCCAGCAATGCCAGCGCCGCGGCATCCCCCTCATCCTGCGCAGCAAACGCCGACTCCAAGGTGGCCTGCACCCCCAGCGGCGCCGCCAGGGCAATCTTCCCGGCGAACTCGAGGGCGCGCGCCAATGCCTCACCCGGCTCCACCACCTCGGTCACCAACCTCATCCGCAGCGCTTCTGCCGCATCGAACTCATCGCCGGTCAGCAGGTAACGCATGGCGTCGCTCCAGCCCGCCGCCCGCGTAAAGCGCACGCTGGACCCACCCAGGGGGGCGATCCCGCGCAGCACTTCCAGATGGGCGAAGCGCGCATCCCGTTCGGCGACGACGATATCGGCGTTCAGCATCAGCTCGATCCCTGCTGTCCAGCAGGTGCCATTCACGGCCACCACCACCGGCTTGCGCCGCCGCCTGCCGCCGACACCCCAGGGATCGATCCCGCCCGGCGGATAGGCTAACGCGCCCGAGGCCAGCTTTGGCGCCAGTTCCATCAGGTCCAGCCCGGCGGTGAAATGCGCGCCATGGGCAAACACCACGGCACAACGCAACTCATCGTTGCTTTCGTACTCGCCCAGCGCCAGGGACAGCTCGCCAAGCAGGGCGCTGTCGAAGGCGTTGCGCTTGCCGGCCCGGTCCAGGCCGATGAGAAACACAGGTCCACGCTGCTCGCGGCTGACCCGCCCCGGTCCACTGTTGGCTTCACTCATCACTCGCTCTCCTGCATCGTTGAGGTTTACTGACCGTTTGTTCGGTTTGATGAAACTAAACAAACGTTCGGTAACCGTCAAATTGAGCGGGCTGCGCTTATACCCTAGAATCACCGCCCTTGATCGAGAGGACGCCCGGCCATGCGACCGCCGAAGATTTCCCGTGATGACCTGCTGTTACAGTGCGCCAGCACCTTCAAGCGCCTGGGTTATCACGGCACCACCATGGATACCCTGGCTGCCGCCTGCGGGCTGACCAAGGCATCCTTCTATCACCACTACCCGAACAAGGAATCGCTGCTGCGCGATGTCCTCGACTGGACCCACAAGGGCCTGGCCGAGGGCCTGTTCGCCATCACCGCCGACCAGGCCCTGAGCCCTGCCGAGCGCCTGGAAACCATGGGCCGCCGCGCCATGCGCCTGTTCCAGGGCGATGCCATCGGCTGCCTGATGGGCGTGGTGGCGGTGGACGCCAGCTACGGCAAGCCGGAACTGATGGCGCCGGTGCGGGCCTTTTTCGATGACTGGGCGGCGGCCTGCGCCTTGCTCTTCAAGCCGATTGCCGATGACGAGCAGGCGAGGGAACTGGGCCAGCAGATGGTCGCCGACTACGAAGGCGCGATCCTCCTGGCGCGCATCTACAACGATCCGGCGCCGATCGAGCGGGTCACCCGCCGCGCCCTGGCCCTGCTGGCCGAATGAGGATCCGCCCATGCGCTACGACCTGACCAGCCTCGACCTGTTCATCACCGTCGCCCAGGAGCGCAACCTGACCCGCGCCGCGCGGATCAAGCACCTGGCGGTGTCGGCCATCAGCAAGCGCATCAGCGAGCTGGAGGCGCAGATCGGCTCGCCGTTGCTGATCCGCAATGCCCGCGGCGTCGAGTTGACCCCGGCAGGGCAGTCGCTGCTGTTCTACGCCCGCCAGCTCAAGCAGACCCTGGCCCAACTGGACACCGAACTGGGCGACTACGCCAGCGGGGTGAAGGGGCATATCCGCATCCACGCCATCACCTCGGCGCTGTCGCAGTTCCTGCCCCAGGACGTGGCCGGCTTTGCCGAGCTGTACCCGCAGATCAAATTCGATATCGAGGAACGGGTCGGTTCGGCGGTGGTGCGGGCGGTGGCCGACGGCCGCGCCGACCTCGGCATCATCGCCTCGCAGACCGCTGCCCAGGGCCTGGAAACCCTGCCGTACCGCAACGACCAACTGACCCTGGTGGTCCCCGCCGGCCATGCCCTGGCCCAGCGCAAGTCGGTGCCGTTCCGTGATGCCCTGGAGCACGAGTTCGTCGGCCCGCATCTTGAAAGCTCGGTGCATATGCTGCTCACCCGCGAGGCGGAAAAACTCGGCATGGCCCTGCGCCTGCGCATCCGGATCAGCAGCTTCGACTGCATGTGCCGTCTGGTGTCCGCCGGTCTGGGCGTGGCGGTGCTGCCGCGCAGCGTGGTCAGCCAGTACCAGCGCAGTCATTCGCTGAAGGCGGTGCCGCTGGCCGAAGACTGGGCGCAACGCTCGCTGCTGCTGGCGTTCCGCAAATACGACGCCGCCTCCGCCACCCTCAGGACCTTCATCGACCACCTGAAACTCAGCGAAGGCTGATGACCCTGCGAGCGTTCTCCAACGGAGAACGCTGCAGTGGCAATTGATCAATTTTCATCCCTCCTGACTGCTCCTAGTATCGGCCCCATCAACGGTGCCTCGGCTTTGCCCGGCCCGTGAACACCATAAAAAAGCCGAGCGATGAGCAGCATGACCGAGACAGCCCGCGACCTTCTTTCTACCCTGGTGATCGACCAGCAGGACTTCGCCTACGTCGACCTGCACAAGCTGCTGGACGCGGCGCAGATCGAACGCCTGCCGTACTCGATCCGCATCCTGCTGGAGAACGTCGCCCGTTGCTCGCCCGAGGCCCTGCCCTCGGTGCTGGCCCGTGCCGTCGGCCAGGGCCCGACCTGCGAGGCGCCGTTCCAGCCCAACCGCCTGATGTTCCACGACACCACCTGCCTGCCGGCCCTGGCCGACTTCGCCGGGATGCGCGACGTGGTCGCCGAGCTGGGCGGCGATCCGCAGGCGATGAACCCGCTGATCCCGGCGGTGCTGACCATCGACCACTCGGTGATCGTCGAGCGCTACGCCGAGGCCGATGCGGTGGAGCAGAACCTCGATATCGATTTTCGCCGTAACAGCGAGCGCTACCGCTTTATCAAGTGGGCGCAAAAGAGCCTGGACAACTTCGGGGTGATCCCGCCGGGCACCGGGATCATCCACCAGATGAACATGGAAGCCCTGGCCAAGGTGGTCTGGGAAAGCCGCACGGCCGATGGCCGGCGCCTGCTGCACCCGGACGATATGGTCGCCACCGACAGCCATACGCCGATGATCAATGCCATCGGCGTGCTCGGCTGGGGCGTCGGCGGCCTCGAAGGGCAGGCGGCGATGGTCGGCGAGCCGGTGCCGATCAGCTTCCCTGAGGTGATCGGTATCCGCGTCAGCAACGCATTGCGTGCGGGTGTCACCGCCACCGACCTGGCCCTGCATGTGGCCGAGATCCTGCGTCGGCGTTCGGTGGTGGGCAAGTTCGTCGAGTTCACCGGTCCCGGTCTGTCGACCCTGGGCTGGGCGGCGCGGGGCACGGTGTCGAACATGGCGCCGGAGTATGGCGCCACGGTGGTGTTCTTCCCGTTCGATGACGAGACCCTGAATTACCTGGAACTGAGCGGCCGTTCGCCGGAACTGCGTCGCCAGGTGGTCGCCTATATGAGGGCCCAGCCGCTGTGGCGCCAGGACGACCTGGTGGAGCCGCAGTTCGACGAGCTGATCGAACTGGACCTGGCCAGCCTCGAACCGAGCGTCGCCGGCCCGCACCAGCCGCACCAGCGGCAATCGTTGTCCGCCGCCGGTGCTTCGTTCCGCCAGGAAGTGCTGGGCGGGGAAGGGCTGATCGCCGGTCCTGCGGCCCAGCAATTCTTCGAGCCGTCCTTTGGCGAATCCATTTCCCATGGCGCCGTGGTGATGTCGGCGATCACCAGTTGCACCAACACCGCCAACCCGTCGCTGATGATCCAGGCCGGCCTGCTGGCCCGCCGTGCCCGTGAGCTGGGGCTGCAACGCAAGCCGTGGGTGAAGACCTCGCTGTCGCCGGGCTCGCGGGTGGTTGCCGACTATCTGGCCGAGGCCGGGCTGCTGGAAGACTTTTCCGCCCTTGGTTTCGATCTCGCCGGTTTCGGCTGCATGACCTGCATCGGCAACTCCGGCAAGCTCGAAGAACATGTCGAGGACTTCGCCGAGCAGGGCCTGAAGGGTGTGGTGGTGTTGTCCGGCAACCGCAACTTCGAAGGCCGGGTCAACCCGAAGGTGCCTGCCGGCTACCTGGCCTCGCCAGCGCTGTGCGTGGCCTATGCCATTGCCGGGCGCATCGATATCGACCTGAACTGCGATGCCCTGGGTGAAGACGCCGACGGCCAGCCGGTCTACCTGCATGACCTGATGCCGGCGGACGCCGATGTCGCCGAGCAGGTGGCGCGTGTAGTACGGCCGGAGTACTTCCAGCAGCGCCTGGCGACCGTCTGGGACGGGACCCATCACTGGCAGGCGCTGTCTGCCGAGGGCAGCGTGCAGTTCCCGTGGAGCCCGCAGTCCACCTACCTGCGCCGCCCGCAATACCTCGCCGATATCCAGGCCGAGGCCCGCGACAGCCTGGCGATTGCCGGGGCGCGGGCTCTGATGGTGCTGGGCGACAACGTCACCACTGACCATATCTCCCCGGCCGGGGCAATTCCGGCCAACAGCCTGGCCGGGCAATGGCTGCTGGAGCGCGGCGAGGATCCGCAGGACCTCAACCAGTACTCCACCCGACGCAGCAACCACGAAGTCATGTTGCGCGGCGCCTTCACCAACAAATCCGTGCACAACCGCCTGCTGGCCGAGCAGCCGGGGCAGGGCGCCTGGGCGCGCACGGCGGATGGCGCTGACGTGCTGCCGTTGTACGAGGCGGCCAAGAGCTACGCCGGCACCCCGCTGGTGGTGTTCGCCGGGATCAACTATGGCGCCGGTTCCAGTCGCGACTGGGCCGCCAAGGCCCAGGCCCTGCTCGGGGTCAAGGCGGTGGTGGCGCGCAGCATCGAGCGGATCCACCGCAGCAACCTGATCGGCATGGGGGTGATCCCGCTGCAGTTCCGGGACGGGCAGGCGGTGGACGATCTGCAGCTGGACGGTAGTGAAAGCCTGGATTTTGTCGGGCTGGATGATCTGCAGGTCGGCGACAACCCGGTGCTGCTGGTGATTCGCCGGGTTGGTGGCGAGCGGGAGGAGGTGCAGGTCGGGGTGCGCATCGATTCGCTGCAGGAGGTGCGCTACCTGCGCAATGGCGGGGTGCTGCCCTATGTGATTCGCAAGGTCGTGGCCAGGACCAAGACTGCGCGGTGACCCCAATCGCTGGCAACGCCAGCTCCCACAGGTCCAGCGGCGCACGCGATCCCTGTGGGAGCTGGCTTGCCAGCGATGAGGCCCTCAAGAACAACAAGGATTTCGGAGTAACCCCCATGTTTGCCTACATCGGCTCCCGCACCACCCGCGAACGCCACGCCCGCGGCGACGGCATCAGCGTCTTCGCCGTCGACCCTGCGCAAGGCCGGCTTGAGCGTGTGCAGGTCGTCGAGGACCTGGTCAACCCGTCCTTCCTCGCCCTCAACCGCGCTGGCGACCGTCTCTACTGCGTCCACGGCGACCGTAGCGAAGTCAGCGCCTTCAGCGTCGACAAGTCCAGCGGCCAGCTGACCTTCCTCAACCGTCAGAGCTGCGAAGGCAAGAACCCGGTGCACCTGGCCCTGGACCCGAGCGAGCGCTTCCTGGTGGTGTCCAACCACCTGAGCGGCACCCTCGCGGTACTGGCAATCGAAGTCGACGGCGCACTCGGCGCACTTGTGCAACTGGTCGCCCTGCACGGCCCCGCCGGCCCGCACCGGATCGAACAGCCGTTCGCCAAACCCCATTTCAACCTGTTCGACCCCAGCGGCCGGTTCGTCCTGGTGCCGGACAAGGGCCTGGACCGGATCTTCGTCTTCCACTTCGAGGACGGCCGCCTGGTCCCCACCGCCCAGGGCTTCGTCGCCACCCGTGAAGGCTCGGGCCCGCGTCATGTTGCCGTGCACCCGAGCGCGCCACTGGTGTTTGCCGTCAACGAACTGGACTCCAGCGTCACCAGCTACCGCTTCGATCCTCTGACCGGCGCGCTGGACTCCGTGCAGGTACTGCCGTCCCTGCCCTCGACCTACACCGGCAACAGCCGCGCAGCGGAAATCGAGGTCAGCGCCGACGGGCGTTTCCTCTACGCCTCCAACCGCGGCTACGACAGCATCGCAGTGTTCGCCATCGATACCGCCAGCGGCTGCCTGAGCCCGGTGGAATTCGCCCCGAGCCTGGGCCGCACTCCGCGATTCTTCGCCCTGACGCCCAACCAGCGCTTCCTGTTCGTGCTCAACGAAGACAGCGATTCCATCGTCTCGCTGGCCGTCGACGCCGCCAGCGGGCAGCTACACGACAGCGGTTTCTCGATCGCCACCGGCAGCCCGGTGTGCCTGGTTTTTTCTGCCTGATCCACCCGGGATTTGCCCCGGTCACTATAAAAATGCATGAGGCGGGCGCAAGCTTGTCCTCCACGAGGTCGCCATGAACAACAACAAGACGCTTGATGAACACGCGATAGTCCGCAAGATCACCTGGCGGATCATCCCCTTTGTGTTCCTGCTGTACATCGTTTCCTACCTGGACCGGGCCAACATCGGCTACGCCGCGCTGGAGATGAACAAGGAACTGGCCCTGACCAGCGAGGCCTTCGGCTTCATTTCCGGGATCTTCTTCATCGGCTACTTCCTCTTCGAAGTGCCGAGCAACGTGATGCTCAACAAATACGGAGCGCGGGTGTGGATCGCGCGGATCCTGGTGACCTGGGGCCTGATCGCCGCCGGCACGGCTTTCGCCCAGACCGCCAACCAGCTCTATGTGCTGCGCTTCCTCCTGGGCGTGGCCGAGGCCGGGTTCTTCCCGGGGATCATCGTCTACCTGACCTACTGGTTCCGCTCCAAGGAACTGGCGACCACCGTGGCCCTGTTCACCGCGGCGATCCCGGTCAGCTATATCATCGGCGCGCCGCTTTCCACCTGGATCATGGACAACGTCAAGTGGTTCGACTGGAGCGGCTGGCGCTGGATGCTGTTCCTCGAAGGCATCCCTGCCGTGCTGCTGGGCGTCGCCTGCTACTTCTTCCTGACCGACAAGCCGGAGCAGGCCAAATGGCTCAAGCCCGAGGAGAAGGAATGGCTGCTGGCCGAGCTTGAGCGCGACCGCAAGAGCCGCAAGAACGTCAAGAGCCTGGGCGTCATGAAGACCATGACCAACCCCAAGGTGCTGTACCTGGCGTTCATCTACTTCGTCTACCAGTGCGGCAGCCTCGGTGTCGGCTATTGGATGCCGCAGATCATCAAGGGCTTCTCCACCAGCCTGACCCACACCGAGATCGGCCTGATCGCCATGCTGCCGTATATCGTCGCGACCATTGCCATGGTCATCTGGTCGCGCAGTTCCGACCGCCGCAACGAGCGCAAGCTGCACTCGGCGATCCCGCTGCTGGTGGCGGCGCTGGGGCTGGTGGGGGCGGGCATGCTGGGTAGCCCGGTGCTGTCGATGGCGATGATCTGTGTCGCGCTGTCCGGGTTGTACAGCTTCAAATCGCCGTTCTGGGCGCTGCCCACGCTGTTCCTCGACCGCACCACGGCGGCGGTGTCGATCGCGGTGATCAACTCGATCGGCAACCTGGGCGGCTTCGTCGGGCCTTCGATGATCGGCGTGGTGAAGGGCAGTAGCCAGAGTGCGGCGACCGGGTTGCTGTTCCTCAGCGGGCTGCTGGCGATTGCCTTCCTGATGACGGCCTTGATGCGGGTCAGCAACAAGGAGCCGGGTCAGCCCGTGGCGGCTTCCGCGCACTGACGACCGCTATCGCTGGCAGCCAGCCCCACACGGACCCTGTGGGAGCCGGCGTTGCCGGCGATGAGGCCCCCAAATCCAACACTTTCCTTCCTGCCTGGCCCCTGGGAGCCAAGGCCCCCCCCATACCTATAAAAAAGCGGACCCCACCGATGCACAACAACAAGAACATCATCAAGACCCTGCTCACCCTGTCCCCCTGCCTGGCCACCGGCACCGCAACCGCCGCCGGTTTCATCGAAGACAGCAAGGCCAGCCTGCAAACCTCCAACTACTACTTCAACCGCGACTTCCGCGACGGTGCCGGGCAGAACAAGCGCGAGGAATGGGCCCAGGGCTTTATCCTCGACCTGCGCTCCGGCTACACCCAGGGCACCGTCGGTTTCGGCCTGGACGCCATGGCCATGCTCGGCCTCAAGCTCGACTCCAGCCCTGACCGTACCGGCACCGGCCTGCTGCCGACCCACGATGACGGCCGCGCCGCCGACGAATTCGGCCGGGTTGCCCTGACCGCCAAGGTCCGTGTATCGGACACCGAACTGAAGTACGGCACCCTGATTCCCAAGCTGCCGACCCTGCAGGCCAACACCGGGCGCATCCTGCCGCAGACCTTCGACGGCGGCCTGCTGACCAGCAAGGAAATCGACGGCCTGACCGTCACCGGCGCGCGTTTCGAGCGCATGACCGACCGCGACTCGACCAATGCCGTGGGCCTGACCCTGAACAACAAGAACCGCCGCTTCCGTTCTACGGCCGACGGTGATGCCTTGCTGATCGGCGGTGCCGACTATGCGCTGAACAAGCAGCTCACCCTCAGCTACCAGTACGCCGAGCTGGAAGAGGTCTACCGCCAGCACTTCCTGGGCCTGGTCCACACGCTGCCGCTGGGCCCGGGCAAGCTGAAAAGCGACCTGCGCTACATGCTCAGCGACGATGCCGGTGCCGCCCGTGGCGGGCGTATCGACAGCGGGGCGCTGAGCGGCCTGTTCACCTACAGCCTCGGCGGCCATGCCGTTGGCCTCGGTTTGCAGAAGATGAACGGCTCGACCTCGATGCCGTTCGTCAATGGCACCGACCCGTACCTGGCCAACTACATCCAGATCAACGATTTCGCCGAGCCGGGGGAGCGTTCGTGGCAGGTGCGTTATGACTATGACTTCAGCGCCATCGGGATTCCCGGGCTGACCTTCATGAGCCGCTATGTCCGTGGTGACCAGGCCGATGCCGCGACGGCGGCCGGTGGCGGGCAGGAATGGGAGCGCAACACCGATGTGGGGTATGTGTTCCAGACCGGGGCCTTGAAGAATGTCGGGGTCAAATGGCGCAATGCGGCCTATCGTTCCAGCTTTGCCCGTGGTGCGGACGAGAACCGCCTGATCGTTTCCTATACCTTGCCGATCTGGTAAGCCTTTCGGGCCTCATCGCTGGCAAGCCAGCTCCCACAGGGTTCAGCAGCGCCGCGGACACTGTGGGAGCTGGCTTGCCAGCGATAGGGCCCGAGAGATCCCATCAATGCCGGAGACACACCAATGACCCCAGTAACCCCCGCCATCCTCGCCGACCTCGCCCCCGACGGCATCCTCCGCGCCGCCATCAACTTCGGCAACCCGGTCCTCGCCCAGCGCGGCCCCGACGGCGAGCCCCAGGGCGTTTCCGTGGCCCTGGCCAAGGCCCTCGCCGAAGAACTCGGTGTCACCCTGGAAATGCGCACCTTCGACGCCGCCGGCAAGGTCTTCGCCGCCCTCGAGGACAACGCCTGGACCGTCGCCTTCCTCGCCATCGAACCGGTGCGCGAGGCGCAGATCCATTTCAGCGCCCCCTACGTGCTGATCGAAGGCACTTACCTGGTGAAAAAAGACGCTCCGTTCCAGCATGTGGAACAACTCGACCAGCCCGGCCTGCGCCTGGCAGTCGGCGAGGGCGCCGCCTATGACCTGTATCTCAGCCGCACCCTGCAACACGCACAACTGCAGCGGGCCGGTACCTCGGCTGGCGCCGTAGACCTGTTTATCGAGCAAAACCTCGATGCGGCGGCCGGTGTGCGTCAGCCGCTGGAGAAGGTCGCCGCCGCCGATTCGCGCTTTCGAGTGCTGAACGGTGCATTTACGGCCATTCGTCAAGCCATGGCGGTGCCGAAAAGGTGCGACAATGGCGCCGTCTTTGTAAGTGACTTTATCCAGCGTTGCTTACGTCAAGACTTCGTCCGTGCCGCTTTGCTGGCGACCGGACAGACTGATGTCAGTGCCCCGCGCTGACCGCTCAACCTTTTTTCCCCGATCCTGCAATCCCATTTGAGGTAGCAAGCAAGATGGCCAAGGCCGCCGATGTCGTTGTGCAATGCCTGGAAAACGAAGGTGTCGAGTATGTGTTCGGCATTCCCGGTGAGGAAAACCTCGACCTGCTGGAATCCCTGCGCAAGTCGAAGATCAAGCTGGTGCTGACCCGCCACGAACAGTCCGCCGGCTTCATGGCCGCCACCTACGGCCGCCTGACCGGCAAGACCGGCGTCAGCCTGTCGACCCTAGGCCCTGGTGCGACCAACCTGGTCACCGCCGGTGCCTACGCCTACCTCGGCGGCATGCCGATGCTGATGATCACCGGCCAGAAGCCGATCAAGAAGTCCAAGCAGGGCCGCTTCCAGATCATCGACGTGTGCGCAATGATGGACCCCATCACCAAGTACACCCACCAGTTTGCTTCCGCCGACAACATCCCGTCGCGCATGCGTGAGGCCTTCCGCCTCGCCGAGGAAGAGAAGCCGGGCGCCGTGCACCTGGAGCTGCCGGAAGACATCGCTGCCGAGCAGACCGACGTCCTGCCGATCCCGCCAAGCCTGCACCGTCGCCCGCTGGCCGAGCACGTGGCGATCGACGCCGCCATCGACAAGCTGCGCACTGCCCGCAGCCCGATCCTGGTGATCGGCGCCGGCGCCAACCGCAAGATGACCGCCAAGGTCCTCGAGCAACTGATCGACAAGACCGGCATCCCGTTCGTCACCACCCAGCTGGGCAAGGGCGTAGTGGACGAGCGCAACCCGCGCTTCCTCGGCAACGCCGCGCTGTCCTCCGGTGACTTCGTTCACCGCGCCGTCGAAGCTGCCGACCTGATCATCAACATCGGTCACGACGTGATCGAGAAGCCGCCGTTCTTCATGGTCCGTGGCGGCACCGAAGTCATCCACATCAACTTCCGCTCCGCCGAAGTCGATGCCGTGTACTTCCCGCAGATCGAAGTGATCGGCGATATCGCCAACGCCGTGTGGCAGATCGGCGAAGGCCTGGGCGACGTGTCGCACTGGGACTTCACCCGCCTGATGGCGATTCGCGAAGCCAACGAAGCACAGATCGCCGAAGGCAAGGACGACGACCGCTTCCCGGTCTATCCGCAGCGCCTGGTTGCCGACATCCGTCGCGCCCTGCCGTCGGAAGGCATCGTTGCTTTGGACAACGGCATCTACAAGATCTGGTTCGCCCGTAACTACAAGGCGCACAAGCCGAACACCGTACTGCTGGACAACGCCCTGGCGACCATGGGCGCGGGCCTGCCGTCGGCCATGGCTTCGCACCTGGTGTATCCGGACCGTCCGGTGATCGCTGTTTGCGGCGATGGCGGCTTCATGATGAACAGCCAGGAACTGGAAACCGCAGTCCGTCTGAACATGCACGTCACCGTGGTGATCCTGCGGGATGACGGCTACGGCATGATCCGCTGGAAGCAGGCGAACATGGGCTTCACCGATTTCGGCCTGGACTACGGCAACCCGGACTTCGTCAAATACGCCGAAGCCTATGGTGCCAACGGTCACCGGGTGGAAAGCGCGGAAGGCCTGCTGCCACTGCTGGAGCACTGCATCAAGACTCCGGGCGTGCATGTGATCGACGTGCCGGTGGACTACAGCGAGAACGATCGCATCCTCAATACCGAACTGCGTGAGCGCGCCCTGGCCGTTTAAGCCGCTTCGGGATTGAAGAGAAACGCCGCTTTCCGGGTTCCGGAAAGCGGCGTTTTTTATTTGCTGGTAAAGGCGGCGAAGCGCTTGTTGAAGCCGGCGACCCGGCCTTCGGTCTTGGCTTTGCGCTCCTGACCGGTGTAGACCGGGTGGGAGGCGCTGGACACGTCCAGGGTCACGTAGGGGTAGGTGTTGCCGTCGCTGTGGACGTAGGTCTTGTCGGTGTCGACGGTGGAACCGATGAGCCAGAAGGCGTTGGCGCTGGTGTCGTGGAACAGGACAGGGCGATAGGCGGGGTGGATGCCGGGTTTCATGGGGTACTCCAATTGATACGATATAAAGTAACAAAACTCTAGTTGATATCGAATCTCATTTCAACCCTGGCTTATGGTTGTTCTCTCGGGCCTCATCGCTGGCAAGCCAGCTCCCACAGGTATCGCGGTGCTCTCAAGAACACTGGTGAACCTGTGGGAGCTGGCTTGCCAGCGATAAGATCGACCCGGTATCAAGCCGGGCTGAACAGCCGGATCTCCCGAATCTCTACCTTCTCCCAAACCCGCTCCATCACATAAACCTCACCCTGCAACCAATCCTCCAGCTCCTCGCGCCGCTCGAACCCCAGGTGCACATTCGAGCCGATCATCTTCCCGCCCTCATCCAGCAACACCCCGCCGCCGAGAAACAGCCCCTGTTCCGCCAGCGCCTTGAGCCGCCCCAGATGCTGCTCCCGACAAGCCAGGCGCCGCTCCAGCGCATCCGGGTAATCGTGGGCGATCACTGCAAAAGCCATGTGTGTACTCCTTGAAAAAGAAAGGCCCCGCACTAAGACGGGGCCAAGAGGGAATCAAGCGTGTCGTGCCTGCAACACCGGCTCGTCGGCACCCGCCGGCCGCGACACGATGGCCGCGATCGCCGCGAACAACGACAGCCCGCCGATAAAGCACGCCACCGGAAGCCAGTCATTGCCATCGCTCATCAGCGCATAGCACAGGCTTGGCGAGAAGCCGGAGATGATGAAGCTCAACTGGGTCGCCAGCCCGACCCCGGTATAGCGCACGCGAATGCTGAACATCTCCGCATAGAACGACGGCCACAGGGCGTTCGGTGCGCTGTACAGCACGCCCTTGAGCAGCACGGTGCTGAACAGGATCAGGCCGAGGTTGCCGGTGCTGATCGACCAGAGGAACAGGAACACTCCGGCGCAGCAGGCCAGCGAGCCGATGGCGAAGATGCGCTTGCGTCCGATGCGGTCGGCGAGCAGGCCGAACAGCGGCTGGCAGATCAGCGCCACCACCTGGCTCGCGGCAATCGCGCTAAGCATCGAGGGCCGATCGACGTTCTGGTTGTTGGTCGCCCAGGACAGGCCGAAGATCATCACCAGCGACGACACCGCGCAGATCAGCGCACAGCAGAACACGGTAAAGAACGCCCGGCGCTCCTTGCTGAACAGCTCGGCCACCGGCAGGCGCCGGGGCTCCGGTTTGCTGGCCTTGAACTCCGGGCTTTCCTCGACGCCACGGCGGATCAGCCAGGTAATCACCACCATCACCGCGCTGAGCAGGAAGGGAATCCGCCAGCCCCAGGCCAGCAGTTGTTCCTGGCTGAGCATCGACAGTGGAATGAACACCGAGGTCGCCAGGATCGAGCCCATGGACGCGCCGTTGATCAACCAACTGGTGTAGAAGGTTTTGCTCTTGCCGGGCGCATGTTCCATGGTCAGCAGGCTGGCGCCGACCTGTTCGCCGCCGGCAGAGAAGCCTTGCAGCAGGCGGCAGAACACCAGCAGCGCCGGAGCCCAGGCTCCGATGCTGGCGTGGGTGGGCAGCAGGCCGATGGTGAAGGTGGCCAGGCCCATCAGCAGCAGGGTCATCATCAGCACCTGCTTGCGTCCGATGCGGTCGCCGAGGTGGCCGCAGACCAGCGCGCCGATCGGCCGGGCGATATAGCCCACGCCAAAGGTCGCCAGGGCCGCCAGGGTCCCGGCCATGGGGTCGTTGGAGGGGAAGAACAGCGTGCTGAACACCAGCGCCGCCGCCGAGCCGTAGATGAAGAAGTCGTAGTACTCGACGACGCTGCCGAGGAAGCTGCCGAACGCAGCCCGGCGCGCCATGCGCCGGTTATCGGGATGGGGAGTGGTCATAGCGAACCTTTCTTGTAGTTGTGATGGTCGGGTAAGGCAGGTTTCAGTTGCCGAAGGGCGCCAGCTGGCTGCCACCGCAGACATGGATGACTTCGGCAGTGATGAAGGCGGCATCCTTCGAGGCCAGGAAGGCGGTGGTGCCGGCGACGTCGTCCGGGGTCACCAGGCGCTTCAGCGGCGTGTTGTTGATCGAGCCCTGGGCCATGCGCTCGAAGCTCTCGGCATCGCGCCCGTCCAGGGTGAAGGCCGACGGCAACAGGCCGGGGGCAATGGCATTGACGGTGACGTTGTGCGGCGCCAGTTCCCGCGCCATGGAGCGGGTCAGGCCGACCAGCCCGGCCTTGCAGGCGACATAGGCGGGCGGTCCGCCGGCGACCCAGCAACGCGAAACGATATTGATCACCCGGCCGCTGGCCTGGGCTTTCCAGTACGGCGCCACCTGCTGGCAGAGCAGGGCGGGGCCGCGCAGGTTGACGGCCATCATGTGGTCCCATTGCCCCGGGTCGAAGTCGTAGATCGAGCCGCGATGATTCACTGCGGCATTGTTCACCACCACATCGATGCGACCGAAGGTGCTACCGCCCAGCGCCACCAGGGCGGCGATGGAGGCGGCGTCGCCGAGGTCGGCGTGCACGGCGATGGCGCGTTGGCCCTCGGCCTGCGGCAGGCTATCGACCAGGGTTTGGGCGGCGTCCAGGTTGATATCCGCCGCGATCAGGTCGAGGCCGTCCTGGCTCAGGCGCTGGCAGATGGCGCGGCCCAGCTCGCCGGCGGCACCGGTGACCAGGGCGACGCGGCGCGGGGTGTGGGGCAGGTTCATGGGCAAAGTACCTCTGGGGTGGAAACAGGGACAGCCGGCGCATCCAGGTCGAGATAGCGGCGGATCAGGTCGCGGTTGCGCAGCAGCTTGTGGGCGTCGGGCCAGGTGGCGTCGAAGTCCTCGATCGACAGCCAGTCGGCGAAACCCCGGGCGGCCAGGGTCTGCAGCATGCTGCGCAGGGGCAGCACGCCCTGGTCCGGCGGGCACCATTCCCAGCGCCAGCCCTGGTCGTCGGCCTGGGCCACCCAGGCCACATTCTTCACCTGCACATGGGCCAGGTGCTCGCCCATCAGGTCGAGGGACAGGCGTACATCCTCGCGGCCTTCGATGGCCAGGTTGCCGAGGTCGTAGATGATGCCGAGGTGTTGCGCCGGATAGTGTTCGGCGATGCGCATGGCCAGGGACGGGCTGGAGCAGATGGTGCGTTGGTGCACTTCCAGGGCCAGGCGCACCCCGGCGGCTTCGGCGCGGGGCAGCAACTGGTCGAGGAAGCGGCGCATGCGCGCGCTGGCAGCGGCGTAGCGTTCGTCTTCGTAGCCCGGCGCCCACAGGCGCAGGCGGGCATTGCCGGCCAGGGCAGCGAGGTCGATCAGACGGAAGGCCTGCTCCACATCGCCCACCGGCAGGTAGGGGCTCAGGCCGAAGATCTCCAGGCCGTTGGCCTGGCACTGCTGGCGGATCCGGGCGATGGTCCGTTCGCACGGCGGCAGGGTGCAGCGGTTGTTGCTGCGGGCATCCCAGCCGCGGCTGGCGTCCAGCAGGTCGGTGTTGGCGACCCGCCATTCGACGCCCTGGTAACCCAGGCGAGCGAGTTCGTCCACCAGCGCCTCGGGAGCGAGGCTGGGCAGCGAGGCGCTGGAAACACCCAGGCGGGGGCGGGCTTGAGTCATGGCGAGGGAATCCTTGTTGACGATGGAGAGGATGCTAGATGAAGTTGGCGGTTGATTAAATTGATATAAAAGCGCGCCTTGGTTAACTTGCAGGTTGATTAACTCTTGAGTCGGTCCAGTGAATCTCTCCACTATCAACCTGCGTCACTTCCGCGTCTTTCTCGCCGTGGTCAGCTCCGGCAGCCTCGCCACCGCCTCGCGCCTGCTGCATATCACCCTCTCGGCGGTGTCCAAGAGCATCAAGGAACTGGAGCAGGAACTGGGCTCGCAATTGCTGGTGCGCGGGCGCAAGGGCGTGCAACTGACCCGGGCCGGCGAGGCCTTCCACAAGCATGCGGCGCAGGCCATGGCGAGTTTCCGCATGGCCCTGGACGAGGGCCAGGTGCAGCCCCAGGCGCCGCAGGTATTGCGGGTTGGCGCCTTGCCGACGGCGGCCGGCTACATGCTGGCGCCGGTGATCGCGCAGATGCGCCAGCGCTTCCCGCAGATCCAGGTGCAGGTGCTGGCGGGGGTGTATGACTTTCTGGTGGGCAAGCTGCGCACCCACGAGCTGGACCTGATCGTCGGGCGCCTGATCGGGCGCGACATGCTCGGGGTGGTGTTCGAAGCGCTGTACGAGGAAGACCTGCTGCTGGTGGTCCGCAGCGGGCACCCGCTGGCGGCACGCGAGCGCCTGGTGCTGGAGGACCTGCGACCCTATGTGCTGCTGGTTTCCCCCCAAGGCACGCTGGTGCGGATCAGTGTCGACAACTTCCTCCTGTCCAGTGGAGCGGGGGAGGACTTTGCAATCCAGGAGTCGCTGAGCGAGACGTTCTCGCGGGTGTATGTGCAGGATTACGACGGGGTGTGGTTCGTCCAGCGCGGGGTGGTGGATCTGGACCTGAGGTTGGGGATCGTCAAGGCGTTGCCGTTCAGCAGTACCTTGCTGCGGGCGCCGATCGGCCTGACCACGCCGACGGACCGGCCGTTGTCGGAGGCGGCGCAGGTGTTTGCGGGGTTGTTGCGGGAGTGGTGTGCCCCTCAAGCTTCAAGGTGATCTCCCGGGCCTCATCGCTGGCAAGCCAGCTCCCACAGGGTCAGCGGTGCACGCGGTCACTGTGGGAGCTGGCTTGCCAGCGATGAGGCCCGTCCAGACAGCACAAGTCCTTCAGGCCTCCATAACAGGCTTCAACAACGCCTGCGCCTCATACAGCGGCATCAGGTACCGCCGCCGCATCTCCTCCAGGCTGATCCTTGATGCATGGGTGGTAATGGTCAACGTCGACCGCAACACCCCATGCCGATCCACCAGCGGCACTCCCAGCACGCGCATCCCCACCTCGAATTCCTGGTCCACCTCGGCATACCCCTGGGCCGCCACCCGGCGCAGTTCCTCGCGCAAGGCCTGCTCATCGACACAGGTATGCGGCGTCAGCCCGCGCAACGTGACCCGCCCGAAATACGCCGCCAGTTCCTCCTCCGCCAGCGACGCCAGCCAGATCCGCCCACCCGCCGTGCAATACAGCGGCAAGCGCGACCCTGGCCGGATCGACAGCGAGGCGATGTGGCTGTAGCGACTGCGCACGATATGCACGATCTCGTCGCCATCCCGCGTGCCCACCGACACATGCTCCTGGGTGGTGCGCGCCACCTGTTCCACCACCGGCCGCAGCATCCGTGGCAGTTGCGCCGAATCCACATAGGCCTGGCCGATCCGCAGCGCCTTGGGCGTCAGCCAGTAATGGCGGCCATCGGTTTCGAGAAACGCCTCGTGCACCAGGGTCAGCAGAAAACGCCGCGCCGCACTCGGTGTCAGCCCCGACAAGCGTGCCGCCTCGGGCACGCTGAGCTTCGGCTGGTCGACGCTGAACAGCTGCATCAACGCCAGCCCCTTCTGCAGGCCGACGATCAGGTCACGGGGATGGATCTCGGGCTGGGCCATCTTCAGGCGCTCCGCTGATTTCGCAAAAGACTGCGATTATCGCAACCTCACAGCGAATAACAAGCAGATTGGCGATCCGCGCCATTGGCCCGGCCAGCGCCAGGCAGCACCCTTGCAGCACAACAACACCGACCCTCTGGAGGTCAGCATGCTGCACGGATCCACCGAACTGGTGGCGATCGTCGGGTCGCCCATCACCCAGGTCAAATCCCCGGAAAACTTCAATCGCTGGTTCCAGGCCAACAGCCAGAACCTGGCGATGCTGCCCATCGATATCCGCGAGGACGCCCTCGATGCGTTTCTCGCCACCCTGCGCGGCTGGCAGAACCTGCGCGGCGTGGTAGTCACCGTGCCGTACAAGCAGGTGCTGGCCGGGCGCCTCGATGAAGTCAGCGAGCGGGCCGGGGCGCTGGGCTCGGTGAACGTGATCCGCCGTCAGGCCGATGGCCGTCTGCTGGGGGACAACGTCGATGGCGAGGGCTTCCTCAATGCCGCCTGTCTCAACGGTTTCCAGGCCCGTGGCAAGCGCGCGCTGGTGATCGGGGCCGGTGGGGTGGGTAGCGCGATCGCCTGGTCGCTGTGCCAGGCCGGCGCCGAATTGCTGGTACTCAGCGATGCCAGTGCCGAACGTTGCCGGAACCTGGCCGGGTTGCTGGGCAAGGCGTTCGGCAAGGTGCTTATCGAGATCGGCTACGAATCCCTGGACAGCTTCGACTTGCTGGTCAACGCCACCCCGGCGGGCATGGGCGGCACCGGCGAGTTGCCGCTGCCCCTGGCGCAACTGGACAGCCTGCGCAGCAGCACCCTGGTCGCCGATGTGGTCACCTCGCCGGAAATCACCCCCTTGCTGGCCGCCGCCCGTGAACGCGGCTGCGCGATCCAGACCGGTCCGCAGATGGCCTTCGCCCAGCTCGGCAACCTCGGCCATTTCATGGGCGTCACGCCCTTGCAGTTGTGAGGAGCGCGGGATGAATACGGCAACCCGTTTCCCGCCCGGGGGCGAAGCGCAGTTCGACCTGATCGTGCTCGGCAGCGGTGCCGCGGGCTTTGCCGCGGCCGCCACTGCGACGCGCAAGGGCCTCAAGGTACTGCTGGTGGAAAAGGCCGCGCAGTTCGGCGGCACCTCGGCGATTTCCGGTGGTGCGGTGTGGCTCTATGGCACGGATCAGGCTTGCGCCGCCGGTGTTGTGGACAGCGCAGAAGCCATGCGCCGCTACCTGCACAAGACCATCGGCCCCGGCTACAACGCCGCGCTGGTGGACGCCTATATCGAGCAAGGCCACCAGGCGCTGCGCTGGCTGGAAGCCAATACCGAGCTGAAATACGCTCTGCGCCCGCTGTCGCCGGATTACTACCCGGACGAGGAGGGCGCCACCGATCGCGGGCGGGCGCTGGAGATGCTGGAGTACGACGGGCGTCGTCTCGGTGAGCACTTCAAGGACCTGAAGATGCCGCCGGCGGGCATGCTGCTGTTCGGCGGGATGATGGTCAATCGCGTGGACATCCAGCATTTCCTCAGCTTCCGGCGCTCGCCGCGCGCCTTGCTGCATTGCCTGAAGCTGATGGGGCGCTACGCCGTAGACCGTATCAGTCATCCCCGCGGGACCCGGCTGACCACGGGCAACGCCCTGATCGCACGGTTGGCGGCCAGTGCCTTCGAACATGGCCTGAGCCTGTGGCTGAACAGCTGCACCGAGGAACTGATCGTCGAGAATGGCGCCGTGGTGGGGGCGGTCATCACCCGCGAAGGTCGCCGCCAGCGCGTGCTGTCCCGTGGCGGTGTGGTCTGCGCCACCGGTGGTTTCGCCGCTGCGCCGCAAGCGGCTGCGCAGCGTCCGGAGACCGGCAGCGAACACCTGAGCATGTCGCCGCCGGGCAATACCGGTGACGGCCTGCGCCTGGCCCAGGCAACCGGCGCGGTGCTGGGGCAGGGGCTGGCGGCCAACTTCTTCTGGGCGCCGGTTTCCGAAGTCACCCACAAGAACGGCGAGCGCGAACGCTTCCCGCATCTGGTCACCGATCGTGCCAAGCCGGGGGTGATCGCGGTCAACGCAGCAGGCGAGCGTTTCGTCAACGAGTCCGACTCCTACCACCACTTCGTCCAGCGCATGTTCGCCACCGGCAGCACGCCGTGCTGGCTGGTCTGTGATGCCCAGGCGTTGAACAAATACGGTCTCGGCCTGGCCCGGCCCAAGCCGGTGGACAACCAGGCGCTGATCGACGCCGGCTACCTGCATCGCGCCGACAGTGCCGAGCAACTGGCGGCACTGATCGGCGTCGATCCCCAGGGGCTGCGGCGCACCCTGGACACCTACAACCGCGATGCCCGCGACGGTCTCGACCGCGCCTTCGGCAAGGGCGGCAACAGCTACAACCGCTACATGGGCGACCCCGAGCACCTGCCGAGCCCGTGCAATGCACCGCTGCTCAAGGCGCCGTGGTACGCGGTCCGCCTCCATACCGGCGACCTTGGTTCGGCCCGTGGTCTTGCCACCGACGGCCAGGCCCGGGTGCTGGATGCCAGCGGTGCGCCGATCCCGGGCCTGTATGCCGCCGGCAACGATATGAACTCGCTGATGGACGGCACCTACCCGGGGCCGGGCATCACCATCGGCCCGGGCCTGACCTTCGGCTGGCTCGCCGCCTGCCATGCCGCCGAGCGGCTGGCGCACACCCCCTCGATCACCCTGGAGAAATGACCATGTACTACGAACTGCGCACCTACACCCTGAGCCCGACCCGCATGGCCGACTGGCTGGCGCTGTACCAGAGCGACGCCCTGGCGGTGCAGACCGAACACCTGGGCAACCTGGTGGGCTTCTTCACCACCGAGTTCGGCGAAGCCAACCAGGTGGTGCATATCTGGGCCTATGAAAGCCTCGACGACCGTGCAGCGCGCCGTGCCAGCATGGCGGCCGACCCGCGCTGGGCCGAGGTCGGGCGCAAGAACAAGGAACTGGGCGCGGTGCTGAAACTGGAGTCGCGGCTGCTGCGGCCGACCGGTTTCTCGCCGCTGAAATGAGTCAGGCACCGATGCAGACGCTGGAATGCGACGTACTGGTGATCGGCTCGGGCGCTTCTGGACTGGCGGCGGCGGTGACCGCTGCCAGCCAGGGCCTGAGGGTGATCGTCGCGGAAAAGAGCCGCTGGCTGGGCGGTACCAGTGCCTGGTCCGGTGGCTGGTTGTGGGTGCCGCGCAATCCGCTGGGGCGGGTCGAAACCGACGATGCGCCGGAGCGTTACTTGCTGGCGCAGGTCCACGCAACTGCCCTGAGCGAGCAACAGCGGGCGTACCTGCAACGTGGCCCGGAGATGGTCGAGTTTTTCCATAACCATACGGCGGTGCAGTTCTATCCGGGCAACGCCATGCCGGATATGCGTGATGGCGAGGGTTCGGCGTCGGGTGGCCGTTCGCTGTGCGCGCAGCCGTTCGATGGTCGCGAGCTGGGGCCGTGGCTCGAGCATCTGCGCCCGCCGCTGGACATCGTCAGCCTGTTCGGCATGGGCATCGCCGGTGGCGCGGATATGGGCGCGTTCTTCAATGCCCGGCATTCGTTCAAGGCCGCCTGGCATGTGGGCAAGCGCCTTGGGCGGCATATGCTCGACCTGCTGCGTTACCGGCGCGGCACGCACCTGGTCAATGGCAATGCCCTGGTGGCGCGGCTGGTGCGCAGTGCGCTGGACCGGGAGGTGCAGTTGCTGACGCAAAGCCCGGTGCGGGGTTTGCTGCGCGACGGCGAGCGGGTGAGCGGGGCGCAGCTGGAGGGGCGACGGGTGCTGGCCCGGCGTGGCGTGGTACTGGCCTGTGGCGGTTTCGCCCATGATCCGCAGCGGCTGGAGCAGCGTCTCGGGCATCGACATCACTGCGCCGCGCCGCTGGACAACAGTGGCGATGGGCTGCGCCTGGGGGAGGCCGTGGGTGGCCTGCTTGGCGACGATCTGGCCCATGATGCGGCCTGGGCGCCGGTTTCTTTGGTGCCCCGGCGTGATGGGCCGCCAGGCCGTTTTCCGCATCTGGTGGATCGCGGCAAGCCCGGGTTTATCGCGGTGGGCGCGGATGGCCGGCGTTTTACCAACGAAGCCGACTGTTATCACGACTTCATGAATGATCTGTTCGCTCGCACCCCGGCAGGGCAGGAACCCGAGGCCTGGATGATCTGCGACCATCAGGCGCAACGGCGCTTCGGGATCGGCTGGGCCAAGCCGTGGCCGTTTCCGCTGGGGTATTACCGGCGTTGCGGGTACCTGCGCGAGGGGCGGGATGCGCGGGAACTGGCGCAGCGTTGTGGACTGGATCCCGAGCAATTGCAGGCAGCGATCGAGCGTTTCAACGAGCATGCGCGGCTGGGGCATGACCCGGATTTCGGGCGGGGACAGTCGGCCTACAATCGGGCTTCCGGGGATGCATTGAACGGGCCGAATCCGTCGTTGCGGCCATTGCAGGGGCGCTTGTATGCGGTGCGGCTGGTGGCCGGGAGCCTTGGGACTTTTGCCGGGTTGAAGACCGATGCGGCGGCGCGGGTGCTGGATCGGGACGGGCAGGTGATTCCGGGGTTGCATGCGGTGGGGAATGACATGAACAGCGTCATGGGCGGGTACTACCCCAGTGGCGGGATCACCCTCGGGCCGGGGATGGTGTTCGGGTATCTGGCGGGCTTGGCGCTGGCTTCCTGATCTTCTGGTGATCTTGCGGGCCTCATCGCTGGCAAGCCAGCTCCCACAGGTTCGGCGGTGCACGCGGTCCTTGTGGGAGCTGGCTTGCCAGCGATGAGGCCCTGAAGACCCACAGCAAATCCTCGGATAGACTGCTGACCCCCAGCCGCAGACGGACCCCTGCAATGCTCCAGGACGGACTCGCCCACCTCGCCACCTACCTCCTGCACATCACCCCCGGCCTGATCCTCTGCCTGCTGTGGTTCGCGTTCACCCCGAAAGCCCAGGCCGGCCTGCGCATCGCCATCCTGCTGCTGACCTTCATCCTCCTGCGCGACGCCATGACCCCCACCGGCCTGTGGGCCCTGGACGGCCAGGTGCGTATCGGCTTCATCGCCAATCCACTGGTGCTCGCTGCGCTGGGGCTGATGTCGCTGGGGCTGATTGCGGCCTTGCAGCGGCTGGCGCCGGAGCTTTGCAGACTGATTGTCTGGCGCAAGGGCCATCTCCCTACGGGACTGGCCCTCGGCCTGTTGGCGGGTTGCGCCATTGGTCTTCCTCTACGCCTGTACCAGGGCACCGAGTTCAGTGGCTTCACTCTCTGGTTCGTCGGTTTGCTAGTGCTTGCCTATGGCGGCAATGCACTTGAGGAAGTGCTGTTTCGCGGGGTGTTGCAGGGCTATCTGGAACAGCATGCCTCGCCGCTGCGGGCCGCCCTGGGCAGTGCGCTGGCCTTTGCGGCTTGCCATGTGTTTCTTGCTTACACCGTCACCCAGGCGGGCTGGTCGGTGTTGCTGTTCACCTCGCTCGAGGGTGTGACCTGTGCCTTGCTGAGGCTGCGTTATGGGGTGATTCCGGCAGTCGCTGCCCATGGCACGGCGATCCTGCTGATCGCACAGCCTTTCTAAAGGCACGCTCGCAACCACTCCAGGAATGACCGGGTCAGCGGACTCTTCTCACTGTCCTGATGCACCAGGCACACCCAGCTCATCCCGGTCACCCGCCGCTCGCTCAGCGGCTGCAGCACGCCTTTTTCCACCGCCCGCGCCGCCAGCAACTGGCTGACCAGCGCCACCCCGTGCCCCTCGCACGCGGCATCCAGCAGCAACCCCGGATCGGAAAAATTCAGCCCGTGGGTGCGTTGCCCGACATCCTCGCCACCCTGCACCGACCAGCGACTCCAGTCCATCTCCCGCTCGCCATGCAAGGTGGTGCGCTGCGCCGCCGGCCGGTCGATCAGGTCAGGGTGACAGGCCGGGTACAGCCGGTCTTCCAGCAGCACCTCGTAGCTGCATTCGGCCTGCTGCTCCAGGTCATCCCGCAGGCACAGGTCCACGGTCTGGCTGGCCATGTCCGGTGCCTCGTAGGTGGTGAACAGCCACAAATCCACCTCCGGATGCAGCCGATGGAAATCCCCCAGTCGCGGCAGCAACCAGTGCCGGGCAAAGGCCGGGGTGGTGTTGACCACCAACTGGTTGGGCTTGCGGTACTGGTCGAGGCGGCGGATCCCCACCGACAACTGCTGCAGCATGGCCTGGGTGGTGCTGTGCAGGTCGTGCCCGGCATCGGTCAGGCTGACGCTGCGCCCGCTGCGATAGAACAGCGGCTGTTCGAGAAAGGTCTCCAGGCTGCGGATCTGCTGGCTGATCGCCGATTGGGTCAGGTGCAGTTCCTCGGCAGCCTTGTGGAAACTGCCCAGGCGCGCGGCGGCTTCGAAGCCGCGCAGGGCATTCAGGGGTGGCCAGTGTTTCAGCATGATCGATAAGTCTCGCTAATCAGTTGTCGGCTAAATCCATCGTTTGTTGCCGCTCGGGTGACGCCATAGCATGACATCCATTCCGCAGCTGCGGATTTCAGTCATAAAAAATACTTAACTGAAGGTGGAATGAGCATGTTGTGCAACGGCGATCGAAGCAGTGGTTGGATGATGCCCGCGGAGTGGGCGCCCCATGCAGCGACCTGGATGGTCTGGCCGCATAACCGGGCCTTGTGGGAGAGCACCTGGAGCGTGCGCCTGGAGCAGGTGCAGGAAGACTTCGCCCGGGTGGCCAACGCCATCGCCCGCTTCGAGCCGGTGAAACTGGTGGTCGCCCCCGACGCCCGGGCCCGTGCCGCCGAGCTGTGTGGCGTGAACATCGAGCTGATCGAGCAGGCGGTGGACGACAGCTGGTGCCGCGATTCCGGACCGACCTTCGTCTGCCATCTGCAGCACGGCCTGGCCGGCGTCAGCTGGCGCTTCAACGCCTGGGGCGGCAAGTCGGCCCACGGGCTGGATGAGGGCCTGGCGCGGCGTCTGCTCAATGGCCTGGGCCTGGACTGCTTCGGCACCTGGCTGGCCAACGAAGGCGGGGCCATTCATGTCGATGGCGAAGGCACCCTGGTCACCACCGAATCGGTATTGCTCAATCCCAACCGCAACCCGGGGCTGGACAAGGCCGATGCCGAGGCCATCTTCGCCCGCCTGCTGGGCGTGAAGAAAACCATCTGGCTGCCCGGCGATCCGCAGTACGTCACCGGCGACATGACCGACGGCCATGTCGATGGCGTCTGCGCCTTCGCCCGCCCGGGTGTGCTGCTGGTGGACGCGACCCACGACCGCGATTCGGTGTACGCCGAAGTGGTGCGCGAGAACCGTCGCGCCCTGTCCCTGGCCCGGGATGCCAAGGGTCGCAGCTTCGAACTGATCGACCTGTACGAAGCCAGCGCTGCCGTGGACCCGGACGCCGAGGTGTTCTGCGCCTCGTACACCAATTTCTACATTGCCAACGGCGCGATCATCATGCCGGCCTACGGCATCGAGGCCGACCGTGAAGCGGCCAGCGTGCTGGCCGGTGCCTTCCCCGGTCGCGAAGTGGTGCCGGTACGCATCGAGCACCTGGCCCACGGGGGTGGCGGCGTGCACTGCATCACCCAACAACAACCGGCCTGGCCACTGAAGGGGCAAGCAGCATGACATTTCTCACCGTTGCCACCACCCAGATGCCGTGCACCTGGGACCTGCCGGCCAACCTCGATCGCGCCGAGCAACTGGTCCGCGATGCCGCCGCCCAGGGCGCCCAGGTGATCCTCTTGCAGGAGCTGTTCGCCACCCCGTATTTCTGCATCGAGCAGGACCACAAGCACCTCGCCCTGGCCGAGGAATATGCCCATAGCCGCGTGCTCCAGCGCTTCGCCGCGCTGGCCCGGGAGCTGGGCGTGGTGCTGCCGCTGAGCTGGTATGAGAAGGCCGGCAATGCGTTCTTCAATTCCCTCAGCGTCGCCGATGCCGATGGCCGCCTGCTGGGCGTCTATCGCAAGACCCACATCCCCAACGCCATCGGTTACCAGGAGAAGGAATACTTCAGCCCTGGCGATACCGGCTTCCGTGTCTGGGACACCGCGTTCGGCCGCCTTGGCATCGGTATCTGCTGGGACCAGTGGTTCCCGGAAACCGCGCGCAGCCTGGCGCTGATGGGCGCCGAGGTGTTGCTGTTCCCCACGGCGATCGGTTCCGAGCCGGGCGCTGCCGCCTTCGATTCCCGCGACCACTGGCAGATGACCATGCGCGGCCACGCGGCGGCCAACCTGCTGCCGGTGGTGGCGGCCAACCGCATCGGTCGCGAGGTGGCGACCGGCGACCCTGAGCTGCATATGGACTTCTACGGCTCATCCTTCATCAGCGACCACAAGGGCAAGCTGCTGGCCGAGGCCGACCGTGATACCCCCGGCGTGCTGATGCGCACCCTCGACCTCAAGGCCATGCGCGAAGAGCGCCTGACCTGGGGCATCTTCCGCGACCGCCGGCCGGAAATGTACGGCACCCTGCTCAGCCTCGACGGTGGTTCGACCAGCGTCTGGCGCCCGGCCCGGGAGGTGTGAGATGAAGCGCCTGATTAGCGTGATCAGCCTGTCCCTGTGCCTCGGCACGGTCCAGGCCGACGACCAGGACAAGCTGCTGCGCCTGTACAACTGGTCCGACTATTTCGCCGAGGACACCCTCGCGCGCTTCACCGCCGAGACCGGGATCAAGGTGATCTACGACGTGATGGACGGCAGCGAGGTGCTGGAGGCCAAGCTGATGACCTCCGGCAGCGGCTACGACCTGATCTTCCCCGGCGACACCGTGGCCGAACGGCTGATGCGTGCCGGCAGCCTGCAGCGGCTCGATCCGGCGAAGATCACCGCGCTGGCGGATATCGAACCGGGCCTGCGCCAGTTGCGCGAGCACTATCCGCATTCGGCGGCGGCCACGGTGCCCTATACCTGGGGCAGCATCGGCCTGACCTACAACGACGAGATGATCCGCAAGCGCATGCCCGACGCGCCGGTCAACAGCCTCGACCTGCTGTTCAAGCCGGAGTACGCGGCGAAGTTCGCCGACTGCGGGATCTCGGTGATCGACTCGCCGGACGAGGTGCTGGCGGTGGTGCTCAACTACCTCGGCCGCGAGCCGCGCAGCGCCAGGCCCGAGGACCTGGCCGCCGCCAGCGAACTGCTGATGAAGGTGCGCCCGTATATCCGCAAGTTCCAGTCGCAGCCGGTCACCGACCTGGTCAACGGCAACCTGTGCCTGTCCCTCGGCTACAGCGGCGACATGACCCAGGCCCAGCGCGCTGCGGATGGCGCCGGCAAGCCGGTGAGTTTCCAGTACCGCATCCCCCGCGAGGGCACCACGGTATGGATGGACAACATGGCGATCCCGGTCGACGCCAAGCACCCGGAATATGCCTACGCCTTCATCAACTTCGTCATGCGCCCGGAGAACATGGCAGCGATCAGCAACTTCACCGGCTACCCGACGTCGAGCGCCAAGGCACGACCGCAGGTCGACCCGAAGATGCGTGACAACCCGGATATCTATCCTGATGAAAGTGCCTTTGCCCGGTTGATCCCGGGCAAGGACATCCCCCAGTCGGCCATGCGCGCGCGGATGCGTGCCTGGACCAAGTTCAAGACCGCCAGTTAAAGAGTGCTTTGAATATGCCAACCCGCCGCCAGTTTATCCGGCAGCTTTCCATTGCCGGCAGCCTCGGCCTGATCGCCAGTACCGGACTGAATCCCCTGCGTGCCTTCGCCGCCGGTGAAGAGGAGTGGTTCATGCCTGACGAGGGCGAACGCCAGCGCCATGCCTGGATGGCCTTCGGCGCCCAGGACGCGATCTGGGAGGACTTCACTGGTGATGTACAGGAAGCCCTCGGCCGCATCGCCCGCGCCATCGCCCGGTTCCAGCCGCTCACCGTGCTGTGTAGGGCCGAGGAACGGGAACTGGCGGAGGAACTGTGCGGCGCCAGCAATGTGCGCTTTATCGAGACCGAGCTGGACGATATCTGGATGCGCGATATCGGCGCCAACTTCCTCGTCACCGAGGACGGCGCCGGGCTGACCGCGATGGACTTCAACTTCAATGGCTGGGGCAACAAGCAACAGCATGCCAGCGATGCGCGGATCGCGGCGTTGATGGCCCGGGATGTCGGGGCGCGGCATGTGCGCAGCGAATTGGTGGGCGAGGGCGGTGGTATCGAGGTGGACGGCCACGGCACCGCGATCATGACCGAGAGTTGCTGGGTCAATGCCAATCGCAACCCGGGCTGGAGCCGGGCGCAGGTGGAAGAGGAGCTCAAGGCCTGTCTGGGCTTGCGCAAGATCATCTGGCTACCGGGGATTCGCGGCAAGGACATCACCGATGCCCATGTGGATTTCTATGCGCGCTTCGTCAGCCCTGGGGTGGTGGTGGCCAACCTGGATACCGATCCCGAGTCCTATGACCATGAGGTGACCCGGCGGCATCTGGAGATCCTGCAGAACGCCACGGATGCCGACGGGCGCAAGCTCAAGGTGCATGTACTGTCGCCGCCGCTGGAGCCGCGCCGCAGTCGGTTCAATCGGGACAATCCGGATTTTGCCGCGGGGTATATCAATTATTTCGTGATCAATGGCGCGGTGATCATGCCGCAGTTCGGCGATGGGCCGGCGGACCGCAAGGCGCGGGCGTTGCTGGAGGCGTTGTATCCGGATCGAGAGGTGGTGGCCGTGGATATCGACGCGATTGCGGCGGGCGGCGGCGGGATCCATTGTGTGACGCATCAGTTGCCGTGGATCTAGTTGCGCACTGTCGGGCCTCATCGCAGCGATGAGGCCCGACGGCACTCAGTAGATCTCCGGCACGATCAAGCCGTCCGGCGTCGGCGTGCGGCTGTAGTCGGCCTGGCGCACCCGTTGCGGCAGCGAAACCATCGGCGCCTCCACTTCCTCGTAAGGCACCTGCTTGAGCAGATGGTTGATGCAGTTCAGCCGCGCCTTCTTCTTGTCGTCAGCCTGTACCACCCACCAGCGCGCTTCGTCGATATGGGTGCGCTCGAGCATGATTTCCTTGGCCTTGGTGTAGGCTTCCCAGCGCCGCCGCGATTCCAGGTCCATGGGGCTGAGCTTCCACTGCTTGAGCGGGTCGTGGATGCGGCTGAGGAAGCGCAGGTTCTGCTCCTGGTCGGAGATCGAGAACCAGTACTTGATCACCTTGATCCCGGAACGCACCAGCATGCGCTCGAACTCCGGCACGCTGCGGAAGAACTCCTCGTACTGCTCGTCGTTACAGAAGCCCATGACCCGCTCGACCCCGGCGCGGTTGTACCAGCTGCGGTCGAACAGGGCGATCTCACCCGCCGCCGGCAGGTGCGGCACGTAGCGCTGGAAGTACCACTGGGTCTGCTCGCGGTCGTTCGGCGCCGGCAGCGCGACCACGCGGCACACCCGCGGGTTGAGGCGCTGGGTGATGCGCTTGATCACGCCACCCTTGCCGGCAGCATCGCGGCCTTCGAAGATGATCACGATCTTCTGCCCGGTCTTGACCACCCAGCTCTGCAGCTTCACCAGTTCGCCCTGGAGGCGGAACAGTTCACGGAAGTAGCGGCGCCGCGCTTCCTTCTCCGGGCTGTCCGGGGCGTGCTCGTCGAACAGCTCGTCGAGGTTGGCGACGTCTTCGGCCAGTTCCAGTTCGAGTTCTTCGTCGCTATGGTCGACCAGCTCGTCGTAGATGCGCTGGATCAGGGATTCATCGGTCATCACCATGATGGGCCTCGTCAGATGTTGTGACGACCGATGTTAGGCCCGCTGCGTGGCAGGCAGGTGACACTACTGCAATGGCACGTAGATATCGGTTTCCCATTCGTCCAGCGGGGTCTGCGGGAACACGCTGAGGTACTGGAAGAACAGCGGCTGGTCGCGCAGTTCCTCGCCGCTGGCCGGCAGCCAGTCGCGGTACACCGGGTAGATGGTCTCGCCGATATGGTCGGGCGAGCCGTGATGGCGGACTACGGCATAGCGGCCGCCGGCGATGCGCAGTTCGCCGACGCCGGTATCGTTGGGCTTCACGGCTTCCTCGATCTCGCCGCAGACGGCGAAGCGGAAGTCTACCGCTGGCGTGGTATCGGGGTTGTTGAAGGGGATGCCGAAGGTGCGGCTCGACGCCACCGGTGACTGGCCGCTGTGCATCCGCCAGTCGATGAAGCGGCGTACGGTTTCCTGGACCAGGCCGGGCGGGCCCTGGTGTTCCAGGGCGGCGACGCGGACTTCGGCGAACTCGACGATCTTCACTTGCATGCTGATATTCCTCGAAAAGTGGGGGATGGCGAATACCGCATTCCACACCTGCCATTCCGGGTGCTGGCGAAAGGCGCTGGGGCTGCTGCCGAAGTCCCGGCGAAAGGCCCGGCTGAAGGCTTCGGGGCTGTCGAACCCGGCGTCCAGCGCCGCCTCCAGCACTGCATACTCCGCCTGACCCGCCAGCCGCCGTGCTGCGCGGCGCAGGCGCATCAGTTGCACATAGCGGGCAACCGGCACACCGACGAAGGCGCTGAACTGGCGATGGAAATGGTAGGTCGAGAAGTGCGCTACCTGGCTCAGGGTCTTCACCGACAGGTCGCCTTCGAGATTGGCGTCGATATAGGCGAGGACGGCGGTGAAGCGGGCGGTGTAGGAGGTGGGCATCTGGGGTACCGGTGGTGTGGCTTGCGATGAGCACAGGTTGGGGGATTTCGAGATTGGCAGCCTAGCCGGATTTGCTCTTGTCAGTCAGGGCCCTATCGCTGGCAAGCCAGCTCCCACAGGGTCTTGCAGCGACTCGGACCCTGTGGGAGCTGGCTTGCCAGCGATGAGGCCCTGACAGGCAACATCATCTCCTGAGCCGCGCCTGATCCGCACACCCCAGGAATGTCTCCACCACCTGGCTCGTCCGCCGCTCCGCCAGGCAATACAGGTAGGTCTCGGTAAACACCGGATCCCCCTCGATCCTGATCGCCTTCAACTGCGGCCCCGGAATGAACTCCGCCTCCGACACCACCCCCAGCCCGATCCCGCGCACCACCGCTTCGCGCAGGGCTTCGCGGCTGCCGATCTCCATCAGCATGCGCGGTGTCACCTCGCGCTCGGCCAGGGCTTTTTCGAAGTTCAGTCGCGTGGTCGAGCCCTGTTCCCGGCGCAGCATCGGCTGCCCCTGGAGCTCCTCCAGGCGCACGCTGTCGCGCCTGGCCAGGGGATGCTGGTGATGGGCGAAGACGATCACCGGATGCCGCGCATACAAGGTCGCATGAAACGCCGGATCTTCATGCAGCCCCGCCAGCACACCGATATCGATCACATAGTTCTCCAGGTCCGCCAGCACCGAGGCCGAGTTGCCGACGCGGATCGACAGTTCGATCTGCGGGTACTCGCGCTGGTAGGCATCGACCATCTCGATCACATGGAACGGCCCCACCGCGCCCAGGCGCAACTGCCCGCGCACCAGGCTGCCGGAGTCCTTCAGCAGCCCCTCGGCTTCGGCCTCCAGGGCCAGCAACTGCTGGGCAATCGGCAACAACTGCCGGCCCACCGTCGACAACTCCGCCCGTCGTCCGCGCCGATGAAACAGCTCCAGGTTGTGCGAACGCTCCAGCGCCTGCACCTGGGTGGTGATGGTCGGCTGGCTCAGCCCCAGGGCCCGGGCCCCGGCGCTGAAGCTGCCATGCCGGGCAACGGCAAGAAAGGCGCGCAGCTTGCTGTTGGACATATAGATCCTTTCAATACTTTTTCGAGAAAAGCCATATTGAATCGATGGTATGACCGTCACATGACGAAGCGAGGATGGGCGCACTCCAACCACAATCCGGAACTGCCATGAATCGCCTTCGCCAGTTGCTGTGTGCCGCCAGTCTTTCCCTGCCGTTGTTCACCAGTGTTGCCGCCCAGGCCGAAGAGGCGCTGCGCATCGGCCTGATCCCGTCCGAGGATGCCCAGTCGATGATCGAGAGCAGCAAGCAGGTGCTCGACCAGTTGCAGGCGCAACTGGGCATGCCGGTCAAACCCTTCGTCGCCACCGACTACAACGGGGTGATCGAGGCGCTGCGCTCGAAAAAGCTGGATGTCGCCTACCTCGGCCCGTTCTCCTATGTGCTGGCGAACAAGGTCGCCGGCGCCGAGGCCTTCGCCGTGGCAGTCACCCGCAAGACCGGCAAGAGCGCCTACCACAGCCTGATCATCAGCCGCGCCGACAGCCCGATCAAAAGCCTGGCCGACCTGAAAGGCCATACCTTCGCCTTCGTCGACCCGAGCTCGGCCTCCGGCCACCTGTTCCCCAAGGCCGGCCTGGAACAGGCCGGGTACAAACCGGAATCGACCTTCTCGCGGATGATCTTCTCTGGCTCCCATGACGCCAGCATCCTCGCCGTGGCCAACCGCAAGGTGGACGCCGCCGCCGTCGCCGACCGCATCCTCGCCACCGCCGTAGCCCAGGGCTCGGTCAAACAGGACGAACTGCAAGTGGTCTGGACCTCCCCGGATATCCCCGAGTCGCCCATGGTCTGGCGCAAGGACCTGGACCCGGCGCTGAAGCAGAAACTGGCCGCCGCCCTGGCCAACGTCAAGGACGTGCCCTGGGGCGACCAGGGCATGCTCAACGGCTTCCAGCCCACCACCGACGCCGCCTACGACGTGGTCCGCGACACTGCCACGGTGCTCGATCTCGACCTGGGCAAGATGAAATGATCCGCGTCCGCCAGCTCACCAAGCAGTACGGCGACAACCCGGTGCTGCGCGGCATCGACCTGGATATCGGCGCCGGCGAGTTCGTCGTGGTGCTGGGCCAGTCCGGCGCCGGCAAATCGACCCTGCTGCGCTGCATGAACCGTCTGGCCCGGGCCGATGGCGGCGAGTTGCAGGTGGCCGGCATCGATGCGATGCAGCCCCGCGACGAGCGCGCACTGCGCCGCCAGGTGGCGATGATCTTCCAGCATCACAACGTGGTGCCGCGCCTGTCGGTGCTGAAGAACGTGCTGACCGGGCGTCTCGGTGCCGTCTCGACCCTCGCGTCGATCCTGCAACTGTTCAGTCGCGCTGATGTGGACCTGGCGCGGCAATGCCTGGCCCGGGTCGGACTGGGGCACAAGGCCTCGGCCCGCACCGACTCGCTCTCCGGCGGGCAGATGCAGCGGGTCGGCATCGCCCGGGCCCTGGCCCAGCAGCCACGGGTGATTCTCGCCGACGAACCGGTGGCAAGCCTCGACCCGAAGACGGCGCGGCTGGTCATGCAATACCTGCGCGACGCCAGCCGCGAGCTGGGCATCACCGTGGTGTGCAACCTGCACCAGGTGGATTTCGCCCGGGAATTCGGCGACCGCATCGTCGGCCTGGCCCATGGCCGGCTCGTCTACGACGGTGATGCCGGCGGTCTTGATGACGCAGCGCTGCAACGTATCTATCCGGCGACGGAGGAGGGCGACTCGAACAGTCTTGCCGCCCCGGCCAGCCTGCACTACGCCACTGGCCTGGGAGGTTGAAATGGCGACCCGAGATTACCGCTGGATGGTCGACACCCCGAACAGCCTGCGCGGCTGGGCCCTGAGAGCCGGGCTGCTGCTGGCGCTGCTGGTCCTGCTGCACTGGAGCGCCGGCGGTGCCCAGCTCAGCTGGGGCGAACTGGCGGCGGGGCTGCCGCAGATCGGCGACTTCATCAGCCGTTCGCTGCCGCCGGATCCGGCGATCCTGCCGCGCCTGCTGGCGCCGGCCCTGGAAACCGTGCAGATCGCCATCTGGGGCACCTTGCTGGCGATCCTCTGCGCCGTGCCCCTGGCATTCCTGGCCGCGCGCAACCTGCACGGCAACCGCTGGCTGTACCAGGGCACCCGCCAGGGCCTGAACGTGATTCGCAGCATCAACGAGCTGATTCTTGCCCTGGTCTTCGTCTCCGCCGTCGGCCTGGGGCCGTTCCCCGGCGTACTGGCGTTGGCAGTGCATGGGGTGGGCATGCTCGGCAAGTTCTTCGCCGAGAGCATCGAGGAGATCGACCAGGGCCCGCTGGAAGCTCTGCGTGCCACCGGGGCGCGGCCGTTGCAGGTGATCGTCTTCGGCGTGCTGCCCCAGGTGATCACCGCCTGGATCGCGGTGGTGCTGTACCGCTTCGAGGTCAACCTGCGTTCGGCCACGGTGCTGGGCATGGTCGGCGCCGGTGGCCTGGGTTTCGAGCTGGTCAGCAGCCTGAAGCTGTTCAAGTACCCGGAAACCGCCACCTGCATCATCGTCATCACCCTGATGGTGATCGCCGCCGACCTGCTGTCCAGCCGCCTGCGCCGGGCCATCCAGGATAACGGCCGGCACTGAGCCGCAGCCGTTATCGGTTCAGCCGATGCTGACCCAGGATCAATCGATTGGAGTCGGTCCCGCCGCGCACTGAAGATGCGCCCAGGTGCCAACAACAAGAACGGAGATACCATGCCTGCCTACTTCCACAACCCGGTCGCCAGCCACTTCGGCGCCGGCAGCCTGAACCGCATCGTCGACCTGACCGAGGGCCAGCGCGTGGCCCTGGTGATCTTCCCCGAGGCCCGCGCCCTCGGCCTGCTGGCGCGGATCGAAGCGCTGCTGGGGGAGCGTCTGGTGCATGTCGTCGAGGATGTCCAGCCGAACCCGGACGTGGCCCATCTGCGCGCCACCTACGAAACCTTCTGGCGTGAAGCCGCCGACTGCGAAACCGTGCTGGCGGTGGGTGGCGGCAGCGCCATCGACACGGCCAAGGCGTTGATGGTCGGCACCGGTTCCGGCCGTTTCGACGAACTGCTCGGCCTGCTCGCCGCCGGCAAGCCGTTCACCCCGCCACGCTGCAAGACCCTGATCGCCGCGCCGACCACCGCCGGCACCGGCAGCGAAGTGACGCCCTGGGCGACGATCTGGGACGCTGGCGCGCAGAAGAAATACTCCCTGCACCTGGACTGCACCTGGCCGCGGGCCGCCCTGATCGACCCGGAACTGATGCTCACGGTGCCGGCCGGGGTTACCGTGTCCACTGGTCTCGATGCTCTGTCCCATGCCCTGGAAGCGATCTGGAACGTCAACGCCAACCCGCTTTCCGACACCTTTGCCATCTCCGCCATCGAGGACATCCTCGACTGCCTGCCGCGCCTGCGTGGCGACCTGGAGAACCCTGATCTGCGCGCGCGCATGGCCCTGGCTGCGCTGAAGGCGGGGATGGCCTTTTCCAACACCAAGACCGCGCTGGCCCATTCCATCTCCTACGAGATGACCCTGCGCCACGGCCTGCCCCACGGCATCGCCTGTTCCTTCACCTTGCCCCATGTCCTGGGCCTGGCCTGGGGCCGCGATGCGGCACGGGACCAGACCCTGCAGCGGGTCTTCGGCGCCGACCTCGACCAGGCCCAGGCGCGCTTGCGCGACTTCCTCCACAGCCTCGGGGTCAAGACCGAGTTCACCGACTACGGGGTCAGCGAGGAGCAGGCCCAGGCCATGATTCGCCACGCCCTGCAGGGCGCCCGGGGCAAGAACTTCATCGGTTCGCAAGCCGCCTGACCGCCATTTCTGTTGCTTTCGTCGCACCCACGAGAATGCCTGCTTGCGGCGGCGACGCCGCGAGCGCATAACAAGAAGGAAAAAGCCTCATGAACCGTGCGCAATCCCTGTCTGGTCTCGCCGTGCCCTCCCATTCGACCTTTCGCCTGGCCCAGTGGCGCATGCTCCTGGCCGCGATGTTCTGCTACCTGTTCTTCTATACCGGTCGACAGACCTTCGGTTTCGCCATTCCCGGGATCCAGGCCGAATTCGGCCTGAGCAAGGAAACCCTCGGCTGGATCTCCGCCGCCATGCTCTGGGCCTACGCCATCGGCCAGGCGATCAATGGCAGCCTCGCCGACAGCTACGGCGGCAGGCGCATCATGAGCCTCGGCGCGGTGCTGTCCTGCGCAGCCAACTGGCTCACCAGCTTCGCCGCCGGCTTCACCAGCCTGATCCTGCCCTGGGCCCTGAACGGTTATCTCCAGGCCCTGGGCTGGGCGCCGGGCAGTCGCTTGCTGTCGAACTGGTGGGGCGTGTCCGAGCGCGGCAAGGTCTATGGTTTCTATGTCTTCGCGGCCGGTTGCGCGTCGATCCTGTCCTATGTCACCTCGATGGTAGTGCTGGAGGTGCTGCACCTGGAATGGCGCTGGATCTTCCGCCTGCCGGTGCTGTTGATGCTGGCCGGGGGCATCCTGTTCTACCTGATTGCCCGTGACCGCCCGCAGGACCTCGGCTTCGAGCCCCTGGCCGACACCGGTGTGGCCAATGCCGATGACAAGGGCCATGAGGTCGCCAGCGACGCCCAGGAAAGCGCCGCGCAACGCTACAAGGCGGTGCTGAAGAACGTGCGCCTGCTGATCGCCGCCGTGTCCCTGGGCTTCCAGAACGCCGCCCGCTACGGCCTGATCGTCTGGGTCCCGGTGCATTTCCTCGGCGCCGACTGGAAGCATGGCGATGGCTGGATCGATCCGAAGTGGATCACCGTGGCCCTGCCGGTGGGCATGGCCGTGGGCGCGCTGAGCAATGGCTGGATCTCGGACAGGCTGTTCGGCTCGAAACGCTACCTGGCGATCATGCTCTACATGGTCCTCGGCGCCGCCACCAGCCTGTGGATGTGGAGCCTGCCGGCCCACAGCGGCATCGGCCTGGCCGCGCTGTTCCTCTGTGGCTTCTTCGTCTACGGCCCGGCCTCGAGCTTCTGGGCGCTGTGCCCGGACCTGGTCGGCGCACGCCGTGCCGGCACCGCCACCGGGGTGATGAACTTCTCTTCGTACCTGTTCGCCGGACTCTGCGAACCGCTGATCGGCAGCCTGCTGGACAGCACCGGCAATACCTCGCTGATCTTCATCGTGGTCGCCAGCGCCTGCCTGTGCAGCGCCGTGGTGGCGATGTTCGTGCGCCGTTGAACTTCCACTGACCCTGGATAAGGCAAACCCATGTACCAGTACCACAAATGGCTGCGCTCCTTTCACGCGGTTGCCCAAACCGGCAGTTTCACCCTGGCGGCCGAGTACCTCAGCGTGGGCCAGCCGACCGTCAGCGAGCAGGTCGGGGCGCTGGAGCAGATGTTTGCCGTGGAGCTGTTCCACCGCCGCGGGCGCTCTGTCGAGATGAGCGCGGCGGGGCGGCAGTTGTATGCCATTACCCAGGGCCTGTTCGGCCAGGAAGACGAGGCGATCCAGTTGCTGCACAGCTTCCGCGAACGCAAGGCGGGGCTGCTGCGCATCGGCGCGGTGTCGCCGCCGATCGCCATGAACCTCACCTACGAACTGATGCAGCAGTACCCGGATATCAAGCTGGAAACCTCGTTCTCCCCGGAGCACGAAACCCTGGAGCGCTTGTACAGCTTCGATATCGACCTGGCGATCCTCGCCCTGTCGGAGTTCGACCAGCGCCTGCATACCCGGCTGTACCGGCGCTACCCGATCATCGCCGTGGTCCGCGACGACCATCCCTGGGCGCAGCAGGACCAGGTGCATATCGAGCAGTTGCGCGGTGAGCGCCTGGTGCTGCGCGAGCCGTCGTCACGCACCCGGCAACTGGTCGAGGAAACCTGCCGGCATGCCGGGATCGAGCTGGACTGCGCCATGCAACTGAACAGCCGCGAAGCCATCGTCCACGCGATCGCCCGGGGTATCGGCATCGGTTTCGTCTCGGCCGTGGAGTACGCGGAGACCCCGGGGACGCGGCCGATCACCTTCGTCGACCACCCGTTCCATATCGACTACCACCTGTGCTGTCTGGCGCTGCGACGCAACCGCGCGATGATCGCCGAGTTGTTCGACGCGCCGGCCTGAACCCTGATTTTTCTGACCTGCCACTGGAGATCCACCATGAACTACCAGCAACCCAAACGCCTGCAAGCGGTCATCCTTGACTGGGCCGGCACCGTCGTCGACTTCGGCTCCTTTGCCCCGACCCAGATCTTCGTCGAGGCCTTTGGTGAATTCGGTGTCGAAGTGTCCCTGGAAGAAGCCCGCGGCCCGATGGGCATGGGCAAGTGGGACCATATCCGCACCCTGTGCGACCAGCCGGCGATTGCCGAGCGTTACCGGGCGCGTTTTGGCCGGGCGCCGAGCGACGAGGATGTCACCGCCATCTACGAACGCTTCATGCCGCTGCAGATCGACAAGATCGGCCTGCACTCGGCGCTGATTCCGGGGGCGCTGGAGGCGATTGCCGAATTGCGTGAAAAGGGGTTGAAGATCGGTACCTGTTCCGGCTACCCGAAGGTGGTCATGGCCAGGGTGGTGGAGCTGGCGGCGGCCAATGGCTACAGCCCGGACCATGTGGTGGCCACCGATGAAGTGCCCAATGGCCGGCCGTATCCGGCGCAGTCCCTGGCCAACGTGATTGCATTGGGCATCGACGATGTGGCGGCCTGCGTCAAGGTCGACGACACCTGGCCGGGAATTCTCGAAGGGCGCAGCGCCGGGATGTGGACGGTGGCGCTGACCTGCTCGGGGAATGCGCTGGGGCTGACGTATGAGCAGTACAAGGCGCTGCCGGCTGACCAGCTGGAGGCCGAGCGGGCGCGGATCGGGCGGATGTTCGAGGGCTCGCGGCCGCATTACCTGATCGACACCATTGCCGAATTGCCGGCGGTGATCGAGGACATCAATGCCCGGCTGGCGCGGGGGGAGATGCCGCAGGGCTTTTAAGTAAGGTCCGGCCGAAGTTGCTGTGGTGAATTCACCACAGCAATCGCTGGCAAGCCAGCTCCCACAGGTACAGCGCAGGTCCTGGGCTTTGTGCTGACCCTGTGGGAGCTGGCTTGCCAGCGATGGGGCCCGAAAGCCAGGCACCGATTTGGCCCCCTCACACAATCCTCGATTGGACCTTCCTCTACCCACCCCCAACAGCCTATCCTCCCGTCCTTTTGCACCTCTTGGGCACCCATGGACTCCCTCTGGCTCATCATCATCTTCGGCGCCATCCTGGCCGGCTTCGTCCAGGGCCTGTCCGGCTCCAACTTCGGCCTGGTGGCCATGGCCTTGTGGGCCTGGGCCGTACCGCCAGCCCTGACCGGCCCGCTGGTGGTCTGCGGCTCGCTCACCGGCCAGTTGCTCGCCGCCCGCACCCTGCGCCGCGGCCTGAAACGCGAGCACTTGCTGCCCATGGTGATCGGCGGCCTGATCGGCGTGCCCGTGGGCGTCCTCCTGCTGCACCAGATCGACCCGCTGCTGTTCCGCCTGCTGGTGGGCATCGTCCTGGCCCTGTGGTGCCCGCTGATGCTGTTCTCGTCCAGCTTGCCGCGCGTTCGCAGCGGCGGCGCCGGGGCGGATGCGCTAGTGGGTGTGGTTGGTGGAGTCATGGGCGGCCTCGGCGGCCTGACCGGCCCGGCCACGGCATTGTGGGCGGTGCTCAAGGGCTGGGACCGGGATACCCAGCGCTCGGTGATCCAGGGCTTCAACCTGGCCATGCAACTGCTGACGATGATGACCTACGTGGTGGCCGGGACCATTACCACCGAGGCCCTGGGTCTGTTCCCCGTGGTGATTCTCAGCGTGCTGCTGCCGACCCTGCTTGGCGTGCGCCTGTACCGGCATTTCAGTGATGTCGCGTTCCGTCGCGTGGTCCTGGGGCTGTTGGGACTGGCCGGCATCCTGCTGATCGCCCAGTCCCTGCCGCACTTCATCTAGGCAACCGGTACATCCAGCCCCACCTTCACATTGCTCATCGACACCAGGGTCTTGAAGCGCTTGACGTTGTTGCTTTCGAAGAACAGCGTCCGCGTCAGCTCGGTGTACTGCTCCATGTTGCGCACCGCCATGATCAGCACGAAGTCGCATTCCCCGGCCACGTAGTAGCACTGCTGGACCTGCGGGCAGGCGAGGAAGGTGCGCTTCATGGCGTCGAGCAGGTCGAGGCGTTCGTTCTCGACTTCCACTTCGGTGATCACCGTCAGGCCGTAGCCCACCGCTACCGGGTCCACCAACGACACGGTCTTGCGCACCACGCCATCGGCATTGAGCTTCTTCAGGCGACGATTGACCGCTGCGGGGGAGAGATTGACCCGGGCGCCGAGGTCCTGCTGCGAGGTGTTGGCGTCCTGCTGCACGGCGTCGAGCAGGGCGAGGTCGAACGGATCCAGACTCATGACGGCGGATTTCCTGAGTGAAGGCGAATGCGAAATAAAAATTCATTTCCGGGGCGAAGATCAAGAAATAACTCCATCGCATTGAAATAGCATTTACCTCATCGACGAACACCCCTTGGAGTACCTGGATGAACCTTCAACTCGACGGCGCGCTGCTGCTGGAGCAGATCCGCATCCTTGGCGAACTGGGCGCCGACCCGGTGCAGGGCGGCCGCACCCGCATCGCCCTGACCGATGCCGAAAAGGCCGGGCGCGACCAGGTGGTGGCCTGGATGAAGGCGCTGGACCTGGAGGTGCGTATCGACCGCATCGGCAATATCTTCGGCACCTTGCCGGCCGCCTCCGGCGAAGATCTGGCGCCATTGATGATGGGCTCGCATATCGACACCGTGACCAATGCCGGCGCCCTCGATGGCTGCTACGGCGTGCTTGCCGGCCTCGCAGTGATCCGTGCCTACCGTGACGCCGGCGTGCTGCCGGCGCGGCCGATCACGGTTGGTGCCTTCACCAACGAGGAGGGCGTGCGCTATCAGCCGGACATGATGGGCTCCTTGGTGTATGCCGGCGGCCTGGAGGTGCAGGTGGCGCTGGATACCCTTGGCACCGACGGCACCCGCCTGGGCGACGAGCTGGCGCGCATCGGTTATGCCGGCGACCTGCAACCCGGCGCCATCGTGCCGCATGAATACCTCGAGCTGCATATTGAGCAGGGCCCGATCCTCGAGGCCGAGGGCATCCAGATCGGCGTGGTGGAAAACCTCCAGGGCATTTCCTGGCAGCAGGTGACGGTGCAGGGCAATGCCAACCATGCCGGCACTACGCCGACCCGACTGCGCCATGACGCCGGCTACGTGGCCTGCGCCGCTGTGGCCGAGGCTCGCGCCATCGCTCGCGAGGCCGGGAGCACCCTGGCCACCACCGGCTGCATTGCCTTCGAGCCCAATGTGATCAACGTGATTCCGCGCAAGGCGGTGTTCACCGTCGACCTGCGTGACCCCGATGAAGCCCGCTTGCAACAGGCCGAACAGCGTTTCGCCGACTTCCTCGAGCGGATCGCCGCAGAGGAGGGCGTGAAGATTTCCAGCGAGCGCCTGGTGCGTTTCGAACCGGTGATCTTCGACGCCACCCTGGCCGACCAGATCGAAGCCAGCGCCGTGCGCCTGGGCCTGAGCCACCGGCGCATGACCTCCGGTGCCGGCCACGACGCACAGATGATCGCCCGTATCGCCCCGGCGGCGATGATCTTCGTGCCCAGCCGTGGCGGCATCAGCCACAACCCCCGCGAGCACACCGATGACGCGCAACTGGTGATGGGCGCCGAAGTCCTGCTGGACGTGGTCGCCCGCCGACTCGCCTGACCCCTTTGCCAACGCCAACGCCGATGCCCCACGCCATCGGTGACGGCACCCCTTTGCCTGATGGAGACCGCAATGCTGCTAGCCAACCGCAACGCCCGCCGTATCCCGTACCCCGAAGACCTGCGCGAGATCATGAGCATCGCCAGGGCCGGCCAGAGCCGTGACTGGCTTGCGCACTGGGCTGGCCTCAACCGGGGCGCCACGCCGCTGTACAGCCTGCCGGACCTGGCCGCCGAGCTGGGCGTGGGCCAGTTGCTGGTCAAGGACGAGTCGCAGCGCTCGCAACTGGGCAGCTTCAAGGCCCTGGGTGCGCCGATTGCCCTGGTGCGCCTGATCCTGCGGCGCTTCCCCGAGCACAATTTCAATGTCCGCGCCTTGCTCGCTGGCGAGTACGCCCAAGCCCTGGCCGGCTTCACCGTGATCAGCGCCACCGACGGCAACCACGGCCGCGCCCTGGCGGCTGCGGCACAGACCCTGGGTTGCCGCTGCGTGATCGTGCTGCATGCCAATGTCAGCGTTGAACGGGAAGAGGCGATCGCCGCCTATGACGCCGAGATCGTGCGCATCAGCGGCAACTACGACGAGTCGGTGGAAGAGGCTGCGGCCCTGGCCTTGCGCAATGGCTGGCTGGTGGTGTCCGACACCTCCTATGACGGCTACGAGGAGATTCCCCGGGACGTGATGCAGGGCTACGGCACCATCGCCGCCGAGATCGTCGAGGCCTATGACCAGGGCTTTACCCATGTCTTCCTGCAGGGTGGCGTCGGTGGCCTGGCGGCCGGGATCGCCAGTTACCTGTGGGAGTTGCAGGGTGCACAGCGGCCGACCTTGGTCATGGTCGAGCCGGCCCAGGCCGACTGCCTGTACCAGAGCGCCCTGGCCGGGCGCGCGGCGAATGCCAGTGGCTCGGTGGACTCGGTGATGGCGGGGCTGGCCTGTGGGGAAACCTCGCCGCTGGCGTGGAAATTCCTGGAGAACAGCGTCGATTTCTTCATGACCCTGCATGACGACGAGGCGGTGCTGGCGATGCGGCGCCTGGCGGCCGGCAGTGAGCGGGATATTCCGCTGGAGTCCGGCGAGTCGGCGGTGGCCGGGCTGGCGGCCTTGCAGCGCCTGGCGAAGGCACCGCAACAGGCTGCCGAGCTGGGGCTGGGCAAGGACTCCCGCGTGCTGCTGATCAGCACCGAAGGCGCCACGGCGCCGGGTGTGTATGCCGAACTGGTGGGCGAGTCCGCCGAGTCGGTCCTGGCCCGCCAGCGCGAGTGGCTGGCCCGGGCCTGACAATAATTCCCCGACCCGGCGCGGTCCCTGTGGGAGCTGGCTTGCCAGCGATGAGGCCGGCAAGGGCACCTCTGATGCCAGATAGGGCCCTATCGCTGGCAAGCCAGCTCCCACAGGGTTCTCCATCAGCCACAAGAACGGATTCCACTCCTCTAAAAAAACAACAACGGAGACTCAGATGCACACCACCAAACGCAATATCGGACCCTGGTCGCTGATGCTGACCGGCCTGGGCTCCATCATCGGCTCAGGCTGGCTGTTCGGCGCCTGGCACGCTTCGGCCATCGCCGGCCCGGCCGCGATCCTGGCCTGGGTGATCGGCGCCGTGGTGGTCCTGGCCATTGCCCTGACCTATGCGGAAATGGGCGCGATGTTCCCCGAGTCCGGCGGCATGGTGCGCTATGCGCGCTATTCCCACGGCTCGCTGGTGGGCTTCATGGCGGCCTGGGCCAACTGGATTTCCATCGTCTCGGTGATCCCCATCGAAGCCATCGCCTCGATCCAGTACATGGCCTCCTGGGATTACCCCTGGGCCCGGGCCATGGTCGCCAACGGCGAACTGACCACCCCCGGCCTGTGGGCCAGCGCGGCGCTGGTCATGGTCTATTTCGGCCTCAACTACTGGGGTGTGAAGCTGTTCGTACGCACCAATACCGCGATCACACTGTTCAAGCTGGTGGTCCCGGCGCTGACCGGCGTGGCGCTGATCTGGGCCGGCTTCAACGGCGCCAACTTCGGTGACGGCAGCGAGGCCAGCTTCGCGCCGTATGGCTGGTCCGCCGTGTTCACCGCCGTGGCCGCCAGCGGCATCGTGTTCAGCTTCAACGGCTTCCAGAGCCCGGTCAGCCTGGCCGGCGAGGCGCGTGATCCGGGGCGCAGCATTCCCTTTGCGCTGATCACTTCGGTACTGATCGCCCTGGTGATCTACGTACTGCTGCAAGTGGCCTTTATCGGTGCCGTCAGCCCCGAGAGCATCGCCGCCGGCTGGCACAGCCTGAGCTTCGATTCTCCGTTGGCGCAACTGGCCCTGGCCCTGAACCTCAACTGGCTGGCCATGCTCCTGTACCTGGATGCCTTCGTCAGCCCCTCCGGCACCGGCTCGATCTACACCGCCACCACGGCGCGAATGATCTACGCCATGGAACGCAACAACACCATGCCGAAGATCTTCGGCCGCCTGCACCCGCTGTATGGCATTCCTCGCGAAGCCATGTGGCTGAACCTGGCGGTGTCCTTCGTCTTCCTGTTCTTCTTCCGTGGCTGGGGTGCGCTGGCGGCGGTGATTTCGGTGGCGGTGATCATCTCCTTCCTCACCGGCCCGGTGAGCCTGATGACCCTGCGCACGACCGCCGCCGACGTGCCGCGGCCGCTGGTGATCAAGGGCATGCGGGTGATCGCGCCGTTCGCCTTCGTCTGCGCCTCGCTGGTGCTGTACTGGGCGCGCTGGCCGCTGACCGGGCAGGTGATCCTGCTGGTGGTGGGCGCCTTGCCGATTTTCTTCTGGTTCCAGGCCAAGGCCGGCTGGACGGGCTTTGCCAAGGACCTGTACTCGGCGCTGTGGCTGATCGGCTTCCTGCCGGCCATGGCCCTGGTGTCCTGGCTGGGCAGCAGCGACTTCGGCGGTATCGGCCTGATTCCGTCGGGCTGGGACATGCTGGTGGTGGCGCTGCTGGCCCTGGCTTTCTACTACGCCGGAGTCTGCAGCGGCTACCGCACCCGCTATCTGCAAGAGAGCGCGATGTGGCGTGAAGCCCCGAGCGAGACCGTATCCACTTCTTCATTCCCCGAGGGACAGCGAGCATGAGCGCGCAATTCGAACAACGCCTGAAAGCCTGGCGCCACGCCTTCCACCGTCACCCGGAAACCGGCTTCGAGGAAGTCGACACCTCGGCACGGGTGGCCGGGATTCTCGAAGGCCTGGGCCTGGAGGTGCATCGCGGAATCGGCGGCACCGGGCTGGTGGCGAGCCTGCGGGTGGGTGAGGGTGCCGGGGTGATCGGCCTGCGCGCCGACATGGACGCGCTGAACATCACCGAGCAGGTACCGGAGCGCGAGCATGCTTCGCGGATCGACGGCAAGATGCACGCCTGCGGGCATGACGGGCATATGGCGATGATCCTCGGTGCAGCCCAGTTGCTCTGCGAGCGCCGCGACTTCAACGGCACCGTGCGCTTTATCTTCCAGCCGGCCGAGGAGCATGGCTGCGGGGCCAAGGCGATGATGGCCGACGGGCTGTTCCAGCGCTTCCCGGTGGATGCCATCTATGGCGCGCACAATATGCCGGGGATGCCGGCCGGGCATATCGCTACCCGTGCGGGCGGGATCATGGCGAGCGAAGACAATTTCGTCATCCGCATCCAGGGCCGGGGTACCCACGCGGCGCGGCCGCATATGGGCGTGGACCCGCTGGTGACCGGGGCGCAGATCGTCGTCGCCCTGCAGACAGTGGTGGCGCGCAATGTCGATCCGGGGTTGTCGGCGGTGGTGTCGTGCACGGAGTTCCTGACCGATGGCATCCGCAATGCGATTCCGACCCATGTGACCATCAAGGGCGATACCCGCAGCTACAGCCCCGAGGTGCAGAAGCTCCTGGAAACCCGCATGCGCGAGATCTGCATGGGCATCTGTGCGGCGAACGGGGCGAGTTGCGAGTTCGAGTACACCCATGAGTTTGCGCCGACGGTGAACTGGGCGGAGAACACAGCGTTGGCAGTCGAGGCAGCAAGGGCCGTGGTCGGCGAGGCGGCGGTGGACGGGGAGGTGATGCCGATGATGATTTCCGAGGACTTCGGCGCGTTCCTCCAGCAGGTGCCGGGGAACTTCGTGTTTATCGGCAATGGGGCCAATGGCGAGACGGGCGGGACGCCGTTGCATAACGCTTGTTATGACTTCAATGACGGGATTCTGAAGACCGGGGCGGAGTATTTTGCCGAGGTGGTGCGCAGGAGCTTGCCTCTCTAAACCAATCTTCCTGTGGGTGCAGGACCTGTGGGAGCTGGCTTGCCAGCGATGAGGCCGGCAATGACAAAGAGGTTGTCAGGTCGGGCCAAATCGCTGGCAAGCCAGCTCCCACAGGGTGCGGTGTCGGTCTCAGGAACCTATCAGTGCACCTGCTCCGCCGTCAGCTTCCCCCAGGCCGACAGCACCGTGGCCAGGATGATCAACGCCGCCCCCGCCACCATCCGCAGCGACGGCTGTTCACCGAACAGCCACCAGGCGCAGGCGATTGCATACACCGGCTCCAGCGCAATGATCATCCCCGCGCTGCGCGCCTCCAGCCCTTCCAGGCTCTTGACGAACAGGTACTGGGACAACCCGGTGCAGAAGATCCCGAGGATCGCCAGGTACAGCCAGTCGCTGTGACTCAGCCCCTGCACCAGCAGGGTGTCGAAGGCGAACGGCGCCACCAGCACGGCCACCGTGAGGTTCTGCCAGAACGCCACCTGTACCGCGTTCATGCCTTGCAGGCCGCGGCGGTTGATGATCGCCAGCAGGGCGAAGGACAGGCCCGAGCCCAGGCCCCAGAGCAAGCCGACCGTACCCTGGTCGAGCAGGTCGAAGGACGGCACCACCAGCACCAGGCCGAGGCTGACCAGCAGCAACAGCATGCCCTCGGCGGCACGAATGCGCTCGCGGAATACCAGCAGGTCAAGCACCGCGATAAACGCCGGGAAGCTGGCGAAACCGAGGGTCGCCACGGCCACGCCACCGACCTTGATGGCGATGAAGAAACTGACCCAGTGCGAGGTCAGCATCACCCCGCTCAGGGCCATGACCCCGAATTTGCGCCAGCTCAGGCGGTGGAACACGCCACGTTTCTGCAATTGCGCTACCGCACCCAGGGCAAACACGGCAAAAGCGGCGCGACCGAAGGTGATGACCGAGGCGGATGAGTGGATAAGGGCGCCGAGAATGCCGGTCAGACCGAACAGCACGGCGGCGATGTGGGCCACGATCAGCGCATTGCGGTGACCGAGAGTGGAGCTATGGGTTGAAACGTTCGAAGCGAGCATGGGCAGTAGGAAAGTCTGTGCATGTGTTCGCACGCGAGCGCTCTCCGGCGGTCGTGCGGACGGGTTTTTGGGTAGTTGGATTGTGTGGCCGCCCGGGAAGAAATCCGGGAGCCTTCAGCGCCGCAGCGTTGTAGTGGCCTGCACGGGCCGTGCTGCTCGTTCGCCGTACTGCGAAAGGAAACGGGGGTGGCCACCGCCTGCGTGGGGCGGTGGCCGGGTCAGGTACCGAACTCCGTCAGAACAGCACCCGGGTTTCAGCTCACGAAGCGTCGATCCAGATGGTCTTCAGCTCCGTGTACTGATCATGCGCCCAGATCGATTTGTCGCGACCGCCAAATCCGGACTCTTTGTAGCCTCCGAACGGCGTCGAGGCATCGCCTTCACCGAAGCAGTTGACCGTGACCACACCGGCGCGGATTTCCCGCGACAGGCGCAGGGCATTGCGCAGGCTGCCGGTGTAGGCCGACGCCGCCAGGCCGTAGATGGTGTCGTTGGCCAGTTCGATGGCTTCGTCGAGGGTCTCGAAGGTGGTGACGCTGAGCACCGGGCCGAAGATTTCCTCGACGAACAGGCGGCTGTCGCGGGCCACGCCATCGACGATGGTCGGCTGCACGAATACGCCATCCTGGGTCTCGCCACCCAGGGCCACGGTGAGCTTCTGCTCGGCGGCGTATTCCAGGTAGGAACGGACTTTCTCGAAATGCGCCTTGCTGACCATGGCACCGAGACGGTTGTCCGGGTCCAGCGGGTCGCCGAGTTTCCAGTCCTTCACATGCTTGGAGATCAGGCTCAGCAGCTCGTCCTTCACATCCTTGTGCACGATCAGGCGCGACGACGCGGAGCAGTTCTCGCCCATGTTCCAGAAGGCACCGGCGGTGACGAACTGGGCCACGGAGTCCAGGTCCTCGCAGTCGTTCATGACCACGGCCGGGTTCTTGCCACCCAGCTCCAGGACCACGCGCTTGAGGTTGGACTCGGAGGCGTACTTGAGGAACAGGCGACCGGTATCGGTGGAACCGGTGAAGCTGACCATGGCCACGTCCATGTGACGACCGATGGCCTCGCCGGCCTCACGACCGCCGCCAGGCACGATATTGAACACGCCTGCCGGAATACCCGCTTCGTGGGCCAGTTCGGCCACGCGCAGGGCGGTCAGGGTGGTTTCCTTGGCCGGCTTGACCACGATGGAGCAACCGGCGGCCAGGGACGGACCGATCTTCCAGGCCAGCATCAGCAGCGGGAAGTTCCACGGCAGGACCAGGCCGACAACACCGATGGCTTCGCGCACGACCATGGTCACCGCCGCGGAACCGGTCGGGGCGGTGGCGTCGTAGATCTTGTCGATCAGCTCGGCGTGCCAGCGCAGGGTGTGGATGGTCTCCGGCACGTCGACGTTCTGGCATTCGCTGACGGGTTTGCCGCTGTCCAGGGCTTCCAGTACCGCCAGTTCGTGGGAGTTGTCTTCCAGCAGCTGGGCGAACTTCAGCAGGACCTTTTTCCGGGCACCCGGGGTCAGCGCGCTCCAGCGGCCGTCTTCGAAGGCCGCCTTGGCGGCAGCGACGGCGACGTTGACGTCCTGCACATCGCAGGCCGACACTTCCGCCAGCTTCTCGCCGGTGGCCGGGTTGGTGGTGACGAAGGTACGACCGCTGATCGCGTCGCGGAATTCGCCGTCGATAAAGGCCTGGTTGCGCGGCAGCAGCTTGGCGGCCAGGGCCTGGTACTCGGCTTTGCTCAGCAGTTCGGCCATGTTATTTGCCCTCGACGATGGCAGCGATGTTGCGCTTCAGGGTGGCGACCACGTTGGCCAGCTCGGCCTGCTCGGCAGCGTCCAGGCCTTGCAGCGGGGCGCGCACGCCGCCGGTGCTCAGGCCGTTGAGGCTGACGCCATGCTTGATCGACTGGACGAACTTGCCGCCTTCGAGGAAGTCCATCAGCGGCATCATTTCCGCCATGATGCGCCGGCCCTTGTTGAAGTCCTTCTCGATCACGCAGGCCTCGTACAGCGCCACGTGCTCGCGCGGGATGAAGTTGGAACCGGCGCAGACCCAGCTCTGGGCGCCCCAGGCGAAGAATTCCAGGGCCTGGTCGTCCCAGCCGCAGGACAGGGAGATGTGCGGGTATTTGGTGGCCAGGCGGTGCAGCTGGTTCATGTCGCCCGAGCTTTCCTTGATCGCGACGATGTTCTTCACATCGGCCACGGCATCGAAGAACTCAGGGCCCATGCTCACGCTCATGCGGCCCGGGTAGTTGTAGAGCATGATCGGCAGGTCGGCGGCGGCGTCCACGGCTTTGACGTGCACGGCGATTTCCTGCTGGGTCGGCAGCGCGTAGGGCGGGGTGCCGACCAGCAGCGCGTCAGCCTTGATTTCCCTGGCGTGCTTGGCGAAGGCCACCGAGTCTTCGGTGCGGATCGCGCCGGTACCGATGATCAGCGGCAGGCGGCCGTTGATCACGTCCTTGGCCTGGGCGGCCAGGTCGATGCGCTCCTGGGCGGTGTGGGCGTAGTACTCGCCGGTGGAGCCGCCGATGATGATGCCGTGGATCTTCGATTCCACCAGGTAGTCGAGGACGGCGGCGAAGCCGGCCTTGTCGATGCTGCCGTCGGCGTTCAGCGGGGTGACGGCGGGGGTGTAGATGCCTGCGAATTTCATGCTTTTCTCTCCAGTGGGACGCAAGGAATGTCAGACCGCGCTCAGTTCAGCGAGGCGGCTTGTTGCAGAGTCAGGGAACGGGTTTCCGGGGCCAGGGCCCAGGCGAACAGCAGGCCGACCAGGGTGACGATGGCGGCGGCGTACATGGTCTGGGCGATGCCCAGGGACTGCAGCGACATCGGTACCAGCCAGGTGCCGACCGCTGCGCCGATACGCGACAGCGAGGTGCCGATGCCGACCGCGACGGCGCGGATCTCGGTTGGGAACAGCTCGTTCGGGTACACCAGTTGCAGCACCTGGGCGCCGCCGATGAACAGGGCGTAGGCACCGAACAGCACCAGCACCAGCATCGGCGAGCCGTCGTGCATCGCCGCCAGGCCGAGCAGGGCCAGGCCGGACCAGAGGAAGCTGTGGATCAGCATGCTGCGCCGGCCCATGCTGTTGATCAGGCGGGTGGCGATGATGCAACCGACCACGAACAGCAGGGTGATCGCCACCGAGCCGAAGGACGCCCAGTCACCTTTCAGGTGCAGCGCTTCAAGGACCTTCGGGGCGAAGGAGTAGACCGCGAACACCGGGATCACCGAGCACGACCAGAACATGCTGACGAACAGCATGCGTTTGCCGTAGCCCGAGTGCAGCAGGCTGAGCAGCGAGGCTTTCTGTTCCTTGGCTTGCTCCGGCAGGTTCTTCAGCGAGAAGGCGTTGCCGTAGACCTGCTTGATGATCGCCTCGGCTTCCGCCGCGCGGCCCTTGTTCAGCAGCCAGCGGGGCGATTCCGGGGTGCCCATGCGCAGGCCGAAGAGGATCGCGCCGATCACCACGGGGCTTGCCAGCACCAGGCGCCAGGCGTTCTCGTCGCCGGAGGCGAGGAGGAAGTGGCCGACGATATAGGCGAAGGCGGCACCGGCGAACCAGAGGATGGTCAGGGTGGCCAGGCGTGGGCCGCGGTATTTCTTCGGCAGGAATTCCACCAGCAGCGCGGTGGCCACCGGGTATTCGATGCCCACCGCGACACCGATCAGGAAACGCAGGGCGAACAGCATGGGGCCCGAGTCGACCCAGAACTGGGCGAGGGAACCGAGGATGAACAGGGTAGGGCCGACGAAAAAGATGCGCTTGCGCCCGAAATGGTCGGTCAGCGCGCCGCCGAGGAAGCCGCCGAAGAAGATGCCGATCAGCGCCGAGGCGGCGATCATGCCCTGCCAGAAGGCGCTCAGGCCCAGGCCTGCGGACATCTGCACCATGGCCACGCCAATGATGCTGAGCACATAGCCGTCGACGAAGGAGCCGCCACCGGAACGGGCGGTGAGCAACTGGTGGAAGCGATTGAGGGGTACGTCTTCAACGGATTGATTGGAAGTTGTCATTATTGTTTCCTGCACTATCGAACCTGTTTTTCGGCCGAGCGGGTCCGCGGATCTGAATGGGAACTTCAGTCCGGGGGTTGGCGCCTGGCCGGCGCGACACTGTTTGTTACTGCTCTACTTCAACTAGCCGAGTGATCTTTGGGACCGCTGCGCGGTCCTTCGTGACGGTTCGGCGCTCCGACAAGCTCGCTCCCACAGGGCATGGGTATGGCTTAAGGGCTTAGCTTTCCTTGCCGGCGCGCATCTGGCCCCAGGTCAGGTTGGCGTTGACGCCAAGCGACAGGAACGGCTGCGGCGGGTTGGCATTCGGGCCCGGGGACTTCAGGAGGAAGTCGATCAGGTCGTTCTTTTCGCCCGCCAGCCAGTCCGCCAGCAACTTGCCGGTGGCCGTGCCACGGGTCACGCCGAGGCCGTTGCAGCACAGTGCGCCATAGACGTTCGGCGCCAATTGGCCGAAGAAGCTCTCGTGGTTGCGCGACATGGCCAGGGCACCGCCCCAGGTGTATTCGATACCCACGTCCGGCAGCATCGGGAAGCGCCGGGCGAAGGACGCCTTGTGGCGCGCGACGTAGCGCTGCAGGTACTTGGGATTGGCGCGACCGTCCGGGTTGAAGCTGAAGCTGTTGCGGATCAGCAGGCGGTTGTCCGGGGTGCGCCGCACCGTGGTGCCGAACGGGTCCGCCGGGATCACGCCCCAGTACGGCTTGCCACCCAGGCGCGCCTGTTCCTGTTCGGTCATCGGCCGGGTCAGGCTGGCGTAGGTGAAGATCGGCAGCATGGCGCCCTTGAGGAAGCCGAAGTGGCCGCCGAAGGCGTTGTTGGCCAGCACCAGCTTGTCGGCAGTGATGCTGCCGCGGGCGTGGCGCAGCACGGTCTTGCTGCCGTACTCGACGTCGAGGATCGGGGTGTTTTCGTACAGGGTGACGTTGGCCGGCAGGCTTTCCGCCAGGCCCTTGACCATGGCCGAGGGCTGGATCAGCGCGGTGCCGGGGGTGAACAGCGCCTTGCGGTAGAAGTGGGTGCCGATATGGTCGGGCAGGTCCGCGCCTTCGATCACTTCGAAGGGCTGGCCGAGCTTTTCCAGGCCGCGACGGTAGGCGTCGAGGACGGCGATACCGCGGTCTTCCACGGCGGCCTGGTACTTGCCGCAGAACTTCATCTGGGCGTCGATGTTGTGCGCGGCGACCAGGTCCTTGAGGTAGTTCTGGCCGGTGAGGTTCAGGCGCAGGCAGGTCTTGGCGATATCGATGTCGCCGATATAGTCGTCGGCGCCGATATCGTGGGGCAGGTCGATGGCGAAGCCGGCGTTGCGGCCAGCGGTGCCGAAACCGACTTCCTGGGCTTCGACCAGGAGGATCTGTTCATCGGGGAAGTTCAGTGCGAGCTGGCGTGCGGCGGCAAGGCCGACATAGCCTGCGCCCAGCACCACCCAACGGGCCTGGCTAGTGCCGGAATGAGCCGGGCGCGGCGTGCGCTTCGGGCTCAGGTGATACCAACCGCACGAACTGTCGTCGGCCGGCAACGAGGTTACTTTTGTCATTTCAGGGACCTGGCTGTTCTTGTTTAATCCGGTGTTGCCACCCAGGCCGAAATGACTAGCGAAACCTCGCTACCTCTTCATGCTCCGGGGCCTTTCAAAACGCGAGCGATACCTCCATGCCTTCCGGTGCGGCGTATTCCGCCATGCGCCGGCGCGACATTTCCATATGCTCGCGAATCAGTTGTCCCGCTGCCTCGGTGTCGTGGCGGGCGATGGCCTCGATGATCTGGTCGTGCTGGTCGCAGGCCAGTTCGAGGTCCTTCTGCATGTCCACGGTGGTCGGGTGGCGGTAGAAAATCTTGCCCAGTCGCGCATGGTCGATGAGCACACGGCGCAGGCTCGGCATCAGGTAATCGTTGTGCGCCATCTTGCCGATCTCGAGGTGGAACTCGTCGTTGTAGATGACGCGGTTTTCTACGTGCTGCTCCTGGATCGCCTGGCGGAACAAGGCCTGGATCCGGCGCAGCTCTTCGATTTCGCTCGCGGTGGCGCGGGTCGCTGCCAGTTGCGTGGTCGCGATGTACACCAGCGGTGCGGCCAGGAAGAACGCACGCAATGACTCATGACTCATGGCCGCGACGCGGGGTGCGCGGTTGGCCTCCAGCTCGATATAGCCTTCGGCGGCGATCTGGCGCAGCAGCTCGCGCACTGGTGGCCGGGACAGACCGAATTCGTCGCACAACGCCAGTTCATCCACCACCGCTCCGGGCGCCAGCTCCATGCTCAGGATGCGCCGGCGCAGCGCTTCGGCGAGAAGCGCCTTGCGATCCGGGGAGGCATCGGCAGGGGTGGAGGAGACAGCCGCGGTGGCTTTCATGGGAGCCTTTTTTGTACTCATCAGGTTGTGTCTACAATTTGTATAACGACTATAGGGGAGGATTAGACAATGTGTCTACAGATATTTCGACGAGCGGTTTTCGCTGCTTATCTGGGTATCTGTGACAGGGTCTGACCCCCGGTTTTATTGGGTTTTGTGTTGTTCTTGAGGGCCTCATCGCTGGCAAGCCAGCTCCCACAAGGACCGGTGTACACCGTACCTGTGGGAGCTGGCTTGCCAGCGATGAGGCCATGACAGGCGACGGGAATCTCAGCTCTCTATGGCATCCACGAGACACACTCTTATCAAATCCCGCCATCGCCATATCCACCCACGACAGCTTTTCCCCGGGCTCGACTACCCTCAGAGCCCCGAAAACACTGGGGAAAATAGCACTTCTGATGAATTCTTTTGGAATTCCTTGGGTATACACAAAGAATACAATTCCGTTGACCGCCTCTGGAACCCGTGCGAATCTCGCTCCAAGGCCAGTGTTCGCGGGGTCTTTCGCCCTTTGGCAGGCCTTGCCGGGCGCCAGAAAACCCCCGCCAGAAAGTTGTGCAAGACGCAGTGCGAAAAAAACCAAAAACAAGCAACGGGCGCGGTCAACGCGTCCGGCCAGCACCACAACCCAGGAGACGAACAACAATGAAAGGCTTCCGGAAAGCGCTCTGTACCCTCGCCATGGTCGGTTTGACCGTATTCCAGGCCCAGGCCGAGGAAAAGACCATCACCATGGGCACCCTCTCGTGGGAAGACCTCACCCCGATCACCACCGTCACCAAGAAGGTCCTCGAAGACGCCGGCTACACCGTCAAGGTGACCAACTTCTCCGAATGGGGCATCGCCTACGCCGCCCTCGGCAAAGGTGACATCCAGTTGCTGGCCTCGCAGATCGACTACGCTGCCCAGGACTACTGGAAGAAGAACAAGAACCGTCTGGAGAAGATCTCCCCGGTTTCCCACGGCCTCTACCAGGCCATCGCCGTACCGAAGTACGTGACCATCGATTCGCTGGAAGAGCTCAACGCCAACGCCGACAAGTTCGGCAACAAGATCGTCGGCATCGAGCCGGGTTCGGGCCTGATGAGCGATGCGGCCAAGGCCGTGACCGACTACGGCCTCAAGCTCAACCTCCTGGAAGGCAGTACCGCCGCCATGACCGCCGCCCTCAAGTCTGCCGTGGACCGCAAGGAGTGGATTGCGGTGACCACCTGGGAGCCGTCGTGGATGAGCCAGAAGTTCGACGTGAAATTCCTCAAGGATCCGAAAGGCTCCTTCGCCCCGCCGCAGGGCTACTACTGGATCGGCCAGAAGGGCTTTTCCGCCGAGTACCCGCAAGCGCGTGAGCTGATCGCCGGGGTTTACCTGCCACTGGCCGACATCACCGCGATCAACGGCGAAATGAAGGACGGCAAGACCGTGGAGCAGGCCGTGCAGGAGTGGACCACGAAAAACGCTGACCTCGTGAAGCGCTGGGAAAACATCAAGAAATACTGATAACGAAGTACCGCGTTGTCCGGCCTGAACAGCGGACAACGCCTTTACCACTGCCGAACTGAACGTAATAAAAAAGCCAACCAGATTCCTGGTTCGACGGGTGCGAGATGAACACAGCAAGCGAAGTAGCTGAAGACGTATTGGTAGAGTGCCAATCGGTCTGGAAGATTTTTGGCAAGAACGCCGATACCGCCATGCGTGCTTATAAAGAGCGTGGTTTGTCGAAGAAGCAGATTCTTCAGGACCATGGCTGTGTTGTCGGCGTCTCGAACGTCAGCCTCAAGGTCAGGCGTGGTGAGATCTACTGCATCATGGGCTTGTCCGGCAGCGGCAAGTCGACCCTGATCCGCATGTTCAACCGCCTGATCGATCCCACCTCCGGGCAGATCCTGATCAAGGGCAAGGACCTCGCCAGCCTCGATGCGGCGGCCCTGCGCGAAACCCGCGCGCGGCACATCGGCATGGTGTTCCAGAGCGTGGCCCTGCTGCCGCACCGCACCGTGCTGGAAAACGCCGCCTTCGGCCTCGAAGTGCGCGGCGTGTCCAAGGCCGAGCGGCACAAGGTGGCTGAGCAGGCCCTGGCCAAGGTCGGCCTGAGCGACTGGGCACAGCGCTACCCGGACGAGCTGTCCGGCGGCATGCAGCAGCGCGTCGGCCTGGCCCGGGCGATCACCTCGGATCCGGAAGTGATCCTCATGGACGAACCCTTCAGTGCTCTCGACCCGCTGATCCGCCGCCAACTGCAGGACGAGTTCCGCCAGTTGACCAAATCCCTCGGCAAGTCCGCCGTCTTTATTACCCACGACCTGGAAGAAGCCATCCGCATCGGCGATCGCATTGCGATCATGAAGGACGGGGTGATCATCCAGGAAGGCACCGCCGAAGACATCGTGCTCAAGCCCGCCGATGACTATGTGGCGGAGTTCGTCGCCGGCATCTCGCGGCTGCACCTGGTCAAGGCGCACTCGATCATGTCGCCGCTCGCTGCGCACCCGCACCTCAACCCTGGCTCGCTGCCGAGTGCCGGCCCGCAAGCCGATCTCGATGCCCTGATCAACCTGATGATCAGCTCCAATGGCGATGCCCTGGCGGTGGTGGAGGGCGGCCAGGTGCTTGGGGTGATCACCCAGCAGGACCTGCTGCGTGGCGTGCAGGGCGCACCGGCCGCCGAGCAGCCGGTGGCGCAAGCGGAGCACGCGCTATGAGCCCCGTGGAATTCGCCGCGGCCTTCGACGAGTTCGTCGATGCCCGGCTGGAATGGCTGTCGGACAACGGCGCCTGGTTCTTCGACGGGCTGAACGATGTGCTGCACGCCGGTTACCAGGCCATTTACAGCGGCCTGACCCTGCTGCCGTTCTGGGCCGTGATCCTGGCTTTCGGCGCGCTCGGCTGGCGCCTGACCGCCAGCTGGCGCTTCGCCGTCGGGGCCATGCTCGGCCTGGTGCTGTGCGTGGCCATGGGCCTGTGGCCGCAGACCATGAGCACCCTGGCGCTGGTGCTGTCGGCGACCAGCATGGCGCTGGTCATCGGCATCCCGCTGGGTGTCGCGGCCGGCCTGATGCCGTCCCTGGACCGGGTCAGCGAGCCGGTGCTGGACCTGATCCAGACCCTGCCGCCCTACATCTACCTGCTGCCGGCGATCGCCTTGCTCGGCTACGGCCCGGGCACCGCACTGGTGGCCACCTTCATCGTCGCCGTGCCACCGGTGGTACGCCTGACCTCCCTGGGCATCCGCATGACGCCCAAGGTGTTCATCGAACTGGGGCAGGCCACCGGCACCACGGGCTGGCAGCAGTTCTTCAAGATCCGCCTGCCGTTCGCCCTGCCGAGCATCATGGCCGGGGTCAACCAGGGCCTGATGATGGCCTTCGGCATGGTGGTGATCGCCGGTATCGTCGGTTCCGGCGGGCTGGGCGAAGTGATCTACGGCGCGATCCGTACCCTGGATATCGCCATGTCGATCAACGCTGCCATCGCCATCGTCATCTTGACCCTGATCCTCGACCGCATGGCCCAGAGCGCCACCCGTCTCGGCCGGAGGGCTGCACATGAATCCTGATATCACGTTCTCCCCGGGCGCCTGGCTGGCGCCGTCGGTGGATTGGCTGAACGCCAACCTGCACGGCCTGTTCGCCCTGATCAGCCGCTTTATCGAAACCGTCCTCGGCGGGATCGAAGGCCTGCTGCTGGTGATCCCGCCCTACGGCATGATTGCGCTGGTAGCGGTGGCGGCATTCTTCCTGGTCAACCTGCGGGCGGCGATCCTCGCCGTGGTGATGCTCGGCTTCTGCCTGATCTCCGGGTTCTGGGTAGCGTCGATGCAGACCATCGCCCTGGTCACGGTGGCGGTGCTGATCTCGGTGACCGTGGCCTTCCCCATCGGTGTCGCGGCCTCGCGGGTCAAACGCCTGGACGCGGTGCTCAGCCCGATCCTCAACGTCATGCAGACCGTGCCGCCGTGGGTCTACCTGATTCCGGCGGTGATGGTGTTCAGCCTGGGCAAGGTCCCGGCGATCCTCGCCACCATCATCTATGGCATCCCGCCGATGCTGCGCCTGACCACCCTGGCGTTCAACCAGGTGCCCCGCGACCTGCTGGAACTGGGCAAGGCCATGGGTGCGCCGCCCCAGGCGATCCTGCTGAAGATCGAGCTGCCCACGGCCATGCCGACCCTGCTGGTGGGCTTGAACCAATGCATCCTGCTGTCCCTGGCCATGGTAGTGCTGGCCGGGCTGGTGGGGGCGGGCGGCCTGGGCGCGGAAGTGACCCGCGGCCTCACCCGGATGGAAATGGGCCTCGGCCTGCGTGCGGGCCTGGCCATCGTCGCCGTGGCCCTGTTGCTGGACCGTCTCTCTCGCGGAGCCTTGCAAGGCCGTAGGATTCGAGCCGCAACTTAATCAGAAATTTCCGAAGGAAAGTTGGACACCGCCACGCCGGCGTGCATCATTCGACGATGCATGCCGGCGTAGCGGTTTCGGCGCTTCGGATTCCCAGAACAAGATCGGAAGACAGATAACGTGGTTGAAAGAAGGCAGTTCAGTGATGCCATGCAGGGTTCGAACCTGCGCTTCACGGGCGAAAAGCAGGCCCCGGGCGGGCAGGGCAGGGTCGGTTTCATCCTGCTCGAACACTTCTCCCTGCCGGCCTTCACCCAGGCCCTGGACACGGTGGTCACCGCCAACCTGATCCAGGCGGCGTCCTTTACCTATCGCACCTTTACCCTGGATGGTGGCTCGCGGGTCAGTGATCTTGGGCTGGTGATCTGCCCGGATGCGCCGCTCAATGCCGCCGCGCTGGATGACCTCGACCTGCTGGTGGTCTGCGGCGGCTTGCGCACCGTGCTGCGGCCGATCCCGGAGCTGAACCAGATCCTGCACAAGGCGGCGGAACGGCATGTGGCGTTGGGCGCCCTGTGGAACGGCGCCTGGTTCCTCGGCCAGGCCGGGCTGCTGGATGGCTACCGCTGCGCCGTGCACCCGGAGCATCGCGGTGCCGTGGCGGAAATCGCCAAGGACAGCCAGGTCACCAGCGAAAGCTATATGGTCGACCGTGACCGGCTCACCGCTGCGAGTCCGGCGGGGGGCTTCCATCTGGTGCTGGAGTGGATCAACAGCCGCTGCGGCCGTGGGCTGGTGGATGCGGTGGTGGATATCCTCGCCTTCGAGGAGTCGCGTTACCGCCGGGCGCGGCCGACATTGCACGAGAAGATGAGCGAGCCGCTGCGCGAAGCCATCAACCTGATGAGCGCGAATATCGAGGAGCCGTTGAGCCAGGATCAACTGGCCCACTATGTGGGGCGTTCGAAGCGGCAGATCGGGCGCTTGTTCATGACCCAGCTGGGGACTACCCCGGTGCGCTATTACCTGGAACTGCGCATCACTGAAAGCCGCAGGCTGTTGCAGCACTCCGACCTGTTGCTGATCGACGTGGCGCTGGCTTGCGGGTTCGTTTCGCCCAGCCACTTCAGCAAGTGCTATACCTCGTTCTACGGCTATGGGCCGTCGAAGGAGATTCGCTATGGGTTGGTGAAGGGCGGCAAGGCGAAGAAAGCCGAGTGATTTGTGCTGACTGAGCCGGCCTCATCGCTGGCAAGCCAGCTCCCACAGGTTTTGGCGGCGCTCGCGATACCTGTGGGAGCTGGCTTGCCAGCGATGAGGCCCTGAAAGACACCAAGGATCTTAAGGGCCTGCCGAATCAGCCAATCACCGCCTGCAACACCACTTCCAGCGGATGCCGCAGCTTGCGGTCGGCCATGCGTTTGACCTGGCTGCGGCACGAGTACCCGGTCGCCAGCGGCTCGCCGTCCTTGTCCAGCTTGCCGGCCCAGGACTGCTCGAAGAGGGTCTTCGAGGTTTCCTGGTTGCGCGCTTCATGCCCGTAGGTCCCGGACATCCCGCAGCAACCGGTGGCCTCGGTCACCAGCTTCAGGCCCAGGCGCGAGAACACCTGCTCCCATTGCCTGGTACTGGCCGGCACATTGGTCTTCTCGGTGCAGTGCGCCAGCAGGCGGAAATTGCCGCCCTTGCTGGCTTGCTCCGGCAGTACCTCCATCAGCCATTCCTGCGGCAACAGCACGTTCGGGCTGCCTTCCAGGCCCGGGACCTTCTGGTACTCCTGGCGATAGACCAGGGTCATCGCCGGGTCCAGCCCCACCAGCGGCACGCCGCAGTCGGCCAGGGCCTTGAGCTGGGTGCCGTTGCGGATCGCCGCCTTGGCGAAGGCGCCAAGGAAGCCCTGCACATGCAGCGGCTTGCCGTTGGCGCTGTACGGCGCGAGGAAGATCTTGTGGCCCAGGCGATGGGCCAGGTCGATGAACGACGCCAGCAGCGGCGTTTCGAAGTAGCGGGTAAAGGCATCCTGGACCAGCACGATGCTGCGCTCGCGCTGCGCCGGGGTCAGCTCGCGCAGGGCCGGGACGCTGGCCGCACGCACGCCGCAGCGCTTCAGGGTGGCCTGGAAGTTGAAGCGGCTGATCAGCGGGCTGTCGACCATGCCGATGCGATCGGCCAGCAGGCCGCTGACGAACTTCGATCCCATCACCGCGTTGTACAGCCCCGGCGCGTGGGCCAGGTACGGGATGGTGAATTCCAGCGAGCCGATCAGGTAGTCGCGCAGCGGACGCTGGTAGCGGTTGTGGTACAGCTCGAGGAAGCGCGAGCGGAAGTCTGGCACGTTGACCTTGATCGGGCACTGCCCGGCGCAGGACTTGCACGCCAGGCAGCCGGCCATGGCGTCGTAGACTTCGTGGGAGAAGTCGGCCTGGCCCTGTTTCTGCGCGCGCACATTGCGCAGGCGCTGGGGCAGGCCCTTGAGCCAGGACACCTTGTTCGGTGCCAGCACATCGATATTCGCCGCCCCTTGCAGGCGCAGCCATTCGCGGATCAGCGAGGCACGGCCCTTGGGCGAGTGCTGGCGCTGGCGGGTGGCTTTCCACGACGGGCACATGGCGTCGTCGGGGTCGTAGTTGTAGCAGGCGCCGTTGCCGTTGCAGTGCACGGCGCTGCCGAAGCTTTGCCATACGCGCTCGTCGATCTGCCGGTCATGCTCGCCACGCAGCGGTGCTTCGTTGACCTTGATCAGGCCCTCCGCGCTGTCCGGCGGAGTGCAGATCTTGCCCGGGTTGAGCTGGTTGTGCGGGTCGAACGCACCTTTCAGGCGCTGCAGCGCCGGGTACAGTGCGCCGAAGTAGTCCGGCACGTATTCCGAGCGCAGGCCCTTGCCGTGTTCGCCCCAGAGCAGGCCACCGTAGCGCTGGGTCAGGGCGGCGACGGCATCGGAGATCGGCTTGACCAGCGCCGCCTGGGCCGGGTCCTTCATGTCCAGGGCCGGGCGCACATGCAGCACGCCGGCATCGACATGGCCGAACATGCCGTAGGTCAGGCCGTAGCCGTCGAGCAGGGCGCGGAACTCGGCGATGTAGTCGGCCAGTTGCTCCGGCGGTACCGCAGTGTCCTCGACGAACGGCTGCGGGCGCACCTCGCCCTCGACGTTGCCGAGCAGGCCCACCGAGCGCTTGCGCATGGTGTAGACGCGGGTCACCGCCGCCGAGCCTTCGGCCAGGGTGTGGCCCAGGCGCTCGACGCTGGTGTCCTGCTGCAGATGCTGGATAAAGGCTGCGACCCGGGCGTTGACTTCGTCCGGCTCATCGCCGCAGAACTCCACCAGGTTGATGCCCAGGGTCGGCTTCTCCGGGTCGGCCGGGAAGTATTCGGCGACGCTGTGCCAGACGATGTCCTGCATCGCCAGCATCAGCACCCGCGAGTCCACCGTCTCGATCGACAGCGGCTTGTGCGCCATCAGCGCATTGGCGTCGCGCAGGGCGTCCATGAAGCTGGTGTAGCGCACGTTGACCAGCACCGCGTATTTCGGAATCGGCAGCACGTTGAGCTTGGCTTCCACCACGTAGCCCAGCGAGCCTTCGGCGCCGCACAGCACGCTGTTCAGATTGAAGCGGCCGTCGTCGTCGCGCAGGTGGGCGAGGTCGTAGCCGGTCAGGCAGCGGTTGAGCTTGGGGAAGGTGCTTTCGATCAGTTCGCCCTGGGTTTCCTGGATATCCCGGGCCATGCGGTACACCTCGCCGACCCGGCCGGGCAGGGCGCAGGCAGCGTCGAGGGTGGCGTCATCCACCGGCAGGCTGTGCAGGCGCTCGCCGCCGAGCAGCACGCTGTGCAGCTCCAGCACGTGGTCGCGGGTCTTGCCGTAGGTGCAACTGCCCTGGCCGCTGGCGTCGGTGTTGATCATGCCGCCGACGGTGGCGCGGTTGGAGGTGGACAGCTCGGGGGCGAAGAACAGCCCGTGGGGCTTGAGCGCGGCGTTGAGCTGGTCCTTGACCACCCCGGCCTGGACCCGTACCCAGCGCTCCTCGACGTTGATTTCGAGAATGGTGTTCATATGCCGCGACAGGTCGACGACGATGCCGTCGGTCAGCGATTGGCCATTGGTGCCGGTGCCGCCGCCGCGCGGGGTCAGCTTGATCTGGCGGAAGCGTGGCTCGGCCATCAGCGCGGCGACCTTCGCCACATCGTCGGCATCCAGCGGGAACACTGCGGCCTGGGGCAGGCGCTGGTAGATCGAGTTGTCGGTGGCGAGCACGGTACGGGTGCCGTAGTCGGTGCTGAACTGGCCACGGAAACCGGCGGCGCGCAGGGCATCGAGGAAGGCGGCGTAATCGGTGGCGGGTGCGCTCACCGGGAGTTGGGCGATCATCGGCGGATGGCCTCTTTTAATTTGGGCTAATCATGAATACCTGAGCTGAGGGTATGGTCATGGCTCGCTCAGGTAGTGGATGATGCCAATGATTCCGTAGTGTCGCGCCGGGCACAAACGGAAAATGACACAGTCTTTGATGAGTTTTATGAATGAATTACCGCAACCTGACCCCGTCGATGTCGTTGCTCCTGGCCTTCGAGGCCGCCGCCCGGCATGAAAGCTACACCCGCGCCGCCGAGGAACTGTCCCTGACCCAGAGCGCGGTGAGCCGCCAGGTGCAGACCCTGGAGCAGCAGTTGGGGGTCATCCTGTTCCGCCGTGAAGGGCGCACGGTCAAGCTCACCGAGGTCGGGCGCCTGTACCAGCGCGAGATCAGCGAGGCGCTGGGGCGGATCCGCAGCGCCACCCTGCATGCCATCGCCCACCAGGGCGGCGGCGGCAGCCTGCGCCTGGCGACCCTGCCGACCTTCGGCTCGAAATGGTTGTTGCCGCGCTTGCATGAGTTCTACCGGCGGCATCCCGAGGTGCTGGTGCATATCAACTCGCGGATCGAACCGGTGGACTTCGCCACCAGCGGCATCGATGCCGCTATCGTGGTTGCCAGTGGCGACCAGCCGGGGCTGGTCTGTCACCGGCTGCATGCCGAGGAACTGGTGGTGATCCTCTCGCCGGCCCTGGCGGCGACCCGCAGCGAATGGACGCCGCAGGACATCAGCCGGCAGACGCTGCTCAGCGTCACCAACAACCCCAACGCCTGGGGGGACTGGTTCACTCACCATGGCGTTGCCCATCAGGCGATGCGCCTGGGGCCGAGTTTCGAGCTGACTTCACACCTGATCCAGGCGGTGCGGGCGGATATCGGGATTGGCCTGGTGCCGCGCATCCTGATCACCGATGAGCTGGCCGAGGGCAAGCTGGTCAGTCCGGTGCTGCCTTATGCCAGTGCGCGGGGGTATTACCTGGTGTATCCAGCGAGGAACCGGGCGTTGCCGGCGCTGGAGGCGTTTCGGGGGTGGTTGCTCGATGAGTCGGACTTACGTTCAGGCAATGTGTGATGCCGTGTGTGTTCAGGGTATCTCCGGATCTCTGCGCTGAAGTACTATGTTGCACTTCGTGAACTGCCGAAAGGGCGCCTGCCTTGACAGCTCTGGACTGCCTGCAATTATCTATCAGGCGTTGTGATCCGGATGAAATTCACCTGTTGTTGGCTCATGTCGTTACGACGAGATGAGTAAAGGAAACTGCAAGGGCCTTGTTATGTTGAAACGTGTCGAGATAAACAATTTTGGCCCTTTGCCAAATGAGACATTCAAGTTCGCCCCCGGTCTGAATGTGATCGTTGGCGAAAACGGCTGTGGTAAAAGCCAACTGCTGAAATTGCTCTACAGCCTTTTGAAGGTTCAGGCGGACACCAAGGGTCTGACCAAGTCTGCATTGCAGAAGAACTGTGCGGATAAGCTCATGGGCGTTTTTCGCCCCGATGCTCTTGGTCGCCTCTCCAAACGACGTCAGGGTAAAGGGAAGTGCGAGGTGTCTCTGATCATGCAGGATGAGCAGGAAAATCTTGCAATCAGTTTTTCCAGTCAGTCCAGCAGTTCTGTTCAGGTGGATGTTCATCCGGAAAGTGGCCTTGAGAAGTCGCCGGTCTATCTGCCCACAAGGGAACTGGTCACGCTGTGCCCGTGGTTTCTGCCGCTGTATGACAACTACCACCTAGAGTTCGAGGAAAGCTGGCGAGACACGGTTTCGCTGCTCGGCAGCCCCACGTTGAAGGGGCCCCGGGAAAAGAAGGTCGCTGCGCTGGTAAAGCCGCTGGAGCAGATCATGGGCGGCAAGGTCATCGTCGATCCCGCCAATGGCCGTTTTTATCTCCAGGTGCCGGGCGAGGGCAAAATGGAGATGCCACTGGTTGCCGAGGGCCTGCGTAAGATCGCGATGCTGGCACGCCTGATTAGTACCGGCGTACTGCTGGAGCAGGGCTACCTGTTTTGGGACGAGCCTGAAACCAACCTCAATCCCAAGTTGATCAAGGTTATCGCTGCCTGCATCCTGAATCTCTGTCAGCAAGGTATCCAGGTATTTGTTGCCAGTCACTCGCTGTTCCTGTTACGCGAACTTGAAATGCTCTCGGAGCAGGCAGAGTTCAAAAAGGTGAAGCAGCGCTACTTTTCCCTCAAAGCAGGGGAGGAGGGCGTCGAGTTGGAACAGGGGGATTCGACAGATGATCTGCGCACACTGGTTCTTCTTGATGAAGAGTTGAAACAGTCCGATCGCTTCATGGCATTGGGGGAATGAGATGACTATGCTTCAGGAAGGGCTGTTGACGTTCAGTTTTCCACAGGGGGCTGCTGCTAGCAAATATGACGACTGGGAACATTACCGCCAGCAGTTCAACAGTGCCTTTGGCGGAACCAAAGCGGTGGACCTGGTGTTTGCCGACGAAGAGATCAGTTGGCTGATTGAAGTCAAAGATTACCGTATGCACGACAGGACCAAGACCATTGACCTTGCTGATGAAGTTGCCCTCAAGGTTCGCGACACCCTTGCAGGTCTTGTTTCCGCCAGATTCCAGGGCCGCGACCGCCATGCGCGTGGAATTGCACGCAAGCTGCTGGCTAAACAGCGATTGCGCATAGTCTTGCATCTGGAGCAACCGGCCAAGCACAGCAGGCTTCGCCCTCGAGCGATAGACCCTGCTGTTGTAAAAAAGAAAATGAAAGGCCTTTTGAAAGCGCTCGATGCCCATCCGGCAGTCGTCGATCAGCACAGCCTTAAGGCTGATATGAAGTGGACGGTCACCGGCTAGGCTGCCATTGAGCATCTGAATGGAACGAGGCCCGAACGAGCCTAGCCCTCCAGCACCCGCCGCACCTTCTCCAGCAACTCGCCGATCTGGAACGGCTTGAACAGCATGTCCATCCCCGGCGCCAGGAACGCCTGGCGATTCAGTGCGGTTTGCGCATACCCGGTCATGAACAGCACCGGCAGTCCCGCCCGCCAGCCCCGGGCCACGTCCGCCAGTTCCCGTCCGCTCATGCGCGGCAGGCCGACATCGGTCAGCAGCAGGTCGATGGACGCATCCTTTTGCAGATGCTCCAGGGCCAGTTCGATGCTTTCCACCGTGGTACAGCGATAACCGGCATCGAGCAGCACTTCGCTGACGAACAGGCGCACCGAGGCCATGTCCTCGACGATCAGGATATGTTCGCCCTGGCCCTGCGGATCGACGTTGCCCTGGGGCTCCGGCGGCGACCCCGGCACTTCGTTGGCCGCCGGCAGCAGCAGGGTCACTTCGGTGCCCCGGCCCATCACGCTGCGGATATGCGCATCGCCGCCAGACTGGCGGGCGAAGCCGTAGATGGTCGAGAGCCCCAGCCCGGTGCCCTGGCCCAGCGGCTTGGTGGTGAAGAAGGGTTCGAAGACCTTGTCGATCACGCTGTGGTCGATGCCGATACCGTCGTCGCGTACCGACAGCGAGACATAGGCACCATCCTGCATCTTCGGGTTGCCGCGGGAGTACGCGGCATAGGTGCTGATCCAGATATGCCCGCCCTGGGGCAGGGCGTCGCGGGCGTTGATCGCCAGGTTGAGCACGGCACTTTCCAGTTGCACCGGGTCGACCAGGGCGATGGCTGGCTGGTTGGTCAACTCCAGCTTGAGCACGATACGTTCGCCGATGGTGCGGATCAGCAGGTCTTCCAGCGAGCGTACGTGTTCGTTGATATCCACCGGGCGGGTGTCCAGCGGCTGCTGGCGGGCAAAGGCGAGCAGGCGGTGGGTCAGGGACGCCGCGCTGGTGGCCGAGGCGAGCGCGGCCTCGGCGTAGATCTGCAGTTTCGGCGACGCCTGGACACCGGCCTGTTTGCCGATCAGTTCCAGGCTGGTGATGATCCCGGTGAGCATGTTGTTGAAGTCGTGGGCGATACCGCCGGTAAGCTTGCCCAGGGCGTCCATTTTCTGCGCCTGGAGCAGTTGCTCTTCGGTGCGCGCGCGCACCGCCACTTCCTTGGCCAGCTGGCTGTTGGCATCGTCGAGCTGGGCCTGGTGCGAGCGCTCGCGATGGCGGTGCTCGGTGACGTCCTCGACGAAGACCAGGCTGGAGCCCGGGGTGCGGTAAGGCGAGATCTGCCATTCGGTCTCGCGCAGTTCACCCTTGACCCGCATGTTCAGCGTGCCTTTCCAGCGCTCGCCATCGGCCAGGCGCAGGCGCAGTTCACCGATCACCGAAGGCTCGTTGTCATCCAGGCATTCCCGTGGGGTCTGCGGGTCGCTGACGCCTTCGAGCAGCTGGGCGAACGCCTGGTTGCATTCGTGGATGGTCAGGTTGGCGTCAAGCACGGCGATCGGAGCCGAGACGTTGGCGAAGATCTCGCGAAAGCGCAATTCGCTCTCGCGCAGGGCGTTTTCCGTGTCGCGCACCCGCAGCAGGGTGCGCAGGGTGGCGAGCAATACATCGGCATCGACCGGGTGGATCAGGTAGGCGTCGGCGCCGGCATCCAGGCCGGTGATGATATCGCCGGTCTGGATCGACGCCGCCGAGACGTGGATCACCGGCAGCAAGGCCGTGCGCGGGTCGGCACGCAGGGTGCGGACGATATCGAAGCCGCTCATGTCCGGCAGGTTGACGTCGAGGATCAGCGCATCGAGGCGTTCGTTCTCGATCAGCGCCAGGCCTTCTCCGCCGGTACCGGCCTCCAGCACCGTGTAGCCCTGGCGGTCGAGGCGACGGCGCAGGGCATAGCGTGTGGCAATGTTGTCATCGACGATCAGCAGGCGCAGATCACGTTTCATCGACGGCCTCCGTGGCCATGGCCAGGGGGATGATCACGAAGAAGGTCGAGCCGACCCCGGGTTCGCTGCTCACCCCGACTTCACCGCCCAGCAGCTCGGCGAAGCGTTTGCACAGCGACAGGCCCAGGCCCGTGCCACGCAGGCGCTTCTGCAGTGGCGAATCGACCTGGGAAAAGTCCTCGAACAGCGCCCCGTGCAGTTCCGGGGCGATGCCGATGCCGGTATCGGTCACCGCAAAGCGGATCCGGTCGCGGTCTTCCAGGCTGGCCGAGACCCGCACCTCGCCGCTGGTGGTGAACTTCAGCGAGTTGGAAATGAAGTTGCGCAGGATCTGCGCCAGCTTCTTGTCATCGGTATAGAGCCGCGGCAGGCCGGTGGGTTCCTCGAAGATCAGGTCCACGTTGGCGCTGTTGACGATCGGCCGGAACATGCCGCGCAGGGCGGCGAACAGGTCGAGCATGTCGAACCAGCCCGGCGAGATGGTGATGCGCCCGGCCTCGATCTTGGCGAGGTCCAGCAGGTCGTCGACCATGTCGCTGAGCTCGCGGGTGGCATTGCTGACGAAAGCCACCTGCTTGTGCTGCTCGGGGCTCAGCGGGCCGTCCAGTTCGTCGGCGAGCAGGCTGGTGATGCTCAGGATCGAGCCCAGCGGGGTGCGGAATTCATGGCTCATGTAGGACAGGAAGCGGCTTTTCAGGTCGGAAGCCTGGCGCAGTTGCTCGGCCTGCATGTCCAGCTCGGAATACAGGGCCAGCACGCCCTGGTTGGTTTCGTCGAGTTCGGCGCGCAGGGCATCGGTTTCGCCCTGCAGGCGCTCGAACAGGGCGCGCTGCTCGGCAGTGAGGTTGGACAAATCAGTCATCGACGGTCTCCAGGGCTACCACCAGCACGGTCACATCGTCGCGACCCCGGTTGAAATCGCGGTGCAGCACCGTGGCGATCACCGCCGGGTGGCGTTGCAGCAGACCGGGGTAGTCGCGCAGGTTCCAGCGCGATTGCAGGCCGTCGCTGTGCAGGATCAGCAGGTTGCCCCTCACGCCAGCGTAGTCGAAGGTCTGCACCTTGCGGTACTGGGCGCCGACGATGCCGGCGTGGGAGGTCAGGCCGCGGGCTTTCTCCGGATTGACCAGGCTGGCGTTGATATTGCCAATGCCGGTAAAGCGGATCTGGTCGTGCGCATCGTCGAACTGGGCGAAGGCCACCGCTCCGCCGCGAGTGCCGCGCATGGCCTCGTGCATCTCTTCCATGAGGCGCTCGGGTGCCATGAATGGTTGCAGCGCGAACGCCTCGCGGCCGTGCAACGCGGCGTGTTCCGCTTCTACCCCGTGACCCAAGCCGTCTACCACCATGGCGCTGATTCGATGGTCGGCGAAGGCCAGGAACCAGCTATCGCCGCAACGTGGGTCGTTGTACAAGGAATGCTGGCTGATGCCGTAGGGAATATCCGCGTCCCGGTCGTTGGAGCGGAATATCCGCGCCAGCAATACGGTGCCACGCTCGTCGGTGTGCATGTCGAACACATCGGACTGCCGGGCTACCGCGCCCAGACCGATGCCCTGGGTGCCGCCGGTGGAGAAGCCGTCGATCATGCAGGCGTCGCGGTCGAAGCCGCTGGCCCGATCAACGGACAGCACCTCGAAGCCGGTGGCGCCAGGTCGCGGCAGCATGCGCAGGTGCAGTTCGCCGCTGCCGGCGTGCTTGAGCAGATTGCTCGCCAATTCGGTCACCACCAGTGCTACCCGACCGGCATCGGTATCATTGAAGCGATGCAGTTGCACCAGTTGCTGCGCGGTGCGCCGGGCATGGCCAACCTGTGAATCATCTTCGATTGCCAACACCTGGGTTGGCGATCCATCAAAGCTCAAGTCCATCGGGTAATCGTCACGCAGGTGCCCTCGCCGGGCGCGGTTTGCAGGTCGAATTCGTCTACCAGGCGCTTGGCGCCGGTCAGGCCCAGGCCGAGGCCGCCGCCGGAGGTCCAGCCGTCGGTCATGGCCAGGCGGATATCGGCAATGCCCGGGCCCTGGTCGCGGAAGCTCAGGCGCAGGCCGACCCGGCCGATGTCTTCCAGCACTTGCCAGTCCATATCGCCACCGCCGCCATAGACCACGGTGTTGCGCGCCAGCTCGCTGACCGCGGTGACCAGCTTGGTCTGGTCGATCAGGCGCATGCCGCACTCGGTGGCCAGCTTGCGTGCGGTCTGCCGGGCCAGGACCACGTCCTGCTCCAGGCGCACTGCCTGGGTGCCGCTGCTGCGCAGGTTCATGAGTGTGCTATCCGGTCGCGAAGTTTCTGCATGCCGCGCTCGACGTTGAGCGCGGTGCTCACCCCCGGCAGGGTCATGCCCAGTTCCACCAGGGTGATCGCCACCGAAGGCTGCATGCCCACCAGCACGGTCTGCGCGTCCATGATCCGCGACAGCCCGGAGATGGTGCCGATCATCCGGCCGATAAAGGAATCGACCATGTCCAGCGCGGAAATATCGATGAGCACGCCCTTGGCCGACGTGCGGCTGATGCGTTCGGCCAGGTCTTCCTGGAGGGTGAGGGCGAGCTGGTCGTGCATGTCGACCTGGATGGTCACCAGCAGGTACTCGCCCATTTGCAGGATCGGGATGCGTTCCATGGCTTCAGCCCGCTTTCACGGCGCTGACGCCGAGGCGCGACAGCGCGAGCTTGAGGGCGTCGGCCAGGTTGGCCTTGGTGGTCACGCCCTGCAGGTCGAGGCCGAGGTGGACGATGGTCTGGGCGATCTGCGGACGCACGCCGCTGATGATGCAGTCCGCACCCATCAGGCGGATGGCGGTGACGGTTTTGAGCAGGTGCTGGGCCACCAGGGTGTCGACGGTCGGCACGCCGGTGATATCGACGATGGCGATTTCCGCGCCGGTATCGACGATGCGTTGCAGCAGCGACTCCATCACCACCTGGGTGCGCTGGGAGTCGAGGGTGCCGATCATCGGCAGGGCGAGGATGCCATCCCAGAGCTTGACCACCGGGGTCGAGAGCTCCAGCAGTTCTTCCTGCTGGCGCTTGATCACCGCCTCGCGCGAGCGCTGGAAGGTGCGGATGGTGTGCATGCCCAGGGAGTCGAGCAGTTCCGAGATCGCCCAGAGCTGTTCGGCCAGGGTTGCCGGTTCGTCGCTGAAGTGCTTTTGCAGCAGGGCGAACAGCGGGCCCTTGAGGGCGAAGATGAAATAGGCGGTCTGGTGCGAGTCGTGGCCGAGCAGGGCGCGGCTGTTGGAGAGTTTTTCGAGGAACTGGCGGATCTCGTCCCAGCCGGTGGTGTTGATGTTCTCGCCGGTCCTGGTTTCCATGCTGCTGATCAGCAATTGGAGGAATTCGCTGGTCTGTTGCTGCAGGTCCTGTTCCTTGAGGTTGCGCGTGGCGCCCTTGTCCTCCAGGTCCCGGGTCCATTCCCCGAGCAGTTGGGTGCGCTGGGCCTTGATCGCGTCGAGCGTGCTGGAACTGAGTGCTGCCATGTGCGTGTTGCTCCTGGGAATGATGGCCGGTTCTCTGTGTGTGCCGGCTTTTGGACAGTAGCACTGCCTTGGGAAAAAGTGCTGGGCGGATTGCCAGTATCCGTGGGAATTGAACTCGGATCATTGCGCTGTGCAAATGGTTCCGTGGGGGAAGAGGAGATTTTGTTCACATTTCTGCGGATTGCCGAGAACCCTGTGGGAGCTGCGGTTCGGCGCTCCGACTTGCCAGCGATGAGGTCAGACCTGACAACACCTTTGTCAGTACCGGCCAAATCGCTGGCAAGTCGGAGCGCCGAACCGCAGCTCCCACAGGTTAGTCGTGGAGGCGTCCAGCGCGGATTGTCAGCGGCCAGGTCACCAGCCGCCGCGTTGCCGGATCACCCCATTCCTCACCCAGCGCCTTGGCCAGGGCGTCCACCGGATTGACTCCCAGCGCCCGCTGCGCTGCCTTCACCGCCGACCAGGTATTCAGGTAGCCCACCAGTTGCGGCAAGGTCCAGCGCATCTCGATCACCTGGGGCGGCACCTCGATGGGTGTAAAGGGGAAGGGCAGGTCGCGGTAGCCGGTTTCCACATGGCGGCGCTCCGCCGGCCAGTAGGGCGCGATGGCCTGGTAGTAGAAATCGTGCAGGTGCCGGTCCAGCCCGCCTTCCAGGTGCAGCACGCCATAGGTGATCAGGGCCACGGCCGCCTGTGGCCGGGCGATGCGCCGGGCTTCGGCGTAGAACTTGTCCAGATCCAGCCAGTGGGCGGCCTGGGCCACGGTGATCAGGTCGACGCTGGCGTCCGCCAGGCCGCTGTCTTCGGCCAGGGCGGTGCGGTAGACCACGCCTTCGCGGGGCTCGGCGGCAGCAATCTGCGCGGCGCTGGCGTCGGTGGCGATGACCTCGTCGAAACGCTCGGCCAGCAGCACCGACAGTTGCCCGGTGCCGCAACCGCAGTCCAGCACCCGGCCGGTGCCGGGACTGATGCTGGTCAGTTCGTCGATCAGTTCCAGCGGGTAGCTCGGACGATAGGCCGCGTAACCGGCCGAGCCGCTGGAGAAATGATCCTTGAATGTCGCGCTTGTCATGAAACCGGCCTCTGTCTTTCTTTTTGGATCCGCCGATCCTAGCGCGCGCTTTCGCAAGCGGACATTCGACCTTTTTCTGCCCCCGGCGACAGGAACTGCACTTATTGCGACGAGGTCGCCTGCACCGGCTCGATGCCGGCGTCGGTCACCTGCACCTGCTGGTGGGCGTTCAGGGTCAGCTGATCGCCGATCCGGCTGCTGCCGGCAAGCTGGCGGATGCGGGTGGTGCCTTGCAAATATTCGATCTGCAGGTGGGCGTCATGGGTGTCGATGCGGGTTTGCGGGGTGATGACCTGGAGCGGAGAGGAGCCGGCTTCCAGGAGGATCTGGCCGGCGATCAGGTGGATCTGGTGGGGATCTTCGCTGAATTGCAGGGTAACCGAGGAGTCGGCGGACAACGTCAGCTGGCTGCCGTCGGCGAGCCGTTCGCTATGGGTCTCGCCGCTGCCGGTGCTGAGGTCGGCCATGGCGAACTCCTCGCGCCAGTAGGGCAGGCCGAGCAGGGCCGAGGCCAGGATCAGCGCGGCCATGCCGAGGGCGGTGGTGGTGCGGTTGTAGGAGGATCGGGACATGGGGGCGGTCTGTGTCGGGGCCTTGGAGAAAGGTAGACCACCTGCCGGATCATCTGTTGCTCTGGAGGGCCTCATCGCTGGCAAGCCAGCTCCCACAGTGTCCGCGGCGCTGCCGAACCCTGTGGGAGCTGGCTTGCCAGCGATGAGGCCGGACCAAGCGAAGAAGGTCTAGCGGTCTTTCACCGCTCGAATATGCTTGACCAGCAGCTTCTCCAACTGCTCCCACAACGCCGGATCGGTACTGAACGCCACATTGAACCGCATCCACCCGGTCGCCTGGCTATCGACCATGAACAACTGCCCTGGCCCGAGCATGATGCCCTGGTCCAGCGCGTCGTCGAGCAGCGCGGCGCTGTCGGGGATGGCCGGGTGGCGGGTCCAGATGTACATGCCTTCGTCGCTGTCGATAAAGCGCTCGAAACCCAGCCGCGCCAGTTGCCGGCCCACTTCCTGGTGCGCTTCGGCCAGACGCTGGCGCAGGCGCTTGAGGTGCTTGCGCCAGCGCCCGTCGGTGATCGCCGCATACACCACCCGTTCCATCACCTGGGAGGTGGTCAGCCCCGAACGCATCTTCAGTTGCAGCAACTGCTGCATCAGCTCCGGGTTGGCCAGCATGTAGCCGACCCGCACGTTGGGCGAGATGCTTTTCGAGTAGCTGCCGACGTACACCACCTGCTGCAGGTGGTCGAGGCTGGTCAGGCAGGGCAGGGGCTCCTCGATCATGTCGGCGTAGAGGTTGTTCTCCACCAGGCGGAAACCATGCTGGGTCGCCAGTTGCAGCAGGCGGTGCAGCTGTACCAGCGGCGTGCGGGTGCAGGTCGGGCTGTGCAGGTGCGGCTGGGTGAAGAACACCGTCGGCCGGTATTGGTCGAGCAGGCGCTCCAGGTGATCGAGGTCGTAGCCGTTGGGCGTGCGCGGCACGCCGACCAGGGTCGCGCCCTGGAAACGCAGGATGCTCATCAGGTTGGGGTAACCGGGGTCATCCACCAGCACCACGTCCCCGGGGCGCACCAGGGTCCGCACCGCGAGGTCGAGGGCCTGGCTGGCGCCGTGGGTGAGCATCAGCTGGTTGGGCGGCACGACGATGCGCAGGTCCTGCTGCAGGTTCTGCGCGGTCAGGGTGCGCAGTTCGGCCAGGCCCATGGGGTCGCCGTAGCCGCTCAGTTCCAGCACGCTGCTGGCGACCTGGCGCAGCCCGCGGCGCAGGCCGTCCTCGAACATCCAGTCGTTGGGCAGCCAGCCGCAGCCTGGCTTGAACGCCAGTTGCCGGCTCTCGAAGATCTGTTGCAGGTACCACTCGGAGTTGAACGCCGGCTTGGCCGTGTCCGGCTCGCTGGCCTGGGCCTCCAGCAGGTCGCCGGCGGCGCGGTTGACGAAGAACCCGGCGGTGCCGCGGCTGACCAGCAGGCCCTGGGCCACCAGGCGGTCGTAGGCTTCCACCACGGTGAAGGTGCTCACCGAGTATTTCGCCGCGAACGCGCGGATCGACGGCACCTTGGCGCCGGGCTTGAGGGTCTGGTTCTCGATCGCGTCGCGCAGTCCGTTGATGATCTGGTTGACCAGGGGAGGCGAGGCGTCGGGGCGGAGTTCGAACATGGGAAAACGGTGCCTTGGGTGAGCGTAACGCCGGCCGCGCATGCGCTGTATTGCAATGACGACCTGTACAGTGCAGTGACAATCAGTGGGCACTGTGCATGGCTCTTGAGGCCGGACATTTTTACATTAGGTATCAGTTACCGCTAGATCAAAGCCGTGAAGCTTCATGAACAACCGCTCGTCGGACCACAAATTCCCGAGGTGGGGATCATTCTCCGCGTCTCACCCGCTGTTGCCGTTGCCCGCAAGGGCCGTGCGCAGTGTCTTCGCAGTAACTTTCCGGGCTTAGCGGACGAGCCCGGGCGCGACAACAAGCTGCCAGCACATAGCCGTTCGTCGGTTCCGGCAGCGTCGTGCACGTCAAATCAGAGCAGCTGATGCAACAAGGGGTGCGACCTCAGGTCGCGCCCCTGTCGAGTTTCCTTGGATAAAAAGAACACGGGGTAGACCACTGATGGACGCAACATCCACATCGACTTCGGCAGCGAAGTCGGAGAACGAGAGCAAGCTGGCGGCTTCGCTCAAATCGCGCCACCTGACCATGATGTCGATCGCCGGGGTCATCGGCGGCGCACTGTTCGTCGGTTCCGGCAGCGTGATCCACAGCGCCGGCCCGGCTGCAGTGCTGGCGTACCTCGCCGGCGGCATCCTGGTGGTGCTGATCATGCGCATGCTCGGTGAGATGGCGACCTCCTCGCCGGACACCGGCTCCTTCTCCACCTATGCCGAACGTGCCATCGGGCGCTGGGCGGGCTTCACCATCGGCTGGTTGTACTGGGGTTACTGGGTGATCCTGATGGCCTGGGAAGCCTACGTCGCCGGCAAGATCCTGCATGGCTGGTTCCCCTCGGTCAGCATCAACAGCTTCGTCCTGATGGCGACCCTGGCGCTGATCTGCGTCAACTTCTTCAACGTCAAGCACTACGGCGAGTTCGAGTTCTGGTTCGCCCTGATCAAGGTGGTGGCGATCGTCTGCTTCCTGGTGGTGTGCACGGCGGCAGTGATGAACTTCTGGCCAACCGGTGAAGTCAGCGGCATGGCCAACCTGACTGCCCATGGCGGCTTCATGCCCAACGGCATCGAGTCGGTGGTGGTGGCGATGCTCGGGGCGATGTTCGCCTTCCTCGGTGCGGAAATCGTCACCATCGCCGCTTCCGAGTCGAAAGACCCGGCTGGTCAGATCGTCAAAGCGACCAACTCAGTTGTCTGGCGCGTGTGCCTGTTCTACATCGGCTCGATCTTCCTGATCGTCTGCCTGGTACCGTGGAACGACCCGCTGATGGGCACCTCGGGCTATGGCTCGTACCGCCGTACCCTGGAACTGCTGGGCATCCCGGGCGCCGAGTTCGTGATGAACTTCGTGGTCCTGACCTCGGTCAGCAGCTGCCTGATCTCGGCCCACTACACCGCGTCGCGCATGCTGTTCTCCCTGGCCACCCGTGGCGACGCGCCGAAGATCTTCAAGATGACCCGTGCCGGCACCGGCGTACCGGTATTCGCCATCATCGGCTCGTGCTCGATCGCGATCATCTGCGCCCTGATCAACTTCAACGAGGCCCTGCGTCCGAAGGACGTGCTGGACACCCTGATGAACACCACCGGCATGATCGCCATGCTCGTCTACCTGGTGATCGCCTGCTCGCAACTGAAGATGCGCCGCAAGCTGGAAGCCGAAGGCAAGCAGATCCGCCTGAAAATGTGGCTGTTCCCGTGGCTGACCTACCTGAGCATCGTGTTCATCGTCGGCTGCCTGGTGACCATGGCGTTCGTCGAGGAGTACCAGGTGTTGGTGGTGTCCACCGGCGTGGCGGCGATTGTCGTGGCGCTGATCGGTGTGATCGTGCACCAGCGCGCCCTGAAGCAGGCTGCTGCCTGATCGCTTAGGCGCCGCTGACCCTGTGGGAGCTGGCTTGCCAGCGATGAGGCCCGACCTGACAACATCTTCGTCAGTGCCGGCCAAATCGCTGGCAAGCCAGCTCCCACAGGGTTTTCCATCAGCCTTGAGATTTCAATGCTGCTTGGCCTTCCTGATCCGCAACAGGATCACCCCCAGGATCAACCCCACCACCGGCGCCAGCCCCACCAGGGCATCCTTCGGCGCAATATGCGCCCCAAGGGTATCCAGCCCCGCATACAGCAGCTTGAACAGGCTCAGCAAGTAATAGGTGATCGCAATGATCGACAAGCCTTCAACCGCCCGCTGGATCTTGATCTGCGACTCCGCCCGGGCATTCAGCCCGCGCAGGATCTCCACGTTCTGTTCCTCCATCTCCACCTGCACCCGCGCCTGCAGCAGGTCGCCGAGGTTGGCCACGCCCTTGGCCAGGTGATCCAGGCGCTGTTCCGTCGCCGCGCAATAGCGCACCGTCGGCTTGAAGCGCCGCTCGATGAAGATGCCCAGGCGCTGGCAATCATCCACATGCCCTTCACGCAACTCCGCCAACCGCTCGAACACCAGTTGCGCATAGGCCTGGGTCGCGCTGAAGCGATGCCGGCTCTTCACCGTCCCGGCCACCACCTGGCGTGACAGCTCGGCGATATCCTCCAGCAACACCTTGGCTTGTACCCCGCTGGCCCCGGCGTTGCGCTGCGACAGGTGCACCAGCGTACGGTCGAAGCCATCCAGTTGCGGGCCCAGATCCTTGGCCGTGCTCAACGCCAGTGACGCCATCATCCGATAGGTCTCGATTTCCAGCAGGCGGCGGATCATCCGGCCCAGGCGGTAGGCATTCAGGCGGCGATTGACGAACAGCAGGCGATTATTGCCCTGTTCGTCGAGGCGAAAGTCGCTCCACGCCACGGCATCGCCGCCGCCGACGCTGGAACCGGCCGGGTCCTTGAAGCCATACCGGGCCAGTTGCAGCCCGTCTTCCTCGCGCACCAGCACCTGCATGGCATTGATGATCAGGTCACGCCAGGGGGCGATGGCTTCGGCGAGGGCGGCGGGCAGTTCGCTCCAGTCCGGCGCGCTGCTGTCGGCCGGACGCACCAGGGTCAGGGTAAAGAACTCGGAATGCCGCTCCCACTTGAATGGGCAGCCATCGAAGCGGGTAATGCCCTGAACCGCATCGGTATTGCCCGCATCCGGGCAGCAGCGGCGGAGCAGGGCGTCGCACTGCTGCGCGGTGCCGACGAAGGCCAGGTGGAAGACATGGGCCGGCGCGTCGAAATACAGCGACGGGCGGGCGTGCAGCTCGTTGTGCAAGGCAGTGCGTTGCGGATGCATGGGGTCAGCCGTGTTGTTGTGATTGTTGTCGTAAAGAGGGAGACAACCACGGCTCGCCAGCGGGTCACGTCCTGTGACCCGGGCGAAATGTCGCAGGTCGGGCTCAGGCGTTGTTCAACTGCCCGGCCGCGCTTTTGCTGCTGCGCCGGCGATACATCAGCAGCAGGAACACGAACCAGAACGGCATGGCCAGCAGCGCCGCGCGGGTATCGGCTTCCAGGGCCAGCAGCGACAGGACGAACAGCAGGAAGCCCAGGGTCGCCACGGCCATCGGTACGCCGCCCGGCAGCTTGAAACGGGAGCGCTGGTGCGCCGCCGGATTGGCCCGGCGATAGGCGATATAGGCGATCAGGATCATCGACCAGGTAAACAGCACCAGCACCGCCGACACCGTGGAGATCAGGGTGAACACCGTCATCACCTCGGGAATCACGAACAGCAGGGTCAGGCCCACCAGCATGCACACCCCCGAGAACAGCAGGCTGTACACCGGCACACTGAGCTTGGACAGGCGCCCGAAGATCCCCGGAGCGTTGCGCCGCTCGGCCAGGCCGAAGAGCATCCGGCAGCCGGAATACACGCCGCTGTTGGCCGAGGACGCCGCCGAGGTCAGCACCACGAAATTGATCATCCCGGCGGCGGCAGGGAAGCCGGCGAGCAGGAACAGTTCGACGAAGGGGCTGCGGTTGGCCGGCACTTCGGCCCAGGACACCACGCTGATGATGCACACCAGCGCAAGGATGTAGAACAGCAGGATCCGCGCCGGGATGGTGTTGATCGCCTTGGGCAAGGTGCGCTCCGGGTTCTTGGCTTCGGCGGCGGTGGTGCCGATCAGCTCGGTGCCGGCGAAGGAGAATACCGCGATCTGGAAACCGGCGAAGAAGCCGCTGAGGCCATGGGGAAAGATCGCCCCCGGGGTTGCCATATGCCCGAGTGACGCCTGCACGCCGTTGGGCGAAGTGAAACCGGTGGCGATCATCACCAGCGCGGTGAGGATCAGGGCGACGATGGCGATGATCTTGATGATCGCGAACCAGAATTCCACCTCGCCGAAGATCCGCACCGCCAGCATGTTCAGGCCGAGCAGGAGGAACAGGGTGAAAAACGCCGGCATCCACGCCGGCAGGTCCGGGTACCAGTACTGCATGAAGCCGGCGACCACCACCACGTCGCCGACCACCGCCACGCTCCAGCTCAGCCAGTACGACCAACTGAGGACGAAGCCGGCCCGTGGCCCGAGGTAGGCGGCGACGATATCGGCGAAGGACTTGAAGCGCAGGTCGCTGAGCAACAGCTCGCCCATGGCGCGCATCACGAAATACAGGAAGAAGCCAATGATCGCGTAGACCAGGATGATCGAGGTGCCAGCCAGGGCGATGATCTTGCCAGAGCCCATGAACAGCCCGGTGCCGATCGCCCCGCCGATGGAGATCAGCTGGATATGGCGGTTTTCCAGGGTGCGTTGCAGATGCCCGGCAGCCTCCGGGCGTGCGGATGACGTGTGCATTGGTCGAACCTCTTTTGTTGTTCTAGTAGGTCGTTGAAGCCCCGCCAGGCGGGCGGGGCGGGTGCGTCAGGTGTTGGCTTCGAAGCCCTGCAGGGTGTTCACCGCGTTGATGCCGATCTCGTCGACCATGTAGCCGCCTTCCATCACGAACAGGGTCGGCAGCCCGGCCCCGGCGATGCGCTGGCCCATGCGCAGGAAGTCCTCGCTGGTCAGGCGGAAATGGCTGATGGGGTCGTCCTCGAAGGTGTCGACGCCGAGGGAGATGATCAGTTGCTCCGGGCGGTAGGCGACGATCCGCGCCAGGGCGTGGTCCAGTGCCTCGCTGAAGCGGCTCCACGTCGTGCCGCGGGCCAGTGGGTAGTTGGCGTTGCAGCCTTCGCCTGCACCGGTGCCGGTTTCCTCGGCATAGCCGGAGAAGTACGGGTAGGACACGTGCGGATCACCGTGGATCGAAGCGAAGAACACATCCGGGCGGTCGTAGAAGATGTTCTGCGTGCCGTTGCCGTGGTGGAAGTCGACATCGAGGATGGCGACCCGTTTCGAGCCCTGGGCCAGGCAGCGTTCGGCGGCGATGGCGGCGTTGTTCAGGTAGCAATAGCCGCCCATGTATTCGCGGGCGGCGTGGTGTCCTGGCGGTCGGCACAGGGCGAAGGCGCTGTGATGGCCGTCGAGCACCTTGTCCATCGCGGTCAGGGCCACGTCGGCGCTGGCGCGCACCGCTTCCCAGGTGCCGGCGGTGATCGGCGAGCCGGCGTCCATGGCGTAGAAGCCCAGCTTGCCGTCGATAAAGCCGGGTTCCGGGGCGCTGGCCAGGTCGCGAACCGGCCAGACCAGGGGCAGGGCGTCGTGGGTCTTGCCGGTGGCCGACCACTCGCTCCAGGCATTTTCCAGGAAACTCACATAGCGCTCGCTATGGGCGGCAACGTAGCAGGCGCGGTCATGGCGCTGCTCGCCGATCACCTCGCCCAGGCCGCTGCTGCGCACCCGGGCCAGGACGGTCTCGGCCCGTTGCGGTTTTTCGAAGGACGGCGTCAGCGCGCCATCCTTGAGCTCGGTGCCGTGGTGCAGGCGGTGGCTGGAACTGAAAACGGTCAGCACGGGAGTGTCCTCACTGGGGTGTTGTTGTGAAGACGATTTTCGCGCTGGCGTCGGGAAATTGTTTTGCTTTATTTCCGATGAATCGGGTTAAGTGAGCAAAGTCATTTCAAGAGGTGGGCGATGTGAGCAAAGACAGTTCTTTCGAGTCGCTGGATGGTGTCGACCGTACCTTGCTGGGGCTGTTGCAGGAGGACGGCACCCTGTCCAGCGCGGCCCTGGGCGAGCGCCTGTCGATGTCGGTGACCCCGTGCTGGCGGCGGCGCAAACGCCTGGAGGACCTGGGCATCATCCGTGATTACCAGGCCAACCTGGATCGCCGCAAGCTTGGCTATGACGTCATGGCCTTCGCCCAGGTGCGTTTCGGTAATGTCTCCGACAATGCGCCGGACCAGTTCGAACGGGCGATCAAGGCGCTGCCCCAGGTGCTCTCGTGCCACAAGGTCACGGGGGAGGCGGACTACATGCTGACGGTGGTGGCGACGGACCTGGAGAGCTACGGGCGCTTCGTCGAGGACGTGCTGCGGCGCCAGCCGGGGATTGCCTCGATCCAGTCGAGCCTGTCGTTGCGCGAGGTCAAGGCGGTGACGCGTTTGCCGGTGCCGGAGTGAGGTCTGCGCGGCGCTGCGACGGTTTTGAGGGAACTGTTGTGCCAGAGCTGTTGCCTGATATTGCTGGCAGTGATTTTCATTCGAACCTTCCGCCGGTTCTTGTCTAAGCTCTCAAGCGATTTTTTCTGCGAAATAAGGAACGCGCCCAATGAAAAAGTGGATTGCCCTGTCAGTTGCCCTGTGTGCCAGCGCCGCGGTGCAGGCCGCCGACTCGATCAAGGTCGAACTCAAGGAAGCCACCGCCCAGGGCGAAGGCAAGAGCGTCGGCTTCGTCACCATCACCGAAAGCCGGTACGGCGCGGTGTTCACCCCTGAACTGACCGGCGTGGCGCCGGGCGTGCATGGGTTCCACGTGCATGCCAACCCCAGCTGCGCGCCGACCGAGGCCGATGGCAAGCCGGTACCGGCCGGTGGCGCCGGTGGTCACTGGGATCCGAAGAACACCGGCAAGCACAACTTCCCGTGGGAGGATGACGGCCATCTGGGCGACCTGCCGGCCCTGATCGTCACCGCCGATGGCAAGGCTTCGCAGCCGCTGCTGGCACCGAAGATCAAGACGCTGGACGAGCTGAAGGGGCATGCGCTGATGATTCATGCCGGTGGGGACAACCACTCGGATCATCCGGCACCGCTGGGTGGCGGGGCGGCTCGGTTTGCTTGTGGGGTGATCAAATAAGGCTTCTGTGAACATGAAGATCCCGGTCATCTGGCCGGGATTTTTTTTGGGTGTTTGCGGGCCTCATCGCTGGCAAGCCAGCTCCCACAGGGACCGCGTGCACCGCCGAACCTGTGGGAGCTGGCTTGCCAGCGATGAGGCCCTGGAGGACGCCAGGGAATCAGGCCACTGCCAGCCTCCGCCCAGGCACCGCCTCCAGCAACTCCCGGGTATAGCTGGCCTGCGGCTGCCCCAGCACCTGACCTGCCTCCCCTTGCTCCACCACCTGTCCCTGTTTCAGCACCACCACCTGGTGCGCCAGGCTGGCGACCACCGCCAGGTCATGGGACACCAGCACATAGGCCACCCCCAGTTCCGCCTGCAACTCCCGCAGCAGATCGAGAATCTGCGCCTGCACCGACACGTCCAGCGCCGAGACTGGCTCGTCCAGCAGCAACAGGTCCGGCTGCAACGCTAGCGCCCGGGCAATCGCGACCCGCTGGCGCTGCCCGCCGGACAGCTCCCGGGGCAGCCGGTCCAGATAACTGGCCGGCAGCTGCACCTGCTCCATCAAGCGCCGCGCCGCCTGTTCCAGCGCACGACCCTTGAGCAGGCCGAAGGACACCAGTGGCTCGACCACGCTTTGATAGATACTGAACTTCGGGTCCAGCGCGGCGAACGGATTCTGCTGCACCAATTGCATGCGCTGGCGCAGCGGCCTGAACGCTTTCCAGCTCAGCCCGCCGATATCCTGCCCGGCAAACCGCACCCGGCCCGTGCTCGGTTGCTCCAGCCCCAGGGCAATCCGCAGGCTGGTGCTCTTGCCCGAACCGGATTCGCCAACGATGGCCAGCGTCTGCCCCGGGTAGACCGCCAGGCTCAGGTCCTGCAGCGCCCGGAAATGCTGCCCGCGCGGTAGCTGGAAGCGCTTGCCGACCCCTTCGAATTCCAGCAGTGGCTGTGCGCCGAGGCTCGATACCGGCACCGGCCGCGGCGTTTCGCCAAAGGCCGGCGCAGCGGCCAGCAGGTCGCGAGTGTAGGGATGGGCCGGATCTGAAAGCACTTCACGCGCCACACCGCTTTCCACCACCTCGCCCTGGCGCATCACCAGCACCCGGTCGGCACGGTCCGCCGCCACGCCCAGGTCATGGGTGATGATCACCAGGGCGATCCCCCGCGCCTTAACCAGTTGCTCCAGATGATCCAGGATGCGCTTCTGCACCGTTACATCCAGGGCACTGGTGGGCTCGTCGGCGATGATCAATTGCGGCTCGCTGGCCAGGGCAATGGCGATCAGCACCCGCTGGCGCATGCCGCCGGACAGTTCATGGGGATACTGGGCCGCGCGCAGGGCCGGGTTGTCGAGTCCGACCTGTTCGAGCAGTTCCAGCACATCCGCATCCAGCCCCGGATAGCGCTTGCCATGGCGCAGGATCAGGCTTTCGCCGATCTGCTTGCCGATGCTCAGGGTCGGATTGAGGCTGACCATCGGATCCTGCGGCACCAACCCGACCACCCGGCCGCGCAGTTGCTGCTTGCTGCGCTCGCTGGCGTGGCTGATATCGTGATCGGTGATCTTCAGCACGCCGCCGTCGATCCGCGCCGTCGCCGGCAACAGGCCGAGCAGGGCGCTGGCGATCGTGGTCTTGCCCGAGCCCGACTCACCGACGATGGCCAGGGTCTCCCCCGGCTCGAGATGAAAGCTCACCCCGCGCACCGCCTCGGTGACGCGGCCGCCACTGTGGTAGCTGACCCGCAGGTCCTGCACATCGATCAGGCGGCTCATCGCTGGGTCTCCTCGAAGGTACGGGCGATATGGTTGAGGCTGAACACCACCAGCACCAGGAACAGCCCCGGCAGCAGCGACACCCAGGGGGCGGTGATGAGGAAGTGCCGACCGTTGGCGATCAGCGTGCCCCACTCGGCCGCCGGTGGCGCGGCGCCGAAGCCGAGGAAACTCAGGCCGGCTGTGGCGAGGATCGCCGCGCCGATATCCAGGGTCGCCAGCACCGCCACAGGGCCCCAGGCGTTAGGCAACACATGGCGCAGCAGGGTCCGGCCCCAGCTCGCACCGCCCAGGCGTGCGGCTTCGACATAAGGCAGGGTCTTGATCCGCAGCACCTCGGCGCGGGTGGTGCGGGCAAAGCCGGGGATGATGCCGACGCCCACGGCGATCGCCACCGGAATGGTGCCGAAGCCGATGGCAGTGACGATGGCCAGCGCCAGCAGCAGGCCGGGCAGGGCCAGCAGCACGTCCACCAGGCGCATGATCAGGTTGTCGACACGCCCACCGATAAAGCCCGAGACGATGCCCAGGCCCAGGCCGCTGACCAGCGCCAGTCCCACCGCGAGCAACGCTGCTTCGACCGACAGCCGCGCGCCATACAGCACCCGGGTATACAGATCGCGCCCCAGCTCATCGGTGCCGAACCAGTGCACGGCACTCGGCGGCAACAGCTTGGCCGACGGCTGTGTCGCGTAGGGATCGACCTGGGTGAACAACGCCGGCCAGAGCGCGGCGAGCAGGGTGAACAGCACCAGGATCAGCGCCACCACGAACCCCGGCCGGCGCAGCAGCGGCCCGGCCTGGTCGAGCAGCCGTTGCAGGCGCCGGCGCGGACGCCAGTGGGCCACATCGCGGGTCACGGGAATCAGACGTTGCAGTACGGTCATCTCAGCTCACCTTGGGCGCATGGGTGATGCGCGGATCGAGGATGGGGTAGAGCAGGTCCACCAGCAGGTTGACCAGCACGAAGGCGGCGGCGGACACCGTGACCACCGCCAGCACCAGCGGGATGTCCTGGCGCAGCACGGCCTCCTGGACCAGGCGGCCGACGCCGTTGCGGGCGAAGATGGTTTCCACCAGCACCGCGCCGGACACGGTATTGCCCACCTGCAGGCCGATCAGGGTCAGCAGCGGCAGGGCGGCGTTGCGCAGGCCATGGCGGGCCTGGACCTGGGCACGGCTCAGGCCCTTGGCGTAGGCGGTGACGATGTAGGGCTCGCGCCAGACATCCTGGAAGCCCCGCTGCAGCACCTGGGCGTACACCGCCGCGCTGGGGATCGCCAGGGTCACCGCCGGCAGCACCAGGCTGTCGAAACCGACGCTGCCGGTGGCCGGGAACCAGCCCAGGCCGAAGGCGAATATCTGGATCAGCAGCAGGCCCATCCAGAACACCGGCACGGAAAAGCCCAGGGCCGGCAGGCGCGACAACGCGGTTTTCAGCGGCTGCCAGCGCACGTAGGCAGCCAGGTACGCCAGGCCCACACCGCCGATCAGCGACAGGACGATAGCGAACCCCGCCAGGGCCAGGGTCTGCGGCAGGCGCTCGGCGAGGATCTCGGTGACCGGGCGATTCAGGGTCAGGGACTGGCCCAGATCACCCTGCAAGACGCCGAGCAGCAGGTCGACGTAGCGCTCCAGCAAGCCCTGGTCCAGCCCGTAGTAGGCCTTGGCCTTGGCCAGTTGCTCCGGCGACAGCGCATCGATCTCCATGCCCGAGGCACTGAGCATGATGCTCAGCGGGTCCCCCGGCAGCAGGTAGAGGATGAAGTAGGTGATGCTGTACGCCCCCCACAACACCAGCGCGGCCTGGGCGATACGGCCGAGCAGGTAGCGGCTCATGGCTTGACCTCGATGTCATTGAGGAAGGCGAAGCCCTCGGCGCTCCAGCGGAAGTTCTGCACGCGCTTGGAGGTTGCCGCCTGCCAGACCCGCTCGTACACCGGGATCGCCGAGCCCTGGTCGATCAGCAGGTCCTGCAGCTCGCCGTAGGCATCGGCGCGTTGCTCGGAAGCGGTAGCGGTGAGGCCAGCGTCGAACAGGGTCTGCGCCAGGGGCAGCACGTTGGGTTCGTAGGTGTTGGTGGCCAGGGTCGAGCTGTTGGCGCTGCGCGGGTCGAGGATGGTCTGCAGGATGATCGGGTCGGCCCGGGTCATGTAGCTGTAGGTCAGGTCGTAGGCGCCGGCGGCGTTGGCGGCGGCCCATTCGGCAGTGGTTTGCACCTTGAGCTTGAGCTCGATGCCGACCTTGCGCAGTTGGTCCTGGATCAGCACATCGCCTGCGGTTTCCTTGCCGGGCAGGTTGTATTGCAGGGCCAGGCGCTTGCCGTCCTTGTAGCGGTAGCTGTCCTGGCCGAGGGTCCAGCCGGCGGCGTCCAGCAGCTTCGCCGCGCCTTGCGGGTCGTAGGCGAGCTTGTCGCCCTGGCTGCGGAAATACGGGGTGGTCACGTCGTAGACGCCGTCCACCACCGGGAAGGCGTCGTTGTAGACGGTGCTGGCGTAGCTCTTGCGGTCGATGGCCTTGAGCAGGGCCTGGCGCACCTTCTGGTCGGCGAGGATGCGGTTGCCCCGGGTGTTCGGGTAGAGGTTCAGCGCAGGGCCGGGCAGGGAGCGGCTCTGGATGGTCGCGTCATTGCGCTGGAACAGTTGCAGGTCGACCTCGGAGAACGGCACCCGCGGCCAGAGGATATCCACCTTGCCCTGCAGGAACAGGCCGTTGCGTACGCTTTCCTCCGGCACATAGCTGACCTCGATGGCCGACAGGTGCGCATCGCCCTTGTTCTGCACGTTGGCTGAAGCCCAGGCATAGCCCTCGCGACGCACCAGGCGCAGGCCGGTTTCCGGGGTGTAGTGTTCGATCTTGAACGGGCCGCTGCCGATCACCGCGCCGAGGGAGCGCTCCTTGGCAGTCTTGCGGTAGGACTCGGGGGCGAGGATCGACAGGTTGGTGGTGGAGGTGGCCTGGAGGAAGCCGGCGTTGGGCTTGCTCAGCACCAGCTTGATGCTGTGCGGGTCGAGGATCTCGGCGTGGTCGTAGCCGGCCAGATAAGTGGCGCCGAAGGTGCTGGGCAGCTCGGCGGCGAAGGCCTTGTTGCTGTCGAAGGCGGTCTTCACCGCCTGCGCGTCGAAGGGCTCGCCATTGCTGAAGGTCACGTCCTTGCGCAGGTAGAACGTGTATTCCCGGGCATCCGGGCTGATCTCCCAGCGTTCGGCCAGCCAGGGGATGATCTGCCCGGTCTGCGGGTCCTGGTCGGTCAGGGCCTCGACCACGTTGCGCAGCACCACCCGGTGTTCCAGCCAATAGACCTGGAACGGGTCGATGCTGACCAGTTGGGTGTTGTCATTGAAGAAGGCGATCTTCAGGGTGCTCGCCGCCTGGGCGTCCGGTTGCGAGGGCGAGCAACCCGAGAGGCCCAGGGCGAGCAGGATGGCCGCGCTGGCCAGGGTTCGTTGCAGTCTCATGGGCGTTCCTCGTCGAAAGGCCGCGCTGCATCCTGGCAGCGCGGCCGGATGGGTCAGAAATCGTAGGCGATCTTGCTGTACCAGTAGCCGCCACCGGGGTGGAACGGCGGGTTGCCGTAGGGCGCCAGGCCCAGCGGGCTGTACACCGCGTGCTTGTCCGGGCGCACGTCGAACAGGTTGGTGGCGCCGACGCTGACGGTCAGCTGGTCGAAGAAGGTGTAGGCCACGTCCAGGTCGGTGATCCACTTGGCGCCGAAGCTGCGGTCGCCGCTGGGGTTGACCGCGAGGGTCTTGACGCTGCCGTAGCGGGTGGTCTGCAGGTTGACCGCGAGGTCGTCGACCTTCCAGTTGGCGCCGAGGATCCACTTGGTTTCCGGGCTGGCCACGGTCAGGTCGCCTTCACGGTCGCGGCCCACCAGGGTGATGCCGGAGCCGGCCAGGGACGCCGGGGTATCGCGCACGTCCTCGATGCTGGTCTTGTTCCAGTTGAACGCCAGGCTCCAGCGCACATCGCCCCAGGCGCCGAAGTCGGTGCTGTGATCGGCGACGATGTCCAGGCCCTTGGTGCGGGTGTCGTAGGCGTTGGTGTAGTAGTTGACCCAGGTGCCCGGAGCGACGCCCTGGCTTTGCAGGATGTTGGTGATGACGCCGTTGCCCTGGTCGTAGATGTTGCTGGTCAGGGTGATGCGGTCGTCGATATCGATCAGGTAGGCGTCGGCGGTGATGCTGGTGCGTGGCGCCGGTTGCCAGGTCACGCCGAAACCGAGGTTGCGGGATTTCTCCGGCTTGAGCTTGTCGCCACCGAGGGCCGCGGCCAGGCTGCTGTCGGACGGAGTCAGGCGGGTCACGGCCGGGACCACGTTGCCGTTGACGTCGGTGGCCACGCGGTTGTCGGCCACGGTGTAGCCGATCTGGGTCAGGGACGGTGCGCGGAAGCCGGTACCGACGGTGCCGCGCACGGCCCACTGGTCGGTCAGTTCATAGCGCGAGTTGAGCTTGAGGCCGAAGGTGTTGCCGGAATCGTCGTCGTAGTGCTCGACGCGCCCGGCCAGGTCGAGGAACCAGCGCTCGGTGAGGTCGAAGCCAAGGTCGAGGTAGGCCGCGTAGTTGTTGCGGATCAGGCTGACCTCGTCTTCCGGGCGCAGCGTTACGGCGGCCTGGGCGCCGGAGGCGGCGGGGTAGCTGCCGGTGATATAGGCCTCGGGGTCGCCGGCGAAGGTGCTGAAGCGCTCCCAGCGATGTTCCAGGCCGGCCGAGACCTGTACCGGCGAGGTCAGGCCGAACAGGCTGTCGTAGCGCCGGGTCAGGTCGAAGTTGTTGACCCACTGCTCGAAGCGGAAGGTCGCCAGGTTGTCGAAGCTGGTCGGGGTCGCGGTGCCGAGGGACGGGTTGATATTGAAGTCGCTGGAGTGGTGGATGTTGTTGCGCCCGTAGGTGGTGCTCAGGTCCCAGTGCCAGTCGGCGCGTTCGCCCTTGCCGCCAAACAGGAACTGGTAGTCGCGGTCCTTGATGTTGTTCAGCGGGTAGTAGCCGTCGGGGAACAGCTCGGGTACGGCGGCGGTGCCGGTGGGCAGGCGGAAATAGTTGTAGGCTTCGGCCTCGCGTTCGCCGTAGGTGGCGTAGGAATAGAGGGTCAGGGCGTCCAGCGGCAGCTCGGCGTTATAGGCGACGTTGAAGGCCTTGATCTCCGGGTCGCCGTTCTTGATCGCCACGCGATCCCAGGCGGCTTCCTTCACCGGGTCGGAAAAGGCCTTGACGCTGCTGTCGGCCTTGCCGTTCCAGGCGGCGGTACCGCGCTTGCGGGCATCGGCGGAGAGGTGCAGGAAGCCGCTCTCACCCAGCTTGAAGCCTTCGTCACCGGCCACCTTGATGGTTTCGCCCTGGCCGGAATAAAGCTTGCCGTAGCTGCTCTCGACATGGCCGCCGGAGGCGCTGGACTTGAGGATGATATTGATCACCCCGGCCACGGCGTCCGAGCCGTACTGGGCGGCGGCGCTGTCCTTGAGCACTTCGATATGGTCCACGGCGCTGACCGGGATCAGGTCGATATCCACCGCGTTGGCGCCGCTGTTGTCGATATTGCCGCGCTGGCCCACCGCGCCGTTGTGCCGGCGCTTGCCGTTGACCAGCACCAGGGTATAGGCCGGGCCCAGGCTGCGGTTGCTCAGGGGGCGGGTGACCGAGTTGTAGCCGGCGATATTGGTGCCGAAGTTGAACGACGGCAGCAGGCGCGAGATGGCTTCGGAGAGTTCGGCGCGGCCGGTCTTGAGCAGTTGTTCGCTGTTGATCACATCGATCGGCGCCGGGCTGTCGGCCACGCTGCGTTCCTGGCCGCGGATACCGGTGGAGATCACGGTCACGGTGTCCAGGTGGGTGTCGTTGCTCGCAGCCTGTGTGCTCGGGGCGAGGCCGGCGAAGAGCAGGGCGGCGGTCAGGGCGCTGATAGGGAAGTGCTGGGGCATGGGCGGGCTTGGTCCGTCAAAGCTGGCACTGGCCCGGGGTGTGGGTGCAGGTGGATTGCCTGGGGTGTGGTGAAGGGGTGACGAGATCGTCTGGGGATGATCTTATTTTTATAAGAAATTGAGTGGAAATTCTTTTTTGGAATATAAATATTATTCTTTTTGGGAATTATTAATTTTGATAAATATGCATAAAAATGATTTTTAGTCAGTTGCACAAAACCCTGTGGGAGCTGGCTTGCCAGCGATAGGGCCCTGAAGAACACCGGTGTTCTTGATGGCCTCATCGCTGGCAAGCCAGCTCCCACAGGGATTGTTGTCGGGGTTTGGAAAAGTGGTGTGTCAGATCACATGGAAACCATGCGTCCCATCCCGCCCCAACTGCTCCACCAACCCGAACTCCCAATCCAGATAGCCCTGCATCGCTTCCCTCGGGTTATCCGTCCCCTCATACGGCCGGCGATAACGATCGCTGCGCGGCACCGCCAGATTCGTCTCGCCGTGCTCCAGTGCCCGCCCTTCGGCAATCCAGCGCCCGGTGCCGCCTTCCAGCAGAAACACCGGCTTGCGCGTCAGCGTCTGCAGGTCCACTGCCGCAAAACGCGCCAGCAGGCTGCTGCCACACGTCACCACATAGCGCTCGGCCACCGGCAGTTTCTCCAGCGCTTGCGCCAGTTGCGCACGGATCGCCCAGTGCGCACCGGGGATATGCCGCTGCACATAGTTGGCACTGGTGGTGAAATCCAGCAGCACGGTGTCGCCGGCTTCCAGCCATTGCTGCAACTGCTCACCCGGGATCGACGGTGGTTGCGGCAGTTCGGGCAACGGCGCCTGCCACTCGCCGGTCTCGCTGAAGTCGCTGGCGTCGAAACCATCGAGCACCGCGACCTGCCAGCCCATCTGCGCGAGCCACGAGGCACTCATATTGGCCCGCACGCCCTCGTCATCCACCAGCACGATCCGCGCACCGCGCACGCTGGCGTTGTGATCGGTCTCCTGGACCAACTGGCCGCCCGGGGTGGAGCGGCTGCCGGGCAGGTGGCCCTTGGCGTATTCCTCCGGGGTGCGCACATCGAACAGATAGGTGGTGCGGTTAGCCTCAGCCTGCCAGGTCGCCAGTTCACTTTTGGAAATACGCGCCACCCCGGCCTTGTCTGCCACGGCTCGGGCCTGGCGTGCGGCGTTGTCGCGGGTTTCAGCGCTGACTTCGACAAAGCGCTGCGCCTGCCCATGGGCCAGTTGCTGCCCGGCCAAGGTCCAGCCGATGGTGCCGTTGCGCAGGGCCGAGACCGGGTTGGGAATCCCGGCATTGACCAGCGACTGGGTGCCGATGATGCTGCGGGTACGCCCGGCGCAGTTGACGATGACCCGGGTCTGCGGGTCCGGTGCCAGTTCCGCCACGCGCAACACCAGTTCCGCCCCCGGCACGCTGATGCCGCCGGGGATGCTCATGGTCTGGTATTCGTCGAAGCGGCGGGCGTCGAGCACCACCACGTTGGCCTTGTCATCCAGCAACTGCTGGACTTCCTCGGCGGCCAGCGACGGCGTATGCCGCTTGGCCTCGACCAGTTCGCCAAAAGCCTTGCTCGGTACATTGACGTCGCGGAACAGCTCGCCGCCGGCGTCACGCCAGCCGGCCAGGCCACCTTCGAGCAGGGCCACATCGCTGTAGCCCAGCTCGCGCAGGCGCTCGGCGGCACTTTCGGCAAGACCTTCGCCATCGTCATAGACAGTGACCTGGGTATCCCGGCGGGGCACCCGGGCGTAGATCTCGATTTCCAGTTTCGACAGCGGGATATTGGCCGCGAAAAGCGGGTGCTCCAGGGCGAAGGGCGCTTCCTCGCGCACATCGATCAGGGCCAGTTCATCCTTGGCCAGCAGGTGCTGGCGCAGCTCGGCATAGGAGCGGGTAGTCGCGGTGCTCATGGGGCGGGGTTCTCTTTGGACAGGTCCCAGATATTGGGCAAGCGGGTGTTGGAATAGCCGGAGATAAAGGGTTTCTCGCTACCGTCGGCGAGGTACACGGCGCGCTTCACTGCGCCGATATTGGCGCCGTAGACGTGGATGCTGATGGACACCTGGTCGTCGTGGGCATTGCGCACTTCATGGATATCGCCAATACGTGGCGACACCGCTTCGACCTGCCCGGGCGCCAGGCGCACGGCGTCGCCCGCCGGAATCAGCGCGCCGCTTTCGGTACGGGCGAAGCCCTGGGAATACTCGGCGCCGCGCAGCATGCCGATCAGGCCCCAGACCCGGTGATCGTGGATCGGCGTGCGCTGCCCCGGGCCCCAGACGAAACTCACCACCGAAAAGCGCTGGCGTGAATCGGCGTGCAGGAGGAACTGCTGGTAACGCTCGGGGCTGGGTTGGGCCAGCTCCGGTGGCAGCCAGTCGTCATGGGCTACCAATTGCTGCAACAGGTTCTGCCCGCGATCGAGGATGGCGGCTTCTTCGTGTTCCTGCTCCAGCAGTTCGGCCAGGTCGCCGATGAACCGGCGCAGGCGGTCGAGACGTAGGGGATGGGTCATTTTTCAAGGCTCAGGCTGCGGTTTCAAGGAACCCTAGCAACGGCAGGATCATTCTCAAAATTCGAATTCCGCATAAGCTAATATGCGAAACAAGAATTTTAAAGATAAAAGATTATTCTTTATTTTTTGAATTAGCTTATGCCGGAAAAGAATTTCACAGCGGACGGTGCGGCCGTTAGCTTATAAGCGATCGTTTTGAACATCCCCGTTCCTATAACCGTCCGCCTTCAGGGAGATCCAGCATGAGCGTGCAATTCATCGGCATGATCGGCCATCGGCTGTCATCGGAAACCATCGACGCCAGCGGCCCGATCTTCGACAAGGCGTACATCACCCGTTTCGCCCAGGTGCATGAAGAGGCGGGTTTCGACCGTGTCCTGGTGGGCTATTGGTCCGATCAGCCGGACGGCTTCCTGGTCACCGCCCTGGCCGGGCTGGCGACGTCCAGGATCCACTTCCTGCTTGCCCACCGCCCGGGCTTCGTCGCCCCGACCCTGGCCGCACGCAAGCTGGCGACCCTTGAGCACCTGCTCGACGGGCGTCTGGCCCTGCATGTGATCAGCGGCGGCAACGACGTCGAGCAGCGCAAGGACGGCGACTACCTCGAGCACGACCAGCGCTACGCCCGCACCGACGAGTTCCTCGAGGTGGTGCGCAAGGTCTGGACCGAGGAACGTCCATTCGACCACGCGGGTACCTACTGCCAGGCAGAAAAGGCCTTCTCGGCGATCAAGCCCCTGCAGAAACCCCACTTGCCGGTGTATTTCGGCGGCTCCTCGGCGGCCGCGCTGCAGGTCGCCGGCAAGCATGCCGATGTCTTCGCCCTGTGGGGCGAATCGCTGGAGCAGACCCGCGAGACCATCGCCGCGGTGCGTGCCGAGGCGGCTCGCCACGGTCGCGAGATCGAGTTCAGCGTGTCGTTCCGGCCGATCATCGCCGCCACCGAGGAGGCCGCCTGGGCCAAGGCCGAAAGCATTCTTGGAACGGCGCGCCAGCGTATCGAGCGCTCCGGCCCGGTGATCGCCAACAAGCCGCAGAGCGTCGGCGCACAGCGCCTGCTCGACACCGTGGCCAAGGGCGAGCGGGTCGATGAACGGCTGTGGACCGGGATCGCCGGGCTGGTCGGCGGCGGGCACAACTCCACCGCGCTGGTGGGCACCCCCGAGCAGGTGGCCGATGCCTTGCTGGCCTACTACGACCTGGGCGTGAAGACCTTCCTGATTCGTGGCTTCGACCCGGTGGTCGATGCCGAGGACTATGGCTGCGAATTGCTGCCCCTGACCCGGGCCAAGGTCGCTGCCCGACTGGCCTGATCCATTCCATTCAGCCCCCACGAGACCGCACGCGCGGATCGTCAACCACAGTGCCGGACACTGGCACCTGGAGAGACCCGTGCGTACCCGACTGATTCCCGATGCCCGCGAATTGCTGGCCGGCCTGCTGTTTCTCGGCTTCGGCCTGGCCGGCCTGCTGATCGGCCGCGACTACGCCAGCGGCACGGCCATGCGCATGGGCGCCGGTTATTTCCCCTGGTTGGTCAGCCTGGCGCTGTGTGTGCTGGGGGCGGTCCTGCTGGTACGCGGCCTGGCGTTGTCGCGGGAACGGGTGGCGCTGGGCGAGCTGTTCCAGGCCCGGCCCGGGCTGTCCATAGGCGGCAGCGTGGTGGCCTTCGCCCTGTTGCTGCCTAGCCTGGGCCTGGCCCTGTCAACCCTGCTCATGACCCTGCTCAGCGGCCTGGCCCGGCGCCGCGCCCACCTTGGCGAACTGACCGTGCTCGGTTGTGTGCTGGGGCTGTTCAGCGTGGCGGTGTTTGCCTGGGGCCTGGGTCTGAACCTGCCGGCCTGGCCGGTCTGAGGGCGCGCCATGGAACTGCTCGATCACCTGGCGATCGGCCTGCAAGCGGCCTTTACCCTGAACAACCTGCTGTACTGCTTCGTCGGCGTCACCCTCGGCACCCTGGTCGGCGTCCTGCCGGGGCTGGGGCCGGTGGCGACCATCGCCATGCTGCTGCCGATCACCTACGGCCTGACCCCGTCGGCGGCGCTGATCATGCTCTCCGGTATCTACTACGGCGCCCAGTATGGAGGCTCGACCACCGCGATCCTGGTCAACCTGCCCGGCGAGTCCTCCTCGGTGGTGACCTGCCTCGACGGCCATGCCATGGCGCGCAAGGGCAGGGCGGGAGCGGCGCTGGCCATCGCGGCGATCGGTTCGTTCGTTGCCGGCAGCCTGGCGATTCTGCTGCTGGCCGCCGCTGCCACGCCGTTGGCGGAAGCCGCCTTGAAATTCGGCCCTGCGGAATACTTTTCGCTGATGCTGCTGGGCTTGGTGGCGGCCATCGTCCTGGCCCAGGGCGACGTACTCAAGGCCATCGCCATGACCCTGCTCGGGCTGCTGCTCGGGCTGGTCGGCACCGATGTGAACTCCGGGGTCGAGCGCTTCACCTTCGGCATTCCCGAATTGAGCGACGGCATCAGCTTCGTGGTGATCTCGATGGGCATCTTCGGTATCGCCGAGATCATCGCCAACCTTGAGCGCGATCACGGCGGCAAGGCCCAGGTGGCCCGGGTCGGCAGCCTGATGCCGTCGCGGGACGACTATCGACGCAGCTGGAAACCGATCCTGCGGGGCACCGGGCTCGGTTCGCTGCTGGGCATATTGCCCGGCGGCGGGGCGATGCTCGGCTCCTTCGGCTCGTACATGATCGAAAAGCGCCTGGCCAGGGAGCCGGAGCGCTTCGGCCAGGGCGCCATCGAAGGGGTTGCCGGGCCCGAGTCGGCCAACAATGCCGGGGCGCAGACTTCCTTCATTCCCATGCTGGTGCTGGGCCTGCCGTCCAACGCGGTGATGGCGCTGATGGCCGGGGCCATGATGATCCACGGTATCGTCCCCGGCCCCCAGGTGATCGACGAGTGCCCCGAGCTGTTCTGGGGCCTGATCGTCAGCATGTGGCTGGGCAACCTGTTGCTGCTGGTGCTCAACCTGCCGTTGGTGGGCATCTGGGTGCGCCTGCTGGCGGTGCCGTATCGCCTGCTGTACCCGTCGATCCTGCTGTTCTGCTGCATTGGCGTGTACAGCGTCAACAACAGCCTGTTCGACGTGCTGCTGACCGTGGCCTTCGGCTTGCTCGGCTACCTGTTCATCAAGCTGCGCTGCGAGCCGGCACCGCTGCTGCTGGGCTACCTGCTCGGCCCGCTGATGGAAGAGAACCTGCGCCGGGCGATGCTGCTGTCTCGTGGCGATCCCACGGTGTTCTTCAGCCGGCCCTTGAGCCTGACCCTGCTGATCGTCACCGCATTGGTGGTGCTGTTGATGTGCTCGCCACGCTTGCGCGCCACCCGCCAGGTGGCCTTCAGCGAAGACTGACTTTCTTCTCCCACTCGTCCAGGAATTGCCCCATGAAACTTGCCCGCTCCGTCACCTTCGCCCTGGCCGCCCTGGCCCTGGGCATCACCGGCCTGGCCCAGGCCGACAATTACCCGAGTCGACCGCTGACCCTGGTGGTGCCATTCCCGCCCGGTGGTGCGGCGGACACCATCGGCCGTTATTACGCCGAGCAGCTTTCCGCCTCGTTGGGCCAGCCAGTGGTGGTGGACAACAAGCCCGGCGCCGGCACGGCGATCGCCGCCGAAGCGGTGGCCAAGGCCAGGCCCGATGGCTACACCCTGTCCCTGGCCACGGCCGGACAACTGGCCATCCTGCCGAACCTGCAAAAGGACCTGCGCTACGACCCGGTCAAGGACTTCGTGCCGGTGGCGGTGGTGGCCTCGGTGCCGAACGTGGTGGCGGTGCAGGCGTCGAGCAAGATCGACTCGCTGCCGGCACTGATCGCCGAGGCCAAGGCCAGGCCGGGGGCGTTGAGCTATTCGTCGTGCGGCAATGGCACGCTTTGCCATCTCTCCGGCGAGCTGCTCAAGCACCTGTCCGGCACCGACCTGCTGCATGTGCCCTACAAGGGCAGCGCTCCGGCAGTGACCGGCCTGCTCGGCGGCGAAGTGGACGTGGCGGTGGATACCCTCACCGTCCTCGCCCCGCAGATCCAGGCCGGCAAACTCAAGGGCCTGGTGCTCAGCAGTGCCGAGCGCTCGCCGCTGCTGCCCGGCGTGCCCAGCGCCACCGAAGCCGGGTTGCCGGGGTTCGTCGCCTCGGGCTGGTTCGGCATCGTATTGCCCAAGGGCGCGGCGCCGGAACTGGTGGAAAAGTTGAGCGGGGCCATTGGCGTCATCGCCAGGTCACCACAAACCGCCGAGCGCTTCGCCCAGAACGGCATCAGCGTCGAACAGGGCACGCCTGCCGGATTCGCCGAATTGATCGCCGAGGATGGCAAGCGCTGGGGCGAGGTGATCGAGGCGGGGAAAATCACCCTGGAATGATGGGGCGGTAAATGCCCTTGCAGGCTGCGCGAGGCGTTGGGTCGCTGATCCAAAGAACACTGCAGGCCCTGTGGGAGCTGGCTTGCCAGCGATGAGGCCAGATCAGGCAACATCACTGCCCTTGCCGGCCCTATCGCTGGCAAGCCAGCTCCCACAGTGATTTGTGCAAGCCGCTGATCAGTCGCGGTACCCGCACAGGTAAGCGGTATCCACCGCTACCTTCAATTGGAACTTGGCATTGGCCGGAACACTGAACTGGCTGCCGGCGGAGCGGGTTGCACAATTCCTGAAGTGAGCTCAGCTCCCACAGGGATCACCTGAAATCATCTGTCAGGCCATCTCCACCTTCACCGGCTGCGCCCTTGTCGTGCACAGCGGCACCAGCCGCGAGCCGCTGTAGCGGCTCTGGCGAAACAGCTTCCAGCGCCCGAACAGCCCGTACACGTGCATTACCCGGCCTTGCTCCTGGTAACCCATGCGCAGGTGCAGCTTGAGGGCCGGCACGTTGTGGGTTTCCACCACATCCACCACCCGGCTGCAGCCACGTGCCTGCATGGCTTGCCACAGGCTAACCTGGGCATCCACCGAGAGCCAGGTGCCAAAATAGGCGGGGATCATTTCCCCGCCGAATTCGAAGAAGTCCCCCGGCGCCACCGGGAAGGTGCAGCCGTAGTAATGACGGTCGTGATAATCGCGGGTACTGGCCCAGATAAAGGCCACCGCGTCGCCCGCGTCATCCAGGTACATGTGCCCGACATGCCCTTCGCGGGCCAGTTCGCGCATGGTCCCGACGCGATCGCCGAAATGGCGGGCGAAGGCATCGGCATTGGCTTCGGTGATGGTCTCCAGGCGCACCGGCGGGTGGTCCTTGAGGCTATGCGGGCCGACCGGCGTCGTCAGGTCACGCTCCATCCACAACAGCTCCCAGTGGAAGAACACATGGCGGCGCCACAGGGTGAGAAGGGTGCGGCGCAGTCCCTTGCGCTTGAGTTGGACGGTCAGGGCAGTGAGTGCGCGCATAAAGCCTCCGGAGCAGGCTGTGTCAAGAAAATGAACTTTTTTTCATGTATAGCGCAGCAATTTGCCATCCCGTCAAAAACCCAGCGGGCCAGTTGTATCAAAATGTGTGAAATTCAACGCTCTCGCTCTATCACGGGCTTCGCAGCCGCGATTGAAAGATCTCGCGGAGCAGCCAGGCTCCTGACGTTAATCTGGCGCCCGATTCCCAAACCACGCGCCAAGCGTTTGCGGCGGGGCAGGGGCTGTCGTAGACTCCGGCGCAATTATTCCTACAAAGACCGCATGGCACATCCGACCCCCAGGGTCACGGATGCCTTTGTCACGCGTGCGATTTGTACTGTTCAGGAGCTGTATCCCTCGCATGAATAGCCCCGTCGACGCCCGTAGCGGCAGCTGGCTCAGTGTCTTCGCCCTGGCCCTGGGTGCCTTTATCTTCAACACCACCGAGTTCGTGCCGGTGGCGTTGCTCAGCGATATCGGGCGCAGTTTCGAGATGCCGGCGTCCCAGGTCGGGCTGATGCTCACGGTGTACGCCTGGGTGGTGTCGCTGACCTCGCTGCCGATGATGCTGCTGACCCGTAATATCGAGCGCCGGCGCCTGCTGGGCCTGTTGTTCGTGCTGTTCAGCGTCAGCCACGTGATGTCGAGCATGGCCACCAGCTTCGGCATGCTCCTGGTCAGCCGGGTAGGGATCGCCCTGGCCCACGCGGTGTTCTGGTCGATCACCGCCTCGCTGGCGGTGCGCGTGGCACCGCCGGGCAAGCAGGCCAAGGCCCTCGGCTTGCTGGCGACCGGCACCACCCTGGCGATGGTCCTCGGCATCCCGCTGGGCCGGGTCGTGGGTGAAGCCCTGGGCTGGCGTACCACTTTCCTCGGGATCGCCGTGGTCTCGGTGGCGACCCTGCTCTGGCTGCTGCGTTCGCTGCCGCTGCTGCCAAGTCAAAACTCCGGCTCGCTGCGCAGCCTGCCGATCCTGCTCAAGCGCCCGGCGCTGATGTCGGTGTATGCCCTGGTGGTGCTGGTGATCACCGCGCAATTCACCGGCTACAGCTATATCGAGCCGTTCGCCCGGGAAGTCGCGGCGCTGAGCAGTGAAATGACCACGGTGTTGCTGCTGGTGTTCGGTGGCGCGGGGATCTTCGGCTCGTTCCTGTTCAGTCACTTCAGCGAGCGCTTCCCGCGCGGCTTCCTGATCGCCGCGATCGCCGCGCTGGGCGTCGCCTTGCTATTGCTGCTGCCGCTCGCCGGTATGCCGGTGCTGCTCTGCGCTCTGTGCGGGCTGTGGGGCATGGCGATCATGTGCTTCAGCCTGGCCTTGCAATCCAAGGTCCTGCAACTGGCGTCGGACGCTACCGACGTGGCCATGGCCATGTTCTCCGGGCTGTACAACGTCGGTATCGGCGGCGGCGCGCTGCTGGGCAGCATCGTGGTGAGTCAGGTGGGGCTGTCGTATATCGGTGGCGTCGGCGGTTCCCTCGCCGTGGCCGGCCTGCTCCTGTGCCTGTACGCCACCTGGCGGTTCTTCGGGATTCAGCAGGGTCTCAGTGAGCGCTCGGTGAAGTAACGTTCCAGCGCCGAGGTGGAGGATGACGCCTCGGCCAGCGCCACATAGCTGTCCGGGCGGATCAGGTAGAAGGCATTGCGCGCCAGCCCGGCCGCCTCGTGGGCCGGGCTCCAGGCGAACACATGCAGCGGAATCTGCCGCGCTGCGCACCAGCCGGTCAGGTCCTTGCCGGCAAGCCCGTAGACATGCACCTGCCAGCAGGGCCGCGCCAGTTCGGCGAAATTGTCTGCCGTTTCATCATGCGCCCAGGGCAGCCGGTCGCCGCCATGCACATGCCCGGCCGTGCCGAAACTCAGCGGCATCAGCCGGTAGTTGAGGCCGATCTGCGACACCGTGCGGAACATGAACGAACGCACCTTGCCCATCGCCACCAGCCGCGACAGCAGCACCGGTGCCAGCCGCGTGCGCAGCAGATTGGCGACACGCCCGTTGGCGCTGATGAAGTTGAAGACCTGGTCGGTGGTCGCTACAAGGCGTTCGGCAAAGGCCTTGCGCTCGATTTCATAGCTGACCAGCAACTCATCGGTGGCCTTGCCATGCAGCACCGCAGCCAGTTTCCAGGCCAGGTTGATGGCATCGCCTATCCCGGTATTCATGCCCTGGCCGCCGGCCGGGCTGTGCACGTGGGCGGCGTCGCCGAGGAGGAAGGCGCGATGGCGGCGGAACTGCTGGGCCACGCGATGATGCACGCGGTAGGTGGAAAACCAGTTCACGGTCTCCACCTGGATCTGCATCTGCTCGATGGCGCGGTTGCCGACGTCGGCGAAGGTCAGCCTTTCCGGGTGTTCGGCGCGTTCGTCGCGCACGGTGCCGATCAGCCGTACGCGGCCCTCGCCAGCAAGCGGGAAGACCGCGACGAAATCTGCTTCATCCAGGTCCACATGCAATTCGCCATCGATGGCAGGCCCCGAGGCCTGCACATCGGCGACATAGAACACCTGCCCGAAGGTCCCGCCGGGAAAGCCGATGCCCAGGGCCTTGCGTACCACCGAGCGGGCGCCGTCGCAGCCGGCGAGGTACGGGGCGCTGCAGTCTTCTTCGCTACCGTTGGCCAGACGCAGGCGGGCCACGGTCTGATGATCGTCCTGGCTGAGTTCCAGCAGCTCGGTATTCCACTGCACCTCGATGCCGAAGCCTTGCAGGCGCTCGATCAGCAGCTTCTCGTGTTCGTCCTGCGGGTAGATTTCCAGGAAGGGGTAGGGCGTCAGGCCGGCGCCGATATTCTGCAGGGACAGCTTGGCCGCCGGCTGGCCGCGGACCCAGAGATTGGCCGCCGGCACCTGATGGCCGCGCTCGACCACGGTGTCGGCCAGATCGAGCTGGCGATACAGCTCCAGGGTCCGTGCCTGTACGGCCAGGGCGCGGGAGGTGGTGCCTGGTCCGCTCGCCTTGTCGACGATACGCACCTTGACGCCCAGCTTGCTCAACCACAGGGCGAGCACCAGGCCTGTGGGGCCGGCGCCGATGATCAGGACTTCTGTGTCATTCATGCCACGCTCTCCTGGTGATTGTCAGAAGAGTGTAGAGGTGGGCGTCAGTCTTCGCCGAAGCTGGCTGTGAGGAATTCCCGCACGGTTGCCAGAATCTCCCGCGACATCTCCTCATCCGCGCAGGCCCGGGCCAGGCCCAGGGCGCCGACCATGGCGCTGAAGGCGATCATTGCCTGTTTGCGTTTTTCGCCGTCCGCACCGCCCAGCAAATGGGCGATGCCCTTGAAGTTGGCGCGCAGCTTGTTGGTGTACAGCTCGCGGGCCTCACCCTCGACCCGGCCGATATCGCTGACCAGTGCGCCGACGGCGCAGCCGGTACCGACGCCGTCGCGGTGTTCGGGGCTCAGGTAGTCGCTGACCAGGGTGTTGAAGTCCTTGCGTTGCGGGGTTTCCGAGCGTTTGAAGGCAGTGTCCAGGGCTTCTGCGACAAGCTGGTCGCGGGACTCGAAATGCTTGTAGAAGCCGCCGTGGGTCAGGCCGGCTTCCTTCATCAGGTTGGCAATGCTCAGGCCGTCGAGGCCCAGTTCGCAGAAGCGCTCGGCGGCGATGGCGACGATGCGTTCGTGGGTACTCTGCTTGCTGGCTTGGGAATGGCCCATGGTGGCGGTCTCCTGCTTGGTCCGGGGGCTGATCATAGCACCGGCCCCCGGCTGGCGGCGCGGCTTACCAGGTCTCGCCGAAGGGCCGCACCTCGGTCAGGAAGGTCCAGGCGCTGCGGGGTTGCTGGATCAGATGGCCGACTTCGGCGGCGATATCGTCGGGCTGGATAAAGAAGTCGTCGGGCTTGGTCGGATGCATCTCGCGGGTCCACTGCATATCGATCACCGCATCGATCACCAGATAGGCCACGTGCACGCCTTTCGGCCCCAGGTCTCGGGCGATGGACTCGCTGAGGATGCGTTGTGCCGCCTTGGTCGGGGCGAAGGCGGCGAAATGGACTTTGCCGCGCAAGGCCGAGGTATTGCCGGTCACGATGATCGCGCCCTGGCCCTTGTCCACCATCGCCGGGGACAGCGTGCGGGCCAGATGGAGCAGGGCCATGACGTTGGTGTGGAAGTTGGTTTCCAGGGCCTGCGGGTCGATCTCGCGGAAATTGCCGAAGGTCGCACCCACGGCGTTGTGGACGAGCACATCGGCGTCGCCCAGTTGGGCCTTGATCTGGTCAAGGGTCTGTTCCAGTTGCGCGGTATCGCTGACATCCACCGGGAAGGCGTGGGTGTCGGGCAGTTCGTCCTGCAGGGCGGCGAGGCGTTCGGCGTTGCGGGCAAGCATGGCCACGCGGTAGCCGTCGGCGAGCAGGCGGCGAACGATGGAAGCCCCGGTGCCCGGGCCGACGCCGGTGACGATCGCGAGTTTTTTGGTGGTCATGGTTTCAGGCTCCTTTGGCTTGCTGGATTGCGGCGCGTACGAAATCGAGGCGGTCGTTGCCGAAGAACATCTCGTTGTCGCAGAAGAAGGTGGGCACGCCGAACACGCCGCGCTCGATGGCGAGGGCGTTGTTGGCGGCGAGTTGGGCGTGGATGTGCGGGGTGTCGGCGAGGTGCCAGAGGGTGGGGTCGAGGTTCAGGGATTGCAGGAAGGTTTCTCGGGCGTGTGGGGTGGTGAGGTCGGTGGAGCTGGCCCAGAGGGCTTTGAATAATGCTGGGTGGAGGGTTTCGAAGACGCCGGTTTGTTGGGCGGCGATGGCCAGGCGGACCAGCAGGGCACCGTCGAACCGGCCTTCGCCCATGGCCTGGAGCAGGGCGCTGTTGGGGGCGAAGGGGACCTGGTACAGCGCGGCCCAGCGGGTGGCGTCGATGCCGGAGTAGCGGAGTTTCGGCGGGCAGGCGGGAGAGGGTTGGTTGTTGACCTGCTTCATCACGGTGAGGATGTCGATGGGGAGGTGGTCGACGGGGTGGTCGAGGCTGGGCAGGCGGGTGTTGGCGAGGTAGGCGTAGGGGCTGCGGTAGTCGAAGACGGATTGGAGATTCATGGATCTCGGGGCCTTTGGTGGGTGGTTGGGTGGGGGGCTGCTGGTGTGGATGTTATTCATCATCCTAAATGGATGTCAAATGACATCCTCAGGATCGAGCGCAGGATCTCAGCACCACATCGCCCTCATGTGGGAGCGGGTTCACCCGCGATTACGGTTGCAAATTCACCACTGCAACCCCCGATCAAACCCTCACGAAAGGCCCACGCCACCGCGCAAATCCAGCGGCCACCAAAGACCGTTGTGGGAGCTGGTTTGCGAGCGATGAGCATGGGTATCTACATATCTCGCGTCGATGCGCAGATCTTCAGGCGACGCCGTTCAGGTAGGAGCGAGGCTTGCCCGCGAAGGGCCGCACTGCGGCCCCAAAACCATCCCGCACGAGCTAGGTTGGGGGAACCTGTTTTGGATACAGCGCCTGCTTGGCCTCAGTGCCCCAGATATTCGGTGTGGCAGGTTTAGGGGCCGCAGTGCGGCCCTTCGCGGGCAAGCCGCGCTCCTACAAATCCAGCGCAAGCCCAGCATCCGGGCCCGAACGAGAGATGTGTAGATACCTATGCAGCGATGAGACCCGACCAGACAACCCACCACCACCTTTCCCCGCAACAACGAATCAACCAACGCCTGACACATCTCCAACGAATGCTGAGTAGTCCAGGCCAGCGATCGCACCCGCGTCCCCGCCAACTCACAAACCTGGAAATTGGTTTCACTGGCAGCCACCAGCGTCATGGCCAGATGCGCCAGGGCATCTTCTATGCTGATGCCAGCACAGACGCTGAACATGTGGGGATGGGTGTTGTTGCAGGAGCCGAAATGGGTGTGGGCGGTGGTGGGGCGTTGGCGATCAGTGGATGTAACTGGAACGATTTTTTTCATTGCATAGGCCCTTGTTGGGTAGACCTTAGCTCTTTCAGGCGACCAGGCCTGACCGCTGATTTGACAGCGACCCGGGTAGAGTAGGTGTCGACTCCATTGGGCGCAATGGAGGAAACGGCCTCAGGGGGTGGTTAGGAAATTCACTACATGAAAGCCGGAGATAGCTGAAGATTTGCAGCTTTATACATGCCAGGGGCAAGAGCGCGTGCTTTGGCTAGAGGCTGCTTCAATTGCGTTCACTCCGTCCATCACGATCTTCAGGAGGCAGGACTGTTAGGGTGATGGCTTCCTGCCATGACCTGTAGGTAGCGAAAGGCGGCTATCGACCCATTGCTGCCCTTGACCAAAGGATGGTCTGAAGTAGCCCCTGTTTTCCGGCTACTTCGCCATCGACACTTTCAAAAAACGGTAGCCGCTCAAATCCCGGTCAAACCTGCCGTCTATTTCAGCCTTTTTTGCCGCTGCAAGCACCTCGCAGC
>NZ_MKZO01000006.1 GCF_001941965.1 Pseudomonas putida | reverse complement strand
TCAAGCCAGGGTTTGGCTGGCGGTGTCAAGCGATGCGGTATAGGTAGTCAAAAGGGCTTCTCCCATGCACTGATTTGAGCGCTAATTATATGATATTTATGGATAATTTCCAAAGTTGATGACATTGGGCATGACCCGGCGCCTGGCGATAGTGCGGCAGGTGAAGTTTTAAACTCTTATTTAGTGCGAAGTTGTTTGTGCACTTCGTCGAACTTCAAGTTACCAGCAAGTTTCCGGCGCAACAGCCGGCAATATTGAATGGCAACTATGCGGGGGATGGATAGCTGCAAGCTTTAAGTTTCAAGCGGCAAGAAAAAGCCGCGGCGACGCGGACTGCTCTTTCTTGCCGCTTACCGCTTGAGGCTTGAAGCTTCAAGAACCGGGACTGAGGAATTGCGAACCCCGGCAATGCTCATAAATGAACTTGCGAAACCACTGTTGCTCCGCCGACGCATGGGTGCGGCTATGCCAGACCACCCAATAACGGAATGGATGCTCGACAAAGGCCAGCGGCTTGCAGCACACCTCGGCCTGTTCGCTCCATTTGCGGGCGATATGTTCCGGCAGCATCAAGAGCATGTCGCTGTCGCGGATCACCTCCAGCGCCGCCGAGTAGTACGGCACCGTGAGTTTCAGGTCGCGCTGCTGGCCATGCTTGCGCAGCCAGGCGTCGACGAAGCTGTCCTTGTCGCCGCCGGTGCTGATCTTCAGGTGCGGCCAGGCAAGGAACTGCTGCACGCTCAAGCGCGACTCCCCCGCCAGCGGATGGCTGTTGCGCATGACGCACACTGCCATGTCCTCACCGATCACCCGACCGTGAAACTCGGCCGGGGTGTCTTCGATCATGCTGGTGGCCAGGTCGACCTTGCCGTTGGCCAGCCAGTCGAAACGGTTGGCTTCCCAGGGGCGGAAATCCAGGCTGACCCCGGGCGCCACCTCGGCCAGGTCGCGCAGCAATTGCGGAAGGATGTACTGGGCGACGTGATCGGACCCGGCCAGGGCAAAACGCCGCTCGCAGGTGGCCGGGGAGAATTGCGAAGGCGTGCCCAGGTCCTGCAACTGCCCCAGTACCACCTTGATCGGCTCGACCAGCGCCAGGCCACGCTCGCTGAGGATGTACTGGCGGCCCTGGCGCACCAGCAGCGGATCACCGAAGGCCTCGCGAAACTGCGCCAGGTGCCGGCTCAGGGCCGACTGGCTGGTGCCCAGGCGGGTCGCGGCATGGCTGAGGTTGCGCACCTCCAGCAGGGTCAGCAGCACGCGCAGCTGACCGATGCTGAGGTTGTTGAAGGCCTGGCCCATCAGGCGATGTTCAGGCTGGGATGCGCGGCGTCGAGCACCGCGTGCCCCAGGCACTCCCCGCCGCAGAATCGCGCGACCAGTTCGATCAGGTCGGCGATGGCGGCCTGCACGTCTTCCGGGCTGGTGGGTGGCAGCCCGTCGATATCGAAGAACACATGGCCGGTGTCGGCCAGGGTGCGGGTATCGGCGGCCTGGCGCCAGGTCCAGCGCCGGGTGAGGATGCGCGGGCCGGCGGCGAGGACGATTTCGCCGGGGGCGATGGTTTCGGCTGCGCTGCCGGCGTCGGCGAGGAAACGGTCTTCATCGCGGGCCTTGCGCAGCTCGATGTGGCTCGACTGCGGACCGACGGGGTGGACCCCGGCAGGCAGCAGGTAGCGCAGGGACAGCAGGTTGCCGATATCCACCAGCGGGTTGATGTCCGGCAGGTTGTCGGGCTTGAGCACGCGGCGGCTCAAGGCCTCGATGGAGGCCCGGTGCTCCGAGGGCTTGGCGCCGAAGCGGCGATAAGCGTCGCGCCAGGCGGCGATCTGCGGGAAATCGGCGGGGTTGCCGCTGATGCGCTGGCGTACCGAAGCCTCGCTGGCGCGCAGTTGCGCGGTGAGATCGGGATCGGGGCGGGCGTTGTCGAGGTTGCGGAACACCACCACGCCACGGCGGTAGTCGGGGTGATCGCGGAAGATATCGGGGCTGACCGTATAGGTGAAGGTACTCACGGGGGCTCCTCTGGGGATCGGGGGTCGGCGGACTATAGCACCGGGCCAGAGAGGCTGAGGGCGGCGGTTTGTGCAAGTCAGGTATGCAGGTATCGAATAGCTGGATTCTGTAGTGCTCTCCCGGGCCTCATCGCTGGCAAGCCAGCTCCCACAGTGTCCGCAGCGCTGCCGATCCCTGTGGGAGCTGGCTTGCCAGCGATGAGGCCGGATCAGCCAATGAAGGGCAATGGCGCCCGCGCCGCCCTTACAGCCGCCACCTGCCGATCGAACTCCGGCAACAGATAATCGAAACAGAACCCCGCACTCTCCAGCTTCTCCCGCCGTAACGGCTCCGCCAGCCCCGCGGCACAGCGGGCACTCCGGGCCCAGGCAAAGGCCAGCAGACTGATAGAGCACAGTTGCAGGAAGTCCCCCGCCGCCCGATACGGATACTCGCCATCCCCGGCACTGAACGCCTGCAATTCCGGCATCAGCCCTTCCAGCCCGTCGCACACCTCGCCCAGCGCCTCGGCGTACACCGACCCGGTGGCCTGCGCCTCCGCGCGCAGCTCCGCGAGCAACAACCCAAAGCCCTCGCCGCCATCCCCAAGCACCTTGCGCAGCAGCAGGTCATTGGCCTGAATCTCGTTGCTGCCCTCGTAGATCATGGCAATCCGGCTATCGCGCAAGGTCTGCTCGATGGGGAATTCTGCCGTGTAGCCATAGCCGCCAAACACCTGCAAGGCCTTGCTCGCCAGCTCGAAGCCCTGGCTGGTGAAGCTGGCCTTGACGATGGGCGTGAGCAGCGCGGCCAGGGTTTCGGCCTTGCAGCGCAGGGCCGGGTCAGCCGCTTCGGCAGCGATATCCAGCCAGTGCGCAGCCCAGTAGCCAATGGCGCGCATGCCTTCGGTACGCACCCGCAGCTCCAGGAGAATCCGGCGCATCGCCGGGTGCAGGTGGATCGGATCGGCCAGCGCCGCAGCGATACCCTCGGGGTGCTTCGGCGCACGCATCTGCCGGCGCTCCAGGGCATAGTCGCGGGCCATCTGCCAGGCCGCCTCGGCATGCCCCAGCCCCTGCAGGCCCACATGCAGGCGCGCCGAGTTCATCATCACGAACATCGCCGCCAGCCCGCCGTGCGGCTGGCCCACCAGCCAGCCCCGGGCACCCTCGAAACGCAGCGCGCAGGTGGCGCTGCCGCGAATGCCCAGCTTGTGTTCCAGGCCATCGCAATGCACGTCATTGCGTTCACCGTTTTCCAGCCACTTCGGGACCAGCAGCAGCGAGACGCCACGACTGCCGGCCGGTGCATCGGGCAACCGGGCGAGCACCAGATGAAGGATGTCGTGGCTCAGGTCATGCTCGCCGCCGGAGATGAACAGCTTGCTGCCACTGAGCGCATAAGTGCCGTCGTCCAGCGGCTCGGCGCGACAGCGCAACAGACCGACATCGCTACCCGCCTGGGGCTCGGTCAGGCACATGGTCGGCAAGGTCTCGCCGCTGACGATGCCGGGCAGATAACGCTGTTGCAGCTCGGCCGAAGCGTGGGTCTTCAGACACAGGTAGGCACCATGGGCGATCCCGGTGTACATGGCCCAGGCATGGTTGCTGGCGTAGAGCATTTCCAGCAGCGCCGCATCCAGCACCTGGGGCAGGCCCTGGCCGCCCTGCTCCACCGCACAGGCCAGCGCCGGCCAGCCACCTTCGACATAGGCGCGGTAAGCCGCCGGGAAACCCTCCGGCGTGATGACTTCGCCCTCGACCAGCCGGCAACCCTGACGGTCACCCGGCGTGTTCAGCGGCGCGAGGATCTCGCTGCTGAAGCGTGCCGCCTCTTCCAGCACCTGCACGGCAAGGTCCAGATCGACCTCGGCGAAGGCCGGCATCTGCCGCCAGCCACGGTCGGCACGCAACCAGTGTTGCAGCACGAATTGCATATCGCCCAGGGGCGCCCGATAGGCCATGGGTTTCCTCGTTCAAGCAGCGAATTGGGGGTTTTCGATCAGCAGCGCCATGCCTTGCCCGCCGCCGATGCAGGCAGCGGCGATGCCGTAGCGCAGATTGCCGTCGCGCAACTGGCGGGCCAGGGTCTGCACCAGGCGCAGGCCGGTAGCGGCGAGCGGATGGCCGAGGGCGATGGAGCCGCCGTGGACATTCAGGCGCTCCGGGTCCAGCTCCAGCGAGCGGGCTACCGCCAGTACCTGCGCCGACTGGGCCTCGTTGATCTCGAAGCGGTCGATCTGCTCCAGGCGCAGGCCGCTGCGCTCCAGCAGCAGACGAATCGCCGGGGCCGGGCCGATGCCCATGGTCCGTGGCGGTACGCCTACGACAGTCGCCATCAGCACCCGGGCCAGCGGTGGCCGTTCACAGGCGGAGTAGCGGCAGACCAGCGCTGCCGCTGCACCATCGACCACCGCGCAGCTGTTGCCGGCGGTCTGCACGCCGCCTTCGTGGATCGCTCGCAGGCGGGCCAACGCAGGCGTATCGGTGTGACGCGGATGGCTGTCGCGAAGCACCTCGCTAACGCCCCGGGGCAGTTCGATGCCCCGGGGCAGGCAGTCTTCGGCGTCGAAACGCACGGAGCGGACAGCAGCGATCTCCGCATCGAACCAGCCCGCCTCCCGGGCCGCCAACGCCCGCTGATGACTGCGCAAGGCCCAGGCATCCACCTCTTCCCGGCTCAATCCGTATTCCCGGGCCAGGTTCTCGGCGGTGCCGATCATGTCCACGCCCGCTGCCGGGTCGTACAGGGCTTCCCAGAGAAAGTCCTTGAAGCCGACCGGTGCACCGAGGCGAAAGCCGCCACGATGCTCGTACGCCGCGATCGGATTGCGCGACATGGACTCGGCCCCGACGCACAGCACCCGCTCCACGCCGTCGCGCACCTGCTCACCGGCCTGGCGCAGCAGCTCCAGCCCGGTCCCGCAGATCCGCTGCACCGCCAGCGCCGGCACGCTTTGCACTACACCGCTGTAGAGCCCGATATGACGGGGCAGCATGTAGGCGTCGAAACTGGCGTGGGCCATGCTCCCGGCGAGCACGCTGTCGATGCTGGCCGGATCGATGGCGGCCCGTTCCAGCACCGCCCTCCCCGCATGGATCCCCAGGTCGATGGGTGACACCCCGGCCAGCGCACCGCCCAGATCGACCCAGGGCGTGCGCGCCATCTCGACGATCGCCAGATCATCGAAGCGGCTGCACAGGCTCATGCCTTCACCCGCGCATGCAGCATGCCGGGCGCCTCGCCGCGATACAGCGCCTCGATCTGGGCGGCGCGGCGTTGCAACACGGCGCGCTGGTTGATCGAGCCTTTGTCGGTGATCTCGCCCTGGTCGATAGAGGGCGCTTCATCCTGCAAGGCCAGCCATTCAAGTCGACTGGCGTTGCCCTGGGCGTCGCGGTTCAGGCGTTCCAGCCAGTTGGCGAACCACGCGCGCACCGGGGCGCTGGCGAGCACCTCGGCATCCGTCGCGCTGGCTCCCAGCCCCGCCAGTTGCCGGCATTCCGGCAAGCGCGGGAAGACCAGGATGCCCAGGCACTGGCGATCCGGCGCCGCGACCACGATGTCCTGCACATAGGGCGAGCCCTCCAGCACCGCGCGGTTGCGCAGCGGACCGACACTGACGAACACCCCGGACGACAGCTTGAAGTCCTCGGCGATACGCCCGTCGAACATCAGCCCCAACTGGCTCTGCTGCGGGTCGGCCAGCTTCAGCGCATCCCCCGAGCAATAGAAACCTTCCTCGTCGAACACCTCGGCGGTCTGCTGTGCCGCGCGCCAGTAGCCGGGCATGATATGCGGCCCGCGGAAACGCCCTTCGAGCTTGTCGCCCAGAGGCACCAGCTTGACCTCGCAACCCGGCGCCGGCAGGCCGATATAGCCGGCCATGGACAGCGGCCCGGTGGTGAAGGTGCAGGACGGCGCGGCTTCGGTCATGCCGAGACCGGCCATCATGCGGATACGTTCGCCGCAGTGTTGTTCGGCAATACGGTCAAGACGGTCCCAGACACTCTGCGACAGCCCCGCCGCCGCGAAGAAGAACAGCTTGATGCGGGCGAAGAACACCTCGCGCAGCTCGGCATCCTGCTCCAGCGCCTTGACCAGTTCCTCCCAGCCCTTGGGCACCGTCAGGTAGGCGGTGGGCGAGATTTCCCGCAGGTTGCGCAGGGTTTCGCCAAAGCCCTGGGGCGTCGGCTTGCCGGCATCGAGGTAGAAGCTGCCGCCGTTATACAGGACGATGCCGAGGTTGTGGCTGCCACCGAAGGTGTGGTTCCACGGCAGCCAGTCCACCAGCACCGGCGGCTCCTCGGCGAATACCGGGAAGGTCTGCAGAAGCATCTGCTGGTTGGCGCAGAGCATGCGCTGGGTGGTGATCACCGCCTTGGGCAGCTTGGTCGAGCCGGAGGTGAAGAGAAATTTGGCGATGGTGTCGGGACCGGTGGCGGCGAAGGCGGCATCGGCCTTTTGCAGGTCGGCCGGCGCCAGCAGCGAGGCGAAATCGAGGGTGCGGCGGCCCTCGACGGTGCCACGCACGCTGATCACCGCTACCGAGGGCTCCAGCACCGCATCGATGGCGCGCTGGAATGGCTGGCTGTCGCTGACGAAGACCACGCCCGGGGTGAGCACGTCGCAGACATGCCGCAGCTTGGCGAAGTCCTGGGAGAGCAAGGCGTAGGCCGGCGACACCGGGCAATAGGGAATGCCGGCATACATGGCGCCGAGGGCAATCTGCAGGTGCTCGATATCGTTGCCGGAGAACAGCGCCAGCGGGCGCTCGGCGCTCAGGCCCAGGTCGAGCAGATGGGCGGCGATGGTGCGCACCTGCCGGAACATGTCGGCGTAGCTGATCTCGCGCCAGGCACCGTCGTTCTGCCTTGCAGCGATAAAGGTTTGTCGTGGACGCGCTTCGGCCCAGTATTCCAGGCGTTCGAGCAAACGTGCGGGCAGCGGCGCCAGGGGCTCGCGTGCCTGCATGCGCAGGATGCCGTCGATTTCGCTGACCTCGACCTCGGGATGACCGATGGACACCTGCCGATAGCGTGGAGATTGGGCACGGTCGGCCGGCCGTGTGCTGGCTTCGGAATTCACGCAGGTTGCTCCTTGTTCTTGTTGTCTGTCGTGCCGCCGCCCGGATGCGCCAGGCGGCGGGTGCTGCCGGCTTATCAGATCGGGTAGTGACGGGCACCGTGCTGCAGGGTGATCCAGCGCAACTGAGTGAACTGGTCGATGGCGGTGCGGCTGCCGAAGCTGCCGTAGCCGCTGGACTTCACGCCGCCGAACGGCATCTGCGCTTCGTCGTGCACGGTGGGGCCGTTGATATGGCAGATGCCCGATTCCACCCGCTGGGCCAGGGCCAGGGCGCGGGTGGTGTCGCGGCTGAAGATGGCCGAGGACAGGCCGAACTCGGAGTCGTTGGCCAGGGCCAGCAGCGCCTCGTCGTCCTGGCCACGCAGGACCACGGCCACCGGGCCGAAGGATTCCTCGCGGTACAGGCGCATGCTCGCGTCCACGCGGTCGAGCAGGGTCGGCTGGAGAATGCTGCCGTCCAGCTGGCCGCCGCAGACCAGGCGCGCGCCCTTCTCCACGGCGTCGTCGATCAGCGCCTTGATGCGCTCGCCAGCGCCGGCGTCCACCAGGGAGCCGAGGACCGAGGCCGGGTCCTGCGGATCGCCGGCCCGCAGGGTGGCGATCTTCGCGGCGAGCTTGTCGACGAAGACATCGGCGATCTTCTCGTCCACTACCAGGCGCTCGGTGGACATGCAGATCTGGCCCTGGTTGAAGTAGGCGCCAAAGGCTGCCGCTTCCACGGCAGCATCCAGATCGGCATCGTCCAGCACCAGGAACGGCGCCTTGCCGCCCAGTTCCAGCAGCGCCGGCTTCAAGTGCCGCGCCGCCAGTTCGCCGACGATGCGCCCGACATGGGTCGAGCCGGTGAAGTTGACCCGGCGCACGGCGGGGTTGGCGATCAGGCGTTCGACGATCCTCGGCGCGTCGACCGGATCGTTGCTGATCACATTGACCACGCCGTCGCCCAGGCCTGCATCCTGCAGCACCTGGCCGATCAGGCGATGCACCGCCGGGCTCAGCTCGGAGGCCTTGAGCACCACGGTATTGCCGCAGGCCAAAGGCATGGCGATGGCCCGGGTGGCGAGGATCACCGGGGCGTTCCACGGCGCGATACCCAGGACCACGCCGCACGGCGCACGCACCGCCATGGCCAGGCTGCCGGGCACGTCGGAAGGAATGATTTCGCCGGTGATCTGGGTGGTCATGGACGCCGCTTCACGAAGCATCCCGGCCGCCAGCTTGACGTTGAAGCCATACCAGTTGGCCATGGCCCCGGTCTCGCCGGCGGCGGCGATGAACTCGGCAGTGCGCGCCTGCAAGGCATCGGCGGCGGCCAGCAGGCGGCTGCGGCGTTCGTTGGGGGCCAGGCGCGACCAGGCCGGGAAAGCGGCGCTGGCGGCGGCGACTGCGGCATCGGCGTCGTCCAGGGTAGCGGCGGCCACCTGCGAGACCACTTCGCCGGTCACCGGATTGCGCCGTTCGAAGGTTCGTCCATCACTGGCGGGGCGCGACTCCCCGCCAATCAGCAAAGGCATCTGCAACATGCTCGTTCCTCTTTTTTTGTCTTGTCAGGAAGCACGCGGTGGCGGCGTCGGCGGACGCCGCCGTGGACCACTCAGCGTTTATACGCCTGCAGGCCCGGCTTGATGCTCTTGTCGTCGAGGAACTGCTTCATGCCCTGTTCGCGACCGCCTTCGGTGTCAAGCAGGCGCGACTGGTCGAGCTTGGCATACAGGTAGTCTTCGTTCTGCTCCCAGGTCAGCTCGCGGCAGCGCTTGAAGCCGTTCTTCGCGGCGCGCAGCACCACCGGGTTCTTCTCCAGCAGGTTCAGCGCCAGCTCGCGGGTGGTCTGGCGCAGTTGCGCCAGCGGCACGCTTTCGTTGACCAGGCCCATCTCGGCGGCTTTCGGCCCGCCGAAGGTCTTGCCGGTCATGATGTAGTACAGCGACTGGCGGTGGCCGACGGTATCGGCCATGGCCTTGCTCACCAGGTTGCCCGGCGGGATGCCCCAGTTGATTTCCGAGAGGCCGAAGGTCGCTTCGTCGGCGCAGATCGCCAGGTCGCAGGCCACCAGCGGGCTGAAACCGCCGCCGAAGCACCAGCCGTTGACCATGGCGATGGTCGGCTTGGCGTACATGCGCAGCAGCTTCCATTGCCATTGCGAGGCTTCGCGGCGGATCTTTTCCTGAAGGATTTCCGGACCGGCGTCCACTTCGCGGAAGTATTCCTTGAGGTCCATGCCCGCAGTCCAGGACTCGCCGGCACCGGTCAGGACCAGCACGCCGGCCTCGGCGTCCTGCTCCAGGGTTTCCAGCACGTCGACCATCTCGCGGTTGAGGGTCGGGCTCATGGCGTTGCGCTTGTCCGGACGGTTCAGGGTGACCCAGGCGATACCCGATTCGATTTCGACCTTGACGGTGGTCCAGCGGCCTTCGTAGTTGCTCATGTGATGCACTCTTGTTGTTCGAGGTGATGGTTAGCACGCTAATCGAGCAAATTAGTTATGTCAATTAACTATTATGAAAATTATCTTTTGTCCTGAGTCAGTTGCAGGGCTTTCTTCCGAGGTCGTGCTAGCCAGATCCTGTCCGGGCGGGCAAACTGGGTAACTTTCTTACTCAAGGAACCCCAATCCTGATGGCAAGGTCCGCCCGCACCTCCGACACCGCCCCCGAGCCGGCCCCGGCGCTGGATGCCTCCCTCGAAGACCTGATCGGTTACGCCTTGCGTCGTGCCCAATTGAAGCTGTTCCAGAATCTGATCGCCCGGCTCTCCGCCCATGATTTGCGCCCGGCGCAGTTCTCGGCGCTGGCGATCATCGAGCAGACCCCGGGGCTGATGCAGGCGGACCTGGCCCGGGCGCTGGCCATCGAACCGCCGCAGGTGGTGCCGTTGCTGAACAAGCTGGAAGAGCGGGCCCTGGCGGTGCGCATTCGCTGCAAGCCGGACAAACGCTCGTACGGGATCTTCCTGAGCAAGACCGGGGAAACCCTGCTCAAGGAACTCAAGCAGATCGCCAGCGACAGCGACCGCGATGCCACGGCGGCGCTGGATGACGGCGAGCGGGCGGAGTTGTTGCGGTTGTTGAAGAAGGTGTATCAGGACTGACGGGCAACACATGACCCTGTGGGAGCTGGCTTGCCAGCGATGAGGCCGGCAAGGGCAATGATGTTGCCTGATCTGGCCAAATCGCTGGCAAGCCAGCTCCCACAGGGTTATGTGTTGTCCGTGAGATGCGGGTTACCAGATCGGCAAGGTGTAGGTCACCAGGAACCGCGTCTGGTTCTCGTCCCTGAACGCCGCCCCCGTCGGGAAGTCATTGCGGTAGATCGACTTCCTCGCCTGGAACCCGACATTCTTCAGCGGCCCGCTCTGGATCACGTAACCCAGCTCCATCTGGAACTCCCGCTCCTTGCGATCATCGGCATTCAGCGACGCCAGTTCGATATTGTCCCCGCGCACATAGCGCAGCCGCCCTTTCAGCCCCGGGATGCCCATGGCGACGAAGTCATAGTCGTAGATGGCCTGCCAGGTGTGCTCCTTGGCATTGAGAAAGTCCGAACTCATGGTCAGCTCACTCATGCCCATCAGCTCGGTGCCCGATACGTAGGGCGTGGCCGAGTCGCCACTGGAATTCATGTAGCCGATCCCCAGCCGGTGCCCGCCAAGACGGTAGCTGAACAGCGCCGAGGCGTTGATATTGTCCACCCTGCCCGCCCTTGCCTGGCCGTCCTCGCGACTGAAGAAGCTGCGCAGGTCGGCAGTGAAGGTGCCGTCGCCGATGCCCTGCTCGTACAGCGCGGCCAGGGTGTCCTGCTGGTACAGGTCCTTGAGCTCGGCGTGATAGGCACGCAAGCCGAGGGACTTGTTCAACTGGTAGTCGCCCCCGGCATAGAGCATGTGCGACGAGGTTTCCGAGCCACGAAAGCGGCCATTGGGCGAGGCGATCGCCATGCGCTCGTAACTGGTGGAATCACGCTTGTTGATCCGGTCCAGGTAGCCGGCATTGATCGTCAAGCCGGCGATTTCCTTCGAGCTGAGGGTGGTGCCGCGGAAGGTCTGCGGCAGCAGGCGCGACGGGCTGGCGAAGGCGAACGGCAGAAAGATCAGGTTGTCGCCGCTCTTCACGGTGGTCTGGCTGATCTTCATCTTGGCGGTCATCGCCAGCCGCGAGTAATCGTCGGCCGCTACCCCGTCACTCTTCGACACCGGTAGCAGCTCGGTACCGCTGCGGTGCGGCGCCGAATCCAGCTTGAGCCCCAGCAATCCCCGGGCATCCAGGCCAAAGCCCACCGGCCCTTCGGTAAAACCGGACTCGACGAACAGATTGAAACCCTGTGCCCATTCCCGCGCGGCGCTCTTGGCGCCGCCGTCCTTGTAGTCGCGATCCAGGTAGTAGTTTTTCAGCGCAAGATTGCCGTGGCTGTCTTCGAAGAAGCCGCCGGCCAGGCTCGGGGTGCTGGCGAATGCCACCGCCAGCGCCAGGGTGGCGCGGGTATCACGAACGCAGTGATGCATAGGGGGAGTCCACTCTTGTTGTTGTTTTTCTGGCAGTCGGGCGAGGTGTCAGGCATCGCCACGCAGCGGAGAATGGAAAGCCGCCCGAGGTCCGTCAACGGCGAATGACCGATAATCGAACGTTAATTTTATTAACTATTTGCCGCGAGACAGGCGCTTTTCTGTCTCGCCCGCGTCTAGCACGGACCTCTCAACCACTATCAACCACCGGAAAAAAGCAGCTGCAAAAATAGTTATTCTTGTTATCTTGTTTTCCAGCCGGCCATTCGCGACCGGCACATGCAGAACAACAACAAGAACGAGGCCATGCCATGGACACTTCATCGCGTCGTCCGACGCTGACAATCGCTTTGTGTTTCATCGTCGCGCTGATCGAGGGTTTCGACCTGCAATCGGCCGGCACCGCTGCCGCCGGGCTGCGCCAGAGTTTCGAGCTGGACCCGAAGATGCTCGGCTGGGTGTTCAGCGCCAGCATCGTCGGGCTGTTGCCGGGCGCCTTCTTCGGCGGCTGGCTGGCCGACCGCATCGGGCGCAAGAAAGTCCTGGTGGCGGCGGTCATCCTGTTTGGCGTGTTCTCCCTGTGGACCGCCTATGTCGAGACCTACAGCCACCTGCTGCTGGCACGCCTGATGACCGGCCTGGGCCTGGGCGCCGCCCTGCCTAACCTGATCGCCCTGTGCGCCGAAGCAGTGGGCGAACAACGGCGCAGCACCGCCATCAGCATCATGTATTCCGGGGTACCGCTCGGCGGCGCGCTGGCGGCGGTGGTGGCGATGTTCTCCCATGACCATTGGCAGATGACCTTCATCATCGGCGGCCTGGCGCCGCTGCTGGCGGTACCGCTGATGATGGCGCTGCTTCCCGAGTCTCGCGCCTTCCAGCAGGCCGGTGCGCTGCTGCAACGACCGTCCACCTCCAGCGCCCTGTTCGGCGAAGGCCGCGCCAGCGCCACCTTGATGCTATGGCTGGCCTACTTCTTCACCCTCACCGTGATGTACATGCTGCTCAACTGGCTGCCGTCGCTGCTGATCGGCCAGGGCTTCAGCAAGCCCGACGCCGGGCTGGTGCAGATGCTGTTCAATATCGGCGGCGCGATCGGCTCGCTGCTCGGTGGTGTGCTGCTGGACCGCGGCAGTCCGCAACGGGTGACGCTGTGCATCTATGCCGGTTTGCTGGCTTCGCTGGCGGGGCTGGGCTTTTCCGTGGGGGTCACGGCCATGGCGATCGCCGGGTTCGCGGCGGGGCTGTTCGTGCTGGCGGCGCAACTGGTGCTGTATACGCTGGCCCCGCCGCTGTATCCGACCGCCGTGCGCGCTACCGGGGTCGGCGCGGCAGTGGCGATCGGGCGCCTGGGCTCGGTGAGCGGGCCGTTGGCGGCCGGGCAGATTCTCGCGGCGGGTGCCGGGACGGCCGGGGTGTTGCTGGCGGCGTCACCGGGGCTGGTGGTGGCGGCGCTGGCGGCCATGTATGTGATGCGGCGCTCGGGACCGGCCAGCGAGGCGTCCTCCGCGCCTTTGCAGAACGCCGGCTCCTGAATGGGCCAGGTGCCCGCGACAGGGCGGGCACCTGGCTTTTCAAACCTCAATAGTCATACCGATCCACCGCACGCCGCCGCTCGTTGTCATCGCGCATATCGTAATTGGCGGTGGTCTGGATATTGCTGTGGTGCGCCAGTTTCTGCGCGATGGACAGGTCGTGCTCCTCGATCACCCGGGTAATGAATGACCGGCGAAAGTCGTGGGGCATGATCTTCACTCCCACCTGCTGTCCGCGCTGGCGGGCGATGTAGTAGATCGCGTGCTTGGTGATGCGCTCGCGGGTGATATGGCTGCCGCGGCGAATGCGGTTGAACAGGAAGGCGTCGTCCTCCTGCCCCGGAGGTAGCTGTTCACGACGGAATTTCAGCCAGGCGTCGAGCTTTTCGAAGGCCCAGACCGGGGCGTACTTGATCAACTGCTTGTTGCCCTTGCCCAGTACCTGCAAGCTGCGCTCGGCGAAGTCCACCTGGGCCAGGTCGATGTTCACCGACTCCGATTTGCGCATGCCGGTGCCATACAGCAAGGCAATCAACGCCGCATCGCGCAGGCCCTGGGGCCGCGGATCGGCGGCGCAGACCTCCATCAGCTCGCGAATCAGGCTGCGCTTGAGGTTGCGCCCCACTGGCAGGCGCGTGCCCTGCACACCTTTCACCTCACGAATGCGCAACAGCCGCTCCTGGTCGATCAGGCCCAGGCGCCAGGCTTCGTTCATCACCCCGCGAATGGCGTTGACGTACAGCGAAGTGCTGTTGGGCGCGTAGCCATCGCTGCGCAATGCGGCGACCAGCTCGGTGATATGCGCGGGTTCGAGCTGGTGCCAGGGCACCTCGACGATATCCACCTCGTCGAAACCGAGGCGGTCGGCGGCATCCTGCAGGACATACTTCATGGTCAACTGGCTGGAAGGCGCCAGTCGAGCGAGGTATTGCGAGAGCGGGCGGGTCAGTGGATCGGGCAAACCTTGGGGTTCCTCGGCGGGGGGCGAAGCGAGGCAGGATGACCGAGGGCCTGGACAGGGGCAAGGGATTTTCGGCGGGCGCGGACGCAAAAGGTCCGCGCCGCGCTCAAGGTTGCGTTCTCACCGCCTGGCTCAACGCCCCCTGATCCACCTCGGTAAAAGTGCGGCGCAACATCCAGCCGGTCAGCCAGTCCGGGGTCCAGCGCATGAACAGGTTGCGCAGGTGCCAGCCGCGCCGCGTCAACGGCACGTACCACCCGGCCATCTTCGGCGCCAGCGCCTGAAGCACGGTGATATCCGGGCGCAGTCGCGTTTCGTAGCGCTGCAGTGCCGCCACATCACCACTGCGGGCCAGCTCCTCGGCCAGCAGCCAGGCACCGGTGATGGCCATGCTCGCTCCCCGCCCGGAGGCCAGGGTCAGGCAATGCGCCGCGTCCCCGAGCAACACCAGGCGGCCTTGATGCCAGGCGGGCAAATGCACCTGCATCAGATGATCCAGGTAGAACCCCTCCGGCAACGCCTCCAGCGCCCGCTGGATATCGCCATGGGCATGGACGAACATCTCGCGCAGGCGCCCTGCCCGCTGCGCCCTTGGCACCCGCAGGCCCTCGTGATCCTGCCAGACGAACAACGCAGCCAGCAGGTCCTCGCGCATGCCGTACAACTCGACGGTGTAGCCCGGCTCGGAGAACGAAACATGGCGCTCGCCGCCGCGCGCCTGGGCGCCTTCCAGGGTGAAGGCTGCCGCGCTGTAGCCGAGGGACTTCAGGCACGCGTCGTCACTGGCGAAATAGCGCTGGCGCAGGCTCGAAAAACAGCCATCCGCCGCCACTACGAAGTCGAAACGCTCGGTAGTGCCATCGTCGAAGCACACATCGACGCCCTCGCCATCCTGCGCCAGGGTCTCGACCTGGGTGCCAAAGCGAATCGCTACCTGATCGTTCAACGCCCGGTGCAGCGCATTGACCAGATCATCCCGGCACACCGGCAGCAGATTGGTCTGGCGCAGGTGCTTGCGATGGTCGATCAGCAGTACGTCGCGCCCCTGGCTGTCGCGAAACTGCGTGCGCCCCAGCTCCACGCCCTTGGCCATCAGGCCTTCGAGAATGCCCATGCGCCCGGCGATATCGTGGCCGCTGCCGCCCAGGCTGAGAACGAAACCATCGCAGCGCAGGTCCGCCGCCCGCTCCACCAGCACGGGCTCGAAACCACGCTTCTTCAACCACCACGCGGCGGCCAGGCCGGCAATCCCGGCGCCCTGAATCAGAATCTTCACAGTCACTCTGTATCCCCTCATCAATGGTGTCGACAGCTTGCCGAGGTGACCCCGCCGCTGCGCGCGCGATAAGGGAGCGGAAGCGCGCGATCGGTCGGTAATGATAAGTGTTATCATCCACCATCGCTTAGCCAGGGCCCCGCCATGTCCATCAACCATTACGTCGCCGACCAGCCGCTGTCCCCGACCTTCGCCAACCTGGCAGACGAGGAACTGGATATCCGCGTATTGGACCTGTTGCCGAGCGAGGACTGCCGTATCCAGGCCAACAGCGGCCCGTCGCTGTCCATCGCCTACTACGCCGAAGGCGGCGGCTGGCGGCAGTTCGCCGATACCCCGTTCATGCTCCTGAGCCCCGACACCTGCTGCCTCTACCACGGCACCGTGGCGATCCAGGGCGAGGGCCTGCTGGCCGCCAACACCCGGGTGCGCGGGGTGAATATCAGCTTCGCGCCCCAAGTGCTCAGCCGGATCGGCCTCGACCAGCAACTGCTGGATCAGGCCGGGCTGTGGGAGCGGCGCATCTCCGCCGACGGCCAGGCGCGGCTGGTGCAGTTCCCGGCACCGACGGTGCTGCGCAAGGTCGGCATGGCCATGCTCGATTGCCCGCTGCAGGGCGTGGCACGGGAGATCTTCCTGCGTGGCAAGGCCTTCGAGATGCTTGGCGAGATGGTCGGCTACCTGCAAAGCGGCGCGGCGCAACCCGTGCTCGGTGCGCGCGATCGGGGCCGCATCGAACAGGCGCGCAACCTCCTGCAAGCCCGCCCCGCCGAGCCCTGGACCCTGGAAGCCCTGGCCGACGCCGTGAGCCTCAACGTGCGCAAGCTCAAGCAAGGCTTCCGCCAGCTCTACGGCAAGGGCGCCTATGCCCTGCTCCAGGACATGCGCATGGAACTGGCCGCCCAGCGCCTGCAAGGGGGCGAGCGGGTGGTGGATGCGGCGCTGGAAGTGGGTTACTCCAATGCCAGCCACTTCGCCAAGGTGTTCCGCCGCCACCACGGCATCAGCCCCAGCGACTACCGCAACCGCTGCGACACACACGACAAATGATAATGACTATCAACAAAAGACCCGATCGCGCGCGCCGTCACCCTGATCGCGCGCGCAGGCCAAGGCGCGGATCGCGACCATCTGGCCATCATTCCCGCCTCAGGTTATTTCCGATGCAACGCTCCCTGCTCAGCCTTGCGGTGCTCTGCGCCCTGTCCCCGACTGCCTTCGCCGATAACGTGCTGACCCTGCCCGACCTGCAGGTCACCGCCAACAAGCGCGTGCAGAACCAGAACCAGACCGACCTGGCCCTGTCCGTCGCCACCCCGGCCGACCTGGAGCAGGCCAACGTCTACCACAGCGGCGAGCTGGAGCGGGTCTTTCCCGAACTGCTGGTGCGCAATACCGGCGCCGACCTGTTTCCCAGCCTGAGCCTGCGCGGCATTTCCTCGTCCGATCCGTACAACGCCCCGGTGGGCATCTATATCGATGGCGTGCCGCAGTACCTCGGGACCTTCAACCAGGAGCTGCTGGATATCGAGCAGATCGAATTGCTCAAGGGGCCGCAGGGCACGCTGTATGGCCGCAACGCCCATGCCGGCGCCTTGAACATCCTCACCCGCCAGCCGGACGACACGCCCCGCGCCACGCTGCAAAGCCGGATCAGCAACCTGCACCAGCAGGTGTCCGCCAGCGGCTCGACGCCCGTGCTCAGCGACCGGTTGTACCTGCAAGGCACGGTCTACCACGAGGACACCGACGGTGAGCTGACCCGCAGCGAGCACCATGGCGACAGCGACAACGGCGGTGCCCGGGTCGGCCTGCTGTTCAAGGCCACTGAAGACCTCAGCCTGCGCCTGGCCTATGCCCGGGACAAACTGCGGTCCTACGACGAGCAGTACCTGGCCGATGCCACCTACGGCAAGCGCCGGGCCAGCGTGCCATTGCAGGAGTCGATCTATGTCCGTCGCGTGGAAAGCAGCAGCGCGACCCTCGACTGGAGCCTCAACGACAGCTGGCGCCTGACGGCCATCAGCGCCCTGCAGAACTACCGGCATGAACGCCTGTTCGGCGACCTCGGCTTCCTCTGGCCGGAAACCCAGCGCACCCTCAGCCAGGAACTGCGCCTGGCCACCCAGGGCGAAGACCGCGCCTGGGACCTGGTCACCGGCCTGTACTGGCAGAACAGCAAGAGCCACTCGCGCCGCGAACCCGACAGCAGCGCACCGCTGTTCGGCGTCTACGGCCAGGCCGACAGCCGCATCGAGAACACCGAGAAGGCGGTGTTCGGCGAGCTCACCTGGCACCTGGCGCCGCGCTGGGACCTGACCCTCGGCGCCCGCCACAGCGAGGAAAAGGCCGAGACCCGCTATGTGCAGCAGAACGCCCTGTACACCCCCGGCTTCGACTACAGCGGCAACGACCGCTTCACCAGCACCACGCCAAAGGTCGCCCTGGGCTTCCAGGCCACCCCGGACACCCGCCTGTATGCCTCGGTCAGCAAGGGGTTCAAGGCTGGCGGCTATAACCGGATCGGCGCGATCACCCCGGATGCGGTGGCCTACTCGCCGGAGAAATCCCTGAACCTGGAAGTCGGTTTCAAGGCCAGCCTGCTGGACAAGCAGGTGTGGCTGAACGGCGCGCTGTACCGCATCGATATCGAGGACGTGCAGCAGTTCGTCGGCGATGCCGGGACCGGCACCCAGTCCCTGGCCAATATCGGCAAGGCGCGCAGCGAGGGGGCCGAGCTGTCCCTCGACTGGCAGGCCACGGACGCCACCCGGGTGCGCCTGGCCGGCACGGTCAACCGCAACCGCCTGCTGGACTCCGAACGCCAGGGCAATCACCTGACCTTCACCCCGCAGCGCAGCCTGCGTGCCTCGATCGAGCACAGCCTGTTCTTCGACGGCCTGCTTGGCGAGATCCGTCCGAGTGCCGGGGTCAGCTATATCGGCAAGCACTACTTCGATGTCGACAACCAGGTCGCGCAAAGCGGCTACAGCCTGATCGACGCGCGGCTGAGCTGGCTGCCGCAACCGGACCTGGAACTGGCGCTGTACGCCAACAACCTCGGCGACAAGCTGTACCGCACCTATGCCTACGAATCCGCACCGGGCCAGCAGTTCGCCCAGCCGGGGCCGGGGCGTGAGCTGGGCCTGAGCGTGAAGGCGAGCTTCTGAGATGCGGCGCTACCTGCCCTACTGGTGCTACTACCTGCATCAAGGGATGCTCACCGCGCTGATGCTGCAAGGGGTGACCGGCTACTTCCGCCACCAGGGGCTGGACCTGGCCAGCCTCAGCCTGCTGTCGCTGACTTTCCTGCCCTGGGTCGGCAAATGCTTCTGGGCGCCCTGGTGCGAGCGGCATTGCCTGGGGCTGCGGGGCAATCGCTACCTGGGCAGCCTGGTGATGCTGCAACTGGGGATGGCCGCGGTGCTGCTGGTGATCGCCAGCCTGGCGCCGGAGAGCGCGCTGTATCCGATCCTGATGGCGTTGATGCTGTTGGCACTGCTCTCGGCGACTCACGATGTCTACGCCGACGCGATCACCATCACCACCACCGACAGCCGCCAGCGCCCGTTCGCCAACGCGGCGCAGGTGGGTGGCAGTTACCTTGGCGTGGTGTTCGGCAGCCTGGCGTTTCTCTGGCTGGCGCAGCGTTGGGGCTGGCGGGGCGGGTTCGTGGGGATGGCGGGGTTGTCCCTGGCGCTGTTGTTGCCGTTGCGCTGGCTGCCTGCGAGTAGCGTTCGAGCAGCGAATGCCCCGGCGCCGCGACTGGACCTCGGCAGCCTGCGCGCCTTGTGGCCGGCGCTGTGCCTGGTGGCGATCTATTACCTGGCGATGCGCGGGTTGATGGCGGTGCAGACGGTGCTGCTGCTGGACAAGGGGCTGGCGTTCGAGCGGTTGGGGCTGGTGATCACCTTGTACGGCACGGTCGCCAGTGGCCTGGGCATCCTGCTCGGTAGCTGGATGGCGCGGCGGTTGGGGGCGTGGCGTTGCCTGCTGCCGTGCATGCTGCTGCATGCCGGGGTCGCGCTGGCGGCGGCGTTCGGGGTGAAGGTGTTCGACCTGCCGTGGTGGCTCGGGTTGTTCGCTGTGGTGAATGTGGTCGCGGCGATCGGCTTCGTCACCCTGTACAACCTGCTGATGGGCCAGGTCCGGGGGCACCAGCCGGCGTCGGACTATGCGTTGTTCCAGTCGGTGGATGCGGCGGTAGCGATGGTGGCTTCGCTGGGGGCGATGCAGGTGGCGCATTTTGTCGGGTATGGCGGGTTGCTGGCCGGGCTTGCGGCGATTGCGGTGATCAGCCTGTGGCCGGCCCGGCGCTTGTGCCTGCATCTGGAGCGGCGAACTGACTGACCCTGCAAAACCCTGTGGGAGCTGGCTTGCCAGCGATTTGGCCAGACCTGACAACATCGTTGCCCAAGCCGGCCTCATCGCTGGCAAGCCAGCTCCCACAGGTTCGGTGGTGGTCAAACGGGCTCAGACCAACCGCTCGAAAATCGCCCCCTCGATCCCCAGCACCTCTCCGCTGCCCGAGTAGATCCCCACCCCCGTCTCCCACACATCCTTGATCCGCCCTTCGGCGCTGCGGATCCGGTAGCTCAGTTGATACGGCTCATGCTTGAGCAGCGCGCACTGCACGCAGTACCAGATGTACTCCGCATACTCATCGAGAATCAGCGTACCGAAACTGCGCTCCGGGCTGGACGTCAGGTACTCCGCGGGATACCCGGTCAACGGCAGGCACCCCGCGCTCACGTACTCCATGTACCAGCTACGATCATTGCGCCCGCGATAGATCAGCCCCGGCAACTCATCCAGCAGACCCGAAGCGAACGGTATCGGTGCAGCCGGCACCACCGATGCACCGCGATGTACCCGGGTTGCCAGCTCCAGGCGCGAGCCGAGGCGGAACTTGCGCAGCAGATTGCGCACGTAGATCTTCACCGTGCCGTCGCTGATCCCCAGCTCCCGGGCGATCTGCTTGTTGCTCAGGCCCGTGCTGATCAGCGTCAGGGTCTGGCCCTCGCGCTCGGTGAGGTCGTCCCACACGGGGGCCGACTGCAAGGCATTGTCCATCCCTCTCCTCCTGCAACCCTTGGGGAATTACCTCCAGGGCAGCAACTTCCGTGCCCTCCAGCGCCCACTACGCCTTTTGGCATACCCCCTCTAGCGGATTGAGCGAAATTTCTTCCGGGGAAATTATTTCCCTCACGAAGAAACAGCCGCCGAGACCGCGCCATGACCGACCACCCCTTCAGCGTCCCCCGCTACGAGCCCCAGGGCCGGCCCGCGGATCTGCTGGTTACCCAGTACCGCGACGCCAACCTGCCTGCCGGGCAGCAACTGGCCCTGGCCGACTTTGCCAACGCCGCCGCCCTGCAACGGGCCCTGACCGCCCGCCTCGAGCTGGCCCGCTGCGGCCTGCGTCTGGAGCTGCGCGGCGACGAGTCCTTCATCTGGCCGCTGCAGGCCCTGGCCCGGGGCGCCGGCCTGCAGGACGACGAAATCCTCCTCAGCCGCGTGCCCGGCAGCCGCCAGGTGTTCTGCGTGCACTGTGCCCGCTGCCAGCCGGCCAGCGCCGCCGAGGTGCTGACCTGCGCCCATTGCGGCGTGCGCCTGGAAGTACGCCGCCACTTCTCGCAACGCCTCGGCGCCTACCTCGGCGTGTGCGCCGATGCCGACCAACCCTACGCAGAGGCCCGCCCATGATCGATGTCCGCGTCGCCGCCATCCGCGAACTCACCCCGGTAATCCGCGAATACCGCCTGCACGCCGTGAGCGGCAGCCTGCCCGGCTTCTCCGCCGGCAGCCATGTCCAGGTGCACCTGCCCAATGGCCGGCGCAACGCCTACTCGCTGCTCGGCGACCCGGCGGACAGCGGCGAGTACCGCATCGCCGTGCGTCACCAGGACAATTCCCGGGGCGGCTCGCGCTACCTGCACCAGGTGCTGTGCAGCGGCGATTCGCTGCGCATCGGCGCCCCGGCCAACCTGTTCCCGCTGTACAGCAAGGCGCAGCAGCACCTGCTGGTGGCGGCCGGGATCGGCATCACGCCCTTTCTCGCCCATAGCCGCGAACTGCTGCGCCGGGGCGCGGATTTCGAGCTGCACTACGCCTACCGCCGTGGCAGCAGCGATGCCTACCTCGCCGAACTGCGCCAGTTGCTCGGCCCGCGCCTGCATGAATACCCCGCCGGCACCCGCCGCCTGGACGCGCAAGCGCTGCTGAAAGACCGTCCGCTCGGCGCCCATGTCTACAGCTGCGGCCCGCAGTCCCTGCCCCTGGCGATCGCCGAACAGGCCGCCGCCCAGGGCTGGAGCCCGCGGCGCATCCACAGCGAAGCCTTCGCCGCGCCCGAACCGGGCCAGCCCTTCAGCGTCGAGCTGCACCGTAGCGGCCGCCAGCTCCAGGTCGGCGCCGAGCAAAGCCTGCTCGAAGCCCTGGAAGCGGCCGGCGTGGAGCTGCCCAACCTCTGCCGCGGCGGTGTCTGCGGCCAGTGCCAGACGCCGTACCTCAAGGGCGACGTCGAGCACCGCGACCACTTCCTCACCGCCGCCGATCGCGCCGCCAGCCTGATGCCCTGCGTCTCCCGTGGCTGCGGCAGCCCGATCCTGCTGGATATCTGACCCGGAGCCTTGCCATGACCCTGACCTTCAAGCCGCTGGAAACCTACCGGGACGACTTCAGCTTCGCCAACAGCGCCGAAGCCATCGCCCGCTTTCCCTTCCCGTTTCCGGAGGACCAGTACATGTACTCGGTGAACCTGGAGCCGGCCACCTCCCGCGATCCCGGCTCGGTGTTCGAGCACCTGTTCGATGTCGACGAGCACTACGTCTCCGAGATGGCCGAGCGCGCCCGGGTGCTGGAGCTGGACCCGCAACGCTGCCTGGTGATGCCGCATATGGCCCAGGCCGCCTGGGACAGCGTCGCCCTGCTGATGGAAAGCCTGGCCACCGACTACCCCCGGCACTTTCGCCTGAGCCGCGACGGCAATGCCTGGCACTGGCAGAACCTCGCCCTGGGCATCGACCAGCACTTCACCTTCGGCGACCCGGCGACCCTGCCCTGCGAGCCGCTGGAATACATCACCCGGCAGATGCAGGGTGACTTCGCCCTGCTCGACCAGCGCGACAACGACCTGTTCATGGATGCCGGCATGGTTACCTGCCCGGCCGACTGGTCGCTGCGCTTCGATGCCGGGATGAGCTTCCAGCAATGGCATACGCCGGTGCCCATGGCCCATCGCGCCGGGGTGTTCGAGCGGGCCCTGAAGTACCTGCTTAACCTCCAGGTCGGCCAGCCGGTGCGCCGCCTGAACTGGACCCTGACCATCAACCCGCGCCTCGACACCTCCCCCGAGACCTACCACGAATGGGGCAACGACCGCGGCAAGGTCACCGCCGACAACGCTGGCGCGCTGGTGCACCTGCGGGTCGAGCTGCAACTGATGGTGCGCCTGCCGCGCTCCAACGCGCTGATGTTCAGCATCCGCACCTACCTCATCAGCCTGGACGAGCTGGTCACCAATCCCGCCTGGGCCCGGCGTATGTATCGGGTGATGCGCGACCTGCCCGAGCCGATCGCCGACTACAAGGGCATCAGCCGCTACCGCCAGCCGCTGCTGGACTGGCTGCGCCCGTTCGACCCCGAAGCCTGACTTCAACAATCACCAAGAAAGGACATTTCCCATGGCCACCTCATGGCGCATCAGCGCGCTCCGCGAACGCCACCTGGCACTCGGTTCGCACCTGGAAGACTGGAACGGAATGGGCACCGCCTGGACCTACGCCAGCGACCTCGCCGACCACCACGAAGCCATCCGCACCCATGCCGGGCTGATGGACGTTTCCGGGCTGAAGAAGGTCCACTACGTCGGCCCCCATGCCGAAAGCCTGCTGCAGGACGCCACCACCCGGGATATCTCGAAGCTGTATCCGGGCAAGTCGGTGTACGCCTGCATGCTCAATGAAGACGGCACCTTCGCCGACGACTGCATCGTCTACCGCACCGGACCCAACGCCTTCATGGTGGTGCACGGGGCCGGCATCGGCCACGAGATGCTGGTGCGCTCGGCCCAGGGCCGGCAGGTGGCGGTGCTGTTCGACGACGACCTGCACGACCTGTCGCTGCAAGGCCCGAAGGCGGTGGACTTCCTCGCCGAGCACGTGCCCGGCATCCGCGACCTGCCCTACTTCCACCACCTGCAGACCAAACTCTTCGACCGCCCGGTGATGATCTCCCGTACCGGCTACACCGGCGAGCGCGGCTACGAGATCTTCTGCAAGGCCGCCGATGCGCCGCTGATCTGGGACAGCATCCTCGAGAAAGGTGCCGGCCACGGCATCATCCCCTGCGCCTTCACCGCCCTGGACTGGCTGCGGGTCGAGAGCTACCTGCTGTTCTACCCCTACGACAACTCGCAGATGTACCCCTTCGCCGACCAGAAGGCCGGCGACACCCTGTGGGAGCTGGGCCTGGACTTCACCGTATCGCCCGGCAAGCAGGACTTTCGTGGCGCCGGCGAGCATGGGCGCCTGCAGGGCAAGGAGCGCTTCAGGATCTACGGCGTGCTGCTCGACGGCCACAGCGCCGCGCAGAACGGCGACACCCTGTGGCACGACGACCGCCAGGTCGGGGTGATCACCTGCGCCATGTACTCGCGCCTGACCGAACGCTCCATGGCCATCGCCCGGGTCGAGCCGCAGATCGCCACCCAGGGCTTGCCCCTGGAAGTGCGCGGCAGCCTCACCGCCAGGGCCATTGCCCACAGCCTGCCGTTCGACGACCCCGAGAAAAAGAAACGCACTGCCAAAGGCTGAGAACCATGACCCACTACATCCTCAAGATCGGTTGCCCCGCCACCTCCGGCATCGTTGCCGCGGTGACCACCTACCTGGCCGGGCGCCAGTGCTATATCAGCGAGCTGGCGCAGTTCGACGACGAACTGGCCGGGCGCTTCTTCATGCGTGCGGTGTTCCGTTTCAACGACGGGGTAACACCCGAGCTGGATGCCCTGCGCGATGGGTTTACCGATATCGCCGTGCCCTTCGCCATGGACTGGGAGCTGTTCGAAGGCAACCGGCCGATGCCGGTGCTGCTGATGGTCAGCAAGTACGACCACTGCCTGACCGACCTGCTCTACCGCCACCAGAAAGGCGAGCTGGACATGCGCATCACCGCCATCGTCTCCAACCACCTGGACCTGCGGGCCATGGCCGAGCGCGAGGGTATCCGCTTCGTCTACCTGCCGGTGAGCAAGGACAGCAAGGCCCAGCAGGAGGCGGCGCTGCTCAGGCTGGTGGAAGAGACCGGCACCGAGCTGGTGGTGCTTGCCCGCTACATGCAGATCCTCTCCGACGATTTGTGCCGCGAGCTGTCGGGGCGGGCGATCAATATCCACCACTCGTTCCTGCCCGGGTTCAAGGGTGCCAAGCCGTACCACCAGGCTTATGCGCGGGGCGTGAAGCTGATTGGTGCCACGGCGCACTACGTCACCTCGGACCTGGACGAGGGGCCGATCATCGAGCAGGAGGTGCAGCGGGTCGACCACGCCTGGCGGCCGGATGACCTGGTGCGCATCGGCCGTGACACTGAGACCGTGGCGCTGTCGCGGGCGGTGAAATACCACCTGGAGCACCGGGTGTTCCTCAACGGCGAGCGCACCGTGATTTTCCGCTAGCCCAGCACAATCCTGAGGCACGCCGCCGCCCCTGTGGGAGCTGGCTTGCCAGCGATGACGTCAGTGGGCCCACCACCGCAATCGCTGGCAAGCCAGCTCCCACAGGGTCCGCGGTCTGCTCTGGGTCATCATTAGGAGTAGATGCCATGAACCAACGCGTTGCCATCATCGGCGCCGGCCCCTGCGGCCTGGCCCAGTTGCGAGCCTTCCAGTCGGCCCGGGCCAAGGGCGCCGACATCCCCGAACTGGTGTGCTTCGAGAAGCAGGCCGACTGGGGCGGCATGTGGAACTACACCTGGCGCACCGGCCTCGACCAGCACGGCGAGCCGGTCCACGGCAGCATGTACCGCTACCTCTGGTCCAACGGCCCGAAGGAATGCCTGGAGTTCGCCGACTACAGCTTCGACGAGCACTTCGGCCGGCCCATGGGCTCGTACCCGCCAAGAGAAGTGCTCTGGGACTACATCAAGGGCCGGGTGGAGAAAGCCGGGGTGCGCGAGCTGATCCGCTTCAATACCGCCGTGCGAGACGTGCGCTTCGATGCCGACAGCCAGACCTTCACCCTCACCGCGCACAACTACGCCGAAGACCTGACCTACAGCGAAACCTTCGACTACGTGGTGGTCGCCAGCGGGCACTTCTCCACCCCCAACGTGCCCAGCTTCCCCGGTTTCGAAAGCTTCGCCGGACGCATCCTGCACGCCCACGATTTCCGCGATGCCCTGGAATTCAAGGGCAAGGACGTACTGATCGTCGGCGGCAGCTACTCCGCCGAGGACATCGGCTCGCAATGCTTTAAGTACGGCGCCCGCAGCATCACCAGTTGCTACCGCAGCGCACCCATGGGCTACCAGTGGCCGCAGAACTGGGAAGAAAAGCCGCTGCTGACCCATGTCTCCGGCAGCACCGCGCACTTCATCGATGGCAGCAGCAAGAGCATCGACGCGGTGATCCTCTGCACCGGCTACAAGCACCACTTCCCCTTCCTCCCCGAAGACCTGCGCCTGAAGACCGACAACCGCCTGTGGCCGCTGAACCTGTACAAGGGCGTGTTCTGGGAGCAGAACCCGCGCCTGGTGTACCTGGGCATGCAGGACCAGTGGTACAGCTTCAACATGTTCGACGCCCAGGCCTGGTATGCCCGCGACGTGATCCTCGGGCGCATCGCCCTGCCCGACCTGGCGGCCATGCACGCCGAGGACCTGGCCTGGCGCGAAACCGAACTGGGGCTGGAGAACGCCCAGCAGATGTTCGAGTTCCAGGGCGAGTACATCCGCCAGCTGATCGAGGCCACCGACTACCCCAGCTTCGATATCGCCGAGGTCAACCGCACCTTCCTCGAATGGAAGCACGACAAGTACGAAAACATCATGGGCTACCGCGACAAGTGCCATCGCTCGTTGATTACCGGCACCCTGGCCACGCCGCACCACACGCCCTGGCTGGAGGCGCTGGACGACTCGCTGCACGCCTACCTGGCCGACGCGCCGGCCCCCGGCAAACTGACCGCGCCTTGAGGAGCAGCCCATGCAAGCACCCGTGATTTCACGGCCGCTGGAGCCGGCGCTGTTCGCCCGCAACCCGCTGGTGGAGCGCCATCGCGTCGCGCCGGCCGGGCTGACGGTGGTGGAGCTGGAACCCGGCGACCGCCTGGAGGTGATCGACGTCGAGGGCGACCAGGGCGCCGAGCTGCTGGCCTTCGCCGGCAACCGCCAGGCCCTGGGCGCACTGGGTCTGCGGGCCAGCCCCGGTGCGGCCTTCATCAGCCATCTGCTGCACGACGGCAGTCGCGAAGCGGCGCATGTGACGGCGGGTCTGGCCCGTCGTGGCATCGACTGCCGGGCGTTGCCGGAGGCCGCACGGCTCTGGTCCGAGGCCACTCCGGCGGGCCACCGCCGGGTGTTCCATAGCAGCGAACACCTGCTGGTGCTGGTGGCCGCCCCCGGCGGCGCCACGCCGGTGGACAGCCAGGCGCGGGCCAGCGAGCTGCGTGTGCTGGTGCGTCGGGCCAATCCCCGGGCGCAGTTCACGCCGCCCCTGCCAGTGCCGCTGGGCGAGGTGGTGGACGAGTTCACCATCACGCCCGGCACCGCCCGCGACTATGTGGTGGGCGCCGGACAATACATCCAGGTGCTGGACGTGGCCGGGCGCCAATGCTCGGACTTCGTCGCCTTCGACCGCCGCGGCCTGGATAGCGGCGCGCAGGTCGACCTCGACCCGACCGTCACCCGCACCCTCAACGGCAATGCCTATCCCGGCCCGGGCCTGTTCAGCCGGTTCTACGACCGCAACCTGCAACCCATGCTGGAAGTGGTGCGCGACACCGTCGGCCGCCACGACACCTTCGCCCTCGCCTGCACCGCACGCTACTACGAGGCCCAGGGCTACTTCGGCCACGCCAACTGCAGCGACAACCTCAGCCGCGTCCTCGCCCGTCACGGTGTAACGGCCCGGGCCGGCTGGCCGGCGATCAACTTCTTCTTCAACACCGCGGTGGATGCCCATCAGCAACTAACCGTCGACGAACCCTGGTCGCGCCCCGGCGACTACGTGCTGCTGCGGGCCATGACCGACCTGGTCTGCGCCAGCAGTTCGTGCCCGGACGATATCGACCCGGCCAACGGCTGGCAGCCCACCGACATCCATATCCGCGTCTATTCCGCCAAGGAGCGTTTCAGTCTCGCCATGGCCACTCGCAAAGCCCCCGATGCTCCAGCGCAACTGACCCGGGAAAGCGGCTTCCACCCCGGCACCAGCGCCCTGACCCGACAATTCACCGAATACCGCGGTTTCTGGACCCCGCGCCAGTTCGACGGCTACGGCACCCTCGCCGAATACCACGGCTGCCGCGAGCGGGTGGCGGTGATGGACCTCTCGGCCCTGCGCAAATTCGAAGTGCTCGGCCCGGATGCCGAGGCCCTGCTCGACCACTGCCTGACCCGCGACGTGCGCAAGCTGGCGGTGGGCCAGGTGGTCTACAGCGCGATGTGCTACGCGCATGGCGGCATGCTCGATGACGGCACGCTGCTGCGTCTCGGCGCGGACGCCTTCCGCTGGATCGGTGGCGAGGACCATGCCGGCGACTGGCTGCGCGAGCAGGCGGCGCGGCTGGGGATGAAGGTGTGGGTCAAGAGTGCTTCCGAGCAGATCCACAATATCGCGGTGCAGGGCCCACTGGCCCGTGCCTTGCTCAAGGGCATGATCTGGACCCCTGGCACCCAGCCGGCACTGGAGGATCTCGGCTGGTTCCGCTTCCTCACCGGGCGCCTGGACGGCTACAACGGCCCGCCGCTGATGGTCTCGCGCACCGGCTATACCGGCGAGCTGGGCTACGAGATCTGGTGCCATCCACGGGATGCCATGGCGGTGTGGACGCGGCTCTGGGAACTGGGCGATCCGCTGGGCCTGGTGCCGCTCGGGCTGGACGCCCTGGACATGCTGCGCATCGAGGCCGGGCTGATCTTCTCCGGCTACGACTTCTGCGACCAGACCGACCCGTTCGAGGCCGGCATTGGCTTCTGCGTGCCGCTGAACAGCAAGCAGGCGGACTTTATCGGGCGTACTGCCCTGTTGCGGCGCAGTGCCGAGCCGCAGCGGCGCCTTGTCGGGCTGGAGCTGGAGGGCAATGAACCGGCTGTCCATGGCGATTGCGTGCGCGTGGGTCGGGCCCAGGTCGGGGTGATCACCAGCGCCACCCGCTCGCCGGTGCTGGGGCGCAATATCGCCCTGTGCCGCCTCGATGTGGCCCATTGCGCGCCGGGCACGCTGGTCGAGGTGGGCAAGCTCGATGGCCAGCAGAAACGCATCAGTGCGACCGTCACGGCGAGCACCGTGGCCTACGATCCGGAAAAACGTCGGGTACGTTCGTGAAACTGGATGGGAAATTGCAGGTAACCGGGACAGGGATTGTCCCTTTTGCATGGAGAACCTGACGATGTGGTTCAGCAAAGCGTCCAGTGACCTGGCCAACGAGCTCAGCCAGTGGCTCGAACAACTTTCCCGTAATGGCTCTGTTACGGGCCATTCACCCGTATTGCAGCGCCAGCCGCGGCTGCTCGGCAGCCTGGAACATCTGCAACGGGACTGGGGCGAACTGCAACGGATTCGCCAGCAGGCCGAGGGTTATGTAACACCGCCGTGCACCGCGGATGAGCTGGATGCGCTGCAACGGCGCCTGGCCGAGGCCGATGCGCGGGTGCAGCAGCTGACTGCGGAACGCGATGCGGTTGCCCAGCAGTTGCAGGTATTGAATGCCGAGCGCGAGCGCTGGGATGAAGACCGACAGGTCTGGGAGCTGACCCAGCGCACCCTCACCGAGGGTTGCTGGGCGATGAACGTGGTCAATGGCGACCCGGACCATCCGCACAATGTGATTCGCTGGTCCGAACAGTTTCGCGCCCTGATCGGCTATGGCCGCGACGAGTTCCCCGATGGCTGGGACAGCTACTTCGGCGTGGTCAATGCCGATGACCTGAAGAATGTGATGAAGGCCTTCAATGCCTCGATGGTCGACAGCGCTGGCGATGGTTTCTATGCCGTGGAATACCGCATGCGCCACAAGACCCGTGGCGAGGTGTGGTTCCGCGAGCGCGGGCGTTGCCTGCGGGATGCCAAGGGGCGGCTGACCTGGGTGACCGGGGCGGTGCGCGAGATCAGCGACGAGAAGACTGCGGCGAGCCTGCATGATCGAGAACAGGCAAGCATCCAGGCCACCTACGGACAGATCGCCCAGGTTGCCGGGGTGATCCGCGGGATTGCCGAGCAGACCAATTTGCTGGCGTTGAATGCGGCCATCGAGGCAGCCCGGGCCGGGGAAGGCGGCCGGGGCTTTGCGGTGGTGGCGGATGAAGTGCGGAACCTGGCGCGCAGGACGCAGGAGTCCGTGCAGCAGATCCAGAACATGTTGCAATCCTGAGACCGCTATCGCTGGCAAGCCAGCTCCCACAGGTATTGCATGCGCCGCGAACCCTGTGGGAGCTGGCTTGCCAGCGATGAGGCCCTCAAGAACACATAAAAACAAAAGCCTTCAAAGGCAAGCAGTCCACTTCCCTCTGCCCACCACAACATTCCAAAAGCATCTGCATCGAGGATCGAGTGATGGAAGAACAGAAAGCCCCGACCCTGGAGGAACTGAAGGGTCTGATCGAAATGACCAATACCCTGAACATGGAGATCTTCTACTGGTGGTGCATCGCCTTGATGATCCTGATCCATGCCGGGTTCCTCTCCTATGAAATCGGCGCCTCGCGCCTGAAGAACGCTCTCGCTGCCGGGGTCAAGAACATCCTCGCCTTCGGCTTCATCGTCCCCACCTTCTTCCTGTTCGGCTGGGCCATCTACAACGCCTTCCCCGACGGCCTGGTGCCGCGCATGGACGCCCTCAGCGCGGCGATGCCGTGGAGCCAGGCCATGGGCCCGAACATCAAGGACAACGCCACCGGCATTTTCTGGGGCGCCTTCGCCCTGTTCGCCGCCACCACCGGTTCGATCCTGTCCGGGGCGATCATCGAGCGGGCGCGGATGAGCGCCTTCATCATCATGACCATCCTCCTCGGCTCGGTGCTGTGGCTGTTCGGCGCGGCCTGGGGCTGGCACCCGGAGGGCTGGCTGACGGTCAAGTGGGGCTACCACGACGTCGGCGCCGCAGGCGTGGTGCACATGATCGCCGGTTTCTTCGCCCTGGCCGTGGTGATCAACCTCGGCGCGCGGATCGGCCGCTTCAATCCGGACGGCAGCGCCAACGCCATTGTCGGCCATAGCATGCCGATGAGCGTGGTCGGGCTGATGCTGATCATCGTCGGCTTCTTCGGCTTCCTGGGTGGCTGCATCATCTACAGCTCGGGGGCGCAGTGGATCAATATCTACGGCCAGCCCACCACCCTCTCCGCCTTCGCCTTCAACACCTTGATGGGCTTTGCCGGCGGCCTGATCGGCGCCTACCTCACCAGCCGCGAGCCGTACTGGATGATGTCCGGCGGGCTGGTGGGGATCATCTCCGTGGCCCCGGGCCTGGACCTCTACCACCCCGGCCTGGCCTACCTGATCGGCATGGGCGTGGCCGCCGTGGCGCCGCTGGTCAACAACCTGCTGCTGAAATTCCGTCTCGACGATGCCGTGGGCGCCTTTGCCGTGCACGGTTTTGGCGGCTTTGCCGGGCTGGTGATCAGCGGGGTGTTCCTCTCCGGCTACCCGAACATGAACGGCATGGCCGAGATCAGCTTCATGGGGCAATTGGGCGGCGCGCTGGTCATGGCTTCGCTCGGCTTCATTCCGGGCTACCTGGTGTCCTGGGCGCTGAAAAAGGCCGGCGTGCTGCGGGTGCCGGCGCATGCCGAAGAGCGTGGCCTGGACCTGACCGAGGTACCGGCCCAGGCCTATCCGGAATGGAGCGGGATCTATGGTGAGCCGGTGAAAGCCAAGCCGGTGATGATCGCTGAAAGCAAAGCCACTGTCTGAGGAGAACCGGGATGAGCATCAGTACCTATGAAGGCGCCAGCGCCGTATTCACCTTTGCCGACAAGCCTGCGGTGCTGGGGGTGATCACCGTGGTGGTGATCGCGGCCACGCTGTATGCGCTGGTCACTACGTTCGTGCATGAGAAGCACAGCTATGCGATGCCGGATGAAGAACTGCCGAAACTGAAGTAAAGCTACAAAACGACGCGGACCCTGTGGGAGCGGGTTCACCCGCGATTGCGATAGCGAACCCACCATCGTAATCGCGGGTGAACCCGCTCCCACAGGGTCCGCGTCGATCCCGACAGAGTCAGGCCACCTGCCCATCCCCCACCAGCTTCAACCCGACAATCCCGCCGACAATCATCAGCAAACACACCCCCTTCAACACCCCCAGCGATTCCCCGAGAAACATGCTCCCGTAGATCACCGTCCCCAGCGTCCCGATGCCCACCCACACCGCATAGGCCAGCCCCAGCGGCAGCTCCCTGACCGACAGGCTCAGCAGGTAGATGCTCAAGGCCAGGAACACCCCGCAGTACAGGCTCGGCCATAACCGGGTGAAGCCATCGGTCCTGGGAATGATCGAGGCATACAGCACCTCGCACGCCCCGGCCGCCAGCAGATACGTCCATCCATTCAACCAGACCACTGCCCTTCTCCTTTCACGACAAATGCAAACGCCGGCACAAGGCGCCGGCGCTGTTTTCCCTCAGGGATCAGTTGGAATACTTGTATCCCACCTCGCCGTGCGCGGAGAGGTCCAGGCCATCCACCTCGGCCTCTTCATCCACCCGCAGCCCGCCACACAGCGCGCCGGCGATCTTGAAGGCGATCCAGCTGCTGAACGCCGAGAAGACGATGCTGAACAGGATCGCCCCGCCATTGACCATCAACTGCTCCATCAGCCCGCGCCCTTCGGCAAAGCCCTGGCCACCGATGGCAGTGAGCGCGAACACCGGGGTCAGCAGGCCGCCGAGGATCCCGGCCACGCCATGCACGCCGAAGACGTCGAAGGCGTCGTCCAGGCCGATCATCGGCTTGAGCTTGTCCACCGACCAGACGCACACCGGACCGGCGATAAAGCCAAGGAGGATGGCGCCCATGGGCCCGACGAAACCGCAGGCCGGGGTGATCGCCACCAGGCCGGCAATCGCCCCGGAAATCGCGCCGAACAGGCTCGGACGCCCACGGTATTGCCATTCGACGATCAGCCAGCCCAAGGCGCCGGCACAGCTGGCAAGCATGGTGTTGACCATCACTAGCATGGCGAAGCCGCTGGCCGCCAGGGCACAACCGCCGCAGAAACCGAGCCAGCCGACCCAGAGCATGCAGCCGCCGGTGTAGGTCATGGTCATGTTGTGCGGGGCCAGGGCCTGGGTGCCGAAACCGCGGCGGCGGCCAAGCATCCAGGCACCGACCAGGGCGGCGATGCCGACGTTGAGGTGCACCACGTTGCCGCCGGCGAAGTCCTGCACGCCAAGGTTGAACACCCAGCCACCGCCCCAGCCCATATGGGCCATGGGCAGGTAGTTGAGGGTCAGCCAGAAGGCCATGAAGACCATCACCGCCGAGAACTTCATGCGCTCGGCGAAGGCGCCGACGATGATCGCCGGGGTGATCGCGGCGAACAGCAGCATGAACAGGAAGTACAGGTACTCGGGGATGGTCCCGGTGATCGAGTCCTTGCTCACGCCACGCAGGAACAGCTTGTCCAGGCCGCCGATAAAGGACTGCAACGAGCCACCATCGGTGAAGGTCAGGCTGTAGCCGTAGAGGGCGAACAGCACCGCCGCCAGGGACGCGGTGCAGAACACCTGCATAAGGATCGACAACACGTTCTTGCTGCGTGCCATGCCGCCGTAGAACAGGGCAAGCCCGGGCAACATCATCAACAGCACCACCAGCGAACACAGGGCCACGAAGGCGGTGTCGCCGCTGTCGATGGCCGCCGGCGCGTCCTCGGCGAATGCCGCCGTCGCGCCCAACATCAGGGAAAGGCCCAAGGTACCGCGGACCACAGGTGAATACCGGATCATTGCCCACTGCCTCCAATCGATGGGGATGCCGGTAGCCGCATTTGCTGGGCGGGCCGGCATTCATTGTCGCTGCGGCGCACCGCAGCTGTGTGATAGCCAGGGAGGCAACGCAAGCGCCTTGCCAAGTTCGGAAAATCACCGCGAACTTGTCGCAATCGCTTGAAAACATGGGTGTTTGTTGTAGGAAAAAATCAGTAGCAGCGTCCGACCAGTCAATTCCCCTCAGGAAATTAAATTTCTTTTAGTGCAAAACCAATACAGAACTCACCAGTTTGGTGCTTAGGGTAGAAGCCCTCTGTTCCGGGGGTTTTCCTGTCCGATTCATCAAGATTTCTGGCATACCATCAACTGATAAAGTGATTGCAAACAAGAAGTAGTCGCAGATACTATCCGCGCGCATTTTTCCCTTGTCCTACAAATTCCGTCAGGATTCCTACGCCGATGCGCCGTACCATCGTCTCGCTCTGCCTGCTCCACGCCGTCCCTGCCCTGGCCCTTGCGGCCGAACCGAGCCTCCAGCTGGAAGCCGTGAACATCAACGACAGTGCCGACTACGAGCGTGCCGATGGCCCGGTGCAGGGCTACAAGGCCACCCGTTCCGCCAGCGCGACGCGCACCGACACCGCCCTGCACGAGACGCCGCAATCGGTCAGCGTAGTGCCCAAGGCGGTGCTGGAAGATACCGGCTCGACCCGCCTGCAGGATGCTCTGGACTATGCCGGCGGCGTTGGCCGGGCCAACAACTTCGGCGGCCAGGGCCTGACCACCGTGACTGTGCGCGGCTTCACCACCGGCGAGTACTACCGCAACGGTTTCCCGATGAACCGCGGCTACCCCAATGCCCCGGACGCGGCCAGCGTCGAGCGCCTGGAAGTGATCCGCGGTCCGGCCACCAGCCTGTATGGCCGTGGCGATCCCGGCGGTACCTTCAACGTGGTGACCAAGCAGCCGCTGCCGGAATCGAAAGTCACCGTCGGCAGCCAGTTCGATGACCAGGGCATGCACCGCGGCACCCTCGATGCCAGCGGCCCGCTGAACCAGGACGGCAGCCTGGCGTACCGTTTGAACCTGCTCGGCGAAGGTGGCGAGAGCTTCCGTGACGACGTGGAAAGCGAGCGCTACGAAGTGGCGCCGGTGCTCAGCTGGCAGGTCAACGATGCGACGAAGATCGTGTTCGAAGGCGATTTCATGCGCAACAACCACCCGCTGGACCGCGGCCTGACCCGCTACACCACGCAGAAAGGCAGCGCCTCGCGGGACACCAATATCTGGGAAAAAGGCAGCGACAACCTGCTGCACAACGACAACGACATGGCCCAGGTGCGCTTCGAGCATATGCTCAATGACAACTGGACCCTGGGCGGTGGTTTCCAGTACCTCGACGGCTCGCTGGACGGCAATGCGATGGAGGCCAACGGCGCCCCGGCGGACGGTCGTACCCTGCAGCGCAACTTCAACTGGCGCCGGCTGGAATGGACCGACCGTGACTATCAGTTGAACCTCACCGGCCACTTCGATACCGGTGCCTTCAGCCACACGCTGCTGACCGGCGTGGAATACGAAGACTACGACTACAACTCGATCATCATGCGTTCTTCGGCCGCCAACGGCACCTACCCGATCGACATCTACAACCCGGTCCTCGGCCAGCCACGTCCCGCCCTGACCCGCACCACCACCCACGACCAGGAAAACCTCAAGACCTGGGCCTTCTTCATCCAGGACCAGGTGGCCTTGACGGAGCGCCTCAAGGCCTTGGCCGGCGTGCGCGTGGAGCGCTTCGAGCACGAGTACGACAACCGGCTGCCGGGCAGCACCGACTGGGACGCGTCGCACAATGCGGTAACCCCGCGCTTCGGCCTGCTCTATGACCTGACCGACACCGTGGCCGTCTACGCCAACACCGCCCGCTCCTTCAAGCCCAACAGCGGCGCCAGCCGTGACGGTGCCGGTTTCGAGCCGGAAAAAGGCAAATCCTATGAGCTGGGCGTGAAGTGGGAAGCGCTGGAGCGTCAGCTGGCGGTGGACGCGGCGATCTACCACATCGTCAAGGAAAACGTCCTGACCCGCGACCCGGTGGACCCGAACTACAGCATCGCCGCTGGCGAGGTGCGCAGCCGTGGCCTGGATATCAACGTTGCCGGCAATATCACCCCTGAGTGGCGAGTGATCGGTGGCTACGCCTACGTCGATGCCGAAGTGACCAAGGACAACCGCCTGCCGACCGGCACGCGCCTGGCCAACATCCCGCGCAACAGCTTCAGCCTGCTCAACACCTATGAATTCCAGGATGGCTTCGCCAAGGGCCTGGGGCTGGGTGTCGGGGTGAAATACGTCGATGACCGCAACGGCCAGACCGAAGCGGTGACCTACACCATGGAGCAATACAGCGTTGTCGACCTGCTGAGCTTCTACAAGGTCAACGAGCATGTGCGGCTGAACCTGGACGTGAAGAACGTATTCAACAAGGGGTATGACGAAGGCGCATTCAACACCTATGCCTATCCGGGTGCACCGCGCACCGTGCAGGCCGGGGTGGCGTACACCTTCTGACGCTGAACTGAAGCTTGACACCTAACCCTGTGGGAGCTGGCTTGCCAGCGATAGCTATGGTGAATTCACCTCAGTAATCGCTGGCAAGCCAGCTCCCACAGGGTCATGCAGTGTTCTTGAGAGCTGCGGTATCATCCGCTACCGCACTACCGCTCAAGGACCGACATGCAGATCCTCTTCTACGAGACCGACAAGCCCTACGGCTGCTTCTCGAATTTCTCCCGCCATGCGATCACCCTCGACGGCAGCGTCTGGCCGACCTCGGAACACTACTTCCAGGCCTGCAAGTTCACCGAGCAGGTGGATATCGATGCCGTGCGTGAAGCGAAGACGCCCTTCCTCGCCGCACAGATGGGCCGCGAGCGGCATCGCTCGTTCCGCAGCGACTGGGACCAGGTGCGCGACCAGGTGATGCTCGACGCCCTGCGGGCCAAGTTCAGCCAGCATGCCGAGCTGCGCGAGACGCTGCTGGGGACCGGGGATGCGGAGCTGGTGGAGCACACCAAAAACGACCGGTACTGGGCAGATGGTGGGGATGGAACTGGCAAGAACATGCTGGGCAAGTTGCTGGAGCAGGTTCGTGCTGAACTGAAGAAAACAGAGCAATAACAAGCGACACGGACCCTGTGGGAGCTGGCTTGCCAGCGATAGCGGTAGTGAATTCACCATCGTCATCGCTGGCAAGCCAGCTCCCACAGGGTTTGCGGTGATCCTGGAAAGGGGTTAGTAAATCCCGCGATAAATCGCCTCAACCTCCCGCACATCCATATCCCGCGGATTGCTGTCGATCAGCCGCTTCAACCCGCCGACCACATCCGCGGCCATGCCCGGGATCGCCGCTTCATCCACCCCAAGTTTCGACAGACGGGTCTCCAGCCCGCTATCCCTGACCAGCCCTTCGATAGCCTGGACAAAGGCTTCGGCCGCAGCCGCCTCGTCAGCAAACACCACCCCCGGCAACAGATACCCCGCCAGCTCCGCATACAACCCCTGCGCCGCTTCCAGGTTGAAGCGGATCATCGGTGCCATGACCAGCGCATTGGCATGCCCATGGGGGATATGGAACCGCGCCCCCAACGGATACGCCAGCCCATGGATCGCCGCCACCGAGGCGTTGACGAAGGCCATCCCGGCCATCAGCGAGCCTTGCAGCATGGCCTCCCGCGCCGCCACGTCGCGACCGTCCGCCAGCACCTTGCGCAGGTTGCCGCCCAGCAGCCCCAGGGCCGTGGTGGCCAGGCCATCGGAAATCGGGTTCTTGCGGGTGCGGCTGGTATAGGCCTCGATGGCGTGAACCATGGCATCCAGCCCGGTCGCCGCCGTGACCTGCGCCGGCAACCCCAGGGTCAGCTCGGGGTCGAGCACCGCCACGTCCGGCATCAGTTGCGCCGAGTACACCGCCTGCTTGCGCTGCTGCTCGTCGGTGATCACCGAGACCCAGGTTACCTCCGAACCGGTCCCCGCCGTGGTCGGCATCAACACCAGCGGCAGGCGCCCGCCTCGGGCTCTGTCGGTGCCGTACAGGTCTTCCAGCGGCTGCTCGCTGTTGATCAGCAAGGCCACCAGCTTGGCCGCATCCAGCGAACTGCCGCCGCCCAGACCGAGCACGCCATCGGCGTCGAACGCCCGCCCCTGGGCGACGGCCTGGCGGACCACGGCGGCCGGCGGATCCGCCACTACCTGGTCGAACACCGCCACGTCAAGACCCGCTGCCTCCAGCGCAGTCACCGCCGTAGCGGCAAAGCCCAGCTTGACGATGCCCGGGTCGCAGACCAGCAACACCCGCCCTGCCCCTAGCCCGGCGAACACTTCGCCAATGCTGCCCAGGCTCCCCGCCGCACAGACGATGCGCGGCACGCTTCTGAATTCATGATTCATCGCACAGGCCCTCACAAGACCGAGGCGTAGATGGCCCGCGCATCGTCGCGGGTGACCGGGCGCGGGTTGTTGATGAGCAGGCGCTGGACCTTCATCGCATCGTTGCTGAGGCGGTCGAGGTCTGCTTCGGTGACGCCGACTTCGGCCAGGCGCTGGGCGAACGGCATGCGCTCGACCAAGGCGGTCATGAACCCGATAAAGGCCTCGCAAGCCGCCGCCGGCGAATCGAAGCGCTGCCCCGGCAACACGCTCGGCGCCAGCTCGGCATACAACCCCTCGGCTGCGCTGCGGTTGAAGTTCAGCACCGGCACCAGCACCAGCGCATTGCTCAAGCCATGGGGCACATGGAAGTGCCCGCCCAGCGGATAGGCCAGCGCATGCACCGCCGCCACCGGGGCGTTGGCGAAGGCCATGCCGGCCAGCATCGAGCCCAGCAGCATGTCGGAGCGGGCCTTGAGGTCGCCCGGCTCGGCCAGCACGCGGTCCAGGTTGCCCGCCAGCAGGCGCAGCGCCTGCTGGGCCAGGCCATCGGACAGCACGTTCTTCTTGTGCAGGCTGGTGTAGGCCTCGATGGCGTGGACCATGGCATCGACACCGGTCATGGCACTGACCGCCGCCGGCAGGCCGACGGTCAGGCGCGCATCGAGCAGGGCGATATCCGGGTACAGCAGCGGGCTGACCACGCCCTTCTTCTCATGGCTCGGGGTGGTGACGATGGCCACCGCCGTGACTTCGGAACCGGTGCCGGCCGTGGTCGGCACCTGGATCAGCGGCAGGCGCGGGCCCTGGGCCAGGTTGATGCCGTAGATGTCCTCCAGTTTCTGCTCGCGGCCGCAAAGCAATGCCACCAGCTTGGCGGTGTCCAGCGAGCTGCCACCGCCCAGGCCGATCACCGCCTGGGCGCCACAGTCACGCCCCGCCTTCACCGCGTCGAGCACCGACGCCTCGGGCGGATCGGCCTGCACATCGCTGTACAGGCTGACCTCGACGCCAGCCTCGCGCAGCGCCTGCATCGGCGCCTCCAGCAAGCCGGCTTTCTGCAGGCCCGGGTCGCTGACCAGCAGCACCCGCTCGGCCCCCAGTTCACGGCACAGGGTGCCCAGGCGCAGGGCGCCGTCCACTTCGCAGATCACCCGTGGGGTGGTTTCAAAGGTAAAGGTCGACATGGCGTTCATCCTGCTCGCACGCTGCCGCGCTCGATGCGGTAGACGGCATCGACCAGGTCAGCGGAATGGGTGTCATCGGATTCGGAGATCAGCACGCACAGGCCTGCATCGCCGAGCTTGGCAATCACTTCGGTGAGGCGCCGGGACAGCACCGGGGCCACGCCTTCGAAGGGTTCATCGAGGATCAGCAGACGCTGCCCGGGCATCAGCGCCCGGGCCAGGGCCACCAGCTTCTGCTGCCCGCCGGACAGCTGCATGGCGCGGCGCTCGCGGAACTGGGCGATTTCCGGGATCAGGCTGTAGACCCATTCCAGGCGCTCGGCACTGCCCGGCAGCTTGTTGGCCCAGACCGGCAGGAGGATGTTCTCCTCCACGGTCAGCGCCGGGATCAGCCGGCGGTCTTCGGGCAGGTAGCTGATCCCCGCCGCCGCGCGCTGATGGCCGGGCTGGGCGCGCAGGTCGCTGTCGTTGAACCTGATCGAGCCGGAGTCGGCCTCGAGCAGGCCCATCAGGGTGCGGATCAGGGTGGTCTTGCCGGCGCCGTTATGGCCGATCAGGCCGACCATCTGCCCGGCGCCGACATTCAGCGAGACGTTGTGCAGGATCGGCACCGACTCGATGGACACATTGAGGTTGCGGATTTCCAGGCTCATGCGTGTGCTCCCTTGTGCGCCTTGTGGCCGCCGGTGACCAGCTCCTGGACCCGGGCATTGGCCAGGACCTCCTCGGGCGGACCGTCGGCCAGCACTTCACCGCTGTAGAAGGCGAGGATGCGCGACACATAGCGGCGCACCACGTCCATATCGTGTTCGACGAACAGCACCGTGACCTGATGCCGCGACACCACCTGCATCACGGTGTCCATCAGTTGGGTCTTCTCTTCGGCGCTGACGCCACTGGTGGGTTCGTCCAGCAAGAGCATCTGCGGGTCGCCGATCAGGGCCATGGCGATATCGATCAGCTTGCGCACGCCCTGGGGCACGGCGGTGACCTTGCTGTCGCGCCAGTTGAGGATGCTGAACTCGCTGAGGATCGCCTCGGCACGGGCGATCCGCGCGTCGCTGCGCAGCGGCCGCAGCAGCGACGGGAACGGCGACTCGGCGGCGGCCAGGGCGATCAGCAGGTTGTCCAGCACGGTCAGTTCCGGGAACAGCTGCGCCACCTGGAACGATCGGGCCATGCCGGCGCGGGTAATCGCCCGCGGCGTGCGGCCGATGATCGATTGCTGGTTGAACAGGATCTCGCCACGGCTCGGCTTGAGGTAGCCGGTGACCATGTTGATGAAGGTGGTCTTGCCGGCGCCGTTGGAGCCGATCACCCCGACCACTTCGCCCTTGGCGATGCGCACGTTGACGTCCTTGGCGGCGGTGACCGCGCCGAACTCCTTGTACAGCCCACGGGTTTCCAGAATACAGCTCATGCCTTGGCCTCCACGGCTTTGGCCCGGCGGGCCTGGCCACTGAACAGGCTCCACAGCCCCTTGGGCAGGAACACGATGATTGCCAGCAGGGTGATGCCGAGGATCATCTGCCAGCTATGGGGCACCAGTTCGATGGCATAGGTGCGGACCACGGCGAACAGGATCGCGGCGATGATCGGCGCCGCCACATGGGCGGTGCCGCCGAGCAAGGCGATGAAGACGAACTCGCCGGAGGTGATCCAGTAGGCCATTTCCGGGTCGATATGCCCGGCGGACAGGGCCATGAAGCCGCCACCCAGGGCCGAGACGCCGGCCGCGGCGACATAGTTCATGTACAGCACCCAGCGCGGCGACTGGCCGAGGTACTCGACCCGCACTTCGTTCTCGCGAATCGCCTCGCACATGGCCCCGGCGCTGCTGCGCCCGTAGCGGTGCAGGAGCACGGCGAGCACCGCGCTGACGGCGACGATGATCACGAACAGCGCCAGCGGCGCCTGGCCTTGCGCCGGGCTCCAGCCGAACAGGGTCCAGGCCTTGACGTTGAAGCCGTCGGTGCTGCCCAGGGCCGGGCTTTTCACCAGCATGCCGTAGAGGATCATGGAGAACGCCAGCGACAGCATGGCGAAGAAGATCTCGCGGTAGCGGGTCATCAGCAGGCCCAGCAGCATGGCCAACGCGACGGCGGCGGCAACGCCGATCAGCAGCAGGGTCGGCAGGTCGCTGATATCCAGGAAATGCCCGCTCATGCCCACGGCATAACCACCGATGCAGAAGTACAGGCCCTGGCCGAAGGTCACCAGGCCGGCGCGCATCTGCATCACCACGCCCTGCACCACCATGGACTTGGCCAGCGCCATGGTCAGCAGGAACACCAGCCATTGCGGGGCGATCACGCCGCCGAGGGCGAGCAGCACGGCCACGGCCAGGAGAATCATTTCGGTTCGATCGAGACGCATCAGATTTTCCTCGCCAGCACGCGACCGAACAGGCCCTGCGGACGCACCGCCAGGACCAGCGCCATCACGCCGTAGATCACGAACAGTTCGAATTGCGGTGCGTAGTGCACCGCCGCCGCACGACTCAGGCCGACCAGCAAGGCGCCCAGGGCGGCGCCCTCGATGCTGCCCATGCCGCCGATCACCACCACGGCGAACGCCAGGACGATGATCTCCACGCCGATGCCCGGGGCCACCGAGATCGCCGGGGCGGTCAGCGCGCCGGCCAGGGTGCCGAGCACCGTGCCGAGGACGAACACCAGGGTGAACACCCGGCGCACGTTGACGCCCATGGCCTGGGCCACTTCGCGGTCATGGATCACCGCGCGCAGGACCTTGCCCTGGTGGGTGCGTTCCAGCCACAGCCACAGCGACAGGCCGAGCACCAGCGACACGCCGACCAGCATCAGGTCGTAGTTGGAGACCTTGAGCCCGGCCAGCACGCTGCGGCCCATTTCCGCATAGGGCTGGTAGGCGAAGTACGGGTTGACGCCCCAGATCATCTTCATGGCGTCTTCGAGGATCAGCAGCAGCGCGTAGGTGATGATCACCATCAGCACTTCGTCGCGGCCGTACATGAACCGGAGCAGACCGCGCTCGATCAGCAGACCAACGATCAGCCCGGCGGCCAGGGCGCAGCCGAGCATCATCAGGTAGCCGACCCAGACCGGGCCGATGCCATTGTTGAAATACCAGCCCACCAGCGAGGCGGCGGCATAGGCACCGATGGCATAGAAGCTGCCATGGGCCATGTTGAGAATGCGCATGACACCGTAGATGACGGTGAGCCCCGCCGCGACCAGGAACAGCCACGAGGCATAGATGGCGCCGTCGATCAGCACCGCATAAAGACTCAGCATAAATTCGTACCAGGCTAGTGTGGCGGCCGGGACCGGCCGCCACCATCAGTCAGCTGTGTGCACTGCGATCAGTTGCACTGCGCGCCGGGGAAGCCGGCCTTGATCCAGTCGTGGGCGCTGGTGCCGTCCGGCGGGGTCACGCATTCGCCGGCGAAGGCGATGACGTTCTGCACGCTGCCCTTTTTGCTGGCCGCGTCGTAGTGGTACTCGCCATAGGCGATGCCCTGCATTGCCTGGTGACCGCCGGCGCGGGCCATCTGCACGGTGCCGGACACCGATTCGAAGGTCGCGCCCTTCATGGCCTTGGCCATGTCCAGCGGGGCCGGGATCTTGCCGGCTTCGCTGCCGGCGTTCTCGGCGGCGAATTTCAGGCCGAGGATGGCCTGGGCCATCTTGCTTGCCGGGTAGGTCGGCGACGACTTGTAGGCGACCTTGTACTGCGTGGTGAACCAGTTGTTCAGGGCGTTATCCGGGGCGAAGGCACCGAACGGGCCGCGGCCGCCGATGATCATGCCGTTGGGGGCCTGGTCCTTGTAGCGCTCCAGGGCCGACTCGCCGCAGGTCAGCACCGCAGTGGCGTCTTCCAGCAGGCCGCGGGAGTTGGCCTGCAATACCAGGGCCTCCATGTCGCCGCCCCAGAAGCTGGAATGGATGATGTCCGGACGCTTCACCGACAGCGCCGAGATTTCCGCGCCGTACTGGCCCTGGAAGACCTTGGGCATCTGCGACTCGACCACCTGGCTCTTGGGCATGACCTGGGCCATGGACAGGGTGAAGTCGTTCCAGCTGTCCTGGCCCCAGGCGTAGTTCTGCTGGATGCCGCCGACGCGCACGGCGTCCGGACGGGTCTTGGCCAGGTAGCGGGCGGCGCCGATATTGTCCACGGCGGCGTCGAGGCTGGTGCGGAACACGTATTGCGGGGTCTTGTCTTCGCTGAACAGCTGCGAGGTACCGCAGTCGTAGAACACGGTCATGGCGCCCAGCTCTTCGGCCACCGGGGCGATCGCCAGGCAGTCGCCGGACGAGATATAGCCGACCACGGCATCGACCTTCTGGCGCTGCACCAGGTTGCGGAATTCCTCGACCTGCTTCGCCGCACCGCCGGCCTCGTCGATGATCACCATCTCGATTTCGGCGCCGTTGATGCCGAGCTTGTCGTAGGGCGCGGGCAGCTTGCCCTGGTTGAGGCCTTCCACCAGCACCTTGGCGGCATTGGCCGACGGCTCGCCGAACGGACCGGCCGCCGGGCCGGAGAGGAAGGTCACCACGCCGATACGGAACTTGCCGTTCTCGGCGGCGACGGCCGCACCGTTGAAACCGGCGGCGGCAATGGCCAGGGCCAATGGCAGGGTCTTGCAGTTTTGCTGGAGGCGTTTCTTGTAGTTATTCATGGCGTTTCCATTGCGGGTTTGACGGGCTAAGGGGCATGCCCCTCGGGATTACGGATCTGTTGGGCCAAACGGCGGGCGCGTGTGGCGGGATCGGGTTGCAGCTCCTCGGCGGAATACAGCTGCCAGTTGCCGAGCATCAGTTGGGCCGGCGGGTAGTCGTGGTTGGGCACCGGGGTGCCGACGGCCTGGGTCTGCTGGATCTGGTGGGTCAGCGGGTCGATGCGCGAGACGAAGCCCGGCGGGTCTTCCGGCAAGGCGATCTCCAGCCCTTCGAGGGCGCGGATCAGGGATTCGGTATCGGTGGCGCCACCGGCCTTCTGGCTGGCCTTGGCCAGGACCATCACCCCGGTATAGGCGCCTTGCGCGGCGTAGGTCGGGAAGCGCCCGGTCAGGGTGTGGAAGCGCTCGACGAAGGCGCGGTTGCGCGGCGTATCCGGGAAGTTGTTGTGGTGCCGGGCGGAGAGGATCAGGCCCGGGGGTGCCTTGTCGCCCAGGGAGGCGAGGAAGTCGTAGTTGCCGCCGGTGTCGAAGTTGGCCAGGCGCGAGCTTTCGAACAGCCGGGTCCCGGCCGCCTGCTTGACGAAGGCATGGAAATCGCCGCCCCACAGGGCCGAGACGATGATGTCGGGCCGGGCCTGTTCCAGCGCGGCGATATAGGCGGAGTAGTCCGGCTCGTACAGGCGCGGCCACAGCTCGGTGACGTCGTCGAACTTGACGCCCTGCTGGCGCAGCGCTTCATGCAGGTCATCGCGGGAAACATGGCCGTACTCGTAGTCGGGGCCGATGAAGGCCAGGCGTTTCCAGCCGGTCCTGGCTTGCAGGTCCTTGAGGTAGCGGGCGCCAGCGGCCATGGAGGTCCAGGTGTCGTTGGTCACCCGGAAGTAATAGCGATGGCCGTTTTCCAGGCTCATGCGCGACGAGGCGTGGTCGGTGCCGATCATCAGCACCTTCTCTTCCCGGGCCAGTTGGCTCACGGCGATCGCCACACCCGAAGAGACCATGCCGCACAGCACCTGCACCCCGTCCTTGCGGATGAAGGCCCGGGCCAGGCCGGTGCCATAGGAAGCCTTGGACTGGTCGTCGTCGATGATCACGCGCATCCGCGGCACCTGCTCGCCGGCTTCGCGCTGGCTTTGCAGTTCGCTCAGGGCCACCTGGATGCCGGCGATGCTGTCCTGGCCGTAGATCGCGGCGCGCTCGGTCATCGGGTACAGGCAGCCGAGGGTCAGGTCGGCCTGCGAGGCGGCAGCGCCCAGCTCGACCCGCCCGGCATGGGCCGTGCAGGCGAAGCCCAGGAACAGGCCGCTCAGGGCGATAACGGATGGCAGTCGGGAAAACGACGCTTGCATGAAAATACCTTGGGGCGTTCGTGGACGCCTCTTGTGGTTAGCGGAAGGGTTATCGCAAACGCTGTGCCAGCCTCTGCGCGACGCTGCATAAGAAACCGCACAAGCGCTCTGGAACAAGGCTTTGCGCGGCTACTTGTGACGAAATCGAGGTGCCGTGGCGCGGTGTGCCACGGCGTTGAGCGGGGAGCGTTGAGCGGTAGCCGCTCAGCGCGGGCGAGCGCTTGAGCGGTTAGCGCTCATCGCCGCGCTCGATGCCCAGGCGTTGCAGGCGGCGCTTCAGGGCGTGGCGGGAAATGCCGAGGAGATCGGCGGCCATGCCCTTGTGTCCGGCACTGCGGGCCAGGGCATCGAAGACCAGCTCGCGCTCGGCGCGCTCCAGCTGGTCTTCGATCGGCGAGCGGTTGGCGCCCACCGGCTCGGCGGCCTGCATCGGCCCCGGCAACTGCGCCGCCGCGATGGCCTGGCCGGGCATGAGGATGGTCAGGCGCTCGATCATGTTCTTCAGTTCGCGGACATTGCCCGGCCAACGATGGCGCAACAAGGCCGCCTCGGCGTCGGCCAGAAAGCTGATCGCCGCGCCCTGCTCTTCCCGGGCCTGGCGCTCGGCGAAATGCCGGGCCAACAGGAGGATGTCCTCACCGCGCTCGCGCAGGGCCGGGATATCGATGGTGATGACGTTGAGGCGGTAGAACAGGTCCTCGCGGAAACGGCCCTGGCGCACGTCCTCGGCCAGGTCGCGGTTGGTCGCCGCCACCACCCGCACATCGGCGCTGCTCGCCTGGCTGGCGCCCACCGCACGGTAGCTGCCGTTCTCCAGGAAGTGCAGGAGCTTGGCCTGCAATGCCAGGGGCAGCTCGCCGATCTCGTCGAGGAACAGCGTGCCGTTGCTGGCCTGGGTCACCAGGCCGACGCGCTTCTGGTGCGCACCGGTGTAGGAACCCTTTTCCGAGCCGAACAGTTCGGCCTCGATCAACTGTTCCGGCAGCGCCGCGCAGTTGACCTCGACGAAGGGCTGGCCGGCGCGGTTGCTGGCGTCGTGCAGGGCCTGGGCGACCAGGGTCTTGCCGGTGCCGGACTCGCCGAGCAACAGGATGCGCGTCGCCGAACTGCGTGCCACCCGCAGCACCGCCGCGTGCAGGCCGCGCATGGCCGGGCTGTGGCCGAGCAGGTTGCCGGGGGCTGGATCATCGCTGGCGGCGTCGGGTACGGCCAGGGTGGTTTCGATGGTCGCCAGCAGGTCGTCCAGCTCGAACGGCTTGGTCAGGTAATCGGTGGCGCCGCCCTTCACCGCCTGCACCGCGGCGCGGGTGTCGCCATGGGCGGAGATCATGATCACCGGCAGGTGCGGGCGCAGCTTGCGCAAGCCGTCAAGGGTGGCGATGCCGTCCATGCCCGGCAGGCCGAGGTCGAGCAGGACGATATCGCAGCGCGTGGCGTTGTCGGCCAGGACCTTGAGCCCTTCCTCGCCGCTGTAGGCCGCGCCGACCTTGAAACCCTCGGCGCGCAGGGCGTAGCTGAGGGAACGCACCAGCGCTTCTTCGTCGTCGATGATCAGTACATGAAAGTCGGACATCACAGGCTCACTTCAAATCGGTCGGGCAAGGCGCGGGAAAGTCCAGGGTCACCACGGTGCCCTTGCCGGCGGTACTCGCGATCTCCATTCGCGATGCATTGGCTTCCAGCAGTTGCTGGCAAATGCTCAGCCCGAGGCCGGTGCCCCGGGGTTTAAGGGTGAAGAAGGGTTGGCGCACGCGTTTCAGGGCGTCGGCAGGGATACCGCAGCCTTGGTCGCTGACGCTGACCAGGACGCGCTCGCCGGTGCGCTGTCCGGCGAGGCTGACCCGCTTACCGGGGGTGCAGGCCTCCACGGCGTTCAGGCACAGGTTGAGCAGGATCTGCTGGGCCTGGTCCGGGTCGACGAACAGGCGGATGCCCGGGGCGCAGCTGGCGTCGAAGTGGATGGAACGGGCTTCGGCTTCCGGGGCGATCTGCCGCTTCACCCGTTCGAACAGGCCGTGCAGCTCGACGATGTCCGGGTTGGCCGGATGCGGGCGACCGTACTCCAGCAGGTCGCTGGTGACATGGGACAGCCGGTCGATCTCCTGGCCGAGGTCACTCAGCAGCAGGCGCCGCTCGCTTTCCGGTTCGCGGCGCAGCAGGGCCTGGACGGTGGTCTTCATGGTCGCCAGGGGGTTGCGTACTTCATGGGCTACGCCAGTGGCGAAGGTGCCGAGCACGGCGAGGTTCTCCGAGCGTACGGTGCGCTCCATGACATCCGCCAGACGCCCGGCCATGACGTTGAAGGCCCGGGTCACCCGGCCGATCTCGTCGTTGCTCGATTGCTCTGGCAGGCGGTAGCCGAGGTCGCCCATGGACAGCTGGTGGGCGCCCTCGACCAGGGTGCCGACCCGCGCCCGCAACTGCCGCGACAGGGTGAAGAACACCACCAGGATGAACGCGATGAAGCCGACGGCGGCGAGATACAGCCACCAGCGCGCATCGTCCAGCGGCTTGAGGATGGCGTCCGGCTGCACGCTGAACACCACCTGCCAGCCGGGCAGGATCACCGGGCCTTCACGCAGGTCATCGGGGGCGGCGACCTGGCGCCCGGTGGCATCGATGAAAGCCCCGCCGGGGACCCGCAGCAACGGCGTCACCACCCCGCTGAGGCCGGCGCTGGTCAGCAGTTCAGTGAGCGAGGCCAGGCGCAGGTGCAGGCCGATGCTGACCCGGTGATCGGTACGGCCGTTGCGGATGGTCTTGCGGATCAGCAGCCAGCCGGAGCGTCCGGCCTGGGGCAAGGCCGGGCCGATCACCTCGATATCGCCGACCTTCTGCCGCGGCAGCCCGGCCAGGGACCAGTCCTCGTTGCTCCAGTACGGCGCCCCCGAGGCTGCCGGGCCGGGCAGGACTTTGAGCAGGCGTTCGTCGTCGTTGAAGAACAGCACGCCATAGAGGAACGGCAGCTCGCTTTCCAGCTTCAGCAGCGCGTCGATATCGCCGACGGAATGGCCAGGGTCGGCGATGAAGTCCGGCATGTTGGGGTGATTGGACAGGGCCGAAAGCTGGTAGAAGCGCTCATCGAGGAAGGACGACACCCGGTTGGCGGTGGACAGCGCCTGGGCATCGAGGCGTTCGCCGGTCAGGCGGTTGAGCAGGTCCTTGGCCAGTTGTTCGTAGAGCACGGCCAAAGCGATCAGCGCCACGCTCATCACCAGGGTGGACAGCAGGGTATAGCGTGCGACCAGGCTGCGCCGCGGCCGGGCAAACCGGCGCCACAGCGCAGCGGCGGGGAATTCGACATCCATGGGCTTTGTAATTGTTGTTCATGTAGTGGCGGGAGGATAAGGAGCGGGGGATGGGGTTGTCCATTGGCGGAATGTCGGGGATGGAGATTGCTGGTGTTCTTGAGGGCCCTATCGCTGGCAAGCCAGCGATAGGGCCAGCGAAAGCAACACAACCCGACCTGCTGAACCCCTGCTGCCCCAGCAACACCTGACTGCTGCCCGACCATCACACCACAGCCCCAAACCCAGCAAACCCGGGCCCTCCAGCCATCTGGCGCGAAACCTGCTCTGCCCTGCCCCACACAGCAATCACAGGTCCACGCCATGACGTCCCACCCTCCCTTCACCCGCCGCCGCTTCCTCGGCAACAGCCTGGCCCTCGGTGGCCTGGCCCTGGGCGGCAGCCTGCTGGCCGGTTGCGGCGATGACAGCCAGCCCGGCAGCGCCGCCATGGACCAGGGCCCGCGCTACGGCGGGCGCCTGCGCCTGGGCATCCTCGACGGCAATCAGGCCGGCAACCTCGACGCCCACAAGCCGGTCGGCAGCGGCATCATTCGCGGCTTCGCCCTGTACAGCAAGCTCTGGGAGTGGGACGAGAACATGCTGCCGCGCCTGGCCCTGGCCGAAGAGGCCGAGGTCAGCCCGGATGGCAAGGTCTGGACCCTGCGCCTGCACAAGGATCTGGAGTTCCATCACGGCAAGACCATCGATTCCGAGGATTTGCTGTTCTCCATCCGCCGCCTGACCGACCCGCAACTGGCCTCGCCCTACGCCGCCCTGCTGCACTGGATCGACCGCGACAACCTGCAGAAGCTCGATGAACGTACCCTGCGCGTGCGCTTCAAGGACGGCGCGGGCTTCGTGCCGCTGCCGGAAACCTGGGTGAATTTCGGCGGCATCGTGCCGGTGGACTATCACCCGGTGACCAACCCGGTGGGCGCCGGGCCGTACAAGTTCAAGAGCTTCTCTGCCGGCCAGCGCTCGCTGTTCACCCGCTTCGAGAACTACTACAAGTCCGGCCGGCCCTATGCCGACGAGCTGGAAATCATCGGCTTCAAGGACCAGACCTCGCGCCTCGCCGCACTCAAGGCCGGCCAACTGGACATGGCCAATGCCCTGGCCGCCGAGCACCTGCGCCTAATCGAGAACGATCCGCGGGTGCAGGTGCTGACCTCGGTGACCGGCAACTGGCTGGGCTTCGACATGAACACGCAGAAGGCGCCGTTCGACGATCCCCGGGTACGCCAGGCCTTCCGCCTGCTGGCGGATCGCGAGGAGCTGGTAGCGCGGGTGCTCAATGGCCAGGGACGACCGGCCAACGACCTGTATGCGCCCAACGATCCGACCTTCGACCAGAGCATCCCGCCGCGTCGCCAGGATCTGGAAAAGGCCCGGACCCTGCTGCGCGAAGCGGGTCAGGAGAACCTGGAGCTGGAGCTGGTCGCCGAGCAGGAAGGCGTGTCTCTGTCCTCGGCCCTGGTATTTGCCGAGCAGGCGCGCAAGGCCGGGGTGCAGATCAAGGTGCGCCAGGTGGATGCGGCGACCTTCAACGGGCCGCAGCATACCGAATGGACCTTCAGCACCGGCGGCAGCATCGGCGCGCCCTTCCTCACCTGTGCCCTGCATGCCGATGCACCGGTGTCGGTGGCGAACAAGACCCACTTCGACGATCCGCGGTTTTCCGAGCTGTTCCTGCAGGCGCTGGCCGAGCCGGATCTGGAGAAGCGCAAGCCGCTGGTGCATGAGGCGCAGCGGATCCAGTACGAGCGTGGGGGGATGCTGGTGTGGGGCTATGCGAACCTGGTGGACGGGTTCTCGCGCAAGGTGGGTGGGGCGGCGGCGGAGAGGACGCTGTTTCCGACGTGGCGGTTTGATCAGCTCTGGCTCAAGGAAGATGTATAGTGTGTGAGGACCCTATCGCTGGCAAGCCAGCTCCCACAGGTTACGCGCCCCCTGTGGGAGCTGGCTTGCCAGCGATGAGGCCCTCAAGAACACCTCAGGTATGACTGATATCCCGATCCTTGGTCTCAGGCATGAAGAAGATCCCCAGCACCGCCGTCATCACCGCAATGACGATCGGGTACCAGAGCCCGTAGTAGATATCCCCGGTCGCCGCGACCATGGCGAAGGCCACCGTCGGCAGGAAGCCACCGAACCAGCCATTGCCGATGTGGTACGGCAGGGACATCGAGGTGTAGCGGATCCGCGCCGGGAACAGCTCCACCAGCCAGGCGGCGATCGGGCCGTAGACCATGGTCACGTAGATCACGAGAATGGTCAGGAGCAGCAGCACCATCGGGTAGTTGGTCTTGGCGGGGTCGGCCTTTTCCGGGTAACCGGCTTCCTTCAGCGCCGCACCCAGGGAGGCGGTAAAGCCGTCATTGGCCGCCTTGAATTCCGCCGCCGGCAGGCTGCTGCCTTCGAAGCTCGGCATCATCTTGTTGCCGATGCGGATCTGCGCCACCGCACCCGGCTCGCCCGCCTCGTTCTCATAGGGAATCGCCCGCTTGGCCAGCAGGCTCTTGGCCACGTCGCAGGAGCTGGTGAAGCGCGCCTTGCCCACCGGGTCGAACTGGAACGAGCACTGCGCAGGATCGGCGATCACCGTCACCGGGTTCTGCTGCTGCGCCGTGTAGATATCCGGGTTACCGAATTCGGTCAGGCCCTTGAAGATCGGGAAGTAGGTCAGCGCGGCGAGGATGCAGCCGGCCATGATGATCTTCTTGCGTCCGATCCGGTCCGACAGGCTGCCGAAGATCACGAAGAACGGCGTGCCGATCAGCAAGGAACCGGCGATCAGCAGGTTGGCGGTCTGCGGGTCGATCTTCAACGTTTGCAGAAGGAAGAACAGCGCATAGAACTGCCCGGTGTACCAGACCACGGCCTGGCCGGCGGTGCCGCCGAGCAGCGACATGATCACCACTTTCAGGTTGTCCCAGCGGGCGAAGGATTCGGTCAGCGGCGCCTTGGACGCCTTGCCTTCGGCCTTCATCTTGTTGAACACCGGCGACTCGTGCAGTTGCAGGCGGATATACACCGACACCGCCAGCAGGAGGATCGACAGCAGGAACGGAATCCGCCAGCCCCAGGCCTCGAAGGCCTCGGTGCCAAGGGCGGTGCGGCAGGCGAGGATCACCAGCAGCGAGAGGAACAGGCCGAGGGTCGCGGTGGTCTGGATCCACGAGGTGAAGAAGCCGCGCTTGCCGGGTGGCGCGTGTTCCGCCACATAGGTCGCCGCGCCGCCGTACTCGCCGCCGAGTGCCAGGCCCTGCAACAGGCGCAGGGTAATAAGGATGATCGGCGCCGCCACGCCGATCGTCGCGTAGCTGGGCAGCAGGCCGACGATGGCGGTGGACACGCCCATGATGATGATGGTGATCAGGAAGGTGTGCTTGCGCCCGATCATGTCACCGAGGCGGCCGAAGACGATGGCGCCGAACGGTCGCACCGCGAAGCCGGCGGCGAACGCCAGCAGGGCGAAGATGAAGGCGGTGGTTTCATTGACCCCGGCGAAGAAATGCTTGGCGATGATCGCCGCCAGGGAGCCATACAGGTAGAAGTCGTACCACTCGAAGACCGTACCGAGGGACGAGGCGAAGATCACCTTGCGCTCGTCGTGGGTGATGCCTTTGCCGGACGTGCTGCCCGGCGTGGGCGTCGAAGTGCCGTAGGTTACCGCCATGAAGGTGTTCTCCGTTTTTGTTCTTGTAGGCCGGAGCATCCCGCTGATGAATCCATACGCACTCTGGCCATTCAAAAAGGCTGATGACATCGGATCACGGACTGCGCCGGGCCTGGGGAACAGGCGGACGGCCTCGCGTTGCACGCAGGGTTAAGCGTAATAGGCGGCTGGCGGAAATCCAGCGCCCTCGCGGGAGGGCGCCGGACGGTTCAGAGGTGGCGGAACACGGCCGCTGCGATGATGCCGGCGGCGATTGCCGGCAGCGGTTTCTTCACCAGCAGCATGACCACGGCGGTGCTCGCCAGGGCCACCCGGGCACCGTTGTCGCCACTGACCGCCAGGGGCGTCAGTACCGCCACCAGTACCGAGCCGGACATGGCGCCGATGAACTGCTGCACGCGGTAGTTGATCGGCACGAAGGACATCACGAAGACCCCGCCCCAGCGAGTCGCCAGGGTCACGACGGCCATGATCAGGACCAGGATCAGCGGGCCATGGCCCGTGGTTTCGATAGTCATTTCTGCTTCTCCATCCAGATCGCACCGACGATGCCGCCGGCCAGGGCGCCGACCACCACATGGCTGTTTTCCGGCAGGTAACGATAAGCAAGCAGCGCGGAACCGGCGGCCACGCCCCAGATCAGCAGCATGCGCAGGTCCTTCTTGCCGCCCACCACCATGGACAACAGGAAGCAGCCCATGACCATGTCCAGGCCCCAGCTCACCGGATCGGCCACCAGGTTACCGAAGTACAGGCCGAGCCAGGTGCCGAGGATCCAGGTCGACCACAGCGCCAGGCCGCCACCGAAGAGAATGCCCAACCCCGGCTTGCCAGCGGACAACGCCTGCATCGACATGGCCCAGTTGGCATCGGAGACCACCAGCATGATCCCGTAGCGCCGTGCGACCGGCAGCTCGCGCAGCCAGGGATAGAGGGTCGCGCCCATCAGCAGGTGGCGGGCATTGATGGCGAACACGGTGACGATCAGCGGCACCAGCGGCACCTGGGCGCCCCACAGGTCGAGGGCGGCGAACTGCGAGGCGCCGGCGAAGACCAGGGTGCTCATCCACAGGATGGTGCCTTGGTCGAGGCCGACCTGGGCGGCGGCCAGGCCAAAGGCCAGGCCGAACACCACCACGAACATGGAGATCGGCAGCAACAGCCTGAAGCCGTCGCGGATCTCGTTGTACCCCAACTGCGTGGAGCCTTTGGCTACCGATAACACAAACTCTCTCCTGTTTTTAAATCGTGCATGTACGGACGCCAGCCACTATCCAGCAGACACGCCATTGCGAAAAGCGCATATTACGCGACCAACCCATTCGTTTACCGAATACAGCGGAGTGCATGCTTATGCAGGACCTGCAGATCGACTGGCTCAAGTGCTTCGTCGCCGTGGTCGATACCGGCTCGCTGTCCAATGCCGCGCCGGAGGTCCATCGTTCGCAATCGGCGGTGAGCATGCAGTTGAAGAAGCTCGAAGCGGCGGTGGGCCGACAGTTGCTGGTGCGCGATGCGCGACAGCAGCAGCTCACCCCGGACGGCCAGCTACTGCTGGGTTATGCCCGGCGCATCCTCGACCTGCACAACGATGCGCAGCAGGTCTTCCATGGCGACGAGCTGACCGGGCGCATCCGCCTTGGCGTACCGGACGACTACGCCGCACGCTACCTGACCCCGGTGCTCAAGCGTTTTGCCCTGCGTTATGGCGCGGTGGAGATCGAGCTGGACTGCGAGCAATCGACCTTGCTGATCCCGCGGATCGAACGCAATGACCTGGATCTGGCGCTGGTCTCACGGGATCACGCCCGGCGCGGGACGCTGCTGTTCCATGAGCCGATGGTCTGGGTCGGCTCGCCGCAGTTCGATATCTGGCGGCGTGATCCGCTGCCCATTGCCACCTATGAAAGCACCAGCCTGGCGCGGCGTTGCGCGATCAACTCGCTGGCGTTGCAAGGGCGGGATTACCGGGTGGTGTACAACAGTTCGAGCCTGGCCGGGCAGATCGCCGCAGTGGAAAGTGGCCTGGCGGTGGCGGTGCTGACGCGGTGCAGTGTGCCGGAGCATCTGGAGATTCTCGGCGCCGAGCATGGGCTGGGGCCGCTGGAACCGATGGCGGTGGCGGTGTATCGAAGCCGGGCGTCGCAGGGCTCGCAGCCGGTGGACCGGCTGCATGGGTTACTGGTCAAGACCCTGAGGGTGGCGGCGACCTGAAGGGCCTCATCGCTGGCAAGCCAGCTCCCACAGGGTCCGCGCCAGGCACAGGTTCTGTGGATGACTCAGGCCCCTGTGGGAGCGGGTTCACCCGCGATTGCGGCAGTGAGTTCACCATAGCAATCGCGGCGGTTCGGCGCCCAAACAAGGTCCGCGCCGGGCACAGGTTCTATGGATGACTCAGGACCCTGTGGGAGCTGGCTTGCCAGCGATGAGGCCCGAAAGATCACCCGAAAATCCTCCTGACTTCTCAAGCATGCCCTAGCATCTCCAGCAGGCGTTCCGGATAAACCGTGGCAGTGGTCGTGCGCAATTCCTCCGCCGACCACCAATGATGCGCCGCCATCACCTTCTGCTCATGCGCGGTCCAGCCTTCACGACTGAGCTGCTGCGACCCGGCCTGTACACGGTAGTAACGTTCCATGGAGATCACATTCTCACCACTGGGCAGACGCATGACGAAACGCCGCTCGGCCACCGGCTCGCCGACCTCCTCGGTGCGGATCCCGGTTTCCTCGTACAGCTCGCGAATCGCCGCATCCCTGAAGCTCTCCCCCTCCTCCAGGCCACCACCGGGCGAGGCCCAGTGATCGCTGCCATCGAGGGCATCGCCCTTGTGCACGAAGTGGAACAGCAGGACCCGATCCTCAGGGTCGAGGACCAACAGGCGGGCGGATTTCCTTTCACGCATGACAACGGCATCCTTTTCCGGCGGGACGGCAGGCTACCGGGCATGGATCCGCTTGTCGATGTGTACGACGCCATCAGTTTGCACCTGGCCTGGCGCAAAAAAAAAGCACCGCATCAGCGGTGCTCGGGAAAACGCCTTCCAACCAGAACTTCGGCACCTCGCAGGGACCAATCCGCGAGGCTGGGGCCAAAGTAATTCGTACATCTGAACAGAATCAGATGACGATCTCGTGAAACGATTCAGTTTTCGAAGACTGGCCGCGAGGCCTTCTCGATCGCCGCCATCGCCTCGGCTTCGCTCATCACCCCGCTCTCGGCCATGATCGCCAGCAACGAGCGGCCTTCATTGACCGACTGCCGCGCCAGCTTGCTGACCCTGGCATAGCCCAGGCGCGGCACCAGCGCAGTGGCCACGGCCATCGAATCGGTCAGGTGCGCGAGATTGCGCGCTTCATCGGCCTGGATACCGGCGATGCATTTTTCGCGGAAACGCTGGATGCCCTGGGTGAGCAAGGTGATGCTGTCGAACACCCGCGAAGCCACCACCGGTTCGAAATGGTTGATCTCCAGCTCGCCCGCCTGCACCGCCTGGGCCACGGCGACATCATTGCCGATCACCGCGAAGCTGAGCTGGATCATCGCCATCGGCAGCACCGGGTTGACCTTGCCCGGCATGATCGAGGAACCGGCCTGGGCTTCCGGCAGTTTCAGCTCGCCGATGCCGGCGACCGGGCCGGACGAGAGTTTGGTCAGGTCGCTGGCGATCTTCGCCAGGGCCGCCGCGCAGGTGCGCAACTCGGCGGAAACGCGAGAGAACACGTCCATGTTCTGCATGGCGTCGAAGGCGTTTTCCGGCGCCTGGTAGGCGACGCCGGTAACGTCGCCAAGATGGCGGTACACCGCGCCACGATAGGCCGCCGGTGCACCGAAACCGGTACCAATGGCGGTACCGCCCAGTGGCAGGGTGTGCAGCTTGGCGCGTACCGCGACCAGTTCCTCGGCGAGACGGTGAGTCAGCGAGGCATAGCCGGAGAACAGCTGACCCAGGCGCATCGGCTGGGCGTCCTGCAGGCAGGTGCGGCCGAGGTGGAGGATATCGGCGAACTGCACGGCCTTGGCGTCGAACTCAGCAGCCAGTTGGCGGACTTCGCCGATCAGGCCCTCGAGCATGGCGTGGGTGGCGATCTTCAGTGCCGCCGGGTAGACGTCGTTGGTCGACTGCGAGGCGTTGACCTGGTCGTTGGGGTGGACGATGTCGTAGCTGCCGGCAGCATGGCCCATGAACAGCTGGGCGCGGTTGGCCACCACTTCGTTGAAGTTCATGTTGGTCGAGGTGCCGCCGGAGCCTTCCAGCAGGTCGACGATCAGCGAGTCGTCGCAGTTGCCGGCGATGATGTCCTGGCAGGCGAGGACGATGGCTTCGGCCTGTGCCCCGGAAATCACCCCGCAATCCAGGTTGGCCAGCGCCGCCGCCCATTTGCACTGGGCAAAGGCATCGCGGAACGCCGGGTAGTGGGCAATGCTCAGCGGCGAGACGCTGAGATTGTCGAAGCCGCGCACGGTGTTGACGCCGTACAGCTTGCCGGCGGGGATCCGCACTTCGCCGACGTAGTCCTGCTCGATCCGCTCGCCGGCGCTCTCAAAAGTACTCACGGGAATCTTCCTCATCGATGGTTACCAGGGTTTCGACACCCTTGCCCAGGGCGCTCAGCCGCGGCAGGAAGGTGTCCAGAATGACGGTGCGCGCCGTCTCGCAGGCGTCGGCGAAGAAGGCGCTGTATTCGTTGCGACGGGCCACTAGGTACAGCGAGCGCTCCAGGCTCAGTGGCGGCACCAGGTGGGCGTTGACGTTTTCCACCCAGGTGCAGGCCTGGAGGAAACACATGGGGCTGGTCACGGCCCAGCCGATGCCGTCGGCGACCATGGCGGTCAGGGCGTCGGCGTTGTCCAGCTCCAGGCGGTTGGGCATGCGCACATTTAGCCCGCGCATATGCCGCTCGATCTGCAGACCGACCTGGGACAGGCGGTTGAAACGCACCACCGGCAGGACATTGGCCAGGGCGCGCAGGTCGTCGAGGCTGTGCAGCGGCTTGCCGAGCGCCTTCGGGGTGATGACGAAGTAGCGCTCGGTGAACAGCCGGTAGCGCACCACATCGTTGGCGTCCATCAGCGGGTCGCTGGTGATGATCAGGTCGAGGTCGCGGCGCAGCAGCGATTCGCCCTGTTGCGGGCTGAGGCCGGTGCGGACCGACAGCTGCGTGACCCGCCCGAGCATCTGCCGGGTAAAGGCCGAACCGCAGGTGGCGGCGAAGGAGTCCACCAGGCCAATGCGCAGGTCGGGCTTGACCCCGCGCCCGGCATCCAGCACCTGGGCCTTGAGGTTGCACAATTCCTCGCTGAGGATCGCGCCGCGGTTGCGCAGGGCCAGGCCGAACGGCGTCAGGGTCAGCGGCCGGGTGGTGCGATCGACCAGGACCACGCCGAGGTCGTCCTCCAGTTGCCGGACCATCTGCGACACCCCCGACTGGGAAATCCCCATGCGGCTGGCCGCCCCCGACATGCTGCCCTCCTCGGCCACGGCGACGAAGACCTGCACCGCGTACATATCGATAAGCTTGCTGGCTGACATGGGGATGTCCTCTTCTTTACTTGGTGTCGGCGAATGCCAGCGGCGCGGGCTCGCCCTCGCCTTCCGGGCTGACGGCGGCCAGGGTTTCCTTGCTGGTTTCCGGGGCGAACAGGTGGCAGAACACCCCGCCGAACAGCAGCACCGCGACGCACACGCCCAGGGCGGTGTGGATGCCCAGGTGCTGCACGGCGATCGGCAGGAGGAAGGTGGCGAAGGCTGAACCGAAACGGCTGGCCGCTACCGCCAGGCCGATGCCCGAGGCGCGCAGGTGGGTCGGGAACAGCTCCGGTGGATAGACGAACTCCAGGTTCACCGCCGCCGCCAGGACACAGGCGAAGAAGCCGAAGGCGAGGATGGTGCCCAGCGGACCGAAACCGGCGTAGGCCAGCACGGCAAGGCCGATGGCGCTGAGATAGAAAGTACCGACCAGGAAGGCGCGGCGGGAGATCCGGTCGATGATCAGCAGGCCGAGCAGCGCCCCGAGCATCAGCAGCACGTTGTAGACCAGGCCGCCGACGAACTTGTCCTGCACGTTCAGTGCTTCGAGAACACGTGGCGAGAAGGTGCCGAGGGCAAAGAATGGGATTACCTGGCAGGTGTAGAACACGCACCCGACCAGGGTGTTGCGGCGCCAGCGCTTGCTCATCAGCTCGGCGATGCTGCCGCGCTTCTTCGTGGCGGCGGGCGGCGCGGCCGGCAGGGTCACATGGGGACCGAACTTGGCATGAATGATCGCCAGGGCTTCGGCACTGCGACCACGGGCCATCAGCCAGATCGGCGACTCCGGTACGCCCATGCGCAGCGGCAGGATCAGCAAGGCCGGCACGCCACTCAAGGCCAACATCAAGCGCCAGGCATCCGGACCGATATCGCGAATCGCGAAGCCCACCAGGTAAGCCGCGACGTAACCCGCCGCCCAGGCCGCCGCCAGCACGCTGAGCAGACGCCCGCGATAACGCCGGGGGGCGAACTCGGTGACCAGGGATTTGGACACGACATAGTCGAAGCCGAGGACCAGGCCCAGCAGCAAGCGCAAGGCCAGCAACTGTTCCGGCGAGGTAACGAAGAACTGCGATGCGGAGATCACCGCGAACAGCAGCATGTCCCAGGCAAAGATGGTGCGCCGGCCGAACTTGTCGGCCAGGGGACCGGCGAACAGGCTGCCGAGGAACAGGCCGGCCAGCGACGCGGCGCCGAGCAATCCCATCCACAGTGCGTTCAATTGCAGGGGACCCGCCGCCATGCTCACGGCGATGCCGATGATGCCCAACACGAATCCGTCGCTGAACTGCCCTCCTGTTCCGCTGAATACCGTCCGAATATGAAAACGGCTCAGCGGAAGATCCTCGAACGCTACCTGACTCATTCGTCTCTCCACCTGTTGTTTTAGTTGTGGGGACCGGTGTTGGTGACCGGATTACGAACGAGTGTACGGCTGCATATTCACGAAAACAGCAGATGCAATTGGAGTATCAGGATTGTTGATACTAGCTGCCAGAATCCTTGCTAACAGCGGCTTTGCGGGCCATTGGTCGGCTGGTTGGGAATGGCGCAGACTGCGCCATTCATATAAACGCGGATTGTTATTCCGGCAGGAAATGATTCATCAGAGTCAGACTTTCAATGGCATCCCTATATCCGGCGAAGCATGGGTCGCCTTCATTGAATGCCTTGGCCACGGCCGCCGCATGTTCGTAACTTTGCCACTTGGCCAGGTCGGCGAAAGTACGTTCGTTATTCATCGGGGAATAACCGCTGTATTCGATCAGCCCCGGGAAGGCTTTCAGGGTTTCGCGCAGGCCGTCGCGCAGTTGGGGCATCTGCGCGATGTGCTCAGGCTTGACGGTGAAGATCGCGAGTTCGAGTACGTGTGACATGGGTGGAAGTCTTCCGTGGAGTTGAGGAAGACCCAGTATCGGCAAGTCATCCTGACAGCGTGCTGTCAGTACGTCCGGCGCTGGATTGATGGCGCATGTAGGTGCGCAAGACGATCTGCGGGCTGTCGCGCCAGGGTTCTTCGCTGGTGAAGACGGAGGCAATGCGGTCGACGCGAAAATCCCGATAGGCCGCACGGGTGTTGCACCAACTGCCGACGGTCCACTTGCCGCCCCAGTAGAACAGGCCGATGGGCTGGATCAGGCGCCGGGACACGGCGCCGTCGAGGCTGGTATAGGTAATCTGCACGACCCGCTTGTGTTCGATGGCCTGGCGCAGGGCGCTGAGGTGGCTGCGGGTCGTGGCGGTGCTGCTGTTCAAGGCGCGGATCGGGCTCTGTTGCGGATCGACAGCCTGTTGCGGCGCGCTGGCCGAGACCTTGCTCAGCAGGGTACGGGCAGCACTGGCCAGTTCGTTGTCGGCGCTGCCGGCGAGCATTTCCATGCCCAGGGTCAGGGCATCCACCTCGATGCGGCTCAGGCGCAGTGGTGGCATCTCGAACGCGGCGTCGAGGGCGTAGCCGACGCCGGTGGTGCCATAGACCGGCACGCCGCTGAGGGACAGGTCGTCGATGTAGCGATAGATCGAGCGCACGGAAACGCCGATCCGTTCGGCCAGGGTTTCGGCAGTGATCGGCTGGTGCACGCGGATCAGGTTCACCAGCTGGAACAGGCGGTCGGCTTTGTGCATTTGAGGTCCCTCATGTCCGTGTTGAATCAAGAGCCTTTCTGTTGTCCTTCAGGACCTCATCGCTGGCAAGCCAGCTCCCACAGTGTCCGCGGCGCTGCAGAACCCTGTGGGAGCTGGCTTGCCAGCGATGAGGCCCTCAGCAACGACATCCCACTAACGGGTCACCACCGAAATCCTTTTCCCACCCCGCTCCGCCACTTCCTGGGCCTGCCCGTCGCGCTGCTTGCCCTGCCGTGCCAGCCCCACCAGCCGGGGGATCAACGGCCCTTCCGGCAGATGCCGCCAGAAGCGCCCCGGCATATGCATGCGCAAGGCATCGGGATTGACCCGCGCCGGGTTGAACGTATGGCGGTAATAGGTCAGCCACAGGTCCGCATCCGGGTCATCGGCCTGCTCGGCCCACTGCCGCCATTCAGGCGGACACTGGCGGCGGTAATCGAAATCCTTGCCGTCGTAGCGAATGCCATCCCGCGAAGTAGCAATCAACCAGCGCTGCTTGCCCAAACGCTCGGCAAAGTGCCCGCTGGCGCTTTCGAGAATGTCGTGGGCCGGCTCGTGGAACGCCACCAGGTCCAGTTGCAGGCTCTGCGCCACCGCTGCCGGCAACGGCACGAAACGCACGAAGGCATGCAGGTGGTGCGCCTCACGGGTGACCTGCTTGATCCGCCGTTGCAGTTCGCTGCCCAGCCGATCACCCGCAAGCATTGCCGTGCGGTCGCCATGGGCCACTCGCCAGAGCACTTCATAGAGCAGGTTCCAGCGCTGCTCGCCACGGTAGCGGGCAGCCAGTTGCAACTGTGCCAGCAGCTCTGCCGGCACCCGCGCCCGGAACGGTCCCGGGCCACTCGGCAGGCCCTCGGGGACGGCCAGCAGGTCCTGGATCGGCCCCTGCCCCCAATTCACCTCCGCCGGGTCGATGCCATGGCCCAGCAACACCCGCGCCTGGTCGCGCCAGGTGGCGAAGCGGTCGTCGCAGTCGAGGGCGATCATCCCCACAACCCCATCTGCACCGGCGCCACCGGGTCACGCAGGCGCGCCCGCAACAGCCCGCTGCGGGTATCGGCCAGGGCCGGGCGATAATCGCTGGTGACGATGAACGGCCGGGCCTTGTCCAGCACGCAGCGCAGATGGATCAGGTCGTCGTAGCGCACCCGCCGCTCGCGCCGCAGCGCCACCAGGCGTTGCACGCTGCGCAGGCCGATGCCTGGAATTCGCGCGAGCAAGGCCGGTTCGGCACGATTGATATCCACCGGGAACACCTCACGGTTGGACAGCGCCCAGGCCAGCTTGGGGTCGATGTCCAGGTCCAGGTTGCTCGACGTGTTGAGCAGCTCACCGGCCTTGTAGCCGTAGCCGCGCATCAGGAAGTCGGCCTGGTACAGGCGGTGCTCGCGCAACAACGGCGGCGCGGCCAGGGGCACGCTGTTCGGGCTGTCGGGGATCGGGCTGAAGGCCGAGTAGTACACGCGCTTGAGGCCATAGCCCTGATACAGCGACTCGGCATTGCGCAGGATGGTGCGGTCGTCCGAGGTGTCGGCACCGACGATCATCTGCGTGCTCTGCCCGGCCGGGGTGAAACGCGGCGCCCGTGTCTCGCCGGCCACCGCCTGCTGGCCGCGGTGGATGGTGCCCATGGCCTGGCGGATGGTCGCCACCTGCTTTTCCGGGGCCAGGCGCTTGAGGCTGGCGTCGCTGGGCAATTCGATATTGACGCTGAGACGGTCGGCCAGGCGCCCGGCTTCCTCGATCAGCAGCGGATCGGCGTCGGGAATGGTCTTGAGGTGGATATAGCCGCGGAAGCCATGCTCCTCGCGCAGCAGCCGGGCCACACGGACCAGTTGCTCCATGGTGTAGTCCGCCGAGCGGATGATCCCCGAACTGAGGAACAGCCCGCTGATGCAGTTGCGCCGGTAGAAATCCAGGGTCAGGCGCACCACCTCTTCCGGCGTGAAGCGCGCCCGCGGCACATTGCTGGAGCGGCGATTGACGCAGTACTGGCAGTCGTACAGGCAGAAGTTGGTCAGCAGCACCTTGAGCAGCGAGACGCAGCGCCCGTCGGGGGTGTAGCTGTGGCAGATGCCCATGCCATTGGTCGCACCAAGCCCGTCGCTGCCCTTGGAGCTACGCTTGGGGGCGCCACTGCTGGCGCACGAGGCGTCGTACTTGGCGGCATCGGCGAGGATGCCGAGCTTGGCGATGAGTTGCATGGGGAGCCTTTCCCGGAATACTGAATATCCATACAGTATTTCGAGATTGGCAGGGATGCAAGTGCCTGTTGTCGATCCAGCTAGCCCGGATGCCCGTCCACCCTCGCCTTCAGCAGCATTGGCGCATAGCCCCAGACAAACAACCCAAAGGCCAGCACCCAGCACAGCGTCGCCACGCCCAGGCCAGCGTGGAGATTCACCTGCACCAACAGGATCCGGCTGAGCCCGGCAAGATTCAGCAATATAAAGCCCAGCGCCATCCCCTTCGGCGGCTGCAACGGCCGCCCCGTATGCCCAAGACTGACCCGGGCAATCATCGCCAGGATCAGCCCGGCCATGGCGCCGATGGTCAGGCAATGCACCGCCAGGCTCGGATTCAGCGCCACGCCGAAATGCCACAGCGCCATACCTGCGCACGCCAGCACCAGCCAGCCGTAGGCCAGGTGCAGCGACCAGAGCAGCGGCACGCGCCACAGGCCGCTGTCGTGCCAGCGAGCCAGGCGAACCAGGTGACCCACGGCCAGTACCGCGAACAACATCCCGATCAACACATTGGGCAGCAACGCCGGTCCGGCTGCGTACAGCAGCGCAACCAGCGCCGAACCACCGAGCAGCGCCCAGTCCAGCCATGCCCAGGGCGCCACCATGTCCTTGCGCCCCAGCCCGCGCTGGGTAAAGAACGGAATCACCCGGCCGCCGATCAAGCCCATCATCGCCGCTACCAGCCACAGCCCGCCGAGCACGCCCTGGCGTTGCCAGCCGTCGTTGCCGGCGACCAGTCCGGCCATGGCGATGGCGTCCACCAGCGTCAGCAACAGCAACAACCCCACCAGCGGATAATTGCGCTGCTGACGGACCTTCCACAGGGTTCGCCCCATCAGCCACGCCAGCAGCAGCGGAAAACCCAGTTCCAGCACGATCAGCATCGGCCAGGGCGCTGCCGCCAGCCAGGCAAGCCGCCCCGCCAGCCAGAGCAACGCCAGCGCCGCCAGCGGCTTGCCGGTCAGCCCCGGTTGTCCGGTCCAGGTCTGCACGGCGGTCAACAGGAAGCCGGCAACGATGGCCAGGCCGAAGCCGAACAGCAACTCATGCCGATGCCACGCCAACCAGCCGCCAGCCGGGCTCCAGTCGAACTTGCCGCCCAGCGCAAGCAGCCACATCGGCACCACGATCAGCGCCAGCAGGCTGCCACCAAGAAAGAACGGACGAAACGCCAGACGCAGCCACGGCGGTGTCGCCAGGGCCTTCTTGCGGTCGATCACTTGCATCGTGGCCTACTCCTTACCAGCTCAGATAAAACATGCCCTTGGCCAGCAGCACGATCAGCAACAGATGAGTAAAGACGCTGGCATGGATAAAGCGCACCGCGTTCGCCGTCATGCGGCCGCTGCGGAACATCCAGAGCGCCGTGAGGAAATGCCCGAGCACGCTGATCGCGACGAGGATCTTCAGGCTCAGCAAGGTGCCGAAGGATGAGGTCCAGGGTGTGCTCACCTGCGCCATGTAACGCTCGCGAACCATGCCGACCCCGGCGCCGAACAGCACCAGCAGGACCCAGGGCATCAGGCGCCGGGCGCGCTGGCCGACGGCGTGTTCGAGCATCATCATCAGGCGGTCGGGCAACTGCTGGCGGATGGCGCCGAGAAACAGCACTTCGAAAAACACCGTGCCGATAAAGACGATGGCGGCGAACAGATGCAGGGTCAGCAGAACGGGATAGATCATGGCGGGGCCTCATTGTGCCGGTCAGCCTAACGCGGCGGCCGGCTTCCCGGCTTGACGCTCGTCAAGCCGGCGGAACTCCGGGTGCAGGCGCAACTTCGAAAGTCATATCGATTGCCGACTGCGCCAGGAGGCTGCAATGCATAACCTCGAAACGCCACACCTGAAGCTCGGCGTGTTCAACCCGCTGGACAGTCTCGGCCAGGCGCTGATCGCGGCCGCCTTGCATCGCCAGCACGAAGTCAGCGCGCTGCTGGACGATCTCAACCGGATCACCGCCCGGCCTGGCTTGCGCTGCAAGCTGGGCAGCCTGGATTCGGTGGATACGGTGAAGCGCGCAGTGGCCGGGCTGGAAGTAGTATTTGCCTGCCTCGGCGCTGAGCCTGAAGAAGATCTGCCGCCGCAGTGTGGCTGCCTGATCGACGCTGCCCTGGGCCTCGGCGACCGAGCGCCGCGGCTGTTTCTGCTCGGGCACTGGCAATGGCTGGTGAACCCGGATGACAGTGATGGCCAGGCCATGAGTGCCGGGCTGCGGCGCAGCCTGGACGTCAGCGGGCTGGACTGGACACTGGTGGAGATGCCCGACCTGTTGCCGGGGTTGCGCATCGATGATTTCAGCGGCGCCGACACGACCATCAGCCCCGAGGCGCGCCGGGCGCTGGACTGCGCCGAGGCCCTGCTCGACGAAATGCGCCTGGGCCTGCATCGCCAGCAATGCCTGCGCTTGCGCGGCGAGCACGGGGAGCAGGCCTGATGTCCGGACCCGACGCGCTTCACCAGGTGTTTGGCGTTGTGCTGCTGGCCATGGCCTTCAGCGCGTTCATCCTGTTCGTTCGCGGCTATCGTCCGGCCGGGGTCAGCGGGTTGTGGTACGACCTGGTGCTGGGATTCATCGCCCTGTGGCTGGCGTTGTGGCCGGAGCTGATCCACTTTGCCGAGGCGCCGCGCCTGGCCAGCGGGCTGGGGTTGCTGCTGCAGATCATCGCCACGGCAGCGGGGTGCATTCTGGGCGCGCTGCTGGCAAAGGCGTTGCGCTTGTTGTTGCTGGAGCGGCGCCGACCTCGCGGTCGGCGCTGATGGGCTGGCAGGAAGATATTACTGCTGAGCAGGCCGCAGGATCAGCACCCCCAACGGCGGCAGATTCACCTCAAGCGACATGGGCTGCCCATGACTGGGCACCGTCCCGCCCTTCACCGCCCCTTCATTGCCGAAGTTCGACCCGGCATAACGCTGCGAATCGCTGTTGAACACCTCGTCCCAGCGCTCGCCGAACGGCACACCGATCCGGTAGCCCTCCCGCGGTACCGGAGTGAAGTTGGCCACCACCAGCAGCGGCTCGCCTTCGCGGCTCCAGCGCAACCAGGCAAACACGCTGTTGTGGGCATCATCGCCGATCAGCCACTGGAAGCCCTGCGGCTGGCAATCCTGCTGGTGCAAGGCGCCCTCTTCCCGGTACAGCCGGTTGAGATCACCGATCAGCCGCTGCACGCCCAAATGCTCGCTGTATTGCAACAGGTACCAGTCCAGCTCGCTGTCATGGTTCCACTCGCGCCACTGGCCGAACTCGCAGCCCATGAACAGCAGCTTCTTGCCCGGGTGGCACCACATGAACGCCAGGTAGGCGCGCAGGTTGGCGAATTTCTGCCAGCGGTCGCCAGGCATCTTGTCGATCAGCGAGCGCTTGCCATGGACCACTTCGTCGTGGGAGATCGGCAGGATGAAGTGCTCGGAATAGGCATAGATCAGACCGAAACTCATCTCGTTGTGATGGTGCTGGCGGTGGATCGGGTCGTTCTGGATGTAGTGCAGGGTGTCGTGCATCCAGCCCATGTTCCATTTGTACGAGAAACCCAGCCCGCCCTGCTGCACGGGCTGGCTGACACCTGGCCAGGCGGTGGATTCCTCGGCGATGACCAGCGCACCCGGCACTTCGAGGCTGACCACCTCGTTGAGGTGGCGAAGGAAATCGATGGCTTCGAGGTTCTCCCGCCCGCCGTGACGGTTGGGCACCCATTCGCCGGCCTTGCGCGAGTAGTCGCGGTAGAGCATCGAGGCCACCGCATCGACGCGCAGGCCGTCGATATGGAATTCGCGCAGCCAATGCAGCGCCGAAGCCAGCATGAAGCCATGGACCTCGGTGCGGCCGAGGTTGTAGATCAGGGTGTCCCAGTCCTGGTGGAAGCCCTCCAGCGGGTTGTCGTACTCGTACAGGGCGGTGCCGTCGAAGCGCGCCAGGCCGTGGCTGTCGGTGGGGAAATGCGCCGGGACCCAGTCAAGGATCACGCCGATCCGCGCCTGGTGGCAGGCATCGACGAAGGCGGCGAAGTCTTCCGCCGTGCCGTAGCGCGAGGTCGGTGCGAACAGCGACAGTGGCTGGTAACCCCAGGAGCCGCCGAACGGGTGCTCCATGATCGGCATCAGCTCGATATGGGTGAAACCCAGCTCCTGCACGTAGGGAATCAGCCGTTCAGCGAGCTCGCGCCAGTTGTACAGGCGGCTGACCTCGCCGGCTTCGTCCAGCTCGCATTGCCAGGAGCCGGCGTGCAGTTCGTAGATCGACAGCGGTGCGCCGACGCCCTGGGCATCGCCGCGCTCGCGCAGCCAGTCCTGGTCGCGCCATTCATGGGCCAGCGGGCCGGCGACCTTCGAGGCGGTGCTTGGCGGCAGTTCGGTGGCCCGGGCCAGCGGGTCGGCCTTGAGCGGCAGCACGCCGTCATGGCCGAGCACTTCGTATTTGTAGGTTTCGCCGGCGCGCAGCCCGGGAATGAACAGTTCCCAGACCCCGCTGGCGTGACGCAGGCGCATCGGATGCCGGCGCCCGTCCCAGTTGTTGAAGTCGCCCACCACCGAGACCCGCCGGGCATTCGGCGCCCACACCGAGAAGCGCACGCCCTCGACCCCGTCCACCGTCACCGGCTGCGAGCCGAGGCGGTTGGCCAGGTCGCGATGATTGCCCTCGCTGAACAGGTAAAGGTCCATGTCCCCGAGTTGCGGGCCATAGCTGTACGGGTCCGGAGTGACCTGCTCACCACCGGCCCAGTTGATCCGCCAGCGGTATTTGTCGATACCCCGCGGCACATGCGCGGTAAACAGGCCCGGCACACTCTCCTGCTGCAATTCGGCGATCAACTCGTCGCTGTCGCCACCCAGCGCCTGCACGCTCAAGGCCTCCGGCAGGTAAGCCCGTAGCCAGGTGCCTCCTGCACCATCGGCGTGCGCGCCGAGCACCGCGAACGGATCGACGTGCCTGGCATTGACCAGGTCGTCGATATCGCTGCGGCCCAGTCCACCCTGTTCCTTCTTGTGCACGCTCATCTACTGCTCTCCCCAGGTACTTACAAGCCCATGCAGACCATGCAAGGGCACGGCCAGCCAGCTCGGGCGATTTTCCGCTTCATAGGCGATTTCGTAGGCAGCCTTTTCCAGGCTGAACAATTCCAGTGCCGCCTGCTCGCCGCCTTCCTTGAGCCAGGCATGGGGCAGACTGGCGGTGGCCAGGCCGTAGGCCTGGACGAAGGCATGGCGCGCAGCGTGCAGATAACGCTTGGTGACCCGCTGGCGTGCCTGCAGGTTGTCCGGCAGTGCGCCAGCGCCCGCTGCTCCGCGCAAGGCCATCGCAGCAGCGTAGTCGAAGGAGCGCAGCACGCCGCTGACATCCTTGTACGGGCTGTGGCGAGCCCGGCGCTCGTCCAGCGGCCGCGCCGGCTCGCCCTCGAAGTCGATCAGGTAGGCATCACCCTGCACCACCAGCACCTGCCCCAGGTGCAGGTCGCCGTGCACGCGCATGACCAGGCCGCCCTCGGCCTGCTGCGCCAGTTGCCCGACCTCGCGCAGCAAACCATCGCGCTGCTGTTCGAGGTCGCTGACCAGGGCCTGGCTTTCCTCGTCCAGTGCGTCGCGGTGCTGCACCAGCAGGTCGAGGGCGGTGCGCAGTTGATCGGCAATCTGCTCGCCCCAACGGCGGCTGTCCTCGGCGTCGCTGATGCGGGTCTTGAAGGCTTCGTCGTCGGTGGGCCGGGCCAGGATCTGGTGCATCTCGCCGAGGCGCTGGCCGAGCAAGGCGGCAAAGCCGGTGAGGTCTTCGAGGGCATCGGCATGGCCCTCGCCGCGCAACTGCGGCGGCTCCATCTCGTCGCGGATGGCCCGTTCCAGGTTGTTCTGGGTCCAGTCCCAGGCATCGCCCTGGTTGTTCAGGTAACCCTGGGCAATGGCCAGCAGGTACGGCTCGCCGCTGTCGTCGACGCGGTTCAGCCAGCCGAGCAACGGCGAAATATTGGCAAAGCCGGCAGCGGTCAGGTAGGCGCCCATTTCCAGCTCCGGATGCACGCCGCCATTGACCCGGCGGATCAGCTTGAGCACCAGGCTGCCACCGACCACCACCGAGCTGTTGGACTGCTCGGCCGACAGGTAGCGCACCTCGGCGTCATCGCCCAGCTTCAGCGCCGCCAGTTGCGGGGTCGACTCGAATTGCAGTTCGCCATCGCTGCCGGGCAGGCGCAGGTGCTCCTGGAAGCCGGCGAGCAAGCCACGGATAAAGGTTTCCAGGCTGAAGGCATCGGTGATGAAACCGACCTGACGCCCGCGCCGCACCCTGGCCAGCGCCAGTTGCTGGGGCAGCGCGGTATGGATCTGCTCCTCGCCGATCAGGCCGAAGGGCAGGAAATAGCGACGGCGCTGACCACCGCTGTCCACCTCCAGCTCGCCCAGCAGCACCGGGCTGGTCGGCGTACCGAAGCGCACGCCGTAGGCCAGGTGGACCTTGTCGATGGCCTGGTCCTTGCCGGCGAACCAGCGGCGTTTCGGCAGGTATTCAGGAAGGATGGTTGCTTCGAGGGTTTGCCGGGCCGGAGCCTCCAGCAGTTCCTCCATGCGTTTCTTGACGACCAAGGTAGTGAACTCCGGCAAGGGTTGCGCCGCCTCGACGTGCCAACTGGGCATCTGGTCCTTCGGTGCCAGCAGGAACCAGTAGAAGCCGTAGGGCGCCAGGGTCAGCAGGAAGGGCAGATGGCCGATCGGCGGGAAAGCGCAGCCACCGAGCATTTCCACCGGCACCCGGTCGATCCAGGGTGCCAGGTCCAGCTCCACCGCCTGCGCGGCGCGCGATACGTTGGCCACGCACAGTACGGTTTCGCTGACACCTTCGGGGCTGGTGTATTCACGCAGGTAGGCGAGGATCCGGCGGTTGTTCGGCGCCAGCATTTTCAGGGTGCCGCGGCCGAAGGCCTTCTGCTGCTTGCGCACGGTGAGCAGGCGGCGGTTCCAGTTGAGCAGCGAGTGCGGGTCTTCGGCCTGGGATTCGACGTTGACGCTCTGGTAGCCGTACTGCGCATCCATGATCGGCGGCAGCACCAGGCGCGCCGGGTCGGCGCGGGAGAAGCCGCCGTTGCGGTCGATCGACCACTGCATCGGCGTGCGCACGCCATCGCGGTCGCCGAGGTAGATGTTGTCGCCCATGCCGATCTCGTCGCCGTAGTACAAGGTCGGCGTACCGGGCATGGACAACAGCAGGCTGGTCAGCAGCTCGACGCGCCGGCGGTCACGCTGCATCAGCGGCGCCAGGCGTCGGCGGATGCCCAGGTTGATCCGCGCACGGCGGTCGGCGGCGTAGTAGTTCCACAGGTAGTCGCGCTCGCGGTCGGTGACCATCTCCAGGGTCAGCTCATCGTGGTTGCGCAGGAAGATCGCCCACTGGCAGTTCTCCGGGATTGCCGGGGTCTGGCGCAGGATATCGGTGATCGGGAAGCGGTCCTCCTGGGCCACGGCCATGTACATGCGCGGCATCAGCGGGAAATGGAAGGCCATATGGCACTCGTCGCCCTCGCCGTCGCCGAAGTATTGCTGGGTGTCTTCCGGCCACTGGTTGGCCTCGGCCAGCAACATGCGGTCAGGGTAGTTGGCGTCGATCTCGGCGCGGATCTGCTTGAGGACGGCGTGGGTCTGCGGAAGGTTCTCGTTGTTGGTGCCGTCGCGCTCGATCAGGTACGGAATGGCATCCAGGCGCAGGCCATCGACGCCCATGTCCAGCCAGAAGCGCATGACCCCGATTACCGCCTTCATCACCTGCGGGTTGTCGAAGTTCAGGTCCGGCTGGTGCGAGTAGAAGCGGTGCCAGAAGTACTGCCCGGCCACCGGGTCCCAGGTCCAGTTGGACTTTTCGGTATCGAGGAAGATGATCCGCGTGCCGTCGTACTTGTCGTCGCTATCGGACCAGACATAGAAATTCCGCGCCGCCGAGCCCGGCTTGGCGCGCCGGGCCTTCTGGAACCAGGGGTGCTGGTCGGAGGTGTGGTTGATGACCAGTTCGGTGATCACCCGCAGGTTGCGCTTGTGTGCCTCGGCAATGAAGCGGCGCACATCGGCCATGGTCCCGTAGTCGCTGTGCACCGCTTTGTAGGCCGCGATGTCGTAGCCGTCGTCGCGGCGCGGCGACGGGTAGAACGGCAGCAGCCAGAGGGTGTTGACCCCGAGCTCGGCGATATAGTCGAGCTTGGCCAGCAGGCCGGGAAAATCGCCGATACCGTCGTTGTTGGAATCGAAGAAAGACTTGATATGGATCTGGTAGATGATCGCGTCCTTGTACCACAGCGGATCATCGATAAAGGCCGCGGGGCGGCTTTTCTTCGCCATGCTCGACTTCCCTTCCTAGTGCACCTTGTCCAGGCGCCAGATACCGAACGGCAGGTGCCAGGGTTCGATGCGCATCCACTGGGTCTTGCCGAACCACTCCCAGCGATGGCCGTTCATCAGGTCCTCGCCACGGGTCACGGCGTTGTCGTCCAGGCCCAGCTCCCACAGCGGCAGCTCGAAATGCGCCTCCTGGGCGTTGTGCGGGTCTAGGCTGATGGCGACCAGCACGAAGCTCTCGCCATCCGGGGCGGGCTTGCCGAAATACACGATGTTGTCGTTCCAGGCGTTGTAGAAGCGCACGCCCAGGTGGCTCTGCAAGGCCGGCTGCTGGCGGCGGATGCGGTTGAGCTGGGCGATCTCGGCGATGATGTTGCCGGGTTGGGTGAAGTCCCGCGGGCGGATCTCGTACTTCTCCGAATCCAGGTATTCCTCCTTGCCCGGGATCGGCGCCGCCTCGCACAGCTCGAAGCCTGAGTACATGCCCCACAGGCCCGAACCCATGGTCGCCAGTGCCGCGCGGATCAGGAACCCGGCGCGCCCCGAGGTGTGCAGGAAGAACGGGTTGATGTCCGGCGTGTTGACGAAGAAGTTCGGCCGGTAGCACAGCGACCACGGCGGCTGGTTGAGCGTCTCGAAGTACTCCTGGATCTCCGCCTTGGTATTGCGCCAGGTGAAATAGGTGTAGCTCTGGCTGTAGCCGACCTTGCCCAGACGGGCCATCATCGCCGGCTTGGTAAAGGCTTCGGCAAGGAAGATCACCTCGGGATGGCGGCTGCGGATATCAGCGATCAGCCATTGCCAGAACGGCAGCGGCTTGGTGTGCGGGTTATCCACGCGGAACTGCTTGACGCCCTCTGCCACCCAGCCTTCCACCACATCGCGCAGCGCCAGCCACAACGAGGGCACGGCGTCGGCGGCGTAGAAATCGACGTTGACGATGTCCTGGTATTTTTTCGGCGGGTTTTCCGCATAGCGGATGCTGCCGTCCGGGCGCCAGGAGAACCAGCCGGGGTGTTCGCTGAGCCAGGGGTGGTCCTGGGAGCACTGGATGGCGAAGTCGAGGGCGATCTCCAGGCCGTGCTCCGCCGCAGCGGCGACCAGGCGACGGAAGTCCTCGCGGCTGCCCAGTTGCGGATGGATCGCGTCATGACCGCCGTCGGGACTGCCGATCGCATAAGGGCTGCCGGGATCGTCCGGCCCGGCCGTCAGCGAGTTGTTGCGGCCCTTGCGAAACTTCGTGCCGATGGGATGGATCGGCGGGAAGTACAGGACATCGAAGCCCATGTCGCGAATCATCGGCAGGCGCCCGTGGACATCGTTGAAGGTGCCGTGGCGCTGGGGATCGTCGGTGATCGAGCGGGGAAACAGCTCATACCAGCTGGCAAAGGCCGCGCGCTCGCGCTCGACGTCCAATGGAAACTCCGGACTGCGGCTGAGGTAGCTGCGCGGATCGGCCTGGGCCATCAGCACCCGGGTATCGTTGGCCACCAGCATCTCGACCCGACTGGCCGCGGGCAGCCCCTTGCTCAAGCGTCGGGCCAGTCCGGCCAGCTCTTCGCGCAGCGGCCCGGCGCTGCGTTCGGCACCATGCTCCAGGTGCAGGCGGCCCTCCTCCAATTCCAGCTCGATATTCACCCCGGCGGCGAATTTCTTCTCCAGATCGTGACAGTAGGTGGCGTACGCATCGACCCACGCCTCGATCACGAACAGATGGCGCCCCACTTCATTGATGCTGAAGCGGCCTTCCCAGCGGTCGTTACCGAGAAAACTCATGTTGATGCTGCGCCAGCGCCGGCTATGGGCCTGGCGCCAGTTCAGGGTCACCGCCAGGACATCGTGGCCGTCGGCGTAGACCGTGCTGCCCACGGTGACCGTGCGGCCGGTCTCGGTCTTGACCGCATACAGCCCGGCATCGAGCACCGGCGTGGTGTTCTCGATCACCACCCGGGGCAGCAACAGGGCCTGGGACAGGGTCAGCGGATCGTCGGCGGGATTGTCGGCAGCGGCCATGCGCTCGGTTACGAAAGGCTCATTGCGGGTCATCGAACATCGCTCCGTTACGGCGTGGCGGTAAGGGTTGAGAGCAATGGCAGGCGCGGGGGTTCAATAAAAAATGAGCGTTGTTGCGGGAAAGGGGTCCAAGCGAAAGACACGATCAACGTCCTTGCGAGGTACAGCGATGAACATTCCTATCCCTGCGGAAACGCCCGATCCGAATATCGACGACCCGACCCTGCCGCCAGCGGTACCCGACGAGGAGGATCCGGAGGGCGTGCCGGTGCAGCCGACCATGCCACCCACCGTGGGCGATCCGCCGAGCGAGGAGCCGCCGGTGAAAGGTTGAGCGTAGATGGGTTTGTGCGCAGTGGGATTGCCGGGTGCCTGCCTTTGAGGCCATTGGCGTCCTCGAGCAGGCACGGCTGGCCGCCCACTGATCGCCATTCCTTATCCCCCTGATAAAAATCTTGAGGCAGCGCAGCGCCCACGTTTAGTTGAACAATCGGGTCAGTCATACGACGACGTATGTCTAATAATAAAAAGGTGACCCCCGATGCCCTTCTCCCGGATATCCCTGGACTTCGCCGTCCTCTTCTTCACACCAGGCACGCCCGGCGCCCTCTGGACAGCAATGTTCCAGGAGGCGCCATGAAAACACTGATCGATAGCTACTTCCTCGTCCTCAAAAGCCTCGTGGTCCTGTGCCTGGTCGGCATTACCTGTCTGATCTTCGCCAATGTGGTGCTGCGCTACGGCTTCAACTCAGGCCTGTTCTTCAGCGAGGAAATCTCCCGCCTGGCGTTCGTCTGGCTGGTCTTCGCCGGCGCCCAGCTGATGCTCCACGAAAACGGCCATATCGGCGTCGATATCCTCACCCGCCGTGCCTCGCCCGGCGTCGCCAGGTGCCTGCTGGCCCTGACCCAGGTGCTGATGCTCTATGTCACCTGGCTGTTCCTCGACGGCAGCTGGAAGCAGACGCTGATCAACCTGCATGTCGGCGCTCCGTCCACGGGGGTTTCCATGGCCCTGTTCTACGGCGCTGGCCTGGTCTTTTCCATTTGCAGCGCGCTGCTGATCTGCACCCAGTTGGTGCGCAACCTCATGGGCACACTCCCTGCGCCGACCCCGTCCACTGAACATGGAGCAGCCGAATAATGGCCCTGTCCGTTTTCGTCGGCGTGCTGATGGCCGCCATCCTGATCGGTACGCCGATCGCCTATGGCCTGATTCTCTGCGGCGTGGCCCTGATGTGGCTGCTGGGCCTGTTCGACGGCCAGATCATCGCGCAGAACATCATCAACTCGGCAGGCAGTTTCCCGCTGCTGGCCATTCCGCTGTTCATCATCGCCGGTGAAGTGATGAATACCGGCGGCCTGTCCAAACGCATCATCAAGCTGGCCATCACCCTGGTCGGGCACCTGCGCGGCGGGCTGGGCTACGTGACCATCTTCGCCGGGGTGCTGCTGTCGAGCCTGTCGGGTTCGGCACTGGCCGATGCCGCTTCGCTGACCGCCCTGCTGCTGCCGATGATGGTCATCGCCGGCTACAACCGTAATCGCTCCGGGGGGCTGATCGCCTCGGTGTCGGTGCTCGGCTCGATCATTCCGCCGAGCATCGGCTTCGTGGTGCTCGGTGTCGCTTCGGGACTGTCGATCACCAAGCTGTTCCTCGCCGGGATCGCCCCGGGCCTGATGATCGCCGCCGCGCTGGTGGTGGCCTGGTGGTTGATGACCCGACGCAACGACGAGGTGGAACTGAGCCCCAAGGCCAGCCTCAAGGAACGCCTCAAGGCGCTGGTGGACAGCTTCTGGGCCTTGATGCTGCCGGTGATCATCGTGGTCGGCCTGCGCTTCGGGGTCGTCACCCCCACCGAAGCCGGCGCCGTGGCCAGCGTCTACGCCTTGCTGGTGTCCTCGCTGATCTACCGGGAGCTGAGCCTGAAGTCGCTCAATGAACTGCTGCTGCGCGCCGGCAAGACCACCGCCGCAGTGATGTTCCTGGTGGCCGCCGCCTCGATTCCGGCATGGATGATCACCATCGCCGATATCCCCGGGCAGATCATCGACCTGATCCAGCCGGTCATCGACAGCCCGCGCCTGCTGATCGTGGTGCTGATGCTGCTGATCCTGGTGATTTCGATGGTCATGGACCTGACACCCACCGTGCTGCTCCTTGCCCCGATCCTGGTGCCCGTGGTCACCGCCGCGAACATCGACCCGATCTATTTCGGCGTGCTGTTCATGATCAATTGCTCCATCGGCCTGATCACCCCGCCGGTGGGCACGGTGCTCAACGTGGTCTGCGGCATCGGCAGGATGCGCTACGAGGAACTGCTCAAGGGCACCTTCCCGTTCCTCATCGCCGAAATCATCGTGCTGTTCCTGCTGGTGCTTTTCCCCGACCTGGTCCTCGTCCCGGCCCAGTGGTTCGGCCACTGACACTCAATAAAAACAAAAGGTACCCACACCATGAAGAAACTCGCCTTCATCGCCGCGCTGTTGCTGTCCAGCAGCCTGAGCATGGCCGCCGACTACAACGCCCGCACCATCAAGTTCGCCGCCACCAGCCCCAAGGGCACCCCGCCGGCCATCGGCATGGAGCTGTTCGCCAAGCAGGTCGAACAGCGCAGCGGCGGCAAGATCAAGGTCCGCACCTTCCCCAACGGTGTGCTGGGTGGCGACGTCCAGGTGCTGTCGTCGCTGCAGGGCGGCGTGGTGGAAATGATGACCTGGAACGCCGGATTGATGATCAACCACGTCACCGACTTCGGCATCCTCGACTTCCCGTTCCTCTACACCGATACCGCCAAAGTGGACGCCATGCTCGATGGCGAGGTGGGCAAGATGCTCACCGACCAGTTGCCGGCGAAAAACCTCGTGGGCCTGGCCTTCTGGGAGCTTGGCGTGCGCAACCTGACCAACAACGTACGCCCGGTGAGCAAGCTTGAAGATATCGCCGGCCTGAAGGTTCGTGCCCAGCAGTCGCCGCTGTTCCTCGATGTGTGGCGCGCCCTGGGCGCGAACCCGACGCCCCTGCCCTTCACCGAGGTCAACACCGCCCTGGAGACCGGCACCGTGGACGGCCAGGAAAACCCGGCGGCGCTGATCCTCGCCTCGCGCTTCAACGAAGTGCAGAAGTACCTGAGCCTGACCCGGCACAACTACAACCCGCAGATCGTGCTGATCAGCAAGACCTTCTGGGACAGCCTGAATGCCGATGAGCAGCAACTGCTCAGCGAAGCGGCCCAGGACGTGCGCCTGGAGCAACGGCGGATCTCCCGCGAGGCGGACACCAAGGCCATCGCCGAGCTGCAGGCCAGCGGCATGCAGGTCAACGACGTGGCGCCCGAAGAAGTCGCACGCATCCAGGCCACCATCCGCCCGGTGGTGGACAAATACGCCGCGCAAATCAACCCCGAACTGGTCAGCAAGGTCTACCAGGCCATGGCCTACCAGGCGCAGTGAAGCCAAGCGCGCCGCCGGGTGCGGCGCTCCTCTCTTGTCATCAAGGAACACCATGAAAATCTCCGTCGCACAGATTCATCCCGTAGCCGGCAACCCGGAACAGACCATTGATAAAGTCGCTGCCCTGGCGCGCCAGACCGCCGCCGAAGGCTCGCGCCTGATCGCCTTCGCCGAGTGCCTGATCACCGGCGGCGCCTTCGACAGCCGTGAGGACCTCGAACGCGGCGCCATCACCCTCGACGCCCTGGCGCCATTGCTCGAAGTGTCGGCACAGACCGGCATCCTGATCGTGGTCGGTTTCTACGAGCGTCACGACGCCCAGGTGTTCAACACCGCGGCGCTGATCGGCGCCGAGGGCATCATCGGCCTGCACCGCAAACGCCACCTGCCGTTCATGATCGGCGACCGTTTCACCGACCGCCCAAGCGAATGGACGCCACCGGTGTTCGACACCGAGATCGGCCGTGTCGGCCTGGCCATCTGTTATGAAATCCGCTTCCCCGAGGTAGTGCGTACCCTGGCCCTGGAAGGCGCCGATATCGTCGTGCTGCCGGCGGCCTGGCCCGAGCAGGCGCGCATGCTGCCGGACATTTTCAGCACCGTGCGCGCGGCGGAAAACATGGTCTATTTCGTCGCCCCCAACCGCAACGACATGGACGAGGGCATGCAGTTCATCGGCACCAGCCACATCATCGAGCCGTCCGGCAAGACGCTGGTGCGTGCCGGCCTGGAAGACGGCGTGTACAGCGTCGAGATCGACCTGGCCAAGGCCCGCAACAAGTCGCTGATCCGCGACCCGGGCGTGTTCGAAGTGCATCCGTTCCGTGACCGGCTGCCTGAAACCTACCGCCTCTGACCCGGACGAACTCGACCATGAACCAGAGCACCACACATACCTTGCTGAAGGCGCGCATGGCGCGCGGCACTACCTTCGGCATGAACATCTACAGCACCGCCTGCATGGCCATCGAAGTGGCCGGCAACTGGGGGCTGGACTTCGTCTTCATCGATGCCGAGCACACCGCGCTCGGCATCGACCGCGACATGGAAAAGCTTCTGCTGGCGGCCAGTCACGCGGCCATTCCCAGCCTGGTGCGGGTCCGCGGCACACTCGAATGGGATATCCGCAAGGCCCTGGAAATGGGCGCTGCGGGGGTGATCGTGCCGCAGGTGCACACGGCCGCGCAGATGCGCCAGATCATCCAGTTCAGCAAGTTCCCGCCGCTCGGGCGCCGTGGTGGCGACAGCTCCGTGCGCTCGGCAGGCTTCGCCGGGCCCGGCTTCGACTGGGCGCGCTACACCGAGGCGGAGAACGCCCGCAGCGTGATCGTGCCGATGGCGGAAAGCTTCGAGTTCTTCGACAACATCGACGAGATACTCGATGTGGAAGGCATCGATGCGGTGCACTTCGGGCCGGCGGACTACTCGCTGTCGCGCCAGTTGCCGGTGGACTATCGCCTCGGCAACCCGGAGGTGCTGCAGCGCCTGAGACTGCTGATCGAGAAATGCCATGCCCGTGGCATCCAGGTGATGGTGCCCTGCGCCCCGGCCGACCGGGAAAACGCCCGGCGGCTGATGGAACTGGGCAGCGATATGCTGCTGATGGGCAGTGATCTGTCCTGGCTTAACCAGGCGGGGCAGCATATTGCGGCGGTGAAACGTGCTCTTGCCTGAAGTACGTTAATCCACCAGGAAGTTCTGCTTGACCAGCGTTGCGCGAATAATCGAAACCAGTTCGCCCAGTTGCATATCAGGGCGCTCGGTCAGATAGGACAAGCAGAACTTCGCGGGTGGAATCGCCGGATCGCAGGGCAATGTTTTCAACATATCCACGGCCAGCATGTCGCGAATCAAGGGTACCGGCAGAATACCGATGGCATGCCCGGCCGAAACCATCTTGGCGATAAAGGCCAACGAGTTGCTCGAATGGAAGGCGTGGCTCACCGAGCCACTTTCCTTCAACCAGCGATCAACTACCGAATACAGCGTCGATGGCGCGCTGTGGGTCACGATTGAATATTCCTGCGCATGTCGGGCGAGAAAAGGCCCTTCCTCGATATCGAGATGCCGAGCGGCGACCCATTGGAACGTCATCCAACCGAGAAAGACATCGGTGACGTCTTCACGGGTCGCCGGGTTGGTCAGCAGGGCGATATCAAGTTCATGATCGTTGAGCTTGCGGTTTAACGCAGCGCCCACGTCAATGGTGATTTCCAGGGTGATTTCCGGGAAGTGCGCCTTGATTTCCGTGATGACCGCCGTCAGCCCGACCATGGCCGAACACTCGTCGGCGCCCAGGCGCAAACGCCGGTGTTTCTTCTGCTGCGCAGCGAACTGTTCAAGTTGCGTGCTGTTGTTCAACACCAGCTCCGCATGACGTAAAGCGGTATGTCCGTCGGCGGTCAGGCTCATGCGTTGTTTATTGCGATCGAACAACTTCACGCTGAGCAGCGACTCCATCTCCTTGATCCGCGCCGAGATGGCCGGCTGGGTCAGATGAAGATGCCGGGAGGCTGCGTGAACGCCGCCCAGACGCGCGGTCCAATAGAATGCCTCGATCTGCATTAGCGTAATACGCATGATAAAAACTGCTCCCGCCAGTGCTTACGGATTTTTATTATCGACCGTTCAAGGTGGTTGTTAGGATGACCGAAACCCTTCGAAAAAGCATCCGAGATAACAAGAACCCACTATGTATCTAATCGAAGCGCTGCCTGCCCCGGTCGATCCGAACATCCTCGAAGTGCTGATCGAGGCCGAACCGGCCACCATCGGACACTTCATCACCCACGGCATTCCCCACCCCGAGATCAAGGCGCACCTGCAGAACGTGCGTGCGGTCGGCACGGCGGTGACCGTGCGCATGCCCGGCAATGACGGTGGCATCCTCCACTACGCCATGGGCTGCGTGCGGCCGGGCGACTTCCTGGTGGTGGACCGCTGTGGCGAGCGCATCACCGCTGCTCTAGGGGGCGCCATGGCCTATGCGGCCAAGCAGGCCGGCGTGGCCGGGATCATCGTCGATGGTTATGTCACCGACCTGGGCGAATTGCGCGAGCATGGCGTGCCGGTCTGGTCGCGGGGCGCGAGTGCGATTACCACGCGGGTCATTGGTCTGGACGGCGAGTTCTGCACGCCCATCCACTGCGGCGGGGTTGTCGTGCGTGCGGGGGATGCGGTGGTGGCGGATGAAAACGGCATCGTGTTCCTGCCGCCAGAGCAGATGCTCGGGCTGGCGCAACGTGCCATCGACTTCCAGCGCAATGAAAAACAGACCCTGGCGCGGCTGGCGAAGGGCGAGAAATTTCCGGATATCGTTGGGTCGCGGGCGACCATCGAGGCGGCGACCCGACCAGTGATTCCGCGCTGAATGTTGTAGGAGCGAGGCTTGTCGGGCCGCCGAACCGCCGCGAAGGACCGCGCAGCGGTCCCAGGATCTCATTGACCACACCATTTTGGGACCGCTAGCGCGGTCCTTCGCGGGCAAGCCTCGCTCCTACAAGGTACGCGCCGTACTGCTGATCACTGCTCCTAATAAAAGAACAAGAGGACTCCCGTGAAACTCAGCTCGCTACTTATCCCCCTGGCCCTGCTGGCAAGCACCGCAGCACAGGCCCAGGACTACCCCGAGATGCGCTTCAACGTAGTCGGCGGCGGCAGCCACAACTACACGTTCCGCGCAGTCGAACGCCCCTTCTGGACCCAGACCCTGCCGGAAGCCTCGGGCGGCAAGGTCACCGCGCAACTGCTAGGCCTCTCCGAAAGCGGCCTGAAAGGCCCCGAGATCATCCGCCTGATGCGCTTCGGCGCGGTGGACATCGGCATGGGCGTGTTCGCCTTCGTCGCCGGTGACGACGCCACCTTCGAAGGCGTCGACCTGCCGGGCATGGCTGCCGACATCGACAGCGCCCGCAGCATCGCCAACGCCTACAAGCCCGTGCTGGAACAACGCATGGCCGAGCGCCACGGCATCAAACTGCTGGCCACCGTGCCCTACACCGCCCAGGTGTTCTTCTGCCGTGCTCCGGTGCAGACCCTGGCCGATCTGAAGGGCCGGAAAATCAGGACCCGCGGACGCAACATGGCCGAGCTGGTCAAGGCCATCGGCGCCGTCCCGGTGACCCTGTCCTTCGCCGAAGTGGTGACCGCCCTGCAGACCGGCGTCATCGACTGCGCCATCACCGGCATCGGCTCGGGCAACGCCGCCAAGTGGTACGACGTGGCCGAGCACCTGTACGACCTGCCGGTGGACTGGTCGATCGGCTTCTACGGCATCGGCCTCAAGCGCTTTCAGCAGTTGCCACCCGAAGTACGCGAGCTCCTGCAAACCCAGGCCCAGGTGCTGGAAGATGCGCTGTGGCGCGAGACCGCCAGGGAGAACCGCTACGCCCTGGCCTGCAACCTCGGTCGCCCCGACTGCCAGATCCACCAGCCCGCCCATATGACCGCCTCGGCTCCGGATCCACAGGAGCGGGAAACCGTGCGCCAGGCCGCGCTGAAGATCGCCAACGATTGGGGCAAGCGCTGCGGCGCCGCCTGCGTCGAGCGCTGGAACGCCACGGTCGGAGAAACCCTCGGCATGCACCTGTCCTCCGGAGCCTACCGTCATGAATAACCCCCGTTCCGGCATGACCGCAATCAACGCCGTGGCCAAGGCCAGCACCTGGGTCGGCGGCTTCGCCCTGCTTGGCTGCGCCCTGCTGATCGGCATCGACCTGATCCTGCGCAAGACCCTCGGCGTGTCCATGGGCGGGGCCGACGAGATCGCCGGCTACGTCCTGGCGATCACCAGCGCCTGGGCCTTCCCGGTGACCCTGCTCAAGCGCGCGCATATCCGCGTCGACATCCTCTACGCCCGCCTCGGCCTCAAGCCCCGGGTAGTCCTCGACCTGTTCGCCCTGGCCTGCATGGCGGTCCTGGTTTGCGCGCTGACGTACCACGCCTGGGCGGTGCTGTGGGACTCCATCGACTACCACTCGGTGTCCAACACCCCGTTGCAGGTGCCGCAATGGATACCGCAATCGCTGTGGTTCGCCGGCTACCTGTTCTTCGCCCTGACCCTGCTCAGCCTGATGCTCACCAGCCTCGGCCACCTGCTGCGCGGGCGCTGGGCCGAGGTCAGCGCGCTGATCGGCATCAACAGCGTCGAACAAGAGATCGACGAAGAACTCGGCAATGCCGGCAAGCCCCTGAAGGAGCAAACGCCATGATGAGCATCACCCTCTTCCTGTTGCTGGCCCTGCTCGGGCTGAGCGTGGCGGCGGCGGTCAGCGTCGGTCTGCTGGGCATGTCGCTGTCGCAGTTGTTTTCCACCCTGCCGCTGAGCAATGCGATGGGCGAGATCGCCTGGAACACCAGCACCGAATTTCTCCTGGTGGCGATTCCGCTGTACATCCTCATGGGCGAACTGCTGGTGTGCTCGGGCGTGGCCGGGCGCATGTACCAGGCGGTGGAGAAATGGCTGTCCTGGTTGCCCGGTGGCCTGATGAACTCGAACATCGGCGCCAGCGCCCTGTTCGCCACCACCAGCGGCTCCAGTGTCGCCACCGCCGCCACCATCTCCACCCTGGCCATCCCCGAGCAGGTGCGCAAGGGCTACAACGCCCCGCTGTTCCTCGGCTCGATCGCGGCCGGCGGCACCTTGGGCATCCTGATCCCACCGTCGATCAACATGATCCTGTTCGCCCTGATCGCCAACGTCTCGGTGCCCAAGCTGTACCTGGCTGCGACCATCCCGAGCATCATTCTCAGCCTGCTGTTCGTCGCGCTGATCGTCATCGCCTGCCTGGTGCGCCCGCAACTGGGCGGACGCAAGGAGCACACCCGCTGGGCCGAACGCCTGGCCTGCCTGCCGGACCTGATACCGCCACTGGCGATCTTCGTGCTGGTGATCGGCTCGATCTACAGCGGCTTCGCCACCGCCAGCGAATCCGCCGCACTGGGTGTGCTCAGCGCCCTGGGCCTGGGCCTGTGGCGCCGGGCGTTCACCTGGCAGAGCCTGGGCCAGGCCTTCGAAGCCACGATGCGCACCAGCGGCATGATCATCTTCATCACCCTGTCGGCGTTCTTCCTCAACTTCGTCCTCGCCTCCATCGGCCTGACCACTGCCCTGGTCAGCTTCGTCACCGACCTGCAGCTGTCACCGATGTTCACGCTGCTGGCGATCATCCTGTTCTACATCGTGCTGGGCTGTTTCATGGACACCCTGGCGATGCTGATTACCACCGCGCCGTTGATCGTGCCGATCGTCGTCAGCCTGGGCTTTGACCCCCTGTGGTTCGGCGTGGTGCTGATCGTGCTGTGCGAAATGGGCCAGATCACCCCGCCGTTCGGCATGAACCTGTTCGTGGTGCAGAGCATTCGCGGGCGCGGCAATTTCATGGACGTGGTCTACGGTGCGCTGCCGTTCTGCCTGGCGTTGCTGGTGCTGATCGGGCTGTTGATCGCCTTCCCGCAACTGGCGTTGTGGTTGCCGCGCAGCTTCTAGCAAAATTAGTTAACATCGACACAAATTTCGATCTGAACGGAACCTCTCCAGTGTCGTTGAAACTCACCGTAATCGACCAAACCCCTATCCACGATCACTGCACGGCGGCCAGCGCCGCCGGCACCTCGGTGGAACTGGCCACTGAATGCGAGGGCTGGGGCTATCACCGCTACTGGGTCGCCGAGCACCACAACAGCATTCAGTTCGCCGGTACCGCGCCGGAGATCCTGCTGACCCGGATCGCCAGCGCCACCCGGCACATGCGGGTCGGCAGCGGCGGCGTGATGCTGAGCCACTACAGCCCCTACAAGGTGGCCGAGACCTTTGCTTTGATTGGCGGGTTGTTTCCCGGGCGAATCGACCTGGGCATCGGTCGGGCTCCGGGTGGCAGTCATCTGAGTTCCGTTGCCCTGGCGGCGCCGGGTACTGTTGCGCAGCACGACGCTTTTCCCCAGCAGGCCGCAGAACTCTGCGCCTTCCTGCGCGGTGGTTTTCCGGCTGGCCATGGCTATGCAGCGCTGACCTGCAATGTCGACGCCAGCACCCTGCCCTCGCTGTGGATGCTCGGTTCCGGCGGTGGCAGTTCGACCTTGGCCGGGCAGCTCGGCATGGGACTGGCGCTGGCCCGGTTTATCGCACCGAAGGCCTGCACGCCGGCGATCTTCGAGCATCATGCCGAGGTGTATCGGCAGGCTGGCATGACCACGCCGGCGCCGCGTCTGGTGGCGCTGGCGGTGATTTGTGCGGCGTCGGATGAGGAGGCGCGGTTTGTCGCCGGGACTGCTGTCTATCGCAAGATGACGGCCGGGCGGATGCCTCGGGAGCCGTTGCAGAGCCCGGCCGAGGTGCAGCGTCGTTACGAACTGATGAGCGCCCAAGAGCGAGCCGAGTTCGATGACACCCTGGGCGATATGGTGGTGGGCTCGCCCGAGACCTGCCGCCGGGAAATGCAGCGGATCGCGGATGAGTTTGGCTGTGATGAGGTGGGGATCGTGACCGTCACCTATCGGCTGGAGGACAGGTTGCGCAGTTATCGACTGCTTGCACAGGCGTGAATGCGCGGGAGCTGTTGCGGTTGCAGGTGTAGAGTTCGAGGCTCCCGCTTGCTGACGGTGTGAACCGACCCTGTCTTCCAACTCTCGATACCTGGCGCTGCGCAAGGGCCTTGTGCTCCTGGCGCTGTGCAGTCACCCGGGGTGAGGGCGGGGACGGTGGATGTGAGCAGTGGCCGGACCCAGCAGACGTTCTCGGCGCCGGACTGGATCACGGTGCTGACCGGGCGTTGGGCCAGGGAGCATGGGATTCTCGACAATGACAGCGCTGGTCCGATCAAGGTCGAGACGCTGTTCGAGCGTGTCGAGGAGGATGTGCCGGGTAGCCGGAGCTTGCTGGTTACGCAGTGGAAGCGGCTTTATGAGTTGGTGCGAGAGCGGCTGGACGCGCGTTCCGGGCTACATCACGCCACGGTCTTGCGGGCCGATGATGCGGCGATCGAGCAGGAGGTGCTGGGCACGTGGCGGCGCTGTCAGCCGCAGTTGGCGTTCATTCATCTGGATGCGGTGGATCAGGCCGGGCATCGCGGGGCGTTCGATGTGGGGGATGCGGGGTATGCGGCGGCGGTGCGGGAAACCGATGGGCGGCTGCGGCGATTGTGGGAAAGCGCGTTGAATGTGTCCCCTGGGCCTGAGCGATTGGTGATCGTTGTCAGTGATCATGGCGGGATGGGGAATGGGCATGGTCGGTATTCGGAGGCGGAGCGGATGGCGCCGGTGCTGGTGGTGATGCCGGCTGGGCATTCGGCCGTGGGTGTCAGGGATCTGGTGGGGGTTGGGCGGGTTGTGTTGGAGTTTCTTCGGGGCGGATGAAGCACACAGGCATCCTTGCGAAACGGGAACTGTGGGGGACTCCATGTTGGACCCACAGATTGAAGCTGTTGCTGATGACCTCATCGCCGGCAACGCCGGCTCCCACAGGGTGTTGAGCCAGCCGCAGAACGTTGTGCCCAGCGCGGACCTTGTGGGAGCTGGCTTGCCAGCGATGCGCCGCGCAAGCGGCGCTCGATCGCAAGGACGCTGAAGAGCTCTCGGCATGTGCCTGGCGCGCCATAACGCAGCGTCCAGGATCCGGAATGCGGAACATAGGCCGTCGCCCCGGACTCGTTTTACACCGATGCTTGGCAACTCCTCCAACGCCAAGGATCGCCACCATGAAAGAAAACACCTCACCTGCCCCGACCTCTCGCCGAACCACCGCAGCCACCCATTTCGGCGCCTGTAACGGTACTCATCCACCCGTTTTCGCGGTGAATCCCGATGTCGACATCGACGATGTACTGATGCACCTCACGGCAGCAGTCACATCGGCATTCGAATCCAACGCCCAGCTATGCGAAATGCTCGCCCGGCCTCTGGCGGATGTGGCCTGGGCTACCTGGCAATCACTGGAAGTCTGTCAGGCACTGATCGATGCGTTGCGCAAGGAAGACAGGTGCGTGAGAGCTGAGGCATGACGAGGGAAGCTGCCCGTGACGACCCAGTCATCGTCGCATTTCTGAACCTGTCGCAGACCGACATTGGAAAAGGTCAAACCGCCACGTCTGCGTCGCACACAGCGCAAACACTGTCGCCCAGAGCATCACGGCAATCTTTCAACCCGCCTACCCTGCCAACGGAGTAATCCTCGAAGACCAACACCCGAGCCCACGGAAGCACCGTACATGCCTATCGCCTTCAGACCCGCCCAAGCCTCGGACGCGCAGGATATTGCGCGTTTCTTTCAACTGACATCGGAGGGCATGGCCGATTACATATGGAGCAAGCTGGCCGCACCTGGAGAAGCATTGCTGAGTGTCGGTGCCTCGCGCTATGCCAGGGAATACGGCGACTTCTCCTACAAGAACTGCCTGATGGCCACTTCCGAAGGGCGGGTCATCGGCATGATGCACAGCTATGCCTTGCGCGAGAGCCCTGACAGGTCCGTCGAGACAGATCCCGTACTCGCGCCTTATTCCGACATGGAAATACACGACACCTTGTACATATCCAGCCTGGCCCTGGATGAGGCCTGGCGCAGCCAGGGGCTGGGCGTCCAGTTTCTTCGCCACGCCCAGCAGCGCGCTGACGACGCTGGCCTGAAGGGTCTATGCCTGATCGATTACGCAGAGAACCACGGTGCACGCCGCTTCTATGAACGCCATGGTTTCCAGATCGTTAAAACCTGCCAGATCGTTCCGCACCCCATGCTGGGCGTAACCGGTGAAGCCTATTTGATGTATCGCCCAACCTACGACGTACTGGAGCAAAAGCCATGAACCAGAAACTGACCGTGTTCCGCGAACTGGATATCCAACCGGTGCGCGACCTTCCCTTTTTTGAAGAGGTCCTGGAGGGCACCCCTCATACACTGACCTCCAAGTACTATCACGATGAACAGCAAGGTCGCATTTCCGGAGAATGGGAAGCCAGCGTCGGAGCGTGGCGCATCGACTACAAGGTCTGGGAGTTCTGCCATGTCCTGGGTGGACGCTGCGTCATCGAACTCGAGGGTTGCGCCCCCGTCACACTGGCCGCTGGTGACACCTTCATTATCGAACCAGGCGCCAAGGGCAAATGGACCGTGCTGGAAGATATGAAAAAGAACTTCGTGATTCTCTTGCCCGCGAGCTAGGTATAGGGGTCGCGTTTCATCGAGCGCCGCACAGAGTACATTTCTAAAGCACGACGCGGACCCTGTGGGAGCGGGTTCACCCGCGATTACGATAGTGAATTCACCATCGCTATCGCGGGTAAACCCGCTCCCACAGAATCCGCACAAGCTCCCCAATCGAATCCCCCCAAAGCCCCCGCCGCCAAAACGCCGGGGGCTTTTGCATTATCCACGCACCCAACAGCCTTTTCGCGTATGGTACCGGGCTGCATAGCACCCGCGTTCAGATCCAAATGACCGCACGAAACGAAACTTTAGCGTCAAATGCAAGGTCAATTGCATCACTTTGCTACTACGCTGAAATGGCAACGAACGCACCGCGCTGCACAACCCCGGGATAGGTATGACCCTGCAAAAACGCAACAACGTGCACCTCGCCGGCAGCGGCAGCGCGACCTTGATCCTGTCCCATGGCTTCGGCTGCGACCAGTCGATGTGGAAATTCCTCTTGCCGCATTTCGTCACGCGTTTCCGGGTGGTCACCTACGATCTGGTCGGCGCGGGCCAGTCCGCTGTCGAGCTGCACGACCGCGACAAATACGCCTCCCTGTGGGGCTATGCCTCGGACCTCAACGAACTGATCGACGAATACGCCGAAGGCCCGGTGATCCTCGTCGGCCATTCGGTGGGCGCGATGATCGGCGTCCTGGCCGACCGCCAGCGCCCAGGGCGGATCTCCGCCCACGCGATGATCGGCGCCTCGCCCTGCTATATCGACTCTCCGGACTACACCGGCGGCTTCTCCCTGCAAGAGATCCATTCCCTGCTCGATACCCTGGACGACAACTACCTGGGCTGGTCCAGCACCATGGCGCCGATATTGATGGGCGCTCCGGGGCAACCGGCGCTGGGCGAAGAGCTGACCAACAGCTTCCGCCGCACCGATGCGCAGATCGCCCGGCATTTCGCCCGGGTGATCTTCCTCTCCGACCATCGCCAGGATATTGCCGGCCTGCCAACTCCGACGCTGATCGTGCAATGCGGCGACGACCCGGTGGTGCCGGTGGCCGTTGGCGAGTACCTGCACAGCGTGCTGCCCGACAGCCAATTGAACCTGATCGACAATATCGGCCATTACCCGCAGATGAGCGCACCGAGTGCCTGTTCCGCAGCCATGGACAGTTTCCTGACCCAGCGCGGCCTCGGCCATGGATGACACCCTGTCGCTCTGCAGCGAATCCCTGTTCGAAGAGGCACCCTGCGGGCTGGTGGTCATGGCCGAGGACGGCAGTCTGCTGCGCAGCAACCAGACCTTCTGCAACTGGCTGGGATATGACCAGGCGAGCCTTTGTGAGCGTCGCTTCGAACAGTTGCTGACCACCGGCTCCCGCCTGTTCCAGCGCACCCACTGGGTGCCGTTGATGAAGATGCAGGGCTCGGTGGCCGAAGTGAAGCTCGAACTGCTGCACCGCGACGGGCATATCATTGCCATGCTGCTCAACGGCGTGCGCCGGGAAACCGCTGACGGTGTGCACTACGAGCTGGCCCTGTTCGGTACCACCGAGCGTGACCGCTACGAGCGCGCCGTTCTCGCCGCCAGGCAGCGGGCCGAAGAGCTGCTGGAGCAGAAGATCACTGCCGAAACCGCGCTGCAACAGGCCAAGGCCGAACTGGCAGAGGCCTACGAAAGCACCCAGCGCCGGGCCATCTTTGCCGAGCGCATGGTCGCCATCGCCAGCCATGACCTGAAAAACCCGATGACCGCGATCAAGATGGCCACGCAGGTGCTGGAACGGGATGCGCGCTCCGACAAAGAGCACCGCCTGCTAAGCAGCATCGGCCAGTCCGCCGAGCGCGCACAGCGGATGATCGTCGACCTGCTGGACTTCGCCTCGGTACGGATCGGCCAGGGCATCAGCATCCGCCGCCAGCCCGTCGACCTCGCGCAGGCCATCGAACACAGCGTGGCGGAACTGCGGGTGGCCTTCGACAGCGCCGCTATCCGCCATCTGGCCCGCGGCCGTGGCGAGTTCCCGGTGGACCCGGACCGCCTGCAGCAGATGATCGGCAACCTGGTGGCCAACAGCGTGGCCTACGGCGACCCGCATTACCCCATCACCCTGACCACCGACCTGACCGAGCATGGTGCAAGCATCACCGTTCACAACCACGGAGCGGGCATTGCCGACGAGTTATTGCCGACCCTGTTCGAACCCATGGTGCGCGCCAGCGAGCAGCAGGATGCGTTGCGCTCGGTGGGGCTGGGGTTGTTTATCGTGCGGCAGATTGCCGAGGCCCATGGCGGGCGGATTTCGGTGACGTCGAATCCGGTGTATGGGACCAAGTTCACCATTCATTTGCCGGGTGGCGTTCAAGCTGACTGATCGATCCTCAAGCCAATGACTCTGGCGAGCATGGTCACATAGGGACTTCTTCGATCGATTCAACCCGCGCTCGCATCGCAATGGAACGCTGTTCGGTCAGTCCCCTTTTCGGTGCTCTTTGCCCTCGAGTCGCCCCTCGCACACCGGTCCTTGCTGTCACGCAAATGGCCGAGACATTCCACTAGCCTTCAATGATGGCAATGAGACATTATTTGTTGTCCAGCCCGATGGTAGCCGGTGGCTGGATCAAAACCTAAAGGAACGAGGTGGTCCAATGCCATTGGCAACAACGAACAAGCTCACGGATTTCGACATGGCGCTTTCGCTCTCGGAGGCGTCGATCAACGACCAACTGCGGGCGGGCTGGAAGGTGTGGAAGCGTATCAGGACCGGCAGCCCCGACAAAATCAGTGTGGACGGCCTGGATCTGGTACTGGGATACCCGACCATTTCCCTCGATACCCAAGGAGCTCCCAATAACCGTGTGCGCATGAGCCTGAAGATCGAGTCAGCCACACAGGGTGGAAAGGAGGTCGCCAGGTTCCTGCACTGGAAAGTGCATTTCTTCGCGCATCTGGACCGACGCACGCTGAGCACCGCCCAGTTGTACCAGTTCGATTCCACTGCCGCTGACCAAGTGGAAAAGTGGGAACGGGAGGAAGATGTCGGTGCCGGGGGCCTTTCGATCGAGGCCTTGCTGATGACTCTGGCCAAAGGCCAATGCACGCTGGAAGCGCCACCTGAGGTCACCAGCTTCAGTATGCCCGACGAAGCATCGCGCGATAATTTGCTCGACCGCCTGGAGACCTGGCTGGGCAGCGACGTCTCACCCCTGCACGACAAGCTGGTTCTCAACTGCGTGGTGTACCCCGCCGCACCTGAGCGCCCGTCAACCTTCACCCTGTGTGACTACGCCTTCAAGATCACCGACGACCACAGCCAGGGGCCAAGCAACCCGCTCACCCGCACCCTGGACTACCTCGGCGTGTTCACCGGCCCTACCAGTCGCCCTATGCTCGCGGGCGATGAGCTCGATGCCGCACGCGGGAAGTTGGGCCCGTGGTATGAGATCGAAAGCGGCAACGGCGTGAACAGCAGCGTGGCCGGCCTGATGGTGCTGCGCGGCCGCCTGTTCCAGCAGCACATGCACAAGGAGTTGCAAAAGGCCTTCGAGGCAGAAGCCAGGCGCCTGATCGCGATATCCGACGCCTCCCGAACCATCGCACAACGTCTCGACAAGCCGGAGCTGGACCTACTCGACGGCCTGGACGTGAGTCTGTCGGACCGCTCGCTGCGGCTGTCGAACCAGAAAATGTTCAGGTTCAAACACGATGACATCGACTACGCGCTGCTGGAGTGGCTCGATCTGAGCATTATTCCGCAGCCTGGCAATGCCTGGTCCGTGAAGGGTATGGCAAGGATCCACCTGGAACGCAAACGCAAGGTAACCCTGTTCGAGTCCGAGGCTCGCGCGGCGTCGGACATCGAACTGAACGGCTCGCTGACCTTCGATATCGAGAACAAGGGCCTGGAGTATTCGATCAAGCCGGTACTGCGCATTAACGCCAAGGCGCATGCTCCGTTCGCCAGCGGCGAACCCGACGACTTCATCAGGAAATACGTACTGCAGATCTCCAATGACTATGATGTGAGGCGCGCCAGGGAAGTGACCACGCGCTTCAGCGAGCAGATCGCCCTGCGCTTGGAAGAGTCCTTCGGCAAGGTACAGGTGACACTCGACAACATGGCCTTCGTTCCGCCAGGGGAGAAGGTCTTCGCCTTCCGCAATGTGCGCTTCAGCGAACACCACGACCTGATGCTCGACGTGATGTACGTCGACGTCACCATCCCACGCCAGAGCTTTACCCAGGGCAAGGGCACCACCAACAAGCAAGGACGGTAAGCGCGCATGGACAAGACTCCCAAAATCAGCCAGCTCGATGCCCTGGATGAACACGGCGAAGCGAAGGCCAGCTTCACCATCGGGACCGATGTGCTCGAGTACATCGAGCCCGCCCGTACCTTCGGCCGCGACGACCTGGCAGACCCTACGGCTGCTGGCCGTTTCCAGGCCAGGATGATCGCCCTGCCCGATCGCCGCAATGCATCGGTGGAGCCAATGGTACTGACGCTGGGCAAGGGCCAGCGCCTGGCGCTGGTACGCCGCACCGGGGACGCTTCCGCAGGCTGGGAAAGCATCGCGGTCGCAAGCAATGTCATGGCGTTCAGTGCAGCCTGGGCCGAGATCGACGGCCAGGAACGTATCACATTGGCGGTGGCGCTCAAGGACAACACCAGCGGCAAAGCCGTTTCCCGGCTGTTGGTGGCTTACAACCTCGACGCCAGCCAGACCGACTGGAGCGCCCTGCCCTGGACCGACTACGGTACCCGTGGCGACATGACCATCGATGCCATCCGCCTGCACCGCGAACCCGACCGGCGCTGGACCATCGTGCTGTCCGCGATGGAGGGCGGCAAGCAGGACGTCTGGCTGGTGCGCGACGACCGCGCCCCGTCCCTGCAACAGGCGTTGGTGTTCACGGTGCCATCGGAACTGAAGGAAACCCTTGCCTTGGACCTGGGTTCGGTGGGCGACGATGCGACCTTGTTCGCCCTGGGCATACAACGCAGCCACGATACGCTGGCGCTGTTCACTCGACGCATGCCAGGCAGCCGGATGTCCCCTACCGGTGTGCATCCGTTCGTCTGCCCGCCCGATGCACGAGTCCTGTCCCTTGGTGCAGCTAGCACCGACGGCAGTGACCTATACGTTGGCGGCCACGGTGTGCATCTGCTGGGCAAGGACGAGTTCTTCGTTCGAGACCCACAATTCGAAGAAGTGATTGCCCCTGAGCGCGCCAGGAACATTCGTCAACTCAGCGTCTGCGAGAACGCCGAAGGCGCCACCAGTGTCTGGGCCCTGCAGGCGGACGGGCAACTGCTGATGACCTGCCGGGAGAACGCCGCAGAGCAGTGGAACCAGTCGTTGATGATACGCAGCGACATCGCAGAGCTGGCCCCCGTAATGGGTGATGACCACCTGACCGCCGGGGTACTGCTGGTGTACCGCGATGGTCATGCCGGCTACCTGTGGCGTGATGCGCAGGGTATCTGGCAAGAAAGCGAAATCCGCGTTGCCGACCCGCAGGGCTCGGCCACTACCACCTGTTTCGCAAGCAATATCGTCATCTCCGACGAGAACGGTTTTGGCTTGCCGCTCAGTGAGGTCACGTTGCGCGCGTCCGTGTTGTCCACTCTGGTGGTCAATGGCCGGAGCGTGACCACTGGGCCGGACACTCCGATTCGAGTGCAGACCGATGCCCAAGGGAGCCTGCGCATCTTCAATCGGGCGCTGTCGTTCGCTCCGGCGCTTTATCGGATTGACATCGATGCCTGTTGCCAGACCCTGGAAGTGAATCCTGCGGCCACACTGTACAGCCGTTTCGACAATCTCTCGGTCGCAGAACTACAGGCCGCCAGGTCCGACGACAAGCCGCTGCTCGGCGACGAGTACCGCAGCGCTGAAGGCTCGCGCACCCTCGAGGCGCTGGTCTCGGCGCTCAAGCAGGCTTCGCTGCTGCTAGGCGACGCCGCCGGACCTGCCAGGCTGGTGCCGCTGGGTGCCGGTTTCGACTCACAGGTGGGCAGCCACCTGAGCGATCAATACGCCTGGGGCGTTGCCAGCGACGGCAAGGGCAGGCTCAGCAGTACCACTGCGGCGCAGGCACTGGCCATCCAGGGCAGCGACGACGCGGAACTTGGTGGTTTCGGCGAGTCACTGTCGGACCTTCTGGAAGGGCTATGGGCCAGGGCCACCTCGGCAGTGAAATCGGCCTTCAGCTTCGTGATTCGCAAGGTCGGCGATGCGATCGAGTTCGTCTGCGAGATCGCCGGCAAGATCAGGCGCTTCGTGCTCGACACACTGCAATCGATCGGCACCTTCTTCAAGAACCTGTGGGAAAGTGTCAAGATCGCCGCAGAGGAGGTGTGGAAATACCTTAAGTTCCTGTTCAACTGGAAGGACATCGGAAAGGTCCGCCAGTACATGCTGGACAACGTCGACTCTCAGTTCGTGGAAATGCTGGAACTGGCCGAACGCATGAAGGGCAGCGTCGGCAAAGGCTTCGACGGGGTTCAGGAAAGGCTCCGTGCCCATGCCAAGCGGCTGGGCATCAACTGCGCCGGGCAGCCTGTACCGGGCAAGCCGCAGCACAGTCTGGTGCGCGAACATTCCAAGGAAGAACATAACAAGTACGAAGTCACTCGTACCGGTCCGGCCGCGTGGGTCAACGACCTGATCAACGGCATCACCAGTGCATTCGTGGTGTATGAAACGCCCGATCTGGGGGACTCGCACCAAAAGCTCGAGCAAGACATCAACCAGCACCTCGACGAGTTGAAGGCAGCCTTCAAGGATCTTGGCGTCAACACGAAGGACGTCTTCGGCCCCGAGGGCTTCAAGCTCGCCGACCTGGACTTCGAAAAGATCGAGAAGCTGGTGCTCAGCCTGATGTTCAACATCGCCGACGTCGCCGTGCGCGTGCTCAAACAGGTGGTGACCGGATTACTGACGGCGCTGCAGGGGCTGATCAACAGCTTCCGCGTTCTGTTGTTCAGCAAGATTCGCTTCCCGTTCATGGAAAAGACCTTCGCCCTGCTTACCGGTGGCAAGACCATCGATACCTCGTTCCGCATCATCGATGTAGTGATGTGGCCGGCTGCCGTGCTCACCACCATCACGTGCAAGCTGGCATTGGGTGACGAGGCCATCGAGTTGCTGATGGCCTCCGATACACTGAAGCAGGAGAAGGTCACGGCGAGGTTTGCCAGAATCAAGCGCTGGACCGATCTCTTTCGCGACATCGCGCTCAACGCATATGGCGTGGTAACGAGCTTGATGAAGGCGAGCCTGCTGACCAAGGGCGTTTTGCCCAAGGCAGCGATAAACTGGTATCAGAAAATTCTCTGGGCCGGCCAGATGCTGCAAAAGGCTGCCACTCCGTTCTTTCCGACCGGGCGCAAATCCGGACCCTGGGTCGAGATATTCCTGAGCCTGTCCTGGCTTGCCGGAATGACGCAACTGACGCTGGAGTTCTTAAACAGCGAGAGCCGGGGGCTGCTGAACGCCAGCGACAACATCATGGCCCAGGCCGTGGCGGCTGCGCCTGCGGCTGTCTTGATCGCGGCAGGCGGCTTGTTCTGGATGCTCAGCTATTGGGCCGACGACGAGAGCAACCCCTGGAAACTGGCCAACCGCATCGCCTACATGGCCTCCGGTGTCTGCATGCAGGCGTGCATCATCGTCGTGGACCCGGTCACAAAAGCGCTGCTCTACGCCACCGGGCTCGGTATGGTCACCTGGTTCGCAGCAAGCTACGTGACCCAACAGGTGATCGAGTTCAAGAAGATGCCGACGGAGTAGATTGTCGGTCTTGCCGCTCAGCGAAGCGCTTCGGCGTCGCTGAGCGGCAGTCGGCCGTCGAATTGGTTTCATCCGGTAGCTGACGCATCAAGATGGAGCCTGACAGAAATGCTTCGATTTCAGGCCCTTCAGTTAGCCCGATCCAGCCCGCGCCACGAAGTAACGGTTTCCGGACGACGAACAGCCACCACCGGCTTGTGCTGCGGCGCCAGCTTCGCCTGTACTTCGCCCGCCGCTGCCAGCACTTTCTTGGCCCAGCTCTTGTCCTTCGGGCAGATCACCACCACGCGGAAACCATGGTCATCGCCTTCGATCCGCACACCATCGGAGTCATCGACATGCAGGTCGATATCGAACGCCGGCGGGAACTTCGACGGCATCTTCTCGAACGCATGCTCGGTCAGCGCATGGTTGTGCCGGTCGCTGTTGACCACGCCATCGACGCGGATGCCATACAGCATCAGCCAACGACGGATATAGGAAGGGGTACGCCCGGAAGAGGTGTAGATCCAGATGCTGCAACCCTGGCGACGCAGGTCGCGGATCAGGGCGCGGGTGCCGCTGCGCAGGGGCTCGCCGAGCCAGCGGTGGATGAAGTCGGGGAGCTTGCTGTCTTCGGCAGGGCTGTGATGCGGCAGGCAGGCGAGCGTGTCGTCGATGTCGAACGAGATACGGATGCGCGGCCGGTTCATGGCATGCCCGATGGCCTGCCATGCCCTTTTCCCGCTGGCCTGCGTTCGCTCGAGCATTCGGTACCTGGCCATCATTGATTCTCCTGATAAATCGGCATGCGGGGAGCGCTCAGAAAGAATTTCCTGGGATCCGGTGCTTTAGCTTCAAGAAAAGCCGCGTACTTTTTCTTGATCTTGGGCAGTTCATACAGTGCCTTGACGCCATGCTTGGCAGAATTGCGTATCACCGAGGACGGGTTGAAGTAGCCCTCGGCATTGTCCAGCGACAGCACGAAGGGCGGCAACCCTGCGCGCATCAACAGGTAGCTGACGATCAGCGAGCCCGTGCGGTTGTTGCCTTCGATGAACAGCTGCGGCTTGCTGAGGATCCGGACGTAGACCCCGGCCGCCCGCTTCCACACCGAATCGCTGCGGTAGGTGCAATACCAGTTGTAGAGATCCTTGATGCCGCCTTCGACGTTATTGAAGAAGTGCTCCTCGGTCGCCTCGAGGTGCTGGGCAAATTCACTCCGGCGTACAGGATCGCTCCCACACAGCACGGTGGCGTTGATCTCCAGCATCAGGTCCAGTTGCCGCAGGTCGAACAGGTCCACACCACGGGCGACATAGTCGTCAATCAGCGCATAGCCTTCAAGCACATTTTGCAGAACCTCGTCGGTGAACGGATCACGCGGTTCGAGAAAGTGCCGGCTGAGCTCGGCGAAGTGCTGTTGCACCTCGCGCAGGGCCTGTTCTACCGCTGACAGATTGAGACGATGCGTCGCACCCATGGACTATTCCGCTAAAGGCTGGACAGACGATAAAGCGACCCGCCGCCGGCAGACCTTTCGGTCTCCGGCGGCGGGTCGCCTGTGAAGTACGGCGTGACTCAGCTGAACTTGCCGCTGATGTAGTCATCCGTCAGTTGTTCACGCGGGTTCTGGAAGATCTGCGTGGTCGGGCCCATTTCCACCAGGTAGCCGGTACGCGTGCCTTGCGAGATGTCCACCGAGAAGAACGCGGTGGTATCGGCAACACGGATCGCCTGCTGCATGTTGTGGGTCACCAGGGCGATGGTGTAGTCCTTCTTCAGTTCGACCATCAACTCTTCGACGCGACGGGTAGCGATCGGGTCGAGTGCCGAGCACGGCTCGTCGAGCAGCAGGACTTCCGGCTCGGTGGCGATGGCACGGGCGATGCACAGACGCTGCTGCTGGCCACCGGATAGCGACAGGCCGCTGACCTTGAGCTTGTCCTTGACCTCATCCCACAGCGCCGCGCCTTGCAGGGCGTGCTTGACGCGGTCGCCGATATCGCCCTTGTAGCGGTTCAGGCGCAGGCCGAAGGCGACGTTGTCGAAGATGCTCATGGAGAACGGGTTCGGCTGCTGGAACACCATGCCGATGTAGCGGCGCACCACGACCGGGTCGACGCCCTTGCCGTAGACATCCTGGCCGAGAAAGTGCACGTGGCCTTCGAAGCGGAAGCCCTTCACCAGGTCGTTCATGCGGTTCAGGCTGCGCAGCACGGTACTCTTGCCGCAACCGGACGGACCGATGAAACCGGTGATCTTGTTCTTCTCGATCGGCACATGGCTGTCACGCACGGCCATGAAGTTGCCGTAGAAGATCTTGTCCAGCTTGCAGTCCATTACCACTGGAGCCTGGCTGGCCACGGGAGCGGCCTGTTGCGCAGTAGATACGTTCAAGTTCAGATGCTCCCTTTCTTAATACTTGGGCTTGCCGAAGATACGGCTAACGATATTGACCAGCAGCACGATCATTACCAGGACCAGCGAGGCCGCCCATGCGAGCTCCAGCTGGTTGTCGAACGGCATGCCGGAGAAGTTGTAGATCAGTACCGCCAGCGACGCCGTGGGGTTCATCACCGCCAGGCTGCCGTCGTGGTAGATCCAGTAGTTGCTGAACAGCGCGGTGAACAGCAGCGGCGCGGTTTCGCCGGCGGCGCGGGCCACGGCCAGCATGACGCCGGTGAGGATCGCCGGCAGGCCGGTCGGCAGGACGATCTTCATGATCACCTGGGCACGGGTGCACCCCATGCCGTAGGCGGCGTCCTTCATGATCTTGGGGACCATTTTCATGGCTTCCTCGGCCGTCAGTACGACGATCGGCAACATCAGGACTGCCAACGCTACGCCACCCGCGGGCGCCGAGTAAGTACCGGTGGTCATGACCACCAGGGCGTAGGCGAATACACCCGCGAGGATCGACGGCAGGCCGGTGAGCATCTTCGCGGCGAAGCGCGAGGCGTTGGCCAGCTTGCTGTCGGGGCCCAGTTCGGCGAGGAACACCGCGGCTAGGATGCCGACCGGTACCGCGATGGCGGCAGCGATGCCGACCATGACGAAGGTACCGGCCATGGCGTTACCGAAGCCGCCGCCCATCTCGAAACCGGTCGGTGGCAGCTCGGTGAACACTTCCAGGTTCAGGCGTGCGCCACCCTTGGTGATGAGCATGTACAGCACCGAGAGCAACGGCACGCTGGCGACGATCGCGGTGAACCAGGCCAGGCTGGTCAGGATGATGCTGCGCAGGGCGCGGCCTTCGAAGCGGCGCTGCAGGCTCGGCAGGGCGGTGGCTGGTTGGGACAGGTCGGTCATTATTTATTCCCCCGCTGGGCGTAGAGCATGAGCAGCGATCCGAGCACGTTCACCAGCAAGGTGATGAACATCAGCACCAGTGCCGCGTACATCAGCACTTCGACCTCGGTCGGGCCGGCTTCCGGGAAGTTCAGGGCGAGCAAGGCCGCCAGGGTGTTGGCCGGGGCGAACAGCGACACGGTGATGGTGTTGGCGTTGCCCACCAGCATGGCCAAAGCCATGGTTTCACCGAGGGCACGGCCGAGGCCGAGGACCAGCGAGCCGAAGATGCCGGTGGCCGCGGACGGCACCATCACCTTGAGGATCGCTTCCCAGTGGGTGGTACCCAGGCCGTAGGCGGCCTGCTTGGTTTTCATCGGCACGCTGGTCAGGGCGTCCTGGGACACGGCGGCAACGGTCGGCAGGATCATGATCGCCAGTACCAGTGCAGCCGGCAGCAGGCCGGGGCCGCTCAGGGAGGTGCCGAAGAACGGGATCCAGCCCAGTTCGCTGTTCAGCCAGGCGGTCAGCGGACGGATGGCCGGGATCACCACGTAGATGCCCCACAGGCCGTAGACCACGCTGGGGATCGCGGCGAGCAGTTCGACGATGGTGCGGAAGACGGCGGCGAGTTTCGCCGGGAGGAAATCCTGGGTCAGGAAGATCGCCATGCTCACGCCAAAGAAACCGGCGATCAGCAGTGCGATAAAGGCGCTGTAAAGCGTGCCCCAAATGGCTGGCAGAATTCCGTATTTGCCTTGGTTGACGTCCCAGACGGTGCCGAACAGCACGTCGAAGCCGTGTTTTTCCATACCAGGAAGCGCTTTGCGTCCTACTTCGAAAATCAGGGCGAAGACCAGCGCCAGGATCAGCGCAACACCGATGCGTGCCAGGGCACGGAAGATGCGGTCGACCAGGAAATCCTTCGCCGAAGGTGGCCGGCATGCAGAGTCGGGGTTTTCCGGTATGTCAAATGGGGTGTTCATCGATTAGTTCCGGGACAGGGGCAAACGCTCCCGGCGTGGCGATCAAGCCACTCCGAGAGCGCGCTGGCAGTCTTACTGGATGTTGGCGGACGCTTTGCGTACCTGCTCGACAACCGATGGAGGCAGCGGGATGTAGCCCATCGAGTCAGCGATCTTCTGACCTTCGGTCAGGCTGTACTCGATCATGTCGCGCATGGCCTTGGCCTTGGCCGGGTTGCCGTTGTCCTTGCGGAAGATCATCCAGGTATAGGAAGTGATCGGGTAGGACTTGGCGCCGTCCGGATCAGGCAGCCAGGCCACCAGGTTTTCCGGCATCTTCACAGCGGCCAGCGCTTCGGCACCGCTTTCGGCGTTAGGGACGACGTACTGGCCGGCCTTGTTCTGCAGAACGGCGAAGTCGACCTTGGCCAGCTTGGCGAAGCCGTATTCGATGTAGCCGATAGCGCCTGGAGTCTGGCGAACGGTGGCGGTGATGCCGTCGTTCTTCGGCGACTTGATGAACTTGTCGGTCGCAGGCCAGTTGACGGTGTTGCCCTCGCCCAGTGCTTCCTTGAAGGCAGGGTTGATGGCCGACAGGTGCTTGGTGAACACGGCGGTGGTACCGCTGGAGTCAGCGCGCACAACGACGGTGATCGGGGTAGCCGGCAGCTTCAGATCAGGGTTGGCAGCGGCGATCTTAGGATCGTTCCACTGGGTGATCTTGCCCAGGAAGATGTCGGAGTAGACGTCACGTGGCAGCTTCAGGCCTTTCGGGTTGCCCGGCAGGTTGTAGGCCAGGACGATTTCACCGGCAGTCATCGGCAGCAGCTGGACGCCTTCGGCGACCTTGGCGATTTCTTCGTCTTTCATCGCCGAGTCACTGGCGGCGAAGTCGACGGTCTTGTTCAGAAAGTCCTGAACACCTGCACCACTGCCTTTCGATTGGTAGTCAACAGTCACACCCGCGGTGTTCTTGCTGAAATCCTTGAACCAGGTCAGGTAGATCGGCGCAGGGAAACTGGCGCCGGAACCGGTCAGGCGCACGCTTTCGGCAAAGGCCGAAGAAGCGAAAAGGGATACCGAAACGGCGAGTGCAGCGGACTTCATCAGGCGTTTCATTCAGAAAGTGCTCCATGTGATGGCCGAGGCACTTTGCCGAAACTTTATGACAGTAATGTGAATGTTCGGTGGCGATACGTTGATATCAGACGGCTATCAGCGCTTTATACACGAGAAAGCTGGATTGGCGTGGACCTTGTGGGAGCTGGCTTGCCAGCGATTGCAGCAGTGGCTTCACCATCGCAATCGCTGGCAAGCCAGCTCCCACAAGGTCCGCGTCGCTCTCAGCGTTTCAACAGCGCATCGACACTCCGAAGCAGCGCCTCCAGGGCAAACGGCTTGGTCAGTACCGGCGCTTCCAGCGGCGAGTTGTCCAGCACTTCCGGTCGCGCGTAGCCGGTCATGAACAGCACCGGCAAGCCAGGCCGCGCCGCGCGGCTTTCCAGCACCATCCGATGCCCGTCCATGCCACCGGGCAAGCCGATATCGGTGACCAGCGCATCAATGGGAATGTCCGAGCGCAACAGGCGCAGCCCGGCCTTGCTGTCCGCCGCCTCGATCACCGAATAGCCATGCCCGGTGAGCGTCTCGCTGACGAAGGCCCGCACCGAGGCCTCATCCTCGACCACCAGCACCGTGGCGCCACTGGCGACCCTGGCGACGTCCTCCACGGTCTGTTCGCGCGCTGGCGGCGCAAGCAACTGGGGCCGTGCCGGCAGCGACAGGAATACCTGGGTACCCCTGCCCTCCTCGGATTCGATCCGCACCTGGCCGCCGGACTGCCGGGCAAAACCGTAGATCATCGGCAAGCCCAGGCCCGAACCGGCACCGACCGCCTTGGTGGTAAAGAACGGCTCGAAGGCCTTGGCCAGCACCTCGGGGCTCATGCCGCAGCCATCGTCCTCCACCGCGATGGTCAGGTAGTCGCCGGGCGGCAGTTCGTGCTGGCCGCCTGGCTGGTCGAAGGTCCTGATGCGCAGCTCGCCGCCACCACGCAAGGCATCGCGGGCATTGATGCACAGGTTCAACAGGGCGTTTTCCACCTGGGCCGGATCGACCACGCAGGTCGAACGCAGCGACTCCAGTTGCACCGAGACATCGATGGTCGGCCCGACCGTGCGCTGGATCAGCTCTTCCATGCCGCTGACCAGCGAATTGATATCGGTGGGTACCGGCAGCAAGGTTTGCTGGCGAGAGAACGCCAGCAAGCGGTGGGTCAACGCGGCGGCCCTTTGCGCCGCACCGTAGGCCACCGCCACATAGCGCTCGAGATCCGCCGAGCGGCCCTGCGCCAGGCGCAGTTTGATGAGGTCCAGGCTGCCGGTGATGCCGGCCAGCAGGTTGTTGAAGTCATGGGCGATACCGCCGGTGAGCTGGCCAACCGCCTCCATCTTCTGCGCCTGACGCAGTGCGGCCTGCGCGGCCTCGTTTTCGGCGAGGGCCTCGCCGATCCGGGTTTCCAGGGTGCGGTTGAGATTGAGCAGCGCCTCTTCGGCGGCTTTCTTGGCCGTGACGTCGATGGAAGAGCCGATCAAGCCCATGACCGCCCCCGTGTCATCCAGCAAGGGAGCCTTCACCGACAGCCAGATGGCCGCGGTGCCGTCTGCCATGTCGACCTGCTCCTCGATCTGCTCGGCCTTGCCGCCGTGCATGATGCGCTGGTCGGTGGCCATCACCTGGCGTGCCTGCTCCTTGTCCTCGAGGAATTCCAGGTCGGTCTTGCCGATATAAAAGGCGGGCGGCTTGCCGATCAGCTCGGTGGTGCCGTGGTTGGCCACCAGCATCCGCCCGTCCAGGTCCTTGGCGTAGACCACGCCGGGGACCGCCCCGGCGAAGATCCGCTGCAGCGCCGACACCCGATCGCGCTCGGCCTCCGCCGCGCGGCGCGACTCGATATCGATGAGTACGCCCGGGAAGCGCACGGGCTGCCCTTCGGCGTCCAGTTCGCAATGGCCGCTGGCTTCGATCCAGCGGTAGCAGCCGTCTTGCTGCCGGACCCGGTACTCGCAGCGAAAGGCCCCGCCGCGCTGCATGGTCTGCTGGATTTCGGCGGCGACGCGATCGAGGTCGCCAGGATGGATCGAGGTGAAGGCTTCCTCGATCGGCATGCCGGCGCGGCAGCGGTCCAGGGGCAGGCCGAAAGCCCTGGAAAAGGGTTGGTCGGCGGTGACGCTGTTGTTGGGGATGTCCCAGACCCAGGTGCCACTGATGGCCCCGGAATCCAGGGCCAGTTGCAGACGCTCGAGGGCGTCGCCGGTATCGGAGGATGGAGATTGCATGACGGGCCTCGCGGCGGCGAACGGGAACGGTGCCCGGCGACGATAGCCGATCGCCTTGACGCAGGGGAAGACAGTGCGGGGGCGGAATAAATTCCCTGTCGTCGAAAATTCGCCAACCGCGGACCTTGTGGGAGCTGGCTTGCCAGCGATTTGGCCAGACCTGACAACATCATTGCTCAAGCCGGCCTAATCGCTGGCAAGCCAGCTCCCACAGGTTTTTGACCAGCCGCGAGAACCGGTTTTGACCAATCACTTACCAGTTGTAGGTCACCGACCCGTACACCGTCCGCTGCTGCCCATACTGGCAGCCCACCGTGCTGAAGCACCCGGCCACGTACTTCTCGTCGAGCAGGTTGTTGGCGTTCAGCGACACCTCCATCCCGTGCAGCGACGCATCGAGCTTGCCCAGGTCATAGGCCACCAGCGCATCGAACAGCGTGTAGCTGTCGACTTTGAAGCTGTTGATGTCGTCACCGTAGGTGCTGCCTACATAGCGCGCCCCCGCCCCCAATCTCAAGCCGGCCAGCGGCCCGCCCTGGAAGATGTAGTCGGCCCAGACCGAGGCCATGTGCTCGGGAATGCGGATCGGCGTATTGCCCTCGGTGCCGAGATCGGATTTGGTCACCTCGACATCGTTCCAGGTGTAGCTGCCGATCAGGTTGAAGCCCTTGCTGATCTCGGTCTTGGCCTCGAACTCGATCCCCCGGGAGCGACGCTCGCCATCCTGGCGGGCCACGCCGGAAACATACTCCGTGGCATTGCGCTTGGTCAGGTCGAACATCGCGACGGTGTACAGGCTGTTAGCCCCCGGCGGCTCGTACTTCAGGCCCAGCTCGTACTGCTTGCCGCTCTCCGGCGACAACTGGCTGTTGCTGGCGGTCACGCCCATCACCGGGAGGAACGACTCGCTGTAGCTGGCATAAGGCGCCAGGCCGTTGTCGAAGAGGTAGACGATGCCCGCCCGGCCGCTGAACTTTTCGTCCTTCTGGGTCTGCGGATCACGGTCGTCCTTCTGGTTGCTGGCCCAGTCGTAGCGACCGCCAAGCAGGAATACCCAGTTGTCGACCTTCAACTGGTCCTGCAGGTAGACACCGGTCTGCGACAGCTTCTGCTCCCAACTCGCCCTGCTGACCGGCGCGTAGGTCAGCGCCTGGCCGTGCGCCGGGTTGTACACATCGAAGGGTTCGAGGATGAAGTTGAGCGCCTGCTGCTGGTCGAACTTGCCATTGTTGTAGTCCACGCCCATCAGCAAGGTGTGCTCCAGCGGCCCGGTGGCGAAGTTGGCCTGAACCTGGTTGTCCATGGTGAACAGGCGGCCATCGCCCTTGCGCTGGTCGTTGTAGCGCGAATAGTCGCTGCCGACCGGGCCGAAGATGGCGATTTCCGAACTGGACTGGCGGTAGTCGCTGTAGCGCACGTTCTGGCGCAGGGTCCAGACCTCGTCGACATGGTGCTCGAAGACATAGCCCAGGGAGGTCTTCTCGTTGGTCATGAAGTCGTAGGCGCTGTCGCCGACGTTGGTATCGCGGTCCAGGCGGCCACGGGGATCGTGGAACACCGTGCCCTGGGCCGGCAGCGGGTTGGCGAAGTTGCCGGTCTGCTTCTGGTACTCGCCCAGCACCGTCAGCTCGGTATCGGCATTGGGCCGGAAGCTGATCGCGGGGGCCAGGTACTCGCGGCGGTTGGTGATGTCGTCGGCCTGGGCATCGGCCTCGCGGAACAGGCCGGTCAGGCGGTAGCTCCAGACGCCTTCATCGTCCAGCGCATCGCCCAGGTCGAAGGCCGTCTGCTGGTAGTCATGGTTGCCACCCTGCACTTGCACCTGGCGCAACGGTTCGGTGGTGGGCCGCTTGCTCACCAGGTTGATCTGCCCACCGGGGTCCGAGGCGCCGTAGAGCACCGAACTGGCACCACGCAGCACCTCGATGCGCTCCAGGCCATAGGGCTCGGGGGCATCCCAGCCGAGGAACTCGGGGAGGAAGGTCCGGGTGCCGTCACGCAGCATGCGCCCGGTGCCCTGCTGGAAACCGCGGATGGTCAGCTGGTCGGTGACGAACTGCGGACCGGCCAGCTCGGTGTTGATCCCCGGCGTGTAGCGCAGCGCCTGGGACACGGTCTTGGGCTGCTGGGCCTGGATCTGCTCGCGGGTGACCACCGACACCGAATACGGCGTTTCGATGATCGGCGTGTCGGTCTTGCTCCCCGCCGAAGCGCGCTTGGCGACGTAGCCATCATCCGGCGTCACCGAGCTGTAGGCCTGGCCGGAAATACTGGTGCCCGGCAGCACCAGGCTCGCCTCCCCGGCGCTGTCCTGCAGGGTGACGTGGCGGCCATCGATCAGGAAGACGATCGCGGTCCCCTGGAGCATCTGCCGCAGCGCCTGCTCTGGCTCCATCTGCCCGGACACACCCTGGCTGCGCAAGCCGGAGACGATGTCCTGGCTGTAGAGGATCTGCAGCCCGGCCTGGTTGCCCAGGTCGGTCAGCGCCGCAGCCAGGGTCTTGGACGGAATGTCGATCGCTACGGGCTCGGCGCGGACCGACGGCGCCATGGCCATGGCAAGGCCCAGGGTCGCGGCGGCGATGCACTGGCGCAGCCGTTGCGGCGAATGATTCAGCGGGTGGGTGATCATGATGCTCCTGACGATTCTCGTTATGTATTGGCCTGCGCGAGGGATGAAACCGGGCGCATGCCGGATCGACGAACGAGTCGCGGATTTGTTCAGCGAATTGTCGGGAGCGCGTGATTTCAGCGGGCGGAGAGGATCAGCACGCCGTCGCCGCGGCGCAGTTTCACCGGGAGGATCCGTGGCAATGCGGCCACCAGTTGGCCTAGCTCGGCGATGTCGTAGATCCCGCCCAGGCGCAGCTCGGCGATGGCGCTGCCGTCCAGTTGCAGAGGCACCTCGAGGTAACGGTTCAACTGCACGATGGCCTCGCGCAGGCTGACGTCATCGAGGATCAGCTTGTCATGGCGCCAGGCCGTGGCCCGCGCCGGATCGACCCGGCGCAGCTGTGGCGCCCGCCCTGGACGAACGTCGGCCTGCAGGCCGGCAGTCAGCTCCGCGCCCTGGTTGGCGCCCTCGCCGTCCTCGCCACGGGAGACCAGCACGGTGCCTTCGGCGACGGTGACGGTGCTCTGCGGCGGCGTGGTCCAGACGTTGAAATGGGTGCCGGTCACCCGCACCCGGGCGTTCTCGGTGTTGATCACGAAAGGCTTGTCGGTATCGCGCTGCACATCGAAGAAGGCTTCGCCGTCACGCAGGCGAATCTGCCGCTGGTCACGGTAGCCGAGGTAAAGCAGGCCGGTGCGCCGGTTGAGCTCCACCACACTGCGGTCCGGCAACTGCACCTGGCGGCGCAGTTCCTCGGCGGCGTAGTAACGCACGCTGCCCGGCAACACGCCCCACGACCAGCCGGCGCTCCACGCCGCCCCCACCGCCAGCAGCAAGGCGGCGGCGCGGGCCAGCGACGGCAGGCGGCGACGCCGGGTCGCCGGCGCCGGCAACTGCTCGCTGACCTGCCACACCCGGCACATGTTGGCGTACTCGATGGCGTGCACCGGATCAGCGTGATACCAGCGCAGGAACGCCGCCCGGTCCGCCGCGCTGCATTCCTCGAAATGCAGGCGCACGCACCAGTCGGCGGCCATCTCGCTCGGGGTTTTCTCAGGCTGGGCAGGGTCGGACATCGGGACGGCCATGGGCGGAAAGTGGGCAAGCTTACTCCATCCGCTTTTGCCCTGGCTGCCCTGGCGCGCCATTTACGAGAGTTGTTGCAAATACTTCTTGATAGCACTAGATTTCCCGACCGTGCGCGCTGACTTCAAGAACGGAACCCAGGTATCCCATGCAAAAAACCGGTGTGGCCCGCGGTGGTTCTCCCTGGCTCGAGGTGTTCTCGACCCAGCGCTCGCGCCTGATCGGCCTGGCCGCGAAGATCATCGGCTGCCGCAGCCACGCCGAGGACATCGTCCACGAGGCGTTTATCAAGGTCGATGACGCCGGCAAGGACCAGCAGATCCAGTCCCGGGTCTCGTACCTCAACCGCGTGGTGCACAACCTGTCGATCGATCATTACCGGCGACGCCAGTTCGAAGACCGGCTGATCAATGCCGAGACTGAATGCGATGAAGCGCCGGTGCCGCCGGGGGCCAATCCGGAGGCGTTGATCTCGGACCAACAGGTGCTGGAGCGGGTCTCGGCCGCCCTCGCCGACCTGCCGGCGCGCACCCGGCAAGCCTTCGAGATGAGCCGTATCCATGGCATGAAGCAGAACGAGATCGCCCGCGCCCTGGGGGTCTCGCCGGCACTGGTCAGCGCGATGATTCGCGAGGCGCTGCTGCACTGTCGGGACCGGGCGCTGTAGGACCCAGGACGGTACTGCCTGCGCGAAGGGGATGCCGGGAAATCGCATTGCGGCTGACAGCCCTGACGCGATCTGCTGTCGGACCTTCTATTGCACTTGCCATCGGCGAACCACATCGCGGAAAGTGCGACGGCCGAATGCTTGACCTTCGCCATCAGGAGAGCACCCCATGACCGACAACACCGACCCCTCCCGCGGCTGGCTCGCGAGCAAGCTCCTCGCCGACGGCCAGGAACCGGACCCGCGCTTCACCCTGGCCAACGAGCGCACCTTCCTCGCCTGGATCCGCACGTCCCTGGCCCTGCTGGCCAGCGGTATCGCGGTGGACATGTTCACCGCCGAGATCTTCTCCTCCGGCACCCGCCGCTTGCTGGCAGTGTCGCTGATCGTCCTGGCGCTGCTGCTGAGCCTGCCGGCCTTCATCCGCTGGCTGAACGTCGAGCGCGCCATGCGCAAGCGCCAGCCGCTGCCCTTCCCGATGATTGCCCCGGCGCTGTCGATCGGGGTGTCGCTGGTGATGGTGATCTTTGCCTGGGCGGTGTTCTTCCGTGCCTGAACTGACCCATGGCGATATCGGCCTGCAACCGGAGCGCACCCTGCTGGCGTGGCGGCGGACCATCCTGGCGATGATCGTCTGCAGCTGCTTTTTCCTGCGCTGGGTTCCCCATCATGGCTGGCTGGCGGTGCTACCGGCCGGGCTGTGCCTGGCGGTGGCGGGCCTGGCGTGGTTGCGCTTGCGGCGACGTTACGCAGTGCAGGTGCAGGGGTTGTGCGCCGAGACCGTGGCCACCGGGGTCAGGGTGCATCTGTTGCTGGCGCTGTGCGTGACGGTGATGTGCATGGTGGAACTGGCGGCGATCGTGCTCTGGTAGCGCCTGCGGGATTGGCCTCCCTGGAAAACCCGGAATTGGCTATTCGGCCAGCCGGACTCTGCACTTAAGGTGTGCTCCATCCCCTGACACACAACGGAGCACCCGCCAATGACCACCCGAATCGAATGGGCCAAGCACGCCCCGGACGCCTACAAAGCCATGGTCGGCCTGGAGCAGGCCATGGTGAAATCCGGCCTGGAGCACTCGCTGCTCGAGCTGATCCGCCTGCGCGCCTCGCAGATCAACGGCTGTGCCTATTGCGTCAACCTGCATGCCAACGATGCGCGCCAGGCCGGCGAAACCGAGGCACGCCTGCAGACCCTCAGCGTCTGGGCCGAGACGAACTTCTTCACCCCACGGGAAAAGGCCGCCCTGGCCTGGGTCGAGAGCCTGACCCGCCTGCCGGAGAAACATGCGCCGCAGCACCAGTACGACGCCCTGCTGGAACACTTCAGCGAAAGCGAAGTGGTCAACCTGACCCTGGCCATCGCCACCATCAATGCCTGGAACCGCTTTGGCGTGGGCTTTGCGATGATCCCGGCGTAGGTTTGTACGAGAAGTGCCTGATCGCCGCGCAGGCACTTCTCGAACAAAGCCTAAGCCTCGGCGAGGCGCTGGCGATAGCTGCCGGGGCTCTCCCCGGTCCACTTCTTGAATGCCCGGTGAAACGCGCTGGGCTCCTGGAAACCGGTCTGCGCAGCGATCTCGGCAACGCTGAGGTCGCTATCGCGCAGGCATTCGAAGGCCATGGCCCGGCGTACTTCGTCCTTGATCTGCTGGAACGAGCAGCCTTCACGTTCCAGTTGGCGCCGGAAGCTGCTCGGGCTCAGGCCCATTTCACCCGCCAGGGCCAGCAAGGTCGGCCACTGGTCGTACTCGGTGCGACGCAGATGCCGGTACACCCGCGCCGCCAGGCCGTTCTGGTTGCGCCAGCGCACCACCAACCCTTGCGGCGCACTGCGCAGGAAGGTCTTCAGCGCGCCAAGGTCCTGTACCACCGGCAACTTCAGGTAGTCGGCGGCAAACTCCACTTCCGTCCGCCCCGCCCCCAATTGCAGGTTCGGCCCCCACAACAGTGCATCGTCCTCGAGGCGCACCCGGGCATCGGTCAGCTCGGTGCGGTCGATTGCAATGCGTCGCCCGCCCAGCCAGCACAGCAGGCTGATCACCAGGACGAGGAAGGTTTCTTCGGCAAAAACCCGGCGCTGCGGATCGTCGATGCACGAGTGCAGGCTGATCACCGCCCGCTGCCCGCGCAGGCTGAGGCTGCCGCGGATATCCCGCAGGAACAGGCTGAAGTTGCCCAGGCACTGGCGCAGGGCCTTTTCCAGGTTGGGCTCCTGGATCAGCCCGCGGCAGATCAGGGCAAAGCTGCCCAGGGGCATGCCGTGGCTGTCGAGGTGGAAGAATTCGTCGTCGAGGGCTTCGATCAGGATCAGCCACAAACGGGCGCACGCCGTCGCCGGCACCCGGGCGCTGCTATCCTCCAGCACCACCGGATCGATACCGGCCTGGCGCAGCAGCGCCGCAGCCCGCGCCGGTTGCTGGCGCAGGGCATACAGCATGATGTGGACGAAGTAGACCGCGACCGAATCGTTTTCCCGCATGAACAGTTCCGCATTGGCGCCCCTGCATTGCAAAAAATGACAGGCACGCTGGACAGTTAAGGCATAGGCCCGGCCCCGCCCCTTGCCTAGACTCGCTGACAATCCGGGCGTGAACCGGGCGTCATTCTCGCAGAGCGGGTGGCGTCATGCCACGCCTTAGCCCATTGGAGTGGATCATGAACAACAACGATATCTATGTAGTCAGCGCCGTGCGCTCGGCCATCGGCACCTTCGGCGGCTCGCTCAAGGACCTGCCCCTGGCCGACCTCGCCACCCAGGTCACCCGCGCTGCCCTCGAACGCTCCGGTGTCGCCCCCGAGCAGATCGGCCATGTGGTGATGGGCAACGTGATCCCCACCGAAGCCCGCGACGCCTACCTGGGCCGCGTGGCCGCGATGAACGCCGGGATTCCCAAGGAAACCCCGGCCTTCAACGTCAACCGCCTGTGCGGTTCCGGCCTGCAGGCCATCGTTTCCGCTGCGCAGACCCTGCAACTGGGCGAAGCCGAGGCCGTGCTCGCCGCCGGCGCCGAGGCCATGAGCCGCGGCCCGTACCTGCTGACCCAGGCCCGCTGGGGCGCACGCATGGGCGACATGAAGAGCATCGACTACATGCTCGGCATCCTGCATGACCCGTTCGAAGGCTTCCATATGGGCATCACCGCCGAAAACGTTGCCGCCAAACACGGCATCAGCCGCGAGATGCAGGACGAAGTGGCGATCACCAGCCAGCAGCGCGCCGCCCGCGCCATCGCTGAAGGCCGTTTCGACAGCCAGATCGTCGCCATCGAAGTCCCCGGTCGCAAAGGCCCGGTGCAGTTCAAGGTGGACGAGCATGTGCGCGGTGAGGTCAGCTCCGAGCAACTGGCCGGGATGAAGACCGCGTTCAAGAAGGACGGCAGCGTCACCGCCGGCAACGCCAGCGGCCTGAACGACGGCGCTGCGGCGCTGGTCCTGGCGACCGGGGCGATGGTCGAGCGCGAAGGCCTGAAACCCCTGGCCCGCCTGGTGGCCTACGCCCATGCCGGTGTCGAACCGGAGCTGATGGGCCTTGGTCCCGTGCCAGCCACCCAGAAAGTCCTGGCCCAGGCCGGCATCACGGTCGCCGACCTGGACGTGATCGAGTCCAACGAAGCCTTCGCCGCCCAGGCCTGCGCCGTGTCCAAATTGCTCGGCTTCGACCCGGAGAAGGTCAACCCGAACGGCTCCGGCATCTCCCTGGGCCACCCGGTGGGCGCCACCGGCGCAATCATCGCCACCAAGGCCATCCATGAACTGCAACGCATCCAGGGTCGCTATGCCCTGGCGACCATGTGCATCGGCGGCGGCCAGGGTATCGCCGTCCTGTTCGAACGGGTTTGAGGAATAACCGCATGAGCATTCACAACATCGCCGTGATCGGCGCCGGGACCATGGGCAACGGCATCGCCCAGGTGTGTGCCGTGGCCGGTTACCAGGTCACCCTGATCGACGTGTCCGACGCCGCGCTGGAGCGTGGCGTGGCCACCCTGCGCAAGAACCTGGAGCGCCAGGTCAGCAAGCAGACCCTGCAGGCGGACCAGGCCGAAGCCGCGGTCGGGCGCATTCGCACCAGCACCGACTACGCCCAGTTGAAAGACGCGCAACTGGTGATCGAGGCCGCCACCGAAAATCTCGAGCTCAAGAAGCGCATTCTCCAGCAGGTCGCCGCCAGCGTCAGCGACAGCTGCGTGATCGCCACCAACACCTCGTCGCTGTCCATCACCCAACTGGCCGCCACCGTCAGCCAGCCGGAGCGCTTTATCGGCGTGCACTTCTTCAACCCGGTGCCGATGATGGCCCTGGTCGAGGTGATCCGCGGCCTGCAGACCAATGACGCGACCTACGCCGCGGCCATGGCCCTGACCGGCCAGGTCGGCAAGACCGCGATCACCGCCGGCAACCGTCCGGGCTTCGTGGTCAACCGTATCCTGGTGCCGATGATCAACGAAGCGATCTTCGTGTTGCAGGAAGGCCTGGCCAGTGCCGAGGACATCGACACCGGCATGCGCCTGGGCTGCAACCAGCCGATCGGCCCGCTGGCCCTGGCCGACCTGATCGGCCTGGACACCCTGCTGGCGATCATCGAGGCCTTCCACGAGGGCTTCAACGACAGCAAGTACCGCCCTGCTCCGCTGCTCAAGGAGATGGTCGCGGCCGGCTACCTGGGTCGCAAGAGCGGCCGCGGCTTCCACGTCTACGGGTAAGCCGCCATGCCCAGGACCTGCGCCGACTACGAAGAACGCCGCGACAAGGCCCTCGAGCTTTTCGCCCTCAAGGGGTTCGGCCAGGTCAGCATGCGCGAGCTGGCGGCCCATGTGGGCCTGACCGCGGGCTCGCTGTACCACCACTTCCCGAGCAAGCAGCACCTGTTGTTCGACCTGATCGAGGAGCTGTACGAGGAACTGCTGGCGACCTTGCACCCGGTAGGCCGGGGCAAGGCCGTGCGCTTGTCGGCGGTGATCCGCGCCCATTGGGAGTTGCATGGGGAACGGCCGTTGCAGTTCCGCCTGGCGGAGCGCGACCTGTGTTGCCTGAGCGAAGAGCAGCAGGCGTTGATAGCCGGGATGCGCAGGGAATATGAGGCGCGATTGCTCGAGCTGATCGCGCCCTCCAGCCGCCTCGACGGAGCGGCCCTGGAGGCCGCGGCGCAGGTGGTGGCGAGCCTGCTCAACAGCCTGCCGGGCTGGCTGCAGAACTCGGCAGCACCCCAGGCGCAGCGGCTGGCCTTGATGGAAAGCATGTTGCTGGGGGCGATCGAGGGTGGGCTGCCGGTGGGGATCAGTTCGGCGGCTTGAGGCGCTGGCTGAGGGCCTCATCGCCGGCAACGCCGGCTCCCACAGGTATCCTAGTCCTCGGCCGCCGCCATCTGCCCATCCCAGCCACCACCCAGTGCAGCAATCAGCTGGACACTGGCCACCAGCCGGCCCTGCAGCAGGTTCAGCACGCTGCGCTCGTTGCTCAGCGCCGTGGTCTGCACGTTCACCACATCCAGATAGCCGATCAAGCCGGCCTTGTACTGGTTCTCGGTCAGGCGCAGGGATTCCCGTGCCGACTCCAGCGCTTGCTGGCGCACCAGCGCTTCATCGCCATACACCTTGAGCTGCACCAGGTAGTTTTCCACCTCGCGGAAGCCGTCCAGCACGGTCTGGCGGTATTGCGCCACGGTCTGGTCATACACCGCTTCGGTACGGTCCACCTCGGCTGAACGCTTGCCCGCATCGAACAGGGTCATGGCCAGGCTCGGCCCCACCGACCAGAAGCGGTTCGGCAGGCTGATCCAGTTGCTGAAGCTGCTACTGCTGTAGCCGCCGTTCATGCTCAGGCTCAGGTCCGGGAAATACGCCGCCCGGGCCACGCCGATATTGGCATTGGCCGCCATGACATTGCGCTCGGCGGCAGCGATGTCGGGACGCCGCTCCAGCAGTTGCGACGGCAGCGACACCGGGATCTGCGGCAAGGCCGGAATACTGTCGGTGGCCGCCAGGGAGAACTCCGCCGGCAGCTTGCCGAGCAACACGGCAATGGCGTTCTCGTACTGGGCGCGCTGCCAGACCAGGTCCACCAGGTCCGCTTCGGTGCTCTTGAGCTGGGTCTGCGCCTGGGCCACCGCGTCCTTGCCGGACACCCCCGCCTGGTACTGGTTCTGGGTCATTTTCAGCGAGCGCTGGTACGCCGCCAGGGTCGCTTCGAGCAGGCGCTTCTGCTCGTCGATCACCCGCAGTTGCAGGTAGTTCTGCACCAGCTCGGACTGCTGGCTGAGGCGGATCGACGCCATGTCGGCAAAGCTCGCCTCGGCGCTGGCCTCGTTGGCATTCAAGCCTTCACGCAACTTGCCCCACAGGTCGATTTCCCAGCTCACCCCCAGTTGCGTGCTGTAGGTATCGCGGATCCCGCTGCTGTTGTTGCTCAGGCTGGAGCTGGAGCTGCCGGTACCCTGGCTCGAACGGTTCTTGCTGGCGCTCAGGCTCAGGCTCGGGAACAACGACGCCCGCGAGCTTCGCACCAGGGCCTGGGCCTGGCGGTACTGGGCTTCGGACTGGCGCACGGTCTGGTTGTTGGCATTCAGCTCGGCGACCAGGCCGTTGAGCTGCGCATCGCCATACAGCTCCCACCAGGCGCCGCGCGCCAGGGCGTCGGACGGCGTGGCCTGGGTCCAGCCCTCGGCGTGCTTGAACGGCACATCGGTGTGCATGGCCGGTCGCTGGTAATCCGGGCTCAGGGTGCAGGCGCTGAGCATCGCCACGCACAGGCCGGCCGCCAGCAGGCGCGAGCCACGGGCACCGAGCAGGCGCATCAGCGAGGGATCGGAAAGAAACGGACGTTGGCTCATAGCGGGGTTTCCAGGGCAGCATCGGTGCGCACGCCGCGCCAGCGGTTGAAGCGATGGCGTGCACGGTCCAGGTAGAGGTAGACCACCGGGGTGGTGTAGAGCGTAAGGACCTGGCTGAAGACCAGGCCGCCGATGATGGTCAGGCCCAGCGGCTGGCGCATTTCCGAACCTTCGGCACTGCCCAGCAGCAGCGGCAACGCACCGAGGATCGCCGCCAGGGTGGTCATCAGGATCGGCCGCAGGCGCAGCAGGCAGGCGCGGCGGATCGACTCCTCCGGGCCCAGGCCCTGGTGACGTTCCAGTTGCAAGGCCAGGTCGATCATCAGGATCGCGTTCTTCTTGACCACGCCGATCAGCAGGAACAGCCCCAGCAGCGAGATCAGGCTGAACTCGCCGCCGGTGACGTACAGGGTCAGCAAGGCGCCGACCCCGGCCGACGGCAAGGTCGAGAGGATGGTCAGCGGGTGGATGTAGCTTTCATACAGGATGCCCAGCACCAGGTACACCAGCACCAGCGCGCCGAGGATCATCAGTGGCTGGCCCTGCTGGGTCTTTACGAAGGCATTGGCGGTACCGCCGAGCTTGGCGATCACGTCCTCGGGCAGGCCCACCGCCGCCACCGCCCGCTCCACCGCGGCCAGGGCCGCGTCAGGGGCGTAGCCTTCGGCGATATCGAAGGAAATATCCTCGGCGGCGAACTGCCCTTCATGGCTGACCCGGTCATCGGCCAGGGTGTTCTCGTAATGGGCGAAGGTGGACAGCGGCACGCGCGCGCCGTCGGCGGTGATCACCTCGACCTGCTCCAGGGTGCTGGGGTCCTGGGCATATTTCGGGTTGATCTCCATCACCACCTGGTACTGGTTGAGGCTGTCGTAGATGGTCGAGATCTGCCGCTGGCTGTAGGCGTTGTTGAGCACTGCGGTGACCATGCTCATGTCGATGCCCAGGCGCTTGGCCTGGTCGCGGTCGACCACCAGCGTCACCTGCTGGGTGCCGCCGCCGTCGCGGGCGTCGATGGCGGTCAGCTCGGGCAGCGCACGCAGGGCGGCGACCACCTTCGGATACCAGGTGCGCAGGGCGGTCAGGTCACCGCTTTGCAGGGTGTACAGGTATTGGGACGTGGTCTGGTCGCGGCCGCCGCCGCCCAGTTGCAGGTCCTGGTCGGCCTGGAGGAACAGGCGCCCGCCCGGGACCAGGGGCATTTCCTTGCGCAGGCGCTCGATCACCTGCTGGGCCGACAGCTTGCGCTCCTTGATCGGCTTCAGGCGCACCAGCACCATGGCATTGTTGGTGCCGCTGTTGCCGCCGATAAAGCCGGCCACGCTCTGCACCGCCGGATCGGCGAGCAAGGCGCGGCGGTAGATCTCCATTTTCGGCTGCATCACGCTGAACGACAGGCCGTCGTCACCGCGCACGAAGCCCATCAGCTGGCCAGTGTCCTGCTGCGGCATCAGGGTCTTGGGCACCACCACGTACAGGGCGATGTTCACGCCGATGGCGACGAACAGGCTGAGCAGGGTCAGGCGCTTGTGGCGCAGGGCCCAGCCCAGGCTGCGGTCGTAGCCGGCAACCATGCGCTGGTTGACCCGCTCGCTCCAGCGTTGCAGGCGGGTCTGCCCGGCAGCCGGGTCGTGGGGCTTGAGCCAGCGCGAGCAGAGCATCGGGGTCAGGGTCAGGGACACCACCAGGGAGACGATGATGGCCGCCGCCAGAGTGATGGAGAATTCGCGGAACAGCGCGTTGACGATGCCGCCCATGAACAGGATGGAAACGAACACCGCCACCAGCGAGACGTTCATCGACAGCAGGGTGAAGCCGACTTCGCTGGCGCCCAGATAGGCCGCGCGCATTGGCGGCTGGCCGTCCTCGATATGCCGGGAGATGTTCTCCAGGACCACGATGGCATCGTCCACCACCAGGCCGGTGGCGAGGATCAGCGCCATCAGCGACAGGTTGTTCAGCGAGAAACCGCACAGGTACATGACCGCGAAGGTGCCCACCAGCGACACCGGTACCGCCAGGGTCGGGATCAGCGAGGCGCGGAAATTGCCGAGGAACAGGTACACCACCAGGATCACCAGGACCACGGCGATCAGCAGGGTGTGCTCGGCTTCCTTGAGGGTCGCCTTGATCACCGGCGAGCGGTCCATGGCGATGTTCAGGGTGACGCTGGACGGCAGCAGGGACTGCAGCGCCGGCAACTGTTCCTTGATCTGCGCCACGGTCTCGATGATGTTGGCGTTGGTCTGCCGGTTGATCACCAGCAGCACCGCTTCCTGGTCATTGAAGAAGCCGCTGTTGTAGCGGTTCTCCACGCCATCGCTGACCTTGGCCACATCGCTCAGGCGCAGCACCGAACCGTCCTGGTAGCGGATCACCAGCGGTTCGTAGTCCTTGGCCTTTTCCAGCTGGTCGTTGGCCCGTACCTGCCAGTTGCGCTCCGGGTCCTCGACGAAGCCCATGGGCCGGCGCTGGTTGGCCGCAGCCACGCTGGCGCGCACGTCGTCCAGGGCCAGGCCGTACTGGGCGAGCATTTTCGGTTGCAGCTCGATGCGCACCGCCGGCAGCGAACTGCCGCCAATCTGCACCTCCCCTACCCCGCTCACCTGGGACAGGCTCTGGGACAGGATGGTCGAGGCCAGGTCGTAGAGCTGGCCTTTCTGCAAAACGTCCGAGGTCAGCGACAGCACCATGATCGGCGCCTGCGACGGGTTGATCTTCTTGTAGGTGGGCATGCTTTTCATGCCACTGGGCAGCAGGTTGCGCGCGGCATTGATGGCCGCCTGCACTTCCCGCGCGGCACCGTCGATATCGCGGTCCAGGTCGAAGCCGAGGATGACCCGGGTCGAGCCCTGGCTGGAGCTGCTGGTCAGGGTGGTGACCCCGGCGATGGTGCCGAGCTTGCGCTCCAGCGGCGTGGCCACGGTGGCCGCCATCACCTCGGGGCTGGCCCCGGGCAGGCTGGCCGAGACCACGATCACCGGGAAGTCCATCTTCGGCAGCGGCGCCACTGGCAGCAGGCCGAAGCTCACCGCACCCAGGAGCATGATTGCCAGGCTCAGGAGCATGGTCGCCACCGGGCGACGGATAAAGGGTCCGGAGAGGTTCAATGGCAGCTCCAAGCGGCAAGCTTCAAGCCGCAAGAAAGTACGCGAACAGCCGCCATTACCCGGTTCTCTTGCCGCTTGCAGCTTGAAGCTTGCTGCTGCCAGATCATACCGGCTCTCCCACGACTTCGCGCTTGTTGAAACGCCGCGACAGGCGATCGAAGTACAGGTAGATCACCGGCGTGGTGAACAGGGTGAGGATCTGGCTCAGAGCCAGGCCGCCGACCATCACCAGGCCCAGGGGCTGGCGCAGCTCCGCACCGGAACCGCTGGCAAACATCAGTGGCAGCGCACCGAACAGCGCCGCCAGGGTGGTCATAAGGATCGGCCGGAAGCGCAGCAGCGCCGCCTGGTAGATGGCCTTTTCCGGGTCCATGCCCTGGTTGCGCTCCGCCTCCAGGGCGAAGTCGATCATCATGATCGCGTTCTTCTTGACGATGCCGATCAGCAGGATGATGCCGATGATGGCGATCATCCCCAGGTCGTTGCCGCTGAGGATCAGCGCGAGCAAGGCGCCCACCGCCGCCGACGGCAGGGTCGAGAGGATGGTCACCGGGTGGATGTAGCTCTCGTAGAGCACGCCCAGCACGATGTACATGGTCACCACGGCGGCGAGGATCAGCAGCAAGGTGCTCGACAGCGAGGCCTGGAAGGCTTCCGCCGCGCCCTGGAAGCGGGTCTGCACGCCCAGCGGCATGCCGATGTCCTTCTGCACCTGCTCGATCAGTTGCACGCCCTCGCCCAGGGACACGCCCTCGGCCAGGTTGAACGACATCATCACCGCCGGGAACTGGCCGATATGGGCGATCGCCAGTTGCGCCTGGCGCTCCTCGACCCTGGCCAGGGCCGACAGGCGCACCTGGCTGCCGGCGGTGGTCTTGACGTAGATGCCGTCCAGCGCCTTGGGCCCAAGAGTCGAGGCGGCTTCGGCCTGGAGCACCACGCGGTACTGGCTGGCCTGGGTGTAGATGGTCGAGATCTGCCGCTGGCCGAAGGCGTCGTACAGGGCGTTGGTGATTTCCGAAACGGTCACGCCGAGGCGGCTGGCGGCGTCGCGGTCGATCACCAGGAACACTTGCAGGCCCTTGTCCTGGAGGTCGCTGGCGACATCGGTGAGCTGCGGGTACTGCTGCAGGGAGTGGACCAGCTTGTCGCTCCACTCCGACAGCATCGCGGCATCCGGCGACGACAGGCTGAACTGGTACTGGGTGCGGCTGACCCGGTCCTCGATGCTCAGGTCCTGCACCGGCTGCATGAACAGGCGGATGCCACTGAGACGGTCGACCCTGGGTTGCAGGCGGGCGATCACCTGGGCGGCCGTGAGGTCACGCTCGCCGTGGGCCTTGAGGTTGATCAGCAAGCGCCCGCTGTTGAGCGTGGCGTTGTCGCCATCGACGCCGATATAGGACGACAGGCTCTCCACCGCCGGGTCTTCGAGGATCAGCGCTGCCAGTTCCTGCTGGCGCTGGCTCATGGCGGCGAAGGACGTGGCTTGCGGCGCTTCGGAAATACCCTGGATCACCCCGGTGTCCTGCACCGGGAAGAAGCCCTTGGGCACGGCGATATACAGCAGCACGGTCAGGCCCAGGGTCGCCACCGCCACCAGCAGGGTCAGTGGCTGGTGCTTGAGCACCCATTGCAGGCCGCGGCCGTAATGTTCGATCAGCCAGTCGATCCAGGCACCGCTGGCGCGGTAGAAGCGGCTCTGCTCCTCTTCCTTGGGCTCGCGCTTGAGCAGGCGCGCGCACATCATCGGGGTCAGGGTCAGGGACACCACCAGGGAAATCAGGATCGCCACCGCCAGGGTGATGGCGAACTCGCGGAACAGCCGCCCGACCACATCGGCCATGAACAGCAGCGGGATCAGCACCGCGATCAGCGAGAAGGTCAGGGAGATCAGGGTGAAGCCGATCTGCCGCGCGCCCTTGAGCGCCGCCTGCATGGGCGTCTCGCCTTCCTCGATATGCCGGGCGATGTTCTCCAGCATGACGATGGCGTCGTCCACCACGAAGCCGGTGGCGATGGTCAGGGCCATCAAGGTCAGGTTGTTGATCGAGAAACCGGCCAGGTACATGACGCCGAAGGTGCCGATCAGCGACAGCGGCACGGCGATGGACGGAATCAGGGTCGCGCTGAGACGGCGCAGGAACAGGAAGGTGACCATCACCACCAGGGCGATGGCGAACAGCAGTTCGTGCTGCACGTCGCGCACCGAGGCGCGGATGGTCTGGGTGCGGTCGGTGAGCACGGTGACATCGAGGCCGGCCGGCAGGTTGTCGGTGATTTCCGGGAGCAGGGTCTTGATCCGGTCGACCACCTCGATCACGTTGGCCCCGGGCTGGCGCTGGATATTCACCAGCACCGCCTGGTTCTGGTTGGCCCAGGCGGCCAGGCGCTCGTTCTCGGCGCCGTCGACGATCTCGGCGACATCCTTCAGGCGCAGCGGCGCGCCGTTGTTGTAGGCGAGGATCAGGTTGGCGTATTCCTCGGGGGAACGCAGCTGGTCGTTGGCATCGAGCATCGACACCCGGGTCGGGCCGTCGAAGTTGCCCTTGGGCTGGTTGACGTTGGAGGCGCCGATCAGGGTGCGCACGTCGGCCAGGTTCAGCCCGGCGGCCGCCAGAGCCTCGGGGTTGACCTTGATCCGCACCGCCTGGCGCTGGCCGCCGGCGATGCTGACCATGCCGACGCCGCTGATCTGGGCGATCTTCTGCGCCATGCGCGTATCGACCAGGTCGTTGAGCTTGGGCAGCGGCATGGTCTTCGAGGAAATCGCCAGGGTCAGCACCGGGGTATCCGCCGGGTTGACCTTGTTGTACACCGGCGGTGCCGGCAGGTCGCTGGGCAGCAGGTTGCTGGCGGCGTTGATCGCCGCCTGGACCTGCTGCTCGGCGACGTCCATGTTCATTTCCAGGCTGAAGCGCAGGGTCAGCACCGAGGCGCCCCCGGAGCTGGTCGAGGCCATCTGCTCCAGGCCTGGCATCTGCCCGAACTGGCGCTCCAGCGGCGCGGTCACCGCGCTGGTCATCACCTGCGGGCTGGCGCCCGGGTACAGGGTCATGACCCGGATGGTCGGGTAATCCACCTGGGGCAGCGCCGCCACTGGCAGCAGCCGGTAGGCGATCAGGCCGGCCAGGACGATGGCCAGCATGCTCAGGGTGGTGGCGACCGGGCGGAGAATGAACAGGCGCGAGAGGTTCATGCGCCAGCCTTGGTGGTGGTGGCCGGGGCTTCGGAAACCTCAGGCTTGTCCTGGCCCTGCAGGTGCTGGCCGGGGGTGGCCGGGACCTTGGCCGGATCGTCCACCACATCGACCTTGGTGCCGTCGCGCAGACGGTCGGTGCCTTCCAGCACGACCCGCTCGCCCTTGGCCAGGCCTTCCTTGACCACGGTCTGCTCGCCATCGCTGGCACCGACCTTGAGGTTGCGGATATGCACCTTGCTTTCGTCGTCGATCACGTAGACGAAGGTACCGTTGTTGCCGAACTGGATCGCCGCCGACGGCGCCAGCACCACGTCCTTCAGGGTGTCGGCCAGCAGACGGGCGTTGACGAACTGGTTGGGGAACAGGGCTTCGTCCCGGTTCTCGAAACGCGCCTTGAACTTCAGGGTGCCGGTGGTGATGTCGATCTGGTTGTCGATGCTCGCCAGCACGCCGGTAGCCTGCTGGCGGGTGTCGCCACGGTCCCAGGCCTCGACCGGCAGCGGCGCACCGCTGCGGAAGCGGGTGAGCACGGTGTCCAGTTCGTTTTCCGGCAGGGTGAAGGCCACGGTAATTGGCTGGGTCTGGGTGATCACCACCAGGGCGGTGGTGTCGTTGGCGGCCACTAGGTTGCCGAGGTCGAGCTGGCGCAGGCCGAGGCGACCGGCGATGGGGGCGCGGATCTTGGTGAAGTCGAGATTCAGCTTCGCGTCGCCGACCGCCGCCTGGTTGGTCTTGATCGTGCCTTCGTACTGCGCAACCAGGGCCGCCTGGGTGTCGAGGGTCTGCTTGGCGATGCTGTCTTCGGCGTACAGGCCTTTATAGCGGGCCAGGTCGATCTGCGCGTTCTTCAGTTGCGCCTGGTTCTGCGCCAGCGTGCCTTCGGCCTGCTGCAGGGCGATCTGGTAGCTGCGCGGGTCGATCTCGGCGAGCAGGTCGCCGGCCTTCACCTGCTGGCCTTCCTTGAAGTGGACCTTGACCAGCTCCCCCGCCACCCGGCTGCGCACGTTGACCGTATTGGTCGCGGTCACGGTGCCCAGGGCCTTGTAGTAGACCGGGAAGTCGCCGACCGTGGCCGATGCCACGCGCACTGGCACGCTGGCGGTGGACGTGCCGAAGCCCGGCCGCCCGCCGCCGGCACCGGCCATGGCCCCGCGGCGCCCGCCGGGATGGCCCTTGGCCTCACCCTGGGCAGTCGGCGTGGCAGGGGTCTGCGCGCTGGGCCACAGCCACCAGCACAGGCCGGCAATGACCAGCAGAATCAACAGGCTGAAGAGCCAGCGGCGGGAAGAACGGGAGGAAGATTGCATCGGGTTCTCGACCATGAGTACGCAGGAAACTTTTAAGGAGGCTGAACGATAAGCACTCGAGACGTTTTAGCAAAGCGCCTTTACCGGCAATTTACTGATTACTGACGTTGCCAAGTTTCTGAACTTTAATGGAAAAGCTTCAAGCTTTAAGCCACAAGCCATAAGAAAGAGCCCGCCAGCGCCGCGCCTGCTTTTACTTGCAGCTTGCGGCTTGAAGCTTGTAGCTAAAAAAAACGGCCTGGACTAAGCCAGGCCGTTTCAAGGTGTTGCCAGAGCGTCTTACTTCAGGACGGCCAGGGCGGCGTCATAGTTGGGCTCTTCGGCGATTTCGCCAACCAGTTCGCTGTGCAGGACCTTGTCGTTCTCGTCCAGGACCACGACCGCACGGGCAGCCAGGCCGGCCAGCGGGCCGTCGGCGATGGCCACGCCGTAGGTTTCCAGGAACTCGCGGCCGCGCAGGGTCGACAGGTTCTGGACGTTGCTCAGGCCTTCGGCGCCGCAGAAACGGGCCTGGGCGAATGGCAGGTCGGCGGAGATGCACAGCACGACGGTGTTGGCGATGTCGTTGGCCTGGGCGTTGAACTTGCGCACGGAGGTGGCGCAGGTCGGGGTGTCGACGCTCGGGAAGATGTTCAGCACTTTGCGCTTGCCGGCGAAGTCTTTCAGCGACTTGTCAGCCAGGCCTTCGCCAACCAGCGAGAAGGCCGGAGCCTGGGCGCCAGCTTTCGGCAGTTCGCCTTTGACTTGAACCGGGTTGCCTTTGAGAGTCACTTGAGCCATGAGCGGAGTCCTTGTTCGGGGATTGAAAGGACCCAGAGTTAAGCATGAAAGTGCGCTGGCACCTATGGGGGAATGCAAATTGTTGAATTGTCGGACGTTTTTTGTGGACAATCGTGTCGTACAAAAACCGACAAGTCACCACAAAACCCTGTGGGAGCTGGCTTGCCAGCGATGAGGCCATCAATGACAAAGATATTGTCAGATAGGGCCCTATCGCTGGCAAGCCAGCTCCCACAGGGGTTATGCGCTCGGCTTACGGCAGCAGCGAATAGACGACGGAAGACAGCGCCACCAGCCCCACCGCCACCACGAACACATTCGACGCCTTGCCACTGTACTTGCGCATCGCCGGGACCTTGCGGATGGCGTACATCGGCATCAGGAACAGGATCGCCGCGATCACCGGGCCGCCCATCGACTCGATCATGCCGAGGATGCTCGGATTGAGGGTGGCGACGATCCAGCACACCACCAGCATCAGCGCAGCGGTCACCCGGTCCAGGGTCTTGGCCGCCGGGCGCTTGCCGGTCTTGAGGATGATCCCTTTCAGGCCCTCGCTGGCACCGATGTAGTGCCCCAGGAACGACTTGGCAATAGCGACGAAGGCAATCAGCGGTGCGGCGAAGGCGATGGTCGGGTTGCTGAAGTGGTTGGCCAGGTACGACAGGATCGACAGGTTCTGTGCCTTGGCCTCGGCCAGTTGCGCCGGGGACAGGGTCAGCACGCAACTGAACACGAAGAACATCACCATCGCCACCATCAGCAGGTGGGCGCGGGCCAGGATCTGCCCGCTGCGCTCGTCGGCGTGGGCGCCGTAGCGGCGTTTCTGGGCAACGGCGAAGGCCGAGATGATCGGCGAGTGGTTGAACGAGAAGACCATCACCGGGATCGCCAGCCACAGGGTATGCAGGAAGGCGCCGCCGCTCGGCACATCGCCGGCGGTGCTGAGGATCCCGCCGTTCCAGTGCGGCACCAGGAACACCGCGAGGAACGCCAGAGCGACGATGAACGGGTAGACCAGCAGGCTCATGGCCTTGACCGTGGCCTGCTCGCCGCAGCGCACGATGCCCAGCAGGCCGAGGATCAGCACGAACGACAGCAGCGCCCGCGGTGGCGGCTGGATATGCAGCTGGTGCTCCAGGAAGCTGCCGACGGTGTTGGTCAGGGCCACCGAGTAGATCAGCAGGATCGGGAAGATGGCGAGGAAGTACAGGACGGTAATCATTGCCCCGGCGCTCAGGCCGAAGTGCTCTTCCACCACCTCGGTGATATCGCCGTCGTTGCGGCCGGAGAGGACGAAGCGGGTCAGGCCGCGGTGGGCGTAATAGGTCATCGGGAAGGCCAGCAGCGCCAGGATCAGCAACGGCCAGAAACCGCCGAGGCCGGCGTTGATCGGCAGGAACAGCGTACCGGCGCCGATGGCGGTGCCGAACAGGCCGAGCATCCAGGTGGTGTCATGACGATCCCAGCGCGCAAGGCTCGCCGCCGGGGTGGATTCGAAGCGTTGTTCAACGCTCGGGGACTGCTCGTTCATTCCGGGTGAAGCTCCACTCGCAAGACTGCAACAGCGCCGGAAGTGGCTGAATAGACGCCTCAGCACACCCCGGCCATAAAAGAGGGGCGCGATTGTGCGCTGAAAGGTTGCACTTTTAAAGCCCTGTCCGAGGAATGGTTGCACCTTTGCGGTGCATCAGAGCAGGTTCATGGGGGTAGCCTGTAGGAGCGTGGCTTGCCCGCGAAGGACTGCGTAGCAGTCCCAAAATCTCATTGTCTACACCATTTTGGGACCGCTAGCGCGGTCCTTCGCGGGCAAGCCACGCTCCTACAAGAGCATGCGCAAGCCCGCGAGGGTGGGACTTACTGAACCGCAGCGATCGCCTCAGCCACCTGCTGCAGGTTGTCCGGACGCAGCCCCGACATGCACACCCGGCCGCTGTCGATCAGGTACACGCCGAACTCGTCGCGCAGACGGCGCACCTGGGCCACGCTCAGGCCGGTGTAGCTGAACATCCCGCGCTGGCTGAGGAAGAACGAGAAGTCCTGGCCCGGCAGCAAAACCGCCAGGGCATCCACCAGCCCCTGACGCATGTCGAGGATGCGCAGGCGCATCTGCTCCACTTCCGCCGCCCACTGGGCATTCAGGCCGGCATCGTTCAACACGGTAGCCACCAGCTGCGCACCGAACGCCGGCGGGCTGGAGTAGTTGCGGCGTACGGTGGCCTTGAGCTGGCCGAGTACGCTGGCCTGGGTCGCGGCGTCGTCACAGACCACCGACAGGCCGCCGACCCGCTCGCCGTACAGCGAGAAGATCTTCGAGAACGAGTTGCTGACCAGGCACGGCACGCCGGCACGGGCCGCTTCGCGGATGGCGAAGGCGTCCTCGGCCAGGCCTTCGCCGAAGCCCTGGTAGGCGATATCGAGGAACGGGATCAGGTTGCGCGCCTTGACCACCTCGATCACCTGCTGCCATTGCGCCTGGTTCAGGTCGACACCGGTGGGGTTGTGGCAGCACGGGTGGAGCAGGACGATGCTGTTGGCCGGCAGGGTCTGCAGGGCCGCCAGCATGCCGTCGAAGTTGACGCCACGGCTGGCCTGGTCGAAGTACGGGTAGGTGTTCACCTTGAACCCGGCGCCTTCGAAGATGGCGCGGTGGTTGTCCCAGGTCGGATCGCTGACCCACACCTGCGACTCGGGGAAGTAGCGCTTGAGGAAGTCGGCACCGACTTTCAGCGCGCCGGAACCGCCAACGGTCTGCACGGTGGCGACGCGGCCGTCGCTCACCGCCGGGTGGTCGGCACCGAACAGCAGGTTCTGGATCGCCTGGCGGTAACCGGCCAGGCCTTCCATCGGCAGGTACAGCGAGGCTTCGTGGGGCTTGTCGGCCAGGCGCTTCTCAGCCTCGCCCACGGCTGCCAGTTGCGGCACCACGCCAGCGGCGTCGTAGTACAGGCCGATGCTCAGGTTGACCTTGTTGGCACGCGGATCGGTCTTGAACGTTTCCATCAGGGACAGAATCGGGTCACCAGCATAGGCATCGACATGTTTGAACACAGCGCACAACTCCTTGGGGAGGATGAATCGAACAAAGTGTGTCGAGGATACCCGGAGTCAGGGCGCAGGAACATGCCCTTGGTGCAAGGGTTTTGTGCGCTCGCGCATCATCTGGAGAACGCCGCCACCCCCTGTGGGAGCTGGCTTGCCAGCGATTGCGATGGTGAATTCACTACAGCAATCGCTGGCAAGCCAGCTCCCACAGGGTCAGTGTCAGGCCAGGGAGTGCAGTTGTGTCCACTCCTCCGACGTCAGGCTAACCCCGTCCCGCGCCGACTTGTCCCTTTCCCTGAACCGCCGTTCCCCCGGCATCCGCGTCACCCCCACCGCCTCCATCTGCCCCACCAGTTCCCGCGCCCGCTTGGCAAAACGCTCGCCCTGGGCCAGGCGTGGATCGATGACGATGATCAGTTGCCCGGTCCACGGCGTCTTCGCCCCGGGATGCTGCGACCAGTCGAACTCGAAGGAGAAGTTCCCGCCGGTCAGCGCCGCCGCCAGCAGCTCGACCATCATCGACAGCGCCGAGCCCTTGTGCCCGCCGAACGGCAGCAACGCCCCGCCATCGAGGATCGCCGCCGGATCCCGGGTCGCCCTGCCCTCGCGATCCACTCCGACGCCGTCAGCCAGCAACTCGCCCTTGCGCGCGGCAATCTGCACATCGCCATGGGCCATGGCGCTGGTGGCCATATCGAAGACAATCGGCGCCCCGCCCGCACAGGGCGCGGCAAAGGCGATCGGATTGGTCCCGAACAGCGGCCGTCGTGCCCCTTCCGGTACCACGCAGGTCATGCTGTTGACCACGCTCAGGGCCACCAGGCCCTCGTCGGCGAAGGGCTCGACATCCGGCCACAAGGCCGCGAAATGATGGGAATTGTGAATCGCCAGCACGGCGATCCCGGCACTGCGCGCCTTGCTCACCAGCAACTCGCGGGCCGCCGCCAGGGCCGGCTGGGCGAAACCGCCGCCAGCATCGACACTGACATAACCGCTGGCCACATCGCGGACCACCGGCTCGGCCCGGCCATCGACCCAGCCGCTGGCCAGGGTCGAGAGATAACCGGGGATACGGAACACGCCATGGCTATGGGCACCATCGCGCTGGGCACTGGCGCAGTTGGTGGCGAGCGCGGCGGCCACCGTGTCGCTGCAACCATTGCGAATGAAGATACGCTGCAACAGGTTCACCAGGTCAGCGAACGGAATCTGTCGGGCAGGTGCGGACATCTGAAGCTCCCTTGCTTGGATTTGGAGTGGGAACAGCCACCTGTGGACTTTCTCCGGATGACCGCTATCTGTCAAAGTCTGTAACAACCCTGATCACGCTGGAGGTGTCCCCGCATGCACTGCCAAACCCTCGTTCTCGGTGCCGGAATCGTCGGCGTCAGTACCGCGCTGCAGTTGCAAGCGCGCGGCCGTCAAGTGGTGCTGATCGACCGCGACGAGCCCGGCAGCGGTACCAGCCATGGCAATGCCGGGCTGATCCAGTGTTCCAGCGTGACGCCCTACGCTTTTCCCCGCGACCTGAAAACACTGGCGCGCTACAGCCTGAACCGCCAGTCCGCCATGCGTTTCGACTGGCGCTACCTGCCGAAGCTGGCGCCCTGGCTGTTGCGCTACTGGCAGCACTCCGCGCCGGCACCGCTGGCTGACGCGACCCGGGCCATCCAGCCGCTGATGCAGCGCTGCGTCAGCGAACATGATCCGTTGATCGAGGCGGCCGGCGCCCAGGCGCTGATCAGGGCCGAGGGCTGGGTCGAGCTGTACCGGGACGAAACCGCCTTCGCGGCCGCCAAGGCCGACGCGGCAAGCCTGGGCCCCTACGGCCTGGCCTTCGACCTGCTCGACCGCCAGCAACTGCATGCCCGGGAACCCAGCCTGAGCCAGGCCGCAATCGGCGCCATCCACTGGCTCGACCCCAAGACGGTGAGCAACCCCGGGGCATTGGTCCGCGCTTACGCACGCCTGTTCGTGCAGCGTGGCGGGCAGTTCATCCATGGCGATGCGCGCAGCCTGCGGCAGGTCGAAGGTGGCTGGCAGGTCAGCAGCCAGCGCGGGCCGATCGATGCGAAGGACGTAGTGATTGCACTGGGCCCTCAGGCCAGCGAGGTCCTCAAACCACTGGGCTACGCCATTCCGCTGGAAAACAAACGCGGTTATCACATGCATTACCAGGTGCTTCCGGGCATGCAGCTCAGGCATTCGATCTGTGATGTCGAGGCGGGATTCGTGCTGGCGCCGATGGACCAGGGCATCCGCCTGACCACGGGGGTGGAGTTCGCGGCCAGTGACGATCCGGGCAATGAAATCCAGTTGCAGCGCTGCGAGGTGATCGCGCGCAGCCTGTTCCCCCTGGGTGACCGGATTGACCGGCAGCCGTGGCTCGGCCGTCGCCCGTGCCTGCCGGACATGCGCCCGGTGATCGGCCCGGCGCCGCGGCATCAAGGGCTGTGGTTCAACTTCGGGCATGCCCACCATGGCCTGACCCTCGGGCCGGTCACGGCCAGGCTGGTGGCGGAGATGATGTGTGGGGAGGTGCCGTTTACTGACCCTGCGCCGTATAGCGCGGCGCGTTTCGGTTAAGTCGTTTAGAAGCCAGACACAAAACCCTGTGGGAGCTGGCTTGCCAGCGATGAGGCCGGCACTGGCAAAGATGTTGTCAGGCCTGGCCCTATCGCTGGCAAGCCAGCTCCCACAGGGTCCGCGTTTCAGTCATCCAGCGGTTTGGGCGGTGCCTTGGGTTTTGCCGGCTTCGCCGGCTTGGCATCCGCCTTGCCCGCCTTGGCATCAGCGGCCACTGGTGCCGCCTCCGCCTCCGGCTTGCTGATCGCCTTCTCCTCCGCCGGCAGCGCATCCACCGCCGCGAAGATCTTGTTCATATCCAGCGACCCGTCGTTTTCCAGCACATGCTTGCTGCCGTCCTTGCCCACCAGGGTCACCTGGGTGCCGTTCTGCGCGCCGCGGCTGACCTGGCGGATCAGCGCCATGGTGGTCTGCTGCTCGAGGTTCTTGTCATCCCGCTTGCCGATCATCCCGGCCACGCTGTAGAGCACCAGGCCGCGCTCCTTGAAGCCCGCCTGGGTCGCCGGGTCCTTGAGCGACTCGTTGAGACTTCGCAGCAGCGGGTCGGCGCTGGTCGGTGCGATCACCACCAGCGGACGGGCCCGGCCCGCATCCAGATCCAGAGGGCTGTCATCTGCGAACAGCGGACCGGCAACGGCCAGCAGCGCGGCAAGGGTCAGGGACCGGACGAGCATGTGTTTCTCCTTTTTCAATCCTCGTAACAATGACTACAGACCTCCAGGAAAGATCCGAAGGTCGGAGCCTAAACGACTGCACAGGGCGACTGCCCGGGACAAAGGTAACTTTCGGTTTCAGAAAGGTAATTTTTCGCGATCGCACCGCGGAAATTTCCTACTTGTTAGTCAGGAGGATAGTCGATGACAGCTCAACTGCGCGGGTTGTTGCGCAACTGCCAGAGCAAGATCTGCCGGGCGTGGGCGACCCGGGGCTGGCGCAGCGCAGCCGGGGTCCAGAGCAGGTGGTAATCACGCCGGGTGCGGCCGACCGGGCCGGGAATCTCCGCCAGCTCACCGCGGGCGATGGCCGCCTCGCACAGATAGGCCGGCAACGCGCTCCAGCCGAAACCGTCGACCATCAGGGTGCGCAAGGTGCGCAGATCCTGCCCGGCCACGGCCGGAATCGACGCCGGCAGCTCGATGCCGTTGTGCGCCAGCCAGGTGTCCACCAGCGGCAGTTCCAGGCTGTAGGCCAACAGCGGCTCCCGGCCCAGCGCCTGTTGCAGGCTCCCGCCAGCCAGCAGGCGCTGCACCACGGCGGGCGCCGCCACCGCGACCACTTCGTCGCTGGACATCAGTTCGCCACGCAGTCGTGGATCGTCCGGGGCCTGGGCAGAGATGCCGAGATCGCATTCGCCTTCCACCAACGACCGGGTAATCAGCTCGTGGTTGCCGCTGCGCATGCGCAGGCGAATGCCGTCTTCAAGCAGCGGGCGCAACTGACGCGATACCACTTCGGCAAGAAAATCGGCATGGCCGATGATCTGCAAGGCCCCGGCCAGTTCCACCGAACGCGCCCGTGCCGAGGCCAGGGCCGACTCCGCCAGGTCCAGTTTGTCGCCCAGGTCGGCGGCCAGCTCCCGGGCCGCCGAGGCCGGTTCCACGCCTCGCGCCTGACGGTCGAACAGGGCCCGGCCAATGGCCGCTTCGAGCCCGGCGATATGCTGGGAAACCGCCGGCTGGGTGAGGCTGAGGGTGCGTGCCGCGCCGCTGATGGAGCGCTGCCGGTAGACCTCGATAAAGGTTCGCAGACGGACAAGGGACATGGGCCATCCATAAATAATTTTATATGAGACGCAAAATACCCTGACTTCTGCACGCCTCACCAGTCCCCTAGCATGACCGGCATCTTTTCGAGACAGCCAGTGGAGCATCATGATGATCGACAACCAGGCCCTCCAGGACCTCGACGCTATCCTGCGCGGCATGAAGCGCGCCCACCTCGCCGCCGGTCCGGCCAGCGCTGCACGGCGCCGCGACCGCCTGACCCGCGCCGCCCGCCTGATCCGCGACAACCACGGGGCGATCGCCACGGCCATCGCGGCCGACTTCGGCGCCCGCAGCCGCTACCAGACTCTGGTGGCCGACCTCGCGACCACGGTGAAGATGCTCGAACATTCGGCCGAACACCTGGAAAGCTGGATGCAGCCTGAGCCAGTGGAAAGTCCCGGCCCCGGCATGAGTGCCTGGATCGAACAGCAGCCACTGGGCGTGGTTGGCGTCATCAGTCCGTGGAACTTCCCGATCAACCTGGCCTTCGGGCCGCTGGCCGGGGTCTTCGCTGCGGGCAACAGTGCGATGCTCAAGCCGTCGGAACTGACCCCGGCCACCTCGCAACTGCTGGCCGAGCTGGTTCCCGCGTACTTCGAACCCTCCGAGCTCTGCGTGGTGCTCGGCGATGCCAGCGTCGGCGCCGCGTTCAGCGCCCTGCCCTTCGATCATCTGGTGTTCACCGGCAGCACGGCGGTCGGTCGCCATGTGATGCGGGCTGCGGCCGAGAACCTGGTGCCGGTCACCCTGGAGCTGGGCGGCAAGTCGCCCGTGGTGGTCGCCGAAGGCTTCGATATCGCCACGGCGGTGCAACGCACCCTGACCATCAAGTCCTTCAATGCCGGGCAGATCTGCCTGTCGCCGGATTACCTGCTGATCGCCGAACAGGGCCAACAGGCGTTCGTCGAGGCCAGCCGAGCGTTCATCGCCAGCACCTTCCCGACCCTGCAGAACAATCCGGACTACACCGCGATCATCAACCCGCGGCACTTCGAGCGCCTGCTCGGCCTGCTCGACGACGCCCGACGCAAGGGCGCCACGGTGATCAGCCTGGCCCCGCAAGGGGAACCGGACTTCGACGCCCGCACTCGAAAGATTGCCCCGCACCTGGTGTTCGGCGCCAGCGACGAGATGCAGATCATGCAGGAAGAGATCTTTGGCCCCCTGTTGCCGGTCAGATCCTGTGCCGGCTTCGACGCGGCCCTGGAGTACATCAACGCCCATCCGCGCCCGCTGGCGGCTTATCTGTTCAGCGACGACCCGGCGCAGCAACAGGCCTTCGCCCGTCACACCACCTCGGGAGCACTGGTGATCAACGATGTGATGACCCACGCCTCCATCGACGCCCTGCCCTTCGGCGGCGTGGGTGCGTCGGGCATGGGCGCCTACCACGGCGTGCATGGTTTCCGTCGTTTCACCCATGCCAAGGCGGTGGTCCGGCAGAGCCAGGATGGCGCCTCGAACCTGCGCCTGCGTGCGCCCTATGACACGAAACTGCAAGCGATCCAGGCTTTTCTGGAAGCCTGAACACCCGAATCCCGATTGAAAGGACACACCCGATGAAAGTACTGATGGTTCTGACTTCCCACGACCAACTGGGCGACACCGGACACAAAACCGGCTTCTGGCTGGAAGAGTTCGCGGCGCCTTACTACGTGTTCAAGGATGCCGGTGCCGAAGTGGTGCTGGCCTCCCCGGCCGGTGGCCAGCCGCCGCTGGACCCGAAAAGCGAGCTGCCGGACTTCCAGACCGAACTGACCCAGCGCTTCAAGGCCGACCCCGAGGCCCAGCGCGCGCTGGCCTCGACGGTGAAACTGGACAGCATCGAGGCCAGCGATTTCGACACCGTCTTCTACCCGGGCGGCCACGGCCCGCTGTGGGACCTGGCCGAATCGCCACGCTCCATCGCCCTGATCGAAGCCTTCGAGCGAGCCGGCAAGCCGATCGGTTTCGTCTGCCATGCCCCGGGGGTGCTGCGTCATGTCAAGGCCGCCGACGGCAGTCCGCTGGTGGGCGGGCGCCGGGTCACCGGGTTCACCAATGGCGAAGAAGCCGATGTGCAACTCACCGACGTGGTGCCGTTCCTGATCGAGGACGAGTTCCAGCGCCTGGGCGGGCTGTACGAGAAAACCGGCAACTGGCAGCCGTTCGTGGTGGTCGATGGGCGGCTGGTCACCGGGCAGAACCCGGCCAGTTCCGAAGACGCCGCCAAGGCGTTGCTCAAGCTGCTCGGCTGAGGCTACTGCTGCAGATGCCGGGCCAGCGCTTCGCTGGTCCGGCGCGCCATTTGCGGATCGACCTCGGCCAGCACCCGGCCAAGATGCTCAAGCTGTTCGACGCTGAGCCCCACGTTCAGGCTGATGCGCATATGGGCCTGCAACTGCGGCTCGACGCCCGTCAGGGCGGACAGCATGCTCACCGTTGCCAGCTCGCGGCTCTGCCAGTCGAGGTTGTCGCGCTCGAAGATATCGCCGAACAGGTGGCTGCGCAGGTACTGGTTGGCCAACGGTGCGAACTCGAACAACGGACCGGCCACCGGGGCCCCGGACAACCGGGTCTGGTTGGCGGTACCGGCGGCGAGCAGTTCATCCCCGACCGGAATCGCTCGCTGCGGTTCACGTCCTGGCGCATCCTCGATACCGCGCTGCTTGCGCTCTTCCACCACCGCCATCAGCACGCCGAGGGCATTGAGGCTGCGCGGGAACCCGGCGTAGGCATACAGCTGGACCAGGATTTCCCGGGTATCGCTGATGCTCAGGCCGGCATCCAGGCCCTTGCCCAGGGCAGCCTTGAGCGGCTCCATCTGCCCTGCTGCCGCCAGCGCCGCGATGGGCACCATGGCTTGCTGGCGGGCATCGAGGGTGGTGGAAAGGCTGATGCTGCTATCGGCGGATCGGTTCACCTGGGTGATCTCCTGTGAAGTGCTGGCTTCGGCGGCGGCGGCCAGACAGAGGGTAGCGCTCAACACGCCGGCGCGCAGGCGTTCAACGGGCGAGGTATTGCTCATCGCTGACCTTCTCCATCCAGTTCACATTCTTGCCGTCCAGGCTGGGAGTAACCGCCAGATGGGTCATGGCGGTGTTGGGCGCGGCGCCGTGCCAGTGCTTGATGCCGGGCGGGCACCAGATCACATCGCCGGGGCGGATCACCTGCACCGGCTGGCCCCATTCCTGGACCAGGCCGACGCCTGCGGTGACCAGCAGGCGCTGCCCGGCCGGATGGGTGTGCCAGGCTGAGCGGGCACCGGGCTCGAAGGTCACCAGCCCGCCGGAGGCATTGAGGTGGTCATCGACGGGCCAGACCGGGTCGATGCGGACACGGCCGGTGAAGAATTGCTCGGGGCCGGCGATGGACGCCTGTTCTCCGGCGCGGATGATGCGTTGTTCGCCGGCCTCGGCCGGCAGTTGCAGGGCGGCGAGGCAGAGCAGGCAAACACTCGGGTTGGCAAGACGCATGGGCGGTTTCCGTTCGATGGCTGATCGAACCGATTCAGCCACAGCATCGGCGAGGGCATAACCCGCCGGGGCTTGATGCCGCCATGAACCAGATTCATCAATAGACCTTGTGGTGCTGCTGATGGCCTCATCGCTGGCAAGCCAGCTCCCACAGGGTCGCGGTGCATGCGATCCCTGTGGGAGCTGGCTTGCCAGCGATAGGGTCCTTTAGAACAACCCCATCTGCCGATCGATCAACCCATCGAAATCATCCCCGACAAAGGGCAATATCGCATCCGCCACCGGCTGCAACTGCCGGTCCAGGTAATGCTGGTAATCGATCGGACTGCGCCGGTTCTCCAGCGGCTCCGGCCCGCTGGTGGTGATCACGTAGCTGATCCAGCCACCGCGCTGGTACTGCCGCGGCCGGCCCCGGCTGTCGTTGTATTCGTCCGCCAGGCGCGCGGCGCGGACATGCGGCGGGACGTTGCGCTGGTAGTCACTCAATGGCCTACGCAGGCGCTTGCGGTAGATCAGCAGTTCATCCAGCTCCCCTGCCAGGGTGCGCTGCACGTAATCACGGACGAATTCCCGGTATGGCTGGCGCTGGAAGATCCGCTGGTATAGCGCCTGCTGGAACTCCCGGGCCAGCGGCGACCAGTCGGTACGCACGCTTTCCAGGCCCTTGTAGACCATCTCCTCGCTGCCGTCGGCGCGCCGCACCAACCCGGCATAGCGCTTCTTGCTGCCCTCCTCGGCGCCGCGGATGGTGGGCATGAGGAAGCGCGTGTAATGGGTCTCGTACTGCAATTCCAGGGCGCTTTCCAGCCCGTACTCTTCGCGCAGGTGCTCGCGCCACCACTGGTTGACCCCCGCCACCAGCGCCTTGCCGATACGGTCGGCATCCTCCGGCGCATGGGCGCTCTTGAGCCAGACGAAGGTGGAGTCGGTATCGCCATAGATCACCGCATAGCCCTGGGCCTCGATCAGTTGGCGGGTGCGCTGCATGATTTCATGCCCGCGCAGGGTGATGGACGAGGCCAGGCGGGGATCGAAGAAGCGGCAACCACTTGAGCCGAGCACACCATAGAAGGCATTCATGATGATCTTCAACGCCTGGGACAACGGCGCGTTGCCATCGCGCTTGGCCGCTTCACGACTCTGCCAGACCCGCTCGACGATGGCCGGCAGGCAATGCCGGGTCCGCGAGAAACGCGCCTGGCGGAAACCCGCTACCGAGTGCTGGTCATCCGGCTCGCGCAGGCCCTCGATCAAGCCCACCGGGTCGATCAGGAAGGAACGGATGATCGACGGATACAGGCTCTTGTAGTCCAGTACCAGCACCGACTCGTAGAGCCCGGGCCGGGAATCCATGACGAAACCGCCGGGGCTGGCCTCGCCTTCGCGCCCGCCAAGGTTCGGCGCCACGAAGCCAAGGCGGTGCATCAGCGGGATGTACAAATGGCAAAAGGCCGCCACCGAGCCACCGCTGCGATCCGCCGGCAGGCCGGTGACCGTGGCCCGCTCCAGCAGGAAGTCCAGCAGGCGGGTCTTGCGGAAGATCCGCGTGACCAGTTCGCAGTCCTTGAGGTTGTAACGTGCCAGGGCCGGACGGTCCTCGGCGAACATGCGGTTGATCTCGTCCATGCGCTGGTACGGCGTGTCGATGGCCTTGCCTTCGCCGAGCAGGGTCTGGGCGACGTTTTCCAGGCTGAAGGACGGGAAGCTCCAGGTCGCCGAACGCAGCGCCTCGATGCCGTCGATGATCAACCGGCCGGCCGCCGCGGCGAAGAAGTGTGTACGGCTGCCGTGCTCGCGCCACTCCATGGGCTGGGCATCGCGGCCCAGCAATAACGGCACGCCCAGGTGTTTGCTGTGCTCATGCAGGACGCGCAGGTCGAACTGCACCAGGTTCCAGCCGATGATCGCATCCGGATCATGGCGGGCCAGCCAGGTGTTGAGGCTATGCAGCAGGTCGGCGCGCGAATCGCACCAGGCGAGGTCGAAATCCACGGCGCCAGGCTCGCCGTTGGCCGGGCCAAGCATGTACACCTGGCGCTGGCCGCAGCCTTCCAGGGCGATGGAATACAGTTCGCCGCGCTCGCTGGTCTCGATATCCAGGGACACCAGTTTCAGCGGCGGGCGGTAGTCGTTGGCCGGTTTCAACTGGGCGTCGAGGTACAAGCCGTCGGCATCCACCTGCCCGCTGAAGGCCACCGGGGCGGTGATGAAGCGCTCCATCAGGTAGCGCTCGGGCGGCCGGATATCGCCTTCGAGCACCTCGATGCCGGCGGCGCGCAGGCGTTTGTCCAACTGGATCAACTGGCGTTGCTGGCGGCAGTACAGGCCGAGGACGGGCTGGTGCTCGAAGTCCTGCAGGGCCAGGGGGCGCAGCTCGACATCCCGCTCGCCGCGCAGCAGCTCGCGCACGCGGGCCTCGTACTGCGCGGGGATGAAGGCCACCGAAGTCTGCAATGGCAGGCGCAGCAGGCGCGGGCCCGCATCAGTGGCCAGCCAGAACTCCACCTGGGTGCCCTGGGGCGTGTCCCGCCAATGGCGGGTCAGGACAAAGCCCTGTTGTGGCTGCACCACAGTTTCCTCTGCTGGCAAAAATCGAATGGCCGCTGCAAAACCCTGTGGGAGCTGGCTTGCCAGCGATGAGGCCGGCCATGGCAAAGATGTTGTCAGGTCCGGCCCAATCGCTGGCAAGCCAGCTCCCACAGGTTTTTGCGCAAGCCGCGAAGGGGACGGATTCTACCTGCACGGCACCTTGTCGACGACGGGTTTCGGCGCGCCCCTCATCCCGTTAGAATGCCCGGCCAGGAGTTTCTTCCCTCACTATGGACAGTGCCCGAGACCATGAATGCCGCCCAGCAGGACCAACCCCGTGCGATGTGACCGCTCCCTGCTCTCCCTGTTGTGGCTGCTGCCGCTGACGGCACTGGCCGGCGATCCGCTCATCGATCCCCATGCCGACCTGCTCTACCGCCAGGCGCTGCCCCTGCTGGAGAAGGCCGACGCGCAAAGCAACGCCCTGCCGCTGGATGTCCTGCCCACCGACGGCGAGCTGATCCGCAAGGTCCAGGCCCTCGACCAGACCCTGCAACCCGCCGTCGCCCTGCTGCAACGCGCCGCGCTGTTGCAGCATCCGGTGGCCGAGTACCGCCTGGCGCTGCACTACATCACCCACCTGCCGGCCGCACAGATCGCCGCCGAAGCCTGTCCGCTGCTGCGTTCGAGCATCGCTCAGGGCTTCGCCCCGGCCGCGCTGGAAGTGGTCAACTGGTGTCCGGACCTGCTGGAAGACCGTGCCTTCCGCCAGGACCTGGAGCAGGTCGCGGCGCGCAGTTCGTTCTACGCCGGCTACTATCCGCAACCTGCCGTGCGCCTGCTGTGCCTGCGCGAACGCCCGCAGGGCCTGGCCCTGCAATGGGGGCGCCAGCGCGACTTCCAGGCCGAGGTCTACCGCCTGCTCGCCGGCCTGGATGCCAACCAGCGCGTCAGCTATGTGCAAAAGGCCATGGACCTCAACGGCTGCCAGGCGGCACGCCGTCAACTGGTCAGCCAGCACCCCTGAGGTAACTGGGCAAGATTGTTCAAGGCGCCCGCGCGGCGCTCTGGCATCCTGCATGGCCGTCCCTCACCACGCTGTCGCCCATGTCCCCATCCCTTGCCCGCACCGCCTATATCAAGGGCTCCATCGCCTGCCTGCCATTGTCCCTGGCGGTCGCGCCCTGGGGCCTGCTGGCCGGCTCCATGGCCATTGAAGCCAACCTTACCCCGCTGGAAAGCCAGGGCCTGTCGGCGATCGTCTTCGCCGGCGCGGCGCAACTGGTGGCCATCGGCATGCTCAAGGGTGGCGCCAACCTGTTCTCGATCCTGCTGACCACCCTGCTGCTGACCTCCCAGCACCTGCTCTACGGCCTGTCGATGCGCCCGGTACTGTCGGAGTTGCCGACCCGCTGGCGCCTGGCCCTGGGCTTTCTGCTGACCGACGAGTTCTTCGCCCTGGTCAGCCAGCACGACCGCCAGCAGTTCAACCGCTGGTACGCCTTCGGCGTCGGTTTCACCTTCTACCTGGCGTGGAACCTGTTCACCCTGGCCGGGATCATCCTTGGCCAGAGCATCCCGCACCTGGACCAACTGGGCCTGGACTTCTCCATCGCGGCCACCTTCGTCGCCCTGATCGCGCCGACCGTGCGCAACCTGCCGACTGTGGTCTGCGTGGCGGTGGCGCTGTTCTGCTCGGTGCTGTTCAGCTACTGGCACTGGGAGACCGCCCTGGTCGCCGCCGGGCTGCTGGGCATGGCCGCCGGCTTCATTTGCCAGAAATTCTCGGGAGCACGCTGATGGTCTTCGTCCTGATCTTCGCCATGGGCCTGCTGGTCTTCCTCAACCGCTACGCCTTCCTCGAGCCCCGCCTGCCGCTGCGCCTGAGCTCCAATGCCCGGGAGTTCCTCGGCTTTGCCGTGCCGGGGATGCTCACCGCGATCTGCGGGCCGATCGTGTTCCTGCCCGAACACCAGCTCAACCTGGATCCGGCCAACCCCTACCTGCTGGGTTCGCTGCTGGCGGTGGTGCTGGTACTCTGGACGCGCAATACCCTGCTCAGCATGCTGCTGAGCATGGGCTTCTTCTTCGTCTATCGCTGGTGGCTGAACGGTTCGCCATGACACAGGCTCCACGGGAACAGACCCACTTCTGGCAGGCGCCGGCGCTGGACAACCTCGAGTTGCTCCAGGCCCGCTATTTCCAGCAACGCTTCGCGCCTCATGTGCACGAGGGCTACTCCATCGTCGCCATCGAGACCGGCGCGCAGTGCTTCTGGCACCGCGGCGCCGACCATGTGGCGCCGGTGGGCAGCGTGGTGCTGATCAACCCGGAAGAACTGCACACCGGCTCCCGCGCCCACGAAAACGGCTGGAGCTATCGCGGCTGCTACCCGGACGTGGCGCATATGACCAGCGTGCTGGACGAGCTGGAACTCAGCGCCGGCGGCACCCCGGGCTTCAGCAGTAGCGTGTTGCAGGACCCGCTGGTGTTCCGTGCCCTGCTCGGCCTGCACCGCTGCGCGCAACAGGGCGCCAGCGCCCTGGAGCAGCAGTCGGCATGGCGCGAGGCGGCCTTGTTGCTGATGCAACGCCACGCCAGGGTCCGCGATCCGCGCGCCCCGGGCAACGAGCCGCTGGCCGTGGCCCGGGCCCGCGAGCTGCTGGATGCGCGCCTGGACTGCCCGCCCTCGCTGGAAGAACTGGCCGCTGCCGTGCACCTCTCGCCCTTCTACTTCGCCCGGGTGTTCCGCCAGGCCACCGGCCTGCCGCCCCATGCCTGGCTCAAGCAGCGCCGCCTGGCCCGGGCGCGGACCCTGCTGCGCCACGGCTACCTGCCGTTCAATGTCGCCGTGGACCTGGGCTTCTCCGACCAGGCACACCTCAACCGCCAGTTCAAGCAGGCCTTCGGCGTCACCCCCGGCGAATACCGCCGCGCCTGTGCCGACAGCACGCCGAGCATCTCCGTTCGATAATCGAACACAACCCAGTCTCCACCCCTCAAGCGGTCATCTTCGTCCTCCGATAGCAATGGCAACCCGCCCCACACGACAAGTGGCGGGACCGACAATCGAGGAGCCCTGCCCGCATGTTCGCCGACCTGAAAATCCGCACCGGTATGTTCTGGGTGCTGTCCCTGTTCAGCCTGACCCTGCTGTTCTCCACCGTCAGCGCCTGGCGCGCCGCCGTGGGCAGCGACGCGCAGATCGCCGAGCTGGACCGTACCGCGCACCAGTCCGATCGCCTGAACAACGCCCTGCTGATGGCGATCCGTTCCAGCGCCAACGTGTCCTCGGGCTTTATCGAACAGCAAGGCGGCCATATGGACAGTGCCAAGGGCCGCCTGACCCGCTCCGAAGAGCTGATCAACGCCAGCCTGGCGCTGACCGCCGAGTTCGTCGCCGCCGTCGATGATCCGGCAATCAAGGGCACCGCCGATGAGCTGCAACGCACCTTCCAGACCTATTCCGTGGCCATCGCCGGGCAGCGCCAGGCGACCCTGGAAAACTCCCTGGATCGTTATTTCGCGGTTAACGTCGATGCCGGCAATGCCATGGGCCGCCTGCAGGCCTTGCGCCAGGAGCTGGTAAAGGAGCTGAGCGCGCGCAGCCAGCAGATCATGGCCGAGTCGGCCAACCGCCTGCGCACCGCGCAACTGCTGAGCCTGGCCTTGCTGGTGACCACGGTGCTGCTGGCGGTGCTGTGCTGGGGCTTGATCCAGCAGCGCGTGCTGCGCCCGCTGGCCGAAGCCGGGCGGCATTTCCAGCGCATTGCCGGCGGCGACCTGAGCGAGCCGGTCAAAGTGCCGGGCAGCAACGAGATCGGCCAGCTGTTCGCCGAACTGCAACGCATGCAGCACAGCCAGCGCGACACTCTGGGCCAGATCGGCGCCTGCGCCGGGCAACTGGCCGCCTCCGCCAAGGCCCTGAATACGGTCACCGAACAGAGCGCGGAAAGTCTGCGCCGCCAGGATGAAGAGCTGGAACAGGCGGCCACCGCCGTCACCGAGATGACCACCGCCGTGGAAGAAGTGGCGCGCAATGCCGTGTCCACCTCCCAGGCCGCCAATGACTCCAACCGCCTGGCCGAGCAAAGCCGCCAGCAGGTCAGCGACACCCTCGACGGCACCCAGGCCATGGCCGGCGAAGTGCAGGCCGGCAGCGAGCGTTTGCAACTGCTGGCCGGGGAGATCCGCGATATCGGCAAGGTGCTGGAAGTCATCCGTGCGGTTTCCGAGCAGACCAACCTGCTGGCCCTCAACGCTGCCATCGAAGCGGCCCGGGCCGGTGAAGCCGGGCGTGGTTTTGCGGTGGTCGCCGACGAGGTGCGTACCCTGGCCTACCGCACCCAGCAGTCGACCCAGGAAATCGAGCAGATGATCGGCAGCGTGCAGCACGGTACCGAGGTGGCGGTCAGCTCCATGCACGCCAGTGCCGAGCGGGCGCGTTCGGCGCTGGACACCACCCAGGCCTCGGAGCAGGTGCTGCAAGGCATCTATGCCGCCATCGGGCAGATCAACGAACGCAACCTGGTGATCGCCAGTGCCGCCGAGGAGCAGGCCCAGGTGGCGCGGGAGGTGGACCGCAACCTGCTGAATATCCGCGAACTGTCGGCGCGTTCGGCCGAGGGCGCGCAGCAGACCAGCGCGGCGAGCCAGACCCTGTCGGGGCTGGCGAGCGAGCTGACGGCGCTGGTGGGGCGATTCAGGGTCTGAGTTCCGCGCGGGCTCCTGTAGACTGGCGGCCCTGTCCCGTTTCCGGAGCCTTGCCCGCGATGCCCGTTGTCACCTTGCACCAGACCGCCCCTGCCGAACCGCTGCACAGCCAGCTGATGCAACTGGTGGTCGACAACTTCAGCGACCTCAGCGCCACCGGCCTGCAGCCGAGCAATCCGCTGTACAACCTGTACCAATACGCGCTGGGCTTCGAGGTGCACCTTTATCTGCAAGCGCTGGGTGGCACGCGCTTGCCGGTGGAGCTGGTGCTGGCGTGCGACGAGGAGCAACTGGCCGGGTTCGTGTTGTACCTGCCGATCGAGGGCGAGCCCGGGGCCTGCGCCGTGGCCTATATGGCGGTGCGCCAGGACCTACGTCGCCGCGGGATCGCCCGGGCGATGCTCGACGAGGTGCGCCAGCGTCATCCGCGTATCGAACTGGCCTGTGGCAAGGGCAAGGTGCCGTGTTTCGAAGCCCTCGGCTTCGAGGTGGTCGGAGCCCGGGGGCCGCAGGTGCTGATGGCCACCGATGCGCCGGCCGGGGATGCGGAGCTGGCGGTGCTGGATGTGGCGCCGATCTTCCGCACGGTGGAGATCCAGCAGATCCACAGCTACCTGCTCAAGCAGCATGGGCGCAAGGCGATGGTCGAGGCGGAGAAGAAGCGTGATCGGCAACTGGATGAATTGAGCCGGCATGCGGCGGCGTTTGCCTGGGAGCGTACTGCGAACTGGCAGTTGCGAGCTATACGACTGATCTGAATACGCCGCGTACCCTGTGGGAGCTGGCTTGCCAGCGATTTGGCCAGATCGAACAACATCTTTGCCTGTGCCGACCTCATCGCTGGCAAGCCAGCTCCCACAGGGATCAGCAGTGCGCTTCACAACCGCAAACAACCGAACCGCTACCGTCCGGCGGCAACCCCGGAATCATTGAACTTCCCCCGCAGTCAATACATCAGGTACTCAACCTGAGACTCCGGCCATGCACGCTCCGTGGACCACCCTCTGCCTCACCGCCCTGCTCAGCCTCACCGCCCAGGCCGCCGACCCGGTCGCCAACAAGGCCGAGGAAAAAGCCGAAGCCCTGGAACACGCCGTCGCGGTCCAGGCCAAGCCCGCTCCCGGCACCACCCTTACCCCGACAGAAGCCAAGGCCGTTGACCCCAACGGCGAGGCCGCCCTCGACGACACTCTGACCTGCCTGTCACGCACCATCTACTGGGAAGCCAAGGGCGCCAGCGCCGCCGACATGCAGGCAGTGGCCAACGTGGTGCTCAATCGTCTCGGCCATGACGGTTTCCCCGATACCGTCTGCGGCGTGGTCAAGCAGGGCTCCGAGCGCCATGCCTGCCAGTTCTCCTGGTGGTGCGATGGCCGGGCCGACCAGATCAAGGAAGACGAACCGTTTCTCCAGGCCAAGGAAATCGCGCGCAAGACCCTCAACCGCCAGCTCCCCGACAACAGCCACGGCGCCCTCTATTTCCATGACCGCAAGGCCGCTCCCGCCTGGCGCAAAACCTTCGTGAAAACCGCGCAGACCAGTCGATTTGTCTTCTATAAACCGCAAAATGGCGCAGCGCGCTGATCCGTCGCAGGGAACCCGAACGGCCCGATGCCGGACAAAGACGACAGGCAGTAGCCATTCTGGCTACCATGCACCCGCTTGTTCTGCATTTTTACCCCAATCCATCGGGGCTCCGGTCGGGCCATCAGCGCGGACCCGCCGGTTTCATGTACCAGGGAGATTTCAATGCGCGTCCGTTCCTCCATGCTTTGCTTCGTCTTGCTCTGCCTCGGCCCCCTGCTCGCCAGCCAGGTCCAGGCGTCGGAAGAGACGCAACTGATCGACTCGATCAACGCTTACCGCAACCAGTCCCAGGCCTGCGCCAACCAGGCGTCCCTGGAACTGCCACCGCTGGCCAGCGACCCGCGCCTGGTGCTGTCGGCCACCAGCATGGGCGACCTGCAACAGCAACTGGCCCGGGTCGCCTACCCGATGGTCAATGTCCAGGCCATCAGCCTGTCCGGCCCGCGGGATGCCGGGGCGGCGATGAAAGCCATCCGCGAGAGCTTCTGCCAGGTGGTGCTGGACCCGCAGTTCGTCGATATCGGCGTCAGCCGCGAAGACCGTGAATGGCGTATCGTGGTCGCCCGCCCGCTGCTCAGCGCGCGCCTGGGCGACTGGCAAAGCGAAGGGCGCAACCTGCTCGACGCGATCAACAGCGCCCGCGCCCAGCCGCGCCAATGCGGTACCCAGGCCATGAGCGCGACCACCCCGCTGGGCTGGAACGACACTCTGGCCGGGGCGGCCCAGAGCCACAGCCGGGCCATGGCCAACCAGAATTTCTTCGACCATATCGACCGTGAAGGCCGCACCCCGGGTGACCGGGCGGAGCTCGCCGGCTACAGCGGCCAGCGCATCGCCGAGAACATCGCCGCCGGCCTCGACAGCCCGCGCAAGGTGGTCGATGGCTGGCTGGCCAGCCCGGGGCATTGTGCGAACCTGATGAACCCGCAGTTGCGGGAGATGGGCGGGGCCTATGCCACCGACCCGAAGAGCGATGCGGGAATCTACTGGACGGCGTTGTTCGGGACGCCATGAACGGCTGCCAAGGTGCGCGGCACGGTCGTCCACCTAGCATTTTTGTCAGTTAACGAAATACCCCAACCAAGGCACTCTTGCTCCATGGACAGTCCATGGAGCATAGGTCATGCAGGATCAGACACCCGCTGTCGCCCTTCCCGCGCTGCCCAAGGGCGGCGGCGCCATCCAGAGCATCGGCAGCGGCTGGGGCGGTGTCGGCACCACGGGGGCGGCCTCCTTCGACATTCCCTTGCCCGTGTCCCCTGGTCGCGGCTATGCCCCGCCACTGGCCTTGAACTACCGCAGCACGGTCAGCAACGGCCTGTTCGGCATGGGCTGGAGCCTGTCCATCGGCTGCGTCGCCCGGCGCACCAGCAAGGGCGTGCCGCGCTACACCGATGACGACGTGATCCTTGGCCCGGACGGGGTGGCCTGGCTGCCTGAACGCGATGCGAGCGGCAACCTGCTGTTCACCGAGGTCGATGACTACCGCAGCCTGGCCCTGGACCGCCGCTACCAGGTGATCCGCCACTTCCCGCGCATCGAAGGCGCCTTCGAGCGCATCGAGCACTGGCGCGCCGATGCCGACGACCCGGGCTTCTGGCTGATCCACGGCGGCGACGGCAGCCTGCATTTCTACGGCCGCAACCCCTCCTCGCGCAGCACCGACCCGGACGACTCGCGGCGGGTCGGCGAATGGCTGCTGGAAGAGAGCATGAATGCCCATGGCGAGCACATCCTCTACCAGTACAAGGGCGAAGACCTGGCCGGACTCGACCCGGAGCATCCCCGCGACTTCCGCGCCCAGCGCTACCTGAGCCGGGTCTGCTACGGCAATGTAAGCGCCCACCCCTGGCTGTACCTGTGGCAGCCGGACACCCTCGACGCCGTGCACTGGCATTTCGAGGTGCTGTTCGACTACGGCGAGCGCAGCGCCGAGGCCGCGGACAAGCCCGGCTACGCCGAGGCCGGGCCCTGGAGCGTGCGCAGCGACCCGCACAGCACCTTCGCCTACGGTTTCGAGCTGGGCAACCTGCGCCTGTGCCGGCAGGTCCTGATGTTCCACCGCTTCGAGGCCGAACTGGGGCCTGAACCGGTGCTGGTGCGGCGCCTGCTGCTGGAGTACCAGGCCAGCGAGCTGTCCTACAACCTGCTGGTCGGTGCCCATAGCCAGGCCTGGTCTGCCAGCGGCCAGTTCAGCAGCCTGCCGCCGCTGACCTTCGCCTATGCGCCGTTCTATCCGGAGGCGCCCTGCACCTTCAGCGAATTCCCGGCGATGCCCGGGCTCAACGATGGCCTCGGCTACCAGTTGGTCGACCTGTACGGCGAGGGCCTGCCCGGCGTGCTGCACAGCAGCGACAAGGGCTGGTACTACCGCGAGCCGTTGCGCGACGCCAGCGGCCGCGACGACGACGCCCGCAACGACCGGGTGACCTATGGCGACTGGTCGCTGCTGCCGCGCCTGCCCCTGGCCGACAGCAGCCGGCCGCTGCGCCAGGCGCTACAGGACCTGACCGGCGACGGCCGCCTCGAATGGTGCATCAGCGCTCCCGGCCTGAACGGTTTCTTTACCCTCAACCCGGACCGTAGCTGGTCGACCTTCGTGCCGTTCGCCGCCGTCGCCCCGGAAGCCCTGCACCCGCTGGCGCAACTGGCCGACCTGAGCGGTGCCGGCCTGCTCGACCTGGCCCTGATCGGCCCGCGCAGCGTGCGCCTGTATGCCAACCGCCGTGAACAGGGGCATGCCGCGCCGGTGGACGTGCCGCACAGCCAGGACGACCGCCTGCCGGTCATCGGCGACGACCGCGCCGAACTGGTGGCGTTCAGCGATATCCTCGGCAGTGGCCAGCAGCACCTGGTGCGCATCCGCCACAACGAGATCCGTTGCTGGCCGAACCTCGGCCACGGCCGCTTCGGCAAAGGCTTCCGCTTCGCCAGCCTGCCCTTCGAGCATGCCGCATTCGATGCCGGACGGGTGCGCCTGGCCGACCTCGACGGTTCCGGCGCCAGCGATCTGCTCTACCTGGAAAGCGACGGTGTGCGCCTGTTCATGAACCGCAGCGGCTTCGGCCTGCAGGCGCCGGTGCTGCAACCCTGGCCGCAGGGCGTGCGCTACGACCGCCTGTGCCAGGTCAGCGCCGCCGACCTGCAGGGCCTGGGCTGTGCCAGCCTGGTCCTGACCGTGCCGCATATGCAGCCACGCCACTGGCGCATGGACTTCACCGCGCACAAGCCCTACCTGCTCAACCGCACCGACAACAACATGGGCTCGGTCGGCAGCGTCGAATACCGCAGTTCCGGTCAGGAATGGCTGGACGAGAAAGCGGAACTGCGCCAGGCCGGGCAGCCTGCGGTCAGCCACCTGCCCATGACCCTGCACGTGGTCGCCCGGCAGACCCAGCTCGACGAGATCACCGGCAACCTGCTGGTGCAACGCATGCAGTACCGCCGCGGCCATTACGACCGCCATGAGCGGGAACTGCGCGGTTTCGGCCTGCTCCTGCAGACCGACAGCGAAAGCGCCCGGGGTGACGAGGACACGCACTTCACCGCACCGATCCTCAGCAAGACCTGGTTCCACACCGGCCAGTACCCGGCGCCGGCCCGGGATGATTTCTACCAGGACAGCGAGGCGGCCGAGCCTGGTCCGGACCTGCTGAGCCTGTTCCAGAACGCGGCCGACCACATCGTCGCCAGCCCGGACGAAGCCCGCCTGCGTGCCATGGCCCATGCCCTCAGCGGTTCGCCGATCCGCAGCGAGCACTACGGCCTCGACGACAGCCCGCAGGCCGCAGTGCCCTACGCGGTGGAGCAGCATCGCTACCTGTTGCGCGAACTGGCCCCCGCCGGCGCCCACCAGCCCTATGCGCGCATGCTGCCGCTGGCACTGGAAAGCATCAGCCTGAACTACGAGCGCCAGGCCGACGACCCACGCTGCCAGCACAGCATCAACCTGGCCCATGACGCCTACGCCCAGCCGACCCATGCCGTGGTCATCCATTGCGCACGCCGCCGCCATGTCAGTGACCCGCCCCCCTTCGACAGCGAGCATGAACAGACCTGGTGGCGCGACGCCCATGACGACGCGCAGTACAACCATTACCTCAACGAAACCCGCAGCCAGGCCATCCACCTCAGCGACGCCCAGGGCTGGCGCCTCGGCCTGCCCTGGCGCCAGCGCAACAACGTGGTGATGCTGGCGCGCACGGCCTTGCCGCTGCGGCAGATCAGCTACGAGCACCTGGTCGGCCCGGAAAGCCCGCTGGGCGAGGACGCCGAGCGGGTCTTCAGCGGGCAGACCGTGCAACGCTACCAGGCGCCCGACACGACCACCCGGGAAGACCTGCCCGATGGCCAGGCCAGCTTCGAGGCCCTGCCCGGTTACCTGGAAAGTGCCGAACTGAACGAACAGGCGATGCAGGCCTACGACCGGGTGATGAGCCGCGACGAACTGCGCGACAAGCTGGTCGAGCTCAACTACGAGCGCATGCCGGCGTTCCTGCCGGAACAGCCGGAGCTGGAGCTCTGGGCCATCCGCCAGGGCTTCACCACCTACGCCCCGGCCAGCGCCTTCCACCGCACCCAGGCCTTCCGTGAAACCCGCAGCCACGGCGTCACCGAAGTGACCCACGACCCCTATCACTGCCAGGTCAGTTGCATCACCCTGCCCGATGGCTGCCGGACCCTGGCCGCGTTCGACTATCACTGCCTGCAACCGCGGCACATCACCGACCCCAACGACAATATCCAGGAAGCTCTGTACGACGGCTTCGGCCGGCTCCTGGCGAGCAGCTTCCACGGCACCGAAAACGGCGAAGCGGTGGGTTTCGCGCCGTTGAGCGAATACCAGCGCGACAGCGAGGACCTCGCCAGCGCCATCGACGACCCGCACGCCGCCCTGCAGAACGCCGCCAGCGCCTGCTACTACGACGCCTTCAGCTGGATGCAACCCGTGGAAACCCGCCAGCCGGTGCAGAGCGCCGTGCTGCTGGCCGACCGCTACCCGGGCGATCCCGAACTGCAGATCCGCATCAGCCTGAGCAGCAGCGACGGCTTCGGCCGCGCGTTGCAGAGCAAGCAGAGAGTCGAACCGGGCCTGGCCTACGCCGTCGACGACAACGGCGAACTGCGCCTGGAAGACGGCCAGCCGGTACTGGTGGACGCCGCCGCGCGCTGGCGGGTCAGCGAGCGGGTCGAATACAACAACAAGGGCCTGCCGGTGCGGGTCTACCGGCCTTACTTCGCCGAGCGCTGGCGCTACATCAACGACGCCTCGTTCAAGCTGTTCGGCTACAACGACCAGCAGTTCTACGACCCGCTGGGCCGGGAAATCCGCGTGCTGACCGCCAAGGGCTACCTGCGTCGGCAACGCTACCTGCCGTGGTACAGCATCAGCGAGGACGAGAACGACACCTGGGAAGAAATGCAGGGCGAAGGATGAAACGCGCCACAATGATTGTGGGAGTCCGCCCAGCCTTGCAGGCTGCGCTGTCACGTAGAGAACAGTTCTTGAGCGCGGCGCACACCCTGTGGGAGCGAGCTTGTCGGAGCGCCGAACCGTCGCGAAGGGCCGCAAAGCGGCCCCAAAGCCATCCACCTCAGTGTGTCAGGCCAGACGCGGACTCAGGTTTTGCGACGGCTTCGCCGCCGTTCGCGAGCAAGCTCGCTCCCACAAGCCGCCGCGATTGCAATAGTGAATCCACCATAGCAATCGCGGGTAAACCCGCTCCCACAAAGACCCTGCAAAATCAAAAAGTTATGTTTTGTTCTATGAGCTGGTTTGCCAGCGATGCGCCGCGCAAGCGGCGCTCGATCTCAAGAGCGCCGAACACCTACCGCCATGCATCCGCCTCAATCCCCAAGCAACCCCTCCACATGCCCGGCAAAGTCCGGCCCGCCATCCAGCGCCGTATAGCGCAACTGCACGATGATATCGGTCAGGCTTTCGAGCATGTCGGTTTGCTCGCCGTGCCGCGGGAAGCGCAACTCCCAGTGCGACAAGGCGCCGGTGCCCTCGAATGGCAGGTAGCGTTCGTCGTTGAAGTCGAGCTGGAACACGCCGTGGTCGTCGATGCCCCGTGACAGGCAGATGCTCTGGCTGGCGCGGGGGTTGTAGAGGATGTGGCTGGCGTCGCCCTCCGGCTGGTTGTACAGCTCGTTCATTGCCCGCGGATCGGCCTTGAGCACGGTACGGCTGGAAACCTGGGTGAGCACCGCGCGCACATCCTGGTAAGGGCCGACCAGCGCCGGCAGCGAGACCGAGACGCTGACCAGCTGGCGCAGGTAATGCCCCGGATAGTCGCCATCGAACAGGCGCGGTGCCAGTTCGAAATTGAGCACGCCCTCGTTGATCACGCCCTTCAGCGCAGTCTCCCAGTTCTGGTCGCTGCCAGGCTGGTTGAACAGTTGCTTGAGCGAAATGGTGCGCACCAGTTCCTGGCGCCGTTCGAAGCGCTTGAGCCAGGCCGCCTCCATGCGCAGCAACTGCAGGCGCAGGGCCTCGCCGGCGGTCAGGCCGAAGTGGTTGTCGAACCAGACGTTCGGCTGGATGAAGCGGGTCTGGTAGTCGCCCATTTCGTAATGCCAACTGGCTTCGCCGTTCAGGCATAGGGCGACTACCGCGTCGTAGGCCTGGTAGTAGAAGGTCGACATCTGGCTGAGCAGCCACTGGTAGAGCCCGGCGTTGGTGCTGCGGGACTTGAGGAAGCGGTAGTAGTCCTGGGCCTGCTGCTCGGCCTTGCTGGCTTGGGCTATCTGCACCTTGGCCATATCGATGGCGCTACGCTGGGCAGTGATCTGTTCGTCAATGGCTTCCAGTTCGGCGGCGGCCTGGTCGCGTTGCAGCTCCCAGTCCTGAAGGCGGCGTCGGTATTGCTCGTTCGAGCTTAGCCGGTCAGCGGTGATGCGTTGACCAGAGGCCACCAGTTGAAACACGCCTGCGGTCGCCAACAATGCGGAACCCAGGCGGATAGGGCCGCCACCAAATGTGGTAACGACTACGGACCCCATTTGCAAGGCTCCGGCAGCGGTTTCGAAGCCCTCGCCGATAGCGGAGGACACGGCAGCAGCCGTCTGGAACGCAAGCGAATCCATTTCGCCCAAGGATATGTCTTCATCCGCCAGACGGTCGTAATGTGCCCGTCGCTGGTCGATCACCCGACGACTTGCCTCCAGCGCCAGCAGGGTCGCATCGGCCTGCTCCAGCCCCACCTCCTGCAACTGGATGGCGAACTGCGAAAGCTCCAGGACGTGAGCATGTTGCAGTTCTTCCTGCTCGGCACGGTCCTTGAGCTCACGGTACATCCGCACCTGCTCGCCAAAGCGGCTCAGCGTTTCCACCGCATTTTGCAGCCGCGGGAGCAGCGCCCGGAACCGGAACGCCAGCACCGGCGCCATGCTGCCGACGCTGCGCTGCACCAGGCCGCTGCCGCTGTTTTGCGCGCGCAGCAGGTCCAGCGGATCAAGTAGCTTCGCGTAGAGCGGCAGCATGAGCGGCTTGCCGTCGATGGTCAGGTTGTTGCGCAGGTTGCCGATGCGGCTTTCCAACTGGTCCCACAGGTCCAGCAACTGGGTGTTGACCGGCAGGCGGAAACGCGGCGAATCGAGCAGTTCCAGCCAGGGCGTGCTGTCGGGCGCCAGTTGCAGCGGCAGCCCGGCCGGCAGTTGCGCCTCGATCGTCGCGAACAGGCTTTCGTCCGGGGTCGCCGCCTCCTCCAGGGTCACCGGTTCCCAGCGCCCGATCATGCGGTTGTCCGGACGCGGCCCGAGCAGGCTCAGGGCGCGGGTGTAGATAAGCTTGGCCTCGTTCAGCGAGTCGCGGGTCAAGCGGCGGTAGAGCAGGTCGCCATAGCCCAGCAGGTTCTGCACGTAGAACGCGAAGATGCCCTTGCGGTAATGCACCGGTTTCGAATAGCAGATGGCATCCGGATCGGCGATGCCATCGACCTCGTAATCGCCCCGGCCCGGTTCGTCCAGCGGCCGCACGCCCCAGTAGTAGGGGCTGGGGGGATTGGTCGGCTTGATCCGCGCCTGCGGATTGAAGATGTAGTGCAGCCACTCTTCGGCGCCCTGGAAATCCATCTCGTTGTTCAGGCGCCAAGCCACGGCGTGAGGGATATGGAAGAACAGCTCCCAGAAGTAGCGACCGTTGGCGCCGTGGAAGTCCATGTCCTGCTCTTGGGTAGTTCCCGGTAATGACGGCTCCTTGATGTGCTGTGAGTCCCAATTGATCAGGGCGTCCACCGAGATCAGGGCACGGGCGACCAGCTCTTTGGCGAAGAGCGTGTTCAAGCGCACGTACCGCAGGCCTTTCAGGCCGAGGTTACCCAGGTCCAGGTACTGGCCACCTTTGCTCCCGACCAGTAGCGGTGCCTTGGGAACCACGCCCGACACGGTAACCTCATAGTGATTGATCGAATCGAATGGCGGGAAACCAAGCGCAACCACGAGCTGTTCGTCCTGAACGACAGGTTTGGTTATCACCGTGGTTTGCACATTACCGTTGAGGATAACCGTGTTCGTCCATGTCCAATCCTTGGTATCCCCTCGGTAACCGTCCATGACGAACGCCGCCTGGGCCGGTCCGTGATAACCCAGTGCAAGGTTGGAGCGACCCTGCAGCCAGAAATAGGGCCCATTGCCATTGAAGCCGAGCTGGCAGTCCAGGTGCAGGCGGCCATTGAGCGGGCCTTGGACGGCATGCTCCCCGTCGCGCACATTGCGCACCGTCACATTCAAGGGTTTGTCGCTGACCAGAGGGTGCTGCAGGGCGTTGGGCGGCTCGACGAAGTGGCGAATGCCGTGAGCGATCCTCTGCGTCTCGGTCGGCGGTTCGTTCTCGTTCTCAGGAGGTTTCGGCGTGAATTGCTCATGAAGCAGCACCCTGAAACGCATATCCAGAACCAGGCCCTCGAGCATCGTGTCCTTGTTGAGCGCAAAGCCGATGACGATCTTCTTGTCCTGCGGGTCGGCTAGGTTGACGAAGGCCATCAGGCGGGTATAGACCCGTGACCCCTCATGCTGCAGGTCATAGCTCATCGGTACCGACCAGGTTCCCTCCAGCGTGCGATAGGCCAGCTTGAGACGATAACGGTTTACCGGCTCCATCAGCCCCGGCACCTCGGCCCGCTCGGCGGGGACCGCCTTCTGCTCGACGCGCTCCTCGATCCAGACCACATACAGCCGCCCTTCCAGTACCAGCGGACGCATATGCATCACTTCGTCGCCCTTCGGCACCTCCACCGGCATCCATTCGCTCCAGGCCGTAGGGCTCAGGTAGTCGTCATCCTCGGCGCGCGCCTCCTCGGGATCGCCAAAACGAACCGCCGCCTTGCGCCAGAACCAGGCACGCGGCTCGACGTTCTGCCGGCCGATGAAGTAGTAGTCGGCATTGCGCAAATCCAGCCCATCGATATAGCCGGTGGCCACCTCCAGGTTGCTGATCGTCTCGAACTTGTCCAGGTAATGCTGCAACGCGCGCTGCACCGAGTCCTTGGAAATCCGGCTCTGGTCGGTATCGCCGAGGAACTCGCGGAAAGCCGTAGTCTGTTTCAGGCGCAGGTTGGGCACCAGGTAGTTTTCCGGGTAGTCGCGCAGCATCTGGTTGGCGCCCCAAACCGCATACTCGCTTTTCGCCACCCGCCACTGCTGCTGCTCGCTGCCTTCGAGCATGCCCAGGTAGCCAGGCTCCATGCCGTTGAAGATGGCGTGGATATATTGCTGGATACTGGCCATGCCCATGGCGATGCCACTGGTATCGACCTTGGCGCTGACCTGGTTGTCGATCAGCAGGAACTCGTAAAGGTCCTGCTCGGTGACCAGGCCGCGCCCGGCTTCCACCGAGTGTTGCGGGACGATCTGGCCGAGGTAGTAGGCGACCAGCGCATCGCGGAGGTCTTCGGCGAGCTTGGCGAAGATGGGGTTCATGATTCAACTCCAGAAGCACTGTCTGCGACGATGGGAAATTCGGTAGGTCCGTACAGACAGAAACGTCTGTCGGTTAAATGACCCAGCGCAAGCCGAAGAAGATTTTCAGACGTATTCGCTAATGTTCCGAGCGTGAACCCATGCGCCTCTGGAGTGGCTCTAAGGTTTCTCATGGTGTCATCTATATGAAGCTCGAACAGGTAGCTCTGGCCATCTTCGGTGAAGACAAAGCCTTTCCTTCGGGCGTAATGGACATTGATCCGAATGAGCGTTTCGGCTTCACGGGTCATTTCAACATCCGTGGCAATCAGTTCGCGGACCAGCAAATCCAGGGTGCGAGACAAATGGTAAGGGAAATCAACAGTGGGTACTGACCTTCGATCAGCGCATTGCGCGCATCGACGTCTAGCCAGGTCTGGCCGTTCGCATCGGTAGGCCCACCTCCACGGAATTCCACGCTTTGAACCTGTTTTTTTCCAGGAAGCAGTGGCAAACCACTGATGCCGCCTCCGGCATCACTCAACGTCAGCACGAGCCGGGACGTATCTCCCTGGTCGGCCACGAAAGTGTTCCCACTGCCGACAATGCCTGAATCGGTGGCTGGCAGCAGCGTCAAGGTGGCTTCGCTTATGATCCGCTTGGCCTCGAAGGTATCCGAACCAACGAAATGCACACGTCTGGACAAGTCACCTGTCCGATTGAAACGACATTTCGATTCAATGGCACCCAAGTCACCTGTAAAGGAAGTACAAGGCAGCCAAACATCACCCTGTCCGTAGAAAGTCAGGTCGGCCACTTGCGACGAAGCGCCAGCAAGGAACAGTTGCACGCGAGTCTGTCCTTCCCGCAACGTCATGGGTGCCGCTCCGTTGCGCCGAGCCAGGCGGCCACCGAGTGCCGCATGATCCTTGCCATCCAGGGGTCCCCGGAAGAAGTGCAACTCGCTCTTCTCCAGATCAAGCAGGTATCGCAAGCTGAACTTCAGTGCCAGGGTGACGCCAAGGTTCGACTTCACGTTCAGAACGATGTCGTTGGAGTAAGGGTCACTGTCAGCCAGGAAGGCTGCCTTGCTGCAGTCAATCTGCAATGTCACACCGCCATCTTCTGCGCAATCCAGAAGCTGGCCCAAGGGCGGACTGAACGTAACGCCCAGAGAAGCCGGATTCGCGCCCTCGCCCAGACTGAAGGTCATACGTCCCTGGCTGTCGCCCTCGCCGTCGTTGCGCACGGCACGTACTAAAAGGCTCGAACTCAGGCCGGGGTCGATACAGTACGCGCCCTTGACTGCATCGACCGGCACCATGCCCGGACTGTTCGACCCTACTTGCGCCACGAGCTCTGCGTGCTGTGCAACCACCCTCACCTTGAAATTAAACTCGTCACCCGCGCGCACCGACTTCACGGTGATGGTGTGAGTGCCCACCTCATTGTCATTGAAATGTGCCTGGTAGCCCGTCACACCCTCGGCAGTGGTCTTGGTCGTCGCCAGCAGTTCGTCGCCCTTCCACCAGGTCACCGGCAACTCCGCCGCAGCTGGTTCCAGACGCACACGGAAGGTGGCCGCCAGGAACTGACCGACGATGTAGAACTGTTCGGCAGGTTCCATTTCCACCAATCTGGGCAGTTCATGAATCGTCGTGCGTTCGGACGACAAGGGCTGCAACGGTTTGTCGTTGAACGTAGCCTTGACCGTGACTGTCACCTCGCCGGGTTCATCGGCGGTGTACTCGATGCTGGCGATACCCTGCGCATCGGTAATACTGCGGTCGGCGCTGAAACTGCCGACATCGGCATCCCAATGCGCGGTCAGTTCGTCTTGCGGACTGCCATCGAGATTGACCGCCCGACAGGTCACGGTGACGGGTTGGGTGGCGGCCACCGGCCCGTTGAACCGCACATACTGGAAGTACTGCTGTTCGAGAAACTCCACCGCCTCGTAGGTATGCGCCTCGCCATTGAGCGGCAGCCTGACCACCACCACCGCCTCGCCGGACGACAGGCTGCGCAGACGCGCACTGGCCAGGCCTTTGGCATCGGTACGGGTCTGCGGGCGCTCGAAAGTCCCAAGGTCGGTGCTCCACTCCAGCACCCGATCGCGCCCGGGGTTGCCAAAGTCGTCCTCGAGGCGCAGACCATATTCGATCAATGCCAGGTTGCCGGCCAACGCCTCCATCGGCGCGCACACCGGGTCCTTGATGGTCAGGGAGGTCTCATCGCAATCGATCAGGATCAACGGTGCAAGAATCTGCCGGTCGAGACCAAAACGAGCAATGATCTGGGCGGTTCCCATTTCCTCACCGGCCAGCAGATAGTTTTCCACCTGGCCGTTTTCGTCCGTAGTGAACGAAGAGGGACCGCCGAGTCGTGAATGATCGGTTTCCCAGGTGACGGTGATCCCCGGCAGAGGCTCGCCGGCAAAGTTCTTCACGGTCAGCAGGCATATCGCCCTGCCCCCCGCCTTGGCCACCAGACGCAGCACATCCACCACGATCCACGAAGCCTCGCTCTGACCTAGCTCGCCTTGGGCCGTCGATTGCCCCCTTTGCTGCTCCACCAGGCTACTCAGGGCGCTCTCGGCCGCAGCACGGTACTCCTCGCGCAGGCTGTTGCTACGTAGCCGGCTCAACGCAACGGCCGCCGCGCTGCCCAGTTGCAGTTTGGTACAGGCCTGGCGTACTCGGACCAGATGATCCAGTTGCCGAACCGTGACGATCAGCCCGTTATCGGTGATCTCTGCGGCAGTCTCGAGGATGTCGCGTACACCGAAACCGGTGAATTGCGCAATCTTGCCGGCAGCGTCCTCGCGGATCAGTTGCAGGTCCTGCTCGGTGAGGTCCGGTGGCAGGTTGTTGACCAGTTTCAGATAGTCCAGCAGCACCTGCTCGGCCTGCTTGGTAAACGCCAGCAAATAGTGGTACTGGGTCAGCAGGTGGAGATTAGCGAACGTGATAGTGCCACCGTCGCCGCCCACCTCTCCCTCGAACCACTCCGGGTGCAGGCGCCAGCTTCGCAGCGCCAAGGGGCTAAGACCGAGTTGCTCGACGATGCCCATACGGTGACCAAGGCGTGCAAGCAATTCGAGAATATCGTCGCCAATCGGTACTGGCAGCGGATCCTCCTCCACAAACAGCTCATGGACCTCCTCCAGCAATTGGTAGCTGCTGCCACCCGCCCAGGCCAGTACTTCCTGGCTCAACTCGGCGCTGCCCCCGAAGCTGCTGGCCAGTGACTCCCAGACCAGCGCGTGCTGAGCCGAGCGGGCATCCATCACCAGTTGGAAGACGCGGATGACGATATGCGGACCGTCTTCCAGCTCAAGATTATCCACGATTAATTCCAGCCGACTTTTCAGCGCGGCTTCATAATCCTCGATGTTCGGGTACTCGCCCGGTTCGACGATCAATCCTTCCTTGGAGACAAAAACCTGCAACAGGGTCATCCAGTCGATGGGGGTGGGTTCGTCCTTGCCGGAAATCATCGGCAATCCCGCATCGCTGAAAACCATATTACTGAGCAAGGTCGGCAACATGCGTCCGTGCATTTGCCGCAACAAGTCCAGCTCGACACCACTGGCGGCCGCTGGTGGTGCCAGCGGCATCAGATGCTGGTAGAGCCAGGAGACACTCAGGTCATGCTCCCGGCACCACTGCACGGCATCGGCCATCGACTGCACCACGCTCAGGGTGTCGCTCAGGTCACTGTGCTGATGAATGGCCAGGGTGGTATTGACCAGGCGCGAAACGTACTGATGCCCGCGCTCCCCGATCAGTTGCAGCAGCGCCAAGGCCTCGATGCTGGTGAGACCGAGCAACGCCGGCAAGCGGGCGAGGCGGTAGAAGGCGGAAATGACCGAATGTGACCAATGCAGCACCTCGGCTTGCCCTTTGGCCAGGAGCGCCTGCTGATCCCCTGTCTGGACGATGTAGCGGGCAAGGTACAGGTAGGTTTCGTAATCGATGCCCAAGGCCGCGCACAGATGGTGGATGCGGCGATACTCCACTTCGTTGCCAGGCGCGATATTGAAAGGGCGCCCATCGAGCACCAGCGGCTCGCTGAACAGCGTCGGGTCATTGAAGACCCGGTCGAACTGCGGGATCTCGCTCCCTCGGGCATACAGGGCGACACCTTGCAGGAGCGCTGCGAACTCCTCGGCCTGGACTTTGAAGTCACGGCGCAGGCGACGGAAAAGTCCGAGGGCACGCAGGGTGTTCTCGGTGATTTCGCGCCCCCGGCCCGCCTCACCGTATTCGGCCTGCAAGGCGGCGTCGAGGAGCTGGTCGGTCTCGCCAAAGGGCAGTTCGAGCCAGCGTGCCAGGCGGATCATGCGCTGCATGCGGTCGAAATGGTCGTTGCTCCAGTCGCTGAGGCGGTGTTGCTTGTCGACCGTGCTCACACCGATTGCCGGCTCGATGCCGCTGTTGATATAGACCGAGCCGAAGCGCGCCGGCCCCGGTACTGTCAGCCCTGGCACGTTCGGAGACGCTACCGGCGCATAGCGCTGTATCGACAGCAGCGACTCAATGCCGTCCTGGTTCAGCCCGGTGCGCAGACAGAAGGCGCTCAGCGGCAAGAGATCCTCGGCCTTCTCCACCCCATAGTGACGCATGAAGAAAGCGTTCTGCAGGGTATGCAGCGACTCGCGCAACAACGTGCGCGGGTTGGTCAGGGTCTGTACCGTGCGGGCGCTGGCGCGCCGCGCGCCACGGGGGAAATATGCCGCTTCGAGGAGCAGGGCACGCTGCTCGGGGCCCAGTGCCGTGTCCATCTGCAGCGCATCGTCGGAGCGCAGCGAATGCAGGCCGAGACGGCAGAAATAGGGAAACTCCGGATCGAGCTGGCGCACCAGGTCGCCGAGTCCGTAGTTCTTTGGCTGGAGGATGTTGTTGATTTGCGACATGTAGCGTTCGAACGGCAAACCCAACGGATAGCGTGCCTCAAGCAAGGCATCGTCAACCGCCAGGGTCTTCTGGTTGAGCTCGTCGAGATGACGGCGCGCGGCGCCTTCGAGGATTTCGTTGACAATGCCGATGGTCGGCTCGACCCGCTCCAGGGCCTGGTTGTCGAGCAGCAGCGCAGCCAGGTCCGGGCGCCGCTCGGCAAGCAGGATGGGCGTAGCCTCCTCAGTGTTGGCCAGCGGCTCGATCACTCGCGTGACCCAGGTGAATAGCGCGGTCAAATAGGCAGCCGGCGAGGTAGTGGCCTCGATCGAGCCGGGCAGGCAATTATCGCTCCAACTCGGGCTGAACTGGCTTTCAAAGGTCGGGCCCTCGACCAGGGCCCGGAGCCCGGTGCGCCACGGCTGGTCGCCGCTGTCCTCGGTCGTCAGGCGCTCCTCGCGATACTCACGTGCAGCCAGCACCGCCAGGGCACTGGCACGCTGGTGCAGACGCCGGGCATCCTCGCCGGACAGGCCGGGGGTGCGTTTCATGAGGGCTTCCACGCTGCCACGGGCAATGGCAAAGGCCGACCCGAGGCCAGCCTGCAACAGTTGCTCGGCCTGCTCGGGCCGGGTGGCGATACGGGACAGGGAATTACCGGAGGGTGTGGCCTTGCGCCGAGCCATGGGCAGGTTCTCCATCGAGTGCTGCGGCGCTAGCGGGCCGCCCGTTCGATGAAGCTAACCAGCCGGGAACACTCGCGCTACTGACAGAAATATCAGGTGCCGCGCAAAGGCAGGAGATAGACGGACCTCCAGAACGACAACGCCTGCAGGCCAGCGCGCTACTCCAGCACCACCCGGTTCCGCCCGCCCTGCTTTGCCCTGTACATCAACTCATCCGCCCGCTTCAGCGCGGCATGGCTGTCATCGCCCGCCGCACAACGGGCCACCCCCAGCGACACCGTGACATGCCCCACCGGCTCGATTCGCGTTACCTCGACCTGCCCGCGCAAGCGCTCGGCCATCTCCCCGGCGGCGGCGATGGGTGTGTCTGGCAGCAGCAGGAGAAACTCCTCGCCGCCCAGGCGAAACGCCAGGTCGCCTTCCCGCGAGCACTCGCGCAGCACACCCGCCAGCCGCGCCAGCACCTCATCGCCGACATCGTGGCCATGGCCGTCGTTGATCGCTTTGAAATGGTCGATATCCACGGCGATCACGGCAAAGCCCTGCTTGCGCTCGTCCATCACCTCCAGCGCCTCACCCAGGGCCCGGCGGTTGAACAGGCCGGTCAGCGGGTCGGTCTGCGCCTGCAGGTTGAGGCGCCCCATGCGCTCCTGCATCACGTTGATCCCGCGCAGCAGCGCGCGCTTGATGTGGTCCGCCTCGAAATACCAGGCGCGTACCGCGCGAATGCGCTCCGGCGAGCTGCTGGCGTTCATCGCATTGGCGTTGTCCGCCAGTTGGCGCAGCGGCCGGGTGATCAGCAAGGTCATCCACCAGATGCCGATCAGCCCGAGCACGCCCACCGGCGCCGTGCCGCGGAACATCTGCCACATCAGCCGGTCCAGCGGCGCCACGGTGTCGCGGTAGGGCTTTTGCGAAACCACGCCCCAACGCGTCAGGGGAATGCTGGCGAAGCCGGCGAGCATCTCGACGCCCTGGGTATTGACCACCTGCATGGCGCCACTCTTGCCGGTAAGCAGTTCGTCCACCGCCAGGTTGGCCCCGACCACGCTGCCAACCCGGTCGAACTGCGGGTGGTAGAGCAGGCGGCGGTTGTTGTCGACCACGTAGCTGAGGGTGCCGTCGCGGTAGAAGTGGTTGCTGATCAGGGTGTGCAGGATGCCCTTTTCGCGCAGGTACACGGCGCCGCCGACAAAGCCCAGGTAGCGCTGCTGATCGTCGAACACCGGGTGCGAGATGAACACCACCAGGTTGCCGGTGCTGGAGGTGTAGGCGTCGCTGATCAGGGGCACGCGGCTGTTCAGCGCATGCTCGGCACCGCTGGAGGTCAGGGCCTGGCCGTCGTGCAGCAAGGACGGCGGCCAGGCCGCAAGGACATGGCCGGTGGCGTCGACGATGGTGATGGCGTTGAAGCCCTGGTCCTGTTCCTGGATGCGTTTCGCTTCGGCATGCAGCAGGCGCGGGTCGCCGAAATCGCGGCTCATCTGGCCGACGCTGTAGGCCAGTTGCTGCTGCGCAGACAAAAGAAAGGCCTCGATGCTCGACGCCACCTTGGCGGCATAGGCGCGGTTGGCTTCCAGGGCGTTGTCCACCAGCACCTGGTGCTGCACCTGGCGCGCCGCATAGAAGCTGTTGGCCAGGGTCACGCCGGCGGTGACCAGGGCAAACAGCAGGATGATCTTGCGCAGGTCGATGTGCTTGAAGGTCATTGGGTCCTTTCCCGGGCAGGCGGTCCTCGGAACGATAGAACAATTGCTTCGGAGCAGGGCCGGAAGCCGGGCTACGACAACGGAAATCCACACGAGTTGCCGTCAGTTCCCGTAAGCCTTCAGCCATTGCGCCCGCGCGACATGACCTCATCACGACCCAGGACATCGGCGCATTGCCAGACAATTCAACAGGATAGCCAAGGGCCGGAGAAGCCGCGGATCGAACCCCTGTCATCCGCCGTGGATTGACATCAGATAGCCATCAACCATCCTTGATCCCGCGACCGCACCCAGGGACCGGGAGCCGGGATGCGCCCAACGGGCGTGGTCGCCTTGTCAACCCAACACCAATGGAGAGTCATGCATGTCTGGAAACATCGTGGATGTATTGCTGGTGGTCGACGCCGATCAGATTATCGACGGGGTCGGTGGCACCCAGCAGAGCCGGGTACCGGGCGCTGTGTACCTGGTAGCCCAACGCAAGCTGGTGGATGGCAGTGCATCGGGTGATCAACAGGACGGAGGCAACGAACTCTGGATCGACGTGAAAAAAGGCGACGTCATCCGCTGGCGCGCCACCACCCTGTCGCGCAACTTCGACCGGTCGACCGTGATCTCCCGTGTGTACAAGGGCAACAAGCAAACGGCCAACGCGGGCGATATCTCCGACCCGGAGCTGCACTGGTTCGAGGATGTGCTGGTGCCTTACGTGAAAAAAGGCAGCAACGTGAGCAATCCGCCAAACATCGGCACCACCAGCACTACCGTCAGCCTCTGGCAGGCCGACGCCGAGAAGCCCGGCGCAGACAAGATCTGGTACATGATCGATTTCTACGTGCTTGACAGCCAGGGCAACATCATCAGCGAACGGCTGAATTGGGATCCGTTCATCACCGTCAACCCCTGAGCCCCTGCTGAATCGGCTCACCTCCCGGCTGCTGCGGAGGTGAGCCATTGCACCATGGTCGAGTCGGGTCACTGCAACATTTTGTACAAACCCACAGGGCAATTGATTATGCTGGCGGGCTTATGCCATGGCGCATCGCCACATCGACAAGTACCCGCCCATGAAAATCTTCATTGTCCTGTTGTTCGCCGTCTCCATTGCCTACGTGCATTTCCGTGGCCGCGTCCGACACAAGATCACCCGCCAGTTGGGCGACCACTCCAGCTTCCTGGCGCCGGTCAACGCCTTCCTTTACCTGTTCTCGAAGCTGCCGGCCAAGCCCTACCTGCCGACCGAGGCCTTCCCCGAACTCAAGCCGTTGCAGGACAACTGGCAGGAGATCCGCGAAGAAGCCCTGCAACTGCTGCATGTCGGCGAGATCAAGAGCTCGCAGAATTACGACGACGTCGGTTTCAACTCGTTCTTCAAGAGCGGCTGGAAGCGTTTCTACCTGAAGTGGTACGGCGAGAGCCACCCCTCGGCGATGAAGCTGTGCCCGCGCACCACCGAACTGCTGCAGAGCATCGGCACGGTCAAGGCGGCGATGTTCGCCACCCTGCCGCCGGGGTCGAAGCTGGTGCGGCACCGCGACCCTTATGCCGGCTCCTATCGCTATCACCTGGGCCTGGACACGCCGAACGACGAAGCCTGCTTCATCTGCGTCGACGGCGAGAACTACCACTGGCGCAACGGTGAAGCGGTGATGTTCGACGAGACCTATATCCACTACGCCGCCAACCAGACCGAGCACAACCGGGTGATCCTGTTCTGCGACGTCGAGCGGCCGCTGAAGTACCGCTGGGCGACGGCGTTCAACCGCTGGTTCAGTACCAATGTCATGGCGGCGGCTGCGGCGCCGAACGATGCCGGGGACAAGACCGGCGGGATCAACCGGCTGTTCACCCGCATCTACAAGATCCGCGAGCGCGGCAAGGCGCTGAAGAAGCGCAATCGGGCGCGGTATTACGCGGAGAAGTGGGCGGTGGTGGCTTTGGTTGCGCTGGTGTTCATCTATATCTGAGGTGGCCCCAATCGCTGGCAAGCCAGCTCCCACAGGGTTCTGCAGCGACGCGGACACTGTGGGAGCTGGCTTGCCAGCGATGAGGCCCTCAGCTTCACCACCTTATTTGAAGATGGTCAGCAAGATCTGCACATCCCCCTCCCCCACATTCCTGAACCAGTGCTCGCAGTCCCCGCGCACCGTCGCCGTATCCCCTTCGTTCAGCACCACGACCTGATCCCCGGCATGCACTTCCAGCGTCCCGGCGACGATATGGAAGATCTCCCGCGAGCCGCTCTTGTGCGGCGAGAACCTGGCCGATGACGCCCCCGGCGGCACGGTATAGGACAGCAACTCCAGATCCGGCCCAGGCCGCGCCAGGGCCAGGCGCACGATCCCGGTCTCCTCGTCGACGAAGCGCAGGTTGTCCCCCGCCCGGGTGACTTCGGTCGGTTCCTGCTCGATCAGCTCCGACAATTCGCAGCCCAGCCCCCGGGCGATCGCCAGCGCGTTGCGCAGGCTCGGACTCAGCATGCCGCGCTCCAGGCGCGACAACGCCGCTGCGGAAACCCCGCTGTTCTCCGCCAACTGATCCAGGGTCACTCCCAGTTGCAGGCGACGCTGGCGCACGGCCAGGCCGAACAGATCCTGTTCCGCATGTTCGTCTTTGTCTTTCATTCCGGTCCTTTCAATCTTGCCAATTGCTTATCCGCAAATATAATTGCGAAAACGCAAACCTGAGTAATTCGAACGATGAATGCCTTTCTTGCAACGTCCCCGGTGTTTTCCGCGATCCTGGCCCTCGGCCTGGGCATCCGTTCGCTGCATGCGGCGCTGCTGGGTGTGTGCGCCGCGTTGCTGGCGGCCATTATTGCCTTTCCACTGGGTGCAGCGGAAATCGGCGTGGCCACGATCAAGTGGCTGCCGCTGGTGCTGGAGGTGCTGCTGATCGTCGGCGGCGGCCTGCTGATGTCCGAGGTGCTGCGCCATGCGGGCGCCCAGGCGGCGCTGGCCAACTGGATCAAGGGGCGTGCCGGTACAGGTGTCGCCGCCGTACTGCTCGTGGTACATGGCATTACACCGTTCGCCGAATCGGTAACCGGCTTTGGTATTGGCGTGACCATCGGCATTCCGCTGCTGGTGTACATGGGCCTGACGCCACGGCATGCGGCGCTGATCGGCCTGCTTGGCCTGTGCGCCGTGCCTTGGGGCTCGATGGGACCGGGGACGATGATCGCCGCGAGCCTGGCAGGGCTGGGTTTCGATGAGCTGGGGATCGCCTCGGCAGCGTTGAGCGTCCTGCCGTTCGCTATCAATGGCTGTGTCGCAGCGTGGCTGGTCAGTACACCGGGCGAGCGGCCACGGGCCCTACTGCTGGCGTTGTTATCGGCACTGGTGCTGGCGCTGGCCGTGGGCCTGGCAAACCTGGCGTTCGGCACGGCGCCGGCCGGTGCCGTGGGCAGCGTGGCGATCATCTGCCTGCACCTGCTGCGCGGCGGCCGGGCGGGCGGCGAAGCCTTGTTGCCGATCGGCAGACGCGCCTTGCACGCCTACGGCCTGCTGCTCGGCGGCGTCCTGATTGCCGGCAGCCTGGTGCGTTTCTCCGGCTTGCCTGAAACCTGGCACTACATCGCCTCCCCGGCCCTGTGGCTGTTCGTCGCCGCCCTGTGGTTCTGCGCCGGCCGGGTGCCCGCCGAACCGCTGGGGCGGGCATGGAAATCCTGGCTGCAGGTGGCCCCGGTGACCGGGCTGTTCATCATCATGGGCATCGTCATGGCGGTCAGCGGTACGGCGGCCTACCTTGCCCGGCTGCTGGCGGACATGGGCCCGGGCTACCTGGCGATCTCGCCCTTCGTGGGCGCCCTGGGCGGTTTCGTCACCGGTTCCAGCAGCGGCTCCAACGCCATGTTCGCCGCGACCCAGGCGGAGATCGCCAGGTCGCTCGGGGCGAATCTGCTGCTGTTCATGGCCACCCACAACGTGGCGGCGGCGATCTCCATCCTCGCCTCGCCGGGCAAGATCGAAATGGCCCTGCAACTGGCCGGCGGCGACGGCGCGCAACGACGTTGGGTCCAGCGCCTGGCGATCCTCGTGGTGCTGTGCAGCGCCGCGCTGATGGCGCTGCTCAATGTGCTGGCCGGCGACTGGTTCTAAAGCACTACCCGCTCAGGCCCAACGACCATTGGCGAGGCGGCGGGGAAGCGACTAGCTTCACTGTTCGAGCGATCCAAACCAACAAGGTGAACACGATGAGCATGATGGACTGGGATGGTTACCGTAAGCAGTTGATGGCGGGAATCGGCGATCTGAAGCAGCTGTCGCCCGACACCGTGGCCGGCTACGCCACCGCCAGCGCGGCCGGGGCCAAGACCAATCACCTAGACGCAAAGACCCGCGAGCTGATTTCCCTGGCGGTGGCCGTCACCACCCGCTGCGACGGCTGCATCGCCGTGCACTCGCAGCAGGCGGTGAAGCATGGCGCGACCCGTGAAGAGATCGCCGAGGCGCTGGGGGTGGCGGTGGCGATGAATGCCGGCGCGGCCCTGGTGTATTCGGCGCGGGCGCTGGATGCGGTGGGCAAGGCGACCGAGTAAGGCTCCAGGGCCCTATCGCTGGCAAGCCAGCTCCCACAGGTTTTTGTACACCGCGAACCCTGTGGGAGCTGGCTTGAACTGGCCTAATGATCCCGGACACCTCTTAAGGGCGATATGATTCGCCCATTCAGGAGGTTCTATGCAAGAACGGAAGACCTACACCCGCGAGTTTAAGCAACGTGCTGCCAGCATGGTTCTTGA
>NZ_MKZO01000005.1 GCF_001941965.1 Pseudomonas putida | reverse complement strand
GCTGTACCGCATCGGCGACTGCGTGGCGCAGCGCAATACCCATGCGGCGATCTACGACGCCTTGCGCCTGTGCAAGGACTTCTGATCGGACCTTGATCGAGAGAGCGGCACGGACCCTGTGGGAGCTTCCCATGCTGAACGTTATCCTCCCCATCCTGCTGTTCGCCGCCCTCGGCCTGGCCGTGCTCGGCGCCGTGCGGCGCGTGCGGATGTGGCGCCAGGGCCGGCCTTCGCCGGTCAACCTGCTGGCCGGCCTGCTGGCCATGCCGCGGCGCTACCTGGTCGATCTCCACCATGTGGTGGAACGCGACAAGTACATGTCGAAAACCCACGTGGCCACCGCCGGCGGCTTCGTGCTCTCCGCCGTCCTGGCCATCGTTGTCCACGGCTTCGGGCTGCACAGCAAGATCCTTGGCTACGCCCTGCTGGCCGCCACGGTCCTGATGTTCTGCGGCGCCCTGTTCGTCTTCAAGCGCCGCCTCGACCCGCCGTCGCGCCTGTCGAAAGGCCCGTGGATGCGCCTGCCGAAAAGCCTGCTGGTGTTCTCCACCACGTTCTTCATCGCCACCCTGCCAGTGGCCGGCATCCTCCCCGAAGGCTTCGGCGGCTGGTTGCTGGTCGGCCTGCTGGGGTTGGGCGTGCTGTGGGGCGTGTCCGAGCTGTTCCTCGGCATGACCTGGGGCGGCCCGATGAAACACGCCTTCGCCGGTGCCCTGCACCTGGCCTGGCACCGCCGCGCCGAACGCTTCGGCGGCGGCCGTTCCACCGGCCTCAAGCCGCTGGACCTGGAAGACCGCAGCGCCCCCCTGGGCGTGGAAAAACCCAAGGATTTCACCTGGAACCAGTTGCTCGGCTTCGATGCCTGCGTGCAGTGCGGCAAGTGCGAGGCCATGTGCCCGGCCTTCGCCGCCGGTCAGCCGCTGAACCCGAAGAAGCTGATCCAGGACATGGTCATCGGCCTGGCCGGCGGCACCGACGCGCAGTTTGCCGGCAGCCCGTACCCGGGCAAGCCGATCGGCGAGCACGGCGGCCATCCGCACCAGCCGATCGTCAACGGCCTGGTGGACGCCGAGACCCTGTGGTCCTGCACCACCTGCCGGGCTTGCGTCGAGGAGTGCCCGATGATGATCGAGCACGTCGATGCCATCGTCGACATGCGCCGCCACCTGACCCTGGAAAAGGGCGCCACGCCGAACAAGGGCGCGGAAGTCCTGGACAACCTGATCGCCACCGACAACCCGGGCGGCTTCAATCCCGGCGGGCGGATGAACTGGGCGGCAGACCTGAACCTCAGCCTGCTCTCGGAGGTGAAGTCCACCGAAGTGCTGTTCTGGGTCGGCGACGGTGCCTTCGACATGCGCAATCAACGCACCCTGCGCGCCTTCGTCAAGGTGCTGAAGGCCTCGGGCGTGGACTTCGCCGTGCTCGGCCTGGAAGAACGCGACAGCGGCGACGTGGCCCGGCGCCTGGGTGACGAAGCCACCTTCCAGACCCTGGCCAGGCGCAATATCCAGACCCTCGCGAAGTACCGCTTCCAGCGCATCGTCACCTGCGACCCGCACAGCTTCCATGTGCTGAAGAACGAATACGGCGCCTTCGGCGGCGAGTACCTGGTGCAGCACCACAGCACCTACATCGCCGAACTGCTGGACGCCGGCAAGCTGAGCCTCGATGCCCACAAGGGCGGCAGCGTGACCTATCACGATCCCTGCTACCTGGGCCGCTACAACGGCGAATACGAGGCACCGCGCCAGGTGCTGCGTGCCCTCGGCATCGAGGTCAAGGAGATGGAACGCTCCGGCTTCCGCTCCCGTTGCTGCGGTGGTGGCGGCGGTGCGCCGATTACCGACATCCCGGGCAAGCAGCGGATTCCCGACATGCGCATGGAAGACATCCGCGAGACCGGCGCCGAGGTGGTGGCGGTAGGTTGTCCACAGTGCACGGCGATGCTCGAAGGCGTGGTCGAACCCCGTCCGCTGATCAAGGACCTTGCCGAACTGGTGGCCGACGCCTTGGTGGAAAGTGCCGCGCCGAGCAAACCGGCAGTGAGCAAACGTGAACCTGCGGAGGTGCACTGATGAGCGAGATTATCCGCCGCGACCCGCGCGCCGAATGGATCGCACGTAACCGCCTGCACCCGCTGCACGCGGCCATGCAGGTCAAGCAGGACAGCTGGATGGGGCCCAATGGCGTCATCCGCAAGAATCCCCATGCGGTCGGCTTTATCGGCCCCAATGGCGTCAAGCGCATCGACCGCAGCGGCGCCCAGCAGGGCGGCGGCAGCGGCAAGCGCAGCGCGGCGGCCGAGGTGCAGCTGCCGCTGCATCAGGTCACGGCGCCGGCGTTCTACATCGCCGTGGCCCCGGACATGGTCGGCGGCCGCCTGAGCAGCCACGACCGCGACCTGCTTGGCTTGGCCCACAGCCTGGCCGGCAGCGACGGTGCGGTACTCGCCGTGGTGTTCGGCGAGCACAAGGAAAGCAACTTCACCGGCAACGGCGTCGACCGCTTGCTGGTCATCGACGGTGAACAGTTCCAGGGTTATGCACCGGAGCAACGGGTACAGGGCCTGCGGGCTGTGGATAACCAGTTTTCTCCCCGGCATTGGTTGCTGCCGGACAGCCGCAGCGGTGGTGGCGAACTGGGCCGGCGCTTTGCCGCAGCCCTGGGCGAACGCCCGGCGACGCGGGTCTGGCAGGTCAAGGACGGGCTCTCCAGCGGCCGTGCCGGCGCCGGCCAGCAGGACCTGGTACGCAATCTGCCACGGCTGATCCTGGCGGCTGCCGAATGCGCCGACCCGGTCAGCGAAACCCGTCACGAAGCCTTGCCGGTGGAGTTGTCCACAGGCGTGGCGCGCAGCCTGTCGCGCATCGAGGACCTTGGCCCGGTGGCCGTGGACCCGGCGGCCATTGCCATGGCCGAAGCCGAGTTCATTGTCTCCGGCGGCAACGGGGTCAAGGACTGGGCACTGTTCCACCGCGCCACCGTGGCCCTCGGCGCTACCGAAGGCGCCTCGCGGGTGGCGGTGGACGACGGCTTCATGCCGCGCAACCGCCAGGTCGGTGCGACGGGTACCTGGGTTACCGCACGGGTCTACGTGGCCGTGGGTATCTCCGGGGCGATCCAGCACCTGCAAGGCATCGGCGCCTGCGACAAGGTGGTGGCGATCAACATGGATCCGGGCTGCGACATGATCAAGCGTGCCGATCTCTCGGTGATCGGCGACAGCGCGGCGATCCTCCAGGCCTTGATCGAGGCTGTGGACAACTTCCGCAACGGCGCCCGGCGCGACGCGGCATAAGGGCAGGGCAACCTCATGAACACGAAGATCATCAGCCTGGTATCGGTCGGCGCCCACCCCACCTCGGGGCGCAGCCGCCGCGCCGAACAGGACGCCCGCGCCGTCGAGCTGGGCCTGCAACTGGCCGGCGACAGCCTGCAGGTGCTGCATGCCGGCGACCCACGGGAAGAAGCCTTGCGCGCCTACCTGGGCATGGGCCTGGATAAACTGGAGGTACTGGAACAACCGGCCGGTGCCGATGTGCTCGGACCGCTCGGTGATTACCTGCGTGATGCCGGAGCGCAACTGGTGCTGACCGGCAGCCAGGCGGAAACCGGCGAAGGCTCGGGGATGCTCCCGTACCTGCTGGCCGAACGCCTGGGCTGGCCGTTGGTGGTAGGGCTGGCCGAGGTGGAATCCATCGACAATGGCACTGCGCGGGTGCTGCAAGCCTTGCCACGCGGGCAGCGCAGGCGGCTGAAAGTGCGCCTGCCGTTTCTCGCCTCTGTGGATAACGCTGCGCCGAAGCCTCGCCAGAGCGCTTTCGGTCCGGCCCGGCGTGGTGTGCTGGCGCCTCACGAGGTGGAAATCGTCGACGACGAACTGTTCGACAGCGCCGAGCTGCTACCGGCCAAGCCTCGGCCCAAGCGGCTCAAGGTGATCAAGGCGAAGAGCGGCGCCGACCGTATGAAGGCGGCTACGGCCAAGGCCAGTGGTGGCGGTGGCCAGGTGCTCAAGGATGTCAGTCCACAGGCGGGCGCAGAGGCGATTCTCAAACTGCTGGTGGAAGAAGGTGTGCTGCGCTGAGCGTTGTGCACAAAGTCTGTTGGCGGTTCTGTGGATAAAATGTTGGTCACCCTCTGGAAGCCTTGCTCTGCAAGGCTTTCGTGCTTCTGGTCATAAATCGTACAGCTCAATTCCGATTGTGCGCGCTGTAGATCGAGCTTGAGCGAAAGGAGTTGCTCACAATCCTTGTTGGCTGCTCTGTGGATAAACTGTTTGGTTTAAAAATAAAATCATTAAAATCAACGAGTTATCTTTTCTGATCAAAAAATATCCAATTTACCCGAAAACTACGATCGGTTGTCCTATAACCCAGAAAAATCGAAGGTTTGCGAGCTTATCCACAGCGCAAGCCGCAACCTGAAAAGTTTCACACAAAGTCTGTTGGCCCATTTGTGGATAAGGTGTTCGCTGACCGCTGGAGGTCAGGTTTTCAAAGGCCTATAGCGAAGTGACCAAAAAATGATCAGTTTATTTCTGTGCAGCCGGCGTGCAGCCATGGCGCGTTACTGCAGGGGTTGCCCACAATAGCTGTGGGTCGAGCTGTGGATAAAATGTTTGCCAAGCTGGTTTTGCTTCGCAACTGCGGGGGCTCGTCGGGTTTGTTCAAAAAACGCACAGCTGTAACGGGCGCCCCGGCTACCTGATAGAACTGCCAGTAGTGCTCGTGCCGGATCAAGGCGTAAGGTTGGCCCGAGGGGACTACCTGCTTGAGGTTCAGCATGCCGACTTTGCCCACCGTCCGGACTGATCGAACAGCGCCTGGTGTCACCCGCGTCGCCTTTAACGGCCAGGCTCTCGAGCCTTGGGGGTGCTATCTGCCAGGCAATGGTTATCGCGCCTACAACCCGGCCCTGTTGCGTTTCCACAGCCCGGACCGCTGGAGTCCCTTCGAGCGTGGCGGGCTCAATCCCTATGCCTACTGCTCCGGTGACCCGGTGAACGCCGTGGATCCGACCGGACGCTGGGAAGAAAAGATCACTCCCCTGCTGTCGCTGGGGCTGAACATGATGCTGTTCAGCCTGGCGGCCTTCGCACTGCGTAGCACGGCGCCAGCCATGCAAAAACGCGCACCGCTGACGGCTACCTATATCAGCTTCAGTGGTTCCCTGATCGGCATGTATGGTTCCGTCGAGCAACTGCTGGGCAATCCCGAGGGCAGGTACCTCAACTGGCTAGGCACCTCATTGTCGACCATCTCGGCCGCGACGCGCGTCTGGCTCGCGCGGAGGGTGGACCGGCAGGATCGCTTCAACGAACGCATTCAGGCGATGCGTGACAAGATGTACAGGGAGTCGAACGTCACGTATGTGCCGCCGGTTTCCCCACCCCCGACACCCGTTCCGCTCCGCTCGGTCACGCCGCCCGCGAGCACGCCTCCCGCCAACCCGGTTCAGCGGTCACCGACGCCGCCGCTGCGTGAGCAGTCGGCTTCTCCGATTTCCAGCATTCCTTCGCATGTGTCGGGTCCGCCGCGCTCGGGATCGATAGTCAGCGTTGCGTCGACCAGCAGTCGAGGTTCGGTAATTGGAGAGTTACCGAACATCAACCGCAATATTCGTGGGCAGCGCAAGCATAGCTCGCGCTTCTTCGCGACCGAGTATTGATGAACAGGCCTTTCTCAAGACCTGGCTTCAACAGCCACCACCTGGAAGCCGAGGGGTGGTATCACCTGGGCAATGGCCACCGTGTCTATAGCCCGTTGCTGAAGCGCTTTCACTGCCCGGACCGGTTGAGCCCGTTCGGCGCGGGAGGCTTGAACCCCTACGCCTATTGCCGGGGCGACCCGGTCAACCAGCTGGATCCGACTGGGCAAAAAGCCGAGGCTATCCACAAGGCGAGCCTGTCGATCGTTGGTTTATCCATCGCCTATGGCCTCCTGGCCTTCATCCTTCCTCCGTTGGCCCGCCGGGCTCCCCTTGGCTCCCGGCTGGATCGGTGGGCGTCGATGGCGCCAGCGCTCAGCGGGCCCCTGGGCGGGCTGGATGGCGCTTCCGTCGTGGTCGGAATGCTGGGAACGGCCATCGGAGGCGCCGTCACCGTGCTGAGTATCAACGACCCGCAGGCATCCGCAGTGAAGGACCTTGCGGAAATCAGCATGTACACCACGATCGCTTCGCTGGTCGGGGGCAAACTGATGGTGGGCCTCGCGCCATCGAAAAACTTCACTTCCCCCCACTGGCGCACCCTGGGCCAGTTCGTCCATGGACGAAAAAAAATCCAGATGGCCGAACAGCGCAGGCCGAGCTGGCTGCCGATGACCGATCGGGAAATCCGCGCGCAGCAATTCCCGCGGCAAGCCCCTGATGCGCCGCGGGATATGCAGCTGGCGCGATACAGGAATAATCGCTTTGACGCGATTGCCCGGCAACCTTTGCCACGCCGGCGCAGATTGAGGCTTGATGCGTAGTCTGGATGCAGCGCACCGCTGACCTGGCATTTCTGTCAGTTTCGCTGTGCCGACGACTGGATTAGCGTGGTGGCTACACATTCACCTACAGGGACATCCAGCAATGCAACACCTCGGTATGGATGCTGAGCATGGACACGGCAGTCGCGGTCCTCGATTCGGCAGTAGCCGAGCCGGGCCCGCTTGGGCCCGGCGCTTGCCGCGGAGCGACCTGGTTACACCGAAACATCCTTCAGATAAGGCGCCGGCTCCGCCCCCAGGTTGTTCAGCACGCGCTGGCTGTACCAGTCGATGAAGTTGACCACGCCGAACTCGTAGGTTTTCGAGTACGGGCCTGGCTGGTACGCGGTGGAGTTGATGCCACGCTGGTTTTCCTCGGCCAGGCGACGGTCCTGGTCGTTGGTGGCGTCCCACACTTCGCGCATGCGCTGCGGGTCGTAGTCCACGCCTTCCACGGCGTCCTTGTGCACCAGCCATTTGGTGGTGACCTTGGTTTCCTGGGCACTGATCGGCCAGACGGTGAAGACGATCATGTGATCGCCCATGCAGTGGTTCCACGAGTGCGGCAGATGGAGGATGCGCATCGAGCCGAGGTCGGGGTTCTGGATCCGCCCCATCAGCTTGTTGCAGGCCTGCTTGCCGTCCATGGTCATGGACACGGTGCCCTTGAGCAGTGGCATGCGCACGATGCGGTTACGCAGGCCGTGGCTCTTGTGCAGGTACGGGATCTTCTCGGCTTCCCAGGCGGCGGCGGAGGCGGCGACGTGGTCCTTGAACGACTGGGTCGCGCGCGGGTCGTTGGTGTCGTCCCACTCCAGCAGGGTGTTGAGCAGCTCCGGGTGCGAACCGCTGCAGTGGTAGCACTCGCGGTTGTTTTCCAGGACCAGCTTCCAGTTGGCCTTCTCCATCAGGGTGGTCTGCACGGCCACCTTGGTGTTCTCCATGTCGTACGGTTCCATGTAGTGCGCCAGGGTGGCGAGGAACTCGTCGATGGCCGGCGGGTTCTGCGCCAGGCTGATGAAGATGTAGCCGCCGGCGACCTTGCAGTGCACCGGTTTCAGGCCGTATTGCTTCATGTCGAAGTCGGCACCCATCTCGGTGCCGGCGAACAGCAGGCGGCCGTCCAGCTCGTAGGTCCACTGGTGGTACGGGCAGACCAGCTTGGCCACCTTGCCCTTGTCGCTGGTGCACAGGCGCGAGCCGCGGTGGCGGCACACGTTGTGGAAGGCATGCACCTGGCCCTCGGCGCCGCGCACCACCATGATCGGGTTCTTGCCGATTTCCAGGGTGAGGAAGTTGCCCTTGGCCGGGATCTCGCAGGTCATGCCGGCGATCAGCCATTCCTTGTGGAAGATCTCCTGCATGTCGATCTGGAACAGACGCTCGTCGGTGTAGAAGGGTTGCGGCAGCGAATAGGTGCGCTCGCGGGTCTGCAGCATTTCGGCGGTGGCCTTGCGTGCTGGTTCCAGCGGATCGTCCAGGCTCAGGGTGGTGACGTCCATCGTGCGTGTCCTCATGGCCTCAAGGGGCCGGCGAAAGTGGCTAATCGTTGTTATGCGTCGCAAGGCATTTGTGCAGGGATCATTTGCGACGGAGTGTGCGATTGCCGGCGACACGAACCGTATCCATGGGCGACATGATCGAATCCGTTTCCGACCTCCCAGCCCTTGCCGTCAGGGGCTGGTCGCGATAAGCACGCCGATGTCGTGAATGGGTAAGTGAGGCGGTCGTTCCCCGAGCATTATCGTGTCCATCAAGCCGCCGTTGGCCGTGGAGCGAATAACAATGTCCAATACCTTTCTGAATCCGGTAACCACCCAGACCTGGGCCAACGGTCGCCATATCGTGCGCTGCGTCAAGGTCATCCAGGAAACCTGGGACGTGCGCACCTTCTGCTTCATGGCCGACCAGCCGATCATGTTCTTCTTCAAGCCGGGTCAGTTCGTCACCCTGGAGCTGGAAATCGAAGGCCAGCCGGTGATGCGTTCGTACACCATCTCCAGCTCGCCGTCGGTGCCCTACAGCTTCTCGGTGACCATCAAGCGCGTGCCGGGCGGCAAGGTCTCCAACTACCTGCACGACACCCTGCACGAAGGCCAGGAACTGGCGGTGCACGGGCCGGTGGGGCTGTTCAACGCCATCGACTTCCCCAGCCCGAAGGCGCTGTACCTGAGCGGCGGCGTCGGCATCACCCCGGTGATGTCCATGGCCCGCTGGTTCTACGACACCAACGCCAACGTCGACATGGTCTTCGTGCACAGCGCCCGCTCGCCGAAGGACATCATCTACCACCGCGAGCTGGAGCACATGGCCTCGCGGATCCCCAACTTCAGCCTGCACATCATTTGCGAGAAGCATGGCCTCGGCGAGCCCTGGGCCGGCTACCGCGGCTACCTGAACCACAAGCTGCTGGAGCTGATGGCGCCGGACTTCATGGAGCGCGAGATCTTCTGCTGCGGCCCGACCCCGTACATGACCGCGGTCAAGCGCCTGCTCGAAGGCGCCGGCTACGACATGAGCCGCTACCACGAGGAATCCTTCGGCGCGACCCCGCCAGAGGCCAAGGCCGATGCGGTGGAGCACGCCGAGCAGGCAGCGGAAGCGGCGGAAGAGATCACCGTCGGCGACATGCACCTGGTGGAATTCACCGCTACCGGCAAGAGCAGCCGCATCGCTCCCGGCGAGACGGTTCATGCCGCCGCCGCGAAAGTCGGCCTGATGATTCCCAAGGCCTGCGGCATGGGCATCTGCGGCACCTGCAAGGTGCTCAAGCTGGGTGGTGAGGTGGAGATGGAGCACAACGGCGGGATCACCGACGAGGATGTCGCCGAGGGTTACATCCTGTCCTGCTGCAGCGTGCCGAAAGGGGATGTGCGCATCGAATACTGAGGATCAGTACATCGGGACCCAGGTCACCAGCAGCGACATCACGAAGCCCGCGAGCAGCAGCACGCGGGCTTTGTCTTTCTGGGCCGGGTGGCGAGGGCGGTGAACAGTGCACGGCCCTGGGTCGCCATCGAACCGAGCATGGCCAGCGCCAGCAATGCCAGGGTGAGGTTGCCCAGCCCCGGGATGAAGCGCTCGCCCAGCAGGCGCAGGCTGAGCACGGTGTCCACCGCCGGAATGGCCGAAGCCATCAGCGCGCCGAGGCTCATCAGGCCGAGGGCCGGCAGGCTCAGGCCCAGGTAGTGCGCCGGCCCCTGGCTGACCAGGGCGGGCAGGAGGCTTTGCCAGAGTGCGGCGAGCAGCGCCAGGGCGACGAAGGCCGACCAGGAGAAGTCCGCCTGACGCGGCGCGGTATCGGCCTCCAGCAACAGCGGCGCGGCGAAACCCAGCAGGCCCAGGACCAGCGCCAGCAGTGGTGCCAGCAGCACTTGGGCGCGATGCAGCAAGGGCGGACCGAGCAGCGCCAGCACCGCGCTCAGCAGCAACGCCAGCGCCAGCCAGTGACCGGGCGACCCGGGCAGCAGGTGGAGGGCCATGCGCGTGAGGATTTGCAGATGCAGCGTGTGCAGGATCAGGGCCAGGGGCAGCAACACGGCTGTGCCGAGGAACGCGCGTTGGCGCCGGGCGACCAGGCTGCCGAGCAAGACGCCGGGGATGATCGCCAGCAGTGATAGCCAGAAGCCTAGGCCTTGCAACGGACCGACGAAGCCGATGGCAAGCGGACCGGGCAGGAAGTTGCTGGTGAACCAGAACGCGGCGCTCTGGCGGGGCGGGGCGGACATGGCGGCCTCAAGGGAGTTTCGAGGGCGCGAGGGTAGGGGAAGCCGGGGAGGTTTACCGGAGGGAAATGATTCAAAACGTGCAGGGGAAAAGGCGGGGGATTACCGGGGAATCAGGGGTTTCCTGGGGATTTTCCGAGGATTTGTAGGAATTGGTTTTGTGGGGGTGTAGGTGGGGCTGTGTGGATGCTGGATTGTGTGGTGAATTCTTGGTGTCTCTGTCGATTTTGATGGCCTCATCGCTGGAAAGCCAGCTCCCACAGGTCCGGTGGTGCACGCGGTCACTGTGGGAGCTGGCTTGCCAGCGATAGGGGCCTGACAGACGAAGCAGGTCTCAGACCCTGAACCGCCCCACCAGGTTATTCAGGTCCACCGCCAGCCGCGACAGCTCGGCACTGGCCGCACTGGTCTGATGAGCACCGGTCGCCGACTGCACCGACAGGTCATTGATATTCACCAGGTTGCGGTCCACTTCCCGCGCGACCTGGGCCTGCTCTTCGGCGGCGCTGGCGATCACCAGGTTGCGTTCGTTGATCTGCGCCACCGCCCCGGTGATGGTATCCAGCGCACTGCCGGCACCCCGGGCGATATTCAGGGTCGATTCGGCGCGCTCGGTGCTGTTGCGCATCGAACTGACCGCCTGTTCCGTGCCGCCCTGGATGCTGCTGACCATGCGCTCGATTTCCTGAGTGGACTGCTGGGTGCGGTGCGCCAGGGCCCGCACTTCATCCGCCACCACGGCGAAACCACGCCCGGCCTCGCCGGCCCGCGCCGCTTCGATCGCCGCGTTGAGGGCCAGCAGGTTGGTCTGGTCGGCCAGACCACGGATTACGTCCAGCACCTTGCCGATATCCCGCGACTGCTCGGCCAGGTTGCCGACCAGCACGGACGTGCTCTGCACATCGGTGCTCATGCGTTCGATGGCGCTGACGGTCTCCAGCACCAGGTCGCGGCCGTCAGTGGCCGAGCGGGTTGCTTCTGCGGAGGCTTCGGAGGTGCTGACCGCGTTGCGCGCGACTTCTTCCACCGCGCTGGTCATCTCGGTGACCGCCGTGGCCGCCTGCTGGATTTCGTTGTTCTGCTGCTGCAGGCCACGGGCACTTTCGTCAGTGACGCTGTTCAGTTCCTCGGCAGCCGAAGCCAGCTGGGTGGCGGAGCCGGAAATCTGCTGCAGGGTGTCGCGCAGTTGCTCCTGCATGGTGGCGATGGCCTGTTGCAGGCGGGTGGCTTCGTCGTTGCCTTCCGGGCGGATGCTGTGGGTCAGGTTGCCGCTGGCGATCTGCTCGGCCACACCGAGCACCTCGTTCATCGGCTTGACGATGCTGCGGGTCAGGACGATGGCGCAGAGGAAGGTCAGCACCGTGGCCGCCACCAGCAGGATGATGACCAGGGTAAAGGCGGTGGAGTACTGGTCGGCGGCGGCCAGGTTGATGTCGCGGGTCTGCTCGGTGTTGATCTTGACCAGTTTGTCCATGGCGCTGGTGATCTGGTCCATGGTCTGCAGCAGGTCACGGTTGATCATCTCGCGGATCGCCGGCAGGTCATTGGCCTGGGACAGCTGGACCAGGCGCGCCTCCTGCTGGCGGTACTGGCCGAGGACCTGGACGAACTGGTTGTACAGTGCCCGTTCTTCATCGGCGGCGATCAGCGGTTCGTAGACCTTGCGCGCCACATCGATCTGCGCGTTACGCTCGTTCAACTGGGTGTAGCTGTTCTGCACCACGTCCGGCTCGCGATTGATCATCAGGCGGTAGGACAGGGTACGCAGGCGCAGGGTCAGCAGGTTGATCTGGTCGAGGGCCTTGATGCTTGGCACCGTGACCTGCTCGATGGACTCGCCGGCATCACGGATCTTGCTCATCTGGGTCAGGGCGAAGACGCCCAGGGCCAGCATCAGCGCACCGATCAAGGCGAACCCCAGCAGTGCACGCGGGGCGATATTCATATTGCGTAGGGACATGGGTCGTATCCGGCTCAGAAAGGAACGCGATCCATGCGCAAGTTATTAGTGCTGCATTGCCTATCGGTCATAGGCAGGCGGACTTGAGTGTTTGTCGGACAAAATCCTGGGCCGTTGATCGACTTTTCTCCGACCGAAGGGCGGAACCGAGTGACCCATGTCAGGTCAATGTGCACCAGCGCGGGGCTCTGGCCCCGATATTTCTGGCGGGTCGGGCACGTTTTCTTTATCGTGTGCGCCCCCGATTTACCCCTCCCTGGAGATGGTCACCATGCTGGACAACACCCTGAGTCAACTGGAACAACTGGTCGGCGAACTGCTGCAGAAGAATCAGCAACTGGCCGAGCGCAATGCGCAACTGGACAACGAACTGGCCCAGGCCAAGGACGAGAACGAAAGCCTGCAACTGAGCCTGATGGAACAGGAAGAGAAATACGGTGCCACCAACGCCCGTATCCAGGCCCTGATCGAGCGTGCCAGCGGTACCGTTAGCGCATGAACGAGACCGGGCAGTCGATCAATGTCGTCTCGATCATGGGCAACGACTATTCGATCAAGGCCCCGGAGGGTCAGGAGAAGGTGCTGGCTGAAGCGGTGCGGATGCTCAAGGCGTCCCTGGCCGACACCAAGCGCAGCTACCCTTCGTTGATCGGCGACAAATTGCTGGTTCTCGCGGCCCTGAACCTGTGTTCGCAGCAGATCGCGCTGCAGCAGGCGCACCAGCAGACCCTCGACCGTTATCAAGAGCAAGTCAGCGCCACGGTCGAAGCAATTTCCCAGGCGATCGAAAACGCCTGATTTCCCACTGCTTGTGGGGGCTGTACCGGCCTCATCGCTGGCAAGCCAGCTCCCACAGGTTCTGAGTGATCCCCGACTTTTTCTCACCGACCCTACTTTTTGTCAGGGATATTGGGGTGCCCGTCTGGAAATATCGTATACCTCTGTTGTATACAATTGGCCTGTCATTTGCAGTACAGGTTTTTATTTCCTCGAGGGACACCCATGCACTTCTGGCGGCGCAGTATCCAATGGCAATTGATTGCAAGCATGGGCGCAGCCCTGCTGGTGAGCATTCTGATCGTGGTCGGGATCTATTCCGTGGCGGTCAATCGCCTGACCGAGCGTTACCTGGTGGACACGGCGCTGCCGGCCAGCATTGAGGCGATTCGTAACGACATCGACCGCATGCTCACGCGGCCGCTGGTGGCCGCTGCCGATATCGCCTACAACCCCATGCTGCGCGACTGGCTGGCCGCCGGCGAAGACCCGGCCCAGGCTCCGGCGGTGGTCGAGTACCTGGAGACCATGCGCAGGAACAACAAGGCCTTCACCTCGGTGTACGCCTCGACCCTGAGCAACCACTACTACAACGAGAAGGGTCTGGATCGTACCCTCAGCCGCAGCAACCCTGTGGACAAGTGGTTCTACGGCTTCGTCGACAGCGGCGACCCGCGCATGCTCAACATCGATACCGACACCAGCACCGGCGAGCTGGCGCTGTTCATCGACTACCGGGTGGAGAAGGACGGCAAGCTGGTGGGTGTCGGCGGGCTGGGCCTGCGCATGACCGAGATGTCCGAACTGATCCACAACTTCAGCTTCGGCGAGCGCGGGCGGGTGATGCTGGTGCGCAACGATGGGCTGATCCAGGTCCATCCGCAGACTGAACACGGCGGCAAGCGGCAACTGGCCGAGCAGATCGGCGAGGCGGCGGCGCAGACCATCCTGCTCAACCACGAGGGCTTCGAGAATGTGCGCTTCGAGCGTGATGGCGAAACCTGGCTGGCCCTGAGCCTGCCGCTGCGCGACGTCAACTGGCGGCTGGTGGCGGAAGTGCCGGAAGCGCAGATCTATGCGCAGGTGAAGGAAACCGTGTGGCTGACCAGCCTGACCGGCGCCGCCGTGGCCCTGCTGTCGTTGCTGCTGGTGGTGCTGCTGGCGCGGGGCATCGTGCGTCCGCTGCGCCAGGTCACTGCGGCCTTGAGTGCTATCGGTGACGGCGGCGGCGACCTCAGCCACCGCCTCGATGAAGGCCGCCGCGACGAACTGGGCGACCTGGCCCGGGGCTTCAACCGCTTCCTCGACAGCCAGCGCAACCTGATCGGCGAAGTGCTGCGCACCAGCGAGCAACTGCGCAAGGCGGTGGGGCAGGTGATCCATGTGGTGGTCAGCACCGCTGATCGCTCATCGCAACAGCAGGAAATGACCGAGATGGTCGCTACCGCCGTGCACCAGATGGGGCTGACCGTGCAGGAGATTGCCCAGAATGCGGGCGAAGCCGCGCATGCTTCGCAGACCGCGCGCAACGAAGCCTTGCAGGCACGCAACGTGGTACAGCGCTCGATTGCCCATATCGAAGGCATGTCCGGCGAGATCGGCACGGCGGCCGAGGCGGTCAGCCAACTGGCCGAGGAAGTGGCCTCGATCGACAAGGTGCTGGCGGTGATCCGCAGCATTTCCGAGCAGACCAACCTGCTGGCGCTGAACGCCGCGATCGAAGCGGCACGGGCCGGGGAGATGGGCCGGGGCTTTGCCGTGGTCGCGGATGAAGTACGGACCCTGGCGCAGCGCACGCAGATTTCCACCGGTGAGATCCAGCAGATGATCCAGCGCCTGAAGCAGGGCACGGGTACGGCGGTGGATTCGATGCATGCCGGACAGGCGGCGACGGGGACGGGGGTGGAGTCCAGTCAGTTGACCGGCGAATCACTGACCACCATTACCGGGCAGGTCGAGCGCATCAGCGACATGAACCTGCAGGTGGCTACGGCGACCGAGGAGCAGTCGGCGGTGACCGAGGAGATCAACCGCAATGTGCAGGGGATTTCCGAGCTGGCTCGGCAGAATGCGGCGGAGGTGCAGGCGTGTCGGCAGGATTGCGAGGCGTTGCAGCGGTTGGCGGATGATCTGGCCAGGCAGATGGGAGGTTTCCGGCTCTAGATCTGCGCTGGACCCATCGCCGGCAACGCCGGCTCCCACAGGTATCGCGTACACCGCCGAACCTTGTGGGAGCTGGCGTTGCCAGCGATGAGGCCCTCAGGCCCCCATCACAGCGCGGATATCCGCCGCCAGCTCCCTGACCCGAGCCTCCTCGGTATCCCAGGAACACATGAACCGCGCCCCGCCACTGCCAATGAAGGTATAGAACCGCCAGCCTTTATTACGCAACTGTTCCAGCGCCGCTTCCGGCATCTGCAGGAACACCCCGTTGGCCTCCACCGGGAACATCAGCTCGACCCCCGGCACATCCGCCACCAGCCCGCTCAGCAACTGCGCGCAATGGTTGGCATGCTGCCCATGACGCAGCCACGCGCCGTTCTCCAGCAGGCCGACCCACGGCGCCGACAGGAAGCGCATCTTCGACGCCAGTTGCCCGGCCTGCTTGCAGCGGTAGTCGAAGTCTTCCGCCAGCTTGCGGTTGAAGAACAGGATCGCTTCACCCACCGCCATGCCGTTCTTGGTCCCGCCGAAGCACAGCACGTCGATCCCGGCTTTCCAGGTCAGCTCCGCCGGCGTGCAGCCGAGGAAGGCGCAGGCGTTGCTGAAGCGGGCGCCGTCCATGTGCAGGTTAAGGCCCAGTTCCTTGCAGGTCTGGCTGATCGCCTTGAGTTCTTCCGGGCGATAGACGCTGCCGACTTCGGTGGCCTGGGTGATGGTTACCACCCGCGGCTTGGGGTAGTGGATGTCCTGGCGCTTGAGCGCCACTTCGCGGATCGAGGCCGGGGTCAGCTTGCCGTTCTCGCTGCGCGCAGTCAGCAGCTTGGAGCCGTTGGAGAAGAATTCCGGCGCGCCGCATTCGTCGGTCTCGACGTGGGCGGTCTCGGAACAGATCACGCTGTGGTAGCTCTGGCACAGGGACGATAGGGCCAGGGAGTTGGCCGCAGTGCCGTTGAAGGCGAAAAACACTTCGCAGTCGGTCTCGAACAACTGGCGGAAATGGTCGGCGGCGCGAGCCGTCCACTGGTCGTCGCCGTAGGCGCGTTCGTGACCCTGGTTGGCCTTTTCCATGGCGGCCCAGGCTTCCGGGCAGATGCCGGAGTAGTTGTCGCTGGCGAATTGCTGGCTTTGTTCTGTCATGGCTCGGGTCCTGTTAGCAAGGCAGGGGAGCACTCTAAAGCATGGCCTGTGAGGTTGCCTATACAACCTGGATTTGATGTCGTTTTCAGGGGCCTCATCGCTGGCAAGCCAGCTCCCACAGGGTTTTGTGCTGGCCACAGAACCTGGGCATGACAAAGCACCTGTGGGAGCTGGCTTGCCAGCGATGAGGCCCGAAAGAGCGACTATCGCAAACAAGACAAAACAATGTCGTAAACGCACCTTTGCGTGGCGTGCGCAGGCATCTGGCAGGGCCGTCCCGGCCATACCATCGCTGCAAAGGACACCCGTCAATGACACGGGTTCCACTTAATAAGAGCCCCACCGCTGCCGGGAGAAATGCGATGTTCAGCAAGCAAGACCAGATCCAGGGTTACGACGATGCACTGCTGGCGGCCATGAACGCCGAAGAACAACGTCAGGAAGATCACATCGAACTGATCGCCTCGGAGAACTACACCAGCAAGCGCGTGATGCAGGCCCAGGGCAGCGGCCTGACCAACAAGTACGCCGAAGGCTATCCGGGCAAGCGCTACTACGGTGGCTGCGAGCATGTGGACAAAGTCGAGGCCCTGGCCATCGAGCGCGCCAAGCAGCTGTTCGGCGCCGACTACGCCAACGTCCAGCCACACTCCGGTTCGTCCGCCAACGGCGCGGTCTACCTGGCCCTGCTGCAAGCCGGCGACACCATCCTGGGCATGAGCCTGGCCCACGGCGGCCACCTGACCCACGGCGCCAAGGTGTCTTCCTCCGGCAAGCTGTACAACGCCGTCCAATATGGCATCAACACCGACACCGGCCTGATCGACTACGACGAAGTCGAGCGCCTGGCCGTCGAGCACAAGCCGAAGATGATCGTCGCCGGCTTCTCCGCCTACTCCAAGACCCTCGACTTCCCGCGCTTCCGCCAGATCGCCGACAAGGTCGGTGCCCTGCTGTTCGTCGACATGGCCCACGTCGCCGGCCTGGTCGCCGCCGGCCTGTACCCGAACCCGCTGCCGTATGCCGACGTGGTCACCACCACCACCCACAAGACCCTGCGCGGTCCGCGTGGCGGCCTGATCCTGGCCAAGGCCAACGAAGAGATCGAGAAGAAACTCAACGCCGCGGTCTTCCCCGGCGCCCAAGGCGGCCCGCTGATGCACGTGATCGCGGCCAAGGCCGTGTGCTTCAAGGAAGCCCTGGAGCCTGGCTTCAAGGCCTACCAGCAACAAGTCATCGAGAACGCCCAGGCCATGGCTGGCGTGTTCATCGATCGTGGCTACGATGTAGTGTCCGGCGGCACCGACAACCACCTGTTCCTGGTCAGCCTGATCCGTCAGGGCCTGACCGGTAAGGATGCCGACGCCGCCCTGGGCCGTGCCCACATCACCGTCAACAAGAACGCCGTGCCGAACGACCCGCAGTCGCCTTTCGTGACCTCGGGCCTGCGCATCGGCACCCCGGCCGTCACCACCCGCGGCTTCAAGGTCGCCCAGTGCGTGGCCCTGGCCGGCTGGATCTGCGACATCCTCGACAACCTCGGCGACGCCGATGTGGAAGCCGATGTGGCGCGCAACGTGTCGGCACTGTGTGCGGACTTCCCGGTTTACCGCTGAGTGGAGCAACAGACTATGCAACGCTATTCGGGCTTCGGCCTCTTCAAGCACTCCCTCAGCCACCACGAGAACTGGCAGCGCATGTGGCGCACGCCAACGCCGAAGAAGGTCTACGACGTGGTCATCGTCGGCGGTGGCGGCCACGGCCTGGCCACGGCCTACTACCTGGCCAAGGAACACGGCATCACCAACGTCGCGGTGATCGAGAAGGGCTGGCTGGGCGGCGGCAACACCGCGCGCAACACCACCATCGTGCGTTCCAACTACCTGTGGGACGAATCGGCGCACCTGTACGAACACGCCATGAAGCTGTGGGAAGGCCTGTCCCAGGACATCAACTACAACGTGATGTTCTCCCAGCGCGGCGTCTACAACCTGTGCCACACCCTGCAGGACATGCGTGACTCCGAGCGCCGGGTCAACGCCAACCGCCTCAACGGCGTGGACGGCGAACTGCTCAACGCCAAACAGGTGGCGGACGAAATCCCGTACCTGGACTGCTCGAAGAACACCCGCTACCCGATCATCGGCGCCACCGTGCAGCGTCGCGGCGGCGTGGCCCGTCACGATGCCGTGGCCTGGGGCTTCGCCCGTGCCGCCGACGCCCTGGGCGTCGACCTGATCCAGCAGACCGAGGTGATCGGCTTCCGCAAGGAAAACAACACCGTGATCGGCGTCGAAACCAACAAGGGCTTCATCGGCGCCAAGCGTGTCGGCGTGGTCACCGCCGGTAACTCCGGGCACATGGCGCGCCTCGCCGGCTTCCGCCTGCCGCTGGAATCCCACCCGCTGCAGGCGCTGGTGTCCGAGCCGATCAAACCGATCATCGACAGCGTGATCATGTCCAACGCCGTGCACGGCTACATCAGCCAGTCCGACAAGGGCGACCTGGTGATCGGCGCCGGTATCGACGGCTGGGTCGGCTACGGCCAGCGCGGGTCGTACCCGGTGATCGAGCACACCCTGCAGGCCATCGTGGAAATGTTCCCGATCCTCTCCCGCGTACGCATGAACCGCCAGTGGGGCGGCATCGTCGACACCAGCCCGGACGCCTGCCCGATCATCTCCAAGACCCCGGTGAAGAACATGTTCTTCAACTGCGGCTGGGGTACCGGCGGCTTCAAGGCCACCCCGGGCTCGGGCAACGTCTTCGCCGCCAGCCTGGCGAAGGGCGAGATGCACCCGCTGGCCAAACCGTTTTCCATCGACCGTTTCCACAACGGCGCCCTGATCGACGAACACGGCGCAGCCGCCGTCGCCCACTAACAGGAGAAACCATCATGCTGCACATCTTCTGTCCACACTGCGGCGAACTGCGGTCCGAGGAAGAGTTCCACTCGTCCGGCCAGGCGCACATTCCGCGTCCGCTGGACCCGAACACCTGCACCGACGAGCAGTGGGGCGACTACATGTTCTTCCGCGACAACCCGCGCGGCCTGCACCACGAACTGTGGATCCACGCCGCCGGTTGCCGCCAGTACTTCAACGCCACCCGCGACACCGTGACCTACGAGATCCTGGAAACCTACAAGATCGGCGCCAAGCCGCAGGTCACAGGCAAGAGCAGCGCCCCGCAGTTGGTCGCCAACGGCCAGGGAGAAAAGGTATGAGCCAGGTTTATCGTCTTTCCAGCGGTGGTCGCATCGACCGCAGCAAGGTCCTGAACTTCACCTTCAACGGCCAGACCTACCAGGGCTACGCCGGTGACACCCTGGCCGCCGCGCTGCTGGCCAACGGCGTCGATATCGTCGGGCGCAGCTTCAAGTACTCGCGCCCACGCGGCATCATCGCCGCCGGTGCCGAAGAGCCAAACGCCATCCTGCAGATCGGCGCCAGCGAAGCCACGCAGATCCCCAACGTGCGCGCCACCCAGCAGGCGCTGTACGCCGGCCTGGTCGCCACCAGCACCAACGGCTGGCCGAGCGTCAACAACGACGTCATGGGCATCATCGGCAAGGTCGGCGGCAAGATGATGCCGCCGGGCTTCTACTACAAGACGTTCATGTACCCGCAGTCGTTCTGGATGACCTACGAGAAGTACATCCGTAAGGCCGCCGGGCTTGGCCGTGCGCCGCTGCAGAACGACCCTGACACCTACGACTACATGAACCACCACTGCGACGTGCTGGTAGTCGGCGCCGGCCCTGCCGGTATCGCCGCCGCCCTGGCCGCCGGCCGTAGCGGTGCGCGGGTGATCCTCGCCGACGAACAGGAAGAGTTCGGTGGCAGCCTGCTCGACAGCCGCGAAAGCCTCGATGGCAAGCCGGCCGCCGAGTGGGTTTCCGCCGCGATCAACGAACTCAAGGGCCTGCCGGAAGTCATCCTGCTGTCGCGTTCCACGGTCAACGGCTACCACGACCACAACTTCCTGACCATTCACGAGCGCCTGACCGACCACCTCGGTGACCGCGCGCCGATCGGCCAGGTCCGCCAGCGCATGCACCGCGTCCGCGCCAAGCGCGTGGTGCTGGCCACCGGCGCCCACGAGCGTCCGCTGGTCTACGCCAACAACGACGTGCCGGGCAACATGCTGGCCGGTGCCCTCTACGTGTACATCCGCCGCTACGGCGTGGCCCCGGGCCGCAAGCTGGTGCTGTCGACCAACAACGACCACGCCTATCGCGTGGCCCTCGACTGGCACGACGCCGGCCTGCAAGTGGTCGCCATCGCCGACGCCCGCCACAACCCGCGCGGTTCGCTGGTGGAAGAAGCGCGTGCCAAGGGCATCCGCATCCTCACCTCCAGTTCCGTGGTCGAGTCCCGTGGCAGCAAGCGCGTGACCGGTGCCCGGGTCGCTGCCATTGACGTGAAAGCACACAAGGTCACCAGCCCCGGCGAGTGGCTGGACTGCGACCTGATCGGCAGCTCCGGCGGCTACAGCCCGGTGGTCCACCTGGCCTCGCACCTGGGCGGCAAGCCGGTCTGGCGTGAAGACATCCTCGGCTTCGTGCCGGGCGATGCGCCGCAGAAACGCGTGTGCGTCGGTGGTATCAACGGCGTCTTTGCCCTCGGCGACACCCTCGCCGACGGCTTTGCTGGTGGCGCATTGGCAGCCAGCGAAGCCGGCTTCAAGGCCCCGGCCGTGACCGTGCCGAAAACCCTGGCACGTCATGAAGAAGCTACCGTCGCGCTGTTCCAGGTCCCTCACGACAAGAACACCGCCCGGGCGCCGAAGCAGTTCGTCGACCAGCAGAACGACGTCACCGCCGCCGCCATCGAACTGGCGACCCGCGAAGGGTTCGAGTCGGTCGAGCACGTCAAGCGCTACACCGCGCTGGGCTTCGGCACCGACCAGGGCAAGCTCGGCAACATCAACGGCCTGGCGATCGCTGCCCGTTCCATGGGCATCACCATTCCGGAAATGGGCACCACCATGTTCCGCCCGAACTACACGCCGATCACCTTCGGCGCGGTTGCCGGGCGTCACTGCGGCCACCTGTTCGAGCCGGTGCGCTTCACTGCCCTGCATGCCTGGCATGTGAAGAACGGCGCCGAGTTCGAAGATGTCGGCCAGTGGAAACGTCCGTGGTACTTCCCGCGCGGTGGTGAAGACATCCACGCAGCCGTGGCCCGTGAATGCAAGGCCGTGCGCGACAGCGTGGGCCTGCTGGATGCCTCGACCCTGGGCAAGATCGACATCCAGGGTCCGGATGCCCGGGAGTTCCTCAACCGCATCTACACCAACGCCTGGACCAAGCTCGACGTGGGCAAGGCCCGCTACGGCCTGATGTGCAAGGAAGACGGCATGGTCTTCGACGACGGCGTGACCGCCTGCGTCGGCGACAACCACTTCATCATGACCACCACCACCGGCGGCGCGGCCCGCGTCCTGCAGTGGCTGGAGATCTACCAGCAGACCGAATGGCCGGACCTGAAGGTGTACTTCACCTCGGTCACCGACCACTGGGCGACCCTGACCCTGTCCGGCCCGAACAGCCGCAAGCTGCTCGCCGAGGTCAGCGACATCGACCTGGACAAGGACGCCTTCCCGTTCATGAGCTGGAAGGAAGGCCTGGTCGGCGGCGTGCCGGCGCGGGTGTTCCGCATCTCGTTCACCGGCGAGCTGTCGTACGAAGTGAACATCCAGGCCAACTACGCCATGGGCGTGCTGGAGAAGATCGTCGAGGCTGGCAAGAAGTACAACCTGACCCCGTATGGCACCGAGACCATGCACGTTCTGCGGGCGGAGAAGGGCTTCATCATCGTCGGCCAGGACACCGACGGCTCGATGACCCCGGACGACCTCAACATGAGCTGGTGCGTTGGCCGCAACAAGCCGTTCTCGTGGATCGGCCTGCGTGGCATGAACCGCGAGGACTGCGTGCGTGACAACCGCAAGCAACTGGTGGGCCTGAAGCCGGTCGACCCGAACAAGTGGCTGCCGGAAGGTGCGCAACTGGTGTTCGATCCGAAGCAGCCGATCCCGATGGACATGGTTGGCCACGTCACCTCCAGCTACGCCGCCAACTCCCTGGGCTATTCCTTCGCCATGGGTGTGGTCAAGGGCGGCCTCAAGCGCATGGGCGAGCGTGTCTACTCGCCGCAGGCGGATGGCAGCGTGATCGAGGCGGAGATCTGCTCTTCGGTGTTCTTCGATCCGAAGGGTGAGCGGCAGAACGTTTGACGGAGTTCCTGTGGGGGCTGTGATGGCCTCATCGCTGGCAAGCCAGCTCCCACAGGGTCCGGTGCATGCAGTACCTGTGGGAGCTGGCTTGCCAGCGATGAGGCCCTCGAAAGCGACACAGGTCCAACAGAATTCAAGGCAGGTATAAAAAAGATGAGCGCCATCAACGTCTACGAACAACGCCCTGGCTCCGACGCCAAGGCCGAATCGCCGCTGCACCACGCCGACCTGTCCAGCCTGGTCGGCAAGGGCCGCAAGAACCCGGGTGTGACGCTGCGCGAAAAGAAATTCCTCGGTCACCTGACCATTCGCGGTGACGGCCACGACCCGGCCTTCGCCAGCGGCGTGTTCAAGGCCATCGGTCTGGAACTGCCCGTGGCCCTGACCGTGGTCGCCAACGGCGACATGTCCCTGCAATGGCTCGGCCCGGACGAGTGGCTGCTGATCGTGCCTGGCGGCCAGGAAGTCGCAGTGGAGAACGCCCTGCGCGACGCCCTGCAAGGCCAGCACATCCAGGTGGTCAACGTCAGCGGCGGGCAGACCCTGCTGGTGCTGGACGGTCCGAACGTGCGTGACGTGCTGATGAAATCCACCAGCTACGACGTGCACCCGAACAACTTCCCGGTCGGCAAGGCCGTCGGCACCGTGTTCGCCAAGTCGCAACTGGTGATCCGCCGCACAGGCGAGGAAACCTGGGAACTGCTGATCCGCCGCAGCTTCTCCGACTACTGGTGGCTGTGGCTGCAGGACGCCTCGGCCGAATACGGCCTGGCCATCGAAGCCTGAGCAGGAGTATCAGCATGAGCCGTGCCCCGGACACCTGGATCCTCACCGCCGACTGCCCAAGCCTGCTCGGTACCGTGGACGCGGTCACCCGCTTCCTCTACGAGCAGCGTTGCTATGTCACCGAGCACCACTCGTTCGATGACCGGCTGTCCGGGCGCTTCTTCATCCGCGTCGAGTTCCGTCAGCCAGAGGACTTCGATGAACATGCCTTCCGCGCCGGTCTTGCCGAGCGCGGCGAGGCCTTCGGCATGAACTTCGAACTGACGGCGCCGAACCACCGGCCGAAGGTGGTGATCATGGTCTCCAAGGCTGATCACTGCCTCAACGACCTGCTTTATCGCCAGCGCATCGGCCAGTTGGGCATGGATGTGGTGGCGGTGGTCTCCAACCACCCGGACCTCAAGCCGTTGGCCGAGTGGCACCATATTCCGTATTACCACTTCCCGCTGGACCCCCACGACAAGCCCGGGCAGGAGCGTAAGGTCCTGCAGGTGATCGAGGAGTCCGGTGCCGAGCTGGTGATCCTTGCCCGCTACATGCAGGTGTTGTCGCCCGAGCTGTGCCGCCGGCTGGACGGCTGGGCGATCAATATCCATCACTCGTTGCTGCCCGGCTTCAAGGGCGCCAAGCCGTATCACCAGGCCTACAACAAGGGCGTGAAGATGGTCGGCGCCACGGCGCACTACATCAACAACGACCTCGATGAAGGCCCGATCATCGCCCAGGGGGTGGAGGTGGTGGACCACAGCCACTATCCCGAGGATTTGATCGCCAAGGGGCGGGACATCGAGTGCCTGACCCTGGCGCGGGCGGTTGGGTATCACATTGAGCGCCGGGTGTTTCTTAACGCCAATCGCACTGTAGTGCTCTGACTGGCCTCATCGCTGGCAAGCCAGCTCCCACAGGTTCACCGCTGCCCTCAAGGACGGTGGGGTACCTGTGGGAGCTGGCTTGCCAGCGATTTGCATTTCTGAAACCGACAAAAATCCTGCCGCCGGTAGATAACTGGCTGTCGCATCTGGTCACTGCAATCACGGCAGGCAGGCCCACAATTCCCCCATTCCAGTAACACATGCCGCCCATGGACGGTGGCGCTGCAACCAACGCTGCATAACTACAAATCAAGCGAGGTAAAAGCATGTCTGGCAATCGTGGAGTGGTGTATCTCGGCTCCGGAAAGGTCGAAGTACAGAAGATCGATTATCCGAAGATGCAGGACCCGCGCGGTCGCAAGATCGAGCACGGGGTAATCCTCAAGGTGGTCTCCACCAACATCTGCGGCTCCGACCAGCACATGGTGCGCGGTCGTACCACCGCCCAGGTCGGCCTGGTCCTGGGTCATGAAATCACCGGCCAGGTGGTCGAGAAGGGCAGTGACGTCGAGCACCTGAAGATCGGCGACCTGGTCTCCGTACCCTTCAACGTCGCCTGCGGCCGCTGCCGCTTCTGCAAGGAAATGCACACCGGCGTCTGCCTGACCGTCAACCCGGCCCGTGCCGGTGGCGCCTACGGCTATGTCGACATGGGCGACTGGACCGGTGGCCAGGCCGAATACGTGCTGGTGCCGTACGCCGACTTCAACCTGCTGAAACTGCCGGACCGCGACAAGGCCATGGAGAAGATCCGCGACCTGACCTGCCTGTCCGACATCCTGCCGACCGGTTACCACGGCGCGGTCACTGCCGGCGTTGGCCCGGGCAGCACCGTGTATGTGGCCGGTGCCGGCCCTGTCGGTCTGGCCGCCGCTGCCTCGGCGCGCCTGCTGGGTGCGGCCTGCGTCATCGTCGGTGACCTCAACCCGGCGCGCCTGGCCCATGCCAAGGCCCAGGGCTTTGAAGTGGTCGACCTGTCCAAGGACACGCCGCTGCACGAGCAGATCATCGACATCCTCGGTGAGCCGGAAGTGGATTGCGCGGTCGACGCCGTTGGCTTCGAGGCTCGTGGCCACGGCCACGAAGGTGCCAAGCACGAGGCGCCGGCGACCGTGCTCAACTCGCTGATGCAGGTCACCCGCGTGGCTGGCAAGATCGGTATCCCGGGCCTGTACGTGACCGAGGACCCGGGTGCGGTGGATGCCGCGGCGAAGATCGGTGCCCTGAGCATCCGCTTCGGCCTGGGCTGGGCCAAGTCCCACAGCTTCCACACCGGCCAGACCCCGGTGATGAAGTACAACCGCGCGCTGATGCAGGCGATCATGTGGGACCGCATCAACATCGCCGAAGTGGTCGGTGTGCAGGTGATCAGCCTGGACCAGGCGCCGGAAGGCTACGGCGAGTTCGATGCCGGTGTGCCGAAGAAATTCGTGATCGATCCGCACAAGATGTTCAGTGCGGCGTAAGCGGAAATGAAGAAGGGGCCAAGTCTGGCCCCTTCTTCGTTTTCTCGATTCTTGGGCCTGCTTTGCAGGCCTTCGCGGGCAAGCCACGCTCCTACAGAGGACCGCGTATTCCTGTAGGAGCGTGGCTTGCCCGCGAAGGACCGCAAAGCGGTCCCAGAAGGATCACTCGGAGAGTTTTGGCAGGCACTCGTCCAGCCGCTTGTACAACGCACTCTCCATCGGCCAGTTCCGCAGCAACCGCGCCCGGTCCTTGGCAAAGGCCGGCGCAAAGCTCAGCTGGGTCGCATGCTGGCTCATGGCATCCAGGTCGATCAGCGCCCATTGCCCGTCCTGCCAGAACAGGTTGTAGGCCTTCAGGTCACCATGGCTGATGCGCTCGTGGATCAGTTGCGCCAGCAGGTGCTGCAACGCTGCCAGTTGCTCTTCCGGCACGTCACCGCTTTCGACATAGGGCGCAAAGGCCGCCATCAGGTCCGGCCCTTCCAGCAACTCGGTTACCAGGTACGCCTTGCCCCGCAGCCCCAGAGTGCGGGTTTCCAGCACCGCCAGCGGCTTCGGCGTGGCAAAACCGAGAAACGCCAGGCGATGCCCTTCGATCCACGAATGCCAGGCCCGGCTCGGGCGCCAGAAGCGCTTGAACCAGTGGGCGGTGTTCTTGATGTTGTAGCGCTTGATCACCAGCGGCCGGCCCTGGCACTCGACCCGCGCCACACTGGCGGCGCCGCCGGTCTTGTACAGGTGACCCTGGTCGATCAGCGCATCGGCCTGCTCCAGCACCGGCAGCATCGCCGCCACTTCCGTGCGCGGGATGGCGCGCAGGCCGGATGCACCGCGCTCCACGGCAAACAGCGTGCAGTCGCGGCCGGCCTTGTCCAGGTAGTCCTTCAGGCGCCAGTGACGCACCTTGTCGATCTGCTTCTGCAAGGCTTCCAGCGGCAGGGCATGCTCGCTGTTGGCCAGCAGGTAGTGCACCAGCAGTTCCTCGATAAAGGGCTCCAGGCGCTTGGGCAACTGGGCGAAGAGCACACCGAGGTTCTGCAGCACCTGCTGGCGCGACAGCGGCTGACCCGGGGTTTCGGCCTTGATCCCGCCACCGTCGATGACGAACAGTTGGCCGTTGTGCCGCAGCAGATTGTCCAGGTGCAGGTCGTCCTGCCACAGGCCCTTGGCGTGCAATCCGGCCACGGCGGCCAGGGCTTCGCCGAGAATCAGGCTCTGCTCGTCGCTGAGCGGCGCCTGGCCTTCGACCTCGGCCCAGGCAGCACCCAGGCTGCACGAGCCTTCGAGGAACTCGAACAGCAGCCAGCCGCCTTCGCCTTCCTTCAGGCCGTCGGCCAGCAGCAGCGGGGTGGTCACGCCGTTGTCCGCCAGCAGGCGCACCCCGGCCAGTTCGCGCTGGAAGTGCCGGGCGGCGTTGCCACCGACCATCAGCTTGGCCAGCACCGGCTTGCCGCGCCAGACACCGGCACCGACATAGCGCTGCCCCGGCAGCACCCGCAGCAGGCTGAGCAGTTGCAGCTCGGCACTGCCGGCGGCATCGGCCAGGGTGATGCTCAGGGGCAGTTGCGGGGTACGGCCGGCATCCTTGAGTTCAGACAAGCGCATCAGCGGGATCCTTTGTGGCGACGACGACGCACCAGGCGTTCCAGCCAGGTGTTGACCAGCGCGCTGTCCGCCGGTTGTTCCAGGTAGGCCGCCAGCAGCAGGCGCACATCGGCCTCCTGCCAGACCGGGGCGCGGCGCAGCAGCGGCTCCAGGTCCTTGAGGCGGTCACGCTGGCCGAACAACAGCGGCCGGGTCTTTTCCAGGTCGATCAGTTGCGCGTGCCAGCCGTCGCCGCGCTCGCGCAGGAAAATGTGCTTGGGATAGAAGCAGCCATGCACCTGACCGGACGTGTGCAGGGTCCGGGCCAACTGGCCGCAGGCACGGAGGATGCCGTGGCGCTGGCCATCGTCAAGCTCCGGCCACTGGCCGAGCAGCAGGTCGAGGTCGCTCCACTCGTCCAGGGCACGGGTCATGAGGATCGCGCGGCGCTGGCCCTCGACCTTGCGCTCGCCGTAGTACACCGCCTGCAAGGCCGGGATATGCAGCTTCTGGTAGCGGCTGATATTGCGGAACTCGCGGGCGAAGGTCGGCTCGCCGAAGGGGGCGTGCAGGGTGTGGGTCAGGTAGTCGCTTTGGCGCTTGAGGTAGAAACCCTTGCCCTCCAGCTCCAGGCGGAACACGCTGCTCCAGCCACCGCGCCCGGTGTTGGGCTCGTCCACCGCGTCCAGTTGCAGTGCCCAGAGCTGGTCGAAGCCGTTCAAACCATGGCGTTCGAGCAGCGCCACATCGGCACTGGCGACAAAATCACTCATTCACGTCCCTCGAAAAACTTCACGATATGGCGGATGCGCTTCTTGTCCGACGCGTTAAGGCGTTCGCGCTGGCGGTATTGCAGGTAGAAGCGCAGGCGCTGGGTGGCCGACAGGTGATACTTGGCCACTTTGTCCAGGCACGCCAGGTCCTTGGTGATGCGGTAACGCAACATGAAGCCCCACCAGAAGTCGCCGGTCGGGCAATCGATGAAGAATAGCGTGCCTGCGTCGTCCACCAGGAGATTGCGCCACTTCAGATCGTTATGGGTGAAGTGGTGGTCATGCATGACCCGGGTGTGCCGGGCCAGTTGGCGGCTGACGCTGTCGACCCATTGGCGGTCCTGGAGGCGCGGGTCGTTGCGCTCGGCCATGACGTTGAGGTCTTCGGTGCGCGGCAGCTCGCGGGTGATCATCGCACCGCGGCCGAAGCTCAGGCCGTTGCGCTCCAGGCCGCAGGCGACCACTTCGGCGGTGGGGATCTGCCATTTGGCGAACTGCTTGAGGTTCTGCCATTCGGCCTTGATCCGCGGGCGCCCGAGGTAGCGGCGCAGGTGCTTGCCGGCGCCGGTGTAGCGTTTGACGTAGTAATTGACGCCGTCACGCTCGACGCGCACCACTTCGCTCAGCGGATCACGGGTCAGGCGTTCGCCCTCGAGGGCGAAGACCGCGTCGATACTGCCGAAATCCTCCGCCAGGGCCGCGTATTTCGGCTCCAGTGTCCAACCCGCCATCAGAGCGCGTCCCCATACCGTTGCTTGCGCTCGTAGAGCTTTTGCGCCTTGCCGTCGAGCCAGCGCAGCAGGCTGGCGTGTTCGGCGAGGATCTGCCGCAGTGGCTGCTGGAAGTAGCCGCGCAGGAAGCGCAGCTTGTCGCGCCGGGTCAGGCCGATGTCCAGCGCCGAGAAATACAGGGCGGCCAGGTCCTTGTCGCGCCAGCGCCGGGAAATCTTGTCACGGGTCTGGGCGCGGTGCAGGTCGATCACCGACAGGCGGAAATCGTCCGCCGTCACCGGGCGGTCGGTGTGCAGCAGAAAGTGGCAGATATAGCAGTCGCGGTGGTTAACCCCGGCGCGGTGCATGCCGCCGGTCATCTTCGCCACTTCGGCGATCAGCGCGCGCTTGAGGCGTGGTTCGGGCGGCTGTTTGACCCAGTCGAGGCTGAAGTCTTCCAGGCTGATGGTCGGCGCCAGCTCCTCGGTGACGATGAACGAATGCTGGGTCGCCGGGTTGCTGCCACGCTCGCCGAAGGCCACGGCGGTCATGGTCGGCACGCCGACCTCGTGCAGGCGCTGGATGGCGGTCCATTCCTGGCCGGCACCGAGCACCGGCAGCTTGGCGCTGAACAGGTTCTTGAAGATCTCGCCCCAGCCGATGCCACGGTGGATCTTGACGAAGAAGCCTTCGCCGGCGACTTCGGTGCGCAGTGTGCGACGGCCTTCCAGCTCGCGGTAGACCTCGCCCTGCAGGGCCTCGACGCCTTCGAAGGGGTCGCGTCCGGCCCAGAGCCGCTTGAACGGCTCCTTGAGTATCAGTTTCATGGGCGCTCCTGACCGAGGATCACGTCGGCGGCATGCTCCGGCATGCTGTACAGATCGGCGGTTTCGGCGAAGGCCAGGCCGTTCTGGCCCCAGCTGGCGCGGGCGGCGGGATCTTCGAGCATGCGTTGCAGGTAGCGGTTGAGCTGTTCCTGCTCGAAGGGCTCGTCCAGCACCAGGCCGCTGTCGGCCTCGGCGATGTAGTGGGCGTAGCCGCACACCGCGGTGACCAGTACCGGCAGGCCAGCGACCAGCGCCTCCAGCAGCACGGTACCGGTGTTTTCGTTGTAGGCCGGGTGGATCAGCAGGTCGGCACCCAGCAGGAAGCGCGGGATATCGCTGCGCCCCTTGAGGAACTGCACCTGGTCACCCAGGCCCAGGGTGGTGGCCTGCAACTGGAAGACCTTGGGATCGTCCTGGCCGATGACCATCAGCCGGGTGCGCTTGCGCAGGGCCGAGGGCAGGGCGGCAAGGGCCTTGAGGCTGCGGTCGGTGCCCTTGGTCTTGAACCCGGAGCCGATCTGTACCAGCAGCAGGTCGTCGTCGCCCAGCTTGAATTCGCGGCGGAACTCGGCGCGGATCTCGGCAGCGTTGGCCGGGGCGCGGCGGTCCTGGGAGATGCCCGGTGGCAGCAGGTGGAAGCGTTCTTCCTGGGTGCCGTAGTGCTTGATGAACAGCGGCTGCTGCACTTCGGAGATCATCAGGATCTCGGTCTTCGCCTCGCGGTCGAACACCGCGCGCTCGTACTCGGCGAAGTGCCGGTAGCGGCCCCAGCGACGGTACAGGCCGCCGCGCAGGGTCTGGGCCTTGTCTTCGAAGCAGCCGTCGGCGGCGTAGTAGACGTCCAGACCCGGCATCTTGTTGAAGCCGATCAGGCGGTCCACCGGGCGCTTGGCCAGGTCCGCTGCCATCCAGGCGCTGAGTTTTTCATTGCGGCGATGGTTGAACAGCGCCTTGACCGGCGCCACCAGCACCTCGAAGCCGGGCGGCACGTCGCCTTCCCAGATCAGCGTGTAGACCCGGATCTGGTGCCCGCGGCGCTGGCACTCCAGGGCGATGCGCATGAAGTCACGCTGCAGGCCACCGAAGGGGAAATACTTGTAGAGCACGAAAGCCAGTTGCATCAACGAACATCCTCGGCCCGCAGCAGCTCGCCCAACTGGCGCGCTACCCGTTCGGGATTCAGGCGAGTGAAGCACAGTGGCCACTCACGTTTGAGATCGAACCGGCGCAGTTCCTCGACGCTCGGTTTGTAATTGCACTTCTTGCGCAGGCAGGGCGCGCAAGGAAAGTCGCTGGCGATGTGCACCTGGACCGCGCCATAGGCTCCGGTCAGGCCCGGGTTGGTCGGGCCGAACAGGGAGAGAGTGGGTACGTCCAGCGCTGCCGCCAGGTGGCCGAGCCCGGTATCCACCGCGACGCAGGCCTTGGCCGAAGCCAGTACCCTGGCCACGCCGGCCAGGTTGAGTTTGGGTAGCACCCGGGCGTTCTTCAGCCCCTGGGCAATGCGCTCGGCACGGGCCTTTTCCGTCGGGTTGCCCCACGGCAGGCACACATGCAGGCCGGCGCGGCCGAGGCGTTCGGCCAGCTGGCGCCAGTACAGCTCGGGCCAGTGCTTGGTGTCCCAGGTGGTGCCATGCAGGAACACTACATAAGGGGCCACGCCGACTTCTTCAAGGCGGCTGCGGTCCAGGCCGTAGTGGCCGATGCCCTCGGGAATGTCGTAGCCCAGGGCCAGGGCGAACAGCTGGCGGATGCGTTCCACCGCGTGCTGGCCCTTGGCGACCGACAGGCGGCGGTCATAGAAACGGCTGGAGAAGCCTTCGCGGGCCGAGTAGCGGTCGAGGCCGGCCACCGGGGTCTTCTTCACGTAGCGGGTCAGCCAGGCGCTCTTGACCAGGCCCTGGGCGTCGATCACCAGGTCGTACTTGCGCTCGCGCACGCGCTTCTTGAACTGGCGCCATTCGCCGTTCTTGAAGGTCTGCCAGAGGTTCTTGCGCCAGCGGCGGATGGCCACCGGGATCACCTGGTCCACCGCCGGGTGCCAGGTAGGAATCTCGGCGAAGCCTTCTTCCACCACCCAGTCGAACTTGATCCCGGGGATGGCGTGGGCCGCGTCGGTCAGGGCCGGCAGGGCGTGGATCACGTCGCCCAGGGACGTGGTCTTGATCAGCAGAACCCGCACTTAGTCGACCTCTGGGCTGATATCGACCAGCGTCGGCCCGTTCAGCCGTTGCAGGGCGTCGTTGACCGCGCCCGGTTCGAGCTGGCGCAGGCAGTTGTAGTGGCCGTAGCGGCAGGTGCGGTCGAAGCACGGGCTGCATTCCAGGCCCAGGCGCACCACTTCGACCTGGTCGGCCAGCGGCGGGGTGAAGCCCGGCGAAGTGGAGCCGTAGACCGCCACCAGCGGACGGTTCAGGGCGGCGGCCACATGCATCAGTCCGGAGTCGTTGGAGACCACGGCATCGGCGCAGGACAGCAGGTCGATGGCCTCGGCCAGCGAGGTTTCGCCGGCGAGGTTGAAGGATTCTTCACGGAAACCCGGGATCAGGCGGTCGCGGATCTGTTCGCCGACCGGGTGGTCGTTCTTCGAGCCGAACAGCCAGACCTGCCAGCCTTCGCGGATCTTCGCCTCGGCGACCTTGGCGTAGTGCTCGGCCGGCCATTTCTTTGCCTCGCCGAACTCGGCGCCGGGGCACAGGGCCAGGACCGGGCGGTCCAGCTCCAGGCCGAACTTGGCCAGGGCGGCCTCGCGGCTGGCGGCTTCGATCTGCAGGTTCGGGCGTGGATAAGGCTGCGGCAGGTCGCTGCCGGCGGGATAGGCGAGGGCCATGAAGCGCTCGATCATCAGCGGGTAGCGCTCTTTATCCAGGCGGCGCACGTCGTTGAGCAGGCCGTAGCGGAATTCGCCACGCCAGCCGGTGCGCTTGGGGATTTTCGCGAAGAACGGCACCAGGGCCGATTTCAGCGAGTTGGGCAGGAGGATCGCCTGGTCGTACTGGCCGGCCAGGGATTTGCCGATGCGCCGCCGCGTGGCCAGGTCGAGCACGCCGTGGCCGAGCGGGAAGCTCAAGGCCTGGCGGACCTCCGGCATGCGTTCGAGGATCGGCCGGCTCCATTCGGGGGCCAGCACGTCGATCACGCAATCGGCGTGACGCTGCTTCAGGACCTGGAACAGCGTCTGCGCCATTACCATGTCGCCCACCCAGCTGGGCCCGATTATCAAAATTCTCATGCTTTATCCAGAAACGATCAGGGAGGCTGCAGCCTGTCTTGCAACAGCACTGGCCTCCCTTCTTTATATTCAGGCTCGGTGACAACAGCAGTCCACGACGCTCAGTGTAGGCGGGCTTCCTGCCGCCGGGTCCCGATCACGTTTCAGCTCAGTCCCAGTTCGCTCCAGATCCGCCGCACTTCCTGGCGTTCGCTGACGAACTGCCCGGCATCGATCACCCCGGCCTGCTTTTGCAGGGCCTGGCGGTGAGCGGCGGAGCGGAACGCCTTGTACACCTCGCGCAGCAGCACCGCATCACTGGCCGGAACCAGCCCGGCTTCCTCGAGACCTTCGAGGATGCGGATGTTGTCGGTGTAGCGCAGCAGCGCCGGATGGCTGTGGGACCAGGCGAGCGCGGCGTATTGCACCATAAATTCAATATCGACGATACCACCGGCATCCTGCTTGATATCGAAGGGAACGCCTCTGTCGTAGGCGTTGGCGGCGGTGCCGGCGGCGGTGGATTTGGTGCCGAGGTTGTCGCGCATCTTGGCGCGCATCTCGCTGACTTCGGTGCGCAGCCCGGCCAGGTCGCGCTGCTTGCCCAGGACCCGGGCACGCACGTCCTCGAAGGCCGCGCCGACCTGCGGGCAGCCCACCAGCACCCGGGCGCGGACCAGGGCCTGATGTTCCCAGGTCCAGGCTTCGTTTTGCTGGTAGCGCTCGAAGGCGCCGACCGAACTGACCAGCAGCCCCGATGCGCCGGAAGGTCGCAGGCGCATGTCCACGTCGTAGAGCTGGCCGGAAGCGGTCTGGGTGGTCAGCAGGTGGATGATGCGCTGGCCCAGGCGGGTGAAGAACTGCGCGCTGTCGATCGGCTTGGCGCCGTCGGTCTCGGCCTGGGGATCGCCGTCGTGGATGAACACCAGGTCAAGGTCCGAGCCGTGGCCCAGCTCCAGGCCGCCCATCTTGCCGTAGCCGACGATGATGAAGCCCGGGTCGCACGGGCTGCCGTCGCTGCGCTGCGGCCGGCCGTGGCGGGCGACGGTCTGGCGCCAGGCCAGGGCCAGTACCTGGTTGAGGATGGCTTCGGCCAGCCAGGTCAGGTAGTCGCTGACTTTCATCAGCGGCAGGTGCCCGGCGATTTCCGAGGCGGCGACCCGCAGGCTGTGGGCCAGCTTGAAGTGCCGCAGGGCCTCCATCTGTTGTTCGAGGTCATCCTCGGGGATGCGGGTCAGGCGCTCGCGCAGCTCGGCGGCCAGTTCCGGCGCCTTGGGCGGGCTGAACAGGCGGCCTTCGTTGAGCAGTTCGTCGAGCAGCAGCGGGAAGCGGGCGATCTGCTCGGCGATCCACGGGCTGGCGGCGCACAGGGTCAGCAGGCGGCGCAGGGCGCCAGGGTTTTCCGTGAGCAGCACCAGGTAGGCCGAGCGGCGGGCCACAGCTTCTACTAAAGGCAGCACCCGTTCCAGGACCAGGTCCGGGTCGTCGTGCTCGACGGCCTGGGCCAGCAGGCGCGGGATGAAGGAGTCCAGGCGTTCGCGGCTGAGGCGTTGCATGGAACGCAGGTTGGGGCTGGAACGCAGCCCGGCGAGCAACTTCAGGGCCCGGGCGGCGTCGCGGAAACCGGCGTCGTCGAGCTGGCGACAGGCAGCTTCCTCGTCCTGGGCTTCTTCCCAGAGTGGCAGCCATTCGCCGCCGACCACCACTTCGCCTTCGCCGTCTTCATCGTCCGGGTCGGAGATGACCTGGCGGAAGTGCCAGTCGATCCGCCCGCGCCAGTGCATCAATTGCGCGTGGAACGCCGCCCAGTCGGGGAAGCCGAGCATGAAGGCGATACGCGCACGGTCGAGGTCGCCGTCCGGGAGCATTTGGGTCTGGCGGTCGGCGATGGCCTGGATCGCGTGTTCGGTGTAGCGCAGGAACAGATAGCCTTCGCGCAGTTCCTCGACCACCGCAGCGGGCAGGTAGCCCTGGCCTTCGAGGGTCGCCAGCACCTTGAGCAGCGGGCGCTGTTGCAGGCTCAGGTCGCGGCCGCCGTGGATCAGCTGGAAGGCCTGGGCGATGAATTCCACTTCGCGGATACCGCCGGCGCCGAGCTTGATGTTCTCCGACATGCCCTTGCGCCGGACTTCCTGCTGGATCAGCTGCTTCATGGTGCGCAGCGCTTCGATCGCCGAGAAGTCCAGGTAGCGGCGGTAGACGAAGGGCCGGAGCATTTCCTGCAACTGGCTGCCGGCCACCTGGTCACCGGCGACCACCCGGGCCTTGATCATGGCGTAGCGTTCCCAGTCGCGGCCCTGGTCCTGGTAGTACTGCTCCAGGGCGTTGAAGCTCAGGGTCAGGGCGCCGGACGAGCCGTAGGGGCGCAGGCGCATGTCGACGCGGAACACGAAGCCGTCGACCGTGATCGGGTCCAGGGCCTTGATCAGGCGCTGGCCGAGGCGGGTGAAGAACTCCTGGTTGTCCAGCGAGCGCTTCACGCCTTCGGTTTCGCCGCCTTCCGGGAAGGCGAAGATCAGGTCGATATCCGACGAAAGGTTCAGCTCCACCGCGCCAAGCTTGCCCATGCCCAGCACCACCATCTGTTGCGGCAGGCCGCTGCGGTTGCCGATCGGCGTGCCGAACTGCTGGCAATGGCGCGGGTACAGCCATTGGTAGGCCTGGTCGATGGCAGCGTCGGCCATGTCCGAAAGGTCGCGGCAGGTTTCCACCAGGTCGGCCTGGCGGGTCAGGTCGCGCCAGATGATCCGTACCTGATGGCGGGTGCGCTGGCGGCGCAGGTTGCGCGCCAGTTCGTCTTCGGTGGTCGCGGCCTGGGCGGCGGCGGCCAGTTGCGCACACAGCTCGCCGGGGGCGTAGCGGCGGTCCAGCTCGCCGCTGTCGACCAGGCCGAGGAGCATGGCCGGATCGCGCACGCTCTGTTCGAGGACGAATTCACTCGCAGCGGCAACCCGGGCGAACCCGGCCCAGCGTTCGGCGGTCCAACTGTCCAGGCTCAGCCCGTCATGGGTGGCCACGGCGCTGCGCAGCGACTGTTCGTTGCTGCTGGTCAGGTGTTGGAGAGTATCTGGCAGTGCGACCAGCGAAGGCAGGCTCATGGTCTATCCTTGATCGGCGGGAAAAAGCAGGCGGTGGCTACAGCGCCAAGGCGCGGCCCGGGTTGGACTGTCGTACAAAAGTTGAAAATAGCGGCAATTGCGTATTTCTTGGCAGAAAACATCACGGCAAGCCTTTTCTCAACCGGTTTTTAATCACCGGTATCGTTTTATCCCACAAGCCGATAGCACGGCTGCGATGGGTCTGATGTAGTTTTACTACTGCTTTTTTCAGTCGAAGGCGTGTAAAGGCGGATCGATTTGTAGTAAAACTACACGCCGCCGAGACCACCCTCGGTAATCCAAGAATTCATGTCGTCTGCCCAAAAGGCCAGTCGCAAACTTCAGGCAACCGATTCTGGAAGCCTTTCCGCCCTGGAGCAAGCCATGCAAGACCTCGATCCCGTCGAAACCCAGGAATGGCTGGACGCCCTGGAGTCGGTCCTCGACAAAGAAGGCGAAGACCGCGCTCACTACCTGATGACCCGTATGGGCGAGCTGGCCACCCGTAGTGGTTCGCAGCTGCCGTACGCAATCACCACGCCGTACCGCAACACCATTCCGGTAACCCACGAAGCACGCATGCCTGGCGACCTGTTCATGGAACGCCGCATTCGCTCGCTGGTTCGCTGGAACGCCCTGGCGATGGTCATGCGCACCAACCTGAAGGATTCGGACCTGGGTGGCCACATCTCCTCGTTCGCTTCCAGCGCCACCCTGTACGACATCGGCTTCAACTACTTCTTCCAGGCGCCTACCGACGAGCATGGCGGCGACCTGATCTTCTTCCAGGGCCACGCTTCTCCAGGCGTCTACGCCCGCGCCTTCATGGAAGGCCGCATCAGCGAAGACCAGATGAACAACTTCCGCCAGGAAGTCGATGGCAACGGTCTGTCGTCCTACCCGCACCCATGGCTGATGCCTGATTTCTGGCAGTTCCCGACCGTTTCCATGGGTCTGGGCCCGATCCAGGCGATCTACCAGGCGCGCTTCATGAAGTACCTGGAAGCCCGCGGCTACATTCCTGCCGGCAAGCAGAAAGTCTGGTGCTTCATGGGCGACGGCGAGTGCGACGAGCCGGAATCTCTGGGCGCGATCGCCCTGGCCGGCCGCGAGAAGCTGGACAACCTGATCTTCGTCATCAACTGCAACCTGCAGCGCCTCGACGGCCCGGTTCGCGGCAACGGCAAGATCATCCAGGAACTCGAAGGCGTGTTCCGTGGCGGTGGCTGGAACGTCAACAAGGTCGTCTGGGGCCGCTTCTGGGACCCACTGCTGGCCAAGGACACCGACGGTATCCTGCAGCGCCGCATGGACGAAGTCATCGACGGCGAGTACCAGAACTACAAGGCCAAGGACGGCGCGTTCGTCCGTGAGCACTTCTTCAACACTCCAGAACTCAAGGCCATGGTCGCCGACCTGTCCGACGACGAGATCTGGAAGCTCAACCGTGGCGGCCACGACCCGTACAAGGTCTATGCGGCCTACCACCAGGCGGTCAACCACAAAGAGCAGCCGACCGTCATCCTGGCCAAGACCATCAAGGGCTACGGCACCGGTGCTGGCGAAGCCAAGAACACCGCGCACAACACCAAGAAGGTCGACGTCGACAGCCTGCGTCACTTCCGTGACCGCTTCGACATCCCGGTCAAGGACGAAGAGCTGGAAAACCTGCCGTTCTTCAAACCTGAAGAAGGCAGCGCCGAAGCCCGTTACCTGGCCGAGCGTCGCGCCGCACTGGGCGGTTTCGTACCGCAGCGTCGCGTCAAGTCGATCAGCATCCCGACTCCGCCACTGGAAACCCTGAAGGCGATCCTGGACGGCTCGGGCGACCGCGAAATCTCCACCACCATGGCCTTCGTGCGGATCCTCGCGCAACTGGTCAAGGACAAGGAAATCGGCCAGCGCATCGTGCCGATCATCCCGGACGAAGCCCGTACCTTCGGTATGGAAGGCATGTTCCGCCAACTGGGCATCTACTCGTCCGTGGGCCAGCTCTACGAGCCGGTCGACAAGGACCAGGTGATGTTCTACCGCGAGGACAAGAAAGGTCAGATCCTCGAGGAAGGCATCAACGAAGCCGGCGCCATGTCGTCGTTCATCGCGGCCGGTACTTCGTACTCGAACCACAACCAGCCAATGCTGCCGTTCTACATCTTCTACTCGATGTTCGGCTTCCAGCGTATCGGCGACCTGGCCTGGGCGGCCGGCGACAGCCGTACCCGCGGCTTCCTGATCGGCGGTACCGCCGGCCGTACCACCCTGAACGGTGAAGGCCTGCAGCACGAAGACGGTCACAGCCACATGCTGGCGGCGACCATCCCGAACTGCCGCACCTATGATCCGACCTACGGCTACGAGCTGGCGGTGATCATCCAGGACGGCATGAAGAAGATGACCGAAGAGCAGCAGGACGTCTTCTACTACATCACCGTGATGAACGAAGCCTACACCCAGCCAGCCATTCCGGCCGGCGCCGAGGAAGGCATCATCAAGGGCATGTACCTGCTCGAAGAAGACACCCGCGACGCGGCGCATCACGTACAACTGCTGGGCTCGGGCACCATCCTGCGCGAAGTCCGCGAAGCGGCGAAGATCCTGCGCGACGAGTACAACGTCGGCGCCGACGTCTGGTCCGTCACCAGCTTCAACGAACTGCGTCGCGACGGCCTGGCCGTAGAGCGCAGCAACCGCCTGAAGCCGGGTCAGAAACCTCAGGTCACCTACGTCGAAGAGTGCCTGGCTGGCCGTAAGGGCCCGGTCATCGCCTCCACCGACTACATGAAGCTGTTCGCCGAGCAGATTCGCCAGTGGGTACCGAGCAAAGAGTTCAAGGTCCTGGGTACCGATGGCTTCGGTCGCAGCGACAGCCGCAAGAAGCTGCGTCACTTCTTCGAAGTCGACCGTCACTTCGTGGTGCTGGCTGCCCTGGAAGCCCTGGCTGACCGTGGCGAGATCGAACCGAAGGTGGTGGCTGACGCCATCGTCAAGTTCGGCATCGACCCGGACAAGCGCAACCCACTGGACTGCTGAGGAGTATTTTTAAGTGAGCGAACTCATTCGCGTACCTGACATCGGCAGCGGTGAAGGTGAAATCATCGAGCTGTTCGTCAAGGTCGGTGACCGTATCGAAGCAGACCAGAGCCTGCTGACCCTGGAGTCCGACAAGGCCTCCATGGAGATCCCGGCTCCCAAGGCCGGCGTGATCAAGTCGCTGAAGGTCAAGCTGGGCGACCGCCTGAAAGAAGGCGACGAACTGCTGGAACTGGAAGTCGAGGGTGCCGCTGCCGCGGCGCCCGAGGCACCTGCCGCCGCTCCTGCCGCTGCCGCGCCTGCCGCCGCACCGGCTGCCGCTGCGCCAGCTCCGGCGGCAGCACCTGCTGCCCCGGCCGCTGCTGCCGTGCAAGACATCCACGTGCCGGATATCGGTTCGTCGGGCAAGGCCAAGATCATCGAAGTGCTGGTCAAGGTCGGCGACACCGTCGAAGCCGACCAGTCGCTGATCACCCTGGAGTCCGACAAGGCTTCCATGGAGATCCCGTCGCCTGCTGCTGGCGTGGTCGAAGCCGTGATCGCGAAACTGGACGACGAAGTCGGCACCGGTGACCTGATCCTGAAACTGAAAGTCGCAGGCAGCGCGCCTGCTGCTGCTCCAGCGCCTGCCGCTGCTGCACCGGCGCCGGCTGCCGCACCTGCTGCTGCCCCGGCACCAGCCGCCGCTGCTCCGGCTCCAGTTGCTGCCGCTCCGGCCGCTGCGCCTGCACCAAGCGGTGCCAAGGTTCACGCCGGCCCTGCCGTGCGTCAGCTGGCCCGCGAGTTCGGCGTCGAGCTGAGCGCCGTGTCGCCGACCGGCCCGCACGGTCGTGTGCTGAAGGAAGACGTGCAGGTCTACGTCAAGGCCATGATGCAGAAGGCCAAGGAAGCACCTGCCGCTGGCGGCGCTACCGGTGGCGCGGGCATCCCGCCGATCCCGGCCGTCGACTTCAGCAAGTTCGGTGAAGTGGAAGAAGTAGCCCTGACCCGCCTGATGCAGGTCGGTGCTGCCAACCTGCACCGCAGCTGGCTGAACGTGCCGCACGTGACCCAATTCGACTCGGCGGATATCACCGAGCTGGAAGCCTTCCGCGTCTCGCAGAAAGCCGTCGCCGAGAAAGCCGGCGTCAAGCTGACCGTGCTGCCACTGCTGCTGAAAGCCTGTGCCCACCTGCTCAAGGAACTGCCGGACTTCAACAGTTCGCTGGCCCCGAGCGGCAAGGCGATCATCCGCAAGAAATACGTCAACGTCGGTTTCGCCGTGGACACCCCGGATGGTCTGCTGGTCCCGGTGATCAAGAACGTCGATCAGAAGAGCCTGCTGCAACTCGCTGCCGAAGCCGCGGCCCTGGCTGAAAAAGCCCGGACCAAGAAGCTCTCGGCCGACGAGATGCAGGGTGCCTGCTTCACCATCTCCAGCCTCGGTCACATTGGCGGCACCGGCTTCACGCCGATCGTCAACGCGCCGGAAGTGGCGATCCTCGGTGTTTCCAAGGCCACCATCCAGCCAGTCTGGGACGGTAAAGCCTTCCAGCCGAAGCTGATGCTGCCGCTGTCGCTGTCCTACGATCACCGCGTGATCAACGGCGCCGCCGCTGCCCGCTTCACCAAGCGTCTGGGCGACGTGCTGGGCGACATCCGCACCTTGCTGCTGTAACTGCTGTCCGGCCTGTGTCCCTCTGCCGGGGGACACAGGCTTGCACCCTTTTCGAGCTGCCACGCTCGTACCTCAACCCCGTCGTTTGGCGGGGCTTTTTTTTGCCTTTTAAAAGCCGACACCGTCCCCTGTGGGAGCTGGCTTGCCAGCGATTGCTGTAGTGAATTCACCATAGCTATCGCTGGCAAGCCAGCTCCCACAGGGGACGTATTGCACCTCCAGAACTGAAGAAATCCCCCGCCAGGCCGACATAGATCAAACACGCGCCAACCTTGGTGCTTGTCAGCCTCCAACGCATGATGCAACCTTGCCCGAACGTGCATAGCAAAGTGCCAACGCCCGTGCCATCAGTCTTATTCGAGCGAGCTTTCCATGAAGAGCCAAACCGATGCCGCCAGCCGTCCGGCGGCCGAGGTAGTGACGCAGTTGCCGGTGCCTTCGCGGCTCGGCATGTTGCGCTTCGAGCGGCTGAACGAAGCGAGCTGGGCCATGCTCTATCTCGATCCGGGCTGCGAACGTCAATTCGGCTTGCCGGCGGTAGAACTCTGCGCCCTGGTCGGCTCGCCCTACGCGAGCCTGATGGAGCCCGAGGCCCGCTACAAACTGCATGACAGCATCCAGGCGCAACTGGCCCATAGCAGCCATTACGTCAGCCGCTACACCCTGCACACCGGCCACGGCCCCATGTACCTGCTGGAGCTGGGCGAAGCCTACAAGCAGCACAACCGCCAGTTGCTGCGCGGCTACCTGCTGGTCCTCGACGAGCAGGAGGGCGTCAGCCCCGAGCTCAGCGCCGACGACCTGGAGACCCGCAACAACCGCCTGCAGATCGCCCTCAAGCTGAACCAGCAGGCGCAGCAGGAACAACTCGAACACCTGGAACGGGTCCGCGCCCAGCAGGAGCTGATCCTGCACCTGGCGCGGCATCGCTACAGCGCCGGCAATTCCCTGCAGGAGGCCGCCGAGCTGATCACCCGCAGCGCCTGCGATATCTACAGGATCGAGTGCGCGAGCCTCTGGTACCTGGAAGGCCAGCGCCTGGAGCCGATCTCCGCGTTCTACCGCGAAACCCGCGAATACCGCACACCCAAGCCGATCGATGCCGGCCTGTTCCCGGATTACCTTGAAGCCCTGCACACCAGCCGGGCCATCGACGCGCACAACGCCAGCCATGACCCGCGCACCCGCGACATCACCGAGAGCCTGCGCCCGCGCGATGTGATCGCCATGCTCGATGCCAGTATCCGTATCGACGGCCAGGTGGTCGGCGTACTTTGCCTGGAACACGGCGGCAGCCCGCGGGCCTGGCAGAGCGACGAGATCGCCTTTGCCGGCGAACTGGCCGACCAGTTCGCCCAGGTCATCAACAACCACAACCGCCGCGCCGCCACCAGTGCCCTGCACCTGTTCCAGCGGGCGGTGGAGCAGAGCGCCAACGCCTTCCTGCTGGTCAATTGCGACGGCGTGGTGGAATACGTCAACCCGAGCTTCACCGAGATCACCCAGTACAGCTCGGAGGAGGTCCAGGGCCATCGGCTATCGGAACTGTCGGCCCTGGAAAACCTCAGCGAGCTGCTGTTCGATGAGTCCAGCCTGGCCATGGGCAACAGCTGGCAGGGCGAATTCAAGAGCCGGCGCAAGAACCTCGAGCCCTACTGGGGCCAGCTGTCGATTTCCAAGGTGTACGGCGACAACCGCGAGCTGACCCACTACATCGGCATCTACGAGGACATCACCCAGAGCAAGCTGGCCCAGCAGCGTATCGAGCGCCTGGCCTACACCGACAACCTGACCGGCCTGGGCAATCGCACGGCGTTCATCCGCAACCTCGACGAGCGCTTCGCCCGCGACAGCGATACGCCGATCTGCCTGCTGCTGGTGGATATCGACAACTTCAAGCGGATCAACGACAGCCTCGGCCACCAGACCGGCGACAAGCTGCTGGTCAGCCTGGCCCGGCGCCTGCGCAACAGCCTCAGCCCGGGCGGTAGCCTGGCGCGCTTCGCCAGTAACGAATTCGCCGTGCTGCTGGACAACACCGATATGGAAAGCGGCCAGCAGACCGCCCAGCAGTTGCTCAACACCCTCGACAAACCGATGTTCGTCGACAACCAGCTGATCAACGTCACCGGCTCCGTGGGCCTGGCCTGCGCGCCGCTGCATGGCAGCGACCCGCAGACCCTGATGAAGAACGCCGGCCTCGCCCTGCACAAGGCCAAGGCCAGCGGCAAGCATCAGGTCCAGGTGTTCACCGAGGTGCTGAACGCCGAGGCCAGCTACAAGCTGTTCGTCGAGAACAACCTGCGCCGCGCCCTGGCGCAAAACGAGCTGCAGGTGTTCTACCAGCCCAAGCTGTGCCTGCGCACCGGGCGCCTGCTCGGCCTGGAAGCGCTGCTGCGCTGGAACCATCCGGAAAAGGGCATGATCCGCCCGGACCAGTTCATCAGCGTCGCCGAGGAAACCGGCCTGATCATCCCCATCGGCAAATGGGTGGCGCGCCAGGCCTGCCGCATGAGCCAGGAGCTGGCGGCCGAAGGCATGGGCAACCTGCAGGTGGCGATCAACCTGTCGCCCAAGCAGTTCTCCGACCCGGACCTGGTCGCCTCCATCGCCAATATCCTCCAGGAAGAGGCGCTGCCGCCGCACCTGCTGGAGCTGGAACTGACCGAGGGCCTGCTGCTGGAAGCCACCGAAGACACCCGGCGCCAGCTCGACCAGCTCAAGCAGCTCGGCCTGACCCTGGCCATGGACGACTTCGGCACCGGTTACTCGTCGTTGAGCTACCTGAAGAAATTCCCGATCGACATCATCAAGATCGACCGCAGCTTCATCAACGACATCCCCGACAGCCAGGACGACATGGAGATCACCTCGGCGGTGGTGGCCATGGCCCACAACCTCAAGCTCAAGGTGGTCGCCGAGGGCATCGAGACGGCGGAGCAACTGGCGTTCCTGCGCCGGCACCGCTGCGACGTGGGGCAGGGCTACCTGTTCGACAAGCCGATCCCGGGTGACGAACTGGTCGACAAGCTGCGCCGTTATCCCCGTGGACCAACGGCCTGACAGCCGCGCAACACTCGGGCACACTACCGGTCTATCCCAGTGAGGGCAGCGCTGCGGCGCTGCCCGCCTACCTGACAAGAGGAATGGGTTCATGGTCTTGCGTTCGGAAATCCTCGTGAATAAAAACGTCCTGCCTACCGCGGAACAGGCCCTGCCGGGCCGTGAAACGCCGATGGCCCTGCCGGAAAAACACTTCGTCTTCACTGAAACCCCGCTGCTCGGCCCGTTCTTCGAAAGCGCGGTGGACTTCGCCATCTTCGGCCTGGGCTGCTTCTGGGGCGCCGAGCGGCGCTTCTGGCAGCGTGAAGGCGTGGTCAGCACCGTGGTCGGCTATGCCGGTGGCTTCACCCCGAACCCGACCTACGAAGAAGTCTGCTCCGGCCTGACCGGCCATACCGAAGTGGTGCTGGTGGTGTTCGACAAGGACAAGGTCAGCTACCGCGAACTGCTGTCGATGTTCTGGGAACTGCACAACCCGACCCAGGGCATGCGCCAGGGCAACGACATCGGCACCCAGTACCGCTCGGTGATCTACTGCACCTCGCCGCAGCAACTGGAAGAAGCCGAAGCCAGCCGTGCGCAATACCAGGACGAACTGACCAAGGCCGGCTACGGCGAGATCACTACCGAGATCGAACAGGCGCCGACCGTGTACTTCGCCGAGGCCTATCACCAGCAGTACCTGGCGAAGAATCCGGATGGCTATTGCGGCATCGGCGGTACCGGTGTCTGCCTGCCACCGAGCCTGCAAGGCAACTGAGGAGCTGCCATGTCGAACATGACGCTGTTCCATTCGCCGCTGTCGCCGTTCGTGCGCAAGGTGATGGTGGTGCTGCACGAGACCGGCCAGGTGGATCGGGTCAAGGTGCAACCGGTCAATATCACCCCGGTCAGCCCGGACGCCGACCTCAACCAGGGCAATCCGTCGGGCAAGATCCCGGCCCTGCGCCTGGAAGACGGCAGCGTGTTGCATGACAGCCGGGTCATCGTCGATTTCCTCGACCAGCAGCATGTCGGCAACCCGCTGATCCCCCGCGAGGGTTCGGCGCGCTGGCGGCGGCTGACCCTGGCGTCGCTGGCTGACGCGATCATGGATGCGGCGGTGCTGACCCGCTATGAAACCTTCCTGCGGCCGGAAGACAAGCGCTGGGACCAGTGGGTCGAGGCACAGTCGGAGAAGATCCGCCGGGGTCTGGCGGATCTGGAGGACAACCACTACGCCGAGATCGCCTCGGCGTTCGATGTGGCTTCGATCGGTGTGGCCTGTGCGCTGGGCTATATCGACCTGCGCATGCCGGACTTCGGCTGGCGGGAGCGGCAGCCGAAGCTGGCGGGGTGGTATGCCGAGGTCAGTCAGCGGGCCTCGATGAAGGCTACCGTCCCGGCCTGACTTGAGGGCCCTATCGCTGGCAAGCCAGCTCCCACAGGGTTCTGCGGTGTACTCGGGACCTGTGGGAGCTGGCTTGCCAGCGATGACTGACTATAAGCCCCCACAAAAACCTCTGCTCTCCACAACACTCTGATCCCCTTCATCAATCCCTCCCCAAACTCCCGGTCTTCCCTGAGCCCGCTCATACCCGCACCTGCCCGGCCCGGTACCAGTCCAGCCGCCGCGTCAGCATCATGAACACCCCGAGCAGCGCGAACAGCAGCAGTGCCCCCATCAGCAGCGCGTAATCTTCGGCACTCAACAGCCCGTAGAGCAGCGCATACAGCACCGCCAAACCACCGGCAAAACCAAACCCGCGCACACTGCTGTGCAGCACATTGCACAGGTAGAACCCGATCAACAGCACGCAACCGCCCGCCGACAACAGATACGCCAACCCAAAGCCGATGTGCTCCGACAGCGACAGCAACAACAGGTAGAACAGCGCCAGGGCAGCGCCCACCAGGGCGTACTGGATCGGGTGCACGCTGAGGTTGCGCAGCACCTCGAAGAGGAAGAACCCGGCAAAGGTCAGGGCAATGAACAGCAGCGCATATTTGATCGCCCGCTCGCTCTTCAGGTACTGGTCCACCGGATCGACGAAACTCACGCCAAATGCCCGGCTTTCGAAGCCCTTGCAGTTCTGCAGGCTGACGCAGCGGTTCAGCGCCTCTTCCAGGTTGGTGGAGAAGAACGAGGTCTGCCATTTTGCCTTGAAGCCCGTCGCATCGATCTCGCGGCTGTTGGGCAGGTAGTTGCCGATAAAGCTCGGGTGCGGCCAGTTGGCGGCCAGGGTCACGCTGCTGCTGCGGCCCACCGGCAGCACATGCAGTTGCCCGGTGCCTTGCAGGTTGAGGTCGAAGGCATAGTCCAGGCGCATCTCGGCCTTGCTGTCGAGGTTGTCGATCAGTGCATGCACGCCACCGCCCAGCCAGTCGAGCTTGCTGCCGGCGGCGAAGTCGAGGGTACGGCCGTCGATCTGCAGTTGCAGGCCGTTCTGGATGCCGCGGATGTCACTGATGCCCACGGCGATGAACGGGGTGTCGAAGCGGTAGTCGTCGAGGTCGCTGGTGATGCCCCAGTTGGCCGGCACCTTGAACTGCCCGCTGATCCGGCTCTGGGCGTGGAATAGCCGCGCCTCGTAGATGCCCCGGGAGCGCAGTTCGGTGCTGGCGGTGCCGTCGAGGACGAAGCTGTCCGGCAGGAACGCCAGGTAGCTTTTGACGATCTGGGTTTCCTGGAAGCTCTTGCCGTCCTGGACCTTCCACACCCGCTCGTACTTGCTGTACGGCACCACCAGCAGCGGCCCGCTGATCTGTTGGGCGTGGCTGGAGCTCTGGGCGATGTCCTCGACCACGCTGTCGCGCAGGGATTGGCGTTCATCGATCAGGCCGCTGATCATCAGCAGCGGGATCAGCAGCACCACCACCAGCAAGGCGATGGTGCCGAGTTTCAGGCTCAGTGACTTGTTCATGCAAAGGGCTCCGCTTGAGAAGGAGCTCAGTCTGAGGGTGCTGTGTGGAGGCTTTCGGGAGCGTATATGGAGCTTGTGTGGAGAGATTCAGCCAAGACGGCTGGCGGGCAGCCACAGCCGCACGCGCACGCCATCCTCGACGTTGGCGATTTCCAGCGAACCACCATGCAGGTGCAGCGCTTCCTCGACGAAGTTCAGGCCCAGGCCGGTGCTCTTGCGCCCTGTAGCCGGGCGCGGCAGGGAGTAGAAGCGCTCGCTGAGGCGGGGCAGGGCATAGTCGGGGATCGCTTCGCCCTGGTTGTACAGGCTCAGGGCCACGCGCTCCGCGTCCTGCTCCAGCTCGAACACCAGCAGGCCCCCGGGCGGGGTGAAGTCGAGGGCGTTTTCCAGCAGGTTGCCGATGGCCTGGCGGATCAGGAAGGGCTCGCAATAGAGCCGCGCCACGGCCGGGATACGCTGGCGCACCTGCAAACCAGCGCTCTCGATACGGGCGCCGCGGGCCATCAGCAGCTCATCGACCATCGCCGCTATGGCGACCTGCTGCTGGTCTTCCAGGCCCTGGCGCTGCTCGACCTGGGCCAGGCCCAGCAGGCGCTCGATCAACTGCTGCATGCGTGCGCTTTCGCTTTCGATATTGCCGGCGAAGCGTTGGCGTTGTTCTTCCGACATTGGCCCCTGCAACAGCTCGCTGGCGCCACGGATCGCCGCCAGCGGGCTTTTCAGCTCGTGGGTCAGGGTGTGGACGTAGCGTTCGACGTAGTCCTTGCCTTCCAGTTGGGTGCGCATGCGCTCCACCGCGCCGGCGAGCATCGCCAGCTCGCCGCCGCGATAGTGCGGCAGGGCGACCCGCTCGCCCTCGCTGACGGCCTGGGCATAGCGGGTCAGGCGGCGCAGCGAGCGCGCCAGCCACCACGACAGCGCCGCGCCCACCAGCAGGCCGAGCACGATCAGGCCGATGCCGAGGGTGATCAGGCGCTTTTCCGAGCGGTCGATATAGGGCTTGAGCGACAGGTTGGGCTTGGCCACGGTGACCACGCCGATCAGCGTCTCGCCATCGCGGATCGGCGCCGCTACGTGCATCACCGAGGAGTCGGGGTCGTTGGGGTCGCTACGGGTCGAGCGCGCGCCGTATTGGCCGCGCAGGGTCAGGTAGACGTCGTTCCAGCGCGAATAGTCCTGGCCCACCGCCTCGCCGGTCGAGTCGAGCAGGACGATGCCTTTCGCGTCGGTGACATAAATACGGTGATTGACCTCGGTCTTGGGCAAGCCCCAGATATCCGCATTGGGCCGGCGCTGGCCGTAGGCCTTGAGCAGCTCCGGCAACTCGCTCTGGCCGAGGGTCCCGGCCTTGACCTGGTCGCGGAGGATCTCTGCCAGCAGGTTGGCGGTGTCCACCAGGGTTTCCTCGGTGGACTGGCGCACCGCCGGGCGGACCTGCTCGCGCACGGTATTGAGGACGAAATACGCGGTCAGCCCGACGAACAGGAAGTACACCAGGAAGATGCGGATACCCAGGCGCATCAGGCGTGTGCCGGGTTGTAGCTGTAGCCCAGGCCACGGTGGGTCTGGATCGGCTCGGCGTCGGCGGCGACCCCGCGCAGCTTGGCGCGCAGGCTCTTGATATGGCTGTCGATGGTCCGTTCGTAGCCGACGTCGGCGGCCACGCCTACCGCGTCCAGCAACTGTTCGCGGCTGAACACCCGCTCCGGTTGCTCCAGCAGGCATTGCAGCAGGCGGAATTCATGGCGGGTCAGGTTGAGCAACTGCTCGCGGTAATGGATCTGCATGCGCAGGGTATCGAGATTGAACGGTGTATTGGCCGGGGCCGGTGCGCTGGCCTGTGGCGCCATGCGCTTGAGGATGGCCCGCACCCGGGCGCTGACTTCACGCGGGCTGAACGGCTTGACCACGTAGTCGTCGGCACCGATCTCCAGGCCCACCACCCGGTCGATCTCGCCGTCGCGGGCGCTGAGGAACATCACCGGCACCTCGCTGAAGCGCCGCAGCTGCCGGCACGTCTCGAAACCGCTGATATCCGGCAGGCCGATATCCAGGATCACCAGGTCCGCCGGCTGCTGGCGCTGGCGTTCCAGGGCGAGCTGGCCAAGGCTCACCCACTCGGTGGTGTGACCGTCGCCTTGCAGGGCGAAGACCAGGGTGTCGGCGATGGCGGCTTCGTCTTCAACGATGAGGATATGGGGCATTGGGCAGCTGCAAGCGGCAAGTGGAAAGCTGCAAGTGTAAAGCGATCTGCCTTTGCTTGCCGCTTATCGCTTGAAGCTTGCAGCTTCCGGGTCAGCAGCCGGGCTTGCCGGCAGTGAAGCGGCGAGCCGGGTTCACGGCGGCATTGAACTCGCGCAGGGCCTTGGCGCCGATCAGCAGCGGGTAGTTGAAGCTGCTGCGGTCGGTGAGGTTGACCTCGACCGTGCGCTTGACGTCGCCCAGGCACAGTTCCAGGTCGATCACCGGACGGTGGGCGAGGTCGGCGCCTTCCTCGTCCTCTTCGTCGGCGCGGTTCTTGATCTTGCTCATGCGCGCGATCTTGTGCTCGTAGACCTTGTTGTCTGCGTCCTTGGTGGCCAGGCGGAAGCGCACCCAGTCCTCGCCGTCACGGGTGAACTGCTCGATGTTCTTCGCCGACAGCGAGGCAGTGAGGGCGCCGGTGTCCATCTTGGCCTTGAAGGTCTGGCCGATATCGGCGACGCCGATGTACTCGTAGCGGCCATAAAGATCGGGCTCGGCGGCCATCACGGGCAGGGACAGCAGGCCGAGCAGGGCAAGTAGTGGTTTCAATGGAAAGCTTCCTGGAGTCGGGACAGTGCTTAGACTGCCGTTGGGCTTCTGGTTCGGCAACAGACAGTAAACAACACAATGTGAAACATTTGTCTGTGACCGTATGCCCGTGAGGTTTGGTGTTCCTCGGCCGGCTGCTTAAAATGGCCGACTGTTTTCCCACAATAAGAGTGGACCTATGCGTCGCCTGCTCACCGGCAGTTTCGTCACCCTGTTGCTGTTGCTCAACACCCTGTTCTTCATCGGGCCGCTGATGGTCTTCGCCTTGCTCAAGCTGGTCTTGTCCGGGCGTAACCGCGATCGCGCCTCGTGGATGGTCATGTGGTTCGCCGAGACCTGGGCCGAGGTCGACAAGCTGATCTTCTCCCTGTGCATTCCCACGGTCTGGAATGTGCGCGGCAATGCCAACCTGCGTGTCGACACCTCGTATCTGGCGGTCAGCAACCACCAGACCTGGGTGGATATCCCGGCGCTGATCCAGGTGCTCAACCGCAAGATCCCGTTCTTCAAGTTCTTCCTCAAGAAGGAGCTGATCTGGGTGCCGTTGCTGGGCCTGGCCTGGTGGGCGCTGGATTACCCGTTCATGAAGCGCTACAGCAAGGCCTTCCTCGACAAGAACCCGCACCTCAAGGGCCAGGACCTGGAAATCACCAAGGCCGCCTGCGAGCTGTTCAAGCGCCAGTCGGTGACCGTGGTCAACTACCTGGAAGGCACGCGCTTCACCGAAGCCAAGCGCGCGGCGCAGCAGTCGCCGTACCAGCACCTGCTCAAGCCCAAGGCGGGCGGCGTGGCCTTCGTCCTGGCGGCGCTGGGTGAACAGCTGGATGCGCTGCTGGACGTGACCATCGTCTACCCGGGCGACAAGGCCCCGGGTTTCTGGGACCTGGTCAGTGGTTCGATTCCGCGGGTGATCGTCGATATCGAAGTGCGCGAGCTGGACCCGGCGCTGTGGGCCGGTGACTACGAAACCGACCCGGCAACGCGCCAGGCCGTGCAGGCCTGGGTCAACCAGCTGTGGCACGACAAGGACGCGCGCATCGAGCGCCTGCGGGCCGAATTAAACCGATGAATGCGCTTTAGGGGCCAGCGGTGCTGCCGTGCCGCTGCCCCAGATGCCGGACAGGCTCTGCAACAACGACCCGGCCACGCCCTGCTGGCCGAGGTACTGAAGGATCAGCGGGGCGAACTGGCCGATCATCCCGGTATCCATGCCCAGGGCGCTGAAGGCGTTGTTCAGGTCGGTGCCGTTCTTCACATTGCCGCCCAGGGCATTGCTCAGGGCAGAGCTCTCGCCGCTCTTGCCGAGCAGATCACCCAATCCCGCCAGCCCGCCGAGGGCGTTGTCGCCGGAGAGCATGTCCAGGCCCGGGACGGCCTTGGTCAATTGTTCGTAGTCGCTGCCGCTCAGCTGGTTGCGCGCCAGGCCCATGAGGGCGCCGGTGCCGCCGATGGCTTGTTCGGGGGTGATTTTCAATTCGCTGCCCAGGGTGTTGAGCAGGTTGGCCGAGCCTTCGGGAGCCTGGACCGGGGCCTTGTTCTGCTGGCCTTGCATGGTGGAGATGGCGTTCGCTGCATCGTTCAGGTTGAAGGCGAATACCGGGGTGGTGGCCAGGGCCAGGAGGGAGACCAGGGCGAAGCGTTTCATGGGGAGGGACCTCGTCAGCCGGGAAAGGCAGGGAAAACGAGGGTTGGATCGGGATTTTGGGGGAATGTTCCCGGGGGGCGGACTGTTGGTGTTCTTTAGGGCCTCATCGCTGGCAAGCCAGCTCCCACAGGGATCGCATGCACCGCGGACCCTGTGGGAGCTGGCTTGCCAGCGATTGGGGTCACCACAGATCTACCTGAAGAAACCCCTGAACCCGTACCACGCCGGCAACCCCAGCCCGACCCAGGACAGCGCATCCCACCAGCCATCCCCAAGCAGCGCGGCAAACAGCCCCGCCGCCCCGAGCACACCGATCAGCAGCGGCATGCCGAACACTTTCCAGTTCATCGGCCCGCCTCCGTCCGTCTGCGTACCCACCACAGATACAACCCGCTACCCAGCACGACGATGGTCAGCACATCCAGCGCCGCCCAGAGGATCTGCATCGGCCGGCCACCGTAGTCGCCGAAATGCAGCGGTCCCGAGAGACCCATGGCATCCATGTACCAAGGGCGCTCACCGACGGCAGTGACCTTCAGGTTGCTGGCATCGATCAGCACCGGCGTCAGCAGGTGCGAGGTCAGGTGCGTGCTGCCCTTCATGAACACCGCATAGTGGTGCTCGCTGGAGAAGCGCGTCCCAGGGAAGGCGATGAAGTCCGGCTCCATCCCCGGCGCCGCCTCGGCCGCGATATCCAGCACCCGGCTGACCGGGGCCAGCTGGGTCAGCGGCGGTGCATCGCGATACGGTGCGACCATCGCCGTCAGGCTGTCATTGCGCCAGGCGGCGATGACCAGGTCGGACAGCGCGCTGATCACCCCGGTCACCCCCACCACCAGCGCCCAGGTCAGGGTGACGATGCCGATCAGGTTGTGCAGGTCGAGCCAGCGCGTGCGCCGGGATTTCCCGTGGCGCACCGTGGCGAAGTCCAGGCGGCGCATGAACGGCGCATAGAGCACCACCCCGGAAATGATCGCCACCACGAACAGCACGCCCATGAACGCCAGCAGCAGCTTGCCCGGCAACCCGGCGAACATGTCCACGTGCAGGCGCAGCATGAGCATCATGAAGCCGCCGTTGGCCGACGGCATCTCCACCGCCTCGCCGGTACGGGCGTCGAGCATGAAGGTGTGCGACGAGTTCGGCTCGGTGCCTGCGGTGGCAGCCATGATCGCCACCACGCCGTTGCTGTCGTCCTCGTCCCAGCCGAAGTACTGCATGACTTCGCCCGGGCGGTGGGCCTCGGCCTTCAGGACAAGCTGCTGGAGGTCCAGCTTCGGCGTGTCGGCAGGCATCACCTGCAGCTCGGGCGCATCGCCCAGCAGGTGGTCGATCTCGTGGTGGAAGATCAGGGGCAGCCCGGTCACTGCCAGCAGCAGCAGGAACAGGGTGCTGATGAGGCTGGTCCAGGTGTGGATCGTGGACCAGCGGCGGATGGTCTTGGCTTGCATGGTGTCTGGCTAACCGGTGTATGAGCGCGGACAGGTCTTTTGCCTGTTTGATTTTTTGGGCCTGCTGCGCAGGCCTTCGCGGGCAAGCCACGCTCCTACAGGGGATCGCGGGGTTCTGTAGGAGCGTGGCTTGCCCGCGAAGGGCCGCAGAGCGGCCCCGGAGGGTGTACTTAGAACTCCAGCTGCGCCGAGAACTGCACGGTCCGTGGATCGCCCAGGTAGAAGCTGTTCAGCCAGTATTCCTTGTTCGCCAGGTTGGCAACGTTGACGCGGAAGGTCACGTCGTTGTCCGACACATGCATCTTGTAGCGCGCACCGGCATCGAAGGTGGTGAACGATGGCAGGCTTTCGTGGTTGGCTTCATCGGCGTACTGCTTGCCGGTGTAGTAGGCGCCACCGGTCAGGGCAAAGCCCGGGATCGCGTCCACGTCGTACTCGGCATAGACCTTGGCCAGTTGCTTGGCGACGTTGGTCGGCGCATTGCCTTCGTTGGCGGTGATCGCGGTTTTCTTGACCTTCGGATCGAGCAGGGTGATACCGCCGACCACGGTCAGCTCAGGCACGACCTTGCCGGTCACGCTGAACTCCATGCCGTTGTTTTCCTGGCGGCCATCCTGGGTATAGAGACCGGCGCTGTTCTTGTAGTTGTTCGGTTTGTCGATATTGAAGAACGCCAGGGTGAACAGGGTCTCGCCCACGGTCGCCTTGGCACCGATCTCGTACTGCTCGCTGATCTGCGGCGCCAGTGCCTGGCCGGCGTTGATCGCGTCGCTCGGCGCCACGCCGCCGGCCTGCAGGCCTTCGATATAGGTGGCGTAGGTGGTCAGCCAGGGGACTGGCTTGTAGATCAGCGAGATGTTCGGCGAAGTCTTGCTCTTGTTGTACTTGGTCTCGGTCTCCGGCGTGCCGAAGGCCTTGGCGTAGACGAACTCGTTGGTGTAGCTCTTGATCTGGGTATGGGTCACGCCAAGGATGGTCGACCACTGCTCGTTGAAGGTGATGACGTCGCCGATCAGGAAGTTGTTGGTTTCCGCACTGTTGGCCAGGCGCTGGTCACCGTGTCCGATGGACCAGGAAGGCTTGTCGACCTGTGGCCGCTGGTCCAGCGGCAGGGTGCCCACGGGAGATTGGTACTGCCAGTCTGGGTAAGGAATGTGATCCTCATATTGCTTCACCCGGGTGGTGTTGCCCTGGTAGCCCAGGGTCAGCTTGTGGCCCAGCGGGCCGGTCGCGAAGACCGAGTCGAGGAACAGCGAGCCGGACTTCTCTTCGCTTTCGATCGGCGCGAAGGCATAGATTGGCTGGCTGTAGAAGCCGGTGCTGTTGATGGTCGGGCCGGTGTAGGTGAATTCATCGGTGTACTGCTGGGCGGCGAAGGCCGCGCGCAGGGTGAAGGTGTCGTTCAGGCGCCAGTTGGCACGAACGCCGGCTTTGTCGGTCTCGTTGTCGGAGAAGGACCACTTCTGGCTGTACAGCTTGTCGTTCTTCAGCGAGGAGGCGTCAGGCCTCTCGGCGCCCGGGAACACGTACCAGTAGCTGCTCAGGCCGCGTACCTGGTTCTTGCGGTGGGACGCATCGAACTGGATCTGCAGGTCGTCGTTGACGTTCCAGTCCAGCGCCGCGCTGATCATCTGGCGACGGTGCTTTTGCAGGTCGATCGCGGTCTCGCCGTCCTGGGTCAGGACGTTGAGGCGATAGGCGAAGACACCGGCGTCGTCGATCTTGCCGCCGAAGTCGCCGTGCAGGTAGTAGTTCTCGCCGCCGGCATTACCCAGGGTGACGCTGTTGTAGCGCTCGTAGGTCGGGCGCTTGAGCACGTAGTTGACCAGGCCGCCCGGCGTGCCCGGGCCGTAGAGGAAGCCGGTGAGGCCGGTGATGATTTCCAGCTGCTCGGTGTCTTCGATGAAGTTGCCGGCATCGGCGCCGTTGCTGAAGCGCAGGCCGTCATTGGCGATGTTCATGTTGCCCGAGCCGCTGAAACCGCGGATCGCCACGGCGCTGGCGTAACCGGCGGCACGCGGGCCGTACAACTGGGTGGCGGGGTTGCGCTTGAAGACGTCGTCGAGGCTGGTGGTTTGGGTGTTCTTGAGGAACTCCTGGGACACCACGCTCATGGAGTAGGGGGTGTCCTGCAGTTTCATGCCGCCGAGCGCGCCGACGTTCTTCACGTTTTCGGTGCGATAGCCGGCAGAAGCACTGCCGTCGACGCTGGCGACAGTAGCATTGATATCGGTGCTGGGCAGGGCCAGGACGCCTTCTTCGACCGCCGACAGGGTGTAGGTTCCTTCGCTGCTCTGTTGCAGTTGCAGGCCGGTGCCACGCAGGGCCTGCTGCAACGCGCTCACGCCGCTGTACTCGCCTTTCACTGGTGCCGAGGTCTTGCCACTCGCCAACGCCGGATCCAGCGCCAGGGCGATACCCGCCTGGCTGGCGATCTGGTTCAGGGTGCTGGCCAGCGGGGCTGCTGGCAGGTTGTAGGTGCGCGAAGTCTGTTCGGCGGCGACCAGCGGGGTCGCGATGGCAATGGCCACGGCCAGCAGGCTGGGGCGCAGGAGGCTTTTGATTGAGCGGGTCATGCGGGTCCTCGACGGGAATTTTTGTGCTAAGTAGCCTCCATGCCGAACGAGATTCCGAAAGTGATAGTGGGTTAGTGAAAATATTTTCGATTTAGATTCCGGTGGTGCTTTTGAGGGCCCTATCGCTGGCAAGCCAGCTCCCACAGGGTCCGAGTCGCTGCAGGACCCTGTGGGAGCTGGCTTGCCAGCGATGAGGCCAGTAGGGCCAATACTTATTTCTCTGCGCGAGCCACCACGGTCACCCACCACTGGGTACGCTGCTGCACCTGCACCGGCAAGGTCGGCAACAGCGACTTCAACGCCAGGTCGGTGTCATGCAACGGGAAGCTCCCGGTAATCCGCAGGTCCGCCACTTCCGGCGCAACCCCCAGATACCCTGGGCGATAGCGGCCCAACTCCTCGACCAGCTCCGCCAGCCGCACGTTGTCCACCACCAGCATGCCGCGGGTCCAGGCATCGGCGCCGACCCCGAGCTTGTCGATCCGGCCCAGGCGGTCGTGGCTCATCAACACCTGCTGGCCTTCCTGCAGCACCTGCTCGTCACCGCTGTCCTGCGGCTTGGCCGCCACCGCCGACTGCAGCACGCTCAGGCGCGTGCCCTTGTCTTCCAGGCGCACCAGGAAGCGCGTGCCCAGCGCACGCATGCGGCCGTCGTCGGTGACCACCACGAACGGTCGCTGGTCGTTGTCCTTGTGCCCGGTCTCGATGGAGATCTCGCCGTCATGCAGGACGATCAGGCGTTCCTTGGCACTGAAGCGGATATCCACTGCGGAATGGGTGTTGAGGCTGATCAGGGTGCCGTCGTCCAGGCGCAGGCTGCGGGTTTCCCCAGTGCCGGTGCGCTGGTCGGCGAGCCAGTAGCCCAGCGGCTGGTGCACATTGACCCAACTGAGCAGGCCACCCAGCACCACGATGCTGGCCAGCCCGCCGCCGAGCTTGCGCACACGCTGGCGCAGACTGACGCGGGATTGCTGCAGGGCCTTGCGTGCTGGCCCGGCGGCTGCGGCAAAGCGCTGGTCGAGCATGCCCAGTTGCCGCCAGGCACGGGCGTGTTCTTCGCTCGCGGCGTGCCAGCGCTCGAACTCGGCGCGTTCCTGGGCGTTGCCACTGCCCGTGTCGAAGCACAATTGCCAGTTGATCGCGGCATCGAGCACCCCGGCCGAGACGGGGGCGTTGTTCATCCGCGTCATGTCGGCTCGCCATACAGGGCGATGTAGCACTGGCGCAGGCCCTGGGCCAGGTACTGGCGCACCCGCGGTACCGACACGCCGAGCTTGTCGGCGATCTCGGCGTGGCTCATGCCATCCAGGCGGTTGTGCAGGAAGGCCGCGCGGGCCTTGCTCGACAGCTTGCCGAGCAGGCGATCGATGGCCTTGAGGTCTTCGAGGATCAGGTGCAGGGCTTCCGGCGAGGGATGCTCGGCCTCCGGAATCAACAGCAGTTCTTCCAGGTAGGCCTGTTCCAGCGCGGTGCGGCGGAAGTGGTCGAACAGCAGGCCCTTGGCCACGGCCAGGAGGAACGCCCGCGGCTGACGCGGTGCCGGCAGCTCGTCGCGGCCGAGCAGGCGCACGAAGGTGTCCTGGCTCAGGTCTTCGGCGCGTTCGCTGCTGGCCAGGTTGCGGCGCAGCCAGGCAAGCAGCCAGCTGCGATGGTCGCGGTACAGTGCGCCAACCAGCTCGCTGTGAGGGCTAGGTACGGACGACAAGGCGTTCCCCGGAAAAAGAAAGTGTTAACTAACGAGAATTATTCGCGATTGTGTCAGAGCCTGTGGCACTGTGCAATTAACGCTCATCGGATTGCTCGGTCGTTAGTCCGGGAAAGATATTACAAGCCGTGATGCTGCTGGCGCTTGCGTCGCCAGCCTTGCAGGCGTTGTTCAAGCTGCGCCGGGCTGTCGAGTAGCTGGCGCCGGGCCTGGCTGAACAGGATCAGGGCGATCTCGGCCGTGACCTGGGCATCGGCGCTGGCGTTGTGGCGCTCCTCGACCTGCAGACCGAAATGGGCGACCCAGTCGTCGAGCCCGGCGTCGCGCATCACCACGTCGGGGTTGAGCAGCAGCGCCAGTTCGGCGACGTCCATGAACGGGTGCTGAAGCTTGTAGCCGAGGCTGTCCTTGAGCGCGCGGCCGAGCATGCGCTGGTCGAAACCGGCGTGGAAGGCCAGCAGCGGGCTGTCGCCGATAAAGTCCATGAGGTCCAGCAGCGCTTCCACCGGATCACAGCCAGCGGCGATGGCGCTGGGGGCCAGGCCGTGGATCAGCACACTGGGGGCGAGCTTGTGATCGTGGCGGTGCAGGGTGCGTTCGAACTGCTGGCTAAAGTCGATGGCGCCGTCCTCGATCACCACGGCACCGATCGACAGCACCTGGTCGCGGTTGACGTTGAGGCCACTGGTTTCCAGGTCCAGCACCACCCAGCGCTGCTGGCGCAGACTCAGGTCGCCGAGGGCCGGGGCGGCGGCCAGTCGCTCCAGGCGCTGGCGCTGCTCGTCTTCGAGGGTGGGTTGGCTGGGACGCAGCCAGGCAAACAGGCTCATAACTGATACCGCAGGGCCAGGCTGCTTTGCAGGCGCTGGGCCTGACGCAGGGATTCACGCAGGATGCGCCGGTCGAGGTCGTTGAGGTCGTCCGGGTCGACGCGGTTGGAGTAGGGCAGGTTCTGCCGGGTCTGGATCTGGTGCTGCTGCATGCGGGTCTGCTGGATGAAATGGTAGGCCTCCTCGAAGGCGCCGCCGTCCAGCGCGTCGATCACCTCCTTCTCCACCAACTGGCGCAGGCGCTCCAGGGTGTTGTTGGCGCTGATGCCGTTGGCCAGGGCCAGCAGGCGCGCGCCATCGACGAAGGGCGTCAGGCCCTGGACCTTGAGGTCGAGGGTGGCGGCCTTGTCGTTGCCGGCGCGGGTCAGGACGAACTCGCGGAAGCGCCCCACCGGTGGTTTCTGGCGCAGTGCGTTGTCGGCCATCATGCGCTGGAACAGGCGGTTGTCGGCGACCTGTTCGAGGATGCCGTGGCGCAGTTGCTCGCAGCCGCGGTCATCGCCCCAGACCACCCGCAGGTCGAAGTAGATGCTGGAGGCCAGCAGGTTTTCCGGGGTCGCCTCGCGGATAAAGGCCGAGAAGCGCCGCGCCCATTCGCTGCGCGACAGGCACAGCTCCGGGTTGCCGGCCATGATATTGCCCTTGCACAGGCTGAAGCCGCATTGCGCCAGGTTCTGGTTGATGTACTGGGCGAGGGGCAGCAGGCGGCCGCGGATCTCGGCGGCCTCCACCGCATCCTTGGCCTCGAAGAGGATGCCGTTGTCCTGGTCGGTGTGCAGGGTCTGCTCGCGGCGGCCTTCGCTGCCGAAGCACAGCCAGGTAAACGGCACGCCCGGGTCGCCCTTTTCTTCCAGGGCCAGTTCGATCACCCGGCACACGGTGTGGTCGTTGAGCAGGGTGATGATATGGGTGATCTGGGTCGAGGACGCGCCGTGGGCGAGCATGCGTTCCACCAGTTGGCCGATCTCGCCGCGCAGGCCCACCAGGCTTTCCAGGCGCGGTGCGCTGCGGATGGTGCGGGCCAGGTGGACCAGGTCGACCCGTTGCAGGGAAAACAGGTCGCGCTCGGAGACCACGCCACACAGGCGCCGGTCCTCCACCAGGCAGACGTGAGCGATATGTCGCTCGGTCATGGCGATGGCCGCATCGAAGGCGCTGGCCTGGGGCGTGAGGTAGAAGGGCGAGGCGGTCATATGGCCGGAGACTGCCGAGTCGAAGTCGGTCTCGGCACGGGCCACCACCTGGCGCAGGTCGCGCAGGGTGAAGATGCCCACCGGGAAACGCTGTTCATCGACGATCACGATGCTGCCGACCTGGGTCTCGTCCATCATCCGCACCGCTTCGCGCAGGCTGGTGGCCGGGGTGCAGACCACCGGATGGCGCATGGCCAGTTCGCCGAGGCGGGTGTTGAGCGAATACTGGTTGCCGAGGGTCTCCACGGCGCGGCGCTGGACCTGCTGGTTGACCTGGTCGAGCAGGCTGCTCACCCCACGTAGGGAAAAATCTCGAAACACGTCGGAAATGGCGAACAGACGGATGAATGCCGCTTTGTTCAACTGCAGGCAGAAGGTGTCTTCGCCGGCGATATGTTCGGTGCGGGTGGCGCGTTCGCCCAGCAGGGCGGCCAGCGGGAAGCATTCGCCGCGGGTGATTTCGAAGGTGGTTTCGGTGCCGCCCTTGACCACATGGGTGCGCTCGCCGACCACGCGGCCCTGCTTGACGATGTAGAAGTGCTCGACGGGGCCGTCGGCAGGTTTGATGATGCTCTCGCCGGCGGCATGGAAGCGCAGTTGGCACTGTTCCACCAGGTACGCCAGGTGGGCGTTCTCCATCTGGTTGAACGGCGGGAAACGTTGCAGGAACTGCATGGTCCCCTGGATGTTCTGCATGACAGCGGTTTTACCGGCCTGGTCGAACGCGTCCATTTTGCTCATCAGCGGCACCGTCTCGGGGTCTCGTGTAGCGAAACCGAATTGTTGTTATTGCTTCCATGGTCGGCTGACCGCCAGCAGGTGCCCATTGGACGTAAGTCTAGGGCGCCGACGAAATGCAGGTTGCAAGCGCTTTGATTGCGGTCTGAACTTGATTACAGAGCCTTTGCGTGCTCGAAACAATGAGATGCCCATGCCTGACCACGACGATTTATTGAGCGATGCCGAGCGCGAGGCGCTTGCGGAATTGACCGCACCGCCCGCGCGACCGCAGAAAGTGCTGGTGGTCGATGACGATGAGGACGCCAGCGACCTGCTGGCGCAGTACCTCGAGGCCGAGGGGATCGAGAGTTTTGCCCTGACCGATGCGCGCGAGGCCTTGCAGAGGATCCTGCACGACCGGAGTATCGGGTTGTTGATCACGGATTTGCGGATGGGGCCGTTCGATGGCCTGGAGCTGATTGGCAAGGTGCGCGAGTCGGAGCGGGCGGAGCTGCCGATCATCATCATTTCCGGCGATGCCGGCGTGCAGGATGCGATTACCGCCATGCACCTGAGTGTGGTGGATTTCCTGCTGAAGCCGATCGAGGTGGGGAAATTGATGGAGTTGGTGCGGCGGGAGCTGGGGATCAGCTGATAGAAGTGTGTTGCTGTTGAGGGCCCTATCGCTGGCAAGCCAGCTCCCACAGGGATCGCGAACACCGCTAAACCTGTGGGAGCTGGCTTTCCAGCGATGAGGCCAGACCAGACACCATCGATGTCTGGCCGGCCCATCACTTACAGGCCGTTACGCGCCTTGTACTCGCGACGACGACGGTGCAGCACCGGCTCGGTATACCCGTTCGGTTGCTTGGCACCTTCGACCACCAGTTCGACCGCCGCCTGGAAGGCGATGTTGCTGTCGAAGTCCGGCGCCATCGGGCGATACAGCGCGTCGTTGGCGTTCTGCTTGTCCACCACCGGCGCCATGCGCTTCAGGCTTTCCAGGATCTGTGCCTCGCTCACCACGCCATGACGCAGCCAGTTGGCCAGCAGCTGGGCGGAGATACGCAGGGTGGCACGGTCTTCCATCAGGCCGACATCGTTGATGTCCGGCACCTTCGAGCAACCCACGCCCTGGTCGATCCAGCGCACCACGTAGCCAAGGATGCCCTGGGCATTGTTGTCCAGCTCGTTGCGGATCTCGTCGGCGGACCAGTTGGTGTCCGGCGCCAGCGGGATGGTCAGGATGTCGTCCACCGAAGCCGGGGCGCGCTTGGCCAGTTCGGCCTGGCGCTCCTTCACGTTGACCTTGTGGTAGTGCAGCACGTGCAGGGCCGCGGCGGTCGGCGACGGGACCCACGCAGTGTTGGCACCGGCCAGCGGATGGGCGATCTTCTGTTCCAGCATATCGGCCATCAGGTCCGGCATGGCCCACATGCCTTTACCGATCTGGGCGCGGCCTTGCAGACCGGTCGCCAGGCCGATATCGACGTTGGAGTTCTCGTAGGCACCGATCCATTTCTGCGCCTTCATGGCACCCTTGCGCACCATCGCGCCGGCTTCCATGGAGGTGTGGATCTCGTCGCCGGTACGGTCGAGGAAGCCGGTGTTGATGAACACTACGCGCTCGCTGGCCGCCTTGATGCACGCCTTGAGGTTGACCGTGGTACGGCGCTCCTCGTCCATGATCCCGACTTTCAGGGTGTTGTGCGGCAGGCCGAGCATGTCTTCGATACGGCCGAACAGCTCGTTGGTGAACGCCGCTTCTTCCGGACCGTGCATCTTCGGCTTGACGATGTACACCGAACCCTTGCGGGTGTTCTTGCGGGTGGTGTTGCCGTTGAGGTTGTGCATCGCCGCCAGGTTGGTGACCAGGCCGTCGAGGATGCCTTCGGGGACTTCGTTGCCGTCCTTGTCGAGGATCGCGTCGATGGTCATCAGGTGACCGACGTTGCGCACGAACAGCAACGAACGACCATGCAGGGTGACGGTGCCACCGGCCGGCGTGGTGTACTCGCGGTCCGGGTTCATGGTGCGGGTGAAGGTCTGGCCGTTCTTGCTCACGCTTTCCGCCAGGCCGCCCTTCATCAGGCCCAGCCAGTTGCGGTAGACGACGACCTTGTCGTCGGCGTCCACGGCAGCGACCGAGTCTTCGCAGTCCATGATGGTGGTCAGGGCAGCTTCGACCAGGATGTCCTTCACGCCGGCGGCGTCGGTCTGGCCGACTGGAGTGGTCGGGTCGATCTGGATTTCGAAGTGCAGGTCGTTGTGCTTGAGCAGGATGCCGGTCGGCTCGGACGCCTGGCCCTGGAAGCCGATCAGCTGCGCGTCGTCACGCAGGCCGCTGTTGCTGCCGCCCTTGAGGGCGACGACCAGCTTGCCGCCGTCGATGCTGTAGCGGGTGGCGTCGACGTGGGAACCGGCAGCCAGTGGTGCGGATTCGTCGAGGAAGGCGCGGGCGAAGGCGATGACCTGGTCGCCACGGACCTTGTTGTAGCCCTTGCCCTTCTCGGCGCCGCCATCCTCGCTGATGGCATCGGTGCCGTACAGCGCGTCGTACAGCGAGCCCCAGCGGGCGTTGGAGGCGTTCAGGGCGAAGCGGGCGTTCATCACAGGAACGACCAGTTGCGGGCCGGCCATCACGGCGATTTCTTCATCGACGTTCTGGGTGGACACCTGGAAATCCGCGGCTTCTGGCAGCAGGTAACCAATTTCCTGGAGGAAAGTCTTGTAGGCCGCGGCGTCATGGGCCTGGCCTTTGCGCGCCTGGTGCCAGGCATCGATCTGCGCTTGCAGGGTGTCGCGTTTGCTCAGCAGGGCTTTGTTCTTTGGAGCGAGGTCGTTGATGATCTTTTCCGCGCCTGCCCAGAACTTCTCGGCGCTGACGCCGGTACCGGGAATGGCTTCGTTGTTCACGAAGTCGAACAGGACTTTGGCGACCTGAAGGCCACCGACTTGAACGTGTTCAGTCATTGCTTGCCTCACTCTGCTCAGCTATATCGCTTTCTATTTATGCCTTGCGCGCTTCTCTAAACACGGCACCACAAGCGGCCCTTGCGGACGACTGGATGCGGCCCGCCAGACAAGCCGGTGGGCGGTTGCGCATTTTCACAGGCGCTTGGCAGACATCGATCGGAACGTTTTGTAGTCCACGCTGCGGCATACTACATGATGCGCTGCGCATGTGAAAATCAGACTAAATACGTCGTTCTGCGACCGTTTGGTCGCATAGGGTCACGCTGGGAGGGCATATGTTCGCAAAAAACGAGTGGATTGTTCCAGATAAATCTTAAAACAGTACACGATTCGTTTTTCCGTTGACCTGCGGCAGGTTGCCGCGCCTTGCCTATACTTTCCCGACGTCCTGCTGCCACGGGCGTTTCCACGGGTATTCCAGCAGAGGGTCGTCCGCGTGAACCATCTTGTCCTCACCGTCATTGCCGCCGACAAGGCAGGCCAGGTCGAGCGTATCGCCCAAACCATCGCCGAGCATAACGGCAACTGGCTGGAGAGCCGCATGTCGCGGATGGCCGGGCAGTTCGCCGGGATCCTGCGTATCGCGGTGCCGGCCGAGTCCCATGATGAACTGGTCGAGGCCCTGCAGGCCTTGGGCGAGCGCGGCATCCGCGTACTGATCGCGGAAAGCGGGATCGAACCGTCCTGCTCGTGGAAGCCGATTGCCATGAGCCTGGTGGGCAATGATAGACCGGGAATCGTCCGCGACATCACTCGACTATTGGCGGAGCAGGGGGTCAATGTCGAGCGTTTGAGCACCGATGTGCGCCCGGCCCCGATGAGCAGCGAGCCGCTGTTCCATGCCGATGCCTTGCTCGCGGTGCCGCTGACCCTGTCGCTGGACAACCTGCAAGCCCGTCTCGAAGAGCTGGCCGACGACCTGATGGTCGATCTGGAACTGCGTCCTGAAGAGTAGTTATCCCCAATCCACTTATCCCGGTTTCACGGGGATCGCCCTGTGGATAAGCTGGGGGCTCAGCCGTGCAGGCCGCGCGGATCAAGGCTCTCCGGATATTGAGCAAAAAATCGCCAGAAATCAGGGTCTTGTGCACAAAGCACGGGGATGAGGGTGTGGATAACCTTGGGAGAGGTTGCTACAGGCCACGGATTACGTGGCCTGTAGCGGTTTGATCATTTTATGATCAGGCGCGTTTGCGCAGGGTCAGCCAGGCATCGACGCTGTACAGGGCCAGGCCGGCCCAGATGAACATGAACGCTACCAGGGTGCTGCTCGACAGATGCTCGCCGAACAGCAGCACTGCCTGCAGCAGCACCAGGGTCGGCGCCAGGTACTGCAGGAAGCCCAGGGTGGTGTAGGGCAGGTGGCGCGCGGCGGCGTTGAAGCTGACCAGCGGCACCAGGGTCACCGGGCCTGCCGCCATCAGCCACAGGGCCTGGCTGGTGCTGTAGAACTCGGGTTGAGCGCTGTTGGCCATGGGGTTGAGCAGCAGCCAGCCGATGGCAATCGGCACCAGCATCCAGGTTTCCACTACAAGACCGGGCAGGGCCGCTACAGGCGCCTGTTTGCGGATCAGCCCGTAGAAGCCGAAGCTCAGCGCCAGGGCCAGCGACACCCACGGCAGGCTGCCGACTTGCCAGACCTGCTGGGCCACGCCCAGTGCCGCCATCCCCACCGCGATCCATTGCAGGCGGCGCAGGCGCTCGCCGAGCAGGAGCATGCCCAGCAGCACGTTGATCAACGGGTTGATGTAGTAGCCGAGGCTGGCTTCGAGCATGCGCCCGTTGTTCACCGCCCAGACGTAGGTCAGCCAGTTGAAAGCGATCAGCGAGCCGCTCAGGGCGAGGATCGCCAGGCGCCGCGGGTTGTCACGCAGTTCACGCCACCAGCCGGGGTGTTTCCACACCAGCAGCAACGCTGCGCCGAACAGCGCTGACCAGAGCACCCGGTGGACGATGATCTCCACCGCCGGGACGCTTTGCAGCAGCTTGAAGTAGATGGGGAACAGGCCCCAGATGATATAGGCGGTCAGGCCGAGAATGTACCCGCGGCGCGGGTTGGCGGCAGTCATGATGATCCTTGCTTAGCTAGCTAAATGCGCGGCTATTGTAGACAGACGTCGTGCCGCTTTTAGAACAATTTGAGAGGCTCTTCGTCCAGCGCGGCGCATTGTTCGCGCAGTGCGAGGATCTGGTCGCCCCAATAGCGCTCCTGGCCGAACCAGGGGAAGCTGCGCGGGAAGGCCGGGTCGTCCCAGCGCCGTGCCAGCCAGGCGCTGTAGTGCAGCAGGCGCAGGCCGCGCAGGGGTTCGATCAGGGCCAGTTCACGCGGGTCGAAATCGTGGAACTCGTTGTAGCCGTCCATCAGTTCGGCGAGCTGGCCGAGGCGTTCCTCGCGGCTGCCGGCGAGCATCATCCACAGGTCCTGGACGGCGGGGCCCATGCGGCAGTCGTCGAGGTCGACGATATGGAACACCTCGTCGCGGCACATCAGGTTGCCGGGGTGGCAATCGCCGTGCAGGCGGATCTGCTTGTGCGGAGTGCGGGCGTAGATCGCCTCGATGCGCTTGAGCAGGTCGCGGGCCACGGATTCGAAGGCGGGCAGCAGGCTTTTCGGGACGTAGTCACCTTCCAGCAGGGTGGCCAGGGAAGCGTGGCCGAAGTTATCCACAGCGAGGCTCTCGCGCTCGGCGAACGGGCGGCTGGCGCCGACGGCGTGCAGGCGGCCGAGCAGTTGGCCGAGGCGGTAGAGCTGGTCGAGATTGCCGGGCTCCGGTGCTCGACCGCCACGCCGGGGGAACAGGGCGAAGCGGAAGCCGGCGTGTTCGAACAGGGTCTTGCCGTTGTGCAGCAGCGGGGCGACCACCGGCACTTCGCAGTCGGCCAGTTCGGCGGTGAAGGCGTGTTCCTCGAGGATCGCGGCATCGCTCCAGCGGTCGGGGCGGTAGAACTTGGCGATCACCGGTTCGGCGTCTTCGATGCCGACCTGGTAGACGCGGTTCTCGTAGCTGTTCAGCGCCAGGACCCGGGCATCGCTGAGCAGGTCCTGGCTTTCGATGGCATCCAGGACCAGATCGGGGGTGAGGGTATCGAAGGGGTGGGACATGCGCGACTCCGGCTGTGCGGCGTAAAGAGGCCGCATCGATTCCGGCATGGTAACTCAGGGGGTGTTTCCTGGAGAGGTCCAATTCTGAAGGCTTTCACAGAACCTTGTGGGAGCTGGCTTGCCAGCGATTTGGCCAGATCGGGCAACCTCATCGCTCATGCCGGCCTCATCGCTGGCAAGCCAGCTCCCACAGGGTTTTGTGTTAACCGGTCCTTGTGTGTCAGGCGCCGATAATGCCGCCATCCTCGCGGGTAATCGCCATCACCGACGACCGCGGCTTGCCATTCGGCAAATGCTCAGGGAAGGTCGAACCGCCGGTTTCACCCGGGTGCTGGATCCCCACGAACAAGGTCTTCTGGTCCGGAGCAAAGGCAATCCCGGTCACTTCGCAGGCCACCGGACCGACCATGAAGCGGCGGATTTCCCCGGTCGCCGGGTCGGCGCACAACATCTGGTTATTGCCCATGCCAGCGAAGTCCCCGGCATTGCTGTAGTCGCCGTCCGTGAGGATCCACAGCCGGCCATCCGGGTCGAAGCCCAGACCATCGGGGCTGTTGAACATGTTCTGCGCGGTGACATTGTCCGAGCCGCCTTTCGCTGCACCCGGGTGCACCTCGGGATTGCCGGCGACCACGAACAGGTCCCAGTCGAATTCCATCGAACCATGATCATCACCCGTCTCGCGCCAGCGCAGGATCTGCCCGTAGACGTTCTTCTCCCGCGGGTTCGGCCCACCCACCGGCTGGCCTTCCTCACCACGCTTGACGTTGTTGGTCAGGGTGCAATAGATCTGCCCGTCCTTCGGGCTCACCACGATCCATTCCGGCCGGTCCATGCGCGTGGCCTTCAGCAGGCTCGCGGCGAGACGTGCGTGGATCAGCACCTGGGCCTGGTTGGCGAAACCGGCCGCCGCATTCAGGCCGTTCTTGCCATGGGTCAGTTCCAGCCACTGGCCCTTGCCTTTCGGATGGTTCGGGTTGCCGTCGCCATCGTCGAAGCGCGCCACGTACAGGGTGCCGTGGTCCAGCAGGTTGCGGTTGGCGGTAGGGTTCTTGTGGTCGATGCGCTCGCGGCTGATGAACTTGTAGATGAACTCGCCACGCTCGTCGTCGCCCATGTACACCACGGCGCGGCCGTCACGGGTCTCGCCGAGGGCGGCGTTCTCGTGCTTGAAGCGGCCGAGGGCGGTGCGCTTGACCGGGGTGGACTTCGGATCGAACGGGTCGATCTCCACTACCCAGCCATGCCGGTTCAGTTCGTTGGGGTTCTTCGCCAGGTCGAAACGCGGGTCATGCAGGTGCCAGCCGACTTCCTTGCCCGCCACCGAGGCGCCGTAGCGCTTCTGCCCGGCGTCGAAGGCCTGCTGCGGATTGCTGCTGCCGAAGCAGTCGGTGAAGTTCTCTTCGCAGGTCAGGTAGGTGCCCCATGGGGTCTTGCCGTTGGCGCAGTTCTGGAAGGTGCCGAGGACCTTGGTCGCGCTGTTGTCGGCCGCGGTACGCAGCCAGGCATCACCCGCCGCCGGGCCGCTCAGGCGGATCGGCGTGTTGCCGTGGATGCGGCGGTTGTATTTGGAGCCCTGGACGAACTGCCACTGGCCGTTCTTGCGCTGCACTTCGATCACCGACACGCCTTCCGAGGCCTGGGCCTTGTGCACGTCTTCGGCATTGGCCGGCTGGCCGCCGTGGTCGAACAGGTAGCGGTAGTTGGTGTATTCGTTGTTGATCGCCATGAGCGCGCGGTTTTCGTCACCCGGGAAGGGGAACAGGCTCATGCCGTCGTTGTTGTCGCCGAACTGCACTTCCTGGGCCTTGGCCGTGCCCTTGCCGGACGGGTCGAAGGCCGGCGAGTCGGCATGCAGGGGCTGGCCCCAGCTGATCAGCACCGAGGCCTTGTAGCCCGGCGGCAGGCTGATGCCATCGGCGGTGGACGAGGGAATTGCGCTGAAACCGAGCAACGGGCTGCCGGAAGCGGCACTCACGCTATCGGCCAGCACGCTGCGGCTCAGCAGGTTGCCACCGAGAAACAGCGCCGCTCCACACAAGGCGCCGGCACCGATGAAACGGCGACGGCTCAGGCCGATAATCTGCTCGAGATCGGTCGGCTGGTTTTCTTCTAATAGGTTCATGACAGGCTTCCTGCGGTTTGTGGCAGTCACCTTAATCAGGCCCTATGACAGTTTTGTGGCCGATTTCAGACGGGTGTTCCGAGAAGAACGTAGGTCGGAAGGAATCGAACCTGTACGACACTTCCGACGGCAAGGTCATGGCTACGCAGCCATTCCGGCTCGGCGAAGGCGCACAGGATCTGCCCGCTGCCCAGGCTCAAGCGCAGCTCGCTGGAGCCCTGGGGATCGTCCAGCCATTCATCGATCGTCGCTTCCAGGCTGTTGGTCCCCTGTGGCACCGGGGCATCGCGGGTCGCCAGCTCCAGCCAGCCGGCCTTGATCAGGGCGACCACGGCAGTGCCGGGCTCCAGTTCCAGGCGGTGGGTGCTGTCGTGGGTGATCTGCGCTTCGATGCGCAGGTCGCCGGCCAGGGTCAGTTCGATGGTGTCGTTGCGCCCCTGCGGGTGGATCGCGCTGACCCGCCCGTGCAGCTGATTGCGCGCGCTGGTGCGCAGCATCAGGCGGCCGAGCAGGTCGAGGTCGCTGCTGTCCTCGGCTTCTTCGAGGATCTGCGCCTGAAGGATCTGCAGGCGCTGGTAAAGGCGCAGCACCCGGCGGCCTTCATCCGACAGACGGGCGCCGCCACCGCCACGCCCGCCGGTGCTTCGTTCCACCAGCGGCCGCGCGGCGAGGTTGTTGAGTTCGTCGATCGCATCCCAGGCGGCCTTGTAGCTCATGCCCGCGGCTTTCGCGGCACGGGTGATGGAGCCTTGCTCATCAATGTGCTGCAACAGGGCGATGCGTTGCGGACGACGGACGATGTGCTGGGACAGGGGCGTAGGCAAGGGCATGGGGTCGGTACGAAAGCTGACGATGATCGGCAGGAAATTGCCCGCCCCACCGCGCCAAGTCAAGCACTGCCGGGTCGCGGGGTGCGCGCCAGGCAGTAGACATCCACCCGCGCCGCGCCGGTATCGCGCAGCAATCGGGCCAGGGCCTGGGCGGTGGCGCCGGTGGTCAGCACGTCGTCCACCAGCGCCACATGCACGCCCTCGATGGCCTCGGGACGGGTGAGGGCGAAGGCATTCCTGAGGTTGCGCTTGCGTGCGCGGGCGTCGAGTTCCTGTTGCGCGGTGGTGTCGAGGGGGCGGGTCAGCAGCTCGGTGTCGCAGGGGATCGCCAGTTGCGCGGCGATCCATTCAGCGAGCATCGCCGCCTGGTTGTAGCCGCGCTGGCGCAAGCGCCGGCTGGCCATGGGCACGGGCAGCAGCAGCGCCGGGCGCGGCAGCCCGTCGGCGAACCGGTGTGCCAGCCAGTTGCCGAGCATCTGCGCCATCAGCCGGCCCAGTGGCCATTGGCGCTGGTGCTTGAAGCGGGTGATCAGGGCGTCCAGCGGAAAACCGTAGTGCCACGGCGCCTCGACCCGACGAAAGGCGGGGCGCTGCCGCGCGCACTGGCCACAGAGCAGGCCGTCGAGCGGCAAGGGCAGGGCGCAGATCCGGCAACGTTCATCCAGCCAGGGCAGTTCGCTTTCACAGGACGAGCAAATCGGATGGACCTGTTCGGCGGGTTCATCGCACAATAAACAGTTCTGATCATTATTTGTGCAGATGTAAACTTGTGTTTTCTTGCAAGGTTGACAGCGCATTGGCCTTCCTTAACTATGCGGGCTATCCGTGATGCGCTGGCGGGCGATCCGACCCCCGCGCCAGTACAAGCCTAAACAAGGAAACGCCCATGAGCGCCAGCACAACTGCAACGCTTCGTCACGACTGGTCCCTGGCCGAAGTCAAAGCCCTGTTCCAGCAGCCGTTCAACGACCTGCTGTTCCAGGCGCAGACTGTGCACCGTGCGCATTTCGACCCCAACCGCGTCCAGGTCTCGACCCTGCTGTCGATCAAGACCGGCGCCTGCCCGGAAGATTGCAAATATTGTCCGCAGTCCGGTCACTACAACACCGGCCTGGACAAGCAGAAACTGATGGAAGTGCAGAAGGTCCTGGAGGAAGCCGCCCGGGCCAAGGCCATCGGCTCCACCCGTTTCTGCATGGGCGCGGCGTGGAAGCACCCGTCGGCCAAGGACATGCCCTACGTGCTGGAGATGGTCAAAGGGGTCAAGGCCATGGGCCTGGAAACCTGCATGACCCTCGGCCGCCTCGACCAGGAGCAGACCCAGGCCCTGGCCGAAGCGGGCCTGGACTACTACAACCACAACCTCGACACCTCGCCGGAGTTCTACGGCAGCATCATCACCACCCGCACCTACGGCGAGCGCCTGCAGACCCTGGCCTATGTGCGTGACGCGGGCATGAAGATCTGCTCCGGCGGCATCCTCGGCATGGGCGAGTCGCTGGACGACCGCGCCGGCCTGCTGATCCAGCTGGCCAACCTGCCCGAGCACCCGGAATCGGTGCCGATCAACATGCTGGTTAAGGTCGCCGGCACGCCGCTGGAAAACGCCGAGGACGTCGATCCGTTCGACTTCATCCGCATGCTGGCGGTAGCGCGGATCCTCATGCCGCAGTCCCACGTGCGTCTGTCCGCCGGCCGCGAGCAGATGAACGAGCAGATGCAGGCGCTGGCCTTCATGGCCGGGGCCAACTCGATCTTCTACGGCGAGAAGCTGCTGACTACCGCCAACCCCCAGGCCGACAAGGACATGCAGCTGTTCGCCCGCCTCGGCATCAAGCCGGAAGCCCGCGAAGAGCATGCCGACGAAGTGCACCAGGCGGCCATCGAACAGGCATTGATCGAGCAGAAGAGCAGCGAGCTGTTCTACGACGCCGCGTCCGCCTGAGGTTGCCATGAGCTTCGATCTTCGTGCGCGTCTCGAACAGAGGCGCGCCGCTGACCTGCACCGCCAGCGCCCGCTGTTGCAGAGCCCGCAGGGCCCGCAGGTGGTGGTGGACGGGCAGCCGCTGCTGGCCTTCTGCAGCAACGATTACCTGGGCCTGGCCAATCATCCCGAGGTGATCGCCGCCTGGCGTGCCGGCGCCGAGCGCTGGGGCGTGGGTGGTGGTGCATCGCATCTTGTGGTGGGTCACAGCACCCCGCATCACGAGCTGGAAGAAGCCCTGGCCGAGTTCACCGGGCGCCCGCGGGCGCTGCTGTTCACCACCGGCTACATGGCCAACCTCGGCGCGGTCACCGCGCTGGTGGGGCAGGGCGATACCGTGTTGCAGGACCGCCTCAACCATGCCTCGCTGCTGGATGCCGGCCTGCTCAGCGGCGCTCGTTTCAACCGCTACCTGCACAACGACGCCGACAGCCTCGACAAGCGCCTGGACAAGGCCGAGGGCAATACCCTGGTGGTCACCGATGGCGTGTTCAGCATGGACGGCGATATCGCCGACCTGCCGGAGCTGGTCAACCGCGCCCGGGCCAAGGATGCCTGGCTGATGGTCGACGACGCCCATGGTTTCGGCACCCTCGGCCGGCATGGCGGTGGCGTGGCCGAGCACTTCGGCCTGAGCCTTGAAGAACTGCCGGTGCTGGTCGGTACCCTGGGCAAGGCCTTCGGCACCGCCGGCGCCTTTGTAGCTGGCAGCGAGGACCTGATCGAAAGCCTGGTGCAGTTCGCCCGCCCGTACATCTACACCACCAGCCAGCCCCCGGCGCTGGCCTGCGCGACCCTGAAGAGCCTGAGCCTGCTGCGCGACGAACACTGGCGCCGCGAGCACCTGGCCGCGTTGATCGCCCAGTTCCGCGGCGGCGCCGAGGCGCTCGGCCTGGAGCTGATGGACAGCTTCACGCCGATCCAGCCGATTCTCATCGGCGATGCCGGGCGGGCGATGCAACTGTCGCGCATGCTGCGCGAGCGCGGCCTGCTGGTGACCGCCATCCGTCCGCCCACCGTGCCCGCCGGCAGCGCCCGCCTGCGGGTGACCCTGACCGCCGCCCACAGCGCTGCGCAGGTCCAGCTATTGTTGAATGCATTGGCCGAGTGCTATCCGCTGTTGGAGCCTGTCGATGCGTAACCATCTGATCCTTCTGCCGGGCTGGGGCCTGGGCAGCGCCGCGCTGGAACCGCTGGCGGCAAGTCTCAGGGCACAGGACGCCGGACTCAGGGTTGAACTGGCGAGCCTGCCCAACCTGGTCAGCGATGACCCGCAAGCCTGGCTCGACGAGCTGGACCGGCGCCTGCCGAAGGACACCTGGCTCGGGGGCTGGTCGCTAGGCGGCATGCTCGCCGCAGAACTGGCGGCCCGCCGCGGCGATCACTGCTGCGGGCTGCTGACCTTCGCCAGCAACCTCAGCTTCGTCGCCCGTCCCGACTGGCCGGACGGCATGCCGCCGGACACCTTCGAAACCTTCGTCGATGGCTGCCGCAGTCATACCGCGGTGACCCTCAAGCGCTTCAAGTCGCTGTGCAGCGAAGGTGCGCAGGAGCCGCGCAGCCTGTTGCGGCAACTGGGCATCGGCGTGCCGGATACCGACCCGGTGCTGCTCGTCAAAGGTCTGGAAGTGCTCGGGCGCCTGGACACCCGTGCAGCCCTGCAACGTTATGCCGGGCCACAACTGCACCTGTTCGCCGGCGCCGATGAACTGGTTCCGGCCGAGGCGGCGCGGGCCCTGAGCGAATGGCTGCCGGATGTCGAGGTGGGTTTGGTCGAAGGCGCTTCCCACGCGTTCATCCTCGAATACCCGCAAGAGCTGGCGGCCAATATCAAGACCTTCCTGCATGAGAGTGGCGATGACTGATCTATCCCGACCCGGCCTGCCCGGCGCCTTGCCCGACAAGCGCCAGGTGGCCGCGTCCTTTTCCCGTGCGGCCGCCAGCTACGACAGCGTCGCCGAGTTGCAGCGGGCGGTGGGCGGGCATCTGCTGGAGCAGGTGCCGCCGGGCCTGGCGCCGCGTTGCTGGGTCGATCTCGGCAGCGGCACCGGGCATTTCAGCCGGGCACTGCAAGGGCGGTATGCGGACGGGCTGGGCGTGGCGGTGGATATCGCCGAGGGCATGCTGCGCCATGCCCGCGCTGCCGGCGGCGCGGACTATTACGTTGCCGGCGATGCCGAGCGCCTGCCGCTGCGCGCAGCGTGCGCCGACCTGATGTTCTCCAGCCTCGCGGTGCAGTGGTGCGCGAATTTCCGTGCGGTGCTGGCCGAAGCGCGGCGGGTGCTGCAGCCCGGCGGCGTGCTGGCCTTCTCCAGCCTGTGCGTCGGCACCCTGCATGAACTGCGGGCGAGTTGGGAGGCGGTGGACGGCATGGTGCACGTCAATCGTTTCCGGCACTTCGAGGACTACCAGCGGTTATGTGCAGAAAGCGGTCTGGAAGTACTCGATCTGCATGCACGACCCCATGTGTTGCACTACCCTGATGTGCGCAGTCTGACCCATGAGCTCAAGGCCCTGGGCGCGCACAACCTCAACCCCGGGCGTCCCGCCGGGCTGACCGGACGGGCGCGGATGCAAGGACTGCTGCAGGCTTACGAGCAGTTTCGCCAGCCGCAGGGCCTGCCGGCCACCTACCAGGTGGTCTATGGGGTCTTGCGCAAGCCGCTGACAGAAGGGGAGTGAGATGAGCGCGGCCTACTTCATCGCCGGAACCGACACCGACGTGGGCAAGACCACCATCGCCGCCGGCCTGTTGCAGGCGGCGCAGCTCGCCGGGTTGAGCACCCTCGGCGCGAAACCGGTGGCTTCGGGGTGCGAAGTCACGCCGAAGGGGCTGCGCAACAGCGACGCCCTGGCGCTGATGGCGCAGAGCACGCTGAGGCTGCCTTATGAACGGATCAATCCGTTTGCCTTCGAACCGGCCATCGCCCCGCATCTGGCGGCGCGGGAGGCCGGGGTCGAGTTGAGCGTGCAGGGCCTGCTCGGACCGATGCGCGAGGTATTGGCGCAGCAAGCCGATTTCACCTTGATCGAAGGTGCCGGAGGCTGGCGCGTACCGTTGTCCCACGTGGCCAACCTGTCGGACCTGGCGATGGCGCTGAAGCTGCCGGTGATCCTGGTGGTGGGCGTGCGTTTGGGGTGTATCAACCATGCGCTGCTCAGTGCCGAGGCGATTGCCCGGGATGGTCTGCAACTGGCGGGGTGGGTAGCGAACATCATCGATCCGCGCACGTCGCGGCTCGAGGAGAATCTGGCCAGCCTGGCCGAGCGCTTGCCGGCGCCGTGCCTGGGGAGGGTGCCGAAGCTGAAGATCGCTTCGGCGGAGGCGGTGGCAGAGCATCTGCAGATCGATCTCCTGGATTGACAACGGACCCTGTGGGAGCTGGCTTGCCAGCGATTGGGCCAGGCCTGACAGCATCATTGCTCAAGCTGGCCTCATCGCTGGCAAGCCAGCTCCCACAGGGTTTTGTGTCAGTCTGCTAGTTCCTCTCTATCGCAACCCCCAACCCCATTAGTGTTTTTCAACGGCAATCTCTGCCCATCTCTGCTTCAATAAGCCACTGTATTGCCACTCTCTTTACTGGAGTTTTGAAATGGAAATCTCGGGCAGTTCCGCATTCTATGCCGGCCTGGGCGCCATTCAGGCCGGGCAGCAGCGGGTCGACCAGGCCGCCAGCCAGATCGCCAACAACACCGTAGAGCGCGCCGCCACCAGTCAATCCAGCGACTTCCAGGCCGAGCGCCTGCGTTCCGTCGATCGCAGCCAGCAGATGGACATGGCCACCGCCACCGTCGAACAGGCCTTGGGCAAGCACCAGGTCGAACTCGGTGTCAAAGTGGCCAAAGCATCGGACGAAATGCTCGGCACGCTGATCGACACCTACGCCTGAGGCACAACGCCTCAGGCTTCATCTTTTCCCGCTAGCCTTTATTCATCAGCGCCTTGGCCGTTGTGCCGGGCGTTCGGCTGCGCGTTACTAGGACTTTTCCTACGCTTGTAGTTCGTCTGGACGATGGCAAAAGTGCCGTGGGCGGGGTGTTGACAAGCAACAGGCGTAAACGTATGTTTCAAACAACTGTTTGACCGAAGGCCGCCTAGAGCTGGTCGGTGTGGTCTCTCTCCTAACAAGGTTCATCAGCAGAGGTTCATCGCTATGCCTGAATACAAAGCCCCCTTGCGTGATATTCGTTTCGTCCGTGATGAACTGCTCGGCTATGAAGCGCACTATCAAAGCCTGCCGGGTTGCCAGGACGCCACGCCGGACATGGTCGACGCCATTCTTGAAGAAGGCGCGAAGTTCTGTGAACAGGTACTGGCCCCGCTGAACCGCGTTGGTGACCTGGAAGGCTGCACCTGGAGCGAATCCGGCGTGAAGACCCCGACCGGCTTCAAGGAAGCCTACAAGCAGTTCGTCGAAGGCGGCTGGCCGAGCCTGGCCCATGACGTCGAGCACGGCGGCCAGGGTCTGCCTGAGTCGCTGGGCCTGGCGATCAGCGAAATGGTCGGCGAGTCCAACTGGTCCTGGGGCATGTACCCGGGCCTGTCCCATGGCGCGATGAACACCCTGTCCGCCCACGGTACCGCCGAGCAGCAGCACACCTACCTGAGCAAGCTGGTCACCGGCGAATGGACCGGCACCATGTGCCTGACCGAGCCACACTGCGGTACCGACCTGGGCATGCTGCGCACCAAGGCCGAGCCTCAGGCCGACGGTTCCTACAAAGTCACCGGCACCAAGATCTTCATCTCGGCCGGTGAACACGACATGGCCGACAACATCGTCCATATCGTCCTGGCCCGCCTGCCGGACGCACCGGCTGGTACCAAGGGCATTTCCCTGTTCATCGTGCCGAAGTTCCTGCCCAACGCCGAAGGCGGCGTGGGCGAGCGCAACGCCGTGACCTGTGGTTCCCTGGAACACAAGATGGGCATCCACGGCAACGCCACTTGCGTGATGAACTTCGACGCCGCCACCGGCTTCCTGATCGGCCCGGCCAACAAAGGCCTGAACTGCATGTTCACCTTCATGAACACCGCTCGCCTGGGGACCGCGCTGCAAGGCCTGGCCCACGCCGAAGTCGGTTTCCAGGGTGGCCTGAAATACGCCCGCGACCGTCTGCAAATGCGCTCCCTGACCGGCCCGAAAGCACCGGACAAGGCAGCCGACCCGATCATCGTCCACCCGGACGTGCGCCGCATGCTGCTGACCATGAAGGCCTTCGCCGAGGGTAACCGCGCGATGGTCTACTTCACCGCCAAGCAGGTGGACATCGTCAAGTACAGCCAGGACGAAGAAGAGAAGAAGAAGGCCGACGCACTGCTGGCCTTCATGACCCCGATCGCCAAGGCGTTCATGACCGAAGTCGGCTTCGAATCGGCCAACCACGGCGTGCAGATCTACGGTGGCCACGGCTTCATCGCCGAGTGGGGCATGGAGCAGAACGTGCGCGATAGCCGCATCTCCATGCTGTACGAAGGCACCACCGGCATCCAGGCCCTCGACCTGCTGGGTCGCAAGGTCCTGATGACCCAGGGCGAGGCGCTGAAGGGCTTCACCAAGATCGTGCACAAGTTCTGCCAGGCCCAGGAAGGCAACGACGCCGTCAAGGAATTCGTCGAGCCACTGGCTGCGCTGAACAAGGAGTGGGGCGAACTGACCATGAAGGTCGGTATGGCGGCCATGAAGGACCGCGAGGAAGTGGGTGCCGCTTCGGTGGACTACCTGATGTACTCCGGCTATGCCTGCCTGGCGTACTTCTGGGCCGACATCGCCCGCCTGGCCGCCGAGAAGCTGGCTGCCGGCACCACCGAGGAAGCCTTCTACACCGCCAAGTTGCAGACTGCGCGCTTCTACTTCCAGCGCATCCTGCCGCGTACCCGTACCCATGTCGCGACCATGCTCTCGGGTGCGAACAACCTGATGGCGATGGACGAAGAGCATTTCGGCCTGTCGTACTGATTCACCCGCTTCAACGAAAAACGCCTGCCTTCACCGGCAGGCGTTTTTTTTCGTCTTGTGAAAACCTTCAGGGCCTCATCGCTGGCAAGCCAGCTCCCACACGGACCCTGTGGGAGCTGGCTTGCCAGCGATGAGGCCATTACAGACAACACACCTCTCCAATTTGATCCAGCAAATGAGCTTCAAGCTCCAGCCCCTTGCTGCCGTTAAATAAATTGACGCCAAATATTTATCTATTCATGTGCATTGCCGATAAAGTGAAGGCACAATGACATTATCGATCTGCCGGATCGGAGAGTTCTCTTGTTTCGTTTGTCCGCTGTACGCCTGAGTCATTTCCTCCCCGGGGCCTTCCTGCTGCTGTCCGGGCTTGCGGCCGCCTATGTCCGCGACCTGTCGGTGTTCTTCACGTCACTGTTCAACGTCCTGCCGACCCTGGTCCTGCTGCTGGGCGGCGCCTACTGTGCGGTGTACCGGCGTCAGCGCGAGCTGTTCCTGATGATCACCGTGTACATCGCCTACTACCTGCTGGACACCCAGACCGACTTCTACCGCGACCACGGCCGCGTGCGCGAGGATGCGGCGGTGGTGTTCCACCTGGTGTGCCTGCTGCTGCCGATGCTGTTCGCCCTGTTCGGTGCCTGGCAGGAACGCACCCACCTGTTCCAGGACATGGTTGCGCGCTTCGCCGTGCTGCTCGCCGTCGGCAGCGTCGCCCTGGGCCTGGAGCAGAGCTACCCGCAGGCCCTGCTGAGCTGGCTGGCGGAGATCCGCTGGCCGTCGCTGCATGGCCAGTGGATGAGCCTGATCCAGATGTCCTACCCGGTGTTCTTCCTGGCCTTCGTGGTGCTGGTGGTGCAATACCTGCGCGAGCCGCGGCCGCTGCATGCGGCGCAGGTCATCGGCTTGATCGGCATCTTCTGGATGCTGCCGCAGACCTTCATCCTGCCCTTCACCCTGAACATCATGTGCAGCCAGGTGATGCTGATGATCGCCGCGTCGGTCTCCCACGAGGCCTACCAGATGGCCTTCCGCGACGAACTCACCGGCCTGCCGGGCCGCCGCGCGCTGAACGAGCGCATGCAGCGCCTGGGGCGCAACTACGTGCTGGCGATGACCGATGTCGACCACTTCAAGAAATTCAACGATACCCACGGCCACGACGTCGGCGACCAGGTCCTGCGCCTGGTGGCGAGCAAACTGTCCAAGGTCACCGGCGGCGGCCGCGCCTACCGCTACGGCGGCGAGGAGTTCTGCCTGGTGTTCGCCGGCAAGACCCTGGAAGAATGCATTCCGCACCTCGAGGCGGTGCGCGAGATGATTGCCAACTACGCTATCCAGCTGCGCAACCAGGAGAACCGCCCGCAGGACGACCAGCAAGGTCGCCAGCGTCGCGGTACGGCGGGGGGCGGAAGCGTGTCGGTGACCGTGAGTATCGGCGTCTGCGAACGCCAGCCCGAACACCGCACCCCCGAGGAAGTGCTCAAGGCCGCGGACCAGGCGCTGTACGCGGCCAAGGGAGCGGGGCGTAACTGCGTGATGGCCCATGGGCAGAAGGAGCGGCGAGGCGCATTGCGCGTGGCGTGACCGAAACTGACTTGCCGGTCTCTAGATGACCCTATGTGTCGCAAAAGTTGTTCAGTTACACTCCGAGACCTTAGTACCGGTCCCTTGCGGGACTGTCCACGACTCAAGGTGTGAGAGGTTGCCATGGCTGACTACAAAGCGCCGCTGCGCGATATGCGCTTCGTTCTCAACGAAGTGTTCGAAGTCTCGAAACTGTGGGCAGCCCTGCCCGGACTGGCCGACGCGGTAGACGAAGACACCGCCCTGGCCGTGCTGGAAGAGGCCGGCAAGGTCACCAGCAAGACCATCGCCCCGCTCAGCCGCGCCGCCGATGAAGAAGGCTGCCACTGGGACAACGGCAACGTGCGCACCCCGGCCGGTTTCATCGACGCCTACCGCACCTACGCCGAAGGCGGCTGGGTCGGCGTCGGTGGCGACCCGGTGTACGGCGGCATGGGCATGCCCAAGGTGATCTCGGCCCAGGTCGAGGAAATGGTCAACTCGTCGAGCCTGGCCTTCGGCCTGTACCCGATGCTGACCGCCGGCGCCTGCCTGTCGATCAACGCCCACGCCAGCGAAGAGCTGAAGGAAAAGTACCTGCCGAACATGTACGCCGGGGTCTGGGCCGGCTCCATGTGCCTGACCGAGCCCCATGCCGGCACCGACCTGGGCATCATCCGCACCCGCGCCGAGCCGCAGGCGGACGGCAGCTACAAGGTCAGCGGGACCAAGATCTTCATCACCGGCGGCGAACACGACCTCACCGAGAACATCATCCACCTGGTGCTGGCCAAGCTGCCGGACGCGCCGGCCGGGCCGAAGGGCATTTCCCTGTTCCTGGTGCCGAAGTTCCTGGTCAACGCCGACGGCAGCCTGGGCGAACGCAACCCGGCCACCTGCGGCTCGATCGAGCACAAGATGGGCATCCAGGCCTCGGCCACCTGCGTGATGAACTTCGACGAAGCCGTGGGCTACATTGTCGGCGAGCCGAACAAGGGCCTGGCGGCGATGTTCACCATGATGAACTACGAGCGCCTGGGCGTCGGCATCCAGGGCCTGGCCTCGGCCGAGCGTTCCTACCAGAACGCCATCGAATACGCCCGTGACCGCCTGCAGAGCCGTTCCCCGACCGGCCCGCAGGCCAAGGACAAGGTCGCCGACCCGATCATCGTCCACCCGGACGTGCGCCGCATGCTGCTGACCATGAAGGCCCTCAACGAGGGCGGTCGCGCCTTCTCCACCTATGTCGCCATGCAACTGGACACCGCCAAGTACAGCGAAGACGCCACCACCCGCAAGCGCGGGGAAGACCTGGTTGCCCTGCTGACCCCGGTGGCCAAGGCCTTTCTCACCGACCTCGGGCTGGAGACGGCGGTGCATGGCCAGCAGGTCTTCGGCGGCCACGGCTACATCCGCGAGTGGGGCCAGGAGCAACTGGTACGTGATGTGCGCATCACCCAGATCTACGAAGGCACCAACGGTATCCAGGCCCTGGACCTGATGGGACGCAAGATCGTCGGCAGCGGCGGCGCCTTCTACAAGCTGTTCGCCGACGAGATCCGCCATTTCACTGCCACCGCCGGCAGCGAGCTGGGCGAGTTCGTCAAACCGCTGAATACTGCGCTGGACGACCTGGATTCCCTGACCGCCTGGGTCCTGGACCGGGCCAAGGGCAACCCGAACGAGATCGGCGCGGCGTCGGTCGAGTACCTGCACGCCTTTGGCTATGTGGCCTACGCCTACATGTGGGCGCTGATGGCGCGCACGGCGCTGGCCAAGCAGGGCGAGGAAGACTTCTACGCCAGCAAGCTGGGCACCGCGCGTTTCTACTTCGCCCGCCTGCTGCCGCGTCTGCAGTCGCTGTGCGCCTCGGTCAAGGCTGGCAGCGAGTCGCTGTACCTGCTGGAGGCCGAGCAGTTCTGAGGTAATTGCGTCATGTAAGCATTTGCTTACATGACGTGGTGACGTTTGGCGTCTTCTCTCATATTGGATCCGAAGTTAATCTTCTTTCCATGGACGAAGCGCAGGACGCGCACAGTACATCACAAGGACGGAACGAAGGAAGCCTGCCCGGGACGGTGGGAAGAAAGGGAAGTCAAAGGGAAACAGTCTGGGAAAACCTCGCTTCGGCGGGGTTTTCTTTTTTCCAAGCTTTAAGCTCTAAGCTTCAAGTCATAAGAAAGAGCAGGCCGCGCACGGTCCGGCTTTTTCTTATGACTTGCAGCTTGAAGCTTGCAGCTGACTCACCCCAACGGCGAAAGGCCCATCTGCCGCGGGTCGATCTCTTCCTCCAGCAGGGTCCGCAGCAACTCCACCGACGCCTGCTGGCGCTGCGCATCGCGGAACACCAGGCCGACCTTGAGCGGCACCCGCGGCTCGCTCAGCGGCTTCCACAGCAACTCCTGGTCTTCGGAAGCTTCCTGCGCCCGCCCCGGCAGCACCGTGGCCAGCGAGGTCTGCGGCAGGCTGTCGAGAATCCCGCCCATATTGTTCATCTCGGCCTGTACCTGCGGGCGCCGCCCGAGGTTGGCCAACTGGCCCTGCCAGATCTGCCGCACCTGGAATTCCTCGCCGAGGAGGATCATCGGCAATTCCGCCGCCTGTTTCAGCGAGACCTTCTTGAATTCGCGCAGCGGGTGGGTTTTCGGGATCACCACCTGCAGCTCGTCCTCGTACAGCAGCAGCCCGTGCAGCCCCGGCTGGCGCGGCGGCAGGTAGCTGATGCCGATGTCCAGGCTGCCGTTGAGCAGGCGCCGTTCGATCTCCAGCCCCGACAGTTCATAGATCTGCACCACCAGGTGCGGCTGCGCCTTGCGCACCCGGTCGAGCAACTGGGGCACCAGGCTCGGGCGCACCGTTTGCAGCACGCCGATGGCCAGGGTGCGCAGGGCCTGGCCGCGGAAGTTGCGCAGGGCGTCGCGGGCGCGCTGCATGCCGTCGAGCAGGGGCAGGGCGTGGTTGTACAGGGTGTGCGCGGCCAGGGTCGGCAGCAGGCGCTTGTTGCCCCGTTCGAACAGGCTGACATCGAGGCTGTGCTCGAGCTGGCGGATCTGCTGCGACAGCGCCGGCTGGGACAGCGACAGGCGTTCGGCGGCGCGGCCGACATGGCCTTCTTCATACACCGCGACGAAATATCGCAGTTGGCGGAAATCCATAAGGTTTACTTATCGAAAATGCTCGAAAAACGAAATGGCCGCAAGGCCGGCGGAAGCCTACTCTACGCCCGTATTCACAAGGTTTACAGGCCCAGAGGGCGCAATGAACAGCGTACATGTGGATGGCGTTTACATAGGCAAGGCTAAAAATCTCGGTTATGGACTCATGACCGATATCGACAAGGAAGAGGTTGCAAGGCGGCTCTGGTTATGGCCGCAGGGGCTGGGAAGCGACGAACACGGCGACCTACGTTTCCACACCGGCCCCGAGCGGGCCCTGCACCACTATCCGGCCGAGCACTACGCCTGGTGGCGGAAACGTTATCCACAGATCGCCTGGCAGGCGCCGGCGTTCGGCGAAAACCTCTCGACCCATGGCCTCGATGAGCACGACGTGTGCCTCGGCGACCTGTTCCGCTGGGGTGGCGCGCTGTTGCAGATCAGCCAGCCGCGCTCGCCGTGCTATCGCCTGAGCCATCGCTGGGGGCTTCCGGACCTGCCGCAGGAAGCCCAGGACAGCGGGCGTTGCGGCTGGTTCTACCGGGTCCTGAAACCTGGCTTCGTCTGTGCCGACGAGCCTTTCGAACTGATACAGCGCAGCTACCCGGGGCTAACCGTCGACTGGGCGCTGCACGCTTTTTACCGTGAACCCCTGGAGCATGCAGGCTTGAAGAAACTGGTGGATTGTCCGGCCCTGTCGTCACGCTGGCGCGATATCGCGATCAAGCGCTTGCGCACCGGTCGTGTCGAAGACTGGAGCGCCCGCCTGCTCGGCCTGCCACTGGAAGGGTTGCGTGCATGAACCTGTTCAATCTGCGCCGCCAGACCGCCCCGGTGGTCGAGGTGGTGCCACTGCCGAGCGAGGCCGTCGATCCGCTGTCGCGGGAGTGCCTGATGCCGAGCAAGCAACTGGTCGAGCAGGTCTTCGTGCGGGGCCAGGGTTCCTGGCTGTGGGACAGCGACGGCCGCGCGTACCTCGACTTCACCCAGGGCAATGCGGTCAACAGCCTCGGGCACAGTCCGAAGGCGCTGGTCCAGGCGCTGAGTGGGCAAGCCTTGGCGCTGATCAACTCCGGGGCCGGGTTTCACAACAGCGGTCACCTGAAGCTGGTCAACCTGCTCTGCCAAAGTACCGGCAGCGACCAGGCCTACCTGCTCAACAGTGGCGCAGAAGCCTGCGAAGGCGCGATCAAGCTGGCGCGCAAGTGGGGCCAACTGCATCGCAATGGCGCCTACCACATCATCACCGCCAGCCAGGGCAGCCACGGGCGCAGCCTTGGCACCCTGGCGGCGTCCGACCCGCTGCCGTGCAACCGCTGTGAACCGGGGCTGCCGGGCTTCAGCAAGGTGCCGTTCAACGACCTTGCCGCGCTGCATGCGGCGGTGGACTCGCGCACCGTGGCGATCATGCTCGAGCCGATCCAGGGCGAAGCCGGGGTGATCCCGGCGACCCGGCATTACCTCAAGGGTGTCGAGCGCCTGTGCCGCGAGCTGGGCATCCTGCTGATCCTCGACGAGGTGCAGACCGGCATGGGCCGCTGCGGCGCGCTGCTGGCCGAGGAAACCTACGGTGTGCGCGCCGATATCCTCACCCTCGGCAAGGGCCTGGGCGGTGGAGTGCCGGTGGCGGCGTTGCTGGCCCGTGGTACGGCGTGCTGCGCCGAGGCCGGTGAGCTGGAAGGCAGCCATCACGGCAATGCCTTGATGAGCGCTGCCGGGCTGGCGGTGCTGGAAACCGTGCTGGAACACGGTTTCCTCGATCAGGTCGGTGCGGCCGGGCGTCATCTGCGCGATGGCCTGAGCCGGCTGGCTGGGCGTTATGGCCTGGGCGAAGTGCGCGGGCAGGGGCTGCTCTGGGGGCTGGAGCTGCATGAGCCGCTGGCGGCGGAAGTGGTCAGGGCGGCGCGCCAGGAAGGGCTGTTGCTCAATGCGCCGCAAGCCAATGTGCTGCGCTTCTCGCCAGCGCTGACCGTCAGCCACGGCAATATCGACGAAATGCTCCTGCGCCTGGCCCGCGCCTTTGCCCGGGTGAATACCGCGCAGCTCAGCCGCCGCTCGTAAACGAATTCAAAGAACCGTCTCGCGTTCCTGCGCGTCGCCCTGGGCCTGTTGTTTTTGGTCCGGGGCGTTTTTTTGTGTGGAGGAAACAAGCGGAACCGTCGGGCTTGGGCCAGAGTCAGAATGAGGACACCACTTAGGGAGCCTTTCCATGGACCTGATTCGTATCATCTTCGCCATTCTCCTGCCTCCGCTGGGGGTGTTCCTGCAGGTCGGTTTTGGCGGGGCGTTCTGGCTGAATATCCTGCTGACCCTGCTGGGGTACATCCCGGGGATCGTGCATGCGGTGTACATCATCGCCAAGCGGTGACCTTCAGGGCCTCATCGCTGGCAAGCCAGCTCCCACAGGGATCGCGTGCACCGCTGAACCTGTGGGAGCTGGCTTGCCAGCGATAGGGCCCTCAAGGCTGGTCGAGAATCCTGCTGTAGAACTTCCATTCCTCCTCCAGCGCATGCGCCAGGTTCGCCGCCGTCCTGAACCCATGCCGCTCGGTCGGATAGAAATGTCCTTCTGCCTCGATCCCCTTGTCCTTCAACGCCTTCAGCATCGAGCGCGTCTGCTCCGGCACCACCACCGCATCCAGCTCGCCCTGGAAGAAGATCACCGGCACGCGGATATTCCCGGCATGCAGTAGCGGCGTGCGCTCGCGATAACGCTCGATATCCCGCTGCGGATCGCCGATCAGCCAGTCCAGGTAATCCCCTTCGAACTTGTGCGTGGTCCGGGTCAGGGCCAGCGGGTCGCTGACGCCGTACAGGCTGGCGCCACCACGGAACACATCCTCGAAGGCCAGCGCGCAGAGCGTGGTATAGCCGCCGGCACTGCCGCCACGAATGAACGCCTGGTATGGATCGATCAGCCCTTCACCTGCCAGGTACAACACCGCCGCGCAGGCATCCTCCACATCCACTTCGCCCCAGCGCAGGTGCAGCGCCTGGCGATAGGCCCGGCCATAGCCGCTGCTGCCGCGATAGTTGAGGTCAGCCACGGCAAAGCCGCGCTGGGCCCAGTACTGGATGCGCGGGTCGAGCACCGGGTAACAGGCCGAAGTCGGCCCGCCATGGACGAACACCACCAGCGGCGCAGGCTTCTTGCCGTTCATCGCCGGATAGAAGAAGCCATGAGCTTCGCCATCGCCACTGGGGTAGGTGAAACCGCGCGGCTTGCTGACCCGCTCAGCCGGCAGGGGCTGCACGCCACCGGCCAGCACCTGCACTGAATGATCGCGACGGTCGATGGCGATCACCGCTGCCGGGTGCACCGGCGAGGCAGCGACGGCGTAGATGAAGTCGTTATCCAGATCGAGGCAACGCAAGCGGCTGTATTCGCTGTCGATCGCGGTCAGCGCGCCGTCGCGCTGGCGCAGACCGAGGCGCGAGAAACCCTGTTCGAACCAGGTGGCGAGGTAGCCGTCGTCCAGCGGCAGCCAGGTGCTGGCGCCCAGTTGCCACGGCGCGGCAGCGTGGTCGGCGGCGCAGCTCGGCAGCGCCTGCCAGCCTTGCGCGGATTCGCCCCAGGGCTGCCAGAAACCGTTGAGGTCGGAGAGGCAATACAGCCGGCCTTCACGGTCGAAACGCGGCTGTTGCAGGGATTGCGCCGGGCCTTGGTCTCCGGCGACGCAACGGGTTTCACCGTCGCCTTCGCGCAGATACAGGCGCGTCGCAGTCCACGGCTGATCGGGCCGGCTCCATTCGATCCAGGCCAGGCGCTGGCCGTCATCGCTCAGGGTCGGCGAGGCATAGAAGTCCGCGCCCTCGGCGAGGATCTCGCGCCCGCTGTCGCCGATCGCCACCAGCCGGTGTTCAGTGCCGCTTTCCTCGACGGCCAGCACCCGACCGTCGGCCCAGAGCAGATCGCCATAGCGCCGCTCGCCCTGGGTCATGGCGACCGGTTGCCCGCCGTCCAGGGGCTGGCGATAGAGTTGCTGGTCCGCCTCGTTGACGAAGATCACGTCATCGTCGCCCAGGCAGAACGAACGCCCGCCGTATTCGTAGACCCGGCTGCGCGCACTGAAGCCGTCCGGCGTCAGGCAGCGGGCCTGGCCGTCGCGCCAGTGCCAGATCCGGCAGGCGCCGTCGCGGGGGCGGAATTCGTTCCAGAACAGGCCATGACGGCCGGCCTTCAGTTCGGCGAAGTCGGTGCCGGCCGCGACGGCCTGGTCGGCGCTGAAGCGCTCAGCCGCGGGCGATAAGTCGTGAGGTGCGCTCATTGCGGAAAGTCATCTCCTTGATGGTCAGGGTGGCGGTCTCGGCCTCCTCCCTGGCGGCGAGAATGAGGCCGTGGTCCGCCGATTTGGCACAGACCGGATCGGCTTTGCTGGCATCGCCGGTGAGCATGAACGCCTGGCAGCGGCAGCCGCCGAAATCCCGCTCCTTTTCGTCGCAGGAGCGGCAGGGTTCGGGCATCCAGTCGTACCCCCGGAAGCGGTTGAAGCCGAAGGAGTCGTACCAGATGTGCTGCATGCTGTGTTCGCGCACGTTGGGGAACTGCACCGGCAACTGCCGCGCGCCGTGGCAGGGCAGGGCGGTGCCGTCCGGGGTGACCGTGAGGAACACGCTGCCCCAGCCGTTCATGCAGGCCTTGGGCCGTTCTTCATAGTAGTCCGGGGTGACGAAGATGAGCTTGCACGGGTTGCCTTCGGCCTTGAGCCGTTCGCGGTATTCGTTGGTGATGCGCTCGGCGCGCTCCAGTTGGGCCCGGGTCGGCAGCAAGCCGAGGCGGTTGAGGTGCGCCCAGCCGTAGAACTGGCAGGTGGCGAGCTCGACGAAGTCGGCTTCGAGGGCGATGCATAGCTCGATGATGCGGTCGATGCGGTCGATGTTGTGCCGGTGGGTGACGAAGTTGAGCACCATCGGGTAACCGTGGGCCTTCACCGCCCTGGCCATCTCCAGCTTCTGCGCGAAGGCCTTCTTCGAGCCGGCCAGCAGGTTGTTCACCTGCTCGTCGCTGGCCTGGAAGCTGATCTGTATATGGTCCAGCCCGGCCTTTTTGAACGTGGCGATCTTTTCCTCGGTGAGGCCGATGCCGGAGGTGATCAGGTTGGTGTAGTAGCCCAGGCGCCGGCCTTCGCCGATCAGCTCGGCGAGGTCCTGGCGCACCAGCGGCTCGCCGCCGGAAAAGCCCAGTTGCGCCGCGCCCATTTCCCGCGCTTCGGCCATCACCTTGAACCACTGCTCGGTCGTCAGTTCCTTGCCCTGCTCGGCGAAGTCCAGCGGGTTGGAACAGTACGGGCATTGCAGCGGGCAGCGGTAGGTCAGCTCGGCCAGCAGCCACAGCGGCAGGCCGACTTCAGGCTGGCCGGGTTGCTCACTCAAGGATGATCCAGTGTTCGGCACGGGCCACCTCCATGAATTGCTCGATGTCTTCGGGAAGCTCGGGCACGCCAGGGAATTTTTCGTCGAGCAGGGCGATGATCGCCGCCACGTCGCGCTCGCCGTCGATCAGTTCGCCGATCAACGCCGCGCTCTCGTTGAGCTTGATCATGCCCTCGGGGTAGAGCAGGACATGGGCCTTCTGCGCCGGTTCGTACTGGAAGCGGTAGCCGGGGCGCCAGCGCGGGGTCAGGTGACGGTCGAAGCTCATAGCGCGATCCCCTTGTGCCAGACCCGCTCGCTGGTGACGCTGTGGTAGGGCGGGCGATCGAGTTCGTAGGCCATGCTCATGGCGTCGAGCATGCTCCACAGGATGTCCAGCTTGAACTGCAGGATTTCCAGCATACGCTGCTGGCCTTCCGCAGTCGTGTAGTGCTGCAGGGTGATGCTCAGGCCGTGCTCGACATCCCGCCGCGCCTGGCTCAGGCGGGTACGGAAGTAGGTGTAGCCGGCCGGGTCGATCCATGGGTAGTGCTGCGGCCAGGTGTCCAGGCGCGACTGGTGGATCTGCGGGGCGAACAGCTCGGTCAGCGAACTGCTGGCCGCTTCCTGCCAGCAGGCGCGGCGGGCGAAGTTGACGTAGGCATCCACGGCGAAGCGCACGCCGGGCAGCACCAGTTCCTGGCTGCGCAACTGGTCCGGGTCCAGGCCGACCGCCTGGCCGAGGCGCAGCCAGGCCTCGATGCCGCCGTCCTCGCCAGGGGCGCCGTCGTGGTCGAGCAGGCGCTGGATCCACTCGCGGCGCACCTCCCGGTCCGGGCAGTTGGCGAGGATCGCCGCGTCCTTCATCGGGATGTTGACCTGGTAATAGAACCGGTTGGCGACCCAGCCCTGGATCTGCTCGCGGGTCGCGCGGCCTTCATACATCGCCACGTGGTAGGGGTGGTGGATGTGGTAGTAGGCGCCCTTGGCGCGCAGCGCCTGTTCGAACTCGGCGGGGGACAGCGGTTGGCTCATGGCGGCAGTTCCTAGAGGGTGAGGCTCATGCCGTCGAAGGCGACTTCCACGCCACGGCGGTCCAGCTCGGCACGTTCGGCCGAGTCCTCGTCGAGAATCGGGTTGGTGTTGTTGATGTGGATAAGCACCTTGCGCTGCTCGGGGAAGGCCTCGAGCACTTCGAGCATGCCGCCGGGGCCGTTCTGCGGCAGGTGGCCCATCTCCGTGCCGGTGCGGGTGCCGACGCCGCGGCGCTGCATTTCATCGTCGTCCCACAGGGTGCCGTCGACCAGCAGCACGTCGGCGTCGTGCATGCGTTGCAGCAGACTGGCGTCGACCTTGCCCAGGCCGGGGGCGTAGAACAGTTTGCCGCCGGTGCGCAGGTCCTCGACCATCAGCCCGAGGTTGTCGCCCGGGTGCGGGTCGAAGCGGTGCGGGGAGTAGGGCGGCGCGGCGCTGCGCAGCGGGAAGGGGCTGAAGCGCAGGTTGGGGCAGGCGTCGATGGTGAAGCTGGTGTCCAGTTCGATGCGGTTCCAGATCAGGCCGCCGTTCCAGTGTTCGAGCATGTTGAACAGGGGGAAGCCGGTGGTCAGGTCCTGGTGGACCATGTCGGTGCACCAGACCTGGTGCGGGCAGCCTTCGCGCAGGCTGAGCAGGCCGGTGGTGTGGTCGATCTGGCTGTCGAGCAGGATGATCGCGTCGATGCCGGTATCGCGCAGGGCCCGGGCCGGTTGCATCGGGGCGAAGCCTTGCAGTTGGGCGCGGATGTCCGGCGAGGCGTTGCACAGGATCCAGTGTTCGCCGTCGTCGGACAGGGCGATGGACGACTGGGTGCGGGCCGTGGCGCGCAGGCTGCCGTCGCGGTAGCCCTTGCAGTTGGCGCAGTTGCAGTTCCACTGCGGGAATCCGCCGCCGGCGGCGGATCCGAGAATCTGGATGTACATGGCTGGCTCCCGCCCCGTCCGAAAATGAAAACGCCCCGGCTGGCCGAGGCGTCGTACTGCGAAAGGATTCAGCGATTCGCGAAGTACATGGTCACTTCAAAGCCGATACGCAGGTCAGTGTATGCAGGTTTGGTCCACATGGGATTACTCCTTCCGGATAGGTCAGGTGAGGGACAGCTACTCATTTAGTCCATGCCCGGGAATGAAGGTTTCACGTCACCGGGATGGGCGCAATGCTACAAGATATTTTGTACTGGATGGTTAATTAAGCGTGAAAGGTGTTTTACCTGGACGGTAAGAATCAGCGCGGATCGGGACCGTTGGCGAGGATCAGCCAGTGGTTTTCGCTGGCCAGATCGGCCCGGACGCGGTCGATATCGGGCTGCTGGAGTTGCTGGATTGTCGCTGCGAGTGCTTGCGGATCGGCGTGGTCATTGCCGGCCAGATGCGCTTGCCAGAGCCACTCGGTGAGGTCCGCATTGGGCATGACCGGCTCGTGGAACTGGGCGGCGAGGGCGTCGCGGGTCGCTTCGACAAGCAGGACGGGACGGGCGAGGAAGTCGCGCAGATGACCGAGGATTTCCCCATGGCTGGCGCCAGGCGATTGCACGCCGAACATCAGGCCGCTATGGCCGTGAATCTGACGGAAGGTGCTGAACACCGCGTAGCCCAGTTGCAGTTCGCTGCGCAGGCGCTGGTAGAACGGGCCCTGGATCAGGTGGGCGAGCAGGCGACCCGAGGCTTCGTCGGCGACCGGGGCGAACAGGAGCAGGGCGTGTTCGTCGCCGGGTTCGCCGAACGGTTGCCATTGTGCAGGCAAGGGGTGGGGAGGAACGGGCTTTTGCGGCGTGTCCCGGAGACGGCCGAGCAGGTGGTTCAGGGCATTCTGCGAGCGGGCGTCGAAGCCTGTCGCCAGTGCGCTCCAACCGGGTTTGCCATCGGCGGCGAGGACATGAGGCAGTCGCTGCATCAGTTGGCGTATCGGGATCAACGGTGGCTCGTGACTGCGGCTGGCCGGCGGCGGGTTTTCCAGGATCGCCAGGGCCTGCTCGATCACCGCGAGCACCGGCGCCGGGGCTCCGGCGCAGCGCAGCTGCCAATGGGTCCCGCTGAGCTCCACACCCGCCCGGCTGGCGCGTTCGATCAGGGGCTTGAGCGCATCGCCCGTCGGCCAGCGCAGATACAGCGTCGCGTAATTGCGCGATGCGGGAAGGACAGGGCTGACGATCAAGCCGGTCGGCACGGCTGTCGTTTCGAGATCGGGAACCCCAGCAGCAAGCAGAGGCTCGGCTTCCGGCAGTTTCCATGAGTGGCGGCTGCCGCCTGGATATTCGGGGATCAGCGGCAGGCCATCTTCCCGCCTTGCCAGTTCCAGCGCGCCGGGCGAGCGACAGGCTTGCAGGCGCGCGTACTCCAGCAGCAGATCGCGGTGATCGGCATTGCCGAAGAACACCAGCCAGTCGCGGACCAGGCGTTCTGCTTCGCCCCTGTCCGCCGTTTCAGTCAGCTTCGCGTTCACCTGCAGCAGCGCTTGCCCGGCGAACTGATAAAGCGGCGTGAACCTGAAGTCCTCCAGCCAGCCACGCTCGCGCAGCTCATGCACCAGACCGCCGGGACGGCTGTCGGCGATCCAGGTGGCGAGGTAATCGAAAGAGGCGTTGTCGGGCAGATCTTCGTGGGCGAGCAACAGGTCCAGCTGACCTTCGATCTGCTGGGGTTGCAGCGGCCCGTCGAGCAGTGGCGGCGCAGCGGCCTGCCGTACCTTCGAACCCGCCGCGAACAACGCGCCGAACTGGCGCGCCAGCACTTCCAGCGGCTGCGGTCCGCTCAGGGTCAGGATCATCTGCCCGGCGTGATAAAAGCCCTGATGGAAGCCTGCCAGCGCTTGCTGGAAGGCTTCGTCATGTACCGGCAACGACGCCCGGTTCCCCGCATGAAACCCGGCCAACGGATGGTGCGCCGACACACTGCGCAACAGCGCGTACTGCCGCTGCGCCTCGGCATTGCCCGACCAGGCCACCCACTCGGCCTGGATCACTTCGCGCTCGGCTTCCTGGCGTTCCAGCGTCAGCAGGGGCTGCGCGAGCATCTCGCAGAGCCGCTCCAGCGCACCGGCCATGGCCGTCAGCGGTACTTCGAAAAAGAAATCGGTATGCCGCTCGCGGGTGCTCGCATTGATCTGCCCGCCCTGGCCCTGGACGAAGCGCATCAATCCGTCTTCCACGGGAAAACGTTCGGTGCCGAGAAACAACAGGTGCTCAAGAAAGTGCGCCAGCCCGGGATAAGCCAGCGGCGCGTCATGGCTCCCGGCCTCGACCCGCAGCAGCGCCGCGCCGCGTTTCAGGTGCGGCGCATGGCGCAGCCTGACCCGCAGGCCGTTGCTCAGGACGAGGTGCTGGAGAGTGCTGGACATGACGGCTCCGAAACGCGCAAGCCGTCATGCTAGCGGATAAATCAGTCCCGTGGCGCGCTGTGCAGCTCGGCGCGCAGGTCCTGCAGATACGGGGTGCTGGCGCGACCGTTCGCGACCTTCTGCAGGTCGATATCCGCCAGGAGCAGGACCTTGTCGCGTCCACCCATGGCCAGGATGCTGCCGTCCGGGCCGATGATGCTGCTGTGCCCGCAATACTCGATCTCGCCTTCGGCACCGCAGTAGTTGGCATAGACCAGGTAGCACTGGTTCTCGTGGGCGCGGCTGCGCACCGTGACCTGGCAGATGAAGTCGAACGGTTCCATGTTCGCCGTCGGCACCAGGATCAGCTCGGCGCCGTCGCAGGCCAGGCGCCGGGCGTTTTCCGGGAACTCGATGTCGTAGCAGATCAGCATGCCGACCTTCCAGCCATTCAGTTCCACCACCGGGAAGTGGTTGCCGCCGGGGCTGAACATGGCCCGGTCGAGTTCGCCGAACAGGTGGGTCTTGCGGTAGTTGGCGAGGCGGTTACCGCGGGCGTCGATCAACTGCACGCTGTTGTAGATCCGCTCGTCCTCGCCGCGCTCCGGGTAGCCGTAGACGATGGCGATGCCATTGCCCCGGGCGATGCTGGCCACGGCGCGGGCTGCCGGCCCGTCCGCAGGCTCGGCCAGACGCAGGACTTCCTCGCGGCCAATGTTGTAGCCGCTAAGGTACATCTCCGGGCAGACCAGCAGCCCGGCGCCCTGGACGGCGGCGAACTGCGCCTGCTCTTCCAGGCGCTCCAGGTTGCCGCGGATATCCAGCGGCTGCGGCGAGCCCTGGTAGAGGGCGATACGCATGGGCAATCTCCTGTCAGTCGGCGAGGGCGATCGGGCCGATCTGGTCGAACACATCGCCCGGGCCGGGGTTGTCGGCGTGGGTATGACCGCCAAAGTGGTTCATGATGCCCCAAACCGCGTTCAGCGAGGTCTGTACCGCGCCTTCGACCCAGGCCGGGGTCCACGACACATCGTCGCCGGCGATGAACATGCCGCGCTGTTCGGCGGGCATGTCCTGCTGCATGAAGTGCGCGTACATGCGCTGGTTGTAGCGGTAGTGGCCGGGCAGGGCGCCCTTGAAGGCGCCGAGGAAATACGGGTCGGCTTCCCAGGACACCGTGATCGGGTCGCCGATGATATGCCCGGCGATATCCACCTTCGGGTAGATCTTCTTCAGCGCGTCGAGGGCCAGCTTGACGCGCTTTTCCACCGGGTGCGGGAGCATCTTCAGGGCGTCGCTCATCCACGAGTACGACAGGCAGATCACCCCCGGCTTGTCGTCGCCGTTGTCGAACAGGTAGGTGCCGCGGGTCAGGCGGTCGGTGAGGGTCATGCTCATCAGGTCGCGGCCGGTTTCCGGGTCCTTGTCCTTCCAGAACGGCCGGTCGACCATGACGAAGGTCTTCGACGACTGCATGTAGCGGGTGCGGTCCAGGGCCATCCACATCTTCTGCGAGAACAGCGATTCCTCGCACTCGATCTGGGTGGTCAGCAGCCAGCTCTGGCAGGTGGTCAGCACGGCGGCGTAGTGGCGCGTGTCGCCCCAGTTGTCGGTGACCGCCAGGCTGCCGTCTTCGTTGCGGGCGATGCGCTTGACCCCGGGGCGCGGCGCGCCACGGTGCAGCGAGGCCAGGCTGGTGCCGGCCGGCCAGTGGGCGCAGCGCTGTGGTACGTGTTTCCAGATGCCCAGCGGCACTTGCTCGACACCGCCGACGATCAGGTGCTGGTGGTCGTCGCAGTTGGTCATCACCACGCGGAAGATTTCCAGCATCGAGTTGGGGAAGTCCGAGTCCCAGCCACCGGTGCCGAAGCCGACCTGGCCGAACACTTCGCGGTGCAGGAAGCTGAGTTTGGCGAAGGCTTTCGAGGTGGCGACAAAGTCGTAGAAGGTGCGGTCGTCCCACAGCGGCACCAGGGTGTTCCACAGTTCCTTCAGGCGCGGTACATCGCGGTCGCGGATGGCCTGCTGGATATCACCGAAGCGTGCCCCGTCCTCGAGGGCATCGGCCCAGGCATCGGCGACTTCCTGGAACAGGGCGGGCAGGTCGGCGAGTTTTTCCGCGTAATGGGTCTGGCCTTCGAGGTCGATCACCGTGCTGCCGGAAGCCGGGGTCAGCGGGTTGGGGAAGGGCCTGGTCTCCAGGCCGAGCTTGTCGACGTAGTGGTAGAAGGCGGTGGAGGACACCGGGAAGCGCATGCCGCCCAGCTCGGCGACGATGCCCTCGGTGCCGGCGAAGGCTTGCGAGCGCAGGCGGCCGCCCATCTTCGAGGCTTCGTAGACGACCGGCTTGAGGCCCAGCTTCATCAGCTCGTAGGCCGCCACCAGGCCGGCGATCCCGGCACCGACGATCGCCACTTCCTCGCCATGGCGGGCGGCGGGAATGCTGCCCAGGCCGGCGGGGTGCTCGATCCAGTCATCGAAGGCGAAGGGGAAGTCGGGGCCGAAGATGGTGACGGGCTTCTTGCCGTCGGCGGGGTGGCGGTTGTTCTTGTTCATGGAGGTGACCTGCCAGGGGGCTGGGGAGCCTGAGTATAGGAAATGCCTGGGGTCAATTTTAGGGAGGTGGATGTTCGTTATTAAGATGCAGAGTGTTGTCGTTTTGTGGGTTTATTGGTCGATATGACCATGGTTTTTTACATAGTGACAGCCAACAGGTTCAGCGGTGCACACGGTCCCTGTGGGAGCTGGCTTGCCAGCGATTGGGAGCACCACCGATCAAACAGGCTGCCCCCGATCCACCTTGCTGCTGAGAATGATGGAAGTGGTGGTCTTCTCCACCCCCTCCAGGCTGCCGATCTGGTCCAGCAACTGATCCAGTTGCTCCGGCGAATCACTTCTCAGCCAGGCCACATAGTCGAATTCCCCGCTCACTGCACACAGCTGCTGCACCTGCCCCATTGCACTCAGTCGCCGCACGATCTCGCGCCCGGCCCGGGGCTGCACGGTAATACCCACATAGGCCTGCAACCCGCCATCGATCACCCGCTGCCCGAGCCGCACGCCATAACCACTGATGACCTTGCTCTTCTCCAGCCGGGCGATCCGTGAGGTCACCGTGGTGCGGGCAATGCCCAGTTGCCGGGCGAGGGTAGCGACGCTTTCGCGGGCGTTGATCTGCAGGGCGGCGATCAACTGGCGGTCGATTTCGTCGAGGGCGAGGGTGCGGCTGTCGGACATGGGCTTCTCAAGGGCAAGGCGAAGACCGCCCCAGTGTACTCAACCCGCCGCCTTGAAGCAGTGCTCCAGCCCGGGGAACTGCCCGCCACGCACCTCCCGGGCATACTCGCCCAGCGCCTGGTCGATCACCCTGCCCAGCTCGGCGTAACGCTTGACGAAGCGCGGCTGGTATTCGCCGAACAGCCCCAGCAAGTCCTCGGTCACCAGCACCTGGCCGTCACAAGCCGGTGAAGCACCGATACCAATGGTGGGAATCTCCAGCTCCTCGCTCAGCGCCCGGGCCAGCGGCTCGGCAATGCCTTCGAGAACGACAGAGAATGCCCCCGCCGCCTGCATCGCCAGGGCATCACGGCGAACCCGCGCCGCGCTCTGCTCGTCCCGCCCCTGGGCCTTGAACCCGCCCAGCGCATTCACCTGCTGTGGCATCAGTCCGACATGGGCCATCACCGGAATCCCGCGCTTGACCAGATAGGCCACGGTCCCGGCCATCTCCTCGCCGCCTTCCAGCTTGACGCCCTGGGCGCCGGTTTCGCGCAGCACCTTCGCGGCATTCATGAAGGCCTGCTCCAGCGAGGCCTGATAGCTGCCGAACGGCAGGTCCACCACCACGCAGGCGCGCTGTGCGCCGCGCATCACCGCCTGGCCGTGGGCAATCATCATCTCGAGGGTGACGCCCAGGGTACTGGGCATGCCGTACAGCACCATGCCCACCGAGTCGCCGACGATGATCACGTCGGCATGGGCATCGACCCAGCGTGCCATCGGCAGGCTGTAGGCGGTCAGCGCCACCAGGCTGCCGGCGCCCTTGCGCTGGCGGATGACGGGGATGCTCAGGCGGCCTTGCTGGATCTGCGTGCTCATTGATGAAACTCCTGTTGTTCAACCAGACGCGGCGCAGGCTAACATCGGCATCAGTGGCTCACTTGAGCAAAGGGGACGATCAATGCAGCAGACGGGACAAGACTTCGTGCCGCCCGTGCCGGAGCAACTGGAGCGACCGGTGCACGGGCGCATGTTCGATATCCCGGCGGGGTACCGGATCGCCATGCACAGCCATGACTGGGTGCAGTTCACCTACGCGGGCGCCGGGAGCATGCAAGTGCTGACCGAGCAGCACAATTTCCTCCTGCCGCCGCAATGCGGCATGTGGATTCCCGCCGGCCTGCGCCACACGGTGTACAGCGAGCGCACCCTGGCCTTTCGCAGCCTGTACCTGAGCGATGCGGTGCTCAACGGTTACCGGCGTGAGTGCTGCGTGGTGCAGGTCACGCCGTTGGTGCGGGAGCTGATCGGCAAAGCCAGCAGCTTCGGCAACGACTATCCGGAGCACAGCCCGCAGGCGCGGCTGCTGCAGGTGCTGGTGGACGAGATCCGCGAGTTGCCGGAGGCGCCCTTCAGCCTGCCGCTGCCCAGCGACCCGCGCCTGCGGCGGATCACCGATGCCTTGCAGATGACCCCTGAAGACAACCGCAGCATCGAGGACTGGGCGCAACTGGTCGGTGCCTCGCGCCGGACCCTGGCGCGGCTGTTCCAGGCGCAGACGCAGATGCCCTTCCAGACCTGGCGCCAACGCCTGCGCCTGCTGGCGGCGCTGCCGATGCTGGAGCAGGGTGGCAGCGTCACCGCGGTGGCCAACGAGCTGGGCTATGACTCGGTGTCGGCGTTCATTGCCTTGTTTCAGCGTCAGTACGGCACCACGCCAGGTGCCTGGGCCGCCCGTCTCTAGCGCAGTGGCATGGCCAGTGGACGCAGCGGCGCCGAGTCGCCGCCCCGGATTTTCAGCGGACCGCCGATAAAGGCGAACTCGTAGACCTTGTCCCGGGCCAGGTCGTCCAGCGCCACCAGTTCCATGATCGGCACGCCTTTCTGCGCCAGCAGGTAGGTGTGCAGCGGTACATAATCATCGGCGACCTCCGAAGGGAAAGCCTCGAAGCTGAGATTGTCGGCGCCGAGGATCATCGCCTTGCCTTCCTCCACCAGGTAGCGCGCGGCGTCCAGGCCCATGCCCGGTGACTGGCGCATATAGGCCTGGGGCTGATCGTAGAGCTTCATCCGGCCGGTACGGATGAGCACGATATCGCCGCGCTGCAGCTCGGTGCCCTGGCGCTTGAGGGCGTCCTGCAGATCGCTGCGGGTGATGCGGTAATCGTCCGGCAGCATGTCCACGCCCCTGGCAGCCGCGACATCGATCAGCACGCCACGGGCGACCAATGGCGGGAATTTTTCCACGCCGGTCTTTTGCCAGCCGCGGTCGCCGAGGTGCTCGTCGGCGCTGAAGTTGTTCCAGATCTTGCCGTCGATGCCGAAGTGGTTGAGCGCGTCGATGTGCGTGCCGGTGTGGCCGTACATGGAGAACGCAGTGCCGGTGTAGCTGCGCAGGGCATTCATTTCGTGACCGACGCCGAGCGGGTCGTCGACCACGGTGCCGCGCGGGGTGTGGGTCATCCAGAACTGGTAGTGGGGATCGCCTGCGGCTTGCCAGCTGGGCATGCCGATGTAGTACTCGGTGGCGAGGTCGTAGACTTTCGTTGCGTCGACCCGCGCCATTACCGCCGTGCGGGATTTGTCGGTGATCAGGTTGAGCCGGCCGATCTCGTCGTCCGGGCCCCAGGGGCTGGTGCCGACTTTCGGCGCCTCATTTGCATGGACGGCACTGGTCAGGGCCAGGGCCAGCAGGGTGGCAAGCAGTGGGGTGTTCATGAGCGTCGTTCCTGTTTCGCCAGTGCCCCGACGCGACGGTTCCCTGGCGCGCCAGCGGCGGCCACGGCAACAGGGCGGGGCGGAAGGGTTGAGGCTGCGTCGGGCCCGACGAAGTGCAGCCAGTCTAGGGGCGATGCCCGGCCGGATTAAGGTGCCGGCGGTGCAGGGATATTTCGCTCAGGGTTGATAATCGCTACCCATGGCGGCGGGCAGGTGCTCGGCCAGGTAATCGACGAAGGCCCGCACCCGTGGCAGCAAATGGCGGCTGCTGGGGTAGACGGCGTAGACCTGGCGGGCGCTGTCCTGCTGCTCGGGGAACACCCGCAGCAGGCGCCCGTCGGCCAATGGGGCATCGGCCAGGAAGGAGGGCAGCCAGCCGATGCCCAGTCCGGCGATCAGCAGCTCGCGCAGCATCAGGCTGTTGTTGACCGTCACCCTTGGGGCCTGCTCCGGCGCAGCGCCGGCTTGCTGGCTGAGGCTGTAGTGCAGTTGCGCATGCCCGCTCAGATCGTCGGGGCCGGCAGGCTGCCCGTGCCGTTGCAGATAGCCGGGAGCGGCGCACAGAACCTGGCGCAGCGAGCCCAGGCGTTTGGCGACCAGCGAAGAATCGGCCAGCCCCGGTGCGAGACGGATCGAAACATCGAAGCCCTGGCTGACCGCCTCGACCAGGCGATCCTCCATCACCAGGTCCAGCTCCACTCCGGGATGTGCTTCGAGAAACCCGGCCAGCACCGGCGCCAGGGTGCTCAAGGCGAAGGACAGCGGCGCATTGACCCGCAGCTTGCCGCTGATGCGCTGCGCTGCCTGGTGCACCGAGCGCTCCAGCTGGTCGAGCTGGTCGAGCAGCTCGCAGCAGCGTTCGTAATAGGCCTGACCGCTGGCGGTCAGGCTCTGGCGGCGGGTGGTGCGTTGCAGCAGCACGGTGCCGAGGTGGTCTTCCAGCGTGCGCAGTTGCTTGCTCAGGCCGGCGGCGGAAAGATCGAGGTCTTCCGCCGCCTTGCCCAGGCCGCCCAGTTCGACGATGCGCCGAAAGGAGCGCATCAGGGTGAAGGTGTCCATGCTCGCCGTCCCTGGAGTGAGGACGGCTATTTGATCAGATCCGGAAGCGCGCGACGACCTGGTTGAGGTCTTCGGCCAGCCGCGACAGCTCGTTGCTCGACGCGCTGATCTGGTTGGCGCCCTGGGTCGACTCGCTGGACAGGTCGCGGATATTGACGATGTTGCGGTCCACCTCGCGGGCCACCTGGGCCTGCTCCTCGGCGGCGCTGGCGATGACCAGGTTGCGGTCGGAGATCTGGCTGACCGAGTCGGTGATCTGCACCAGCGAGTCGCCGGCACCCCGGGCCATCTCCAGGGTGGATTCGGCGCGCTCGCAACTGCCGAGCATCGACTCCAGGGCCTTGGACGAACCGCTGCGGATCGCGGTGACCATGCCATCGATTTCCAGGGTGGATTGCTGGGTGCGGTGGGCGAGAGCGCGGACCTCGTCGGCGACCACGGCGAAGCCACGCCCGGACTCACCGGCCCGGGCCGCCTCGATGGCGGCGTTGAGGGCCAGCAGGTTGGTCTGCTCGGCGATGGCGCGGATCACGTCGAGGACCTTGCCGATGTCCTGGGACTGGTCCACCAGGTTGCGCACCAGGCCGGCAGTGCCTTGCACATCGTGGGTCAGGGTCTGGATCGATTGCACGGTTTCCATGACCCGGGTCTGCCCGGCGCGGGCGGAGTCGCTGGTCTGGCTGGAGGCGTCGCAGGTCGAGGCGGCATTGCGCGCCACTTCTTCCACCGCCGAGGTCATCTCATTGACGGCGGTGGCGGCCTGTTCGATTTCGGCATTCTGTTGGTGCAGGCCACGGTAGCTGTCTTCGGTGACCGAGTTCAGTTCGGTGGCGGCGGAGGCCAGCTGGGTGGCGGAGTCGCTGATATGGCGCATGGCCGAGCGCAGGTTGTCCTGCATCTGTTGCAGGGCACGCTGCAGGCGGGTCACTTCGTCATTGCCCTCCACGTGGATCTGCTGGGTCAGGTCACCCTCGGCGACATGCTCGGCGGTGCGCACGGCGCGCTCCAGCGGACGGACGATGCCGCGGGTCAGCCACAGGGCCAGGGCGATGGTGGCCAGGGCGGCGATCACCACGAACACGATGATGATCTGCAGCGAGCGGTCGTACTGGGCTTCGGCGGCCTTGCCCTCGGCGTCGATCTGCTTGCCATAGAGGTCGCCGAAGTCGGCCAGGGCCTTGCCCGAGTTTTCCACCACCTGCTTCATGTCCACCAGCAGCAGCTTGTTCAGGCCGGCGAGGTCTTTCTGCCGGGCCAGTTCGAAGGAGCGGTCGAGGCCGTTGCGGTATTCCGCCAGGCTGCTGCGGAAGGCCTGGGCCAGGGCCTTTTCCTCCGGAGTGTCGATAAAGGCATCGAGCACCGCCAGCTTGCTGTCCAGGTCCTTCAGGCGCACGTCCATCTGGCCCTGGTAGGTGGCGGTGTTGGCCGGGTCCGGGTCGAGGGCCATGCGCAGGGAGATGGTGCGGATGCGCAGCATGATCTCGCGGGTATCGCTGATCACCCGCAGGCTCGGCACCCAGTTGGTCTCGACCGCCACTTCGCTTTGGCGGATGGCCTGCATCTGCACCACGGCGAAGCCGCCAAGCAGGGCGACCAGCAGGGAAATAAGGGTGAAGCCCAGGCCGGCACGGCGGGCGATGGTCAGGTGGCGCAGGTTCATGGGCAGCGATCCTTTTGGGGGCAGTTCTTATAGTTGTACGATAACGATGCCCGTTTATCGGCAAAGCCGCGGCCTTCTTGAGTGCGGCGGGGATTGGAGAGGGTATTTTTTGCCCTGAAAAGGGGATAAACGGTCGATTGAGATCAGACGACCGGCTGATTTACCCCTATGAAGGGGCTAGTCATCGTACAACTTGTACGATAACCTACATCCACTTCGAAGCATTTACCTTCATCACCCAAGCGCCACAGGATGCCTACAACAATGACTCCACAAGAACTGCGCACCGTCCTCTCCCATGGCTTGCTGTCTTTCCCTGTCACCGACTTCAATGCCCAGGGCGACTTCCATCAGGCCGGTTACATCAAACGCCTGGAATGGCTCGCCCCGTACGGCGCCACCGCCCTGTTCGCTGCTGGCGGCACCGGTGAATTCTTCTCGCTGGCCGCCAGCGAATACAGCCAGGTGATCAAGACTGCCGTCGACACCTGCGAACGTACCGTGCCGATCCTCGCTGGTGTTGGTGGCTCGACCCGCCAGGCCATCGAATACGCACAGGAAGCCGAGCGCCTGGGCGCCAAGGGCCTGCTGCTGCTGCCGCACTACCTGACCGAAGCCAGCCAGGACGGCGTTGCCGCCCACGTCGAAGCCGTGTGCAAATCGGTGAAGATCGGTGTGGTGGTCTACAACCGCAACGTCTGCCGCCTGAACGCCGTGCAACTGGAGCGTCTGGCCGAGCGTTGCCCGAACCTGATCGGTTACAAGGACGGCCTGGGCGACATCGAGCTGATGGTGTCGATCCGTCGCCGCCTGGGCGATCGTTTCAGCTACCTGGGTGGTCTGCCGACCGCCGAGGTTTATGCTGCCGCCTACAAGGCCCTGGGCGTGCCGGTCTACTCGTCCGCCGTGTTCAACTTCGTGCCGAAGACCGCGATGGACTTCTACAACGCCATCGCCCGTGACGACCACGCCACCGTTGGCAAGCTGATCGACGATTTCTTCCTGCCGTATCTGGAACTGCGTAACCGCAAGGCCGGCTACGCCGTCAGCATCGTCAAGGCTGGCGCCAAGATCGCCGGTTACGACGCAGGTCCGGTGCGTACCCCGCTGACTGACCTGACCCCTGAAGAAGTCGAGATGCTCGCTGCACTGATGGACAAGATGGGTCCGCAATAAGCCTGACCCCGCGGCCTGCCCAACGCCGCACACCGGAGCGGGAAATCCCCTCTCCGGCTTACAATTCAAGAGCCCGCACAAGAATAATTAGTGGGAGTACTTCCGATGCAAGCGACTAAAAAGACGCGCGTCCGCTACCTGATCCTGTTCATGCTGTTCCTGGTGACCACGATCAACTACGCCGACCGTGCAACCATCTCCATTGCCGGCTCGAGCCTGCAGAAGGACCTCGGCATCGATGCTGTCACCCTCGGTTATATCTTCTCGGCGTTCGGCTGGGCCTATGTGCTCGGACAGATTCCTGGCGGTTGGCTGCTCGACCGTTTCGGCTCCAAGAAGGTCTACGCCTTCAGTATCTTCACCTGGTCGCTGTTCACCGTGCTGCAAGGCTTCGTCGGCTACATGCCGGTAGCCAACGCGATCATCGCCCTGTTCATGCTGCGCTTCCTGGTGGGCTTCGCCGAAGCACCGTCGTTCCCGGGTAACGCGCGCATCGTCGCCGCCTGGTTCCCGACCGCCGAACGCGGTACCGCCTCGGCGATCTTCAACTCCGCGCAATACTTCGCCACCGTGCTGTTCGCCCCGCTGATGGGCTGGATCGTCCACGCCTGGGGCTGGGAGCACGTATTCATCGTCATGGGTGCCATGGGTATCGTCTTCGCCGGGATCTGGCTGAAGGTCGTCTACAACCCCAAGGAACACCCGATGATCGGTGCCCAGGAACTGGAGCACATCGAGAAGAACGGTGGCCTGGTCGACATGGACAAGCCCAAGGCAGCTGGCGCCAGCGGTCCGAAGTGGGGCTACATCAAGCAGCTGCTGTCCAGCCGCATGATGCTCGGCGTCTACCTCGGCCAGTACTGCATCAACGCGATCACCTACTTCTTCCTCACCTGGTTCCCCGTGTACCTGGTGCAGGAGCGCGGCATGTCGATCCTCAAGGCGGGCATCATCGCCTCCCTGCCGGCCATCTGCGGCTTCGTCGGTGGCGTGCTGGGCGGGGTGATCTCCGACCATCTGCTGCGCCGCGGCAACTCCCTGACCTTCGCCCGCAAGGCGCCGATCGTCATCGGCCTGCTGCTGTCGACCTCCATGGTGATCTGCAACTACGTGGATGCCGAGTGGATGGTGGTCGGTATCATGGCCCTGGCGTTCTTCGGCAAAGGCCTCGGCGCGCTGGGCTGGGCGATGGTCTCGGACACCTCGCCGAAGCAGATTGCCGGCCTGTCGGGCGGTATGTTCAACACCTTCGGCAACATCGCTTCGATCACCACGCCGATCATCATCGGCTACATCATCAGCGCTACCGGCTCGTTCAAATGGGCCCTGGTGTACGTGGGCGCCAACGCCCTGGTGGCGGTGTTCAGCTACCTGGTGATCGTCGGCCCGATCAAGCGTATCGAGCTGCGCGATGTCCCGAAGGATGAAGCAGCAACGACGCCATCGGGCAAACTGGCCGAGTCGTCGAACTAAGAAAGTCACGCAGCGCCCGGCCTTATGGCCGGGCGTTCGCGGATGAACAAAGCCTGGGAAATAACAAGAAGGGCACCATCATGCAGTTGATCGAAACTTCCGACTCGCCTCGCTATGTACGCCTGCACGACGACGATAACGTCGTGGTGGTGGTCAATGACGGCGGTCTGGGCGAGGGTGCCCGCTTCGCCGATGGCTTGACCCTGGTCGAAGGCGTACCGCAGAGCCACAAAGTGGCGGTAGTGACCATCGCCAAGGGCGAGCCCGTGCGCCGCTATGGACAGATCATCGGCTATGCCCTGGAAGACCTGGTCCAGGGCAGTTGGGTCAAGGAAACCCAGCTGGCCATGCCGGCCGCGCCGGAGCTGGACAGCCTGCCACGCTGCGATGCGGTGCCGGAGGCCCTGCCGCCGCTGGACGGCTTCACCTTCGAGGGTTATCGCAACGCCGACGGCACCGTCGGTACGCGCAATATCCTCGGCATCACCACCACCGTGCAGTGCGTGACCGGCGTGCTCGACCACGCGGTCAAGCGCATTCGCGACGAACTGCTGCCCAAGTATCCCAACGTCGACGACGTGGTCGCCCTGACCCACAGCTACGGCTGCGGCGTGGCGATCAACGCCCGTGACGCCTATATCCCGATCCGCACCGTGCGCAACCTGGCGCGCAACCCCAACCTCGGCGGTGAAGCACTGGTGATCAGCCTGGGCTGCGAGAAGCTTCAGGCCGGTCAGGTGATGCACGACAACGACCCGTCGGTGGACCTCAGCGAGCCCTGGCTGTACCGCCTGCAGGACGCCAGCCTCGGCTTCGTGGAAATGATCGAGCAGATCATGGCCCTGGCCGAAGCGCGCCTGATCAAGCTGAACCAGCGCCAGCGCGAAACCGTGCCGGCCAGCGAGCTGATCCTCGGCATGCAGTGCGGCGGTAGCGATGCCTTCTCCGGCATCACCGCCAACCCGGCCCTGGGCTATGCCGCCGACCTGCTGGTGCGGGCTGGTGCCACCGTGCTGTTCTCGGAAGTCACCGAGGTGCGCGATGCCATCTACATGCTCACTTCCCGCGCCGAAACCCCGGAAGTCGCCGACGCGCTGGTGCGCGAGATGGACTGGTACGACCGCTACCTGCAAAGCGGCGAAGCCGACCGCAGTGCCAACACCACGCCGGGCAACAAGAAGGGCGGGCTGTCGAACATCGTCGAGAAGTCCCTCGGTTCCATCGTCAAGTCCGGCAGCGGCGCCATCCAGGGCGTGGTCGGGCCGGGCGAGCGGGTCAACCGCAAGGGCCTGATCTTCTGCGCCACCCCGGCCAGCGACTTCGTCTGCGGCACCCTGCAACTGGCGGCCGGGATGAACCTGCACGTGTTCACCACCGGTCGCGGCACGCCGTATGGCCTGGCCATGGCCCCGGTGGTCAAGGTCTGCACCCGTACCGAACTGGCCCAGCGCTGGCCCGACCTGATCGATATCGACGCCGGGCGCATCGCTACCGGCCGTTCGAGCATCGAAGAGCTGGGCTGGGAGCTGTTCCACTACTACCTGGATGTCGCCAGCGGCCGCAAGCAGACCTGGGCCGAGCAGCACAAGCTGCACAACGACATCACCCTGTTCAACCCAGCCCCGATCACCTGACTCAAGAGCACCTCAAGTCCCTGTGGGAGCTGGCTTGCCAGCGATTGCCATGTTCCAGGCAATACAGCTCCCACTGACTCACCCTTTGTCCACAGGAGCCCCGAAATGCCAGAGATCCTCGGCCACAACTTCATCGCCGGCCAGCGCAGCGCAGCCGGCTCGCAACGTCTGCAAAGCCTCGACGCCACCACCGGCGAAGCCCTGCCGTACAGCTTCGCCCAGGCCACCGAAAGCGAAGTGGACCAGGCTGCCCAGGCTGCCGCAGCCGCCTTCGCCGAATTCCGCCAACTGTCCCCGGCCCGTCGTGCCGAATTCCTCGAGGCCATCGCCGCCGAGCTGGATGAACTGGACGACGCCTTCGTCGCCATCGTCTGCCGCGAAACCGCATTGCCGGCTGCCCGTATCCAGGGTGAGCGCGGTCGTACCAGCGGGCAGATGCGCCTGTTCGCCCAGGTCCTGCGTCGTGGTGACTTCCTCGGTGCGCGCATCGACCTGGCCCTGCCAGAGCGTCAACCGCTGCCGCGCGTGGACATCCGCCAAATGCGCATCGGCGTCGGTCCGGTCGCAGTATTCGGCGCAAGCAACTTCCCGCTGGCCTTCTCCACCGCCGGTGGCGATACCGCTGCGGCCCTGGCTGCCGGCTGCCCGGTCGTGTTCAAGGCCCACAGCGGCCACATGGCCACCGCCGACCTGGTTGGCTGCGCCATCCAGCGTGCCGCCGAGCGCACCGGTATGCCGAAGGGCGTGTTCAACATGGTCTTCGGTGGCGGCGTCGGCGAGTGGCTGGTCAAGCACCCGGCGATCCAGGCGGTCGGCTTCACCGGCTCGCTGAAAGGTGGCGACGCCCTGTGCCGCATGGCGGCGGAGCGTCCGCAGCCAATCCCGGTGTTCGCCGAGATGTCGAGCATCAACCCGGTGATCATCCTGCCGGGCGCGCTGGCCAAGCGTGGCGAAGCCATTGCCCGTGAACTGGCGGGTTCGGTGGTCATGGGCTGCGGTCAGTTCTGCACCAACCCGGGCCTGGTGATCGGCCTGCAATCGCCTGAATTCAGCAAACTGCTCAGCGAACTGGGCGGGCACCTGGACCAACAGGCCGGGCAGACCATGCTCAATGCCGGCGGCCTGCGCAGCTATGTCGGCGGCCTGGAGCATCTGCAGGCGCATGCGGGCATCAAGCATCTCGCCGGCCAGCCGCAGGAAGGCAGCCAGGCGCGTGCCCAGCTGTTCAAGGCCGACGCCAGCCTGCTGGTGGAATCCGATCCGCTGCTGCAGGAAGAAGTCTTCGGTCCGACCACCGTTGCTGTTGAAGTGGCCGGCAACGAGCAACTGCGCAGCGCGCTGCTGGGCCTGCGCGGCCAACTGACCGCCACCCTGATCGGCGAGGCGGAAGATTTCGAAGCCTACGCCTGGCTGGTGCCGCTGCTGGAAGAGAAGGTCGGTCGCATCCTGATCAACGGCTACCCGACCGGCGTGGAAGTCTGCGACGCCATGGTTCACGGCGGTCCGTACCCGGCGACCTCCGATGCCCGTGGTACTTCAGTGGGCACCTTGGCCATCGACCGCTTCCTGCGTCCGGTGTGCTACCAGAACTACCCGCAGTCACTGCTGCCGGAAGCCCTGCGTGATGGCAACCCGCTGGGGCTGCGTCGCCTGGTCAATGGCCAGTGGAATGACGGCGTGATCGCCTGATCATCCCGCTGAAATGAAAAGGCCCCGCGATTGCGGGGCCTTTTCATTTTCAGGCGCTCTGGTTCTGTTGCTGTTCGGCGTCTTCATGGGCCTGGCGCAGCCGCTCGCGGCTATTGCTCAGGTGCATGCGCATGGCCATTTTCGCGCCTTCGCTGTCGCGGCGGGCGATGGCCTCGTAGATCGCCTCATGCTCGTGGCTCAGCCGACTCATGTAGTGAGGCTGGTCATCATGGGCCAGGCGCGCCGAGTTCAGCCGCGTGCGCGGGATGATGCTGGTGCCCAGGTGATTGATGATGTCGGCGAAGTAGTGATTGCCGCTGGCCTGGGCGATCTGCAGATGGAACTGGAAATCCGCGGACACGGCATCGGAGGCATGGGACACGCCTTCATTCAGCTCGTCCAGGGCCGCGCGCATGCCGGTGAGGGCCTCGTCACTGCGCCGTTGCGCGGCCAGGCCGGCCGACTCCACTTCCAGGGCGATACGCAACTCCAGCACGGACAACACCTCGCGCAGGGTCACGATGGTGGCCGGGTCGATGCGGAAGCTGCCGCCGGCGGGCTGGTCGAGCACGAACGTGCCGATGCCGTGGCGGGTTTCCACCTGGCCGGAGGCCTGCAAGCGGGAGATGGCTTCTCGTACCACCGTCCGGCTCACGCCTTCCTCGGCCATGATCTGCGACTCGGTGGGAAGCTTGTCGCCGCGCTTCAATTGCCCGCTGCGAATCCGCTCGGTCAGCACCGCGACCAGTTCCTGGGCCAGGCTACGCGGCTTGCGCCGGCCTCGCACCTGTACCTGCTGCTCTGTCATGCCTATGTCATTCATGTTGAAAAATAACCGTCATCATAGCTGATGGAGTTGTACGATCACATGGGCGGAGTGGGGAAAAGGGTAAAGAAAAAGGATGGGATGAGGGAGGCTTGAATGCATCAATAGAGAAGCCTATATTTTGCCTATGCTTAACATATGCTGGAGGTGCTACCCATGCGCACGGTCTCTATTTTTAAAAACGGCAAGAACCAGGCCGTTCGATTGCCTGCCGACATGGCTTACGAGGGCGTCGGAGAGCTCGAGATTTCACGCGAAGGTGATGTAATCACACTGCGTCCTGTCCGGCCATCCTGGGGTTCTTTTTCCGAGTTGCCGAAAGCTGACGAGGACTTTCTGCAAGAGCGTGTCTCAGTGGTCGGTGATGAAGGCAGGTTCAACCAGTGACCACCTACATGCTCGACACCTGCATCTGCTCATTCATCATGCGCGAGCATCCGGAAGCGGTGATCAAGCGTCTGGTTGCAGAGGTCATACGGGGAAACCGTATTGTTGTATCCGCCATCACCTATGCAGAAATGCGCTATGGGCAGATCGGCAAGAAGGCCTCGCCCAAGCACAAGATGTTGGTCGACGAATTTATAAAGCGGCTGGATGCGGTGCTGCCGTGGGATCAGCGGGCGGTCGATGCGACCGTTCAAGTGATGGAGACCTTGACTCGCGCAGGGACGCCTATTGGCCCTAATGACACCGCCATTGCGGGGCATGCAATCGCCATCGGCTGCACCCTTGTGACAAACAATGTGCGCGAATTTGGCCGTGTGCATAACCTTGTCTACGAGGATTGGGTTTGAGACCTCGCCATTGGGCTCCCGCAGCGCTTGGGGTCGGTAGTCGCCTTCATACGCAAACTACGCAGGAACACGGTCGAAAAGATGTCTTGATCTTTGTGTTTACCGGCCTTGCCGCTCTTCGTTGCTTTCAGTTTGCTCATTTCTAGATCACATCTGAATTGAGCAGGTCATGCACCCGACACTACTGCATCTGATTGGTCGGTAGGATTGGTCTGGCTTTTCTTATACGCATAAAAAAGCCGCGCATTCGCGCGGCTTCGTCGTATCTGGTGGGCCCACACGGACTCGAACCGTGGACCAAAGGATTATGAGTCCTCTGCTCTAACCAACTGAGCTATAGGCCCCAGTGGTCGCGGATTATATCGAGGGATTCCAGGCAGTGCCATCCGAAAGATCGGAAAGTACTATGCGCAGGAACGACTCGGCGAAGGCGTTGGCCGGCAACGGCAGGCTGACGATGTAGCCCTGGATCTGTTCGCAGCCCTCCCGGGTGAGGAATTGCTGCTGCGCCTGGGTTTCCACGCCCTCGGCAATCACCGTGAGCTGCAGGCTGCGGCCGAGGGCGATGATGGCGCGGGCGATGGCGGCGTCGTTGGGGTCGTCAGGCAGGCCGCGGATGAAGGATTGGTCGATCTTGAGGATGTCCAGCGGCAGGCGCTTGAGGTAACTCAGGGACGAGTAGCCGGTGCCGAAGTCGTCAATCGCCAGTTGCACACCCAGACGCTTGAGCTGATGCAGGATGGCCAGGCCTTCCTCGGCCTGGCTCATGATGAAGTTCTCGGTAATTTCCAGTTGCAACTCACCTGCCTTGAGCTGGTAGCTCTTGAGCAGTTGTTCGATGCGCCGTACCAGTCCCGGCTGGCGCAACTGGGCGCCGGCGAGGTTGACCGAGAGCGGGCCGAAGGCCTGGTACTGGCGCTTCCAGGCCTGCATCTGCCGACAGGCGTGCTCCAGCACCCAGTCACCGAGTTGCAGGATCATGCCGTTCTCTTCCGCCAGCGGAATGAAGCGCTCGGGCGGGACGTCGCCAAAGGTCGGGTTGGTCCAGCGGATCAGCGCTTCGGCGCCGACCAGACGCTGGGTCTTGAGGCTCAGCTTGGGCTGGAAGTACAGGCTCAGTTCGTTGCGCTCGATGGCCCGGCGCAGTTCGTGTTCGAGGGCGATGCGTTCGCTGGCCTGGGCCGTGAGGTCGCGGGTGTAGGCCTCGACCCGATTACGGCCCTTGGCCTTGGAGCGGTACATGGCCGCGTCGGCGTTGCGGATCAGCGAGGCGACGTCGGTGCCGTCCTGCGGATAGAGGCTAATACCGATGCTGGCGCTGGAAAAGAACTCGTGGTCGCCCGCCTGGAACGGTGCGTTGAAGCAGGCCAGCACCTTTTGCGCGATATGCTCGGCGTCGCTGGCCTGGTGCAGGCCGGGCAGGAGGATGATGAATTCGTCGCCACCCAGGCGGGCCACGGTGTCTATATCGCGGACCTGTTCCTTCAGGCGGTGGGCGATGGCCTTGAGCAGCAGGTCGCCGACCGGATGGCCGAGACTGTCGTTGATGTGCTTGAAGCGGTCCAGGTCGAGGAACAGCACCGCACCCTGGCGGCTCGATGCCTGTGGGCAACTCAGCGCGGCCAGCAGGCGGTTTTCGAACAGGGTGCGATTGGGCAGGCCGGTGAGCGGGTCATGGTGGGCCTGATAGTCGAGCTTGGCCTGGGCGTGCTTGAGGCTGGAGATATCGGCGAACACCGCGACGAAATGGGTGGTGCCCAGCTCGGGATTGCGCACGGCGCTGATGGTCAGCCAGGCAGGGTAGAGCTCCCCGTTCTTGCGCCGGTTGAGAATCTCTCCTTGCCAATGGCCATCTGCGCTGAGCTGGTGCCACATGGCCGCATAGAACGCGCTGTCATGCTGGCCGGAGGCGAGCAGGCGCGGTGTGCGACCGAGGGTTTCACCTTCGCTGTAGCCGGTGATTTCGCTGAAGGCGCGGTTGACCGCGCTGATGCGCTGGTCGGTATCGGTGATCAGCACGCCTTCGGCGGTGTTTTCAAAGACTGTCGCGGCCAGTTGCAGCTTTTCCTGCATCTGGTGGCGGTCGGTGATGTCGCGGGCGATGGTCAGCATGCAATCGGTGCCGCCGATAGGCAGGGGGCGGGACGACAGTTCGCAGAGCCGGACCTCGCCATCGGAACGGCGCAGGTTGCAGCTGTAGTCACGCACGAAACCGTCCTTTTTCAGCAGCTCGAGCATTTCCCGGCGTTCGTTGAGGTCGACCCAGATGCCCAGGTCGATAGCCGTGCGGTCGAGGGATGTCTGCATGTCGAACCCGGTCAGGCGGCAGAAGCCTTCATTCACCTCCAGCAGCATGCCGTCGCTCTGCCGCGACAGCAACATGCCGTCTGGAGAGGCGTGGAAGGCCTTGGCGAATTTCTCTTCGGAAATCTGCAACTGTTCCTGGGTTTCCTTGAGCTGGCTGATATCGCGTACCGCCACCACCAGCGCCGGCGTGCTCTCCAGGTCGAAGGATTCCGCCGAGATCAGTCCGGTGAACAACTGGCCATTGCTGCGCCGGAAGGTCATTTCCAGATTGCGCACGCTACCCCGTTGCAGGCGCTGCAGCAGGCTCGGGCCGATGCCCTCGACGCCCCAGATATTCAGTTCGGTAGCGGTGCGGCCGACGACCTGGGCAGGGGTGAGGCCGATCTGCTCCTCGAAGGTTTCGTTGATTTCCAGCAGGCAGCCGTCGCTGAGGCGGGCGATCACCAGGATGTCCGGGCATTGATGGAACACCGAGGCGAACTTCTGTTCCGACAGGCGCAGGGCCTGCTCGGTGTGCTTGGCTTCGCTGATATCGATCATCAGGCCGCGCATCACCGGTTTGTGGCCATGTTCGATAAGACTGACGATGTCGCGGATCCACAGGGTCCGGCCGTCTGCACGGATCACCCGGTAATCCAGGCTGTGATCGCGGCCGGCGGCGCTTTCTGCGTCGCAGTAGGCCTGGGCCCACAGCGCGTCCTCGGGGTGCAGGATCGAGCGCCAGAAGCCGGGGGTGAGCCAGTCGCTCAGCGGATAGCCGAGCAGGTCCTCGGCGTGGGGCGAGACGTAGTTGTAGGTGAAGTCGTTGGCATCGGCTTCCCAGGCAATCGCCGACAGGCTCTCGACCAGCCCGCGATAGTGGTACTCGCTGCTGCGCAGTTCCTGCTCGAGGGCGATGCGTCGGGAAATTTCCGAGCTGAGGCGGCGATTGACGCGAATCACCGCCGCCAGGATCGCGACCAGGAACAGCACTCCCGGCAGACCGTAGAGCAGCAGGTCACGCCACAGCGGACGTTGCTCGAGCACTTTGCCGACCCAGCGCTCCTGGATGCCGGCAACTTCTTCGGGCGTCATGTCTGCCAGCACCTTGTCGAGGATGCCGACCAGGATCTTGTTCTCCCGCGGCGTGCCCATGGCCAGTTGATAGCGATAAGGCGTTTCGCCGCTGACGTAGAGGCCTTCCAGCTTGAGTTCGCGCAGGGCCCAGACGCTGGAGGCAAGGTCGCCGACCACCGCATCGACCTCATCGGTGGCCAGCGCTTGCAAGGCTGAACTGACATTGGGCATGGCCACCAGATTGAGATCCGGGTAGTGGGCGCGCAGCAGTTCATGGGGTGCGTAGTTTTCCACCACGGCGATCTTCAGGCCGTACAGGTCCTTGAGTGCGTTGGGGTGCGGCCCGCCTTCGTGGGCAAGGATGACGATGGGGAAATCCAGGTAGGGGCGGGTGAACGACAGGTAATCCTGGCGTTCGGGCGTCGACATGATCCCGGGCATCAGGTCGATCTGTCCGTTGCGGGACTGTTCGAGGACCTGAGTCCAGTTCGCCGGCGCGCCCAGGGTGAAGTTGATCCCCAGGCGCTCGCGGATCACGGCGATGTAGTCGGCGGCCAGTCCCTGGTAGCGGCCTTCCTGGTCCCGGTATTCGAAGGGTAGCCACGAAGCGTCAATGCCGAGGCGCAGGCTGGGATGGGCATCGAGCCAGGCCTGCTCTTCATCGGTCAGGGTCAAGGCGCCGGCCGCAGTGCTCCAGAGGGCCAGGAGCGACAGCAGAAGGGCCGGCAATCTCGGCATAGCGGCCTCGTCGAACGAATGGATAGATTCGAGTGTAGACGGGCATTTTGCCTTCAGTACGCGGACGACGGACCGCTGTTCGTCGCCCAAAAGAAAAACCCCGGCGGTGGCCGGGGTTCGTCTTGTTACTCGTCGAGGAAGGAGCGCAGATGCTCGCTTCGCGTCGGGTGACGCAGCTTGCGCAGCGCCTTGGCTTCGATCTGACGGATCCGCTCGCGGGTCACGTCGAACTGCTTGCCGACTTCTTCGAGGGTGTGATCGGTGTTCATGTCGATACCGAAACGCATGCGCAGCACCTTGGCTTCGCGTGCGGTCAGGCCCGAGAGCACGTCACGGGTGGCTTCCTTGAGGCTTTCGACAGTGGCCACATCGATTGGCGACTGCATGGTCGAGTCCTCGATGAAGTCGCCCAGATGCGAGTCTTCATCGTCACCGATCGGGGTTTCCATGGAGATCGGTTCTTTGGCGATCTTCAGTACCTTGCGGATCTTGTCCTCAGGCATTTCCATGCGCTCACCCAGCTCTTCCGGGGTCGGTTCGCGACCCATTTCCTGGAGCATCTGCCGGGAAATACGGTTGAGCTTGTTGATCGTCTCGATCATGTGCACCGGGATACGGATGGTGCGTGCCTGGTCGGCGATCGAACGGGTGATCGCCTGGCGAATCCACCAGGTGGCGTAGGTCGAGAACTTGTAGCCGCGACGGTATTCGAACTTGTCCACCGCCTTCATCAGGCCGATGTTGCCTTCCTGGATCAGGTCGAGGAATTGCAGGCCGCGGTTGGTGTACTTCTTGGCGATCGAGATCACCAGACGCAGGTTGGCCTCGACCATTTCCTTCTTGGCACGACGAGCCTTGGCTTCACCGATCGACATGCGACGGTTGATGTCCTTGATCTCGGCGATGGTCAGGCCGGTCTCGGCCTCGAGGTCGACCAGCTTCTGCTGGCAACGCACGATGTCGGCGTCCAGGCGGCCCAGGGCTTCGGCCCATTTGGTGCTGCGCTTGGAGAGGTCGCCGCTCCAGGTCATGTCGACTTCGTTGCTCGGGAACAGACGCAGGAAGTCGGCACGCGGCATGCGGGCGTCACGGACGCACAGCTGCATGATCGCGCGTTCCTGGGCACGCAGGCGGTCCAGGGCACCACGAACGCGCTCGACCAGCACTTCGAATTGCTTCGGTACCAGCTTGATCGGCATGAACAGCTCGGCCAGGGCCAGCAGCTCGGCAACGCCTTGCTTGCTGCCGCGACCATGCTTCTTGAGGATCTTGACGGTGGCTTCCAGCTGCTCGGCAACGGCGCCGAAACGCTGGCGGGCGACTTCAGGATCGGGACCGCTCTCGGTCTCTTCCTCTTCGTCGCTGTTCTCGTCCTTTTCCTCGTCCTCGTCGTCGCTCTCTTCGGCCGCAGCGGCCTTGTCGACGGGAGGTGGCATCTCGGACGGCGCCGCGATGCTGTCGTCAGGATCGATATAGCCGCTGAGGACGTCCGACAGACGGCCGCCTTCCGCGGTGACGCGATCGTATTCGCCGAGGATGTATTCGACGGTGCCGGGGAAGTGGGCGATAGCGCTCATCACTTCACGGATACCTTCCTCGATCCGCTTGGCGATTTCGATTTCGCCTTCACGGGTCAGGAGTTCGACGGTACCCATTTCGCGCATGTACATGCGCACCGGGTCGGTGGTGCGACCGATGTCGGTTTCCACAGCCGCCAGCGCAGCAGCGGCTTCTTCGGCCGCGGCTTCGTCGGTGTCGGCTTCGGCCAACAAAAGGGCATCCGCATCCGGAGCACTCTCGAATACGTTGATCCCCATGTCGTTGATCATGCGGATGATGTCTTCCACCTGTTCCGGATCTGAAATATCCTCCGGCAGGTGGTCGTTGACCTCCGCGTAAGTCAGGTAGCCCTGCTCACGACCGCGGGTGATCAACTCTTTGATGCGAGACTGCTGTTGCGCTTTTCCGGACATAACACCCTATCCACTGAAGGTCTTGGCGGGCAAAAAACAAGCCGAGGATTATACCCGAGCATGGACCTCACGCGCCAGTTGAGGTCGGGGTTTGTGCGGGAACATTGCGACTCAGGAGGTCGCGCAGCTGATTTTTTTCCTCTGCGCTCAATTCGCTTTGACGTGCTTTCCGGAGCAGATGTTCCAGGCTGCGCTCGCGTTGGCGAGCGGACAAGCTAGTTATAGTGTCGAAAAACTGTTGTTCAAGGTTGTCGGCATCGATCAACCATTCCTTTTCCGCCAGTGCCCGCAGCAGGCGCCCTTGTTCGGTGCCGTGCCAGCGCGCGATCAGCTGTAGTGAGCGTAGCTCAGGATTCTTTTGCAGCGCTTCCAGCAGTGCCACCAGCAACTGCGCGTAGACGTGTTCTTCGTCGGCAATGTGGCTGGCGTCCTCGACCTTGCGCGCCAGCGCCGGGTGGTGGAGCAGGGTGCGCAGGGCGCTGAGCGTCGGCGGCTCGACCGAGGTCGGCGTGCGCGGCGGATGATTCTGTTGCTGGCCGTTGCGGTCCCAGGGCTTGCCCTTCCCGCCCTTCTTGTCCCACGGCTTGCCGTCCCATTTCTTCTTCTGCCCGCCGCCCTGGTTGGGTGTCCACTGTTGTTGTGGCTGCGCCTGGAAATGCTCGGCGTGGTGGAAGTCGCTGTAGTCCGGGCTGTAGTCGGGGATAGCATCGTAGTCGATGCCCGGGTCATAGGCCGGCGGCGGGGTTTCCCGCGGCGCGCTCTGCGCAAGCTGCTCGACCTGCTGGTTGTCCAGGCCGGTGATTTCCTTCAGACGATTGCGCATCAGCGCACGCAAATTGGCGCCCGGTACCTTGTCGATCAGCGGCGCGGCAAGGGTGGCCATATGGGCCTTGCCCTCGAGCGAGCGCGGGTCGGCTTCCTCGGTCAGCTGCTGGAAGAAATAATCGGCCAGCGGCTGCGCATGCTGGTTGATCCGGGCGCGGAAGGCGTCGGTGCCTTCGGCGCGGACCAGGGTGTCCGGGTCTTCACCTTCGGGCAGGAACAGGAAGCGCGCCTTGCGCCCGTCCTGCAGGCTCGACAGCGTGGCTTCCAACGCGCGCCAGGCGGCGTTGCGGCCGGCCTGGTCGCCGTCGAAGCAGAACAGCACGCTGGGCACTACGCGGAACAGGCGCTTGAGGTGCTCCTCGCTGGTCGCCGTGCCCAGGGTCGCCACCGCGTTGCGCAGGCCTTGCTGGGCCAGGGCGATGACGTCCATGTAGCCTTCGACGACGATGATTTCGTCGAGGTTGCGGTTGAACTTGCGCGCCTCGTACAGCCCGTACAGCTCCTGGCCCTTGTGGAACACCGGGGTTTCCGGGGAGTTGAGGTACTTGGGCTTGTCGTCGCCCAGTACCCGCCCACCAAAGGCGATGACCCGGCCGCGGCTGTCGCGGATCGGGAACATCACCCGGTCGCGGAAGCGGTCGTAGCGTTTGCCGCTCTCGGCGTTCTCGATCAGCAGGCCGGCGTCGATCATGGCTTTCTGCTGCAGGTTGTCGCTGCTCAGGTGCTTGAACAGGTTGTCCCAGCCCGGCGGGGCGAAGCCGAGGCCGAAGTCGCGGGCGATCTCGCCGGACAGGCCGCGGCCCTTGAGATATTCCACCGCAGCCTTGCGGGTCGGGTGGCTCTTCAGGGCCTGGCGATAGAACTCGGCAGCGGCGGTGAGCAGCGGGTAGAGCGGTGAATCCACCGGCTGGCGTGGCTTGTGTCCGCGCCCGCTTTCTTCCCGGGGGATTTCCATGCCGGCGGCTTTCGCCAGTTCCTCGACCGCCTGGGGAAAGTCCAGGTTGTCGTGGTCCATGATGAAGCCGAGGGCGTTGCCGCCAGCGCCGCAACCGAAGCAGTAGTAGAACTGCTTGTCCGGGCTGACGCTGAACGACGGGGTCTTTTCCTTGTGGAACGGGCAGCAGGCGGTGAGGTTCTTGCCGGCCTTTTTCAGTTGCACGCGCGAACTCACCACGTCGACGATGTCGGTGCGGTTGAGAAGGTCGTCAATGAAACTCTGGGGAATCAGCCCGGCCATGGCTCTCTCGTCATCAGGCGATAATCAAGTCTATCGCTAATGCTGCGGGAACGACGGTGCATTCGAAACCAGGTCGAATGGCAGACGCAAGAAAACGGAAAAGAAGATGTGCTCGTCGATAACCCGTGAGGGCCCGTCAGTGTGACGTGCACGGCTGGCGATAAAGCCAGTTCTGACGATTGGGGCAGGCTGCCCGGGCTGGGAACCAGTCTGGGCGTCTCCGGCGATACGACAGGTGTCGTGGCTGGAGTGAACAGCTCAATCAACTGCCGGCAGCCCGGCTTTGGGCCGGGCGAGGCAGAAGCTTGCGACGAACGTCTGTATTAGTACAGACGAACGGCGCGGCGCTGTTCGCGCTGAACTTTCTTGGCGTGACGCTTAACAGCAGCAGCTGCTTTGCGCTTACGCTCGGAAGTCGGCTTCTCGTAAAATTCGCGGCTACGAACTTCAGCCAGTACACCGGCTTTTTCGCAGGAGCGCTTGAAACGACGCAGAGCTACGTCGAAGGGTTCGTTCTCTTTAACTTTGACGGCTGGCATCCAGAGCTACCTTCATTCATTACCGGGGTCAACGAACTCGTGGCAGAAAATGTGCACTGGAGTACGTCGGTTTTTAAGGGTTGCGGATGTTAACCCTTACCCAGCCGGAATGCAAAGCCTCTGATCGAAAACCGCTGGTCGGCATGGGGAGCGAGGACTATCATGCGCGCCTTCGAATTCAGCCTCAACAAGGCAAGAACCCATGCTAGTACTGGGATTGGAAACATCCTGCGATGAAACCGGCGTCGCCCTCTACGACAGCGAGCGCGGCCTGCTGGCCGACGCGCTGTTCAGCCAGATCGACCTGCACCGCGTCTACGGCGGCGTGGTGCCGGAGCTCGCCTCCCGCGATCACGTCAAGCGCATGCTGCCGCTGATCCGCCAGGTCCTGACCGAGGCCGACTGCGTCGCCACCGATATCGATGCCATCGCCTACACCGCCGGTCCCGGCCTGGTCGGGGCGCTGCTGGTCGGGGCGTCCTGCGCCCAGGCCCTGGCCTTTGCCTGGGGCATCCCGGCGCTGGGCGTGCATCATATGGAAGGTCACCTGCTGGCGCCAATGCTCGAGGAGCAGCCACCGGAGTTTCCGTTCGTCGCCTTGCTGGTTTCCGGTGGTCACACGCAACTGGTTCGCGTCGATGGCATCGGGCGCTACGAGCTGCTCGGCGAGTCGCTGGACGACGCCGCCGGCGAAGCCTTCGACAAGACCGCCAAGCTGATCGGCCTGAATTACCCCGGCGGTCCGGAAATTGCCCGCCTGGCCACCCAGGGTGTGCCGGGCCGCTTCGTCTTCCCGCGGCCGATGACCGATCGCCCGGGCCTGGATTTCAGCTTCAGCGGCCTGAAAACCTTCGCCCTGAACACCTGGCAGCAGTGCCAAAGGGCTGGGGACGACGGCGAACAGACTCGTTGCGACATCTCGCTGGCCTTCCAGCAGGCAGTCGTGGAGACTCTCACCATCAAGTGCCGCCGTGCCCTCAAGCAGACCGGTCTGAACCGTCTGGTGATCGCCGGTGGCGTGAGTGCGAACAAGGCGTTACGGGTTTCGCTGGAGGAAATGACCGCCGGGCTCAAGGGCAATGTCTTCTACGCCCGTCCGCAATTCTGCACCGACAACGGCGCGATGATCGCCTACGCCGGTTGCCAGCGGCTTGCCGCCGGCCAGCAGGAAACCCTGGCGATCAGCGTGCAGGCACGCTGGCCGATGGAAACCTTGCAGGCGATCTAGAAATGTCGCTCGCGTCCGGCGAACAGATCGCGCAGGTTGCCGCGGTGACGCCAGACGATGAGCAGGGTCAGCAGGGCCATCGGCACCAGGGCTTCCGGCTCGCGCCAGGCCAGCAATGGCAGGGTCAGGGGCGTGGCGATCAGTGCCGCCAGCGAGCTGGTGCGGGTGAGGTAGAAGGTCAGCAGCCAACTGATGACGGCGAGCAGAGCGGCCGGCGGATACAGGCCGAGCAGCACGCCGGCGGCAGTGGCGACGCCCTTGCCGCCGCGGAAGCGGAAGTACAGCGGAAACAGATGGCCGAGTACCGCGCACAGGCCGATCCAGGCCTGTTGTTGCTGGTCCAGACCAGCCAGTTGGGCGAGCAGTACCGGCATCAGGCCCTTGCACAGGTCGCCGAGCAGGGTCAGGATCGCCAGTTTCCGCCCCGCCAGGCGCAGCATATTGGTGGCGCCGGCATTGCCCGAGCCGCTCATGCGCGGGTCGGGGCTGCCGTTCAGGCGGCTGAGGACGATGGCGAAGGACAGAGAGCCGAGCAGGTAGGCGAACATCGCCAGTAACCAAAACATGCTAACTATTCCGGGCAAGGACGCCCCTGATTCTAACGGCGCAAGGCGCCCTTGTCGTGCTGTGGAGAGAAGTGCTTGGACAGAGTGTTCATCGAAGGGCTGGAAGTCGACACCGTGATCGGCGCCTACGACTGGGAGCGTGGCATTCGCCAGTGCCTGCGTCTGGACCTGCGGTTTGCCTGGGACAATCGCCCGGCAGCGGCGGGTGACGACCTGACCCTGGCGCTGGACTATGCCAGCGTATCTGCGCGCATCCAGGCCTTTGCCGAGCAGGCGCAGTTCCAGTTGGTGGAAACCTTCGCCGAACGCCTGGCGCAGGTGCTGATGGAGGAATTCAATATTCCCTGGCTGAGCCTGAAGCTGACCAAGCCTGGCGCGGTGCCTGCGGCTACCGGTGGCGTCGGCGTGGAGATCGAGCGCGGATGCCTCTGACACGGGTTTACCTGGGCCTTGGCAGCAATGTCGAGCGTGAGCGGCACCTGACTGCCGGCCTCGATGCGCTGGCCGGCTTCCTCCAGCAGATGGAGTGCTCGCCGGTCTTCGAGAGCCAGGCGGTGGGGATCAAGAGCGGTCCGTTCTTCAATCTGGTGGTTACCGGCCTGACCGACCTGCCGCTGATCGAACTGGATCGCCGACTGAAGTTCATCGAGGCCGACAACGGCCGCTATGCCCCGGAGCGCAAGGGGTTGCCGCTGGATATCGACGTGCTGATGTACGGCGACCTGCATGGCAACTTCGACGGGCTGGTCCTGCCTCGCGCCGAAATCCTCAAGAATGCCTTCGTGCTCTGGCCGCTGTCGTTGATCGCGCCGCAGTTGCTGCATCCTGGTGTGGGCAAGCGCATGGCGCAGCTGTGGGATGAGGCGCAGATCGATCAGGTTCTGGCTGCAGTGCCTTTTCTCTGGCATGAGCGGCAACTGACAAATTCCAATACCTGAGGCCTCATCGCAGGCGCCGCGGACCCTGTGGGAGCTGGCTTGCCAGCGATGAGGCCGTCAAGGCCAGCACAAGTCAGCCTGCAGCGCTTTCCTTGTAGGCCTTCAGCGCATTCAGGCGAGCCTTTTTCAGCGCCTCGCCCAATGCCTGTCCGGTGTAGCCCTGTTCAACCAGCGGCTGCACCGCCACCTTCCTCGCCGCCTCCGCCGCGCCGCGCAGGTAATCCGCCTGCGGATACTGGCGATCTTCCAGCCCCAGCCGCCCCCGGGCATCCATCTCGCAGGCCACGATGAATTCCTCGAAGCGCTGCGGCCGTCGGTACACGTCGAAGCGTTGCAGCAGCTCCAGCAGGGTCGAGGGCTTCAATTCCAGCGCCCGGTGTCCATGGGTGTGGTATTCGCCCACCAGCAACGCCAGCTCCTGGCATTCACGCGGGACCTTGAAGCGTTTGTTGACCTTGTCGATCAGCTTCAGCCCGCGATGCTCATGGGCGATGTGCCGTGGCCACTCGGCTTCAGGTGTGGTGCCCTTGCCCAGGTCATGCAGCAGGCAGGCCCAGCGCACCGTCAGCGGCTGCGCATGCTTCGCCGACTGTTCCAGGACGGCCAGCGTATGGGCGCCGGTATCGATTTCCGGATGATGGGCCGGTGGCTGCGGAACCCCGAACAGGGCGCCCACTTCCGGCATCAGCTGTTGCAGCGCGCCACAATCGCGCAGGACCTGGATGAACACCTGCGGGTGATCTTCCATCAGCGCCCGGGAAATTTCCTTCCAGCTACGCTCCGGCGTCAGGGCCTGAAGTTCGCCTGAATCGCTGAGCTGGCGCATCAGTTCGAGGGTTTCAGGGGCGACGCTGAAGCCCAACCCGGCAAAGCGCGCGGCAAAGCGGGCGACCCGCAGCACGCGCAGGGGATCTTCGGCGAATGCCGGGGAAACGTGGCGCAACAGGCGGTTATCCAGGTCCTGTTTGCCATGATAAGGATCGGTCAGATTGCCATGATCGTCCTCGGCCATGGCATTGATGGTCAGGTCCCGGCGGATCAGGTCCTCTTCGAGGGTGACCTCGGGGCTGGCGTGGAAGGTGAAGCCGCCGTAGCCGACGCCGCTTTTGCGTTCGGTGCGGGCCAGGGCGTACTCCTCGCCGCTGTCCGGGTGCAGGAATACCGGGAAATCCGTGCCTACCGGGCGATACCCCAGGGCCAGCATCTGTTCGGCACTGGCGCCGACCACCACCCAGTCGTGGTCGGTGACCGGCCGGCCGAGCAGGCGGTCGCGCACGGCGCCGCCGACTTTGTAGATCTGCATTAAAAACCTCCGTAGATGCCCCACAGGATAACCCGTGTGACATCCCGGAGGCGGTCGGTGTTACAGGTGCACCACGGCGAGGTCGAGACGGCCATGATCGCCGTCGCCGTGTTCACCCTTTGGGGGGACGTGGTGGGTCTTCATGATCTGGTCGCCCTGCAGGGTTTCCAGATGGATATCGAAGCCCCACAGGCGGTGCAGGTGCTTGAGCACTTCCTCGGTGGAGTCGCCCAGCGGCTTGCGGTCATGCTGCTGGTGGCGAAGGGTGAGGGAGCGGTCGCCGCGCCGGTCGATGCTCCAGATCTGTACGTTGGGCTCGCGGTTGCCGAGGTTGTACTGCGCCGCGAGGGTTTCGCGGATCACCCGGTAGCCGCTTTCGTCGTGGATGGCCGGGACCAGCAGGTCGTCGCGCTGGTCATCGTCCATGATGCTGAACAGCTTCAGGTCGCGGATCACCTTGGGTGACAGGTACTGCAGGATGAAGCTCTCATCCTTGAAGCTGCTCATGGCGAACTTCACGGCGGACAGCCAGTCGCTGCCGGCGATTTCCGGGAACCAGCGGCGATCTTCCTCCGTGGGGTGCTCGCACATGCGGCGGATGTCGGTGTACATGGCGAACCCCAGGGCATAGGGGTTGATGCCGCTGTAGTAAGGGCTGTCGAAGCCCGGCTGGAACACCACGCTGGTGTGGGACTGGAGAAACTCCAGGATGAAACCGTCGGTGACCAGGCCTTCGTCGTACAGGTCGTTCATCAGGGTGTAGTGCCAGAAGGTGGCCCAGCCTTCGTTCATCACCTGGGTCTGGCGCTGTGGATAGAAGTACTGGGCGATCTTGCGCACGATGCGCACGATCTCGCGCTGCCAGGGTTCCAGCAGCGGGGCATGCTTCTCGATGAAGTAGAGGATGTTTTCCTGTGGCTCGGCAGGGAAGCGCGCGGTGTCCTTTTCGCTGGCCTTGTCCGCACTTTTCGGGATGGTTCGCCACAGATCGTTGATCTGCTTCTGCAGGTGCTCTTCCCGGTCCTTCTGCCGCCGGCGCTCTTCCTCGGCGGAGATGGGGTAGGGCCGTTTGTAGCGATCGACACCGTAGTTCATCAGGGCATGGCAGGAGTCGAGCAGGTCCTCCACGGCGTCGATGCCGTGGCGTTCCTCGCACTGGGTGATGTACTGCTTGGCGAACACCAGGTAATCGATGATCGAGCTGGCATCGGTCCAGGTGCGGAACAGGTAGTTGCCCTTGAAGAAGCTGTTGTGCCCATAGCAGGCGTGAGCCACCACCAGCGCCTGCATGCAGATGGTGTTCTCTTCCATCAGGTAGGCGATGCACGGATCGGAGTTGATCACGATCTCGTAGGCCAGGCCCATCTGACCGCGGCTGTAGGACTTTTCGGTGCTGAGGAAGTGCTTGCCGTAGGACCAGTGGTGATAGCCCAGCGGCATGCCCACCGAGGCGTAGGCGTCCATCATCTGCTCGGCGGTGATCACTTCGATCTGGTTGGGATAGGTATCCAGGGCGTAGCGCTCGGCCAGGCGGCTGATCTCGCGGTCATAGGCCTGGATGAGCTCGAACGTCCACTCGGACCCGGTGGAAAGGGGTTGGCGTTTCTGCTCTCTGGCGGTCATGTCACTAACCTGCGCTGGAAGAGTTCACGGAAGACCGGGTAGATATCGCCGGCCGACACCAGCTGCTGCTGGGCGAACGTATCGGGGAAGGCTTCGCCGATGCGTTCGTATTCGAACCACAATGCCTGATGTTCGCGGGGGGTGATCTCGACGTAAGTGTAGTACTGGACGAACGGCATGATCTGCTTGCTGAGGATCTCGCGGCAGATCGGCGAGTCGTCGTTCCAGTTGTCGCCGTCCGAGGCCTGGGCGGCATAGATGTTCCACTCGTTGGCGGGATAGCGCTCGGCCATGACCTCCTGCATCAGTTTCAGGGCGCTGGAGACGATGGTGCCGCCGGTTTCCCGGGAGTAGAAGAACTCTTCCTCGTCCACTTCGCGGGCGCTGGTGTGGTGGCGGATGAAGACCACTTCGATGCGTTCGTAATTCCGCTTGAGGAACAGGTACAGGAGGATGAAGAAGCGCTTGGCGATGTCCTTGGTAGCCTGGGTCATGGAGCCGGAGACGTCCATCAGGCAGAACATCACCGCCTTGGAGCTGGGATTGGGATGCTTGACCAGCAGGTTGTACTTGAGGTCGAAGGTATCGAGGAACGGGATGCGGTGAATGCGTGCGCTCAGGCGCTCGATTTCCGCCTCGATTTCCTGGATATCGCCGAAGTTGTCCGGTTCTTCCCGTTTCAGCCGCGCCAGTTCCTCTTTTGCCTCGCGCAGTTTGGCGCGGCTGCTGCCGGACAGGGCGATACGCCGCGCATGGGCCGAGCGCAGGGTGCGGATGATGTTGATCCGGGACGGGTTGCCCTCGTTGCTGATACCCGCGCGGACGGTCTTGAAGGTGTCGGTGCCGGTCAGGTGGCGCTTGACCAGGTTGGGCAGTTCGAGGTCCTCGAACATGAACTCGAGGAATTCTTCCTGGGTGATCTGGAAGACGAACTCGTCCATGCCTTCGCCGGAGTTGCCCGCCTTGCCGCGGCCTGCGCCGCCCCCGCTGCCGCCTTGCGGCCGGGCGATATGTTCGCCGGCGGTGAATTCCTTGTTGCCCGGGTGGACGACGGTCTGCTTGCCGCCACGGCCATGGTGCAGCACGGGTTCGTCGATATCGCGGCCGGGGATGCTGATCTGTTCGCCGTGCTCCATGTCGGTGATGGAGCGACGACTCACGGCTTCCTCGACGGCTTTCTTGATGTGGTCACGGTAACGCCGCAGGAAGCGCTGGCGGTTGACCGTGCTCTTGTTCTTGCCGTTCAGGCGTCGGTCGATGACGTAGCTCATGGGCCCTCCGGTAGCTGGGAAACAGCTGCAAGCTTCAAGCTACAAGCTGCAAGAAAGAGCATTCGCCACAGCCGTTGGCCGTGCGGTGTGTCTGTACACACCGCGGATGGCTTACGGCTTGTGGCTTACAGCTTGCAGCTGCTACTGGGACTTTCTGACCCGCAGGTACCATTCCGAAAGCAGGCGAACCTGTTTGTCGGTGTAGCCGCGTTCCACCATGCGCGTAACGAAGTCGTTGTGCTTCTGTTGATCTTCCTTGCTGGCCTTGGCGTTGAAGCTGATGACCGGCAGCAGGTCCTCGGTGTTGGAGAACATTTTCTTCTCGATGACCACCCGCAGCTTCTCGTAGCTGAGCCAGGTGGGGTTCTTGCCGTTGTTGTTGGCCCGGGCGCGCAGGACGAAGTTGACGATCTCGTTGCGGAAATCCTTCGGATTGCTGATGCCGGCCGGTTTCTCGATCTTTTCCAGTTCTTCGTTGAGGGCGATGCGGTTGAGGATCTCGCCGGTTTCCGGGTCGCGGTATTCCTGGTCCTGGATCCAGAAGTCGGCGTACAGCACGTAGCGGTCGAAGATATTCTGGCCGTATTCGCTGTAGGACTCGAGGTAGGCAGTCTGGATTTCCTTGCCGATGAACTCGATATAGCGTGGTGCCAGGTATTCCTTCAGGTAGCGCAGGTAGCGCTCGCGCACCTCGGCCGGGAACTGTTCCTGCTCGATCTGCTGTTCCAGCACATAGAGCAGGTGGACCGGGTTGGCCGCCACTTCATGCGGGTCGAAGTTGAAGACCTTGGACAGGATCTTGAAGGCGAAGCGGGTCGACAGGCCGTTCATGCCCTCGTCGACGCCGGCGGAGTCGCGGTATTCCTGGATCGACTTGGCCTTCGGATCGGTGTCCTTGAGGTTCTCGCCGTCGTACACGCGCATCTTCGAGTAGATGTTGGAGTTCTCCGGCTCTTTCAGGCGCGAGAGCACGGTGAACTGGGCCAGCATCTTCAGGGTGTCAGGTGCGCAATGGGCCTTGGCCAGGGAGCTGTTGAACAGCAGCTTGTCGTAGATCTTGATCTCGTCGCTGACGCGCAGGCAGTACGGCACCTTGACGATGTAGATCCGGTCGATGAAGGCCTCGTTGTTCTTGTTGTTGCGGAAGCTGTGCCATTCCGATTCGTTGGAGTGGGCCAGCAGGATGCCGGAGTAGGGGATCGCGCCCAGGCCTTCGGTGCTGTTGTAGTTGCCTTCCTGGGTGGCGGTGAGCAACGGATGCAGGACCTTGATCGGCGCCTTGAACATCTCGACGAATTCCATCAGGCCCTGGTTGGCCCGGCACAGCGCGCCCGAGTAGCTGTAGGCGTCCGCGTCGTTCTGCGGGAATTCCTCCAGCTTGCGGATATCCACCTTGCCGACGAGGGCCGAGATGTCCTGGTTGTTCTCGTCGCCCGGTTCGGTCTTGGCCACGGCGATCTGGTTGAGGATCGACGGGTACAGCTTGACCACCTTGAACTGGCTGATGTCGCCGCCGAACTCGGCCAGGCGCTTGGTCGCCCAGGGCGACATGATGGTGTTCAGGTAGCGCCGTGGAATGCCGAAGTCTTCCTCGAGGATGGCGCCGTCTTCGGCGGCGTTGAACAGCCCCAGGGGCGACTCGAACACCGGCGAGCCCTTGATCGCGTAGAAGGGCACTTTTTCCATCAGCTGCTTCAGTTTTTCCGCCAGGGACGACTTACCGCCACCCACCGGGCCGAGCAGATAGAGGATCTGTTTCTTCTCTTCCAGGCCTTGGGCGGCATGGCGGAAGTAGGAGACGATCTGGTCGATGCACTCTTCCATGCCATGGAAGTCGGCAAAGGCCGGATAGCGGCGGATCACCTTGTTGGAGAAGATTCGCGACAGCCTGGAGTTGCTGGAGGTGTCGACCAGTTCCGGCTCGCCGATGGCCATGAGCAGGCGCTCGGCCGCCGAAGCATAGGCGCTGCGGTCGTTCTTGCAGAGCTCCAGGTACTCCTGTAGCGAGAGCTCCTCCTGGCGGGTGGACTCGAAGCGTTGTTGGAAGTGGCTAAAAATACTCATGACGTCACCTCGCTCGATACGTGAGGCCGACGCCGGATCAGTCAGCTGATGCTGGCATGCAATCGCGTTGAACGACTGCTGTATACCCCCCAGAACACCCGAAATCGCTACCGATGACCCGCACGCCGGTGTACCGGCTCTCCCCTTTTTTGGATGGCCTGGGCTTAAGGATAGTTGGTTCTCGGGGAGGTCAAGGGCGGAGGGCGGATAAGTTCGCCATGACCGTTCGTCCGGTCAGGCGCTAGCCCGCGCGGGACGCGGGCTGCGGGGCTGGAAAAAAATTATTCGGGGTTTCCCTGGGCGGTTTCCGCCGGGAAGGTGCCGCGCCATAGCTCGAAGCCGCCGTCGAGGCTATACACGTCGGAGAAGCCTTGGCTGACCAGGTAGGCCGCCGCGCTCTGGCTGGAATTGCCGTGATAGCAGACCACCACGGTAGGGGCGTCGAGGTCGGCATTGCGGATGAAGTCGGCCACCGAATGGTTGTCCAGATGGCTGGAGCCGGCGATGTGACCGTTTGCATAGCTCTGCGGGTCGCGAATATCGACCACGACCGCACCTTGTTCGCGCAGGGCCTGGGCCTGTTCCGGAGGGATGCGTTTGAATTCGCTCATGGGGCGGTTTCCTTCAACGATGACGGGCCATTCTAGCCGTTTGTAGCCGGTGGGGAAGGCAGGGACGGGTCGTCGTCCTTGGCCTTGCACTCGCAGCGGTGCAGCTCGCCGCTGTCGACGTTCATCAGGGTCATGGCGCCGCCCCAGACGCAGCCGGTGTCGAGGGCGAACACGCCAGGCGCGTTGCAGCGTCCTTCGAGGGCGGCCCAGTGACCGAAGATGATCTTCACGTGCCGCGAGCGCCGCTCCTTGTGCGCAAACCAGGGCTTGTAGCCGGGCGGCGCGGTGTCGGCGCCTTCCTTGCCCTTGAGGTCGAGCTTGCCCTCGGCGGTGCAGAAGCGCATGCGCGTGAAATAGTTGGTGATCACCCGCAGGCGGGGGACGCCGGTGAGGTCCTTGTTCCATTTGGCCGGGTCATTGCCGTACATGCCGTCGAGGTACTGCTTGATGCGCAGATCGTCGCGCAGCGCGTCCTCGACCTCCGACGCCAGCTCCAGGGCCTTGCCCAGGGTCCATTGCGGCGGGATGCCGGCGTGGACCAGCACGGTGCCGCGGGTCTCGTCGAAATGCAGCAGCTTCTGCCGCCGCAGCCAGTCGAGCAGGTCCGCCGCGTCCGGCGCCTCGACGATCTCGCGCAGGGTGTCGCTTTTCTTCAGGCGCTCGATGTTGTGCCAGACCGCCAGCAGGTGCAGGTCGTGGTTGCCCAGCACGCAGACCAGCGAGTCGCGCATGGCGTAGAGGTAACGCAGGGTTTCTAGAGACTGCGGCCCGCGGTTGACCAGGTCTCCGACCAGCCACAGGCGGTCGACGGCCGGATCGAACCTGACCCGCTCAAGCAGGCACTTGAGCGGTTCGAGGCAGCCCTGGAGGTCGCCGACGGCATAGGTTGCCATCAGTGCAGGGCCCCGGGCATGGCGAGGCGGAACGGCGCGATCACGGCGTCGAAGCGCTTACCGTCCTGGGCAAACATCTGGTAACTGCCTTGCATGGTGCCAACCTTGGTGGCGATCACTGCGCCGCTGCTGTAGGTATGGCTTTGACCCGGTGCAATCAGTGGTTGTTCACCGACGACGCCGTCGCCGCGGACTTCTTCGACCTTGCCATTGCCGTCGGTGATCAGCCAGTGACGGGACATCAGCTTGGCGGCGACGCTGCCGTTGTTGCTCACGGTGATGGTATAGGCAAAGGCGAAGCGGTTCGCTTCGGGTTGCGACTGTTCCGGGAGGAAGCGGGTGACGACGCTGACGTCGACCTGGTACAGGGGATCGGACATGCGGGGAGCCTTCAAGACGAACGGATGCGGCGATGGAGGGTCAGTCTAGGCCATGGGCGTGGCAACCGGCCAGCCTCGCGATGAGGCCGGCCGGGCGGTGAATCACTTGGCGGCGGACTGTTCGGCCAGCTTGTCCGCGAGGCGGACGAAGGCGGCCAGGTCGAGTTGCTCGGGGCGCAGGCTGCCGTCCACACCGGCAGCCTCGATGGCGTCGCTGCTGAGCAGGGCCTTCAGGGTGTTGCGCAGGGTCTTGCGGCGCTGGTTGAACGCTTCGCGGACGATGCGCTCGAGCAGGCGATGATCCTTGGCCGGGAACGGCAGGGTTTCATGAGGCACCAGGCGCACGATGGCCGAATCCACCTTCGGTGGCGGGTTGAACGCGCCGGGGCCGACGTTGAACAGGTGTTCCACGCGGCAGTGATACTGGACCATGATCGACAGGCGGCCCCAATCACCACCGCCAGGGCCTGCGGCCAGGCGCTCGACCACTTCCTTCTGCAGCATGAAGTGCATGTCGCGGATCAGCTGGGCGTTGTCCAGCAGGTGGAAAATCAGCGGCGTGGAGATGTTGTACGGCAGGTTGCCCACCACCCGCAGCGAGCGCGGGGCGGCACCCAGGGTGGTGAAGTCGAACTTCAGCGCATCGCCCTGGTGCAGGCGGAAATTATCACGGCTGGCGAACTGTTGGTTGAGGATCGGTACCAGGTCCTTGTCCAGCTCGACCACATCCAGTTGCGCGCCGCTGCCCAGTACACCTTCGGTCAGGGCGCCCTGGCCCGGGCCGATTTCGAGGATGTGCTCGCCGGCCTTGGCGTTGATGGCCCGCAGGATGCGGTCGATCACGCCAGCGTCGTGCAGGAAGTTCTGGCCGAAGCGCTTGCGCGCCCGGTGTTGGTATTGCTCGGTCATAGTCGGGTCTCGGCCATCTGGTAGGCGGTTTCCAGGGCGACCTGCAGGCTGCCGGTGTCGACCTTGCCGGTGCCGGCCAGGTCCAGGGCGGTGCCGTGATCCACCGAGGTGCGGATGATCGGCAGGCCGAGGGTGACATTGAGCGCCGCGCCAAAGCCCTTGAACTTGAGCACGGGCAGGCCCTGGTCGTGGTACATCGCCAGCACTGCGTCGCAGTGCTCCAGATATTTGGGGGTAAACAGGGTGTCGGCCGGCAGCGGGCCACGCAGGTCCATGCCTTCGGTGCGCAGACGTTCCAGCGTCGGCTCGATGATGTCGATTTCCTCGCGGCCCAGGTGACCACCTTCACCGGCGTGCGGGTTCAGGCCGCAGACCAGGATGCGCGGCCGGGCGATGCCGAATTTCTGTTGCAGGTCGGCATGCAGGATCCGCGTGACCCGCTCCAGGCGTTCGACGGTGATGGCATCGGCCACGTCGCGCAGGGGCAGGTGGGTGGTGACCAGGGCCACGCGCAGGCCGCGGGTGGCGAGCATCATCACCACCTGGGCGGTGTGGGTCAGCTCGGCGAGGAATTCGGTGTGTCCGGAGAACGGAATGCCGCTCTCGTTGATCACGCCCTTGTGTACCGGGGCGGTGATCATGCCGGCAAAGTGCCCGTCGAGGCAGCCTTGTCCGGCGCGGGTCAGGGTTTCCAGGACGAAGGCGGCATTGGCCTTGTCCAGGGTGCCCGCCACTGCCGGATTGGCCAGCGGTGTGTCCCAGACATACAGGCTGCCGGCCTTGGCCGGCTGGTCGGGGAGGGCATCGGGGCTGACGGGGAGCAGCTCGACGGCCACGCCCAGCTGCGTGGCCCGCTCGGCGAGCAGGTCACGGCTGGTAATGGCGATCAGAGGATGAGGCTGGGCTTGCGAGGCGAGCAGCAGGCACAGGTCGGGACCTATGCCTGCGGGTTCGCCGGGGGTGAGGGCGAAGCGCTGCGGTTTCACTGGGCGGCCTGTTCGGCGCCAGGAAGCTTGATTTCAACGTAGGCTTCGTCGCGGATCTGACGCAACCAGGTTTGCAGTTCTTCATCGTACTTGCGGTTGCGCAGTACGGTCATCGCTTGTTGCTCGCGAGCCTGGGCGGTGCTGTCGGTGGCGCGGCGGCCAAGGACTTCCAGGACGTGCCAGCCGTATTGGGTCTGGAAGGGCTTGGATACCTGGCCTTGTGGAGCGTTGGCCATGACTTCGCGGAATTCCGGAACCAGGTTGTTCGGGTCGACCCAGTTCAGGTCGCCGCCGTTGAGGGCGGAACCCGGGTCTTCCGAGAAGCTCTTCGCCAGTTCGGCGAAGTCTTCGCCGGCCTGGATGCGGTCGTACAGGCGTTGCGCGAGGATCTTGGTCTCGGCTTCGCTGCGGATCTCGCTTGGCTTGATCAGGATGTGGCGAACATGCACTTCGTCACGCAGTTGGGTCTGGCCGCCGCGTTTCTCCTGCAGCTTGAGGATGATGAAGCCGCCCGGGGTACGTACCGGCTCGGTGACATCGCCCACCGCCATGGTGCTCAGCATGCGGTCAAACGGAGGTGGCAACTGGGCCGCCTTGCGCCAGCCCATCTCGCCGCCTTCCAGTGCGGTTTCGCTGGCGGAGCGGGCGATGGCCAACTGGGCGAAGTCGGCGCCTTGCTTGAGCTGCTGGTAGACCTGGCCAGCCTGCTGAGCCGCGGCCTGGATAGCCGTGGAGCTGGCGCTTTCCGGGGTCGGGATCAGGATGTTGGCCAGGCGGAACTCTTCCGACAGCTGCATCTTGCCCAGGTCGGAAGCGAGGAAGTTTTTCACTTCCTGCTCGGAAACCTGAATGCGCTCGGCAACACGACGCTGACGCACGCGACTGATGATCATCTCGCGACGAACCTGCTCGCGAGCGTCATTGAAGGACAGGCCGTCATGGGCCAGGGCAGCACGGAACTGCTCCAGGCTCATGTTGTTGCGCTGGGCGATGGTGCCGATGGCCTGGTTCAGTTCTTCGTCGGTGATGCGGATGCCGGAGCGTTCGCCGATCTGCAGTTGCAGGTTTTCGACGATCAGGCGTTCCAGGACCTGCTGGTCCAGAACGCTGGCCGGTGGCACTGCGCCGCCACGCTTGGCGATGGTCTGCTGCACCTCATGGACACGCTGGTCCAGCTGGCTCTGCATGACCACGTCGTTGTCGACGATGGCGACGATCTTGTCCAGGGTCTGCACCGCCGCGTGGGCGGTGCTGCTCAGCAATACAGCGCCCAGCATCAGCGGGCGCAGACAATCAATAAGCTTGGTCTTCACGTGCACGGTAACCTTGAATGCCTTTGTCGAGGAACGTCTCGACCTTGTTGCCAACCACGCCACCGAGGCCTTTCAGCACGATCTGCAGGAAGACACCGTGGTCGCCTTTTTCGTTTTCCGGAGCGGCCTGGCTGTATTCGTCGTAATCAACCCAATAGCGGTTGACCAGGCGCAGCTTCCAGCAGCAGTTGTCATATTCGAAACCGCCCATCGCTTCGAGGGTACGGTTGCGGTTGTAGTCGTGCTGCCAGCGGGCAATCGCGGTCCATTGCGGGACGATCGGCCACATGACCGAGAAGTCATGTTGCTGGATCTTGTAGTAGTCCTTCACATAGCCAGGCTGGCCCGGCGTGCCATAGTCGCCACCACCCACGGACCACTTGCCGGTGATGTTGTCGTAGCGAACCATGTCGTTACGATAGCGATAACCGAGGTTGACGATCTTGTTGACGTTGTCCTCAGGCTGGAAGTGGAACATCGCGCTGCCCGACCGGGTGCTGCGGCTGTCTGGGTCCCAGTTGAAGTCGGAATTGAAGCGCCAGTCGCGGTTGAAGCGGTACTCGTACTCCAGCGCGTATGGCGAAACATCGGCCTGAGCGTCGTCGCGGTCTTTCCAGTCGATGCCTGGCAACTGAACCTTGCGGTCTTTGAAGTAAAGGGCCTGGCCAATGCTGAAGCGCTGGCGTTCGAAGCCGTTTTCCTCGATCCAGCGGTTGGTCACGCCCAGCGAGAGCTTGTTCTCGTCGCCGATGCGGTCGCCGCCGACGAAGCGGTTGTCGCGGAACAGCGAGGCGTAGTTGAACGAGGTCTCGCCTGAGTCGAAGATCGGGATATCCGCCTGATCCTTGTACGGTACATAGAGGTAGTACAGGCGTGGTTCGAGGGTCTGGCGGTAGTTCTTGCCGAACCACTGGGTATCGCGGTCGAAGTACAGGCCGCTGTCGACGCTGACAACCGGGATGTTGCGGTTCTGGCTGCTCTTGTAGTCGCCATTGACCCGCAACTGATCGGCGGTGTAGTCGGCGATGTTGCTTTTGCCCTTGCCGTCCAGATCAAGATCGTACTGGGTGGTAACGTACTTGAGGGATGGGGTCAGATAGCCGTAGGTATTGGACAGCGGCAGGCTGATCTTCGGTGCCGCGTTCAGACGGGTACCGTTTGCTCGGGCAATGCCGAGAACGTTGTCATCGAGGCGTCTGCCGCCAGTGGCTGGATCCGGAACGCCGTCTTTGTCCAGCACCACACCGTCTTGCAGATCTCGCTCAAAGCGGGTCGCGTCGGCTTCATAGCTGAACTCAAGGCCGCCTGGATGATAAGGCAGCATGCCGGTGAGGATCAGCTGTGGCAGCCTGTCGTAAGGCGTGATATTGGAAATCGAAGCCATTTCATAGGCGTGGACAGCCAGTTGCGCGGTGTAGCTGTCGCCACGATATGTCATGGCGGCGCGCTGGTTCAGGTAATCGCGATTTTCGACACCGATCTGGTCGGTTTCCAGGTCCTGGAAGTAGAACGGGTCGCTGATGTCGGTGTAGTCGATCTCGGTCATCAGGCGCGAATCAAGACCGCCCTTGTGCTGCCAGTTGACCATCCAGCGCTTGTCGGTGTAGTCGGTCTGCTTCTTGCGATCGTCGTCTTCGTCATTCAACCAGGCACCACCGAACTGCCCTTCGCTGCTCGGCGTCAGGTAACGGAACTCGCCTTCCATCAACAGGCCGCGCTTGGCCATGTAGCGTGGATACAGCGTGGCGTCGTAGTTCGGCGCGAGGTTGAAGTAGTACGGCGTGACCAGCATGAAGCCGGTATCGCTGCTGGTGCTGAAAGACGGCGGTAGGAAGCCGGACTGGCGACGGTCGTCGATCGGGAAGTAGATATACGGTGTGTAGAGCACCGGAATATCCTTGACCCGCAGGGTGACGTTGGTCGCGGTACCGAAACCGGTGGCCGGGTTCAGGGTGATGTTGTTGCCCTTGAGCTGCCAGGCGTTGCTGTTCGGCTCACAGGTGGTGTAGGTACCATCCTTCAGGCGGATGATGGCGTTCTCGGAACGCTTGGCGTACAGGGCGTTACCGCGAATGCGCGACTTGTGCATCACGTATTCGGCGTTGTCGACCTGGGCTTCGCCGGTATCCAGCTGGATCTCGGCACGGTCGCCGACGACCAGCGAGCCGTTGTCGCGGATCTTCACGTTGCCGGTCAGCTCGCCGCGGTTCTCGGCCTGGTAGAGGTTGGCTTCGTCGGCCTCGGCCTGCATGCTGCCCTGGCGCATGACCACGTCACCGGCGAGGGTGGCGATCTGCTGTTCCTGCTGGTAGCGGGAAACCTTGGCACCGAGGAAGGTCGGCGACTCGTCCTTCGGCGTGCTGTCGTTCATGCCCGGGCGAATCGGCTCGATGTAGGCACCGGAGCAGTACGGGCCGGTCTCGGCCAGTTGGGCGGCAGTCAGTTTCTCGCGCGGTACCCAGTCCAGGTGGCTGTAGTCGGCGCTGCGGGATTTCAGACCACGGCCCTTGGATTCGGTGACCAGAACAGGCTTGGGACCGCGGTCCTCGACGGCGCCGTCATCAGCGGACTGTCCCGGGCCAGCATTGGCCGAACTGACCGCAGCACCGTCATGCACAGGGCGAGGCGGCAACTGGGTGGCGCTGGTCTTGGGCTTGCAGTCCCATCCGCCGGAAGCGGAAACCTGGCAGTCGAACTGCTCGGCCGCGACGACATAAGAGGTCGCCAGAGGCTGCAATGCCAGCAGGCTGCCGGTAACCAGCAGCGGGAATTTTTTACGAAACGCGGGGGATTTCAATGCCATCTTATTAGTCCGGGCTTCCTGCGTGCCATCTGCCCGCGTGTGGGGCCGCACGCCTCTCGATGGTCTGAAAAAGATGCTGGATGATAAAGCATGCCCCGCTTGACGGCTAGGCTCTGTAAGAAATGCATCCCGCTTGCACATGCCGCATCGAAAACGGGCTCGGAATGCGCATTTACAACCAGTAAACTCCGCTTCCTTGCCCGTTCTCGCCGCGCCTGGCCAGTACCCGGGGCCCTCGGAGACCCTTGCAATGCCCGATCACGATGTACGCCTGCAACACCTGACCGTCTGGCTCGATGAGCAACTGGCGAACCTGTTTCGAGTCCAGGGCTGGGGAGCGGTTCCCGCAGGCAGCCTGACCGCCGCGAGCAGCGATGCCAGTTTCCGCCGCTACTTCCGCTGGCAGGCCGATGGCCGCAGCTTCATCATCATGGATGCGCCGCCACCCCAGGAAAACTGCCGACCCTTCGTCGATATGGCGCGCCTGCTGGCCAGCGCCGGGGTCAATGTGCCGGTGATCCACGCCGAGGATCTCGAGCGCGGTTTCCTGCTGCTGAGTGACCTGGGCAACCAGACCTACCTCGATGTGATCGACGCCGATAACGCCGACGCCCTGTTCAACGATGCCATCGATGCCTTGCTGGCCTTCCAGCGCCTGCCGATGGACGCGCCCCTGCCGAGCTATGACGTGGCCCTGCTGCGTCGCGAGGTCGAGCTGTTCCCCGAGTGGTACGTCGGTCGTGAACTGGGCAAGACCTTCGATGAACACCAAGCCGCCCTCTGGCAACGGGCCAGCACCCTGCTGATCGACAGCGCCCTGGCCCAGCCCAAGTTGCTGGTGCACCGCGACTACATGCCGCGCAACCTGATGCGCAGCGTGCCGAATCCGGGCGTGCTGGATTTCCAGGACGCGGTGTATGGCCCGGTCACCTACGACATTACCTGCCTGTTCAAGGACGCGTTCCTCAGCTGGCCGCAGGCGCGGGTCGCCGGATGGCTGCGGGATTACTGGGAGCGCGCGCGTGCCGCGGGTATCCCGGTGCAGCCTGACTTCGAGGACTTCCACCGCGCCAGTGACCTGATGGGGGTGCAGCGTCACCTCAAGGTCATTGGTATCTTCGCCCGTATCTGCCACCGCGACGGCAAGCCTCGCTACCTGGCGGACGTGCCGCGTTTCTTTGCCTATATAGATGAAGTGATTTCCCGTCGGCCGGAACTGGCCGAACTGGGCGAGCTGATCGCCAGCCTGGGAGTGCGTCCATGAAGGCGATGATCCTCGCCGCCGGCAAGGGCGAGCGCATGCGCCCGCTGACCCTGCATACACCGAAGCCGCTGGTGCCTGTCGCCGGCGTACCGCTGATCGAGTACCACCTGCGGGCCCTGGCCGCGGCTGGCTTCACGGAGGTCGTGATCAATCACGCCTGGCTCGGCCAGCAGATCGAGGATCATCTCGGTGACGGCTCGCGCTTCGGCCTGGGCATCCGTTTCTCCGCCGAAGGCGAGCCGCTGGAAACCGGCGGCGGGATCTTCAAGGCGCTGCCGCTGCTGGGGGACGAACCGTTCCTGCTGGTCAATGGCGATATCTGGACCGACTACGACTTCGCCGGCCTGCGCCAGCCGTTGCAAGGGCTGGCCCATCTGGTGCTGGTGGATAACCCCGGCCATCACGGTGCTGGCGACTTCCGCCTGGCCGGAGGGCTGGTCGAGGATGGTGGCGGCGCCGACGATACCCTGACCTTCAGCGGCATCTCCGTGCTGGATCCGGCATTGTTCGACGGCTGCCAGGCCGGTGCCTTCAAGCTGGCGCCGCTGCTGCGCGCTGCTATGGCCCAAGGTCGGGTCAGTGGCGAGCATTTCCGCGGCCACTGGGTGGACGTGGGCACCCTGGAGCGTCTTGCCGAAGTCGAGCGCCTGCTCGCCGAGCACCGCTGACATGTTGTGGCCGAGCACAGTGATAGGCGCCGGAGCCGGCTTCGCCGTCGCCAGCATTCCTGGCGCGCTGTTGGGAGCCCTGCTCGGGCAGGCGATGGACCGCCGTTTGCAGTTGCACAGTTGGGCGCACCTGCGGGAAAGGCTCGGTGGTCGTCCGGTCCTGCGCGATGACGAGGTGCTGTTCGTCCTGCTCGGGCGCATGGCCAAGAGCGATGGCCGGGTGGTGGAAGGTCATATCCAGCAGGCCCGTCAGGAAATGCAGCGCCTGGAAATGGACGATGATGCGCGCAAGCGGGCGATTGCCGCGTTCAACCTGGGCAAGGTCGGACGGGAGAAGGTCGAGGGGCACCTGCAACGGCTGAAGGCGCAGCCCAATGCCGCCGAAGGTGTACTGCGAGCATGCTGCCGAATGGCCTGGGCCGATGGCCGCGCCGGGCGTGACGAGCGCGAGTTGTTGTTGCAATGGGGTCGGCAATTGGGCTGGTCAGCAGCCAAGGTCCAGGCCCTGGCGGGTGACTACGAGCCGCGCAAGCCGGCACTGGATGGAACGGGCAGCTATGCCGAAGCCTTGCGCCTGCTGGGTGTCGGCCCCGATACCGAACAGGGCGAGATCAAGCAGGCCTATCGTCGCCTGGTCAGCCGTCATCATCCGGACAAACTGCAGGGCAGCGGCGCCAGTCCGGCCAGGGTACGCGAGGCGACCGAACGCACCCGTGAACTGCATCAGGCCTACGCGATCATTCGCAAGCGCCGCGACTTCTAATCAACCTCGCTCGGACTCAGCCAGCCGCGAATCCGCCTGAACAACTGCTCCTGCTCCGCAGAGCGGTTGCCGGGCATCGCGGTCAGGGCGACCTGCCTGTAGTTGCTGTCCTTCAGGCGCTTGCTGGCTTGCAGACGTTGCTGCGCTGCCTGTCGGGCCGCGCCCTGATCGTTGTAGTAGAAGTCGGCGGTCGGCACTTTCAGGGTCGGGGTCAGGCTGTCCAGGCTGTGCTCGGCCTTGATCGGCGTCTGCGCCGAGACCATCACCAGTTTCTGCACCTGCGCCGGCTGACGTTCGCTCATGTAGCGTGCTGCCCAGTAGGCGCCGGTGCCGCTGCCGAGGACGACCACGCTGCGCGCATTCTGCTGCTGGGCATAGGCTACGGCGGCATCGAGGCGGGCGAAGATACGCTCGGCGTCGGTGTTGTCGCTGCTCGCGTCGGCCGGTGCGCTTTTGCTGGTTTCGGTGTCAGTCTCCGGCGCCGTGGCCTGGGCGATATTGGCGTTGGCGTCGGCCGGAGTGTCCTTGGCCGGCGCCGCCTTGCTGGTGTCTTCGGCCTTGGGCGCCGGGGCCGGGCTTTCGCTGCGCGCCACCGGGCTGTCGGTGAGCAGGTCGGGCAGGGCAAGGCTCAGGGTGCCCCAGTCCGCATCGGGGAACTTGCGCCGCAGCGGGCCGACGGTCTTCGGCCAGTCGGCGGTTTCCCCGGCACCGGCAAGGATAACCAGCACGCCCTGGGGTGTCGGGTTGTTGGCCGGTTTCCACAAGGCGAGAAAGCCGTCGCTGCCGGCTTGCAGGTTCTGTTGTTCTTCCTTGGGCACCTGACGCTCCAGGGCCAGGGCGTCCTCCTGAGTGCGCTCGACCAGGGCAGGGCGTTGTACCGCGGCGTCCGCTTTGCTTTCTGGCGTTTTGCCATCCTCGGCATGGACGCTGCAAGGTAGTATCAAGGTCAGGCATAACGCAGGAAGCGTCGTGCGATAAAGTGAGAACATTGATCGATCCTGGCCAGAAATATACCGGCAGCCTAAAGGTATTTGTCCGGGACGGCCACGCCGGGTGGCCATCCTTCTATATGACGAGATTCAAGATGATTGGTTTGCGCCGTCTGTGGGTTATCGGCTGTTTGTTCCTGCCCTTGATCGCCTGGGCCGCTCCGGCGCCTTCCCCGGTGCAACTCGACCCGGCGCAACGGGAGTGGCTGGAGCAGCATCGCAGCCTGCGTGTCGGCATGGTCCTGCAGGCGCCGTTCGCCCAGTTCGACCGGCGCCTGCAGCAGTTGTCCGGGGTCAACGTCGAGCTGATGAACCTGCTGGCACGCAACCTTGGCCTGGACCTGACCTGGCGCAACTTCGCCGACCAGGGCGAACTCGAGCATGCCCTGGCCGGTGGCGAGATCGATCTGGTCCCGGGCCTGACCCAGACTCCCGCCGGCCTGCGTCTGTGGCTGTTCAGCGACCCCTACATGCGCGTCCCGCAGCTGATCGTCGGCCAGCGCAACGGCGCAGTGGCGGTGGACGTGGAGAAAATCGGCGAGCTCGAGCGTGTCGCCGTGCGCATGCCCAGCGCGGTGGCCGATCACCTGCGCGCAACCTATTCCAACCTCAATCTGCAAGGCGTTCCCGGCGACCGTCAGGCCCTGCAACTGGTGGTCAGCGACCAGGCGCGCTATGCGGTGGTGGACGAGGCGCAGCTCAGCCGTTTATCCCGCGAGAGCGAATTCAGCGAGTTGGCGGTGGTGGGTGATATCGGTTTCCCGCAACTGCTACGGGTGGCGTCGCGGCGGGACTGGCCGCTGCTCGCCGATGTGCTCGAGCGCGGCCTGCAGGCGATCCCGGCGCGGGACCTGGAGGAATTGCACAACCGCTGGTTGCAACCGAAGTATCCGCGCCTGAGCGAATCCCCCGGGTTCTGGCAGAACCTCGCGCTGCTGTTTGCTGCGCTGTTCTTCAGCGGTGTGGCGATCATTATCTGGCAGCGCCGTCAGCAGAGTTTCCTCGAACACAACCTGCTGGCGGCGCGGGAAGACCTTGCCGAGCGGCTCGGGCGCGAAGAAGCGCTGCGCCTTAGTCAGTTTTCCCTCGACCAGAGCACCGTGGGCATCCTCTGGGTGCACTGGGACAGCCATGTGCGCTACGCCAACCACGCTGCCGAAGCCATGCTGGGCTACGAGCCGGGTGCGGTGGTGGAGCGGCCGCTGATCGACTTCGAGCCGCAGTTGCATATGGATCGCTGGCTCGACCTGTGGAAGCGTGCGCGGGCCAGCGACGAGTCGGCGCAGCGCTTCGAGACCCAATGGCTGCGGGCTGATGGCGCGTTCCTGCCGGTGGATGTGTCCCTGAGTTTCCTGCGCTTTCGCGATGCCGAGTACCTGGTGGTCTACCTCACCGACGTCAGCGAGCGCCGTCGCGCCCAGGCCGCCCAGCGGGAGAGCGAAGCGCGGCTCAAGGGGATTGCCGCCAACGTCCCCGGCCTGGTATTCCGCCTGGAGCGCGACCCGGGGATCGACGAACTGGAGTTCCCCTATATCAGCGAAGGCAGCGAGGCTTTGGTCGGCTATGCGCCGACGGAAATCCAGCACCCGCAAATGGGCCTGCGCAACCTGGTGCATGCCGATGACCGCGCCGACTATCACCGGGTCCAGGACCAGGCCCTGGCCACGGACAGCGACTGGTCGTGGCAGGGGCGCATCCTCACCCGTCAAGGCGAGCAGCGCTGGGCCGATATCAAGGCCAGCGCACGTACCCTGAGCAATGGTCGGGTGGTGTGGGACGGCATCGTCTGGGACATCACCCAGAGCAAGCAGGTCGAGCTGGAACTGGAAAGCTCCCGCGAGCATCTGCGCGACCTTGCAGCCCATCTGGAAAGCGTGCGGGAAGAGGAAAAGGCGCGGATTGCCCGGGAAGTGCACGACGAACTGGGTCAGATGTTGACCGTGCTGAAGCTGGAAACCTCCATGTGCGAACTGGCCTACGCCGATCTCGACCCGGGGCTGAATGAGCGTCTGGCCAGCATGAAACGCCTGATCGCCCAGCTCTTCCAACTGGTGCGCGATGTGGCCACGGCGCTGCGGCCGCCGATTCTCGATGCCGGCATTGCCTCGGCGATCGAATGGCAGGCCCGGCGTTTCGAAGCGCGGACGCAGATCCCTTGCCTGGTGCAGGTGCCCGAGCATCTGCCGCCGTTGAGCGATGCCAAGGCCACCGGGCTGTTCCGGGTGTTGCAGGAGGTGTTGACCAACGTCATGCGCCATGCCCACGCGCATACGGTGGAGATCAACCTGACGCTGGAGGGACCTATGCTGTGTCTTTCGGTCAGCGATGACGGCGTGGGATTCGTCGTAGGTGACAGTCGGCCAAGTTCCTTTGGGCTGGTCGGCATGCGGGAACGGGTGCTGATGCTGGGCGGCGAGATGCATCTGGAAAGTGAAGCGGGCGAGGGCACCAGCCTGAGCGTGCGTATTCCTCTGGACTGAAACAGGAGCGGGGCAGTGATTCGAGTATTGGTGGCCGAAGACCACACCATCGTACGCGAGGGCATCAAGCAGTTGATCGGCCTGGCCAAGGACATGCAGGTGGTGGGCGAGGCGGGCAACGGCGAGCAGTTGCTCGAAGCGCTGCGGCATACGCCGTGCGAGGTGGTGTTGCTGGATATCTCCATGCCCGGGGTCAATGGCCTGGAGGCGATTCCGCGGATCCGCGCGCTGAATGCGCCGCCGGCGATCCTCGTGCTGTCGATGCACGACGAGGCGCAGATGGCGGCCCGGGCCCTGAAGGTCGGGGCTGCGGGTTATGCGACCAAGGACAGTGATCCGGCATTGCTGCTGACGGCGATTCGCCGGGTAGCCGGGGGCGGGCGCTATATCGATCCGGAGTTGGCCGACCGCATGGTCTTCGAGGTGGGGCTGACCGATACCCGGCCGCTGCATTCGCTGCTGTCGGAGCGCGAGTTCTCGGTGTTCGAGCGCCTGGCCCAGGGCGCCAACGTCAACGACATCGCCCAGCAACTGGCGCTGAGCAACAAGACCATCAGTACCCACAAGGCGCGGCTGATGCAGAAGCTGAATGTCACGTCGCTGGCGGAACTGGTGAAGTATGCGATGGAGCACAAGCTGCTCTGAGTGTTCTGAAAGCGACCTCTGAAAGAGTGATGTCGTTTGTGCCGGCCTCATCGCTGGCAAGCCAGCTCCCACAAGGTTCGGCGGCGCCGCAGACACTGTGGGAGCTGGCTTGCCAGCGATGAGGTCCTCAAGGCATATCTAAACCCGTCATCTTTGTAGGGCAATCCCTACAACCAGCCTTCCACCCGGCTGATATCAATCTCTCAGTACCCCCGATTTGCGCCGCCCCGACCTTTCCCTACGCTTGGATCACAGCAGTCATCCAACAAAAAGGTGCAGGTATGAGTGAGGTCAGTTCGAACGCTGCGTCCGGCGAGATCCTGGTCAGCTTCCGTGGTGTGCAGAAGAGCTACGACGGCGAGTCGCTGATCGTCAAAGACCTCAACCTGGACATCCGCAAGGGCGAGTTTCTTACCCTGCTCGGCCCTTCCGGCTCGGGCAAGACCACCAGCCTGATGATGCTGGCCGGCTTCGAGACGCCGACCGCCGGCGAGATCAAGCTGGCCGGTCGTTCGATCAACAATGTGCCGCCGCACAAGCGCGACATCGGCATGGTGTTCCAGAACTACGCGCTGTTCCCGCACATGACCGTGGCCGAGAACCTGGCCTTCCCCCTCAGCGTGCGCAACCTGAGCAAGACCGACATCAGCGAGCGGGTCAAGCGCGTGCTGAACATGGTCCAGCTGGATGCCTTCGCCCAGCGTTACCCCGGCCAGCTCTCCGGCGGCCAGCAGCAGCGTGTGGCCCTGGCCCGGGCGCTGGTGTTCGAGCCGCAACTGGTCCTGATGGACGAACCCCTCGGCGCCCTCGACAAGCAACTGCGCGAACACATGCAGATGGAGATCAAGCACCTGCACCAGCGCCTGGGCGTCACCGTGGTCTACGTGACCCACGACCAGGGCGAAGCGCTGACCATGTCCGACCGCGTGGCGGTGTTCCACCAGGGCGAGATCCAGCAGATCGCCGATCCGCGCACCCTCTACGAAGAGCCGAAGAACACCTTCGTCGCCAACTTCATCGGCGAGAACAACCGCATCAACGGCCGCCTGCTCAGCAGCGACGGCGAGCGCTGCCTGGTGGCCCTGGCCCGTGGCGAGAAGGTCGAGGCTCTGGCGGTCAACGTCGGCCAGCCGGGCGAGCCGGTGACCCTGTCGGTGCGTCCGGAGCGCGTGCGCCTGAACGGCCACAGCGAAAGCTGCGTCAACCGCTTCTCCGGCCGCGTGGCCGAATTCATCTATCTGGGCGACCACGTGCGGGTCCGTCTGGAGGTCTGCGGCAAGGCCGACTTCTTCGTGAAGCAGCCGATCGCCGAACTCGACCCGGCCCTGGCCGTGGGCGACGTGGTACCGCTGGGCTGGGAGGTCGAGCACGCACGCGCCCTCGATCCTATCCTGGAAGCCCACTGAGGTTTGCTAACCAACACCCTGCACTGTGGAGAGAATAAGAATGCTCAAACACTTGAAGTTGACCGCGCTGGCATTGGGTCTGTGCACTGCGACCCACGCAATGGCGGCAAGCGATCTCACCGTGATTTCCTTCGGCGGCGCCAACAAGGCGGCGCAGGTCAAGGCGTTCTACGAGCCATGGGAAAAGGCGGGCAAGGGCAAGATCGTCGCGGGCGAATACAACGGTGAAATGGCCAAGGTCAAAGCCATGGTCGACACCAAGAGCGTGTCCTGGAACCTGGTAGAGGTCGAATCGCCGGAGCTGGCGCGCGGCTGCGACGAAGGCATGTTCGAAGAGCTGGATCCTGCACTGTTCGGCAACGAGTCCGACTACGTTCCGGGCGCCATCCAGCCCTGCGGCGTAGGCTTCTTCGTATGGTCCACGGTTATGGCCTACAACGCCGACAAGCTGAAGACCGCGCCGACCAGCTGGAAAGACTTCTGGGACACCAAGACCTTCCCAGGCAAGCGCGGCCTGCGCAAGGGCGCCAAGTACACCCTGGAATTCGCCCTGATGGCCGACGGCGTTGCGCCGAAGGAAGTCTACAAAGTGCTGGCTACCAAAGAGGGCCAGGACCGTGCGTTCAAGAAGCTCGACGAGCTGAAGCCGAGCATCCAGTGGTGGGAAGCCGGCGCCCAGCCGCCGCAGTACCTCGCTTCCGGTGACGTGGTGATGAGCTCGGCCTACAACGGCCGGATCGCCGCGGTGCAGAAAGAAAGCAACCTGAAAGTAGTGTGGAACGGCGGCATCTACGACTTCGACGCCTGGGCCATTCCGAAGGGCGCGAAGAATACCGAAGAGGCCAAGAAGTTCATCGCCTACTCGGTACAGCCTGAGCAGCAGAAGATCTACTCGGAAAACATCGCCTACGGCCCGGCCAACTCCAAGGCGGTCGCGCTGCTGTCCGACGAGATCAAGAAAGACATGCCGACCACCCCGGAAAACATCGCCAACCAGGTGCAGATCGACGTGGCCTTCTGGGCTGACAACAGCGAACAGCTGGAACAACGTTTCAACGCCTGGGCGGCCAAGTAAGTCGTCCCGATGGAGCGCCGGTGGCAAGCCGGCGCTCCCCGTTTTCCAAGATTTCCGGAGTTCGCTATGGCCATCGCAGTGCCCCTCAAAGAAGGCGCAGGTCCAACCCTCAAGCAGCGTCTGGCGCGTGCCGAGCGGGTCAACCGCTTCAAGGCGCAGGCGTTGATCGCGCCGCTGGCGCTGTTCCTGCTGCTGGTGTTTCTCGTGCCGATCGCCGCGCTGCTGTACAAGAGCGTGGGCAACCCCGAGGTGGTCAGCGGCCTGCCGCGCACCGTGGTCGCCGTGGCCGAGTGGGATGGCAAGAGCCTGCCGGGCGAGCCCGTTTACAAGGCGCTGAGCGAAGACCTCGCCGAATCGCGCAAGAACCAGACCCTGGGCGACCTGTCCAAGCGTCTCAACATGGAACTGGCCGGCTACCGCAGCCTGCTGGCGAAAACCGCCCGGGCCCTGCCGTTCAAGACCGAGCCGGCGTCCTATAAAGAAGCACTGCAGGAGCTGGACGAGCGCTGGGGCGACCCGGCCTACTGGCAGGCAATCCGCCGCAACACCAGCAGCGTGACCCCGTTCTACCTGCTGGCGGCCCTGGACCACCGTATCGACGATCTGGGTGAAGTCGCCCAGGCCACCCCGGACCAGGCCATCTACCTGGATATCTTCACCCGTACCCTGTGGATGGGCTTCGTCATCACCGCCATCTGCCTGGTGCTGGCCTACCCGCTGGCGTACCTGCTGGCCAACCTGCCGACCCGGCAGAGCAACCTGCTGATGATCCTCGTGCTGCTGCCGTTCTGGACCTCGATCCTGGTGCGGGTGGCGGCGTGGATCGTGCTCCTGCAGTCCGGCGGCCTGATCAACAGCGCGCTGATGGCCATCGGCATCATCGACAAGCCGCTGGAGCTGGTGTTCAACCGCACCGGCGTGTACATCTCCATGGTCCACATCCTGCTGCCGTTCATGATCCTGCCGATCTACAGCGTGATGAAAGGCATCTCGCCGACCTACATGCGGGCGGCGATCTCCCTGGGCTGCCATCCGTTCACCAGCTTCTGGCGCGTGTACTTCCCGCAGACCTACGCCGGCGTGGGCGCCGGGTGCCTGCTGGTGTTCATCATGGCCATCGGTTACTACATCACCCCGGCGTTGCTCGGCAGCCCGAACGACCAGATGGTCAGCTACTTCGTGGCCTTCTACACCAACACCAGCATCAACTGGGGCATGGCGACCGCGCTCGGCGGCCTGCTGCTGCTGGCCACCGTGCTGCTGTACCTGATCTATAGCTGGCTGGTCGGCTCCAGCCGCCTGCGTCTGAGCTGAGGAGCGAAGTCATGCTGAGTCCGTACATGTCGCCCGTCGAGCGGGTCTGGTTCTACACCTTGCGCATTCTCTGCGGGCTGATCCTGCTGTTCCTGGTGTTGCCGGTGCTGGTGATCATCCCGCTGTCGTTCAACTCCGGCAGCTTCCTGGTCTACCCGCTGCAGGGCTTCTCGCTGCAGTGGTACCACAACTTCTTCGCCTCCGATGAGTGGATGCGCGCCCTGAAGAACAGCATCATCGTCGCCCCGGCGGCCACGGTACTGGCGATGGTCTTCGGCACCCTGGCCTCGATCGGCCTGACCCGCGGGGACTTCCCTGGCAAGTCGCTGGTCATGGCCCTGGTGATTTCGCCGATGGTGGTGCCGGTGGTGATCATCGGTGTGGCCAGCTACCTGTTCTTCGCCCCGCTGGGGCTGGGCAACAGCTTCATCTCGCTGATCCTGGTGCATGCGGTGCTGGGCGTGCCATTCGTGATCATCACGGTGTCGGCGACCTTGCAGGGCTTCAACCACAACCTGGTGCGGGCAGCGGCGAGCCTGGGCGCTTCGCCGATTACCGCCTTCCGCCGGGTGACCCTGCCGCTGATTGCGCCGGGGGTGATTTCGGGAGCGCTGTTCGCCTTTGCGACCTCGTTCGATGAGGTGGTGGTGACGCTGTTTCTTGCTGGCCCCGAGCAAGCGACCCTGCCACGGCAGATGTTCAGCGGGATTCGCGAGAACCTCAGCCCGACCATTGCGGCGGCCGCGACCTTGCTGATCGCCTTTTCGGTGGTGTTGTTGCTGACCCTGGAATGGCTGCGCGGGCGCAGCGAAAAACTGCGGACCCAGCAGCCTTCTTGAGCTTGACTGGCCCCTGTGGGAGCTGGCTTGCCAGCGATTTGGCCCGACCTGACAACATCTTTGTCATTGCCGGCCCAATCGCTGGCAAGCCAGCTCCCACAGGGGTTTTGCAGTGCTCAGGAAATCTCCATTCATCCATCATCTGCTTTTCCCTGATGTACAATGCGCGCCACCGTGAATTCGCCCAAAAGGTGCGCCATGCAGCCCTTCGCTATTGCCCCCTCGATCCTTTCCGCTGATTTCGCCCGCCTGGGCCCGGACGTGGATGCTGTGCTCGCCGCCGGCGCCGATATCGTCCACTTCGACGTGATGGACAACCATTACGTGCCCAACCTGACCATCGGCCCGATGGTCTGCTCGGCCCTGCGCAAGTACGGCGTGACCGCGCCGATCGACGTGCACCTGATGGTCAGCCCGGTCGACCGCATCATCGGCGACTTCATCGAAGCCGGCGCAACCTACATCACCTTCCACCCGGAAGCCTCCCAGCACATCGACCGCTCCCTGCAACTGATCCGCGACGGCGGCTGCAAGGCCGGCCTGGTGTTCAACCCGGCCACCAGCCTGGACGCCCTGAAGTACGTGATGGACAAGGTCGACATGGTCCTGCTGATGAGCGTCAACCCGGGCTTCGGCGGGCAGAAGTTCATCCCCGGCACCCTCGACAAGCTGCGTGAGGCCCGCGCCCTGATCGATGCCAGCGGTCGTGATATCCGCCTGGAAATCGACGGCGGCGTGAACGTGCAGAACATCCGCGAGATCGCCGCCGCTGGCGCCGACACCTTCGTGGCCGGCTCGGCGATCTTCAACGCCCCGGACTACAAGGCGGTCATCGACCAGATGCGCGCCGAACTGGCCCTGGCCCGCCCATGAGCGGCTTCGAGCAGCTGTTCCCGCAGCGTCTGCCCCGGTTGGTGATGTTCGACCTGGACGGCACCCTGATCGATTCGGTCCCGGACCTGGCGGCGGCAGTGGACCGCATGCTGCTCGAAATGGATCGCCCGCCCGCGGGTGTCGCCGCGGTGCGCCAGTGGGTCGGCAACGGTGCCCCGGTGCTGGTGCGCCGGGCCCTGGCCGGTGGCATCGAGCATTCGGCGGTGGACGACCGGGAAGCCGAGCACGGCCTGGACATCTTCATGCGCGCCTATGCCGAGAGTCACGACCTGACCGTGATCTACCCGGGCGTGCGTGACACTCTGCGCTGGCTGCAGGAGCAGGACGTGGAAATGGCCCTGATCACCAACAAGCCGGAGCGTTTCGTCGGCCCGTTGCTGGACCAGATGCAGATCGGCCCGTATTTCCGCTGGATCATCGGTGGCGACACCCTGCCGCAGAAGAAACCGGATCCGGCGGCGCTGCTGCATGTGATGCAGATGGCCGGCGTGCAGCCGGACGAAGCACTGTTCGTCGGCGACTCGCGCAGCGATGTGCAGGCGGCGAAGGCGGCGGGGGTGAAGTGCGTGGGCCTGACCTACGGCTATAACCATGGCCGGCCGATCAGCGAGGAATCCCCGGCGCTGGTGATCGACGACCTGCGCGCCTTGCTCCCGGTTGCTTCGGTGCAGCCACTGAGCTAACGTTGAGCCCTTCAACCTTCCCCCCGGTAGAGATTCCATCGTGGTAGCACCTGGCAAACTCTGGATGAAAGTCATCAAGGCCCTGGCCCGTTGGCGTTGGCGCGCCTGACTTCTCTCCGGCCGGCTCCGATCCGGCACGTTTGCCATTTGTTCTTTCTTGCCCTACTGCCACGAGGCAATCATGACCCGCGAAGAATTCCTGCGCCTGGCCGCTGAAGGCTACAACCGCATTCCCCTGGCCTGCGAAACCCTGGCCGACTTCGACACGCCGCTGTCGATCTACCTGAAACTGGCCGACCAGCCCAACTCCTACCTGCTCGAGTCCGTGCAGGGCGGCGAGAAGTGGGGGCGTTACTCGATCATCGGCCTGCCATGCCGCACCGTGCTGCGGGTGCATGATCATCAGGTACGGATCACCGTCGACGGCGTCGAGACCGAGTGCCATGACGTGGAAGACCCGCTGGCCTTCGTCGAGACCTTCAAGGAGCGCTACAAGGTGCCGACCATCGCCGGTCTGCCGCGCTTCAACGGTGGCCTGGTCGGTTACTTCGGCTACGACTGCGTGCGCTACGTCGAGAAGCGCCTCGGCAAGTGCCCGAACCCGGATCCGCTGGGCGTGCCGGATATCCTGCTGATGGTGTCCGACGCCGTGGTGGTGTTCGACAACCTGGCCGGCAAGATGCACGCCATCGTTCTCGCCGACCCGGCGCAGGACAATGCCTACGAGCAAGGCCAGGCCCGCCTGCAGGACCTGCTGGAGCAACTGCGCCAGCCGATCACCCCGCGCCGCGGTCTCGACTTCACCGGCCTGCAGGCTGCCGAGCCGGCGTTCCGCTCCAGTTTCACCCAGGCGGACTACGAGCGTGCGGTGGACACCATCAAGGAGTACATCCTCGCCGGTGACTGCATGCAGGTGGTCCCGTCGCAGCGCATGTCCATCGACTTCAAGGCGGCGCCGATCGACCTGTACCGTGCCCTGCGCTGCTTCAATCCGACGCCGTACATGTACTTCTTCAACTTCGGTGACTTCCACGTGGTGGGCAGTTCGCCGGAAGTGCTGGTGCGGGTCGAGGACAACCTGGTCACCGTAAGGCCGATCGCCGGTACCCGGCCGCGTGGTGCTACCGAGGAAGCCGACCGGGCGCTGGAAGAAGACCTGCTCTCGGACGAGAAAGAGATCGCCGAGCACCTGATGCTGATCGACCTGGGCCGCAACGACACCGGTCGGGTCTCGGAAGTGGGCTCGGTGAAGCTCACCGAGAAGATGGTGATCGAGCGTTATTCCAACGTCATGCACATCGTTTCCAACGTCACCGGGCAACTGAAGAGCGGCCTGACCGCGATGGACGCCCTGCGCGCCATCCTGCCGGCGGGCACCCTGTCGGGTGCGCCGAAGATTCGCGCGATGGAGATCATCGACGAGCTCGAGCCGGTCAAGCGTGGGGTCTACGGTGGGGCGGTGGGTTACTTCGCCTGGAACGGCAACATAGACACCGCGATTGCCATCCGTACCGCGGTGATCAAGGACGGCGAGCTGCATGTGCAGGCCGGTGGCGGCATTGTCGCCGACTCGGTGCCGGCGCTGGAGTGGGAAGAAACCATCAACAAGCGCCGGGCCATGTTCCGGGCAGTGGCGCTGGCTGAGCAGACCCCACAGAAATAAGTGTTGGCCCTGATCGCTGGCAAGCCAGCTCCCACAGTGTTCGCGACGCCGCTGAACCCTGTGGGAGCTGGCTTGCCAGCGATGAGGCCATCAGCTACAACATGGCCTCTTCAGCCTAGAACTCCAGGCTCAAGGCCAGATTGACCCCCTGCTGGGTCAGCTCGTCACTGGTGACCCGGTTGTAGCTCCCGCGCAATGCCAGTCCCGGCGCCAGCTCATGGCTGACCCCCACACTCATCCGTGTCAGGCTGCTATGCGGCGTATACCCGGTCAGGGTGAACTCATTCCCCGGCAGGCTGTTGAGATGCAGGGTCAGGTCCTGCCGGTCATCCTCGAACTCGTGCTCCTTGGCCACCTCGCCGAACGCAAGCGTCGCTGGCGTCACCTGGAATTTCCCCTGCAGACCCAGGCCCAGTCGCCGCGAATCACGCGTCTGGTCATCGAAGGTCAGCGCCGTGGCGCGTGAGCCTTCCTCGCTGTAGCCATCCACCCTGATCCGTGCGTAATCGGCGCTGACAAATGGCGACAGATGCCACGGGCTGCCCGGTTCCGCCAGGTCGAAGCCAAGACGCGCGGATACGGCGACCAGGTCGCCATCGGTGTCGCCTTTCTCGCTGCGGTCGTTCGGCCCGAGGGCGAAGGTGCGCTGCAGGTCGTCATAGTCGAGCTTGCCGCCAGTCAGCGCGGCGTCGGCCCACCAGCGGCCGTGGTTGAACTGGGCGAAGAGGGTGGCGAGGTAGCTGTTCAGGCGGTAGTCGGAGTCCTGCAGGCCGGCTTCCAGCTTCTGCCGGTAGAAGCCGCCGGCGATACCGACACGCCAGTTCTCGTCAAGACGATAGCTGCCGCCCACCGTCAGGCTGTAGCCGTGGCCGTCGGCGCTGGCCGAGCCGCTCTGGCTGTCGAAATCCAGATTCTGGCCGCTGGCCGCGACAATCGCCTGCCATTGCCCGACGGCTTGCCAGTCGGCCTGCCACTGGTTGCGCAGTTCGCTTTGGTGGGCGTTCAGGGTGCCGTAGGCCATTTCCGGCAACAGGGTCAGTTCCCACGGTGCGGAGAGGATGGAATAGCCGTAGTCGGCGATCATCCGCTGGCCGGCGATGGTCGGGTGCACCGAGTCGTTGAACAGCAGCTTGCTGGCGTCCGGGTTGGTGCCGTTGGCGCCATACACCGGGTTTTGCGTGCAGCCGTTGCCGCTGTAGCAGGTCTGCAGCAGGTTCTGGTCGGCGGCCAGGCCGAACTGGGTCGGCGCTGCCAGCGCTTCGTTGAACAGCAGGGGAATGTTCAGCGGAATGATTTCGGCATCGATCTGCGCCAGCTGGCTGACCAGGGTCTGGTTGAAGACCGCGCTGAGCTGCGAGCTCGGACCTTGCAGCGGCGTGCCATTGAGCGCCGGGGTCAGGCCGAGGTCGGGCAGCAGCCAGACCATGATGTAGCGCGCACCGGCCTGTTGCAGGGCCTGGGCGCTGGCGGCCAGCTGGGTGGCCGAGGTTGCGGCGGCGGCAGGTGAGGTCACCAGTCCCTGGAGAAAATCGTTGCCGCCCCCGGTGAGGTAGTAGAGCGCGTTCGGGTCGGCCATGCGCCCGCCGGCCAGGTAACCCGGGCGCTTGCGCAGCACGGTGCCAGCACCGGGATTGCCGGGTGGGATCACCACCAGAGACTCACCGGTGATGGATTCGAAGACCTGGTCGGTCCGGTAGCCCCCGGTCGCCCAGTTGTTGCCATCAGGGATTCCGAGCGCGGCATTCACTGCCGAAGTGGAGGCGTTCAACTGGTCCGCGGGAACGCCCAGGTAGCCACCGAGAATCATCGAGGACACCGGGGCGAAGCTGCCATCCGCGTTGCGGTTGGTGTAGCGCTGGCTTGATCCGGGGGTGGTCGGGTCGGGGAACTGCCCGGCGTCAGCGAGGCTGTCGCCGAAGACGATCATGGTGGAGTAGGGCGAGGGAGCAGCCATGGCACTGGAGCAGGCGATAGCCAGCAGGCACGCGGCCGATTGACGTAGATAACGGCGTTTTCTCATCGCAAGAGTCCTTCTTGTCGTTGTTTTTGGGCATTGCGCCGATTGAAGGTAGCAAATCCATCGCTTACTGACCTGCCCATATTGCAGTGATTGTTTCCGTAAGCTACTGTGCCGAAACGTATGAACGAGACCTACCCCGTGTTGATCGTCAGCAAACTCTTGATGCGCGTTATCAAGGCCCACGCCCGTTGGCGTTGGCGCGCCTGACTTTATCTCCGCCGGTTTTCCGGCCCGTTGTTTTTTGCCTTTCTGAAACGTTTCCACATACCTCTGCAACAGTTCGAAACGACTGGCGGGGGTGGAACTGCCTGTCAGCAGTCGGGAAGGCGACCATTCAAAGTCAGTATTCAAGAGGTTGAGCCCAGATGTTACTGATGATCGACAACTACGATTCCTTCACCTACAACGTCGTCCAGTACTTCGGCGAGCTGGGTGCAGAGGTCAAGGTCATTCGCAACGACGAACTGACCATCGAACAGATCGAAGCCCTGCAGCCGGAGCGCATTGTCGTCTCCCCGGGCCCGTGCACCCCGACCGAAGCCGGCGTGTCCATCGCTGCCATCCACCATTTCGCCGGCAAGCTGCCGATCCTCGGCGTGTGCCTGGGCCACCAGTCCATTGGCCAGGCCTTCGGCGGTGACGTCGTGCGTGCCCGCCAGGTGATGCACGGCAAGACCAGCCCGGTCGTCCACGAAGACAAAGGCGTGTTCGCCGGCCTCAAAAATCCGCTGACCGTGACCCGCTACCACTCCCTGGTGGTCAAGCGCGAAACCCTGCCGGATTGCCTGGAAATGACCGCCTGGACCGCCTTCGAGGACGGTTCCGTCGACGAAATCATGGGCCTGCGTCACAAGACCCTGAACATCGAAGGTGTACAGTTCCACCCCGAGTCGATCCTCACCGAGCAGGGCCACGCGCTGTTCGCCAACTTCCTCAAGCAGACCGGCGGCCGCCGTTAAGGACTGAGCATGGATATCAAGACTGCCCTGGGCCGGATCGTCGGCCACCTGGACCTGTCCACCGAGGAAATGCGCGACGTGATGCGCGAGATCATGACCGGTCAGTGCACGGAGGCGCAGATCGGCGCCTTCCTGATGGGCATGCGCATGAAGAGCGAGAGCATCGACGAGATCACCGGTGCGGTGTCGGTCATGCGTGAGCTGGCGGACAAGGTCGAACTCAATACCCTCGACGGCGTGGTCGACATCGTCGGCACCGGCGGCGACGGCGCCAATATCTTCAACGTCTCCACTGGCTCGGCCTTCGTCGTCGCGGCGGCTGGCTGCACCGTGGCCAAGCATGGCAACCGCGCGGTATCCGGCAAGAGCGGCAGTGCCGACCTTTTGGAAGCGGCCGGCATCTACCTGAACCTGACGCCGGTCCAGGTTGCCCGCTGCATCGACAGCGTGGGCATCGGCTTCATGTTCGCCCAGACCCACCACCGCGCCATGAAATACGCTGCCGGCCCGCGCCGCGACCTGGGTCTGCGGACCCTGTTCAACATGCTCGGCCCGCTTACGAATCCGGCTGGTGTAAAGCACCAGGTCGTCGGCGTGTTCACCCAGGCCCTGTGCCGTCCGTTGGCGGAAGTGCTGCAGCGCCTGGGCAGCAAGCATGTGCTGGTGGTGCACTCCAAGGATGGCCTCGACGAATTCAGTCTCGCCGCGCCGACCTTCGTTGCCGAACTGAAGAACGGCGAGATCACCGAGTACTGGGTCGAGCCGGAAGACCTCGGCATGAAGAGCCAGAGCCTGCATGGCCTGGCAGTCAACGGTCCGGAGGAATCGCTGGCGCTGATCCGCGATGCCATCGGCCGGCGCAAGACCGAGAACGGGCAGAAGGCGGCCGAGATGATCGTCCTCAATGCGGGTGCTGCGCTCTACGCGGCGGACCTGGCCATGAGCCTCAAGCAAGGTGTCGAGCTGGCCCATGACGCGTTGCACACCGGCCTTGCTCGGGAAAAGATGGAAGAGCTGGGCGCCTTTACTGCGGTATTCAAGCTGGAGAATGAAGGATGAGTGTTCCGACGGTTCTGGAAAAGATCCTCGCCCGCAAGGTCGAGGAAGTCGCCGAGCGCAGCGCCCGGGTCAGCCTTGCCGAGCTGGAGCGTCTGGCGGCTGCCGCCGATGCGCCGCGTGGCTTTGCCAATGCGCTGATCGAGCAGGCCAGGCGCAAGCAGCCGGCGGTGATTGCCGAGATCAAGAAGGCGTCGCCGAGCAAGGGCGTGATCCGCGAGAACTTCGTGCCGGCGGAAATCGCCGTCAGCTACGAAAAGGGTGGTGCGACCTGCCTGTCGGTGCTGACCGACGTCGATTACTTCCAGGGCGCGGATGCCTACCTGCAGCAGGCCCGGGCGGCGGTGAAGCTGCCGGTGATCCGCAAGGACTTCATGATCGATCCGTACCAGATCGTCGAAGCCCGTGCCCTGGGCGCCGACTGCGTGCTGCTGATTGTCTCCGCCCTGGACGACGTGAAGATGGCCGAGCTGGCGGCAACCGCCAAGAGCGTCGGTCTCGACGTGCTGGTGGAAGTGCACGACGGCGACGAACTGGAGCGTGCGCTGAAAACGCTCGATACGCCGCTGGTCGGGGTCAACAACCGCAACCTGCACACTTTCGAAGTCAGCCTGGAAACCACACTCGACCTGCTGCCGCGCATTCCTCGCGATCGTCTGGCAATCACCGAAAGCGGCATCCTCAATCGGGCGGATGTCGAGCTGATGGAAATCAACGAGGTCTATTCTTTCCTCGTTGGCGAAGCGTTCATGCGTGCCGAGGAGCCGGGTGTGGAGCTGCAGCGCCTGTTCTTCCCCGGGGGCGTGCCCGACTGATCGATTCGAAGCCGGCGTTTGCCGGCTTTTTATTTCAGGCTGGACAATGATGTTGTCTGTTTCGGCCTCATCGCTGGCAAGCCAGCTCCCACAGGTACTGCATGCACCGTACCTGTGGGAGCTGGCTTGCCAGCGATGAGGCCATCAGAAAGGGAAACCACATGAGCGAACAACCCGTAGCCGTTACCGTCGAAGCCGGCCTGCATGCCGAGCAGGATCTGCTGGCGGCCGTGTGCAAGGGCGAACAGGAACATGGCCTGCTGTTCTGGCGCCCCACCGACCGGGCGTTGGTAATGCCCCGCCGCATGAGTCGCCTGGAAGGCTTCGAAGCCGCCTGTGGCGAACTGGCGATCGGCGGCTGGCCAATCCTGTTGCGCGAAACCGGCGGCGAGCCCGTCCCGCAATCCCCGGCAGTGATCAACATCGCTCTGGTCTACGTCGCCCCTCGCAGCGAAGGCGACCACAGCCGTATCGAAAACGCCTACGAGCGCCTGTGCCTGCCCTTGTGCGATGTACTGAAGGAATGGGGTGGAATGGCCTCGGTAGGCGAAATCGAAGGCGCCTTCTGCGACGGCCGCTACAACGTCAATCTCAATGGCCGCAAACTGGTCGGCACCGCCCAGCGCTGGCGCCAGGGCCTGGGTGGCAAGCGTCCGGTGGTATTGGTGCATGGCGCGCTGCTGCTGGATAACGAGCGCGAGTCGATGGTCGCGGCAGTCAACCGTTTCAACGAATGCTGCGAACTGGAGCAGCGTTGCCTGGCCGACAGCCATATCGCGCTGCACGAGGTGGTGCCCGAGGCGCCGCTGCTGGAGCGTCTGGCCCAGGCCTACGCCCGGACCATCGAGGCCATTCCGAAGGATTAACGGGTGCCGAAGACCACCATGGTCTTGCCCTTCACGTGCACCAGGTTGCGTTCTTCGAGATCCTTGAGAACGCGACCGACCATCTCCCGCGAACAACCGACGATACGCCCGATTTCCTGACGGGTGATCTTGATCTGCATGCCGTCCGGGTGGGTCATGGCGTCCGGCTGCTTGCACAGCTCCAGCAGGCAGCGGGCCACCCGGCCAGTCACGTCGAAGAAGGCCAGGTCGCCGACCTTGCGTGTGGTGTTGCGCAGGCGCTGGGCCATCTGGCTGCCGAGGGCATAGAGAATGTCCTGGTCCTGGCGTGCCAGTTCGCGGAATTTCTCGTAGCTGATTTCCGCCACTTCACATTCGCTCTTCGCCCGCACCCAGGCGCTGCGCTGCTGTTCCTTGCCGGCAGGTTCGAAGAGTCCGAGTTCACCGAAGAAATCGCCGCTGTTGAGGTAGGCGATGATCATTTCCCGACCATCGTCGCCTTCGATCAGGATGGTCACCGAGCCCTTGACGATGAACGACAGGGTTTCGGCGGTATCGCCGGCACTGAGAATGTTGCTCTTGGCCGGGAAGCGGCGGCGCTGGCAATGCGCGAGCAGCTTGTCGACGTTCTTGATCTTGGCTGGAAGTGTTGCGGCAACCATGGTTAAGCCCCGAAATACGCGGTCCGTGAGTATTTATAGTTTTGGGATGGGTGCAAAACGCCATCAAATTGGCGTCAGTTTATCAGACGATGCAGGGTTATCGGCATATTTACTCAAGCGCTTAAGCCTTTTCGCTTTCGCCCGTAGGGACTAAGCTGGCAGCCATTTTTTCTAGCGAGGGGAAACCGGTTATGAAGGCGCGTATTCAGTGGGCCGGCGAGGCGATGTTCCTGGGTGAGTCGGGTAGCGGCCACGTCGTGGTGATGGACGGCCCGCCCGAGGCCGGTGGCCGCAACCTGGGTGTTCGCCCGATGGAAATGCTCTTGCTGGGCCTGGGTGGCTGCAGCAACTTCGACGTGGTCAGCATCCTGCGCAAATCCCGTCAGGCCGTTGAAAGCTGCGAGGCCTTCCTTGAAGCCGAGCGCGCCAACGAAGATCCGAAGGTGTTCACCAAGATCCACCTGCACTTCGTGGTCAAGGGGCGTGGCCTGAAGGAAGCCCAGGTCAAGCGGGCGGTCGAACTGTCGGCGGAGAAGTACTGCTCGGCCTCGATCATGCTGGGCCGTGCCGGTGTGGAAATCACCCACGACTACGAGATCGTCGAGCTCGGCTGATCCCTCAGCGCCGTAGTGCCGGCAGCCAGTCCGTCAGGCTGGCCGGCAGTGCGGCGCGCAGTCGGTCGCTGAGGTGTTCACGGTGTTTCTGGTAGAGCAGGCCGAGGCCGATCACCGCCAGGCCGATCAGGCTCAGAACCACCGGGAACAGCAGCGACTCGGCGAACACCTCGTATGACAGGTAGCCGAGATAGGCCGCCACACCCAGCGCACCGAAGACCATGAACATCGGTCGGCGCAGCAACACCGCCACCAGCATCAGGCCGACGTTGATCAGGCAGTACAGGGCCTTGCCCAGTTCGCTGTCGCTGTTCATCGAGGTCAGCCCGCCCCAGAACGCCAGCAGTCCGGCCAGATAACCCCAGAACGCATAGTCCTCGCGGGTACGGCCGTCGATCAGCAGGACCACCAGCAACAGCCCCAGCCCGAACCACAACGAGACCTCCTGGCGTTGCTCCCAGGTGAAGGTGTCGCCGTGGAACCACTCGCTCAGGTCCATGGACATGAACCACAGCGCCACGGCGATCGGCATGACGATGAACGGGAAGGGAATCAGGCGCAGCATCAGCAGGCCGGCGCAGACCGTCGCCACTTCCATCAACAACCAGCCGCCCTGCACGTAGCGGTAATAGTCGTGGTAGTCGCCCTGGCTGTCGTCCAGCGGCCAGAGGCCGGTCAGGCGCTCGAGGGCGAACACCGCCAATGGCACGATGCTCACCGCCACCGCGGCCAGTACACCGCCGGGAATCAACTGGCCACGGCGCTGCATGGCCAGGCCGGCGAAGGTCAGCAGGGTGATGTAGGCGAGGGCGACCACCAGCAACGCGGTGTCGCCGATCCGCATCCAGGCTTCGCTGAGCAGCCAGCCCATGGCGCCCATGATCAGCAAGGCGCCGAGGTAGAAAGCGACATGGGCAAGCTGGAAGCTCGGGCGCTGTGCCGGTTGCTCGCGCAAAAACTGAAGGAGCGCCTGTTCCTGCTCGGCAGTCAGCAGGCCCGCGTCAACTGCGCGGGCCAGGTCCCTGGCTTCGAAGCGCCCGGTCATGGCAGGTCAGATGCGGTAGGTACTTTTGGTCATGACCTTCGCCATCAGGCTCATGCCGAACTTGACCGGCGCCGGGAAGCGGAAGCCGCCAGCCTCCAGGGCCATGTCGGCGTGATGCTCTTCGTCGATGCGCATCTGCTCGAGGATCGCCCGGGACTTCTCGTCTTCCGGCGGGATCTGCTCCAGGTGCTCGTCGAGGTGCTTGCACACCTGATGCTCGGTGGCGGCGACGAAGCCCAGGCTGACCTTGTCGCTGATCAGCCCAGCCACCGCGCCGATCCCGAAGGACATGCCGTAGAACAGCGGATTCAGCACGCTTGGCGAACTGCCCAACTGGCGGATGCGCTGTTCGCACCAGACCAGATGGTCGATCTCTTCATCGGCGGCCTGTTCCATCGCCTTGCGCACTTCCGGCAGCTTGGCGGTCAGGGCCTGACCTTGGTAGAGCGCCTGGGCGCAGACTTCACCGGTGTGGTTGATACGCATCAGGCCGGCGATATGGCGGGTCTGCTTGTCGTCGAGCTCGGCTTCGGGCTGGATGATCGCAGGGGAAGGACGGGTAGGCTGGCCACTGAAGGGCAGCAAGGTGCGCATGGCGGTGTCGGCCTGCAGCAACAAGCGGTCGAGCGGCGAGTATTGACGTTCGGTAGCCATCGGGCACCTCCGCAAGAATGTGCCCGACAGTTTAACTCAAACCCCGTGACAGGGCTTGCGCTGGATCAGCCCGGTGGCCAGTTCATCTGACGCTGGCCGAGCACGTGCATATGGATGTGGTACACGGTCTGGCCGCCCAGCTCGTTGCAGTTCATCACGACGCGGAAGCCGTCCTCGCAACCCAGTTCCTTGGCCAGGCGCTGGGCGGTGAACAGGATATGTCCGGCCAGGCCCTTGTCTTCCTCGGCGAGGTCGTTGAGGGTGCGGATCGGTTTTTTCGGGATGACCAGGAAATGTACCGGTGCCTGGGGGGCGATATCGTGGAACGCCAGGACCTGGTCGTCTTCGTAGATGATCTTCGCCGGGATTTCCCGGTTGATGATCTTGGTGAAAATAGTCTCCACAACGCTTGCTCCATGGTGGTGGTCGGGCCTGAGTGTACTCAGCCGGCACGCCGCCGCCCAGTGGCGATTCGATTCAGCGCGGGCAGTAGGCGCGGTTGATGGCGCCGGCCAGCTTGCGGCTGATCCAGCGGGTCAGCAGGCGCGGCGCGCGGGCCAGCCAGCGGTTGCGCCGGCCGGGGATGATGATCGCCCTGTTGCGGTCCAGGGCGCGGACCGTATAGAGCGCGACTTCTTCCGGGCTCAGGCAGCGCTTGCCCTTTTCCAGGCGCGGGATGCGCCGGTTGGCCGAGCGCACCGGGCCAGGGCAGAGTACCGAGACCTTGATGCCGGTCTGCTTGAGTTCTTCGCGCAGGCCTTCGGAGAAATGCAGGACGTAGGCCTTGCTCGCGGCATAGCTGCTCATCCACGGGCCCGGTGCGAAGGCGGCCAGCGAGGCGACATTGAGGATCTGCCCGCCGCCCTGCACCGCCATGGCATTGCCCAGAGCATGGCAGAGGCGGGTGAGGGCGAGGATGTTGACTTCGATAAGGTCCTGCTCGTCGCCCCATTCCTGGGCGAGGAAGTGTCCGTAGGAACGGATCCCGGCGCAGTTCACCAGCAGGTCGATCTGCCGCTCGCCTTCTTCCAGTTCCAGCAGGAAGCCGGACAAGCGCAGCGGCTCGCCGAGATCGCAGGCGCGGAACAGGACTTCCACGCCGAAGCGCTGGGTCAGTTCGATGGCGACCGGCTCCAGCATTTCGCGCTGGCGGGCCACCAGGATCAGGTTGCGTCCCCGCCGTGCCAATGCTTCGGCCAGTGCCAGGCCCAGACCGCTGGAGGCACCGGTGATCATGGCGTAACGGGTCATGCGCGTCTCCAATGGCGGGGAGGGTTCGAAAGGGCGCCTAGTCTACTGGTTAGCGGGGCCAGTGGCTGCCCAGTTGGCCGGCTTTTTTCAGGGCCTCGCGGTATTCCGCGTCGAGGCGGGCGATCAGTTGCTCCACCGGCAATTGCTGGTCGATGGCGCCCACGCCCTGGCCGGCCGACCACACGGTTTTCCAGGCCTTGGCTTCCTCGTGGATCGGCTTGAGCTGGATCTCGCCGCCCTTCGCCAGGCTGGCCAGGTCGTAGCCGGCCTTTTCCAGACTCTGGCGCATGAAGCTGGCGGGAACGCCGGAGACTACCGGGGTATGGACGATATCGGCTGCCTTGGCCTCCAGCAGCATGGCTTTGTATTCGGGGGAAGCCTGGCTTTCCAGGCTGGCGATGAAATGGGTGCCGAGATAGGCGAGGTCGGCGCCGAGCAGTTGCGCGGCGACAATCTCATGGCCGCGGTTGAGGCAGCCGGCGAGGAGTAGGGTCTTGTCGAAGAACTGGCGGATCTCGGCGACCAGGGCGAACGGGCTCCAGGTCCCGGCGTGGCCGCCGGCGCCGGCTGCTACCGCGATCAGACCATCGACCCCGGCCTGGGCGGCTTTCTCGGCATGCCGGCGGGTGGTGACATCATGGAACACCAGGCCACCGTAGCTGTGCACGGCGTCCACCACTTCCTTCACCGCGCCGAGGCTGGTGATCACCACCGGTACCTTGTGCTCGATGCAGACCGCAAGGTCGGCCTGCAGGCGTGGATTGCTCTGGTGGACGATCAGGTTCACCGCATAGGGCGCAGGATTGGCCAGATCGGCCAGGCCGGTCTCGATTTCCTCCAGCCAGGCCTTGAAGCCTGCGGTGTCGCGCTGGTTCAGCGCGGGGAAGCTGCCCATCACGCCATTGCGGCAACAGGCCAGGACCAGTTGCGGGTTCGAGATCAGGAACATCGGCGCTGCCACCACGGGCAGGCGCAAGCGTCGTTCAAGCAGTTCGGGCAATGACATGACGGATTCTCGCGTTGACGGGTTTACGATCAGAACGGTTTGACCACCACCAGAATTACGATGAGCAGCAGGAACAGCACCGGCACTTCGTTGAACCAGCGGAAGTAGGTATGGCTGCGGTTGTTCTCGCCGCGGGCGAAGCGTTTCACGTTGGCGCCGCACATGTGATGGTAGCCGGTGAGCAGGAAGACCAGGGTCAGCTTGGCGTGCAGCCAGCCCTGGCTCAGCCAGCCGGGGGTCAGGTAGAGCATCCAGATACCGAAGACGAACGCGGCGATCATCGCCGGGCCCATGATGAAGCGGTACAGCTTGCGCTCCATGATCACGAAGCGGTCGCGGCTGATCTGGTCCTTGCTGTCGGCGTGATAGACGAACAGGCGCGGCAGGTAGAAGAGGCCGGCAAACCAGCAGACGACGCTGACGATATGCAGGGCTTTGATCCAGAGATACAGCATGTTTTTAGTCCTTGGCGGTTCACGGTCGTCAGATAGTAGTGGTTAGGCGCCGCCACCGTCATCTCAACGGTTGTAGCTGTAACCACAGGCCCCTATCATCACTGGTTTTCCAGTCGGTTCGTTGATAGGGGGCAGTTAATGGTCAAGGTCGGTATCGTTGGCGGCACGGGTTACACCGGTGTCGAGTTGCTGCGTCTGCTGGCACAGCATCCTCAGGCTGAAGTCGCAGTCATCACTTCGCGCTCGGAAGCGGGCCTGCCTGTAGCCGACATGTACCCGAACCTGCGAGGCCACTACGACAACCTCGCCTTCAGCGTGCCGGACACCAAGACCCTGGCCGCCTGCGACGTGGTGTTCTTCGCCACCCCGCACGGCGTTGCCCACGCCCTGGCCGGCGAGTTGCTGGCTGCCGGCACCAAGGTCATCGACCTGTCCGCCGACTTCCGCCTGCAGGACGCCGATGAGTGGGCCAAGTGGTACGGCCAGCCGCACGGCGCTCCCGAGCTGCTGAAGGACGCGGTCTACGGCCTGCCGGAAGTCAATCGCGAGCAGATCCGCCAGGCGCGCCTGATCGCCGTGCCGGGTTGCTACCCGACTGCCACCCAGCTGGGCTTCCTGCCGCTGCTGGAAGCGGGTATCGCCGATAACTCGCGCCTGATCGCCGACTGCAAGTCCGGCGTCAGCGGTGCCGGTCGTGGTGCCAGCGTCGGTTCGCTGTTCTGCGAAGCGGGCGAGAGCATGAAGGCCTATGCCGTCAAAGGTCACCGTCACCTGCCGGAAATCCGCCAGGGCCTGCGCCGCGCCGCCGGTGGCGACGTCGGCCTGACCTTCGTGCCGCACCTGACCCCGATGATCCGTGGCATCCACTCGACGCTGTACGCGACCGTCGCCGACACCTCGGTCGACCTGCAGGCGCTGTTCGAGAAGCGCTACGCCAACGAGCCGTTCGTGGACGTTATGCCGGCTGGTAGTCACCCGGAAACCCGCAGCGTGCGTGGTGCCAACGTCTGCCGTATCGCCGTGCACCGTCCACAGGGCGGTGATCTGGTGGTGGTGCTGTCGGTTATCGACAACCTGGTGAAGGGCGCGTCCGGCCAGGCGGTACAGAACCTCAACATCCTCTTCGGCCTGGACGAGCGCCTGGGCCTGTCCCACGCCGGCCTGCTGCCGTAAGCACCGGCCTGTCAGGCTGCAAGCGGGACTTATACTTTCCGCTTGTAGCCTGATACCGCTTCTATAGTTGACCGATTTTCTCGGGGAAGCGGATAATGCGCGCCATCACGCACGATGGCGGTATAGCGCCGGGAGATATTCAGCATGAGCGTCGAATCCTTCACCCCTTCGGCCCTGCAGTTCACGCACAACGCCGCGCACAAGGTGAAGACCCTGGTTGACGAAGAGGGCAATGATCGCCTGAAGTTGCGGGTTTTCGTGACGGGCGGTGGCTGCTCGGGCTTCCAGTACGGCTTCACCTTCGATGAAGACATCGCGGAAGACGACACCATCGTCGAACGCGAAGGCGTCGCCCTGGTGGTCGATCCGATGAGCTACCAGTACCTGGCAGGAGCCGAAGTGGATTACCAGGAAGGCCTGGAAGGTTCGCGTTTCGTGATCAAGAACCCGAATGCCACGACCACTTGTGGTTGCGGTTCCTCGTTCTCGATCTGATTCGTCACACCTTTCTCGAGAAAGGGCTTTAAACAAAACGCCGCGCTTATGCGCGGCGTTCTGCTTTCTGCGGTTTATGCCGGGTAGATGGCGCCCAGCACCCGCAGGCCGCGGGCGCCGGTGACGCTGGGGCGATTGCCGGCGATGCCTTCGAGGCAGCAGTGTGCCAACCAGGCGAAGGCCATGGCTTCGACCCAGTCCGGATCGACGCCAAGCGCCATGGTGCTGCTGACCCGTGCGCCGGGCAGCAGGCTGGCCAGTCGCGCCATCAACGTGCCGTTGTGGGCGCCACCGCCGCAGACCAGCAGAACCTGGGTGTCTTCCTGGGCCTTCTTCAGCGAGTCGACGATACTCAGGGCGGTCAGTTCCAGCAGGGTGGCCTGGACATCCTCGTCGGCGCAGGCCGGCTGGGTGCTCAGGTGATGCTGCAGCCAGGGCAGGTTGAACAGTTCGCGCCCGGTGCTCTTGGGGCCGGTGCCGGCGAAGAACGGATCGCTGAGCAGACTGCCCAGCAGCGTCGGCAGCACCTTGCCGCTGGCGGCCCAGGCGCCATTGGCATCGTAGCCGCGGCCCTGCTTCTCATTGATCCATGCATCCAGCAGCACGTTGCCCGGGCCGCAGTCGAAGCCGGCGACCGGCTTGTCCTGCTCGATCAGGCTGAGATTGCTGAATCCGCCGACGTTAAGCACGGCGAGGCGCTCGCCCTCGGCGTTGAACAGCGCGTCATGGAAGGCCGGCACCAGCGGTGCGCCCTGGCCACCCGCAGCGACATCGCGACGGCGGAAATCACCGACCACGGTAATGCCCGTCAGCTCGGCAAGCAGGGCCGGGTTGCCAATCTGCACGGTGAAGCCGCGAGTGGGTTCGTGGCGGATGGTCTGGCCGTGGCTGCCGATGGCGCGGATGTGTTCAGAGCGAAGGCCCTGGGTGTCGAGCAACTGCTGGATACCCTGCGCCGCGAGGCGAACCCATTCGGCTTCCGCCAGGGCGGCCCGGGCGATCTCGTCCGGACCGCTGGCGCACAGGCCGAGCATGGCCAGGCGCAGCGCTTCGGGCATGGGAATGTAGTGGGAAGCGAGTAGAGAGACTCGCGGCTCGTTGTCGATCAAGGCGATGTCCAGCCCATCGAGGCTGGTACCGGACATCACACCCAGGTAAAGGGCCATGGGTCAGCGCTTGTTCGAGGCCAGCATGGTGGCCTTTTCCTGGTCCATGCGCGCAACCAGTGGCTGGCTGAGCTGCATGAAGCGCTGGCGTTCGGCCTTGGCGATCGGGTCGGCCATTGGCAGTTTCTGGCCCAACGGATCGACGTGCACACCGTTGACCTGGAACTCGTAGTGCAGGTGTGGGCCGGTGGACAGGCCGGTGGTACCGATATAGCCGATGACCTGGCCTTGCTTAACGGTGCTGCCGGTCTTCACGCCCTTGGCGAAGCCCTGCATGTGCCCGTAGAGGGTCTGGTAGGTGCTGCCGTGCTGGATGATCACGGTGTTGCCGTAGCCACCGCGACGTCCGGCGAGCAGGACCTTGCCGTCACCGGCGGCCTTGATCGGCGTACCGCGTGGTGCCGCGTAGTCCACGCCCTTGTGTGCGCGGATCTTGTTCAGGATCGGGTGCTTGCGGCCGGCGGAGAAGCGCGAGCTGATGCGGGCGAAGTCCACCGGGGTACGGATGAACGCCTTGCGCATGCTGTTGCCGTCGGCGGTGTAGTAGCTGGTGCTGCCGGCCTTGTTGGTGTAGCGCACCGCGCTGTAGGTCTTGCCGCGGTTGGTGAAGCGTGCCGAGAGGATATTGCCGGTGCCGACCACCTTGCCGTCGACCATCTTCTGCTCGTAGATCACGTCGAATTCGTCACCCTGGCGGATGTCCTGGGCGAAGTCGATGTCGTAGCCGAAGATATTGGCCATGTCCATGGTCATGCTGTGGGACATGCCGGCGCGCTGGGCCGAGGCCGACAGCGAACTCTTGATCACGCCGTGCACGTAGGCGGAGCGGGTGACTGGCTTGGTCACTTCGCGGTTGAAGGCGTAGCCGCTGGCGGCCTTGGTCAGGCGGATGGTCTCCAGGTCGCTGACCTTGCTGTGCAGGCTGGCCAGTTGGCCGTCCTTGTCCAGTTCGATCTGCAGTACCTGGCCGTTCTTCAACTGGCTGAACTGTTTGGCCTGCTTGTTACTGGCCAGTACTTCGTGCACGGCACTGGCGGGCAGGCCGAGCTTGGCGAAGAGGGTGGACAGGGTATCGCCCTTGGCAACTACCACTTCGCGATGACCGGGCTGCTTGGCCGGCTCGGCTTCGGCGACTTCGGCTGCCTTCTCGGCAGGTTCGGTCTTGGCAGTGCCCTCGGACTGAGGTTCGGCGTTGTCGATCTGGGCGAATGGCGAAGCAGTGTTTTCTTCTGCTGCCAGTGGCTGTTCCGGTTCGGCCTTGAGCTGCTCGGCCGGGGTTTCCAGTTCGAGGTTGAGGGTGGTTCGTTTGGCTTCTACTTCGCTGGAAGGGAATACCAGCAAGGCCAGGCTGAGGAGGGCGGCAATGCCGCTCGCGGCCAACAGGTGGCTCTTCGGATAAAGCGGAGGCGCTTTAGTCGGTTCGTTGGTCATGGATGAAATAACTTTGAAAAGGATGAAAAGGAAAAGATGAATGACATGATGAAGATGAAATAACTGTATAAAATATAACCAAATCCCCTTCAAAGCAAGCGCGCAGACGTCATCAACCCGGTCATGGGTCACATCCGGCCCCGGATCTTGTAATTGATGGCTGATCTTGTATGGTTGGGGCCCTTTGAATCTGAGCCTGCGGGTCTGTGTATGAAGTCGGTTGAAGAGCAGCTAGCGCTGATCAAGCGTGGTGCGGAAGAGGTACTGGTCGAGTCCGAACTGGTCGAGAAACTCAAGCGTGGCCAGCCGCTGCGCATCAAGGCGGGTTTCGATCCGACCGCGCCTGACCTGCACCTGGGGCACACGGTGCTGATCAACAAGCTGCGTCAGTTCCAGGATCTGGGGCACCAGGTGATCTTCCTGATCGGTGACTTCACCGGCATGATCGGCGACCCGAGCGGCAAGAGCGCGACTCGTCCGCCGCTGACCCGCGAGCAGGTGCTGGATAACGCCGAGACCTATAAACAGCAGGTCTTCAAGATTCTCGACCCGGCCAAGACCGAGGTCGCTTTCAACTCCACCTGGATGGACAAGCTGACCCCGGCCGACTTCATTCGCCTGGCGTCGCAGTACACCGTGGCGCGCATGCTCGAGCGTGATGACTTCGACAAGCGCTACACCACCAACCAGCCGATCGCCATCCACGAGTTCCTCTACCCGCTGGTGCAGGGCTACGACTCGGTGGCGCTGAAGGCGGATGTCGAGCTGGGCGGTACCGACCAGAAGTTCAACCTGCTGATGGGGCGCGAGCTGCAGCGCAGCTATGGCCAGGAAGCGCAGAACATCGTGACCATGCCGCTGCTGGAAGGCCTGGATGGCGTGAAGAAGATGTCCAAGTCCCTGGGCAACTACGTCGGCATCCAAGAAGCACCGGGTGTGATGTACAGCAAGCTGGTGTCGATTCCTGACACGCTGATGTGGCGTTACTTCGAGCTGCTCAGCTTCCGCTCCATGGAAGAGATCGATGGCTTCCGCGCCGAGGTGGCTGCCGGTGCCAACCCCCGCGACATCAAGATCAAGCTGGCCGAGGAGATCGTTGCTCGCTTCCATGGTGAAGACGCAGCGGCCAATGCGCACCGTGCGGCCGGTAACCGTATGAAGGAAGGCGAGCTGCCGGAAGACCTGCCAGAGGTCGAGGTGGTTGCCGCGGAAGACATGCCGATCTCGGCGGTGCTGAACAAGGCGGGCCTGGTGAAGAACTCCGCAGCGGCGCGTGACCTGCTGGCGTCCGGTGGTGTTCGCGTCGACGGCGAAGTTGTCGATCGTGGCTTCGTCTTCGCTATTGGCAAGACTCACGTCTGCCAGGCAGGCAAGAAGGCCTTTGCGCGGATCACCCTGAAGGCTGAATAAGGAAGCCTTTTCCTTATATAGGTGTCAGTGCTGTTTCAGGCGTGTTTCAGGGCTGTTTTGAAAAAGTTTCAAATCAGCCCTTGACGCCCCGTTTTATCTCTCTATAATTCGCCCCACTTCCGGCGCAGTCGGAACGGAAAACTCCTTGAGATTCAATGAGTTAGATGTTCTGGAGAGTGTAGGAAGTGTTTCGGTCTTCTCCGAAAGCGGTTGAAAAAGGTGGTTGACAGCAGGTTGTAACGCTGTAGAATTCGCCTCCCGCTAACGAGAGATCGCAGCGAGTCAAGTGGTTGAAGTTGAACGAGAAATTCTGAAAAACTTCAAAATAAACGCTTGACAGGATCTGAGGAAAGCGTAGAATGCGCGCCTCGGTTGAGGCGAAAGACTTCAACCACCGCTCTTTAACAACTGAATCAAGCAATTCGTGTGGGTGCTTGTGATAATGGACTGATAGTCAGAAAGATTATCAGCATCACAAGTGACTATACGAGAAATCGAAATAGT
>NZ_MKZO01000004.1 GCF_001941965.1 Pseudomonas putida | reverse complement strand
AGCATTGGAACCACCTGATCCCATCCCGAACTCAGCAGTGAAACGATGCATCGCCGATGGTAGTGTGGAGCTTCTCCATGTGAGAGTAGGTCATCGTCAAGATTCAATTCCGAAACCCCTATCTGCGAATGCAGGTAGGGGTTTTGTCTTTTCCGGTTTCGAAATCAGTGTCGAAATAAATCGACCAGATCCTGCCTGACCCGGGGAACTGCCCCCATGCTATGTTCCCCTCTCTTTCTCGACTGCCCAGGGACGCCTCATGTCGCACACCAGCACACTTCTTCCGGGATTCATGGTCGTTCACGGCAACCGTCTGGATGAACTGCGCAGCCTGGTGGTGAGCTGGATGCGCCGCTATCCCCTGGCCCCGCTGGAGAACGAGATCGTCCTGGTGCAGAGCAACGGCATCGCCCAATGGCTGAAGCTGGCCTTGGCAGAGGACCCTGAAGACGAGGATATGGGCGGCGTCGGCATTGCCGCCGCGATCGAGGTCCAACTGCCCGGCAGCTTCATGTGGCAGTTGTATCGCAAGGTGCTGGGCCGCGAAGAAATCCCGGAAACTTCGCTCCTCGACAAGGCCCCGCTGACCTGGCGCCTGATGCGCCTGCTCCCCGAACTTATCCACAGGCCGCATTTCGAGCCGCTGCAACGTTTCCTCCTGGATGACAGCGATCTGCGCAAGCGCTACCAACTGGCCGAGCGCCTGGCTGACCTGTTCGACCAGTATCAGGTCTATCGCGCCGACTGGCTGGGAGAGTGGGCCGCCGGCCGGCATGTGGTGATCAATGCCCGTGGCGAAGCCAAGCCATTGTCCCCTGCCAATTGCTGGCAGGCCGAGTTGTGGCGTGCCTTGCTGCTGGACGTTGGCGAGGAGGGCATGGCCCAGAGCCGTGCCGGCGTGCACCAGCGCTTCATCGAGCGTATCAACACCCTGGAACAGGCTCCGTCCGGCTTGCCGTCCCGTGTAATCGTCTTCGGCATTTCCTCGCTGCCGGCACAGGCCTTGGAAGCCCTGGCCGGGCTCGCCCGTTTCAGCCAGGTGCTGCTTTGCGTGCACAACCCCTGCCGTCACCACTGGGCGGATATCGTTGCCGACAAGGACCTGCTGCGCCACCAGTACAAACGCCAGCAGCGCAAGCAGGGCATGGCCGGCCCCATTGATGCCGAAAGCCTGCACCAGCATGCCCACCCGCTGCTCGCCGCCTGGGGCAAGCAGGGCCGCGACTACATCAACCTGCTCGACAGCTATGATGATCCTGCCAGCTACCGTACGGCGTTCAGCGATGGCCGCATTGACCTGTTCAGCGAAGAAGAACCCGTGCACCTGCTCGGCCAGCTCCAGGACGACATCCTTGAACTGCGCCCGCTGAACGAAACCCGCGAGCTGTGGCCCGAGGTCGATCCGAGAAAGGATCCGTCGGTACGTTTCCACATCGCCCACAGCGCCCAGCGCGAAGTGGAGATCCTCCATGACCAGTTGCTCGCCCGCTTCAGCGCCGACCCGAAACTGCGCCCCCGGGACGTGATCGTCATGGTTCCGGACGTCAACACCTACGCCCCACATATTCGCGCGGTGTTCGGCCAGCTCGATCGCAGCGACAGCCGTTTCATCCCCTTCACCCTGACCGACCAGGGCCAGCGCGGCCGCGACCCGCTGCTGATCGCCCTCGAGCACCTGCTCAAGCTGCCCGACAGCCGCTTCCCGGTCAGTGAAATCCTCGACCTGCTCGACGTCCCGGCCTTGCGTGCACGCTTCGCCATCAAGGAAAGCGACCTGCCGACCCTGCATCGCTGGATCGAAGGCGCCGGCGTGCGCTGGGGGCTCAATGCCGAGCAACGCGCCAGCCTCGGCCTGCCGGCTGAACTGGAGCAGAACAGCTGGCGTTTCGGCCTGCGTCGCATGCTCCTGGGCTACGCGGTCGGCGCGGGTGAAAGCTGTGACGGCATCGTGCCCTACGACGAGATCGGCGGCCTCGATGCCGCGCTGATCGGTCCGCTCGTGGCCTTGCTCGACGCCCTCGAAGTGGCTCACGCCGAGCTGTCCCAACCGGCCTGCGCAACCCGTTGGGGTGAACGCCTCAACGCCTTGCTGCAGGTCTTCTTCCTCGCCGAAAGCGAGCATGACGACTACCTGCTGGTACAACTGCAGACCCTTGGCGATGACTGGTTGCAAACCTGCGAAGCCGTCGGCCTGCAGGATCTGCTGCCGCTCACCGTGGTCCGTGAAGCCTGGCTCGCCGGCCTGGACCAGGGCAAGCTGTCCCAGCGTTTCCTCGCAGGCTCGGTCAACTTCTGTACCCTGATGCCCATGCGTGCGATCCCGTTCAAGGTGGTCTGCCTGCTCGGCATGAACGACGGCGACTACCCTCGCGCACAGCCACCGCTGGACTTCGACCTGATGGGCAGCGATTACCGTCCCGGTGACCGTTCGCGCCGCGAGGACGACCGTTACCTGCTGCTGGAAGCCTTGCTGTCCGCCCGCGCCCAGCTCTACGTCAGTTGGGTCGGGCGCAGCATCCGCGACAACAGCGATCGTCCGGCCTCGGTGCTGATCGGCCAGTTGCGCGACCATATCGCAGCCGGCTGGCGACTCAAGGGGGCGGCCAGCGATGGCAACCAGGATGCCGGTGAGCAATTGCTGTACAAGCTCACCACCGAACACCCGCTGCAACCCTTCAGCGCCCGCTACTTCCACCGTGGCGGCGACCTGTTCAGCTATGCCCGGGAGTGGCGCAGCCTGCACCAGCCTGGCGAGCAGGCGCTGCCCGAGGAAGAGCGCCTGGAACGCTACCAGAGCGACGAACCGCTGACCCTGGCGCTGCTCCAGGACTTCCTCCGTCATCCCGTCCGGCACTTTTTCAGCCAGCGCCTGAAAGTCTTCTTCGAATCGGCGCAGGCGCCGCTGGCCGATGACGAGCCCTTCGTTCTCGACGCCCTGCAACGCTACAGCCTGAGCGAAAGCCTGCTCGGCGCTGCCCTGCTCGACCCGATGCAGAGCGAGGCCGCCCTGGGCAGCGAAGCGCGTCGCCTGCAAGGCAGTGGCCTGCTGCCCCTGGCCGGTTTCGGCGACTGCCTGCGCGAAGAGCTGATCGACCCCTTGCCCGACCTGTTGCAACGTCATCGCCGTCTGCTGCAGGAATGGCCAACCCGTATCGACAGCGCCCTGCCGATCCGTTTCGAGGTGGGCGAGCTCAAGCTTGAAGGCTGGCTCGGCCGTGTCCAGCAGCGCGCCGACCAGGCGCTGCTGAGCATCACCACCCTGCCCAACGGCATCAGCAGCGGCCGCACCCTGAAGTGGCATCGACTGGCCGCCACCTGGGTCATGCACCTGGCTGCCTGCGCCGTCGGCCATCGGCTGCACAGCGCGGTAGTCGCTACCGATATCACCCTGATGCTGGCCCCGCTCGACCAGGCTGAGGCCAGCGAACAGTTGGGCAACCTGCTGATCTCCCGCCAGGCCGGCATGAATACGCCGCTGCCCGTTGCCATCAAGACCGCCTTCGCCTGGCTGGCCGGCAAGGATCCGGACAAGGCCCTGATAGATGCCGCCAAGGCCTACGACGGCGACGGCCAACGTGGTGGCGAGCGCGGCGAAAGCGTGGCCCTGGCCCGCCAGTTCGGCGACTTCGCCGCGCTGACCGCCAGCGAGGAGTTCGAAGGCTGGTGCGAGGCGCTGTACAAACCCATGTACGAAGCCAAATGGCAGACCCTGGCCGCAGAGGAGGCGCGCCCATGAACGAGGCAGTCAAGCAGGCGCCCCTGGCGCTGACGTTCCCGCTGCATGGCAGCCAACTGATCGAAGCCAGTGCCGGTACCGGCAAGACCTTCACCATTTCCGCCCTGTACCTGCGCCTGGTGCTTGGCCATGGTGGCGAGCAGGGTTTTGGTCGCGAGCTGCTGCCACCGCAGATCCTCGTGGTGACCTTCACCGATGCCGCCACCAAGGAACTGCGCGAACGCATTCGCACCCGTCTCGCCGAAGCGGCGCGCTTCTTCCGTGGTGACCTGGCCGAGGCCGATCCGCTACTGACCCAACTGCGCGACGACTATCCCGCCGACCTCTGGCCAGCCTGCGCCAATCGCCTGGAAGTCGCGGCACAGTGGATGGACGAGGCTGCGGTCTCGACCATCCACAGCTGGTGCCAGCGCATGCTCCGCGAGCACGCCTTCGACAGCGGCAGCCTGTTCACCCAGACCCTGGAAACCGACCACAGCGAATTGCTCGGCCAGGTCATGCGCGATTACTGGCGGCGCTTCTGCTACGGCATGCAGGGCGAGGCCCTGAACTGGGTGCGTGAGCACTGGCACAGCCCGGACGATCTGCTGCCACGGGTCCGCGCCCTGTTTGGCCGGCATTCCGGGGATGGGCAAGGCGAAGAGCCGCAAGCCGTCATCAATGACGTCCTGCGCCGCCGTGGTGAGCAACTGCAGACCTTGAAAGCCCCCTGGGCACAGTGGTCGCAGGAACTCCTGGAGATCTTCCGCGAGGCGGTCAAGGCCAAGGCCGTCAACGGCAGCATGATCCAGGAACGCTACTTCAAGCCCTGGTGCGACAAGCTCCTGGCCTGGGCGCAGGACGAGCAGGCCCAGGCGCTGGATATCGGCACCGGCTTCACCCGGCTTACCCCGGACGGTGTCGCCGCGGCCTGGAAAACCGAGCCCCCGAGCCACCCCGCACTGGAAGCGATGGTCAGCCTGCGCGAACAGTTGCAGGCCTTGCCGACCCCGGATGCGCAGTTGCTCGAACATGCTGCCGCCTGGGTGTCGCAACGCTTCGAGCAAGAGAAGCGCCGCCGTGCGGAAATGGGCTTCGACGACATGCTCCAGCGCCTCGACCATGCCCTGGCCGGTCCCGCCGGCGAGCGCCTGGCCGGCCTGATCCGCGAGCAGTTCCCGGTGGCCCTGATCGACGAATTCCAGGACACCGACCCGGTGCAGTACCGCATCTTCGAGTGTATCTACCGCATCGAGGACAATGCACGGGACACCGGCCTGTTCCTGATCGGCGACCCCAAGCAGGCGATTTACGCCTTCCGCGGCGCCGACATCTTCACCTACCTCGGCGCCCGTCGCGCCACGGCCGGGCGCCTGCATAGCCTGGACACCAACTTCCGCTCGACCCAGCCGATGGTGACGGCGGTCAACCATGTCTTCCTCCAGGCCGAGCAGCGAGAGGAGGGGCGGGCAGCCTTCCTGTTCCGAGACCAGCAAGGCGAGAACCCGGTGCCGTTCATTGCCGTGAACGCACGGGGCCACAAGGAACGCCTGCAGGTCGATGGCCTGCCGGTTGCTGCGTTGAACCTGTGGCTGCAGGCCAGCGATGCGCCGATCTCCAACACCCTGTACCGCCAGCAGATGGCGATCAGTTGTGCGACGCAGATCGTCCATCTGCTCAACGGTGGCCAGCAGGGCAGTGCCGGCTTCGTTCAGAACGATGGCAGCCTGCGCGGCTGCATGCCCTCGGACATTGCCATCCTTGTACGTGACGGTCGTGAAGCGCAGCTGGTGCGCGCCGAGCTCGCGGCCCGGGGCGTGCGCAGCGTTTACCTCTCCGACAAGGATTCGGTGTTCGCCGCCCAGGAGGCTCATGACCTGCTGGCCTGGCTCAAGGCCTGTGCCGAGCCGGACAACGAGCGCCTGCTAAAGGCTGCACTGGCCAGTACCACGCTTGGCCAGCCGCTGAGTGCCCTGGCCCGTCTCAACGAAGACGAGATGCTCTGGGAAAACCGCGTCATGCAGTTCCGCCAGTACCGGGTGATCTGGCGCATCCAGGGCGTGCTGCCGATGCTGCGCCACCTGCTTCACGACTTCGAGCTGCCTGTGCTGTTGATCGGCCGCAGCGATGGCGAGCGGGTGCTGACCAACCTGCTGCACCTGGCGGAACTGCTGCAACAGGCGGCCACCGAGCTGGATGGCGAGCAGGCGCTGATCCGCCATCTCGGCGAGCACCTGGCGGCGTCCGGGCAAGCAGGTGAGGAGCAGATCCTGCGCCTGGAAAGCGACGAGCAACTGGTCAAGGTAGTGACCATCCACAAGTCCAAGGGCCTGGAATACGAACTGGTGTTCCTGCCGTTCATCAGCACGGCGAAACCGGTTGACGGCAAGCGCCTGCCACTGGGCTGGCACGATGAAAGCGGCGCCTCGCACCTGACCCTGAGCCCCACCGACGAGCAGATCGCCCTGGCCGATGACGAGCGTCTGGCCGAGGACCTGCGTCTGTTCTACGTGGCCCTGACCCGGGCCAAGCACGGGTGCTGGCTGGGTGTCGCCGACCTCAAGCGCGGCACCGGCAAGGAATCGTTGCTGCACCGCAGTGCCCTCGGCTATCTGCTTGGCGGTGGCCAGCCATTGGGCGACTCTGCCGCACTGGCCGGTTGGCTCGATGGGCTGAAGGAACACTGCGATGCCATCAGCAGCCTGCCGCCGCCAGAGGCCGATGACCAGGTCTACATTCCGCCCCGGCAGACGGCCGAGTTGCTGGCCGTACGCGAACCGAAACGCCGTGCCGCGGAAAACTGGTGGATCGCCTCCTACAGTGCGCTGCGCATCGGTGAGGAAGCCCTCGAGCTGGACGCCGATGTGGCCCAGGCCCAGCAACTGCTGGATGACGAGCGCCCCGATCCGAATGCCCTGCGCGAGGTGATGGCGACGGCGGGTGATATCCACCGATTCCCCCGAGGTCCCAATCCCGGGACTTTCCTCCATGGCTTGCTGGAATGGGCGGGGCAGGAGGGCTTCGAGCGTGCGGTGGCGGCTCCTCAGGCACTGCACGACGTCGTTGCCCAGCGTTGCATCCGGCGCGACTGGAAGGGGTGGATCACTACCCTCGACGCCTGGTTGATGCATCTGTTGTCGGTACCCTTGCACCTGGATGCAGACATCAGGCCGGTCGCTCTTGGCGGCTTGAACCAGTACCAGATCGAAATGGAATTCTGGTTCGCCAGCCACCGCGTCGACGTCCAGCACCTGGACCGCCTGGTCGCCCAGCACACCCACCAGGGCGCTTCGCGGCCGGCGGCGCAGGCGGCCTTGCTCAATGGCATGTTCAAGGGCTTTATCGACCTGGTCTTCGAGCATGACGGTCGCTACTACGTGGCCGACTACAAGTCCAACTGGCTCGGCCCCGATGACCTGGCCTATAGCGAGCTGGCCATGGAAGCGGCGATCCTTGAACACCGCTATGACCTGCAATACGTCCTCTACCTGCTGGCCCTTCATCGTCAGCTGCGCGCGCGCCTGCCCGACTACGACTACGACCTGCACGTCGGTGGCGCTGTGTATATCTTCCTGCGCGGTGCCCATTCGCCGAGCCAGGGCGTGTATTTCGTCAAGCCGCCGCGCACCCTGATCGAACAACTCGATGCGCTGTTCCGTGGTGCCCAGCCTGTGCAGCAACAGGACCTGTTTGGAGACGTCCCATGATCCGTACCTTCGACGACCTGCTGCCCACTCCGCTGGATGCCGAACACCTCGCGGCCCTCACGCCGCTCACCGACAGCAATGACCTGCTGGCCCTGCTCGACCGCTGGGTCGAGCGTGGCTGGCTGCGTGCGCTGGACCGTGCCTTCGTCGCCTTCCTGCGGGATCGCGAGCCCCAGGGCGATCCGCTGGTGCTGCTGGCGGCGGCGCTGGCGAGTCATCAACTGGGGCACGGTCATGTCTGTCTCGACCTGCAGAAGACCCTCGCCGAACCGGACTTCGCCTTGTCCCTGCCGCCTGAAGGGGATGCGCTGGCCGGCCCTTCGCTGTTGCCATCGCAACTGCTGGAGCGTCTGACCGGCGACACCTGGTTGCAGCGTCTGCAGGCCAGTGCCCTGGTGGCGGCGGGTGATGCCCCCGAGCATGCTTCCCGCCCGTTGGTCCTCAGCGAGGGCCGGCTGTACCTGCGCCGCTACTGGACCTATGAGCGACAGATCGACAGCGCCCTGCGCCAGCGTCTGTCGCAGGACGAGCCAACGCCTGCCGACCTGCGCGCGCGCCTCGACAACCTGTTCAAGGAAGGCGCCGAACCTGGCCATGTCGACTGGCAGAAACTCGCCTGTGCGCTCGCGACCCGCAGCGGTTTCAGCATCATCACCGGCGGCCCGGGTACCGGTAAAACCACTACGGTGGTGCGTCTGCTGGCTTTGCTTCAGGCTCCGGCGGTGGAGGCGGGACGGCCGTTGCGGATTCGTCTGGCGGCGCCTACCGGCAAGGCTGCAGCGCGCCTGACCGAGTCCATCGGCCAGCAGGTCGAGCGCCTCAAGGTCAGTGCCGAAATCCGCGAGCAGATTCCCTGCGACGTCTCCACCGTGCACCGCCTGCTCGGCAGTCGTCCCAACTCCCGGCACTTCCGTCATCACGCCGGCAATCCGCTGCCACTGGATGTACTGGTGGTGGACGAAGCCTCGATGATCGACCTGGAGATGATGGCCAACCTGCTGGCCGCCATGCCGGACGATGCCCGACTGATCCTGCTCGGCGACAAGGACCAGTTGGCCTCGGTTGAGGCCGGCGCGGTGCTCGGCGATTTGTGCCGGGATGCCGAGGAGGGTCGCTACAGCCCGGAAACCCAGGCGTGGCTGGAACAGGTCAGTGGTGAATCGCTGGCGGCCAGTGGCCTGGACAGCGGTGATGCCGAGCGTTACCCGCTGGCCCAGCAGGTGGTGATGTTGCGGCGCTCGCGGCGTTTCGGCGAGGGCAGCGGCATCGGCCAACTGGCGCGGCTGGTCAATCGCCAGCTAGCTGGCGAGGCGCGTGCGCTATTGCAGAAGGGTGACTACACCGACGTCTTCGGCCTGGCCCTGCGCGGCGAGCAGGATCGAGCGCTCGACCGCCTGGTGCTGGATGGCCTGGAGCGCGGACCGAAGGGCCCGTTGGGATACCGCGATTACCTTCGTGCGATTCGCCAGGGTCGCCCTTGCGCCGATCGTTCGGTGGATGATCCATGCTGGAGTGACTGGGCGCTGACGGTGCTCAAGACGTTCGAGTGCTTCCAGCTGCTCTGTGCCGTGCGCAAGGGGCCCTGGGGTGTCGAGGGGCTGAACCAGCGAGTGACCCGCGTGCTCACCCAGGCCGGGCTGATCGAAGGTGATCTGCCCTGGTACGAAGGCCGTCCCGTGCTGGTGACCCGCAACGACTACGGGCTGAACCTGATGAACGGCGATATCGGCATCGCCCTGCGCATACCGGATGGCCAGTCCGAGGTGGCGCCGCTGCGGGTGGCCTTCCCGCGCAACGATGGACGCGGCGGCGTGCGGTTCGTCCTGCCCAGCCGCTTGAGCGAAGTGGAAACCGTGTACGCCATGACCGTACACAAGTCCCAGGGCTCGGAGTTCGCCCACACCGCGTTGGTGCTGCCGGACGCGCTCAATCCGGTCCTCACCAAGGAACTGATCTACACCGGCATCACCCGGGCCAAGGACTGGTTCAGCCTGATCGAACCGCGCAAGGGCGTGCTGGAAGAGGCGGTGGAGCGCAAGGTGAAGCGGATCTCGGGGTTGATGCTGGAAAGGGTGTAGACACCGCCGTCCCCTGTGGGAGCTGGCAAGCCAGCTCCCACAGGGGCCTGTGTATTACCCCGGAAATACCATTTCTCTCGACTCTCCCATCAACAACCCGCCATTTTTCTCGGTCACTTCCCGGATGTAATCCCACAACAAGGTAATCCGCTTGAGCTTCCGCAGATCCTCCCGGCAATACATCCAGAACTGCCGGGTAATCTCCACTTCCTCCGGCAACACCGCCACCAGCCTTGGATCCTGCGCCGCCAGGAAGCATGGCAGGATCGCCAGCCCGCGTCCCTGCTGCGCCGCCACGTACTGGGCGATCACACTGGTACTGCGCAGGTGCGCACTGGCATTGGGCAGCAGGTTGTTCAGGTACAGCAGCTCCGAACTGAACGCCAGGTCGTCCACATAACTGATGAAGGGATGCTCCGCCAGATCGCTGACCTGGCGGATCGGCGCATGCCGGTCGAGATAATCCTGGGTCGCATACAGCCGCAGCCGGTAATCACACAGCTTGCAGCACACATAGGGCCCATGCTCCGGCCGCTCCAGGGCGATGACGATATCCGCCTCGCGCTTGGACAGGCTGATGAAGTGCGGCAGTGGCAGGATGTCCACCGAGATCGCCGGCCAGGTATCGACGAAGTGACTGAGCTGCGGGGTGATGAAGAAGCTGCCGAAGCCCTCGGTACAACCCATCCGTACATGCCCGGACAAGGCCACGCCGGAGCCCGAAACCTGCTCGCAAGCCATATGCAATGTGCTTTCGATGGACTCCGCATAAGTCAGCAGCCGCTGCCCTTCGGCGGTCAGCACGAAGCCATTGGTCCGCGACTTCTCGAATAGCAAGGTCCCCAGCGCCTGCTCCAGCGAATTGATCCGCCGCGACACCGTCGTGTAGTCCACATTCAAGCGCTTGGCCGCGCTGCTGGCCTTGCGCGTGCGGGCCACTTCGAGAAAGAACTTCAGGTCGTCCCAGTTCAGCGAACCCAGGGAGGTGATGTTTTTTTGCATGTTGGACCGGCTTTTATGTGCGTTTTTGTTGGAGTTTTGCACATCTATACTCGAAAACACCCCAAGCGCCTAGCAGCGGCGCGGCCAATTCTCTCGCTAACAATAATGTCCAGGAGAAGCCCCATGAACGCATCCCTCACGCCCGGCCAGACCAAGGTCGACCAGGTCCGCCTGCTGATCGACGGCCAGTGGGTCGAGTCGAAAACCACGGAATGGCGTGACATCGTCAACCCGGCCACCCAGGAAGTGCTGGCGCGGGTGCCCTTCGCTACCGCCGAGGAAGTGGACGCCGCCGTGGCCGCCGCCCAGCGCGCCTTCAAGACCTGGAAAGACACCCCGATCGGCGCGCGGATGCGCATCATGCTGCGCCTGCAGGCGCTGATCCGCGAACACTCCAAGCGCATTGCCGTGACCCTCAGCGCCGAGCAGGGCAAGACCATCGCTGACGCCGAGGGCGATATCTTCCGCGGCCTGGAAGTGGTGGAGCATGCGTGCAGCATCGGCACCCTGCAGATGGGCGAGTTCGCCGAGAACGTCGCCGGGGGTGTCGACACCTACACCCTGCGCCAGCCGATCGGCGTGTGCGCCGGCATCACCCCGTTCAACTTCCCGGCGATGATTCCGTTGTGGATGTTCCCGATGGCCATCGTCTGCGGCAACACCTTCGTCCTCAAGCCCTCCGAACAGGACCCGCTGTCGACCATGATGCTGGTAGAGCTGGCGATCGAAGCCGGTGTACCGGCCGGCGTGCTCAACGTCGTGCACGGCGGCAAGCAGGTGGTGGATGGGCTGTGCACCCACACCGATATCAAGGCGATTTCCTTCGTCGGCTCGACCGAAGTCGGCACCCACGTCTACAACCTCGCCGGCCAGCACGGCAAGCGTGTGCAATCGATGATGGGCGCGAAGAACCACGCGGTGATCCTGCCTGACGCCAACCGCGAGCAGACCCTCAACGCCCTGGCGGGTGCCGCGTTCGGCGCGGCCGGTCAGCGCTGCATGGCGACCTCGGTCGCGGTGCTGGTGGGCAAGTCCCGCGAGTGGCTGCCGGACCTCAAGGCCCTGGCCTCCAAGCTGAAAGTGAATGCCGGCAACGAGCCGGGCACCGATGTCGGCCCGCTGATCTCCAAGCGCGCCAAGGAGCGTGTGCTGGGGCTGATCGAGAGCGGTATCCGCGAAGGCGCCAAGCTCGAACTGGACGGTCGCGACGTGAAAGTGCCTGGCTACGAGAGCGGCAACTTCGTCGGCCCGACTCTGTTCTCCGGGGTGACCACCGAGATGCAGATCTACACCCAGGAAATCTTCGGCCCGGTGCTGGTGGTGCTGGAAGTCGACACCCTCGACGAAGCCATCGCCCTGGTCAACCGCAACCCCTTCGGCAACGGCACCGGCCTTTTCACCCAGAGCGGCGCGGCGGCGCGCAAGTTCCAGGCGGAGATCGACGTCGGCCAGGTCGGCATCAACATCCCGATCCCGGTACCGGTGCCATTCTTCAGCTTCACCGGGTCCCGCGGCTCCAAGCTCGGCGACCTCGGCCCGTACGGCAAGCAGGTGGTGCAGTTCTACACTCAGACCAAGACCGTCACTGCCCGCTGGTTCGATGACGACAGCGTCAACGACGGCGTGAACACCACCATCAGCCTGCGCTAAGGAGTCGATCATGCGTATCGCATTCGTGGGACTGGGCAACATGGGCGCGCCGATGGCACGCAACCTGATCAAGGCCGGGCACAGCCTCAACCTGTTCGACCTCAACACCACCGTCCTTGCCGAACTGGCGGAACTGGGCGGGCATATCAGCGACTCGCCGCGGGATGCGGCGAGCAATGCCGAGCTGGTCATCACCATGCTCCCGGCCGCGGCTCATGTCCGTAGCGTTTACCAGGGCGAGAACGGTGTGCTGGCCGGCGTGCGTGCCGGTACGCCGGTAGTGGATTGCAGCACCATCGACCCGCAGACCGCCCGTGACGTCTCCGCTGCGGCGAAGAAGCAGGGCGTAGATATGGGCGATGCGCCGGTATCCGGTGGCACCGGTGGTGCGGCGGCGGGGACCCTGACCTTCATGGTCGGTGGCAGCGCTGAGCTGTTCGCCACGCTGCAGCCGGTGCTGGCGCAGATGGGCCGCAACATTGTGCACTGCGGCGATGTCGGTACCGGGCAGATCGCCAAGATCTGCAACAACCTGCTGCTGGGGATTTCCATGGTCGGCGTGTCCGAGGCCATGGCCCTGGGCAATGCCCTGGGCATCGACACCCAGGTGCTGGCCGGGATCATCAACAGCTCGACCGGGCGCTGCTGGAGCTCCGATACCTACAACCCATGGCCGGGGATCATCGAAACGGCGCCGGCGGCGCGCGGGTATACCGGTGGCTTTGGCGCGGAGCTGATGCTCAAGGACCTGGGGCTGGCGACCGAGGCGGCAAAGCAGGCGCACCAGCCGGTGATTCTCGGGGCGGTGGCGCAGCAGCTGTATCAGGCGATGAGTTTGCGTGGGGATGGCGGGAAGGACTTCTCGGCGATCGTGGAGAGTTACCGCAAGCCTGAATGATGTGTTGTTCTTGAGGACCTCATCGCTGGCAAGCCAGCTCCCACAGGTTTCGCGGCGCACGCGGACCTTGTGGGAGCTGGCTTGCCAGCGATAGGGCCCTCAAGGCTCAGGCAAATACGAAATACTTGCGCACCGTCTCGACCACTTCCCAGGTCCCCTTCATCCCCGGTTCGACGATGAAGATATCCCCGGCGCGCAGATGGATCGGCTCCTGGCCATCAGGGGTGATCACGCAGTAGCCTTCCTGGAAATGGCAGTACTCCCACTTCTCGTAGGCCACCCGCCATTTGCCCGGGGTGCAGATCCAGGTGCCCATGATCTTGCTGCCGTCTTCGCTGGTGTAGGCGTTGAGGTTGACGGTATGCGGGTCGCCCGCCAGTTTTTCCCATTTGCAGGCGTCGAGTACCGGCAGCGGATGGGTATCGCGAAGGACGACGATTGGCTTGCTCATAAGGGCTCCGTCAGACAGTTGAAAGAGTCCGCAGCCTAGCGAGCCGGTCCGTCCGGCAATTGCCTGTGCTCGACGTCCAGTTGTCTAAATACGCGGCGCCAGGGCATCGAGCAGGGCCAGCGCCTGGCCTGGCAGGGTGGCGAAATCCCGCGCGCAAAGCAGCAATCGGCGCTGCGCCCACTCTTCCTGCAAGGCCACGCTGTGCAACGGCAGCACGCCCTGCCAGCGCCGCACTGCCGCCAGCGGCACGATGCCCAGCCCGGCGCCATGGGCGACCATGCGGATCACCCCGTCGAAGCCCTCGGCGCGGACCCGTACCTGCATGCGCCGGCCGAGGTGCAGCGCCTGTTCTTCCAGGTGAAGGGCCAGGGCGCTGCTGGCGCCGAGGCCGACGTAACCGTGATCGAGGGAGCGGGGGAAGCCAGGGTTATCCACAGCCGCGAGCGGGTGGTCGGGCGCCATGATCAGCACCAAGGGATCATCGCGAAATGGCCGGGTCTGAAGGTCGCCGGTGGCCACTGCGGTGGAAACGATACCGAGGTCGGCGATGCCCTGGCCGAGCGCCTGGACGATGCGCAGGCTCGGCAGCTCCTGGATATCCACATCGATCTGCGGCCGCTGGCGCAGGAACCCGGCGAGCAACTCCGGCAGGTACTCGGTCAGCGCCGCGGTATTGCACAGCAGGCGAACCTGGCCATGCAGGCCGCTGGCGTACTGGGCCAGGTCGAATTGCAGACGCTCCACCTGCTGGCCGATCTGCCGGGCATGGGTGACCAGCGCCTGGCCCGCCGGAGTGGGTTGCACGCCACGGCGATTACGTTCCAGCAAGGCGACGCCCAGCGAACTCTCCATCGCCCGGATCCGCGCACTGGCGGCGGGCAGCGACAGATGACTGCGCTGCGCGCCGGCGGTGATGTTGCCGCATTCCACGGTGTGGAGGAAAAGGCGGAGGTCGGTGAGGTCGAAGTGCATGGGGTCGGCCCGAGTGGGAGTTTGCGCAGTATACGAGGGATTGCTGGCGTCTTTGCTCTTGAGGTCGCCGGGCTCAGGTCCTAGGAGAGGGCCCACACATATGATCGGTTTTGACTGGCTTACCAGGGAAGTCCCCCCTGTTAGGCTTTTTCGAAAGGCCAAGCAGCAGGCGCGCAAGGGGGCACGAATGGCAGGTAAATCGGCAGGGCCGGGTTGGGCGGCCCTCAACCAAGGGATCGATTCCAAAGCGTTTCTGCATACCCTTGATCGGGTCTCGGTTGCTGAACGTGACTCGTGAGATCAACGAGGAGAGCGCGCATATTCTCCTTATCGCTGCAGCGGAAGAGATCATTACTGTCGACCCGGAAGTAATGGGGGGCATTCCCGTTTTCAGAGGTTCCCGGTTGCCTATAGAAACAGCCATCGCGTCTATGGATGCCGGCGTTACGCTGGATGACATGATCGAGGATTGCCCGTTTCTCGACGCCGAAAAGGTTGAGCTGGCTCGACTCTATTTGCGGCTGCATCTTCGCAGTGGGCGTCCGCGCAAGAGCAGCGGACTGGGAAAATACCGAGTCGTCAGGACAATTCACATCCTCAGAGACGAAGTCTGAGTTGCTTACGAACTGAAAAGCACGCCGTCTATGCCGAATCCCTGCGGATAAAATGATGAGTGATGGCTTAGCCTATCGCCTACCAATAGGCAGACTGCTGAAATTGAAGCTGTGCAGTTTCATGCACCCGAGGCAGTCTGTTCCGTATGAACACCTTCCTATCCTTCTACCAACAAATCGGCCCAGCCCTCACCCTGCTGGTTATCCTCACCTTCCTCCTGGCCGGCGCGGTCAAGGGCGTGATCGGTCTCGGCCTGCCCACCATCGCCATGGGCCTGCTCGGCCTGGCTATGCCTCCCGCGCAGGCAGCCGCGCTGCTGATCGTCCCCTCGACCCTTACCAATATCTGGCAACTGGCAAGCGGCGGGCATCTGCGTGGCCTGGTCAAACGTCTGTGGCCCATGCTGCTGATGATCTTCCTCGGCACACTGGCCGGTAGCGCCTGGCTGGGAATCAGCAGCGGCGCCTGGGCGGCCCATGCCTTGGGCGCGGCGTTGCTGCTGTATGCACTGGTGGGATTGTGGTTGCCGCCGTTCAGTCTGAAACCGGGGCAGGAGATGTGGCTGGGGCCATTGTGTGGCGCACTGACCGGGCTGATCACCGCCGCCACCGGCGTCTTCGTGATCCCGGCAGTGCCTTACCTCGGCGCGCTGGACCTGGACCGCGATGAGCGGGTCCAGGCTCTGGGCCTGTCCTTCACCGTATCCACCGTGGCCCTGGCCATCGGCCTGGCTGGGCAGGACGCGCTGGGCGGCGAGGCCCTGGGCGCGTCATTGCTGGTGCTGGCGCCGGCGCTGCTGGGGATGTTCGTCGGCCAGTGGCTGCGCCAGCGCATCAGCGCCCAGGTGTTCAAGCGCTGCTTCTTCATCGGCCTGGCGCTGCTCGGCGCGCACCTGATGATCAACGGCTAGCCGAGGACTCGCTGAGCATTTCGATCAACTGGATATCGAAGTCCCGCTCCAGGTAGTCCATGCGCCGTTCGAAGAATTCAGTCATGTGCGGCAGGGCGGAATGCACGTCCAGCGCCGCCTTGCTGGCCCAGATTTCGTAGAAGACGAACAGGCTCGGGTCTTCCTTGTCGCGCAGCATGTGGTACTCGATGCAGCCCGGCTCGGCGCGGCTTGGCTCCACGTAGGCGCGGAACAGCTTTTCAAACGCCTCGGCCTGTTCCGGACGGGTCTTGGCCTTGAGGATGAAGCCGTAGGGTTCGCTCATGGGATCGCTCTCCAAAGAAGTGAGGTGCTGATTCTATTTCAATAATCGCTCGCCAATTCGTGCTTTACGGTCAAAAGTATTTTGCCCGCGCGACGGTTTTTCCCTCGCCTGCTGCCAATTATTCTGCCGCCATCCAGATATCCCGGTCCCCTTCGGTGCGGACCCAACGAACGATGAGGCAGTGCAATGAAAAAGATCCTGTTGCTCAACGGCGGCAAGCAATTCGCCCACTCCGATGGCCGCCTGAACGAGACCCTGCATGAAACCGCCCTGGCCTTCCTCGACCGCGCCGGCTACGACGTGAAGACCACCTATATCGACGGTGGCTACGACAACCAGGAAGAAGTCGAGAAGATCCTCTGGGCCGACGTGGTCATCTACCAGATGCCCGGCTGGTGGATGGGCGCACCCTGGACCGTCAAGCAGTACCTCGACGAGATCTTCACCGCCGGCCACGGCAGCCTCTACGCCAGCGACGGCCGTACCCGCGCCGACGGTTCGAAGAAGTACGGCAGCGGCGGCCTGATCCACGGCAAGCAGTACATGCTGTCGCTGACCTGGAACGCACCGCAGGAGGCGTTCGACGAGCCTGGTCAGTTCTTCGAGGGCAAGGGCGTGGACGCGGTGTACTTCCCGTTCCACAAGGCCAACGAGTTCCTCGGCATGAGCCGCCTGCCGACCTTCCTCGCCACCGACGTGATGAAGCGCCCCGACGTGCCGGCCACCGTGGCCGCCTACGAGGCGCACCTGGCCCAGGTATTCGGCAGCAAGGCCTGATCGCGCCTTGCGTATCGCGCGGCGACGGGCTATCACTCTGCCCGTCGCCAGTCGTGAGGTCGTTTCGTGAAAGCCAGGTCCGATGAGTTGCAAGCGTTCGTCTCGGTCATCGAGTGCGGCTCGATTTCCGCCGCCGCCGAGCAGGGCGGGCAGACGCCCTCGGCGATCAGCCGTACCCTGTCGCGCCTGGAAAGCAAGCTCGGCACCACGCTGATCAACCGCACCACGCGGCGCATGGACCTGACCGAGGAAGGGCGCTTCTTCTTCGAGCGGGCCAAGGCGATCCTGCAGCAGATGGAAGACCTCGAAGAGCATCTGTCGCAGCATCACCAGACGCCGTCCGGGCGCCTGCGGGTCAATGCCGCGCTGCCGTTCATGCTCCACGCCATCGTGCCCTGGGTCGGTGAGTTCCGCGCGCTGTACCCGCAGATCCAGCTGGAGTTGAACACCAACGACCTGATCATCGACCTGCTGGAGCAGAGCACCGACGTGGCGATCCGCATCGGCGACCTGGTCGACTCCAGCCTGCATGCCCGCTCCCTCGGCTGCAGTCCGCTGAACCTGCTGGCCAGCCCCGAGTATCTTGAACGCCACGGCACCCCGACCCGGGTCGAGGACCTGGCGCAGCACACCCTGATCGGTTTCACCCAGACCGAAACCCTCAACCACTGGCCGCTGCGCCATGCCGAGGGTGATCGCTGGCTGATCCGCCCGACGCTCACCGCCTCCAGCGGCGAAACCGTGCGCGCCCTGGCCCTGGCCGGCGAGGGCATCGTCTGCCTGTCGCATTTCATGACCCACGAGGACATTCGCAGCGGTCGCCTCAAGGTCATCCTGGGCGAGGCCAACAGCGGCTATCGCCAGCCGATCAACGCGGTGTACTACCGCAACTCGCAACTGGCCCTGCGCATCCAGTGCTTCCTCGATTTCATCCAGCACAAGCTCTCTGCCTACGCCTGCTGACGAAACGTCCCACCTCGTTTGATAACTCGTCCTTCATGGGCCTTAATGAGTGTTCAACGAAAACAACACCAGGGACGTTTTATGCGCGTAGTGATGCTTCGAACCTTGGGCTTTTCTGCGGCGATTCTCGCCAGCTCAACAGCTTTTGCCGTAACGCTGGAAGGCGGCGCCGTTGCCGCACCCGATCAATATGGCGCACAGGTCGCCGCCGACATCCTCAAGAAGGGCGGCAACGCGGTGGATGCCGCGGTCGCCACCGCCTTCACCCTCGCCGTGACCTACCCTGAAGCCGGCAATATCGGCGGCGGCGGGTTCATGACCCTGTACATGGACGGCAAGGCGTATTTCCTCGACTACCGCGAAGTGGCGCCCAAGGCGGCCACGCGCAACATGTACCTCGACGACAAGGGCGAGATCATCGAGAACCTCAGCCTGGTCGGTGCCCGTGCGGCGGGTGTGCCGGGCACGGTGATGGGCTTGTGGGAGGCGCATAAAAAATTCGGCAAGCTGCCGTGGTCCGAACTGCTGACCCCGGCCGTGGGCTACGCGAAGAACGGCTTCAAGGTCGCCGAAAAACAGTACCAGTACCGCGAAGATGCCCAGGGCTTGTTCAAGGACAGCACCAACTTCAACGACTACTTCGGCCAAATGAAGGTCGGCGAGACCTTCAAGCAGCCGGAGCTGGCGCAAACCCTGGAACGCATCGCCGACAAGGGCGTCAGCGAGTTCTACCAGGGCAAGACCGCCGACCTGCTGGTGGCGCAGATGCAGGCCAGCAACGGCCTGATCACCAAGGACGATCTCAAGGACTACAAGGCGCTCTGGCGCGAGCCGATGCGCATCGACTGGCGCGGCAACGTGGTCTACACCGCGCCGCTGCCCAGCTCCGGTGGTATCGCGCTGGCCCAGTTGCTGGGGATCAAGGAGCAGCGTGCGGCTGACTTCAAGGGCGTCGAGCTGAACTCGGCGCGCTATATCCACCTGTTGGCGGAGATCGAAAAGCGCGTGTTCGCCGACCGTGCCGATTACCTCGGCGACCCGGCCTTCGCCAAGGTGCCGGTGGCCGAACTGGTGGCGCCGGAGTACCTGGCGAAGCGGGCGAAGGAGGTCAATCCGACGGCGATTTCGGAAACCGAGAAGGTCCGTCCGGGCCTCGAGCCACACCAGACCACGCACTTCTCCATCGTCGACAAGCAGGGCAATGCGGTGAGCAACACCTACACCCTGAACTGGGACTACGGCAGCGGCATGGTGGTCAAGGGCGCGGGCTTCCTGCTCAACGACGAGATGGATGACTTCAGCTCCAAGCCGGGGGTGGCGAATGCCTTTGGCGTGGTGGGTGGCGATGCCAATGCCATCGAGCCGGGCAAGCGCATGTTGTCGTCCATGAGCCCGAGCCTGGTGACCCGCGATGGCCAGGTGACCCTGGTACTGGGCACGCCGGGTGGCTCGCGGATCTTCACCTCGATCTTCCAGGTGCTGAACAACCTGTATGACTACGATCTGCCGCTGGAAAAAGCCGTGGCCGCGCAACGGGTTCATCACCAGTTGCTGCCCAAGGACACCATTTACTTCGATGCCTATGCGCCGTTGACCGGTGAGGTGGCGCAGGAGCTGAAGAAGATGGGGTATACCCTGGAGGATCAGGGCTGGGAGATGGGGGATATCCAGGCGATCAGGGTGACTGGCGGGAAGCTGGAGACGGCTTCGGATCCGCGCGGGAGAGGGGTGGGTCAGGTAGTCAAGTAAGGCTTTAGACCGCTATCGCTGGCAACGCCAGCTCCCACAGGTATCGTGTCGACCACAATTTTTGTGACCGGCAGAGAACCTTGTGGGAGCTGGCGTTGCCAGCGATTGGCCCTTCAGGTCAGACCCGGAAGTGACTGACCATCATCTGCAACTGATTCCCCAACCGCGCCAGTTCGACACTGGACGCCGCTGTCTCTTCACTCGCCGAAGCGGTCTGCTCCGAGACATCCCGCACACTCAGGATGCTCCGGCTGATTTCCTCGGCCACGGCACTCTGCTGCTCCGCCGCCGCCGCGATCTGCTGGTTCATCGACTGGATGTCCGACACCACACGGGTGATGCTTTCCAGTGAAGTGCCGGCCTTGCGGGTCAGTTCGACTCCGCTGTCGGTCAGGCTGCGGCTGCCGAGCATGATATTGGCGACCTGCTGGGTGCCGCTCTGCAGGCCGGCGACCAGTTCTTCGATCTCTTCGGTGGACTTCTGCGTCCGTTGCGCCAATCCACGTACCTCGTCGGCGACCACCGCGAACCCACGCCCGGCTTCCCCGGCACGGGCCGCTTCGATCGCCGCGTTGAGCGCCAGCAGGTTGGTCTGCTCGGCCACCGACTTGATCACGTCCATGACGCTGCCGATCTTCTGGCTTTCCTTCTGCAGCTCGGCCATGGCCTCGGTGGAGCGCTGCACTTCGCCCGCCAGCTTCTCGATCTGGGCGATGGCCTGGGACACCACCTCGTCACCGGCACGGGCCTGGCGGTCGGCATCGGTGGCGGCTTCCGAGGCATGCTCGGCGTTGCGCGCGACTTCCTGCACCGTGGTCGCCATTTCATGCATGGCGGTGGCGACCTGGTCGGTCTCGCTCTTTTGGTTGTTGGCGCCGGCACTGGTCTGTTCGGTCACGGCGGACAGCTCTTCGGCCGCGCTGGCGATCTGGGTGACGCCATCGCGAATACCGCTGATCAGCTCGCGCAGGGTGGTGCCCATGCGCTGGATGCCCTGTTGCAGCACACCCAGTTCGTCACGGCGGCTGACCCGCTGTTCGTGGGTCAGGTCGCCAGCGGCGATGCGTTCTACCACGGCCATGGTTTCGCGCAGTGGCCGGGTGATCTGGCGGGTGATGATCAGCGCGGCGGCGATGCCGACGAGCAGCGCCAGCAGCGTGGCAATCAACTGCAGGCTGCGGGCCTGGGCGCTTTCGGCGTCGCGGCGTTCCAGCTGGATCTTGTACAGGGCTTCGCTGCGCTCGACGATGTCGTAGCCCTGCTTGGTCATTTCGGCACGGGCGGCGGCGATGTCGGCGACGGCACCCTTGTAGCGGTTCAGGGCGTCGCGGTAGCTGGTCACGGCTGCCTGGAACTGCTGGATGCGCGCGGCCTCGTTGGGCAGGGTCTGGCCGAGCTGACGCGCGTAGTCGAGGGCGTTGTCCAGCTGGCGCAGGGCGGTCTGCTCGCTCTGGGTGGAGTTGTCGGCGATATAGCCGCGGACTTCGAAACGCACCTGCAGCAACTGCTCCTTGGCCGCGCTGGCGGCACGGTACTGCTCGAGGCGTGCGGCATCGCTATCGCCCTGGCCGAGGACATCGCGGTTGATGTTGTCGATCAGTTGCAGGGCGGCGGCGGCGGTGGTTTCCAGGTCGGCACGGGCGGCGGCGCTGGCCTTGTAGGTGGCGCGCATGCGGTCGAGGGTGACCTGGTAGGCGGCGATGATCTGCGCCTGCTCGTTGAGCAGCTTGAGGTTTTCCGGGCTCTTGAAGGTCTTCAGCAGCATCTGTTGCTGCTGGTTGAACTCGTTGAGCTTGACCTGCACGTTGTTGGCGGTGGCGTCGTCGCCGTTGGCCAGCATGTATTGCAGGCGGGCGACCCGCAGGTTGGTCAGGTCGCTGTTCAGGCGGGTGATATCGCTCATCCAGTTGCTGCGCTGGATCAGGCTGCCCAGGCTGTTCCAGCCGGTCAGGGCGAGCAGGGCGGTGAGCACCAGGACCAGGCCGAAGCCAAGGCCGAGCTTGAGATTGACGCTGATGTTGGCAAACCAACTGTTCATGGGTTCCCTCCAGGAAAGGTGTGATCGGCGGTCGCTGAAGGTTGTTTTTCTTGGAGGCCAGCGGGCGTTGAGGAGGCTTTATCGGCGTAAAGACGGCGAGCTGAAACGCTTTTTCACTAAAACCGACAAAAATACTCAACAAGATGTGACAAGCCCCGCAAATGCGGGGCTTGCAAGATGGTTTCGCGGTTGAGGTTTTGTGGAGAGGCTGATGGCCCTATCGCTGGCAAGCCAGCTCCCACAGGGTTCTGTGGCGACTCGGACCCTGTGGGAGCTGGCTTGCCAGCGATGAGGCCCTCAAGAACACCATCAGAGCACTTTGGCCTTGAAGGTATCGCACTGGTTGATATCCCCCTTGTCGAACCCGGCCTTGAACCACTTCACCCGCTGCGCGGACGTGCCATGGGTAAACGAGTCCGGCACCACCCGGCCCTGGCCCTGCTGCTGCAAACGGTCGTCACCGATGGCATTGGCGGCATTCAGCGCCTCTTCCACATCCCCCGGCTCCAGCCAGTTGTGCCGCTGCTGCGCCTGGTAGGCCCAGACCCCGGCAAAGCAGTCCGCCTGCAACTCCTGGCGCACCAGCAAGCCGTTCGCGCCCTCGACCCGCTGGCCACTGCGCCGTGCATCGTTGACCTTGGCCGAGATCCCCAGCAGGGTCTGCACGTGATGGCCGACCTCATGGGCGATCACATAGGCCTGGGCAAAGTCGCCCGCCGCCGCGAAGCGCTGTTCCATTTCGCGGAAGAAACTCATGTCCAGGTACACCCGCTGGTCCGCCGGGCAATAGAAGGGCCCGGTGGCCGAGCTGGCGAAGCCGCAGGCGGAGTTCACCTGGCCGCTGAACAGCACCAGCTTGGGATCCTTGTACTGCAAGTTGGCCTGGGCAAAGATCGCCCGCCAGGTGTCCTCGGTATCGCCCAGAATGCTGGCGACGAACTGGCTGCCTTCATCATTGGCCGCTGGACGCGGTGCAGTCTGCGATTGGGTCGGCGCGCCCTGCTGCATCTGCCCGGCCAGTTGCCCGAGGATCTGCATCGGGTCTTGCCCGGTGAGCAGGCCGATGCCGACGATCAGCACCACCGCGCCCAGGGTCAGGCCCTTGCCGCCGCCCATGCGCATTCCGCCCGAGCCTTCGCCCCGGGCATCGACCACGTTGTCGCTGCGTCTGCCTTTTCGCCATTGCATGGGGTGTTTCTCCACAAGGGTGGTGTCGTCGCCCTAAAGGTTAGTCCAGTCACGAGACATACGGTTACACATAACCATATGGTTATGAATGGAGTAGGACAATTCAGTTTTCCCCGGGTTCTGGACGGGAGACACTTTGCCGCACCACCCGCCCGTCCTGATCGGGCTCTCCATAAATCCAAGAACAGGAGAACGGCAATGTCTGCTACAGACAACAGTCGCTTCGTTATCCGTGATCGAAACTGGCACCCGAAAGCCTTCACCCCCGACTACAAGACCTCCATCGCCCGCTCCCCGCGCCAGGCGCTGGTCAGCATCCCGCAGTCGATCAGCGAAAGCACCGGCCCGGACTTTTCCCACCTGCGCTTCGGCGAGCATGACAACGACCTGCTGCTGAACTTCAACAACGGTGGCCTGCCCGTTGGCGAGCGCATCCTGGTCACAGGCCGGGTCTTCGACCAGTACGGCAAGCCGATCCCCAACACCCTGGTGGAAATGTGGCAAGCCAACGCCGGCGGCCGCTATCGCCACAAGAACGACCGCTACCTGGCGCCGCTGGACCCGAACTTCGGTGGTGTCGGGCGTGCCCTGACCGACAGCGAAGGCCGCTACAGCTTCCGCACCATCAAGCCGGGCCCGTACCCATGGCGCAATGGCCCGAACGACTGGCGTCCGGCGCACATCCACTTCTCCATCAGCGGCCCGTCGATCTCGACCCGCCTGATCACCCAGCTGTACTTCGAAGGTGATCCGCTGATCCCGCTGTGCCCGATCGTCAAGAGCATCGCCAACCCGGCGGCGGTCGACCTGCTGATCGCCCGCCTGGACATGAGCAACGCCAACCCGATGGACTGCCTGGCGTACCGCTTCGACATCGTCCTGCGCGGCCAGCGCGCCACCCACTTCGAAAACCGCTGAGGAGCTCCGTCATGCCAATCGAACTGCTGCCGGAAACCCCTTCGCAGACCGCCGGCCCCTACGTCCACATCGGCCTGGCCCTGGAAGCGGCCGGCAACCCGACCCGCGACCAGGAAATCTGGAGCCAGATGGCCAAGGACGGCGCGCCGGGCGAGCACATCCTGGTGATCGGCAACGTCTATGACGGCAACGGCCACCTGGTGCGCGACTCCTTCGTCGAGTTCTGGCAGGCCGACCACAACGGTGCCTACCAGACCGACTACAACCTGGAAAACGCCTTCAACGGTTTCGGCCGTACCGCCACCACCTTCGATGCCGGCGAGTGGACCATGCAGACCATCAAGCCGGGCGTGGTGAAGAACGCTGCGGGCGTGCCGATGGCGCCGCATATCAACATCAGCCTGTTTGCCCGGGGCATCAACATCCACCTGCAGACCCGCATCTACTTCGATGACGAGGCCGAGGCCAATGCCAAGGACCCGGTGCTCAACCTGATCGAGCAGCCACAGCGCCGCGAGACCCTGGTGGCCAAGCGTTGCGAAGTGGATGGGAAAACGGCGTATCGCTTCGATATCCGCATCCAGGGGGAAGGGGAGACGGTGTTCTTCGACTTCTGATGCCTGGCCTGGGCAGCTTTGTTGCTCTCCAGGCCCTCATCGCTGGCAAGCCAGCTCCCACAGGTTTTGCGGTGCACGCGATCCCTGTGGGAGCTGGCTTGCCAGCGATGAGGCCCTCACATCCACTACAAATCAGCCTGCCCGCTTGCCATTGAAGGCCAGCACCTCCCCCTCCACCACATCCTGCCGAACGATCAACGGCTCCACCATCGGCCGGCTGGCGAGGAAATGCGCCGTCAGCATATGCGCCTCGAACGCCGCCTCGCTCTCGTACACCTCGTACAACCACACCAGATCCGGCTCACTGAAATCACGGATCACATCGAACACCAGGCACCCCGGTTCATCCCTCACCGAGCTGGCCGCATTGACCCGCATCGCCTCCATGAAACGCGCCAGGCTACCGGGCTGCAATTGGGTCTTGAGTAGAAGGCTGTACACGTCGAACTCCTTTTTGTCTTATATTTTCGAAAAATTGTATACAAAAATGGAGCCGAAACCATGCCTGTCCGTCCAAGCCGTCTCAATGGCCTGCGCCATCTCGCGATCCTGGTGCCCAATCTCGAAGCCTGCGAGCGCTTCTACGTGGATGTGCTGGGCATGGAAGTGCTGCACCGCGCCAACGAGGACCTGGTCTACCTGACCTGCGGCAACGACAACCTGTCCCTCGGTCGCACCTTTGCCCCGAGCAGCGGCGTGCAGGCGGTGGATCACTATGGCTTCGTGGTCGACAGCCTCGACGAACTGCGCGCCTGGCATGCCTATCTGAAGGAGTGCGGGGTGACCCTGCTGGACAAGCCGTTCGCCCATGGCGACGGGACCTGGAGCTTCCACCTGCTGGACCCTGCGGGGAACAAGGTCCAGCCGATCTATCACCCGGCGATTTCCGGGCAACGCTTCAACTGATCACTCGTAGGCGGTCGCCCCGGCGATATGGCGGGCGGCGATGTAGCCGAAGGTCAGCGCTGGCCCAAGGTTGATCCCGCCCGCCGGGTAGTGGCCGCCCATGATGCTGGCCATGTCGCAGCCTGCCGCATACAGGCCGGCGATCGGTTGCTGATCGCCGTCGAGTACCTGGGCATGTTCGTTGGTACGCAGGCCGGCGAAGGTGCCGAAGCAGCCCGGTTCGACCTTGACGGCATAGAACGGCCCCTGCTCGATTGGCGCCACGCAAGGGTTCGGGCCGTGCAGCGCATCGCCCTGCTTGCGGTTGTAGAGCGTGCTGCCGCGACCGAACTGCGGGTCCTCGCCGAGGCGGGCATGATGGTTGTATTCAGTCACCGTATCGATCAGCCCACGGGCTTCGATGCCGCATTGATTGGCCAGATCATGCAGGCTGTCGGCGCGCTTGAGGTAGCCGTTGCGCACCAGCGCGGTGGTCGGCAGGGGGAAGGGGCGGGCGATGCCGAGGCCATAGCGGCGCTGGAAAGTGTGGTCGCAGATCAGCCACGACTCGACCTTCTCCCCCGGCGCTGCCGCGACCATGGCGCTGACGTAGTCGTAGTAGCCGCCGGCTTCGTTGACGAAGCGCTGGCCGTTGCTCAGCACGCCGATGATCCCCGGCTTGCCGCGCTCGATGATGTGCGGGAAATGACCGCTGCTGCCGTCGCTGTACGGCACCTTCGACACCGGCGCCCAGGCCACCGGGCTGTGCAGGTCGTCGGCGACCTTGCCGCCGGCGCTTTCACCGAGACGCAGGCCGTCGCCATTGGCCGAGAGCGGCGGCAGGGCGAGGTGCTCGTGGCCGCTGGGCGTGCGCGGGAACATCGCCTTGCGCCGCTCGATGTCGTTGGGGAAGCCACCAGCAGCCAGCACCACGGCGCGGGCCTTGATGGTCACGTCGCCCTTGGCCGTCTGCACCACGGCACCGACCACCTTGCCATCATCCCGCAGCAGGCGACGGGCCGGCGCCGACTCCCAGAGCAGCACGCCGAGGTCTTCCGCCGACTTCGCCAGCCGCGCCACCAGGGCCACGCCATTGACCAGGTGCAGGGCGCGGCCGTGGGTGGCCAGGCCGACCAGGTGACGGGTGATGCGCTTGCACACATGCAGCAGCGAGCGCCACGAGCGGGTCAGGGTGAGGAAGGCGGTAAGGTCCTTGCCGGCCATGATCGGCATGCCCCAGAAGGCGGTCTCGCGCATGGTCCGGCGCAGGCGCTTGAGCAGCTTGCCGGCCTCGCGGGCGTCGTAGGGCGCGGCGATCACCGAGCGGCCGCCGGTACCGGCGCCGGGGGTATCGCCATGGATATCGGCGATGCCATTGCCGTCGGCGAATTGCAGGCGGGTATGTTTTTCGAAGAAGCCGACCATGTTCGGCGCCGCTTCGAGGAAAGCGTCGATCAGCGGCGCGTTGAAGCGCTCGCCCAGTTCATGTTCCAGATAGGTGCGCGGCGCCGAACGGTCCTCGATGATGCCGGCCCGCTGCGCCAGCGGATTGCACGGCACCCAGGCCCAGCCGCCGGACCAGGCGGTGGCACCGCCGAACACCGGATCCTTCTCGACCACTATGACCTTCTGCCCGTGCCACGCGGCCGTGACCGCCGCGCTGAGGCCGGCGGCGCCGGAACCTATCACCAGGACATCGCACTCGACGGTGCGGGATTGGGCGGGCAGAGCGGTCATGGACAATCCTCGGGATATTATTTTCTGGAACTTGATTCCATAATCGCTAATCGCGCCGACGCTGCCAAGGAGCCGTTGGCAAAGTTGGGCGAAGATCGAACAGTGGTTTGCGCTTTGTCCGGCGCTCTTTAGAATTCGCCCATATTTTCAAGGACCATGACCATGGCCGGCAGTCAGATCGAACGCGCACTCAGCCTTATCGAAAGCCTTACCCGCGAGCCTCGCGGGCTGCCGATGCAGACCCTGGCCGAGCAACTGGACATCCCGAAAAGCGCGACCCACCGCATGCTCGCCGAGCTGATCCGCCTGGGCTACGTGCGGCAGAACCCGGAGAACAGCCGCTACCTGCTGAGCACCCGGCTGGTGGCCATGGGCTTTCGCTACCTGGCCAACAGTGGTGCGGATATCGTCCAGCCGATCCTCGACGAGCTGGCGCGCAAGAGCGGCGAGCTGGTGCGCCTCGGGGTGATCGAGGGCGACCGGCAGACCTGGATCGCCAAGTCCCAGGGCGCGCGTTCCGGGCTCAAGTACGACCCGGACATGGGCCGGGATGCGCCGTTGTTCTACAGCGCTTCGGGGCATGCGTGGCTGGCCAGCCTGAGCGATGCCCAGGCGTTGCTGCTGGTGGAGCGCCAGGGCGTGGGGCCGGCCGCAGACTTCGGGCCGAATGCGCCGAAGTCCAATGCCGAGCTGCTGGAGCGCCTGCGCCTGGCCCGGGAGCGTGGGTATGCCTGGGCGGTGGAGAGTTCGGCGGTGGGGATGTCCGCGCTGGCGGCGGTTGTCGCGGATCCGAAGGATGGCCGGGCGGTCGGGGTGGTGAGCATTGCCGGGCCGACGGCGCGCATGAGTGAGGCGCGGATGCATGAGCTGGCGCCGGTGCTGCTGGAGACGGTGCAGGAGCTGGCGGCGGCGAGTCCGGCTTCCGAGTTGTTCAGCTAATTTTGCTTTGATCTCTCCGGCCTCATCGCTGGCAAGCCAGCTCCCACAGGGATCGCGTGCACCGCTGAACCTATGGCATTCAGAATCAGCCAAGGATTTGGTGATCACCGCGGACACTGTGGGAGCTGGCTTGCCAGCGATAGGGCCCGCAAAACCAGCACATCATTTTCAGAAACCCATTGATCCCAGGGTCTCCCTGTTTTTCTGCTTGCAATGAAACTGGAACCAAGTTCTAAATAATTGCAGTCAGAACAACAACCCCAAGAGACCCCCGCGAACATGAGCCAACGAATCTTCTCCCTGGCCGCCCTGACCGTGCTCGAGCTGTCCCCGCCGGACATGGTCGAGGTCGCTGCCCGTGCCGGCTACAGTCATGTCGGCCTGCGCCTGGAACCCGCCACTCCCGAAGAACACCACTTCCCCCTGGTCCGCGACGCCGACCTGCGCCGACAAACCGCCGAGCGCCTGCGCGATACCGGGATCAAGGTGCTGGATATCGAGATCCTGCGCCTCAAGCAGGACACCCGGGTCGCTGATTTCGATGCGCTGCTGGCCGTCGGCGCGGAATTCGGCGCCACCGAACTGCTGGTCGCCGGCAACGACCCGGACCAGGCGCGCATGACCGACAACCTCGCCGCCCTCTGCGATCTGGCCGCGAAATACGGCATCTACCCGCACCTGGAATTCATGCCCTGGACCGACGCGAAGAACCTCGCCCAGGCCTGGGACATCGTCAGCGCCGCCGACCGCGAAAACGCCTGCGTGCAGGTCGATGCCTTCCACTTCGACCGCTCTGCCTCGCGCCTGGAAGACCTGCGCCAGATCCCGGCCTCGCGCATGCGCTACCTGCAACTCTGCGACGTCGCCGGACCGCGACCAGACGACATGGCCGAGATCCTGCGTCAGGCGCGCAACGAGCGGCGCTTCCCCGGTGACGGCGACTGCGATCTGCGCGGGCTGCTCGCCAGCGTTGCCCCCGACATGCCCCTGAGCCTGGAGATCCCCACCCGGCAATTGCTGGAGCAGGGCGTGTCCGCGCTGCAGCGGGCGCAGTGGGCGCTGGAGAAGACCCACTCCGTACTGAGCCACCTCTAACGCCCGAGCCGCGCCCATGCCCTCTGTCAGTCAACCGTTCAAAGGCATTCTCCTGGTCGTTCTCGCGACCTTCCTGTTTTCCAGCCACGACGCCATGTCGAAGTACCTGTCGGGGTTCTATCCGATCGTCTGGGTGGTCTGGGCGCGCTATCTGGTTCACACCCTGCTGATGCTCGGCATCTTCCTGCCCCAGGCCGGGCTGCGCGGGTTGTACACCCGCCGGCCACGGCTGCAGGCGGCGCGGGCGCTGTGCCTGCTCGGCTGCAGCCTGCTGTTCACCAAGGCGTTGCAGTACCTGCCGCTGGCCGAGGCGACGGCGGTGAACTTCCTCGCCCCGCTGATGGTGACGGCGCTGTCTGTACCGCTGCTGAAGGAGTCGGTGAGCAAGGGGCAATGGATCGCCGTGCTGGCGAGCTTCGTCGGGGTGCTGATCATCGTTCATCCGGGCGGCGCGCTGTTCACCCCGGCGGTGCTGCTGCCGTTCGGCTCGGCGACCTGTTTCTGCTTCTACCAGATCCTCACCCGCAAGCTGAGCCAGGTGGACAGCCCGACCGCCACCAACTTCTTCACCGGGCTGTTCAACACCCTGGTGATGAGCGCGCTGGTGCCGTTCTTCTGGACCGTCCCGACCCTCACCCACGGCTTGATGACCCTGGCCCTGGGCACCTTCGGCATGCTCGCCCACCTGTTCCTGACCCAGGCCTTCCGCAACGCGCCACCGGCGATGCTGGCGCCGTTCAGCTATTGCCAGATCGTCTTCGCCGGGTTGATGGGCATCGTGCTGTTCGGCCAGAGCCCGGACCAGTGGGGCGTGATCGGCATCGCCATCGTCTGCCTCAGCGGGCTGGCGGCGGCCTGGCTGCAACGGCGGCGCTGAAACGCAAACGGGGCCTGTCCGGTGAAGGACAGGCCCCGTTCGGGGTGACGCAGGTGCGGATCAGTCTTCGACTTTAGGCACTTTGCGCGGCGCCATGAAGTACATCCAGGTCAGGGCGATGAAGTACATCGCCGGGATCATGGTGAACAGCACGGTGTAGTTGTTGTTGGTGGTGGTCAGCACGTAGCCGACGATCTGGGTCATGAACATGCCGCCGATGGCTGCGCACATGCCGCCGAAGCCGAACACGGTGCTCATCATGTGCTTGGGCGTGTAGTCCATCACCAGGCTCCAGATGTTGGCGGTCCAGGCCTGGTGCGCGGCGATGGCCAGGGAGATCGCCAGTACCGCGACCCACAGGCTACTGGCGCCGGCGGCGAAGATCACGCCGATGATGGTGGCGGCGAACAGGGCCATCGACATCAGGCGCGCCTTGACCGGATTGACACCGCGGCCGATCAGGAACGACGAGAGGATGCCGCCACCGACGCTGCCGAAGTCGGCGCTGAGGTAGATCACGATCAGCGGGATACCCATCTGGGTGACGCTGATGCCCAGGCTGTATTGCTGGTTCAGGAACGGCGGCAGCCAGTACAGGTAGAACCAGAACACCGGCGCGGTGATCGAGTAGGCCAGGGCGAAGGCCCAGGTGCCACGCATGCGCAGGATCCGCGAGAACGGCACGCCTTTCTGCTCGGGTTCGGCTTCGCCCATCACGTAGGCACGTTCGGCGGCGGTCACGCTTGGATGGTCTTCAGGGTTGAAGTACTTAAGGCCCCAGAAGATCACCCAGACCAGGCCCAGTGCGCCCATGGCCATGAACGCGGCCTGCCAGCCCCACACGGTGAGGATCAGTGGCAGCAGCATCGGGGTGAACATGGCGCCGACGTTGGTGCCGGCGTTGAAGATACCGGTGGCCACGGCGCGCTCACCGGCCGGGAACCACAGGCGGGTGGTCTTGACGCAGGCCGGGTAGTTGGCGGCTTCGGTCAGGCCGAGGATAAAGCGGCAGACCATGAAACCGACCGCGGAGGTGGCCAGGCCGTGGGCACCTGTCGCCAGGCTCCAGAGCAGTACCGCGCAGAAGAACACGCGCTTGACGCCGACCTTGTCGATCAGCCGGCCTTGCAGGACGAAGCCGATCGCGTAGCCGACCTGGAACCAGAAGTTGATGTTGGCGTAGTCCATCGCCGTCCAGCTCATCTCCTTGGCGAGGATGGGCTGCATGACGCCGAGGGCGGCGCGGTCGATGTAGTTGAGGGTGGTAGCGAAGAAGACCAGGGCTAACATGACCCAACGGGTCTTGCCGACGGCCATGGCGCCGCGGATCTTGTCGCCGATACCTGCGTGCGGGTTGCTGCTCAGCGGCTGGGCAGCGGGAGTGCTGGAGCTGTGGATCATCGTGGGTTACCCGTATTTTTATGTTTATGGGTCAAGCCTTTGTGACGCAAGAAAAGCGGGCATTACAGGTTATTTGGCAGGATCGGCGTAACGGTCTGGCCGAGTAGCCTGCTTCATGGTTGGAAATGGTGCGCCACTGCTCAAAAAAGGGTCAATTCGTCTCAACGCATTTCGGGCGATAATCGCACACAAAACTAACCAGTTCGTACCTTTTTCTTGAGCGGATTTTCGCCCCGGCCAATAATTCTCACAAGTTTGGGCACTGCCTGCCCGTAGGAGACTGAAGATGCAGCGTTCGATTGCCACCGTGTCCCTGAGCGGCACCCTGCCGGAAAAGCTCGAAGCCATAGCCGCCGCGGGTTTCGACGGTGTCGAGATCTTTGAAAACGACCTGCTCTACTACGACGGCAGCCCCCGTGAAATCCGCCAGCGCTGCGCCGATCTGGGCCTGGATATCACCCTGTTCCAGCCGTTCCGCGACTTCGAAGGCTGCCGTCGCGACCGTCTGTCGCGCAACCTCGACCGCGCCGAGCGCAAATTCGACCTGATGCAGGAACTGGGCACCGATTTGGTGCTGGTGTGCAGCAACGTTGCCGCCGATGCCCTGGGCGACAAGCAGATTCTCGTCGATGACCTGGGCCTGCTGGCCGAGCGTGCCGGCGCGCGCAACCTGCGCATTGGCTATGAAGCGCTGGCCTGGGGCCGCCACGTCAACCAGTGGCAGCAGGTCTGGGACATCGTTCGCGAGGCCAACCACCCGGCGCTGGGGATGATCCTCGACAGCTTCCACACCTACTCGATCAAAGGCGATCCGAGCGGGATCGCCGAGGTACCGGGCGACAAGATCTTCTTCGTGCAGATGGCCGACGCGCCGATCCTGGCCATGGACGTGCTGGAGTGGAGCCGGCATTTCCGCTGCTTCCCGGGCCAGGGCGAATTCGACCTGCCGGCGTTCCTGGCGCCGATCCTCAAGGCCGGTTATCGCGGCCCGCTGTCCCTGGAAATCTTCAACGATGGCTTCCGCGCCGCGCCGCCTCGGGCCAATGCCGCCGACGGCCTGCGTTCGCTGCTGTACCTCGAGGAGAAGACCCGCGAGCGCCTGCTGCAGACCGCGCCGGCCGTTGCCGCGGAACCGGACCTGCTGTTCGCGCCGCCGGCGGCGGATACCTATGACGGCGTCGAATTCCTCGAATTCGCCGTGGACGATGCCTCCGGTGCCAAGCTCGGTGGCTGGCTGGAAGGCCTCGGTTTCGCCAAGGTTGGCCAGCACCGTTCGAAGAATGTCAGCCTGCTGCGCCAGGGCGATATCAACCTGATCCTCAACGCCGAGCCCTACTCCTTCGCCCACAACTTCTTCGAAAGCCACGGCCCGTCGCTGTGCGCCACTGCTGTGCGGGTCAAGGACAGCGCCAAGGCCCTGGCCCGTGCCGTGGGTTATCACGGCCAGCCCTATCGAGGCCTGGTCGGTCCGAACGAACGCGAGCTGGCGGCAGTCCGTGCGCCGGATGGCAGCCTGATCTACCTGGTGGACCAGGGCGCCGATGGCCAGACCATCTACGACACCGACTTCAGCCTCAAGGGCGCCGAGGCCGCCAACAGCCTCGGCCTGACCCGCATCGACCACATGGCCATGGCCCTGCCGGCCGATGGCCTGGACACCTGGGTGCTGTTCTACAAGAGCCTGCTGGACTTCAAGGCCGACGACGAAGTGGTGCTGCCGGACCCTTACGGCCTGGTGAAAAGCCGCGCGCTGCGCAGCCAGTGCAGCAGCATCCGCCTGCCGCTGAACATCTCGGAGAACCGCAATACGGCGATCTCCCATGCCCTGTCGCACTACCGTGGCTCGGGCGTGCATCACATTGCCTTCGACTGCGAGGACATTTTCACTGCGGTGAAGAAGGCGAAAGAGGCGGGTGTGGCCCTGCTGGACATCCCGCTGAACTACTACGACGACCTCGCGGCGCGCTTCGATTTCGATGACGAGTTCCTCAGCGAGCTGGCGTACTACAACGTGCTGTATGACCGTGATGCCAACGGTGGCGAGCTGTTCCATGTGTACACCGAGCCGTTCGAGGATCGCTTCTTCTTCGAGGTGATCCAGCGGCGCAATGGGTACGCGGGGTATGGCGCGGCGAACGTGGCGGTGAGGCTGGCGGCGATGGCCAAGGCGCGCAGTGGTGGGTTGCGCCACGCCAAGTTGTGAGGCTTGAGGGCCTCATCGCTGGCAAGCCAGCTCCCACAGGGATAGCGTGCACCGCTAACCCTGTGGCAGTCAGCGCTTGCCAGGGATCTGGTGATCACCGCGGACTCTGTGGGAGCTGGCTTGCCAGCGATAGGGCCCTCAGCAACACCTCACAACTCAAGGTCTATCCCCCTACAAGCCCCAAGGCTTTCTTCTGGTGCAACCGGGGCCCATAATTGCGCCGTTAATCGAAGGCCACCGAGTCCCGTATGACGACTACCCCCGCACTCGCCGAGGCGACGGCCACCACGCCGCGCAAAGGTCGCAAGAACAATCCGGAAAAGACCCGCGAGAACATTCTCCAGGCGGCGATCACCGAGTTCGTCCATCAAGGCCTGGCCGGTGCGCGGGTCGACGCCATCGCCGAACGCACCCAGACCTCCAAGCGGATGATCTACTACTACTTCAACAGCAAGGAGCAGTTGTACGTCGAGGTGCTGGAGAAGCTCTACGGCGATATCCGCAGCACCGAAAGCAACCTGCACCTGGACGAGCTGGAACCGCGCACCGGCATCCGCCGGCTGATCGAGTTCACCTTCGACCACCATGACCGCAACGTCGATTTCGTGCGCATCGTGTGCAACGAGAACATGCACCACGGCGAATTCGTCAAGCAGTCCACGGCGATCCGTTCGATGAACAACACGGTGTTGCGGGCGCTGGACGAGATCCTCCGCCGGGGCGCCGACGAAGGTCTGTTCCGCAAGGGGCTGGACGCACTGGACGTGCATTTGCTGATCAGCTCGTTCTGTTTCTACCGGGTGTCCAACCGCCACACCTTCGGCGAAATATTCCAGATCGATTTCGAAGACCAGGCCGTCAAGGCCCGGCACAAGGAAATGATCTGCGAGTCGGTACTGCGTTACCTGCAGGCTTGATCCACACCGCGGGCTTGCCCCGCGGTGCGCTTTGCGTCAGTTGCCCAGGCTGTGGAAATGCTCGGTCATCCGCGATGGATCCGGGGTGATGCCACTGAACAGCTCGAACGCCTTGACCGCCTGGTACACCGCCATGGTCGCACCGTTCAGGGTGCGGCAGCCCAGGGCACGAGCTTCCTTGAGCAGTTCGGTTTCCAGCGGGAAATAGACGATCTCCGCCACCCACAACTCTGCGCGCAGCAGCGCCTTCGGCACCGGCATGCCCGGCAGCTTGGCCATGCCCATGGGCGTGGTGTTGACCAGGCCGCAGGCGGCTTGCATGGCACTGTCGAGGTCATGGCCGACCCTGGCGCGGGTCCCGTCGAAGTGCTGGTTGAGGTTATCCACAAGGGCCTGGGCCCGTTCGCTTTCCACATCGAAAATGGTCAGCTGTTCCACACCTTCGCTGAGCAGGGCGTGCGCCACGGCGGCACCTGCACCACCGGCACCCATCTGCACCACGCGCTGGCGCGAGGCGTCGGTCAGGCCGCGGCGGAAGCCTTCGGCAAAGCCCAGGCAATCGGTGTTGTGGCCGATGCGCCGGCCATCCTTGAGCACCACGGTATTCACCGCGCCGATGCCCCGGGCTTCCGGCGACAGGTCGTCGAGCAACGGCAGGATCGCCTGCTTGCACGGGAAGGTGATGTTCAGGCCGGTGAAGCCCATGTACTGGGCGGCGGTCAGCAGCTCTTCGAGGGCAGTGCTGTCGAGCTTGAGCTGGTCGAGGTCGATCAGCCGGTACAGGTAGGTCAGGCCCTGGGCGGCGCCTTCGTGTTCGTGCAGCGCCGGGGTGCGCGAGGCCTGGATGCCCGCGCCGATCAGGCCGGCGAGAACGCCGGGCGGTTTGGCCAGATTCATCGGTAAGACTCCGTTGTTGTTCTTGGCGATTGGAAAAGGAGTTACGACAAAATGTACCGTTTGGTTAAAAGTAATCAACTGCCGGCGCCTTTTAGTGTTCGCTGATCGAACAGGGTCGTGCTACACCTTGTGCTTCGAACACGGAGGAGGGCCGCACATGGCGGTGAAAATGGACGTTACCCAGCAGCACACCTGGCCTGGACTGGCCAACCTGAGCCAGTCGATTCTCGCCGCGCTGGGGGCGGTGGGCTTGCGCAATGCCTTCGACCTGGCGCCTTCGTCGGCGACCTGCCTGTTGCTGATCGATGGCCTGGGGCATGAATTGCTGCTGGAGCACGCCGGGCAGGCGCCGTTCCTGGCGGCGTTGCTGCGCCCGGAAGGCGTGTTTCGCGTCGGCTTTCCCGCTACGACCGCAGCGAGCCTGGCGGCCCTGTCCTCGGGGCTGGGCAGTGGGGCGCACGGGATCGTCGGGTGCAGTTTCGCCCTGGATGCCGATAGCGAATTCTCGCCGCTGACCTGGAGCTGTGCGCCGTTCCTGGTGGACAAGGCGTTTACCTCTGCGCCGCCGCCGGAACGCTTCATCGTGCCGCAGACCGCCTGGGAGCAGGCCAGCGAGCAGGGCCTGCGAATCAGCACGGTGATGCCGGCACGCTATGCCGACTCGGCGTACACCCGGGCGATCTATCGCGGCTCGCAGATTCTCGGTGCGCCGTCCTACTACGCCTATCCGGAGCTGGTGCGCGAGGCGCTGAGCGTCAATGCGCCTGCCTACTGCTTCGCTTATTTTGCCGACCTGGACTTCGCCGGGCATCTGTTCGGCCCCGGCTCCGAGGCCTGGGTGGCGCAGTTGCGGGTTGCGGACAAGCTGGCCGAGGCGATCTTCCAGCAACTGCCGCAAGGCGCGCGGCTGCTGGTCACTGCCGACCACGGCATGCTTGGTCTGGACAGCGCCGAGGTCGTGGATTTCGACCGTGAGCCGGGGTTGCAGGAGAGTGTGCTGGCCGTGGCCGGGGATATCCGGGCGCGGCATGTGTATATCGATGCTGCGCGGCATGACCGGGTGCTGGAACGCTGGCGGGATCGGCTGGGGGATTCGTATACCGTGCTGAGCAAGGCCGAGGCGATCGCTGGCGGGTTGTTCGGCGATGTGATGCTGAGCCAGGCGGAAGGGCGGGTCGGGGACCTGATCGTGGTGCCGAATGGCGGCGGGGGGATCATTCGCAGTGTGGTGGAGCCGGCAGCGAGTCGCTGGCAGGGGCATCATGGGGCGTTGACCGACGCCGATCAGGTGGTGCCGTTGCTGATGTGTTGACTGTCAGGGCCCTATCGCTGGCAAGCCAGCTCCCACAGTGTCCGCGGCGCTGCAGAACCCTGTGGGAGCTGGCTTGCCAGCGATGAGGCCCGGAAGATCAGCGCCGAACCAGCAGAACCCCACTCTCCATATGGTGGGTATACGGGAACTGGTCAAACAACGCACAGCGCTCCACCCGGTGGGTGTCATGCAGTTGGGCAATGTTCGCCGCCAGCGTCTCCGGGTTGCAGGAGATGTACAGGATATTGTCGAAGCGCCGGGTCAGCTCGCAGGTATCCGGGTCCATCCCCGCACGTGGCGGATCGACGAACACGCTGCCGAACTCATAGCTTTTCAGGTCGATCCCTTCCAGCCGGCGGAACGGCCGCACCTCGTTCAGCGCTTCGGTCAGCTCTTCCGCCGACAGCCGCACCAGCCGCACGTTATCCACGGCATTGTCATCGAGGTTGTGCAGGGCCGCATTCACCGAAGTCTTGCTGATCTCGGTCGCCAGCACCTTGCGCACCCGGGTGGCCAGGGGCAGGGTGAAGTTGCCGTTGCCGCAATACAGCTCCAGCAGGTCGTCCTCGCGCTGGCCCAGGGCGTCATAGGCCCAGCCGAGCATCTTCTGGTTGACCTGGCCGTTGGGCTGGGTGAAGGCGCCTTCCGGCTGGCGGTAACGGAAGGTCCTTCCCGCCACCTGCAGCTCTTCCACCGCGTAATCCCGGCCGATCACCAGGCGCTTGCCCTTGGAGCGGCCGATGATGTTCGCGCCCAGCTCGGCAGACAGCTGCCGCGCCTCGGCTTCCCATTGCTCGTCCAGTGGCCGGTGGTAGCACAGGGTGACCATCGCATCGCCGGCCAGGGTGGTCAGGAACTCCACCTGGAACAGCTTGTTGCTGAGCGCCTCGCTGGCCTGCCAGGCGCTTTTCATGCGCGGCATCAGCTCATTGATACGCTGGCTGGCGATGGGGAAATCGTCGATCAGGATCGGCGAGTTCTTTTCCCCCGGGGCGAACATCGCGTAGTGGCGCTGGCCGTCCTGGCGCCACAGGCGGAACTCGGCGCGCAGGCGGTAGTGCTCGCGCGGCGAGTCGAATACCGCCGGCTCCGGCGCGTCGAACGGCGCCAGCAGCTCGCGCAGGCGCTCGACCTTGGCCGCGAGTTGCTGGACGTAGGTGGAAGGGTCGAAGACAGCACTCATGCGTTGAACCAGCCCAGCTTGATGACGAACAGGATGGAGAGGATCACCAGCGCCGGGTTCAGGTCCTGGCGACGGCCGGAGAGCAGCTTGATCGCGGTCCAGGAGATGAAGCCGAAGGCGATGCCGTTGGCGATCGAATAGGTCAGCGGCATGGCCAGGGCGGTGATCATCACCGGTGCGGCCTCGGTGATGTCTTCCCAGTTGATTTCGGCCAGGCCCGAGGCCATCAGCACGGCGACGAACAGCAGCGCCGGGGCGGTGGCGAAGGCCGGCACGCTACCGGCCAGCGGCGCGAAGAACAGCGCCAGGAGGAACAGGATCGCGACCACGATGGCGGTCAGGCCGGTGCGGCCGCCGGCGCTGACGCCCGCTGCCGATTCGATGTAGCTGGTGGTGGTCGAGGTACCCAGCAGCGAACCGGCCATGGCCGCGGTGCTGTCGGCGATCAGGGCGCGGCCCATCTTCGGCATGTGGCCGTCCTTGCGCATCAGGCCGGCGCGCTTGGCGACGCCGATCAGGGTGCCGGAGTTGTCGAACAGGTCGACGAACAGGAAGGCGAAGATCACGCTGACCAGGCCGACGTCCAGGGCACCCTTGATGTCCAGTTGCAGGAAGGTCGGAGCCAGCGATGGCGGCATCGACACCAGGCCGCCGAACGGCGTGACGCCGAGGGCGATGGAGGCGATGGTCACGGCGAGGATGCCGATCAGCACGGCGCCACGAACTTTCATGGCCTCCAGCGCGACGATCAGGAAGAAGCCCAGGGTGGCGAGGATCGGAGCGGGTTGCTTGAGGTCGCCCAGGCCCACCAGGGTCGCCGGGTTATCGACGACGATGCCTGCGTTATGCAGGGCGATCAGCGCCAGGAACAGGCCGATACCGGCAGCGATGGCCGAGCGCAGCGGCAGCGGGATGCTGTTCACGATCCACTCGCGGATGCGGAAGATCGACAGCAGGAAGAACAGCACCGCCGAAATGAATACCGCCCCCAGCGCCACTTGCCAGGTGTGGCCCATGTGCAGGACCACGGTGTAGGTGAAGAAGGCGTTCAGGCCCATGCCCGGCGCCAGGGCGATCGGGTAGTTGGCGATGATGCCCATGGTCACCGAGCCGATGGCCGCGGCCAGGCAGGTGGCGACGAACAGCGCGCCCTTGTCCATGCCGGTCTCGCCGAGGATGCTCGGGTTGACGAAGAGAATGTAGGCCATGGCCAGGAACGTGGTCACGCCCGCCAGGATCTCGGTCCGCACATTGGTGTCGTGTGCTTTCAGTTGAAACAACCTTTCCAGCATGTCCTGCTCCCCGTGGCGCGCCCGCGCCGAAAATTGTCGGTCCGGTCAGGAAAGCACAAAGCGTACCGCTTGGCGCTGTTTCGACCGGGCCGGAAAAAAGCCGCGCATCATACCAGCATGGCTGGCAGAGGGTAATGCGTCCAACGGGCAGGGCAGAAGAGAACACCTTGGCCCCTGTGGGAGCTGGCTTGCCAGCGATGAGGCCGGCAAGGGCAATGATGTTGTCAGGTCGGGCCCTATCGCTGGCAAGCCATCTCCCACAGGGTTTTGCAGGGTCCTTAAGTCAGCTGTCCGACCGCCGGCTATGCATATGATCCCGCCCCGCCAGCGTCGGGAACAGCTTGATCCACACCCCGGTCACCACCAGCGTGCCGACTCCGCCCAGTACCACTGCTGGCACCGTGCCGAACCAGTGCGCCGTCACCCCGGACTCGAATTCGCCCAACTGGTTCGAAGCCCCGATGAACAAGCCGTTCACCGCACTGACCCGCCCGCGCATCTCGTCCGGCGTCTCCAGTTGCACAAAGGCGCCGCGGATCACCATGCTGATCATGTCCGCCGCGCCCAGCACCGCCAGTACCGCCAGGGAGAACCAGAACGAGGTGGACAGGCCGAAGGCGATGGTCGCCACGCCGAATATCCCCACCGCGGTGAACATCACCCGCCCGACCTTGCGCTCCACCGGGAAGCGCGCCAGCCACAGCGACATCAGCAACGCCCCCACCGCCGGCGCCGAGCGCAGCAGGCCCAGGCCCCAGGCACCAGTGAGCAGGATGTCCTTGGCGAACACCGGCAACAGCGCCGTAGCACCGCCGAGCAGCACGGCGAACAGGTCCAGGGAAATTGCCCCGAGAATGTCCGGGCGGCTGCGGATAAAGCGGATCCCGGCCATCAGCGATTCGAGGCTGGCGCGGCCCTGGGCCAGCGGGACCTGCCGCGAGCTCAGGCTCAAGGTCAGGCAGCAGGCGATCACGTACAGGCACACGGTCGGGCCATACACCCAGACACTGCCGAAGGCATAGAGAAAGCCACCCAGCGCCGGGGCGACGATGGTCGCGGACTGCATCGCCGAGGCCGAGGCCGCCACCGCCCGGGGAAACAGCTGCGAGGGCACCACGTTGGGCAGCAGCGCCTGGGTCGCCGGCATTTCGAAGGAGCGTGCCGCACCGAGCAGGAAGGCAAGGATGAAGATCAGCTCGCGGGTCACCGAATCGGTGCTGCTGGCCAGCGCCAGGGACAGGGCGATCAACGCCTGCAGGCTCTGGCACAGCGCGGCCACGCGGCGCCGGTCATAGCGGTCGGCGACATGCCCGGTATGCAGCATGAACAGCACCCGCGGGGCGAACTCCACCAGGCCGACCAGGCCAAGGTCGAGCACATTGCCGGTCAACTGGTAGAGGTGCCAGCCGATGGCCACGGTGAGCATCTGGAAACCGCTGGCGGTAAACACCCGGGCCAGCCAGAAGGACAGGAAAGGACGGTGATGACGCAACAACAACGGAGCCTGGGCGGACATCGAGGGCGGGGTCTTCATTCGGGGGAGGGGTGGTGCAGCGTAACACCAGGCTGTAACAAAAGGTTGCAGGAAACAGGAAAACCCGTGCGGTCAGCGCACCGATTGCCCCTTTCGTAAAGAGGGTGAGGCAACCGGTCACGCGGCAAACAACCACAGAACCGTGCGGGACTTTCGGGACTATCCTTTCTCCCTGACGTTGATCTGTATCAATACTTGCATTTGCAACGATCGAGCGATCACGCCAGGCCGATCAGGCCGCCAATCCCTGCGGTGGGAAACTTTTCAGAACAATTCCAACGGGTCGCACTCCACCACCAAGGGGGCAAGTTGGCGTCAAGGCAACGGACCCTGACGCCGGTTTACCTGACAGAGGAAGCACCATGTTCGGATCAGAGGCACTCGATCTCGCCCGAATGCAGTTTGCGTTCACCATTTCCTTTCACATCATTTTCCCTGCCATCACCATCGGCCTCGCCAGCTATCTCGCGGTGCTCGAAGGCCTGTGGCTGAAAACCAACGAAGCGGTCTACCGCGACCTCTACCATTTCTGGTCGAAGATCTTTGCCGTGAACTTCGGCATGGGGGTGGTCTCCGGGCTGGTCATGGCCTACCAGTTCGGCACCAACTGGAGCCGCTTCTCCGATTTCGCCGGCGCGGTGACCGGCCCCTTGCTGACCTACGAGGTGCTCACCGCGTTCTTCCTCGAAGCCGGCTTCCTCGGCGTCATGCTCTTCGGCTGGAACCGCGTGGGCCGCGGCCTGCACTTCTTCTCCACGGTGATGGTGGCCCTCGGCACGCTGGTCTCGACCTTCTGGATCCTCGCCTCCAACAGCTGGATGCAGACGCCCCAGGGCTTCGAGATCATCGATGGCCGGGTGATCCCGACGGACTGGCTGGCGGTGATCTTCAACCCGTCGTTCCCCTATCGTCTGATGCACATGGCCACGGCGGCCTTCGTCGCCACCGCCTTCTTCGTCGGCGCCTCTGCGGCCTGGCACCTGCTGCGCGGGCGCGACAACCCGGCGATCCGCAAGATGCTCTCGATGGCCATGTGGATGGCCCTGATCGTTGCGCCGATCCAGGCGGTGATCGGTGACTTCCACGGCCTCAACACCCTCAAGCACCAGCCGGTGAAAATCGCCGCCATCGAAGGCCACTGGGAAAACGTCGGCAACGAACCGACCCCGCTGATCCTCTTCGGCATCCCCGACATGAAGGCCGAGACCACGCACTTCAAGCTGGAAATCCCGGCCCTCGGCAGCCTGATCCTGACCCACAGCCTGGACAAGCAGGTCCCGGCAATGAAGGACTTCCCGCCTGAGGACCGGCCCAATTCCACCGTGGTGTTCTGGTCGTTCCGCATCATGGTCGGGCTGGGCATGCTGATGATCTTCGTCGGCCTGTGGAGCCTGTGGCTGCGCAAGCGCGGCACCCTGTACAGCTCGCGGCCGTTCCTGCACCTGACCCTGTGGATGGGGCCGTCCGGGCTGATCGCCATTCTTGCCGGCTGGTTCACCACCGAAGTGGGCCGCCAGCCGTGGGTGGTCTACGGCCTGATGCGTACGGCAGACGGCGCGTCCAACCACAGCTACGCCCAGCTCGGCTTCACCTTGATCATGTTCGTGGTGGTGTACTTCGCCCTGTTCGGCGCGGGCCTGGGCTACATGATGCGCCTGGTGCGCAAGGGGCCGAAGACCGGCGAGGGCGACGGGGTCAACCCGGGTGGTCCTGGCCAGCCACGCACTCCGGCACGGCCCATGTCCGCGGCCAAGGACGATCACGACACTGGCGATGTCAGCCTGAACAAAGAAGGACATTGAATCATGGGAATCGATCTTTCGCTGATCTGGGCCGTGATCATCATCTTCGGGGTGATGATGTACGTGGTCATGGACGGTTTCGACCTGGGCATCGGCATCCTCTTCCCCTTCGTCAAGGGCGAGCAGGACCGTGACGTGATGATGAACACCGTGGCGCCGGTCTGGGACGGCAACGAGACCTGGCTGGTGCTTGGCGGCGCGGGGCTGTTCGGCGCTTTCCCGCTGGCCTACTCGGTGGTGCTCTCGGCGCTGTACCTGCCGCTGATGTTGATGCTGATCGGGCTGATCTTCCGCGGCGTGGCCTTCGAGTTCCGCTTCAAGGCCAAGGCCGACAAACGTCATCTCTGGGACAAGGCGTTCATCTGGGGCTCATTGACCGCCACCTTCTTCCAGGGCGTGGCCCTGGGCGCGTTCATCGAGGGCTTCAAGGTGGTCGACCGCCAGTACGCCGGCGGCACGCTGGACTGGCTCACGCCGTTCAGTCTGTTCAGCGGGCTGGGCCTGATCGTCGCCTACGCGTTGCTTGGCTGCACCTGGCTGATCATGAAGACCGAGGGCAAGCTCCAGGAGCAGATGCACAACCTCGGCCGGCCGCTGGCGCTGGTGCTGTTGCTGGTGATCGGCATCGTCAGCCTGTGGACCCCGCTGGCCTACCCGCAGATCGGCGAACGCTGGTTCAGCCTGCCCAACCTGTTCTGGTTCATGCCGGTCCCGCTGCTGGTGCTGGTGACCTTCTACGGCTTGCTCCAGGCGGTGAAACGCAATGCCCACTACACGCCGTTCCTGCTGACCCTGGTGCTGATCTTCCTCGGCTACAGCGGCTTGGGCATCAGCCTGTGGCCGAACATCATCCCGCCGTCGATCTCGATCTGGGATGCCGCCGCGCCGCCGCAGAGCCAGGGCTTCATGCTGGTGGGGACGCTGTTCATCCTGCCGTTCATCCTTGGCTACACCTTCTGGAGCTACTACGTGTTCCGCGGCAAGGTGACCCACGAACATGGCTATCACTAGGAGGGTACAGCGCATGACGGGCAAGGACACTTTCGAGCCGGAGAAAAAGCCGCTGTGGCAACGGCTGGGCTGGCTGGCGCTGATCTGGACGCTGAGCGTGGCGAGCCTGGCGGTAGTGGCGTGGTTGATGCGGATGTTCATGAGTGCGGCGGGGCTGAGTACCCACTGACCTTGTGTTGTTGCTGATGGCCTCATCGCTGGCAAGCCAGCTCCCACAGGTTTAGCGGTGCACGCGATCCTTGTGGGAGCTGGCTTGCCAGCGATAGGGCCAGTAAGGCCGCAGCCTATTTCCGGGCTTTCAGCACCACGAACTTCGGCGTCGCCGCCACCTGCTCCACCCCCCGGAACAGTCGCGCCAGCTTGGTGTGATAACCCAGGTGCCGGTTCCCGACGATATACAGCGCCCCACCGACCACCAGTGCCTCCCGCGCCTGCTGGAACATGCGCCAGGCCAGGAAGTCGCCGACCACCTGCTGCTGGTGGAACGGCGGGTTGCACAGCACCACGTCCAGCGATTGCTCCGCTTGCCCGGCCAGCCCATCGGCTGCCCGCACTTCGACCTCGCGTTCGCCCAGCGCCGCCCGCCAGTTCTCTGTCGCCGACTGCACCGCCATGTACGACTCGTCCACCAGGGTGTACTGCGCCTGCGGATTGTCCAGCGCACTGGCGATCGCCAACACACCGTTGCCACACCCCAGGTCCGCCACCCGTGCGCTGCCGAGGTTGCGCGGCAGGTGGGGGAGGAATGCGCGTGTGCCGATATCCAGCCCTTCACGGCAGAACACGTTGGCATGGTTGACCAGCTCCAGCGCCGGTTTGTCCAGCCGGTAACGGGTCGGGTAGGGCGAGACCGCCAGGGGTTTGGCTTCGACGCTGGCGACCAGCAGGCGCGCCTTTTTCTGCGCCAGGGAGGCCTGCATCGGCCCGATGTATTGCTCCAGCAAGTCACCGGCTGCCCGCGGCAGGTGCTTGATCATCGCGCCGGCGACCACCTTGGCGCCGGGCGCCAGATGCCCGTGCAGGCGGATCAGTTGTTCTTCCAGCAGCGCCAGGGTCTTCGGCACCCGCACCAGCACATGGTCGAACGGCCCCTGCCAGGCCTCGCTGGCCGGGACGAAGGTCACGCCGTCCCAGGGTTGGTCGTTGCGCGGCAGGTTCTTTTCCAGGCCGAGGCGGGCGAGGAAGGAGTCGCCGCTGCTGGTCACCGTGAACTGCCCGCGCAGGCTGATCGCCAGGCCGCCGAAGCTGTCGTTGAGCACCAATACCCGCGCGCCGGCGGGCAGACCCTGGGCGGCCAGATGCTCAAGCAGGTATTCGTCCGCAGCATCGAAGGCCTGCAGTGGATCGTTTGCGTATTCGGGCTGGCGGATCAGGTCGAGTGTGGCGAAGGGGCTGGTCAGCAAAGGCATGGTACGAGGCTCTGGGGCATGGGTGGCACTGCGCGGCAGTGACAGACAGGCGCCGATTCTACAGGGCTTTGCCGCGTCGCGGGGTCAGAGCAGGCCGTGCATGGCGGCGATGGCCACGGCGCCGGCCTTGTTGTTGGCGTGCATCTTGGTGATCACGCTGCGGATATGGAAGTTCACCGTGCTTTGCGACAGGGTCAGGATGCAGGCGATATCGGAGGCGGTCTTGCCGGCGGCCGACCATTTCAGCACTTCGCGCTCGCGATCGGACAGACCGAAGCCGTTGGGTTGCAGCGGGTTGATCCGCTCGACCATCACCGTGTGCATGACATTGCACAGCCACAGGGCCTGCCCGGTCTTGTCATAGAACTCGCCGATGTCGATGCTGCCGGTGCTGCGTACCAGGCTCAGCACGCTGTTGTTGCCGCGGATATCGTGGGCCGCCTGGCTCCAGCCATGACTCAGGCCGTGGGCCCGGGCATCCTCGCGCAGTTGCGGCGTTTCGCTGAACACCGCGTCCTCCCAGAGCAGGGGGATCAGCGAGTGGCGGCAGTGCTGGAAGGTCGGGTCCTGGGCGAGGTAGTTGCTGGCCTGGTAATGGGCGTTCCATTCGGCGGAGTAGTTGTTGAACATGATGATCTGCGGGGTCATCCCCGTGGCCTGGCTTTGTACCACCAGGCTCAGGTACTCCATGTCCAGTTGCTGCGCCAAAGACAGGGCGGATTCGAAGATGCGCTCGGGGTCCTGTTCGGCGATCAGGCTTTCGAGCTGCTCCTGCTTCCAATGCGGCATTTGCGTGTTGCTCCCTGTACATGGATCCAAGTTAGCGATTGACGTCTGCTGAGTATAGGAATTGTCCTACAAGGTATTTGGTTTTTTTCGCTATAACTTGACTCAGATCATGGTCGGCAACGCTCAGTTCGGGTAAACGCGATGTGTATGCATTTCGCTCCGCAAACACGGCATGCCACTACAAACCGGTGGTGTTTATTCCCACGGCTTTGGGCGAAACTGGGCGCACCTGATTTGTGGAGCGAACCATGACTGCCAGCGCGGAGAAATACACCCGCCAAACCCTGCTCGACGTCCAGCCGCTGACCCCCAGCCTGTTCAGCCTGCGCACCACCCGCGATGCCGGTTTCCGTTTCCGCGCCGGCCAGTTCGCCCGCCTGGGCGTGAGCAAGGCAGATGGCAGCGTGGTCTGGCGGGCTTATTCGATGGTGTCGTCGCCGTTCGACGAACACCTGGATTTCTATTCCATCGTCGTTCTGGGTGGTGAGTTCACCAGCGAACTGAGCCGCCTGCGCGAGGGCGACGAATTGCTGATCGACCGCCAGGCGTTCGGCTACCTGACCCTCGATCGCTTTGTCGACGGTCGTGATCTGTGGTTGCTGGCCACCGGGACCGGGATCGCGCCGTTCCTGTCGATCCTCCAGGACTTCGAAGCCTGGGAGCGGTTCGAGACGATCAAGCTGGTGTATTCGGTGCGTGAAGCCCGTGAGCTGGCCTACCTGGATTTGATTGCCGGGCTGGAGCAGCGCGAGTACCTGGCGGAATATGCCGGCAAGTTGCAGTTCATCCCGGTGGTGACCCGCGAGGAGCATCCGGGGGCGCTGAATGGACGGATCACTACGCTGATCGAGAATGGCGAGCTGGAGCGGGCTGCAGGGCTGGAGCTGATTCCCGAGCATTCGCGGGTGATGCTGTGTGGCAATCCGCAGATGATCGACGACACCCGGCAGGTGCTCAAGGCGCGGGGGCTGAACCTGAGCCTGAGCCGGCGGCCGGGGCAGGTGGCGGTCGAAACCTATTGGTAACTGCCTTGCGCAGGACCCTGTGGGAGCTGGCTTGCCAGCGATTGCAATGGTGAATTCACTACCGCTATCGCTGGCAAGCCAGCTCCCACAGGTATCGTGCAAGCCTTCAGGGCTTGTTGTTCTGAGCCTTGAGCAAATCCCGGATCTCGGTCAGCAAGGTCTCCTGCGGCGTCGGCGCAGGCGGCACCGACGGCGCAACGGCCTCTTCACGCTTCAACCGGTTGATCGCCTTCACCCCCATGAAGATCGCGAACGCCACGATCAGGAAGTCCACCACCGTCTGGATGAACTTGCCGTAGGCCATTACCACCGCCGGCGTATCCCCTTGCGCCGCTTTCAGGGTGATCGCCAGGTCACTGAAATCCACTCCGCCAATCAACAGGCCCAGGGGTGGCATCACCACGTCGCCGACGAAAGATGAAACGATTTTGCCGAAGGCGGCGCCGATGATGATACCGACGGCCATGTCGACGACATTGCCCTTGACCGCAAAGGCTTTGAATTCACTGATCATGCCCATGGTTTATTCCTTGTAACAATTGAAGGTGGGTCGACGCAGTGTAATTCAGCGAAGCGCTTCATGCGTTGCGTCGATTACAAATGACCCCGCTGATAGCCAATGGTTTGCTTGCGATTGGCACCCGTCCCGGCGCGGCGGCTATCATGGCGACTTTTTCCAGGAGATTGCCCATGGCCAAGGCCAAGCGCTTGTACGGCTGCACCGAGTGCGGTGCGACCTTCCCGAAGTGGGCCGGCCAATGCAGTGAATGCGGCGCCTGGAACACCCTGACCGAGACCATGATCGAGAGTGGCGGCGCTGCAGCGCCCAGCGGCCGCACCGGCTGGGCCGGGCAACAGGCGCAGATCAAGACCCTGGCCGAAGTCTCCATCGAGGAGATCCCGCGCTTCTCCACCGCCAGCGCCGAACTCGACCGGGTGCTCGGCGGCGGCCTGGTGGACGGTTCGGTGGTGCTGATCGGCGGCGACCCCGGGATCGGCAAGTCGACCATCCTCCTGCAGACCCTTTGCCATATCGCCGCGCGCATGCCGGCGCTGTACGTCACCGGCGAAGAGTCCCAGCAGCAGGTGGCCATGCGCGGCCGGCGGCTGGGCCTGCCGCTGGACCAGTTGCGGGTGATGACCGAGACCTGCATCGAAAGCATCATTGCCACCGCCCGCAGCGAAAAACCCAAGGTCATGGTGATCGACTCGATCCAGACCATCTTCACCGAGCAACTGCAATCGGCGCCCGGCGGCGTTGCCCAGGTGCGTGAAAGCGCGGCGCTGCTGGTGCGCTACGCCAAGCAGAGCGGCACGGCGATCTTCCTGGTCGGCCACGTGACCAAGGAAGGCGCCCTGGCCGGCCCGCGGGTGCTGGAGCATATGGTCGACACCGTGCTGTATTTCGAGGGCGAATCCGACGGCCGCCTGCGCCTGCTGCGGGCGGTGAAGAACCGCTTCGGCGCGGTCAACGAACTGGGCGTGTTCGGCATGACCGACCGTGGCCTGAAGGAAGTCTCCAACCCTTCGGCGATCTTTCTCACCCGCACCCAGGACGAAGTTCCGGGTAGCGTGGTCATGGCGACCTGGGAAGGCACCCGGCCGATGCTGGTGGAAGTCCAGGCCCTGGTGGACGACAGCCATCTCGCCAACCCGCGCCGGGTGACCCTCGGCCTCGACCAGAACCGCCTGGCCATGCTGCTGGCGGTCCTGCACCGGCATGGCGGGATTCCTACCCACGACCAGGATGTGTTCCTCAACGTGGTCGGCGGGGTCAAGGTGCTGGAGACCGCGTCCGACCTGGCGCTGATCGCGGCCGTGATGTCCAGCCTGCGCAACAGGCCGCTGTCCCAGGGCTTGCTGGTGTTCGGCGAGATCGGCCTGTCGGGCGAGGTGCGTCCGGTGCCGAGCGGCCAGGAGCGCCTGAAGGAAGCGGCCAAGCACGGCTTCAAGCGCGCCATCGTGCCCAAGGGCAATGCGCCGAAGGAAGCGCCGGCGGGCCTTCAGGTGATCGCGGTCACCCGCCTGGAACAGGCCCTCGACGCACTCTTCGAGGAATAGGACAGGCGGCGCGGACTTCTTGCAAGTGATTCTCACTAACGAGTAGCATGGCGCCTCCCTTCCGATAGCCTCCTGGAGTTCGCGTGGCGGAGTCCGACCTCAAGCGCCTGTTCCTCAAGCACGCGAAAAGCCTGCAGGGCCTGCTCACGCGCAAGGTGCGCGACCCGCAGCTGGCGGCCGACCTGGTGCAGGAAAGTTTCCTGCGCCTGGCGGAGCAGCAGTCCGTCGAGCGTATCGACAATACGCCGGCCTACCTTTACCGCACGGCGCACAACCTGATGATCGACCACTTGCGCCAGCAACAGCGGCGCAAGACCGATCTGGTACCGCATGAAGCCCTCGAAGGCATCGTCGAAGACAGCCCCGGCCTTGAAGACAGCACCGCCGCCGAGCAGCATATGCGCCGCCTGCGCGCGGCAATGAACGAACTGCCGCCGCGGACCCGGGAGATCTTCCGCCTCAACCGCCTCGAAGGGCTGACCCACGCCGAGGTCGCCCGGCGCCTGGAAATCTCCGACAGCTCGGTGCAGAAGCATCTGTCCAAGGCCCTGGCCTATGTCATGCAGTGTCTGCAGGAACCGGGATGACGAACGGTTTACTGGGAAATGCGCCTTCAGACGTCAGCCCTTACATAAGCAGAATTCGAGAGAACCGTGTGAGCAGCCAGATCCCGCCAGAGCAAGCAATTCGCGAGCAGGCCGCCGAGTGGGCGGTATTGCTGGATGCCGGGTGCCTGAGTCCCGGACAGATGCAGGCCTTGGCTGAATGGCGTGAGTGCGATCCGCGTCATGCACGGGCGTTGGCGTTCGCCCAGGCGACCTGGGCCGATCTTGGGCGCCTGGGGCATCTGGATGAGCCGCAGCCGGCGCCTGTGGCGTTGCCTGAAGCGCCGCGACCGATTGGTGGTCGGCGTCGGCGTTCGCGCCTGCGCTGGGTGGCGAGCACGGCGGCCATGTTGCTGGTGGCGGTATTCGCCGTGGATCGTGGGCCGGAAATCGTCCAGCGTCTGAATGCCGACTATGTCACCAGCCGCGGGGAGATCCGCCAGGTCATCCTGCCCGACGGCAGCAAGGTCGAGCTCGACAGTGGCAGTGCCATCAGCCTTGCCTACAGCGATAGCGAGCGGCGCGTGCGGTTGTTGTCCGGGGATGCGGTGTTCGATGCGGCGCCAGTCGCTGGCAAGGAGACGCGGCCTTTCGTCGTCGAATACGCCGGGGCGACCACCCGGGCGCTGGGCACGCGTTTCGTGGTTGGCGGTGAAGGGCAGGGTGGCTGGGTCGGGATGCTCGAGCACAGTACCCGGGTCAGCCTGATCGAGCCGCCGGCCAGCGGGGTCGCCGAGCGGGTGCTGGAGGAGGGGCAGAGCCTGCGCTATGACCCGCAGCACGGTATTCGTGCCTGGCCGGAGCAGGACCCGCGGCGCGCCAGTGCCTGGCAGCGCGGGCTGCTGATCTTCGAACGCGAGCCGATGGCGCAGGTGGCGGAGCAGATCAACCGCTATCGCGGCGGTCATGTACTCATCACTGATTCGGCGCTGGCGCGGCGCGAGGTCAGCGGGATGTTCCGCCTGGACAACCTGGACCAGGCGCTGGTGATGCTGACCGATGAGCTGAAGGTGAAGCGGGTCGATTTGCCTGGGCTGACCTTGATCTACTGATTCTTCTTCGTTGCTCTCCCGGGCCTCATCGCTGGCAAGCCAGCTCCCACAGGTTATGCGAACCCTGTGGGAGCTGGCTTGCCAGCGATAGGGCCCTCGAATACCCCACAAAAATCCCCTGCAGAAATTTTCCCGAAAATTTATTTACTGACTTTTCCTACCCCGCTCGTCTGATTGTTGAGATTGATTTTCATTACTAGAAAATGCCAACACAGCGAGCCACATGAAGTGACCACTCCAAACCAACGACCATTGCGCCTCAACCGGATTGCCCTGGCCTGCAATCTGCTGCTGGGCGTCTGCACCCTGCCGATGGGGATCGGCGCGGTGCAGGCCGCCGAGCCGACCTCGAGCGCGACCCAGCGCACGGCCCTGATCCGCTTCGACATCCCGGCCCAGTCCCTGGACAGCGCCGTGCTGGCCTTCGCCGAGCAGGCCAAGGTCCAGGTGTTCTTCGACAGTCGCAAGCTGGCCGGCCTGCGCAGCGATGGCCTGCATGGCGAGCACACCTCCCGCGAAGCCCTGGCCCTGCTGCTCGGCGGCAACCCGGTGCGCTACCGCTTCACCGGCAACGACCAGGTCGGCCTGGAGCGCCTGGCCGACGATGGCAAGTCCATCGAGCTGGGCGCCACCCGCATCCAGTCCCGCGGTGATGGTGATTGGGTCTACAGCGAACCGCGCTCGGTGGCGGTGATCACCCGCGAGCAGATCGACAAGCGCCCGCCACGCCATGCTGCCGACATGCTGGAGGAAACTGCAGGCGTGTACACCGCGGTGGATCCCCGTGACCAGGGCCTGTCGGTGAACATCCGCGGCGTGCAGGACTACGGCCGGGTCAACATGAACATCGATGGCATGCGCCAGAACTTCAACGTCAACGGCCACCAGCAGCGCAACGGCATCATGGTGGTGGATCCGGAGTTCATCAGTTCGATCGAGATCGAAAAAGGCTCGCAATCGGGTATGGGCGGCGCCGGTGTGCTCGGCGGCATCGCCAGCTTCAATACCGTGCAAGCCAGCGAATTTCTCGGCCCGGACAAGGAGTACGGCGGTCGTATCCGCGCCGGCCACGGGATCGGCGAGCTGGGTAACGGCACCTATTTCAACGGCAGTGCGTTATTTGCCTTCGGCAACGAAGTGGGCGACCTGTTGCTGGGTGTCAGCGAGCGCCACTTTGGCGATTACCGCGCCGGCACCAACAACAAGGACAACCTCGGTACCGAGATCCGTCTGCGTCAGTTCTATCCCGAGGCATGGGACAACTGGCTGAACAGCGAAGTGGGCGACATGGGCAGTGTGACGCGCTCGCAACTGGTCAAGCTTGGCATCAACCTGCCTCAGGATCAGCGTCTTCAGTTCAGCTATATCGAGACGGATACCGACAGCAAGGATGCCTGGACCTGGCTCACGGACGATCTCACCGACTTCTATTACAAGCGCAGCGGATCCAACGACCTCAACGCCAAGAACGCCTCGATCGACTACAGCTTCACTCCCGACAACGACCTGATCGATGTGAAAGCCAAGCTTTACTTCGTCACGACCCGGCTTGATCGCTGGAATGCCGCCAACGATGCCAGTGAGTCCAGCGGTAACCGCTTCGCGGCCTACAATGATCGCTTCCAGACCGATACCTGGGGTCTGCAAGTGCAGAACACCTCGCGCTTCTACATCGGTGCGAGCGACAAACTGACCCTGAACTACGGCACCGAGCTTTTCCAGGACAGTTTCAAACCGGCGACCGATCGTGTGGCCGCGCCAAACGAACAGGCTTACCCCTATGTCCAGGGCGCTACCCCGGAAGGCAAGAAGCTGACGGCGAGCCTGTTCACCCATGCGCAATACGAGCATGACGCTTGGCTGACGCTGGATGCGGGTCTGCGCTATGACCGTTATCGCCTGAGCGGCGAAAGCGGCATGACGTTGTGGATGTATCCGGAAGGGCCCTATGAAACCGGAGGGCCGGCCAAGACACAGCAGCACCTGATCTTCGACGAGACCACCGAGCAGGGTCGCTTTTCGCCGACCTTCGGCATCGCAGTCAAACCGGGTGTGGACTGGTTGCAACTCTATACGCGATGGGGGCGCGGCTGGCGTGCACCGGCGGTTACCGAAGTATTCATGACCGGTCGCGCGCATGGCGGCAGCAGTTCCGAGATGGTGTATCCCAACCCCTTCCTCAAGCCGGAGACCTCTCACGACTGGGAGCTCGGTTTCAATATCTTCAAGGATTCGCTGCTGCGCGAGGGAGACCGCTTCGGTCTGAAGGTGGCGTACTTCGACACCCGGATCGACAACTTCTCGTTCCTCGACGTCAACGTCAGCCTGCCGGACGAAACCGCCTCGGGTATCGGGTTGGGACGGATGGCCTACCAGAACAACCAGGAGACCACGCGCTTCCGCGGTGTCGAGTACGCCCTGGACTACGACGCGGGCCGTTATTACGGCCGGCTTGCCTACACCCACATGATCGGCAGCAACGACTTCTGTTCGCGCCAGTTCTACATGGGCGGGGCGAAATCCACGGTGCGTGTCGGCACCGTGACCCGTCCGGTACAGGTGGGCAACCGTATCGTGATGCGTCAGTTCGCGGTCAACCAGGCGGTGCCCAACGACGCCATGAGCAACCAGATTACCTGCGGCAACATCATGGGTAACGCCACCTACATGCCCGCTGATCGCGGCTCGTTGACCCTGGGTATGCGCTTCCTCGACAACCAGCTCGATGTCGGTGCCCGGCTGCGCTACAGCAAGGGCAACGGCGAGAACCTCAATGACCACACCTACGCCACGCTCGACCAGGCCATGTGGCCGAAATACAAGGTCTACGACCTCTTCGCCAGCTATTGGATGACGCCACAGATCAACCTGTCCATGGCCCTGGAAAACGCGACCGATGAGGCTTACTTCGTGGCGATGGGTGACGTCAACAACCTTTCCCTGGCCCGCGGTCGGACCCTGACCGGGATGCTGGAATACAAATTCTGATTTCCCCGCGCCCTGACCGGGCACGGCCAACCCTTTTGTCCTTCAGGACAAAAACGAAGGCAGGAGCCTTCGTCAAACCACCAAAACGTTCAGAGGAACAGTTATGAGCCTTTCCGTTACTTACGATGCCGTCTTCGCCAACTACACCGTCGACCAGTACCTGTCGGAGTGGGCCACCGGTTTCTTCACCGCCGGTCATGGCAATAGCAACACTGGTGGGTTCAACACTGGTACCTACGACGGCAGCGAGTACGCCACCCATGGTGCCAATGGCTCCGAGTACGCGTTCATTGCCGGTAGCGATACCGCGAACGGTCTGCACTATGTGTTCACCCCAGGTGTTCCGGCCAACAGCAACCTCAACCACTACCTGTGGGGTTCGCTGGATGAAGTCTCCCTGGGTTATGGCCTGGGCGGCGGTCAAGGCAGCGACTTCACCCTGCAACAGGACGTGGTGACCTTCGCCGGTCTGGACCTGGATGCTGCGCTGGGTGCCGGCCGTACCGGCAACGAAGTCCACCAGACCATTTTCGGCCTGATGCAAGGCAACACCACTGCCCTGGAAGGCGTGCTGGACAACCTGCTGGCGACCTATGGCGTGTCCACCGACAACACCTTCGCCGACATCACTGCAGCCATCAACGCTGCCTCGGCCACCGCCGTCGGCGTCCAGTCCCAGGTCGACGACCTGGCCCTGGCGGCTTGATAGCAGGCAATAAAAAGCGAATGGCAGGTCACCCTGGCATTCGCTGATCTGCTGCATTTACCCCGCAGCCCGTGTCTTTGCCGGGCCCAGGCTGCGGTGGTGCGAATTCTGTGGCGAGGGTGGGCTGATTGCAATCGCCTGCCGTCGTCGTCTGCGAGGAATCCAAGCAATGGGAACCGCTCCCGTTTCGGGCAACGAAGTGCGCAAGGCGCTCAAGGCCTGCCGCGCCGGCTTTGCCAATGTCGGCCTGTTCACCGCGGTGATCAACCTGCTGATGCTGGCGCCGGCCCTGTACATGCTGCAGGTCTACGACCGGGTGCTGTCCTCGGGCAACGAGATGACCCTGCTGATGCTCAGCCTGATGGTGGTCGGCCTGTTCGCCTTCATGGGCCTGCTGGAGTGGGTGCGCAGCCTGGTGGTGATCCGCCTCGGCACGCAGATGGACCTGCGCCTCAACCCCCGGGTGTTCCAGGCCGCCTATGAAGCCAGCCTGGCCGGTAGCAAGGGCGCCGCCGGCCAGGTGCTGGCGGACCTGACCAGCCTGCGCCAGTTCGCCACTGGCCAGGCGCTGTTCGCCTTCTTCGATGCGCCGTGGTTCCCGGTGTACCTCGCGGTGATGTTCCTGTTCAGCCCCTGGCTGGGGCTGATGGCGTTGGTCGGTGCGGTGCTGCTGACGGTCCTGGCCTGGCTCAACGAGCGCCTGACGCAAAAGCCCTTCGCCGAAGCCGGGCAACTGTCCCAGCAGGCCGGTTTACAGGCCAGCGGCAACCTGCGCAATGCCGAGGCGATGGAAGCCATGGGCATGCTCGGCGTGGTCCGCCAGCGCTGGACCGCACTGCACCACGGCTTTCTCGGCCTGCAGAACCATGGCAGCGAGCGCGCCGCGGCGGTGACCGCCGTATCCAAGACCCTGCGCCTGACCCTGCAATCCCTGGTCCTCGGCCTCGGTGCCTGGCTGGCGCTGGAGAAGCAGGTCAGCCCGGGCATGATGGTCGCCGGCTCGATCCTGATGGGCCGGGTGCTGGCGCCCATCGACCAGTTGATCGCGGTCTGGCGCCAGTGGGGTTCGGCACGCCAGGCCTATGTCCGCCTCAACGAACTGTTGCAGGCGCAACCGCCGCGTCCCGAGGGCATGCCGCTGCCGGCGCCCACCGGCCGCCTGTCCGTCGAGCAGGTCACCGCGTTGCTGCCGGGTACACGCAAGCCCTGCCTGAGCAATCTTGGCTTCGCCCTTGAGCCCGGTGATTCCCTGGGCATCATCGGCGCTTCCGGTTCCGGCAAATCCACCCTGGCCCGGTTGCTCGTAGGTGCTGCCAATCCCTTTGACGGCAAGGTGCGCCTGGACGGCGCCGACCTGCAACGCTGGGACAAAAGCCTGCTCGGCCAGCATATCGGCTACCTGCCCCAGGACGTGCAACTGTTCGCTGGCAGCATCGCCGAGAACATCGCCCGGCTTGGCGAGGTGGACGCCGATGCGGTGGTCGCTGCCGCGCAACTGGCCGGGGTGCACGACATGATCCTCAAGTTCCCGGCGGGCTATGACACCGTGCTGGGCGAGGGCGGCAGCGGTCTTTCCGGCGGCCAGCGCCAGCGCATCGGCCTGGCCCGGGCGTTGTACTGGCTACCGGCGTTGATCGTCCTCGACGAGCCCAATTCCAACCTCGACGAAGCCGGCGAACAGGCCTTGCTCGCTGCGGTGGCCAAGGTCCGCGAGGCGCGCCGCACGCTGATCCTGATCACCCACAAGCCGGCGCTGCTGTCCGGCCTGGAGAAGCTGCTGGTCCTGCAGAACGGCCAGTTGCAGGCCTTCGGGCCCACCGTGCGGGTGCTCCAGGACCTGCAGAAAGCCGCCCGTCCTGCCGCTGTCCCCGGCCCCACCGCGCTGCGCAGCCCTGCCAGCGTCAGCATGAGCTACGGCACACCGAGAGCCTGATCGATGACTGCAACCGCTCCTCTTCCCAACAATGTCCTCGCCATGGACGAGCGCCGCCCTGCGCGTATCGGGCGCTGGATGGTCATCGCCGGCTTTGGCGGCTTCATGCTCTGGGCCGCGCTGGCCCCGCTGGACAAGGGCGTGCCGCTGTCCGGCAACGTGGTGGTCGCCGGCAGCCGCCAGGCGGTGCAGCACCCCACCGGCGGGGTGATCGAACAACTGCTGGTGCGCGATGGTGACCAGGTCACGGCCGGCCAGGTGCTGTTGCGCCTGGACCCGACCCAGGCCCGGGCCCAGTACGAATCGCTGCGGGTGCAGTTGCTCACCGCCCGGGCCATGCAGGCCCGCCTGGTCGCCGAGCGGGATGGACAAAGCGCGGTGCAGTACTCGCCGGAGTTGCTGAAGGACGCCGGCGAACCCTGGCTGGCGGCGATCCTGGAAACCCAGCGGCAACTGCTGGGCAGTCGTCGCCAGGCGCTGGAAATGGAACTCGGCGGCATGCGTGAAAGCATCGCCGGCTCCCAGGCCAGCCTCGACGGCCTGCAAGGCTCGATGGCGGCGAAGCAGGACCAGCGCAGCGCCCTGCAGGAACAGTTGCAGGGCCTGCGCGAGCTGGCCCGGGACGGTTACATCCCGCGCAATCGCCTGCTGGAAAGCGAGCGCCTGTTCGCCCAGGTCAACGGCTCGATTTCAGAGGACCTGGGTAATATCGGCCGCACCCGCCGCCAGTTGCAGGAGTTGAAACTGCGCATCGGCCAGCGTCAGCAGGAATACCAGCGCGAGGTCAGCCAGCAGCTCACCGAGGCGCAGTCCAATGCCGCCGATCTCGACAACCGCCTGCGCAGCGCCGCCTTCGATCTGGCCAGCACCGAGATCAAGGCTCCGGCCAGCGGCACGGTGGTGGGGTCCAGCGTGTTCACCAATGGTGGGGTGATCGCCCGCGGGCAGTCGCTGATGGAGATCGTCCCCCGCGATGTGCCGCTGCTGGTGGATGCCCGGGCTTCGGTGGAGCTGGTGGACCGCCTGCACCCGGGGCTGCCAGTGGAGTTGTTGTTCGTGGCCTTCAACCAGAGCACCACGCCGCGGGTCGAGGGCGAGGTGACCCTGGTGTCAGCCGACCGCCTGCTGGACGAGAAAAATGGCCAGCCTTATTACCAGGTGCGTGTGCGCGTCGGCGCAGAAGGGCAGCAGCAACTGGCCGGCCAGGACATCCGCCCGGGCATGCCGGTGGAGGCCTTCGTGCGGACGGGTGAACGCTCGATGCTCAACTACTTGTTCAAGCCGTTGACCGACCGGGCCCATGTCGCCCTGGCGGAGGAATGATGCGCCTGTTGTCCTGCTTCGTGTTGCTGGGCCTGAGCTTGCCGGCGGCGGCCGTCGATCTGAGCGATGCCTTCGCCCTGGCCCTGCGCAACGACCCAACCTTCCACGCCGCCATTGCCGAGCGCGATGCCGGGCTGGAGTACCGCGCCATTGGCCGGGCCAGGCTGTTGCCCAACCTGTCGTACCGCTACAGCAATGCGCGCAACGACTCCGAGGTGACCCAATCGACCACGGTCGGGAATATCACCCAGCAGCGTGACTACCGCAGTTATTCCTCGACCCTGACCCTGCAGCAGCCGCTGTTCGACTACGGCGCCTGGGCCGAGTATCGCCAGGGCGTGGCCAAGGCGTTGCTGGCCGATGCGCAGTTTCGCGGGCGCGGGCAGGAGCTGGTGGTGCGGCTGTTCCAGGCCTACAGCGAGGCGCTGTTTGCCAACGAGCAGATCGCCCTGGCCCAGGCCCAGCGCCGGGCCTATGCCGAGCAACTGACCCTCAACGAGCGGCTGTTGAAAGGCGGCGAGGGCACCCGCACCGACGTTCTGGAAACCCATGCCCGCTACGAGCTGGCCAAGGCCCAGGAGATCGAGGCGACGGACACTCTCGATGCCGCGCTGCGCACCTTGCAGGCCATCGTTGGCGAACCGCTGGAGGTTGAAGATCTCGCGCCCCTGGCGGCCGGCTTCAAGGTGGACCCGCTGGCGCCGGGCAACTTCGAGCACTGGCGCAACCTGGCGGTAAGCAACAACGCCCAGCTGATCGCCCAGCGGCATGCCGTCGAAGCAGCGGACCAGGGCGTCGAGCGCAATCGCGCCGGGCACCTGCCGAGCCTCAGTGCCTATGCCAGTACAGGGCGTTCCAGTTCCAGTTCGGAGAGCACCTATAACCAGCGTTATGACACCGACAGCATCGGCATCCAGCTCAGCGTGCCGTTGTTCGCTGGTGGGGGTGTTTCGGCGGCGACCCGGCAGGCGGCGGCGCAGCGTGACGAGGTGCAGTACCAGTTGGACGGCCTGCTCAGCGAAACCCTCAACGAGCTGCGTAAGCAGTTCAACCTGTGCGCCAGCAGCGTGGCGAAGATCCGGGCCTATGAATTGGCGGTGGAGTCGGCGGATCGCCTGATCGAAGCGACACGCAAGAGCGTGGCGGGCGGGGAGCGGGTCAATCTCGATGTGCTGAATGCCGAGCAACAGCTGTATGGCGCGCGGCGAGACCTGGCCCAGGCGCGGCATGACTACTTGCGGGCGTGGTTGCAGGTGCACTATCTGGCGGGGACCCTGGAAGCCAGTGATTTGCAGCGGCTGGATCGGTATTTCGCCAGTCGGTGAGGCAGGAAGACTGGTGTCGTTGCTGATGGCCCTATCGCTGGCAAGCCAGCTCCCACAGGGACCGCGTGCGCCGCAGGACCTTGTGGGAGCTGGCTTGCCAGCGATGAGGCCGGTCCAGACAACCAGATTCCACACAGGCAAAAAAAGGGCCAGTGCTTGCGCACCGGCCCCCGGTTACTGCCGTGTCATCAGTGCTCGGCGACAGCCTTTCGTCGCGGCGCCGTTCCGGCATGTTCATCTTCGGCCACCATCGGGATTTCCTTCCCTTCGGCATCGAACAGCTTGCCGTCCTTGAAGTAGTCGCCGTCACGCAGGGCAGAGATATCGGAGTAGACGACGGTGCGCTCGTAGCCGGCAGCGAACACCGATTGCTGATCGGAGTTGCCGACCTTGAAGTGGTTGAACAGCAGGTTCAGGGAAATCGCCATGATCGCTGCCGAGCTGATGCCGGAGTGGAAGATGGTTTCGAACCAGTTCGGGAAGTGATCGTAGAAGTTCGGTGCCGCGATCGGGATCATGCCGAAGCCCAGGGAGGCGGCGACGATGATCAGGTTCATGTTGTTCTTGTACTCGACCTTGGACAGGGTGCGGATACCGCTCGCCGCCACGGTGCCAAAGAGCACGATGCCCGCGCCGCCCAGTACCGAGGTCGGTACCGCGGCAATCACCCGACCCATGATCGGCAGCAGGCCGAGGATCACCAGGATCACGCCACCGGTGGCGACCACGTAGCGGCTCTTGACGCCGGTGACGGCGACCAGGCCGACGTTCTGGGCGAAGGCGCTCTGGGTGAAGGAGCCGAAGATCGGCGCCAGGATGCTCGACGCCATGTCGGCCCGCAGGCCGTCGCCGAGGCGGCGGGAGTCGACCTTGGTCTCGATGATTTCACCGACGGCAAGGATGTCCGCCGAGGTTTCCACCAGGGTCACGATGATCACGATGCACATCGACAGGATCGCGGCGATGTGGAAGGTCGGCATGCCGAAATGGAACGGCGACGGCATGGCTACCAGCGGACCGTCCAGCACCTTGCTGAAGTCGGCCATGCCCAGCGACCAGGCGATCAGGGTGCCGATGACCATCGCCAGGAGGATCGACAGGCGCGAGATCGAGGCGCTGCCGAGTTTGCTCAGGGCCAGCACGAAGGTGAAGGTCAGGGCCGCCAGGCCGATGTTCTCCATGCTGCCGAATTCCGGCGACTTGCTGTTGCCGCCCATCACCCAGCGCGCCGCGACCGGCATCAGGGTCAGGCCGATGGTGGTGATGACGATGCCGGTCACCAGCGGCGGGAAGTACTTGGTGATGCGCGAGAAGATCGGGGTGATCAGGAAGCCGAGGAACGAGGCCGCCATTACCGCACCGAGCACGCCCGGCAGACCGCCGCCGCCTTCGGTGGAGAGGATCGCGCCCATGGTCGCCACGCCGGCGAACGATACGCCCTGGACCAGCGGCAACTGGCAACCGAAGAACGGCAGGCCGAGGGTTTGCAGGAGGGTGGCCAGGCCACCGGCGAACAGCGATGCGGCAATCAGCAGACCGATCTCGGCAGGGCCCAGGCCAGCAGCCTGGCCAAGAATCAGCGGCACCGCAACGATACCGCCATACATCGTCAGAACGTGTTGCAGACCATAAGCGACGTTGGCACCCAGGCCGAGGTTTTCGTCTTCCGGACGAGGCGCGGTGGAAGACGTGCTTGGTGAGGACGTATTCATGGGAGCAGGATCTCGGTATTTATTGTTGTGCCGCTACTGTAGACATCTGTTGCCAAGTATTGCTAGGAGAATTGTATACAATTTATCGATTGGCGCAGAAACAGTAAGGCCATTGATTTGGCCAGATCACGGTTGCAGTAATCGTTCCAGAAAGGCGAAAGCGCTGTACCACGGCGTAGGAAAAACCGTGTACAGCGCGAAATAAGCTGTCCAGGTGGACAGGAAAACTCGGCAGGGTGAAAAGGGTAGGAAGCTAAAAGATCTTAAAACCTGATCAATTGGTCGAATTCGCGCTCCAGTTCGGTGCGGTCGGCCAGGTTGAGCTCCACAAGGCGGCGCAGATGTTCCATCGACGGCAGGTCGATGGCGACGCAAAGAAAGCCCAGGTGAGCTTCTTCTATATGACGCAATTGCACCTGCATGTGCACCTTCGCGTCCGGGCTGAGGGTGATGACCGCCGCGAAGGGTTGCTCGGCGTCGGCATCCCAGTTGGCGGGGGATTCGATCAGCAGGCCCTTGAGGGAGATATCGATCAGTTCGACCTGCCAGCGACGCTCGCCCTGGATCAGTTCGGTAGGGGCATCGAAGTTGATGCGCTTGAAGCGTCTGCGTTCGTTCTGCTCACTCATGCTCGGCTCTCCGGGGGTGTGCCCCGACAACTATAGTGTAGTGCTTGCCAGCACCGTCCAAGGCGCGCAATCTCGGCTAGTGGCCATGGGCTCTGGAGGCTCTAGACCAACGTTGGGGCTGGCCTTTCCGGCCAGTGTCGCTAGACTCGAAGCGCTACCTTTCAAACCATTATGGAAGCGAACCATGAACAACAATAATAGCCTGGCCCGCCATATCCCCTGGCTGGTGCTGGCAGTACTAGGGGCCTGTGCGCTCGGGGTGGTTGCCCTGCGGCGTGGTGAAGCCATCAATGCCTTGTGGATCGTCGTCGCCTCGGTGGCGATCTATCTGGTTGCGTACCGTTACTACAGCCTGTTCATCGCCACCAAGGTGATGCAACTCGATCCCCGTCGGGCCACCCCGGCGGTGCTCAACAACGATGGCCTGGACTATGTCCCGACCAACAAGCACATCCTCTTCGGTCACCACTTCGCTGCCATTGCCGGCGCCGGCCCGCTGGTGGGCCCGGTACTCGCCGCGCAGATGGGCTACCTGCCGGGTACGCTCTGGCTGATCGCCGGTGTGGTCCTGGCCGGTGCGGTACAGGACTTCATGATCCTGTTCCTCTCCACCCGCCGCAACGGCCGCTCCCTGGGCGACATGGTGCGCGAGGAGATGGGCCGCATCCCGGGGACCATCGCCCTGTTCGGCTGCTTCCTGATCATGATCATCATCCTCGCGGTGCTGGCGCTGATCGTGGTGAAAGCCCTGGCCGAGAGCCCGTGGGGTATGTTCACCGTGATGGCGACCATCCCGATCGCGATGTTCATGGGCATCTATATGCGCTACATCCGCCCGGGCCATATCGGTGAGATTTCGATCATCGGCGTGGTCCTGCTGCTGCTGTCGATCTGGCTGGGGGGCCAGGTGGCTGCAGATCCGGTGTGGGGCCCGGCGTTCACCTTCACTGGCGTGCAGATCACCTGGATGCTGGTGGGCTACGGTTTCGTTGCCGCCGTCCTGCCGGTCTGGCTGGTGCTGGCACCGCGTGACTACCTCTCCACCTTCCTCAAGATCGGCACCATCGTCGGTCTGGCCATCGGCATCCTGATCATCGCCCCCGAGCTGAAAATGCCGGCGCTGACCCAGTTCACCGACGGCACCGGTCCGGTCTGGAAAGGCACCCTGTTCCCGTTCCTGTTCATCACCATCGCCTGTGGCGCGGTGTCCGGCTTCCACGCGCTGATCTCCTCGGGGACCACGCCGAAGCTGCTGGATAACGAGGTCAACGCCCGTTACATCGGCTACGGCGGCATGCTGATGGAGTCCTTCGTCGCCATCATGGCCATGGTCGCTGCTTCGGTGATCGAGCCGGGCGTCTACTTCGCCATGAACAGCCCGGCCGCCGTGGTCGGTGCCGACGTGGTCTCGGTAGCGCAGACGGTCAGCAGCTGGGGCTTCACCATCACCCCGGAACAACTGGAAGCGACCGCCCGCGACATCGGCGAGCACACCATCCTGGCCCGTGCCGGTGGTGCGCCGACCCTGGCGGTGGGTATCGCGCAGATCCTCCACCAGGTGCTGCCGGGTGAAAACACCATGGCCTTCTGGTACCACTTCGCGATCCTCTTCGAGGCGCTGTTCATCCTCACTGCGGTGGACGCCGGTACCCGTGCCGGGCGCTTCATGCTCCAGGACCTGCTGGGCAGTTTCGTCCCGGCGCTGAAACGTACCGAATCGTGGGGCGCCAACCTGCTCGCCACCGCCGGTTGCGTGGCGCTCTGGGGCTACCTGCTGTACCAGGGCGTGATCGATCCGCTGGGGGGCATCAACACCCTGTGGCCGCTGTTCGGCATCTCCAACCAGATGCTCGCGGGTATCGCCCTGATGCTGGGCACCGTGGTCCTGATCAAGATGAAGCGCCAGCAGTACATCTGGGTCACCCTGGTCCCGGCCGTGTGGCTGCTGATCTGCACCACCACCGCGGGCCTGATCAAGCTGTTCGACCCGAACCCGGCAGTCGGCTTCCTGGCCCTGGCCAACAAGTACAGCACCGCGCTGGACGCTGGTCAGGTCCTGGCTCCGGCCAAGGACATCGGGCAGATGCAGCACGTGATTTTCAACGCGTACACCAACGCCACCCTGACCGTGCTGTTCCTGGTCGTGGTCTTCAGCATTCTGTTCTTCGCCCTCAAGGTCGGCTACGCCGCCCTCGGCAAGAAAGAGCGCACCGACAAAGAGACCCCGTTCCAGGCCCAGCCGGACGCTTGATAGAGGAATGCAGTGATGTTCAACGATCTGGGTCGACTGGGTAAGTACCTGGGGCAGGCAGCCCGCCTGATGGTCGGCATGCCCGACTACGACAACTACGTCGAGCACATGCAGAAGAAGCACCCGGACAAACCGGTGATGAGCTACGAGGCGTTCTTCCGCGAGCGCCAGGAAGCCCGTTACGGTGGCAAGGGTGGGCCGAAGTGCTGTTGAGCTTCGGCCGCTAGCGACAAACCTGTGGGAGCCCGGTGCGCCGGGCTCCCACAGTCATTTTCAGTGTCAGGAGAATTCGTGTGCATTCCCCCATTCCCGTGACCGTGCTCAGCGGTTTCCTCGGCGCCGGCAAGACCACCTTGCTGCGCCATATCCTCAAGGCCGAGCACGGCCTGAAGATCGCCGTCATCGAAAACGAATTCAGCGATGCCGGCATCGACAGCCAACTGCTCGGCGATGCCCCGGTCGAGGTCATGACCCTGGCCAACGGCTGCGTCTGCTGCAGCATCCACACCGACCTGACCAAGGCCCTGTTCCTGCTGATGGAGCGTCTGGACAGCGGCGAGATCGCCTTCGACCGCCTGGTGATCGAATGCACCGGCCTGGCCGACCCGGCGCCGGTGGCGCAGACCTTCTTCATCGACGAGGAACTGCGCGATCGCTATATCCTCGACGGCATCATCACGTTGGTCGACGCCGCCCATGCCGACCTGCACCTGACCCAGGCGATTGCCCAGGCGCAGGTGGGGTTTGCCGACCGCCTGCTGCTGAGCAAGACCGACCTGGTGGATGACGCCACGGTCGAGGCGCTGACGGCGCGGCTGGGGCGGATCAACCGTCGCGCGCCGGTGCGGGTGGTGGAGCATGGGCAGATCGACCTGGCCGAATTGCTCGATGTGCGCGGGTTCAACCTGAACGCCGACCTCGGTGGCGGGATGAGCCTGCGGCCGGTGTCGGCGAACACCACGCCGGACCGGATTTCCAGCCTGGTGCTGCGCACTGAAACGCCGCTGGATATCGACCGGCTCAGCGGGTTCATGAACGAACTGCTGGAGGAGCATGGCAAGCAGTTGCTGCGCTACAAGGGCGTGCTGAATATCGCCGGGGAAGATCGGCGCCTGGTGTTCCAGGGCGTGCTGAAGCTGTATGGCTTCGACTGGGATACCGAATGGGCCGAGGGCGAGGCGCGGGAGAGCGTGATGGTGTTCATTGCCGATCAGTTGCCGGAGGAAAAGATCCGGGCGGGGTTCGAGGCGTTGGCGCACTGATTCAGAGAACACTGCAGACCCTGTGGGAGCTGGCTTGCCAGCGATTTGGCCCGATCTGACAACATCATTGCCCGGGCCGGCCTCATCGCTGGCAAGCCAGCTCCCACAAGAGGCGGTGGCGATCTTCCAGCCACAAAAAAAACCGATGCCAGTCACCCGGCATCGGTTTTTTCATTGCAGCCCTGAATCAGTTGCCGTAGACAGGCAGCTTCTTGCAGATGGCCTTGACCTTCTCGCGAACGGCGTCGATCACCGCTTCGTTGTTCAGGTCAGCCAGGATGTCGCAGATCCAGCCAGCCAGTTCCTTGCACTCGGCTTCCTTGAAGCCACGAGTGGTGACGGCCGGAGTACCGAAGCGCAGGCCGGAGGTGACGAACGGAGAACGTGGGTCGTTAGGCACGGAGTTCTTGTTCACGGTGATGTAGGCGCGGCCCAGGGCAGCGTCGGCATCTTTACCGGAGATCTCCTGCTTGATCAGCGAGAGCAGGAACAGGTGGTTCTGGGTACCGCCGGACACCACATCGAAACCACGCTCGATGAACACGCTGGCCATGGCCTGGGCGTTTTTCACGACCTGCTGCTGGTAAGCCTTGAACTCAGGCTGCAGCGCTTCCTTGAAGCAGATGGCCTTGGCGGCGATCACGTGCTCCAGCGGGCCGCCCTGGGCGCCCGGGAAGACCGCGGAGTTCAGCTTCTTCTCGATGTCGGCGTTGGCACGGGCCAGGATCAGGCCGCCACGCGGACCGCGCAGGGTCTTGTGGGTGGTGGTGGTGACGACGTCGGCGAACGGCACCGGATTCGGGTACACGCCAGCGGCAACCAGGCCAGCCACGTGGGCCATGTCGACGAACAGGTAGGCGCCAACCTTGTCGGCGATTTCGCGGAAGCGGGCGAAGTCCAGGACCTGCGAGTAGGCCGAGAAACCGGCAACGATCATTTTCGGCTTGTGCTCGACCGCCAGGCGCTCGACTTCGTCGTAGTCGATCAGGCCGTTACCGTCGATGCCGTACTGGATGGCGTTGTACAGCTTGCCCGACGAGCTCACGGCAGCGCCGTGGGTCAGGTGGCCGCCGTGGGCCAGGCTCATGCCGAGGATGGTGTCGCCAGCCGACAGCAGGGCCAGGTAGACCGCGGCGTTGGCTTGCGAACCGGCGTGCGGCTGGACGTTGGCGTAGTCAGCGCCGAACAGCTCCTTGGCGCGGTCGATGGCCAGTTGCTCGACCACGTCGACGTACTCGCAACCACCGTAGTAACGCTTGCCTGGGTAGCCTTCGGCGTACTTGTTGGTCAGGACCGAGCCCTGGGCCTCCATCACGGCCGGGCTGGTGTAGTTTTCCGAAGCGATCAGCTCGATGTGCTCTTCCTGGCGCTGGGCTTCCTGCTGCATGGCTTCGAAGAGCTCGGCGTCGTACTTGGCAATGGTCAAATCACGGCTGAACATGGCGGTCCTCAAGGATCGGGCTGAAATAGGCCGGCATTCTACCCCATAGACTTTTGTCTGGCATATGAAAGGGGATCATCTAGCGGACAAAAGGGGCTCATGAGCCGCAAGCTTTAAGCTGCAAGCCGCAAGAAAAAGCAGATAGCGTTGCTTTTCAGTCCTGAGCCAGACCGAAGACACAAGCCCACCGCAATTTGCCTTTACTTGCGGCTTGTCGCTTGAAGCTTGCAGCTATTCCAACATGAACAGGGTTTCGTTGCTGAATTGCGCCTCGAACTGGTTGGCCGGCATCGGTCGGCCGAACAGGTAACCCTGCACTTCGTCGCAGCCGTGTTCGCGGAGGAACTCCAGCTGTTCGTGGGTTTCCACGCCCTCGGCGATCACCGCGAGGTTGAGGCTGTGGGCCATGGCGATGATCGCCCGGGCGATCTGCGCGTCCTGCTCGCCCTCGGGCAGGCCGTCGACGAAGGTGCGGTCGATCTTCAGTACGTCGATGGGGAACTGCTTGAGGTAGTTGAGCGACGAGTAGCCGGTGCCGAAGTCATCGACCGCGATGCTCAGGCCGAGGTTCTTCAGGCTGTCGAGGATCTGCATGGCCTCGTGGACTTCACGCATCAGGATACTTTCGGTGAGTTCCAGCTCCAGGCACGCCGGCGGCAGGCCGGTGTCCTTGAGGATCGCGGCAATGCGGTTGCCCAGCTGGCCATCGGAGAACTGCCGCGCCGAGATGTTCACCGAGACCTTCGGCACCCGCACCTTGGCCTGGTGCCAGGCCTTGAGCTGGCGCGAGGCTTCGGCGATGACCCAGTCGCCGACATCCACTACCAGCCCCAGCTCTTCCATCACCGGAATGAACTCGCCCGGCGGCACCAGCCCGCGTTGCGGATGGCGCCAGCGCAGCAGCGCCTCGGCGCCGGTCAGGCGCTTGCCGTCGCCGCTGAACTGCGGCTGGTAATAAAGGATGAACTCGTTCTGCTCCAGGGCATGGCGCAGGTCGCTTTCCAGTTCCAGGCGCTCCAGGGCGCTGGCGTTCATGTCCGCCTGGTAGAACTGGAAGTTGTTCTTGCCGCGCTCCTTGGCGTGGTACATCGCGGTGTCGGCGTTCTTCATCAGTTGGCTCAGCTCGCTGCCGTCCTGCGGGCTGAGGGCGATGCCGATACTGGCGGTGACGAAGAATTCGCGGTTTTCCAGGACGAACGGTCGCACCAGGCTGGAGAGAATCTGCTCGGCCACGTGGATGGCCCTGTTCAGGGCCATTTCCCGGGTCGCCCGCGGTTGCAGGAGCAGGGTGAACTCGTCGCCGCCCATGCGCGCCACGGTGTCGTCGTCGTCGACGCAGTCGAGCAGGCGCTCGGCCATGTCCTTGAGCATGCGGTCGCCGGCGGCGTGGCCGAGGGAGTCATTGATCGGCTTGAACCGGTCGAGGTCGAGGAACATCAGCACCACCCACGACTTGTGCCGCTCGGCCTGCTGCAACGCGGTGTGCAGGCGGTCCTGGAACAGTGTGCGGTTGGGCAGGTGGGTGAGGGCGTCGTAGTACGCCAGGCGATGGATGCGCTGTTCGCTGGCCTTGCGCTCGCTGATATCGGTGAAGAAGCACACGTAGCTGGCCAGGTCGCCTTCGTCGTCGAGCACCGCGGTGATGCCGACCCAGGCCGGGTAATGCTCGCCATCGCGGCGCTTGAGCCAGACCTCGCCTTCCCAGGTGCCGCGCTGGTGCAGTTGCTTCAGCACGTAGCGCAGGTGCGAATCCTCCTGGCCCTCGACCGTAAGCATGCTCGGCACCTGGTCGAGCACGTCGCGCACGGCGTAGCCGCTGACCCGGCTGAAGGCTTCGTTGGCCTGGACGATATAGCCGGCCGGGTCGGTGATGAGGATCGCCGAGGTGGAGTGCTCGAAAACCGTCGCGGCCATGCGCAGGTCTTTTTCCGCGCGGCGCTGCTGGCTGATATCGCGGCCGACGCCGAGAATGCCGCCGAACTGGTCATGCTCGTCCCAGACCAGTACCAGGCGCAATTCGATGGGAATCTTGCGGCCATCGGCGCGCAGGCAGTCGAACAGGAACAGCTGGGTCGGCACCTGGGTGCGCAGGGCGGCCAGTTGCGCCGGGTTGCCAAGGGCGCGGTTGACCCGCTCGACCAGGGTGTAGAGCCCGGCGAGCTGCGCCGGGTTGGCGATGGTCGACTGCCAGCCGTTGTTGAAGATCCAGTCGACGTCATAACCCAGCACGGCACGCACCGAAGGGCTGACGTAGTTGAGCTGGAGCTGGTCGTCGGTGGAGAAGATCACGTCGCTGATGCTTTCGGCGAGCATGCGGTAGCGCTGCTCGCTGTCGCGCAGGGATTCGCTGGCCTCGAGCTGGTCGGTGACGTCCTTGGCCACGCCGATGATGCGCGTGACCTGGCCGGCGGCATCGCGGGTCAGGACCTGCTCGCGGATGTCGTAGCGGCGCCAGCGCTGGTCATGATGACGGAAGCGCAACTGGCAGTGCAGTTGCTCGACATAGCCGCTTTCCCGCTGCTGGCGGCGCAGGCCGCGGTACAGCTCGGCGTCTTCCGGATGCAGGAGGATTTCCCAGAAGAACTCGCCCATGCGCGCCAGTTCGTGGCGCTCGTAGCCGAGGGTCTGGCCGAGGTGACGGTTGCTGAAGATCATCCGCAGGCTCTGCACGTCCTGCACATAGAGCTGGTCCGGTACGGTGCGGACCACGTCGGACCAGAAACTCTCGCGCTCCAGCAGCGACAGCTCGACGCGCTTGCGGCTGGTGATATCGCTGATGCTGAGGATCACCGCCTGGTAATCGCGGCGTTGCTCGGGGAAGCGCACCATCAGCCACAGGTGCTGTTCCAGGCCATGCTCACCGGGCAGGCGCACTTCCAGTTCCAGGCGTGACTGGCGATCCAGCAGCGCGGCGACCAGTTGCACGCCGACGCCGCCGTTTTCCAGGGCATTGCCGGCGATCAGGTGGCGCCAGGCGCCGTCGCTGCAATCGACACCGAGCAGTTGCAGGGCGACCTGGTTGACCTCGGTAACCTTCAGTTCGCGCAGCAGCAGCTCGCGCAGGGTCGGGTCGGCTTCCAGGCGTTGCTCCAGCTCGAAGCGGCTGCGCAGGCGCAGGCGGTCGAGGATCGGGTCGAGGCCCGACAGGTCCAGCACGCACAGGGCCACGCCGGTGCTTTCGAAGATGTCCTGATAACGCCGCCGGCCTTCCTGCAGCATCTGGTTGCGCCGGCGCATGTTGTACAGCGCCAGCACCGGCAGCAGGGCGCAGAGCAGGCCGAGCAGGGCCTTGCCAACCAGCGCCGGAAGCAATTCGCGACGGCTGCGCTCGGCATCGTGGAAGCCACGCAGTTGCCAGTCGCTGTTGTCGATGAAGGCCAGCATCACGCTGTGCAGCGGCGCGTCCTCGGTGGTCGGCGAGGTCGGATGGGATTCCAGGTGCTGGCTGATGACTTCCGCAGTCTGGCCGTTTTCCAGTTGCCATTGCGGATGGGCGGTGTGCTCCAGGCGCTCCGTCAGTTGCTGGTACCAGGCCGGTTCGAAGCGCAGCAGCCAGTAGCCGCTGTCGGCCACCTTGCCCTGGCGCAGCAGCAGGTAGACGAAGGTATTGCCGGCGGCGTTGCTGAAGTGATGGTCCTGCTCGTGGTTCAGGCGCAGCAGTTCGCTCATCGCTGTCTGGTCGGGAGAACCGTCCAGGCTGTCGCGCAGGATGCGGCCGTCGGTATCCAGCCAGGCGACGCTGTCGAGGGCCGGCAGGCTACGGTGCAGGCGGGCGAACAGCGCCGGCATGGCCTCGGCGCTCGGTGGCGTGGTGGTGGCGGGCAGCAGGTTGCGCGTGCTTTCGGCTTGCAGGGCCAGACTCAGGTTGAGGCGGTCGGCCAGTTCGGCGCTGGCATCGACGCTGTGCTGGCGGCGGTCGGCAAGGGTATGACGGTATTGATCGAAGGTCTGCCAGAACAGCAGGCCCAGCAACAGCAGGACCAGGATCGCCAGGGCACCCTTCAACGAACCGCGCAGGGACTGACCTGACGCAGCAGTGGCTTTGCGCGAGGAAGACGGCTGAGTGAGATCGGTCAAACGGGGTTCCTGCGGTAGGGCTGGCTGGTCGTCGCAGCGCGCACTATAAGCCGGACGCCCGAAGGGCGGCTAGCATGCCCTGACTTGTGGCAAAGTGCCAGCCCTGTTCATCGGTTCGCTGCCGGCTCTGGTGCGCAGCCCCTGCCCGGCGGCGTCCAGTTCGGGTAACCTTGGCGGTTCCGATTATCCGTTACCGAGGGTGAGGCCGCTGCCTGTGCCCGCCGTGAGCCTGCCCTGACAGAACACGGCGTTCCACCCCGATACCCGGTTTTGTCCAGCCCTGTCCCGCGGACGGGGCTTTTCCAACGATTCGAGCGAGGTCCGCATTTTGGCTCAATACGTTTACACCATGCACCGGCTGAGCAAGGTTGTTCCGCCCAAGCGTGAAATCCTCAAGAACATTTCCCTGTCGTTCTTCCCGGGCGCCAAGATCGGCGTCCTCGGCCTGAACGGCTCGGGTAAATCCACCCTGCTGAAGATCATGGCTGGCGTCGACACCGAGTTCGACGGCGAAGCCCGCCCGATGCCGGAACTGAACGTCGGTTACCTGCCGCAGGAGCCGCAACTGGATCCGACCAAGACCGTGCGTGAAGTTGTCGAGGAAGCGGTCAGCGTGATCAAGGACGCCCAGGCCCGCCTGGACGAGGTCTACGCCGCCTATGCCGAGCCGGATGCCGACTTCGACAAGCTGGCTGCCGAGCAGGCCAAGCTGGAAGCCATCCTGCAGGCCAGCGACGGTCACAACCTCGAGCGCCAGCTGGAAGTCGCCGCCGATGCGCTGCGCCTGCCGGCCTGGGAAGCCAAGGTCGAGCACCTGTCCGGTGGTGAAAAACGCCGCGTCGCCCTGTGCCGCCTGCTGCTGTCCGCCCCGGACATGCTGCTGCTCGACGAACCGACCAACCACCTGGACGCCGACTCCGTCGCCTGGCTGGAACACTTCCTCCACGACTTCCCGGGCACCGTGGTAGCGATCACCCACGACCGTTACTTCCTGGACAACGTCGCTGGCTGGATCCTCGAACTCGACCGCGGCGCCGGCATTCCTTACGAGGGCAATTACTCGGGCTGGCTGGAAGCCAAGTCCGACCGTCTGGCCCAGGAATCCAAGCAGCAGTCGGCCCATGAAAAGGCCATGAAGGAAGAGCTGGAGTGGGTGCGCAAAGGCGCCAAGGCCCGCCAGTCCAAGTCCAAGGCCCGTCTGGCGCGCTTCGAGGAAATGCAGTCGCAGGAATTCCAGAAGCGCAGCGAGACCAACGAGATCTACATCCCGGCCGGTCCGCGCCTGGGCGACAAGGTCATCGAATTCAAGAACGTGTCCAAGGGCTATGGCGATCGCGTGCTGATCGACAACCTGTCGTTCGTCATGCCAAAAGGCGCGATCGTCGGCGTTATCGGTGGTAACGGTGCGGGTAAATCCACCCTGTTCCGGATGCTGATGGGCAAGGAACAACCGGACTCCGGCAGCATCGAGATCGGCGAGACCGTGCAACTGGCCTGCGTCGACCAGAGCCGCGAGGACCTGGACGGCAACAAGACCGTGTTCCAGCAGATCTCCGACGGTTCCGACCAGATCCGCATCGGCAACTACGAGATCCCGTCGCGTACCTACGTCGGTCGCTTCAACTTCAAGGGCGGCGACCAGCAGAAGTTCGTCAAGGACCTCTCCGGTGGTGAGCGTGGCCGTCTGCACCTGGCCCTGACCCTGAAAGAGGGTGCCAACGTCCTCCTGCTCGACGAACCGTCCAACGACCTCGACGTCGAAACCCTGCGTTCGCTGGAGGAAGCCCTGCTGGACTTCCCGGGCGCCGCCATCGTGATTTCCCACGATCGCTGGTTCCTGGACCGCGTCGCGACCCACATCCTGGCTTACGAGGATGACTCGCAAGCGGTGTTCTTCGAGGGTAACTACACCGAGTACGAAGCGGACCGCAAGAAGCGTCTGGGCGACGCTGCTGCCCAGCCGCACCGGGTACGGCACAAGAAGCTGGCCTGATAAGGCAGGTTGATTGATGCACAGGAATGGGGCCCTCAGTGGCCCCATTTTTGTGCCTGGAGTTCAGTCGGTGGTGGCCCCATCGCTGGCAAGCCAGCTCCCACAGGGACTGCGTGCACCGGACCTGTGGGAGCTGGCTTGCCAGCGATGAGGCCCTTGGATTCTGTATACATTTACAGAAATGCACCAAAAAAATTCAGAAAAACGACATCTTGCCCTGTTCCAGTGCGATTGCTTCTTGGTAAAGTCCCGAAAAAACCAAAAAAGTCCAACTCCCTGGGTGAGATGTCTACTCATGACTGAATCTGTCGATCACTTCCTCGCGCGTCTGAAACAACGCGATCCTGCTCAACCCGAATTCCACCAGGCTGTCGAAGAAGTCCTGCGCAGCCTGTGGCCGTTCCTTGAAGCCAACCCGCACTACCTCGAAGCCGGCATCCTCGAGCGCATGGTCGAACCTGAGCGCGCCGTGCTGTTCCGTGTGTCCTGGGTCGACGACGCGGGCAAGGTCCAGGTCAACCGCGGCTACCGCATCCAGATGAGCAGCGCCATCGGCCCGTACAAGGGCGGCCTGCGTTTCCACCCGTCGGTGAACATCGGCGTACTGAAGTTCCTGGCCTTCGAGCAGGTGTTCAAGAACTCCCTGACCTCCCTGCCCATGGGCGGTGGCAAGGGCGGCTCCGACTTCGATCCGAAGGGCAAGAGCGACGCCGAAGTCATGCGCTTCTGCCAGGCCTTCATGAGCGAGCTGTACCGCCACATCGGCGCTGACCTCGACGTACCGGCCGGTGATATCGGCGTCGGCGCGCGGGAAATCGGCTTCATGTTCGGCCAGTACAAGCGTCTGGCCAACCAGTTCACGTCCGTGCTGACCGGCAAGGGCATGAACTACGGCGGCAGCCTGATCCGTCCTGAAGCCACCGGCTACGGCTGCGTGTACTTCGCAGAAGAAATGCTCAAGCGCGAAGACAAGCGCATCGACGGTCGCCGCGTAGCCATCTCCGGCTCGGGCAACGTTGCCCAGTACGCCGCGCGCAAGGTCATGGACCTGGGCGGCAAGGTGATCTCGCTGTCCGACTCCGAAGGCACCCTGTTCGCTGAGGCCGGCCTGACCGACGCCCAGTGGGACGCGCTGATGGAGTTGAAGAACGTCAAGCGCGGCCGCCTGAGCGAGCTGGCGAGCCAGTTCGGCCTGGAATTCCGTGCCGGCCAGCGCCCATGGAGCCTGCCGTGCGACATCGCCCTGCCATGCGCGACCCAGAACGAGCTGGACCTGGAAGACGCCCGTGCCTTGCTGGCCAACGGCTGCATCTGCGTGGCCGAAGGCGCGAACATGCCGACTACCCTGGAAGCGGTCGACCTGTTCATCGAAGCGGGCATCCTGTTCGCTCCGGGCAAGGCCTCCAACGCCGGTGGCGTTGCGGTCAGCGGCCTGGAAATGTCGCAGAACGCCATGCGCCTGCTGTGGACCGCCGGTGAAGTGGACAGCAAGCTGCACAACATCATGCAGTCGATCCACCACGCCTGTGTTCACTACGGTGAAGAGAACGGTCGCATCAACTACGTCAAGGGCGCCAACATCGCCGGCTTCGTGAAAGTCGCCGATGCCATGCTGGCCCAGGGCGTGGTCTAAGCCTCGGGCTCGATGGCGACGATCTCGATCGTCCGATCGCCCGCCGGTCGTCGCCACACCACCTCGTCACCGGGCGCCGCTCCCAGCAGCGCCCGGCCCAGCGGGGAACCCCAGTTGACCAGGCCGGCCGCGATGTCGGCCTGGTCTTCCCCCACCAGTTGCACACGGTGTTCGCGGTCCTGCTCGTCGACGTAGGTCACGCGGCTGCCGATCTGGACCTTTTCCGTTGAAGTCGCCGGTGGCACCACCTGGGCGCTCTGTTGCCGCGCGCTGAAGTAGCGCAGGTCGCGTTCGGTATCGGCCAGGCGCTGCTTGTCGCCGCGTTCGCCCTGGGCCAGCAGCTCGCTGCGCAGGCGATTGAGCTGCGCCACCCGTTCCTGCAACAGGGCCAGCCCGCGGGCGGTGACATGATTGGGTTGATCACTGATGCTGCGCTCGACCGGTTGGCTGGCCTGGTTGGCCGCCTGGTCTTCGTTGACGAATGCTCGGCTCATGAAAGTCTCCTTTGCCAGAAGACCATGCTGACACCGGTGGGGTTGCAGTGGATGTCCGATTGCGACCTGTTCAGCGCCGATAGGCCTTGGCCGCGTCACGGTCCTTGTCCTGTTGCCAGCGTTCTTCGCGCTCGTCCCAATGGCGGTCGTAGTAGCGCTGCTGGTCCTCGCTCTGGCGCATGGCCTGGCACTGGCGGAAGCCGTCGTCCCAACCGGTTTCGTACTGGCGTTCGTGGAGGTAGCGGGGGACGTTCTTGCGGAACTCGCCGGCCATCACCCCGGCGGCCTGGCGGCCACTGCCGCAACCGTCCTGGAAACCATCGGCATAGGCCGGTGGGTAACCCTGGTCGAGCAACTGCTGGTGGGTCGACTGGCAACCGGCCAACAACAACACTGCAACTATCCAATACCGCCGCATCGCAACACTCTCCGCATGATGGGGAAAGTCTAGGTGGGGGAATGTCAGTGTGCTGTCAAAAGGCCGTGAAACTCTCGCTGACTGGAAGGGGCCCATCGCTGGCAAGCCAGCTCCCACAATGTCCGCGGCGACTCGGACCCTGTGGGAGCTGGCTTGCCAGCGATGAGGCCCCTGAGAGCAACATCAAACTCAATAGTTGTACCACTTCAATTCCAGCATCACCTCGTTCTGCGCCGTCGCCAACTGGCTGAACTCCCGCTTGGCGCTCAATCGCAACCCAAGGCTGTCACTCAACTCCCACTGCTGGTTCAGGCTCAGGCTGCGGCGCACTTCGCCATTGACGAAGTAATCCCCCTTGGCCTCGACACTCAGGTTGCCCAGCCCGTTGCGCCACAGCACCCCGGTATTGAACCCGGCCGCCGGGGCGATGAACTGGGCGAAGTCGTTGTGGTGCTCGACCCGCACCGTGCCGAGGGCAAAGCCGAGCATGTCGTCACCCAGTTTCCAGGTCCCGCCAGCCCCACCATTCACATGGCTGACCAGCACCTCGTCGCCGTGCTTGCCCGGCACCCGCTCCAGTCCGCCGGCAACCTGCCAGGACCAGGGCTTCAGCAGGTCGTTGCGCGGGGTCAGCGAGCGAATGGTCGCCAGGTCCAGGCGCTGCACCTGCCAGTCATTGCCCTCGTACTGGCGCAGTTTGAGCTGGAGGATCTCGATCTGCGCGCCGAGGGGGAAGCCATAGGCGTTGTCGTTGAGGTCGTGATAAGCCATGCGCAGGCCATACTCGGCGAACGCCCGGTCTTCCCGGGTGCCGACGCCGAGCTGCCAGGTTCGCGATTCATGGCCGTTCTCCGGCAATCCGGGGCGCTCTACTTCAAGCGGCGGCGGCGGATTGCGGTTGATCGCCCGCAGCAGTTCGAAGCTGCGTTTGGCCTGCTCCGGATCACGCTCCTGACCGGTGGCGCGATAGCGTTCGAGCCGATAGGCAGCATCTTGCACCAGGGCCTGGCGCTCCTTGGGCAAACCGGTGAATTCCGGGCTTTGCAGCTTGCCGGTATCGGCGGCCACCTCCAGCACCTGTTGCTGCTCGGCCTGGTCCAGCGGTTCGGCACGGGCGAGCAATTCGCGTTCCCGCGACGGGCGGTAATCCACCCGTTCCACCAGCCCGGCCTTCTTCACCGCCTTCACCGTATCGGTCGGGATCGCGGTCAGCGGGAATTGCGAAGTCAGGTCCAGGTTCGGTCGGGCCACCTGGAGCAATTCCAGCAAGCGGTACGAGCAGTTTTCATCGAAGAAGAAGTAGTCGAAGCGAATCTGCTTGAGCTCCCAGATGTGCTCGACCATGCGCCCGGTTTCCTCGGGCGTGAGGTTCAGCCGGTATTCCCACAGGTCGCGGTTTTCCAGGCTGCGGTATTCGGAGAGTTTTTCCTGGTAGGGAACGAAGGCGAACAGGCCGGGATAACCGCCCATCAGGCCCTTCCAGGCGTAGAGAATGCTGTTGTCGTTGCCTTCGATATAGGCACCGAAATTGACCGCGTAGCTGAGCAGGGCAGTCTGGTTGCTTTGCACGTCGGCCTGGTCGATGCGCAGCAACGTGTGGCCGAACATCGACGACGGGCTGTTGAGGTAGGCGGCGGGGAAGATCAGCACCGCGCTGTGCGGCGATACATCCTCGAACCAGCGCTTGTACTCGGCGCAGTCCGGGGTCGGCAGGTCAGTGAGTTGCAGTTGTTCGCGCAGCCAGCGGGTGCGCGCCGGGTATACGCATTGAGCATGCTGGTCACCTGTGCGGGCGGGGGCGTAGAGCGCCTTTACCGTCGCGGCCAGCTCACGCTCGGGGTGATGCGCGCCATCTTCGGCGAGAAAGAAGCGATCGTCATCGACATAGCTGCGCCAGCCGCCCAGCTTGCCCGTCTCGTAGTGACCGAGGGCGATCCAGTAGGGATCGGCGGCCAGGGCCTGCAGGCGCGATTCGTCCATGAGGGGTGCGGCGTGCAACGGGGCACAGGCACAGAGCGCCAGGTAGGCGAGGCGTTTGAGCATATCGGGCGACTACTTCTCGAATGAAGCCGATGGGATGGACAACCCGCCCCGTTGCCGGGGCGGGGTGACGCAAGGTCAGGCTCAGGCCGGGGTAGCGTACTTGGCCAGGCGAGCGTCCGACTTGAGGACGGCGAGGGTGTTGGCGTGAACGTCTTCGGCGGTAGCGTCCGCCGTCTTGAAGATGTCCTGGAAGTGCTGATGGGTGACGGCGGCGAAGTGCGCGCGGTCTTCAGGTGCCACACCGAGCACCACGGCGTAGGTGGTCAGGGCTTCGCCCTGGCCCTTGGCCATGTCTTCGGAGAGCTCGTTCATCATGCCGTTCATGGCGATCCACGACTTGCCGCCGTAGGTCAGTGCCGCGTTGGTCGAGCAGCCGTTGGTGCCCGAGGTCATGCCGAAGGTGGCGTTGCCCGAGGTGCCGTTGGTGGTGGATGCGAGGAAGTGGGCAGGCGTGCCGCGTTGCCCTTCGAACAGCATGTTGCCCCAACCGCAGTCCGGACCGCCCGGCGCCTGGGCCATGGCGTTGATCGAAACCGCGGTGAACAGAGTACCCAGAAGAATCCGTTTCATAGCCTTATTCTCTTTTTTGATGTGCAAACCAAAGGTCAGGGTTATCCGACAGGCCCCACGGACTGCCGGACCAGGTCCGGTTATCTACCGGGCCGCGCAGTGTAGAGCTTAGGCATGATTCAACGGTTCCGTGATTAATTGCGAAATATTGCTTTCACATAGGCGATCCGTCACGTTTTTCCACCCTGTAGGCAATTGCGCAGAGAGCCTTGCAAGCCGGGCGCGGGCGGCGCCAGAATGCCGTCATCTGCCCCGCCGAAGTAAGGAAGCCCGATGCCCGATCCTGTCGCTGCGAGCCTGCGTCTTGCGCCCGAAGCCCTGACCCGGCCGTTTTCCGCTGAACAGTTCGCCTTTTCCACAACCAATGATCTGGAGCCCTTTCGCGGTGTACTAGGCCAGGAACGTGCTGTCGAAGCCTTGCAGTTCGGCGTCGCCATGCCACGTCCGGGCTACAACGTGTTCGTCATGGGCGAGCCGGGGACCGGCCGCTTCTCGTTCGTCAAACGCTACCTGAAAGCCGAAGGCAAGCGCCTGCAAACGCCGCCGGACTGGGTCTACGTCAACAACTTCGACGAGCCCCGCGAGCCGCGGGCGGTCGAGCTGGCACCCGGTAGCGCGAGCACCTTCATCGCCGATATCGGCAGCCTGATCGACAACCTCGTGGTGACCTTCCCGGCGGTGTTCGAACACCCCTCCTACCAGCAAAAGAAGAGCGCCATCGACCGCGCCTTCAACCAGCGCTACGACCGCGCCCTCGATGTGATCGAGCGCGCCTCGCTGGAGAAGGATGTGGCCCTGTACCGCGACAGCAGCAACGTCGCCTTCACCCCGATGAGCGATGGCAAGGCGCTGGACGAGGCCGAGTTCGCCCAATTGCCGGAAGCCGAGCGCGAGCGTTTCCATACCGATATCGCGGAACTGGAGGAGCGCCTCAACGAAGAGCTCGCCAGCCTGCCGCAGTGGAAGCGCGAGTCGAACAACCAGTTGCGCCAGCTCAACGAAGAAACCATCACCCTGGCCCTGCAACCGCTGCTTGGCCCGCTGTCCGAGAAATATTCGGAGAACGCCGAGGTCTGCGCCTACCTGCAAGCCGTGCAGGTGCACCTGCTGCGTACTGTGGTCGAGCAACTGGTGGATGACAGCAAGATCGACGCCGTAGCGCGCAAGATGCTCGAAGAGCAGCTGTCGCCGAGCCTGGTGGTCGGTCATGCGGCCAACGGCGGTGCGCCGGTGGTGTTCGAACCGCACCCGACCTACGACAACCTGTTCGGCCGTATCGAATACAGCACCGACCAGGGTGCCCTGTACACTAACTACCGGCAGTTGCGTCCGGGGGCGCTGCACCGCGCCAACGGCGGTTTCCTGATCCTCGAAGCGGAGAAGATGCTCGGCGAGCCGTTCGTCTGGGATGCACTCAAGCGCGCCCTGCAGTCGCGCAAGCTGAAGATGGAATCGCCGCTGGGCGAGCTGGGCCGTATCGCCACCGTGACCCTGACACCGCAGATGATCCCGTTGCAGGTCAAGGTCATCATCATCGGTGCGCGCCAGCTCTACTATGCGCTGCAGGACCATGATCCGGACTTCCAGGAGATGTTCCGCGTGCTGGTGGATTTCGATGAAGAGATCCCGATGCACGACGAGAGCCTGGAGCAGTTCGCCCAGTTGCTGAAAACCCGCACCAGCGAGGAAGGCATGGCACCGCTGACCGCCGATGCGGTGGCGCGCCTGGCGACCTACAGTGCGCGCCTGGCGGAAAACCAGAAGCGTCTGTCGGCACGCATCGGTGACCTGTTCCAGCTGGTCAGCGAGGCGGATTTCATCCGCCACCTGGCCAACGACGAAATGACCGATGTCGGCCATATCGAACGGGCGCTCAAGGCCAAGGCCACGCGCACCGGACGGGTCTCGGCGCGGATTCTTGACGATATGCTCGCCGGGATCATCCTGATCGACACCGAAGGCGCTGCGGTCGGCAAGTGCAACGGCCTGACCGTGCTGGAGGTGGGTGATTCGGCCTTCGGTGTGCCGGCGCGGATCTCCGCCACGGTGTATCCGGGCGGCAGCGGCATCGTCGATATCGAGCGCGAGGTCAATCTCGGCCAGCCGATCCACTCCAAGGGCGTGATGATCCTCACCGGCTACCTCGGCAGCCGCTACGCCCAGGAATTCCCCCTGGCGATTTCCGCGAGTATCGCCCTGGAGCAGTCCTACGGCTATGTCGACGGCGACAGCGCCTCCCTGGGCGAGGCCTGCACGCTGATCTCGGCCCTGTCGAAGACACCGCTCAAGCAGTGTTTCGCTATAACCGGTTCGATCAACCAGTTCGGTGAAGTGCAGGCGGTGGGCGGGGTCAACGAGAAGATCGAGGGCTTCTTCCGTCTCTGCGAGGCCCGCGGGCTGACCGGGGAGCAGGGCGCGATCATCCCGAAAGCCAACGTCTCGACCCTGATGCTCGACGAGCGGGTGCTGCAGGCCGTGCGTGCCGGGCAATTCCACGTGTATGCGGTCAGCCAGGCCGACGAGGCGTTGAGCCTGCTGGTCGGCGAGCCGGCCGGTGCGCCGGATGCCGATGGCCAGTTCCCCGAGGGCAGCGTCAACGCCCGGGTGGTGGAGCGCCTGCGGGTGATCGCCGAGATGATCAGCGAGGAAGAGTTCAAGGAGGCGGAAAAAGAGCAGGCGGAACAGGCGCTTGCCGAGGTTAAGCCGGCCTGACCGGTTGAACGCGGGCGCCGGGGTGGCATGACCATTCGGCGCCCGTTCTCCTTCGCTGCCTTGTGCTGGCCGGTTTTCTTCTATTCTTCAGAGCATGGATAGTCGTCGGTACAGGATGGAAACAGCCTTGTCGAAGGCTGAACGAGGTTCTACCGAGGGTCGTCGCCATGCCGCGCAGCCTCAGCCTTACCCGTCAATGCCTGGGTCTGGTGACCCGCATCGAGTGCAGCATTCGTCCCCTGTCCGGTGACAACGGCATGTGGACGCTCCTCTTCGCCGCCGGCATGGCAGGCGAACAACCTTCCGCCATCAAGGCCCAGGGGCCGTTCCATGGACCTTTCGTGGCCGAGTCGGTGCTCAATGCCATCGTCGACAGCCTGACCCTCCACGGTTACCAGTTGGCCGATGATCCGCAGATCTGGAGCGTGCATCTGCAGGCCCAGTTGCGCCGGGTCAACGGCCACGTTCATCACTGAAGCGAGCCTGCGGCAGCGCGTCGCGGGCTTTTTCCTACACGTTCGGCTGATATACTCCTGCCCGATTTTCCCCCGCCTTCAGGTGACTAGCTCAATGGAACGCTTTATCGAAAATGCGATGTACGCCTCGCGCTGGCTGCTCGCACCGATCTACTTTGGATTGTCGCTGGGCTTGCTGGCGCTGGCGCTGAAGTTCTTCCAGGAAATCTTCCACGTCCTGCCCAACGTCTTCGCCCTGGCCGAGGCCGACCTGATCCTGGTCCTGCTGTCGCTGATCGACATGGCCCTGGTCGGTGGCCTGCTGGTGATGGTGATGATCTCCGGCTACGAGAACTTCGTCTCGCAACTGGACATCGACGAGGACAAGGAAAAGCTCAGCTGGCTGGGCAAGATGGACTCCTCCTCGCTGAAGATGAAGGTCGCGGCATCGATCGTGGCGATTTCCTCGATCCACCTGCTGCGGGTGTTCATGGATGCGCAGAACATCGCGTCCAACTACCTGATGTGGTACGTGATCATCCACATGACCTTCGTCGTGTCGGCCTTTGCCATGGGTTACCTGGATAAAGTCACCAAGCACTGATCCGGCTGCGCCCGCTTCCCTCACCGCCCGTCCGTTGCAAAACGGACGGGCGGTTGCGTTTGTGCCTTGTGCTTTGTAACCGGCTGTACGAAAAATGAGCAGTCACCGTTGCGAGGTATTCCCATGAACCTGCACGAACTGAACACCCAGGCCCGCGCGGGCCGGATCGACGAGCTCAACCTGATCGCCATCGAAGGCGGCGATTTTCTTCTTGAAGCACGCTCCCACGGACATGCCCACGCCCTCACGGACACCCGTGGCGGGCGCCTGAAAGTGCATTCGGTGGAGGAGGCGCACAACCTGCTGGTCGGCTTGCCTGAGGTGCCGCTGCACCTGGTGCACTGGTCGGTGCAGGACGAAATGTGCGGGATGGCCAGCGTGGTCGAGGAAGACCTCAAGCTGCCGGTGTCCAGCCGTGGCGCTCGCTAGCTGATTCGCTTCGCCGCAGTGTGCTAGGCTGCGAGCCCTTTTCATAAAGGGCGCGGTCTTCATGCGCCCTGCTGCGGAGCAAGCCAATGTCCGAACTCAACCTGTCCACCGACGAATCCCGCGTCAGCTACGGCATCGGCCGTCAACTGGGCGGTCAACTGCGTGACAACCCGCCACCGGGCGTCAGCCTGAACGCCATCCTGGCCGGCCTGACCGACGCTTTCAACGGCGCCGAGAGCCGCGTCAGCGAAGAAGACCTGTCGGCCAGCTTCAAGGTTATCCGTGAAGTCATGCAGGCCGAGCAGGCTGCCAAGGCTGAAGCTGCGGCGGCTGCCGGCAAGGAATTCCTGGCCGAGAACGCCAAGCGCGAAGGCATCACCAGCCTGGCTTCCGGCCTGCAGTACGAAGTACTGACCGCTGGCGACGGCGCCAAGCCGACTCGCGAAGACAGCGTGCGTACCCACTACCACGGCACCCTGATCGACGGCACTGTCTTCGACAGCTCCTACGATCGTGGCCAGCCGGCCGAATTCCCGGTTGGCGGCGTGATCGCCGGCTGGACCGAAGCTTTGCAACTGATGAACGCCGGCAGCAAATGGCGCCTGTACGTCCCGAGTGAGCTGGCCTACGGCGCGCAAGGCGTTGGCAGCATCCCGCCGCACAGCGTGCTGGTGTTCGACGTCGAGCTGCTGGACGTTCTGTAAGGCTTGTGCCCGGGGGCAAGGTCTTCCTTGTCCTTTCGGGCCCTATCGCTGGCAAGCCAGCTCCCACAGGTCCAGCGGTGCACGCGGTCACTGTGGGAGCTGGCTTGCCAGCGATGAGGCCCTGAAGAACAACACAAAGATCAGCTAGAACCCCGCATGCGGCGTGTTCGGGCGCAACGCCCGGGCATAACAGAACAGGAACAGGTTCCTCACCAGTTCCTTGAGTACGATCGGCTCACTCGAATTCAAACCATTCAGGTCCAGGTCGCCCTGGTCGCGCAGTTCGTCCAGTGCCGCTTCTTCGAGCACGGCGCAGACTTCGCCCGTCTCGCGGTGGAGGATGCGCAGGTAAGGGTGGGGGCGGTCAAGCCAGGCGTCGATCAGATAAGTCATGGCTATTCTCCTTGAAAGCGTTCAGTGAGAATAATTCTTATTATCAGAATAGCAAGGGACAATTGGGAATAATTTGCATTTTCTGCCGAGGTGCGCGCCCGTGTCGCAGCGCGCACCTGGATTCAGGCGGGGGATCAGACCTTGCGGACGAACTCCGACTTCAGCTTCATCGGGCCGATGCCGTCGATCTTGCAGTCGATGTCATGGTCGCCGTCGCACAGGCGGATGTTCTTGACCTTGGTGCCGACCTTGACCACCAGGGAGGTGCCCTTGACCTTGAGGTCCTTGATCACGGTGATGGTGTCGCCGTCCTGCAGGACGTTGCCGACCGCGTCCTTCTTCACCACGTCATCGTTGGCCGCCTCGGCGTCGCCGCTGGCCGACCACTCGTGGGCGCACTCGGGGCAGATCAGTTGAGCGCCGTCTTCATAGGTGTATTCGGAGTTGCATTTGGGGCAGGGTGGCAAGGTGCTCACTACGTTTCCTCGGGTCATGCGTGCAGAAAGCCCACATTGTATAGGGTTTTGGCCTACAGAGGAAAAGCGGGCCCGTCAGGCGACGGGCCGGGGCGGGATCAGTGCGTGCGGGCGACGGCGAATTCGCTGAGTTCTACCAGCGCATCGCGGTATTCGCTGGCTGGCAGCACTTCGAGGCAGGCGATGGCGCGGGCGACGTAGTCACGGGCCATTTTCGCGGTGTAGTCCAGCGAACCCGAGGCTTCCACGGCTTCGCGGATGCGTTCCAGATCCTCGATGCCACCTTTCTGGATCGCCTGGCGAACCAGTGCAGCCTGTTCCGGGGTGCCTTCGCGCATGGTGTAGATCAGCGGCAGGGTCGGCTTGCCTTCGGCCAGATCGTCACCGACGTTCTTGCCCAGGGTCTGCGCGTCGCCCTTGTAGTCCAGCAGGTCGTCGACCAGTTGGAAGGCCACGCCCAGGTGGTCGCCGAAGGTGCGCAGCGCTTCGCGCTGTTCTTCGCTGGCATTGGCCAGGGCGGCGGCGCTGTGGGTCGAGGCTTCGAACAGCATCGCGGTCTTGCCGCGGATGACGTCCATGTAGATCTCTTCGGTGGTGCTGGCATCGCGAACCCGCGACAGTTGCAGCACTTCACCCTCTGCGATGACCCGGGTGGCCTTGGAGAGAATCTGCATGACCGGCATCGAACCCAGCTCGACCATCATTTCGAACGAGCGGGAATAAAGGAAGTCGCCCACCAGCACGCTCGGCGCGTTGCCCCAGAGGGCATTGGCGGTGGAGCGGCCGCGGCGCATGCCGGACATGTCGACCACGTCGTCATGCAGCAGGGTGGCGGTGTGCAGGAATTCGATGGTGGCGGCGAGCAGGCGCAGGTCGTCGCCTTCGCGGCCCAGGGCCTTGCCGCAGAGCAGCACCAGCAGCGGGCGCAGGCGCTTGCCGCCGGCCGAGGTAATGTAGTCGCCGATTTTCGATACCAGCGGGACGCGCGAAGTCAGCTGTTTCTTGATGATCTCGTCAACGGCGCTGAAATCGTCCGCTACCGCGCGGTAGAAAGCTTGGGGTTGCATCGGCCACAGGTGCTCCATATAGGTTGCGCGGCATGCTAGGTTGCGCGGCATGCTAGGTTGCGGGTTCCAGCCTGTCAAGGCGCCCGGCCGGGCGGCCCGGGGCGCCACTTGCAAGGCCCGGCGGGCTTGCGTACAATCGCGCACCCTACTTCCTGGGCAGCACCTGCCTTACGCAATTGCACCGGGCCGTTCCAGCCTCGTGCAGCCATGCCAGCCAATACTCTTCCTATAAAGCGCTGGGTGAGCAGGATTATCGGAGAAATACCATGTCTTACGCAGTAATTGTTACCGGTGGCAAGCAGTACAAAGTCGCCGAAGGTGAATACCTGAAGATCGAAAAACTGGAAGTCGCTACCGGCGAATCCGTTACTTTCGACCGCGTCCTGCTGGTTGCCAATGGCGACGACGTGAACATCGGCGCTCCAGTCGTTGCGGGTGCAAAAGTTGTTGCTGAAGTGATCTCCCAAGGTCGTCACGACAAAGTGCGCATCATCAAGTTCCGCCGCCGTAAGCACCACATGAAGCGTATGGGCCACCGCCAGTGGTTCACCGAGATCAAAATCACCGGTATTCAGGCTTAATTCCCAGCCTAATCCCCCTTCAGGAGAATTGAACTCATGGCACACAAAAAAGCTGGTGGTAGTACCCGTAACGGTCGCGACTCAGAAGCCAAACGCCTTGGCGTGAAGATGTATGGCGGCCAGGCTATCGTTCCAGGCAACATCATCGTCCGTCAGCGCGGCACCCAGTTCCACGCTGGCTACGGCGTTGGCATGGGCAAGGATCACACCTTGTTCGCCAAGATCGCTGGCAAGATCAAGTTCGAAGTAAAAGGCGCCTTCGGTCGTCGTTACGTGAGCGTCGTTGCCGAGTAATCGTGCAACCGCTGGGAAAGCCCTGTCTTGCGACGGGGCTTTTTCGTTTATGGAGTGAGTCTCTTGCAAAGCTGTCCGCATGGGCTGCCGGCGCTGTATTCGCATGACGGGTTAGCCGCGCTCATTTTTGCAAGAGCCTTACGTATCTGGTCACTCAGCTCGTCGGTCTGACGAGAGGCGGTTTTTATGAAGTTTGTTGACGAAGTATCGATCCGGGTCAAAGCCGGTGATGGCGGGAACGGTTGCATGAGCTTCCGCCGCGAAAAGTTCATCGAGAACGGCGGCCCCAACGGCGGTGACGGTGGCGACGGCGGTTCGGTGTTCATGATTGCCGACGAAAACCTCAACACCCTGGTCGACTACCGTTACACCCGTCACTTCGAAGCCCAGCGCGGCTCCAACGGCGGCAGCACCGACTGCACCGGCAAGAAGGGCGACGACCTGGTCCTGCGGGTTCCGGTGGGCACCACCGTGATCGACGCCAGCACCCAGGAAATCATCGGCGACCTGGTCAAGCCAGGGCAGAAACTGATGGTGGTGCAGGGCGGTTGGCACGGCCTGGGCAACACCCGTTTCAAATCCAGTACCAACCGTGCGCCACGCCAGACCACCCCGGGCAAGCCGGGCGAGCAGCGTGACCTCAAGCTGGAAATGAAGGTCCTGGCCGACGTCGGCCTGCTGGGCCTGCCGAACGCGGGCAAGAGCACCTTCATCCGCGCCGTTTCGGCCGCCAAGCCGAAGGTTGCCGACTACCCGTTCACCACCCTGGTGCCGAACCTGGGCGTGGTCAGCGTCGATCGCTGGAAGAGCTTTGTCATCGCCGACATCCCCGGCCTGATCGAAGGTGCTTCCGACGGTGCCGGCCTGGGTATCCGCTTCCTCAAGCACCTGGCCCGTACCCGCGTACTGCTGCACCTGGTCGACCTGGCGCCGCTGGACGAAAGCAGCCCGGCCGATGCCGCCGAGGTGATCGTCAACGAGCTGGAGCGCTTCAGCCCGTCGCTGTGCGAGCGCGAGCGCTGGCTGGTGCTGAACAAGTCGGACATGATCCCGGAAGACGAGCGTGAAGCCCGGGTCAAGGAAGTGGTCGATCGCCTGCAATGGGAAGGCCCGGTCTACCTGATCTCGGCCATCTCCCGCCAGGGCACCGAGCAGATCAGCCATGACCTGATGCGCTACCTCGAAGACCGTGCCGACCGCCTGGCCGCCGACCCGGCCTACGCCGCCGAGCTGGCCGACCTCGACCAGCGTATCGAAGACGAGGCCCGCGCCCAGCTGCAGGCCCTGGACGATGCGCGCACCCTGCGCCGCACCGGCGTCAAGAGCGTCGACGATACCAGCGACGACGATGACTTCTGGGACGACGAGGACGACGAAGACGGTCCGGAAATCATTTACGTGCGCGACTGATCCGTTGCAGTACACTGAACGCCGCTTTTTCAAGCGGCGTTTTGTTATCTACAGAATCTACAGAATCCACACAGATCGATAGGTTGGAAGAAGATGCGGAGCAAGGTGACAGGTGCCCAGCGCTGGGTCGTGAAGATTGGCAGTGCCCTGCTGACGGCGGATGGCAAGGGCCTGGATCGCGCGGCGATGGGTGTCTGGGTTGAGCAGATGGTGGCCCTGCGCGAAGCGGGCGTCGAGTTGGTGCTGGTCTCCTCGGGGGCCGTGGCTGCCGGCATGAGCCGTCTGGGCTGGACCAAGCGACCGAGTGCGATGAACGAGCTGCAGGCCGCGGCCTCCATCGGCCAGATGGGCCTGGTGCAGGCCTGGGAATCCAGCTTTGCCGAGCACGGCAAGCACACCGCGCAGATTCTCCTGACCCACGACGACCTCTCCGACCGCAAGCGTTACCTCAACGCCCGCAGCACCCTGCGCACCCTGGTGGAACTGGGTGTGGTGCCGGTGATCAACGAGAACGACACCGTGGTCACCGACGAGATCCGCTTCGGCGACAACGACACCCTGGCGGCGCTGGTGGCCAACCTGGTCGAAGCCGACCTGCTGGTGATCCTCACCGACCGTGACGGCATGTTCGACGCCGATCCGCGCAACAACCCCGAAGCCCAGCTGATCTACGAAGCCCGTGCCGACGATCCTGCGCTGGACGCCGTGGCCGGCGGCACCGGGGGCGCCCTCGGCCGTGGCGGCATGCAGACCAAGTTGCGTGCGGCGCGCCTGGCGGCCCGTTCCGGTGCCCACACCATCATCGTCGGCGGGCGCATCGAGCGCGTGCTGGACCGCCTCAAGGCTGGCGAGCGCATCGGCACCCTGCTGTCGCCGGAGCGCGGCATGCTGGCGGCGCGCAAGCAATGGCTGGCCGGCCACCTGCAGACCCGTGGCACCCTGGTGCTGGACGCCGGTGCCGTGCAGGCCCTGCGCCAGGCCAACAAGAGCCTGCTGCCAGTTGGCGTGAAGACCGTGCAGGGCAGTTTCCGCCGTGGCGAGATGGTGGTCTGCGTTGGTCCGGACGGCGTCGAAGTCGCCCGTGGCCTGGCCAACTACAGCGCCCTGGAAGCGCAGAAGATCATCGGCCAGCCGTCGGACGCCATCGAGAACCTGCTGGGCTACAGCGCCGAGCCGGAGCTGGTGCACCGCGACAACCTGATTCTGGTGTGAGGGGTATGAATTTGTTCAAGGGACTGTTTGCTGCCGCCCTGCTGGCGCTGCCGGCGCTGGCTTCGGCGGAAGTGGTGGGTGAGGTATCCACCGTGTTCAAGGTGCTCGGGCCGAACGACAAGATCGTCGTCGAGGCGTTCGATGATCCGAAGGTCGAGGGTGTGACCTGCTATCTGTCGCGGGCCAAGACTGGCGGCGTGAAGGGTGGACTGGGGCTGGCCGAGGATCGGGCGGAGGCGTCGATTGCCTGCCGCCAGGTCGGACCGATCAACTTCAAGGGTGACCTGAAGGACGGCGATGAAGTGTTCAAGGAGCGCACGTCGCTGGTGTTCAAGACCATGCAGGTTGTGCGTTTCTTCGACAAGAAGCGCAATACCCTGGTGTATCTGGTGTACAGCGACCGGGTGATCGAGGGCAGCCCGCAGAACGCGGTGACGGCGATCCCGATTCTGCCTTGGGCCAAATAGCCTCTTCATGGACTTCCCGGAGCTGATCCGCTCATCGCCGGGAAGTCCATGGAGCTCAAAGTCTCACTCGCTGGGAGAGGCGATATCCCTGCCTTCGAATGCCGACTGGATAGCCTCCAGCATGCGCGACGCCCGAGGCTCTTCTTCCAGTTGGGGATACTGCTTCCTGAGTTTTCCGGAAATCCTCCAGCCATTTTCCCTGACTGACCGAATGATCCGTGTAGCGTCCTGGTCCGGTAATTCGACGACATCCTTGAGGCGTTCAAGAGCAAGCTGGAAGACCATCAGCGTCTTGGCTTCTTCGGCCATTTCTGTGCGGATCGTATGTGTGACGACATGAGTGGTGTACAGCACGTGCTCGGTCAGATCTGGATACCGCCATGCAAATCGTGCGTCGTCATACTCATCAAAGATGAAGTTGCTGAGTGTGCCGTCATCGTACTTTTCCAATTCGCCAAAGCGATAGGCTGTCGCGTAGCGCCGCATCAGCGGCCGCGAAAGCACTTCCAGCGTACGGTCATAACCCGCGCGGAATTCAGCTGAGCTAGTGATCGTGGCCGAAACAGGCAAGATCACGCCCTCAGGCACAGCCCTGTCCCGAACGAGGGTGTCGTTGATCAAGAAACGGTGGATTCGCCCGTTGCCATCCTTCATCGGGTGAATGTAGACGAACCCGAATGCGAGCACTGCGGCCCGGGCCAGGGGCTCGGCACCTCTGGTCATGCGTTCGAATGCCTTCAAGCCTTCCAGCATCGATGGCACGTCGTCGAAATGCGGAGCGATGTAGTGCACGATGTTTTCGCGCATCGTGGCTTGTCCAACAAATACAGGAGAGCGGCGCAGGCCCAGTCCGAATGCATCCTGTCCCAGGATCGCGCCTTGCAGTGCCCGCAGACTTTGGTCGCTCAGAGGCTCCTGGATATGTCCGCAATGCTGTGCAATGACATGGGCAAAACGTTGGATGCGGTCTGCCTGATCCGCTTCTTTCTCGATCAGGAAGCTGGCGCGCGACTCCTTGAAGGTCAGCCAGCTGGCGGTTCTCAGGAGGATGTCGGCGCCATAGGCTCGGTCCAGCTCGCTGAGTTCGGCGCTCAGATCGAATTGCAACGCCTCTTGAACGGCTGCCGTGCGGCGAACGATGGGGCAGAATCCCTCGGTTCCCGGCAGGTTGTCGTTAATGCGCCAGCGGCGCACACGAACCGGAGGCGTTGTGCTGGCAAGGTAGCGATCTGCCGAAATCGCATCGATGTAGCCACCGTTGCTAATGTCGGGCACGTCCAATCGCTGTTGGGTCAGCCACTCATAGAAAAAGCCTGCACGGCGGGCGTATTGACCAAAAGGTTCATCACGGCACCAGGCCTCCAGCGGCTGAGGGCCGACAGTGGCGAACAGTCGGGCGAAGAATTCCAGATGGATGTCTTCATATTTGAGGCCGAACTCGAAGTGGCCGTTGAAATCGTCCGTCGGACGGTACCTTGGCGGATAGCGATTCTCGACCAACTCGCCAGTATCTCGGCTAAGGCGACTCGCTCCGATCGTGGATTCAACGCGCAGGGGTTGCACGAGTGCAATGCCGTAACGGGCGGCAAGCGCCTTGAAACCGACTTGCATGATGGAAATCCTTTAATGGTCGTGCAAAAGCATTAATTTTCTAGGGGTCTGATCCTAAAACGATAATGGTGGAGTTTGTGCTAAAACGCTAATCGAGTTGGTAAATTGATAATTAATCGGTTTTTCCTGTCAAAACGCTAAATTAGCGCCTGCGCGTTGGGGCCCCGGAGGACCCCAGCACACATTCAGGCTGAAGTCTCTTCAGCCTCCTCCCGCACCACCGCCTTCTCCACATCCCGCCGGCTGATGTACTTCCAGTCCGCCTCGTCGATGTAGATCCCGTTCGGGCCACTGCCGCCTTCCAGGTCGATCGCCACCCGCGCCGACACCTGCGGCTTCACGCTCGCCAGAATCGGTACGAAGCCCAGTTGCAGGCTGGTTTCCAGCAGTGCGGCCTGGTTGCGTTCGTCGATGTCCGCCGCTTCGTCGAGGTAGTACGGCAGGCGCACACGGCCGGCCAGGTCGCGGTCCATCAAGTGCAGCAACAAGTACATGTTGGTCAGCGCCTTGATGGTCATGGTGGTGCCGTTGGACGCCGCACCGTCGATGTCGGTGTGAATCACCGGCTGGCCATGCACCTTGGTGATCTCGAAGGCCAGTTCGAACAGGTCCTTGAGGCCCAACTGGTTGTGGTTCGCGGCAACGAGGCGGGCCAGGTATTCCTTGGCTTCCTCGTTCTTGTTGTCCTGCTCGGCACTCTGGCTCAGGTCGAACACCGACAGGGTCTCGCCTTCCTCGTACTGGCCGGCGCTGTGGATGATCTGGTCGATGTGCTTGAGCGCTTCCTTGTTCGGTGCAAGGACAATGCGGAAGCTCTCCAGGTTGGACACCTGGCGCCGGTTGATCTCACGGTTGAACAGGGCCAGCTGGTGTTCGAGGCTGTCGTAGTCGCTGCGGATGTTGCGCAGGGTCCGGGCGATGTCGGTGACCGCCGCACGCCGCGCCTTGCCCAGGGTCAGGGCTTCGTCGGTACGGTGCGCGTAGGCGTTGATCAGCAGTTGCAGGCGGCGCTCCATGTCGTCTTCGCTGTCGAACTTGGCCACGCCCTTGAGGCGCACCTGGGCGTACAGCGCCTCGATCTGGTTGTCGACCCGCAGCAGGCCCTGCCAGCTGTCCTGGTAGTCGTTGAGCAGCGGCAGCAGGTTGTCCATGGAGTCGTCCACCGGCTCCATGAACGGCGTACCGAACGGCAGGTCCGACGGCAGCAGCTGACGGCGGCGCAGGGCGTCGTCGAGGGTGCGCTGCTTGGCTTCCATATCGGCGATCTGCCGGCCCACCAGTTGCAGCTTGGCGGAGAGTTGCTGGACGCGCTCGGTGAAGGCGTCGCTGGAGCGCTTGAGTTCGTCCTGGGCGGCTTCGAGCTGCGCCAGTTGCTCCAGCTTGTCGCCTTCCTCGGCGCTCAGGGTCTGGCTGCGGCGGAAGTCCTCGAGGGCCTTCTGCGCGTCCAGCACCTGCTGGTACAGGGCTTCGGTCTGGGTCTTGCTGGCGGCGCGGTCGGCGGCCACGGATTGCTGGGTCTTGAGCTGCTTGAGCTCCTTCTCCAGACGCTCCTTCTGGTCGCGCAGGGCAGCACGGTCGGCCAGGGCCTGCAGGGCCGGCGGCTCGATATGCGAGAGATCGACGGAGATCCCCGGCACTTCGAAGCGCTCGCCCTTGAAGCCGTCCAGCAGGGCTTCGAGGGTCTTGATCCAGACATCGCTCTCGTCCAGCTCGATGCCGCGCTCGCCCAGCGGCAGGCTGAACAGCGCGCCGTTGAACAGGCGCATCAGGCGCTCGACGTCCTGCTGCGAGAACTCTTCGCGCAGGCGCGCGTAGCTGTTGTTGTCGGCGTGATCGAGCTGCTGCTTCACCGACTTCAGGCGTTTTTCCAGGTCGCGCAGGCGTTCTTCCAGGTCTTCGGCACTGAACTGGCGAGACTGGGCCAGGGCACCGGCCAGCTCGTCGTGGGCATCCTTGGCGGCCAGCAGTTGCTGTTCCAGGACCTTGACATCGTCGACCAGGGCGAAGCGGTTCTTCAGCACCGACAGCTCACCCAGCCAGCGCTGGATGCCGCTGATTTCCCGCTCCAGGCGCATCAGCTCCTGGGTGCCGTTGCGCTGGTCGTTCTGCAGCGAGTCCTGCTCGCCCTTGTAGTGCTCGGCCTGGATGACCAGCTCGTCCTTGCGTGCGCTGGAGTAGTCCTGCCAGGTGCCCAGCAGCGAGTCGAGCAGCGGAGACAGGCGATGCAGCTTGCCGCGCAGGATGTCGCGCTGGGCCACGCCGTTGGCCAGCGCCTCGACCAGCGGCCCGGCGGCGACCAGCGAGTTGTAGTCCTGCTCCATGCGGCGCACGTCGCGGAAGGCTTCGTCGCAGGCGGCGATGTAGTCGACGCTGCCGGAGCGCAGGCTGTGCTCGAAGGCATCGAGGAACAGCTGCTTGAGCTTGGCCGCGGTGATCTCGCGCATGTGCAGCAGGTTGATGAACAGGGCGCGGAAGGTCTTCAGGCTCTGCTCGCTGGTGGAGCGCAGCGGGATCAGGGTCAGGTCCAGGGGGATCGAGGTGTGCCCGCCGACCAGCAGCCGGCGCAGTTCGTCAGGCTTGAGCTCGTAGGCTTTCAGGCCGTTGCGCTCGAGGTTGCTGAACAGCTCTTTCTGGCGCAGGCAGGTGTCGTTCTTCTGGTAGTGGGCCAGGTCCAGCTCGCCGGCATAGGCGAAGAACTGGTGGCCGAAGCCGCCGCCCGGGCCGCGCCCGACCACACCGATCACGTGCGGGCCGTGGGGCAGGTTGACCTCGCAGAGGATGTAGCTGGTGTCGCTGGCGAAGTAGAAGCGCCGCGACTGCTCCAGGCTGTACTTGCCGAAACTCATGTCCGACATGCGCGCCAGGATCGGGAACTGCAGGGCGTTGATCGAGGCACTCTTGCCCAGGTTGTTGGCGCCGTAGACCGACAGCGGGTGCTCCAGGGGGAACAGGCCGAGGCTGTAGCCGGCGGTGTTGAGCAATGCGAAACGGCGGATGCCGTAGCGTTCCTGGCTCATGCGTCAATCTCCTGTTGCTCTTCGGCGATGGCCCGGGCCAGGGCCTCTTCTTCGCTTTCTTCTGCGAACGGCGCCAGGTCCAGCGGATCGTCGGTACGGTTGAGTTCTTCCGGGGTTTCCTCGACCACCAGCACCGGGGTCGGCAGCGGCAGGTTGCTGTGCAGGCTGGCGGCCAGGTCGCGGTCCTGCTGGACCGACAGGCAGACATCGAGGAAGCGGTGCATCGGCGGCAGGAAGCGGTAGATACCGTTTTCTTCGTGGGCGAAGCCGAGCTGGGTCATGCGGCGCATGATCTTCTCTTCCAGCTCGTCCGGGGTCTGCACTTCGGCCTGGAGGAACAGGTCGCGGTACTTGTCGAGCATCGACGGCAGTTCGTCACGGCCGAGGCTGCCACCGTCGAGCACCGACATCGGGTCGCGACCCTGGTCGGCCAGGTGCTCGACCAGGATGAAGGTGAACAGCGCCAGGCGCTGCGCGGTCTTGTTGACCTGGGCGGCAGCCTGCTCGGGCACGAAGTAGTAGAAGCCGCGGGTATCGCAGACCAGCTCGTAGCCGAGGGCCTTGAACAGGCCGCGGTACTGGTCCTGGAAGTTCGACAGCTGGGCGTACAGCTCCGGGTCGCGCCGGCTGATATGGAAGCCCTTGAACAGCTCGCGGAAGATCGGCGCGAGCTGGGACAGTTCGGAAAGATCAAGATGCATGGGCAGGGCTCGCAGCAGGTTCGGGCGAAGGTCCGGGCGACGTTTCGCGGCTGGATGTCAGGGCGAAGGAGCGCAGGCTGACCAGGTGTTCGCGGGTGGAATACTCGCGGCGGTCGAGGCGTTCGCGGGAGAAGCGTTTTTCCCGCGAGAGTCGCGAGAACCAATAGAGCAGTTCGTCGGTGGCGCCTTCCGGCTCCTGCTCCAGCAGCCAGACCATCAGGTCCGGCAGGGGCAGGGCGTCCTCGCAGCGCTCGAGCATTTCCTTGACCGTGCGCGGGGCGCGGGTCGGTTCGCCCTTGTGGGTCTTGTGCGCCTTGGGGAACTGCGCCGGCTTCGGTTCGAAGCGGGCCAGGGCGTAGACATAGGCCTCGACCTGGCTGGCGCTGCCGAGGAAGGTGCTCTGCGGCCGGGTGAACAGCGGCATGGCCGCCTGCGGCACGGCGTCGATGCCCTTGCGGCGGATCACCGACAGGGCCAGGGCCGCGCCGCGGGTCACGGCGTTGTGCCGCCGCGCTTCTTCACGCAGCGGCAGCAGCAGTTCGCGGGCGTGGCGCAGGGTCAGCTGGGCGCTGGTCTGCATTTCAAGGATGCGCGCGTGGGTGCGCAGGAGCATGTCGTCGTCGACCAGTTGGCCGAGCCTGGCCTGTTCGCTGAGCAGGCGCAGGAGCACGGTCTCGACCTTGCGCACGCCCTGTTCGAAGGCGCCGTCGGCGTTGACCAGCTGGATCATCGGCTCGACGTATTCGTCCCAGGTCGCCAGGACCTCGGCATAGCGCTGGCGCAGGGGGATCTGCCGGTCGCTGGTCTTGGCCCGCTCGGCCACGCCGACCAGGGCCTGTTCGTCGTTGTCGAGCTTCTTCAGCACGTCGCGCACGCGCATGTCGAGCAGGCGCAGCTGGCGGGCGAGGTCGTGGCCGTCGCGAATGTCGAAGGCGTCCTGGATATGCCCGGCCAGGCGCTCCAGGTGGCGCAGGTAGGCCTCGATCTCCAGGCACAGGCCGAGGCGGTGCTCGCGGCGCAGGTAGGCGAGGAAATCGTGGATCTGCGCGTTCAGCTCGAAGCGGTTCGGGCTTTTTGCCACCGGGACCAGGATATCCAGGCGGATCCACACGTCGAGCAGGGCGGTGATGTCCTGCGGCGTGCTCTCCAGCTGCTGGGCGGCCAGTTGCTGGCGCAGTTCGCCCAGGCTCAGGGTGCCGCCGTCAAAACGCTCTGACAAAGGTTCCAGCAGGTTCCAGTGTTCGGCCAGGGCGCGCAGGACGCGTTTCGGTTCGATCATTGGCGGGTCGACTCGCTGCCAAATAAAACGCCGGATTGTACTGCATTGAACGGGAATGGTTTCACCCTTGATCGATTCAGCGGTTGTCCGGCGGATTTGTGCGATCGACTGCGGCGCGATAAACGCAACGGCGTTAGAATGTGCGCCCTGACTTATCCACAGATGGCCGAACCTCCTTGCTGACCGAGTCCCGCCGCCGCGCCTACCTGAACGCCATGCAAGTGGTGCACTGGCTGCCGCGTACCGAACTGCCGTTCGCCGCGCCGTCGCGCCCGGAGCTGCTGTTGCCGCTGGAGCCGGTGCTGGACGAGTTGCCGGTGCTGCTGCCAAGCCAGGCCAAGCCGGCTGCCGCGCAACCGGCGGTCAAACCGGCGGAACGGCCGAAGATCGAGATTCCGCGCCCGGGCGCCACGGCCAAGGCCGTCAGCAAACCGCTGGACAGCGAGGAAGAGAAGCCCGCCCCGGTCAAGGTGGTCGCACCGCCGCCGCCGCGTTTCTCCCTGCAACTGCTGCGCGCCGGCAGTTGCCTGCTGCTGGTGGAGCTGGCCACCGGGCAGCCGTTCCAGAGCCGCGATCCCTCCTATCTGTTGCTCAAGGACATGCTCCGTGCTGCCGGCTTGCCGGACAGCCCGCAGATTCTCGGCGAGCCGATCCGCTGGCCGCTGCTGGCCCGTGGCAGCCTCGACCAGGGCCCGGATGCCGCCCGCGACTTCGTCCACGGTTTCACCCAGGTGCAACTGGAGCGCGAGCCGGCGGCCTGCCTGTGGCTGGTCGGCCTGCCGGCCATCCGCCATGCCGGCGAGCGTGACGAAGCCGCGTATTACCAGGAATTCCCGGTCGAGGGCTTGGGCACTGCCTGGGCGCTGCCCGGTCTTGAAGTGTTGATGGACGAGCCGCAACGCAAGGCGGACGTCTGGAAAGCCATGCGCCGGCTGATGGCGCGCTGGAAGCCAAGCAATGAGTGACACCCTCAGCTTTCGCCGGATGACCGAGGCGGATCTGGATGCCGTACTGAAGATCGAATATGCCGCCTTCAGCCACCCCTGGACCCGGGGGATTTTCCTCGACGGCCTGAAAAGCTACGAAATCTGGCTGATGTTCGAAGGCGAGCAGCAGGTCGGGCACGGGGTGATCAACGTGATCATCGACGAAGCCCACCTGCTCAATATCACCGTCAAGCCGGAAAGCCAGGGCCGTGGCCTGGGCCTGCGCCTGCTGGAACAGCTGATGAAGCGCGCTTATGAAATGAACGGCCGCGAATGTTTCCTCGAGGTGCGGGCCAGCAACGAATCGGCCTATCGCCTGTACGAGCGCTACGGCTTCAATGAAGTCGGCCGCCGCCGTGATTACTACCCGGCCCCGGGCGGGCGCGAAGACGCCCTGGTGATGGCCTGCACCCTGATCGAATAAACACGGCAGCGTGACCTGCGCCGGTCGCTGCCTGTCATAACAGCGCATCAATTCATGAGGCCTTGACCATGCACGACCTGCAAGAACTGATCGACAACAACGCGCGCTGGGCCGACGGCATCAAGCAGAAGGACCCGGACTTCTTCGAAAAGCTGGCCCGCCAGCAGACCCCTGAATTCCTCTGGATCGGCTGCTCGGATGCAAGGGTTCCGGCCAACGAGATCGTCGGCATGCTGCCGGGCGATCTGTTCGTCCACCGCAACGTCGCCAACGTGGTGCTGCACACCGACCTGAACTGCCTGTCGGTGATCCAGTACGCGGTGGATGTGCTCAAGGTCCGCCATATCCTGGTGACCGGGCATTACGGTTGCGGCGGCGTGCGCGCCTCGATGCAGGACCGCCAGTTCGGCCTGATCGACGGCTGGCTGCGCTCGATCCGCGACCTGTACTACGAGCACCGCGCCGATCTGGCCAAGCTGCCGACCGAGGATGAGCGGGTCGATCGCCTGTGCGAGCTGAACGTGATCCAGCAGGTGGCGAACGTGGGGCATACCACCATCGTCCAGAACGCCTGGCATCGTGGTCAGGAGCTGTCGGTGCATGGCTGCATCTATGGCATCCAGGATGGCCGCTGGAAGAGCCTGGATGTGACCATCAGCGGGCTGGATCAGTTGCCGCCGCAGTATCGGTTGCGGCCGCAGGAATAAACATTATTCAGCGACACCGCTAACCCCTGTGGGAGCTGGCTTGCCAGCGATAGGGCCCGGCCAGACAGCATCTTTGTCAGGGCCGGCCTCATCGCTGGCAAGTCGGGGCGCCGAACCGCAGCTCCCACAGGGTTTTGTGTTGTTTCAGAGGGTGTCGGCAGGTTTCTGCAGCTCTCGCAGTTCCCGCGTCATCGCCCCGGTATTGCACTTCGCACCCGCCTGCTCCGGCGCCATCTCCCGAATCGTCCGATAGAACAACTCGCAGGTCTGCTTCTTCGCCGTCACCTGCCACTTCTGCGTGCAGGCATTCAGCGTCAACTGCGGGTCCGCTCCCGGATTGCGCCCCATTCCCGCCTGCCAGCACGCCGCGCTGAGGTCCTGGCCCATCATCTTCAGGCCGGCCGCATCGGCCTTGTCCTGGTCACCGCCGTTGTTTGCCTTATCCGCCGCGTACCAGATCGCGCTCGGGTGGTTGGAGCCCAGCACCGGCACGTTCTGCCCGGCACTCGGGCTGATGATCCCCAGCCCCAGCACCTTCAGGTCCGCACCATATTGCTGCTTGATCCAGCTGCGCACCGGCGCACCGAAGGCCACCATTGGCAGTGACTCACCCTTCGCCGTCAGGGTCACGTCCTTGACCATGCGCACCTGGTAATCCTGGAAGTAACCATAGGTGCCTTCCAGGGTCGAGCCGGCGCTGGCCGGCGCGGCGATCGGGGCGATATCGACGATGGTCTGGTAGGCCGGGGTCTGTTCGGCGGGGATGCCGTTGTAGGTCAGCAGGCTGGCCCAGCGGTCGGTGGTATTGGAGCGCAGGTAGTCCTGGGCCTGGGTCAGCGAATAGTCCGGCGGGAAGTGCAGCAGTTCGATGCTGCGGCGGTTTTCCAGGGCCATGCCCAGGGGCAGGAACAGGTACCAGTCATAGGCCCACTTGCCGTCGGCATTGAGTTTTTCCGCGCCGTTGTAGGCCAGTTCGCCGGCATCGAGCAGGGCGCTCAGGGGCTTGTGGTAGTCGGCGGGGACGCCGGTGATATCGGCGTAGTACTTGTCGTGGTCGCGTTGCACCTTGACCGTCGCGGCCGGGTAGCCGTCGCGCTGCACGCTCTGGTTCAGGTAATGCTCGACGGTCTGTTCCAGCGTCCAGTTGCGAAAGCAGATCACGCTGCAGTTGTTCGGGTAGGCGAACAGCCGCGTTACGCGGGCCTCGTCGCCCAGTTCGACCCGGGTGTCGGCGGCTGCCTGGCCGGCAATGCCGAGCGCGATCAGGCCCAGGGCGATCGGTGCAATCTTGTGCATGCTTAACTCCTTGTCAGATGGCTCCCTGTGATGGGGCGCCCGCCAGTCTGGAGGACTTTCCATGGGTGTGGGAAGAGGGGCAGTGGCGCTGTTTGTGTTACTGCACGTTGGCGCGGCGCAGGCCGACGAACGGGATGTGTGGATGTTCGCCCAGTGGGCCGGCGCGCATGACACCAGGGGGTTCCGCGAGATGCTGGTGGATGCACGCGTGTATGGGGTGGTGCCAATCCATCAGTTGCTCAGATCGGCGAGTGACTGGCGGCAGTGTCGGGCGCAGCCGTTTGCCGTACCGCCGGTGGCGCAGTGGGGCGATGTGCGGAGTACCTTGAGGTTGCTCGATCTGCTGCGGGATGAGCGGGTTATCGGGGCTTTCGAGGTGGTGTCCGCTTATCGGGATCCGCTGCTCAATCGTTGTGCCGGTGGCGCGGCGGGCAGTGCGCATATGCGGGCGTTTGCGGTGGATATGCTGCTGGCCGACAGAGGTGATGCGCAGGCGTTGTGCCATTTCTGGCAGCACTACGGCAAGGTCTGGAACATGGGGCTGGGGCGCTATCCGACTGGCAGGATCCATATCGACACCGCGGGCTACCGCACCTGGGGAATGGAATCCGGCTGTGAGTAACTGCGCAGAACCCTGTGGGAGCTGGCTTGCCAGCGATGAGGCAGGCTTGAGCAATGATGTTGTCAGGCCTGGCCCAATCGCTGGCAAGCCAGCTCCCACAGGGTTATGTGTTGATCTTGCTAGCGAGGTTCCGCCTGCTCCATCACCCATTCAGTGAAGCGCTGAACCTTCTCCGTCTCCGCCAGCACCTGCGGACACAACAGCACATAAGCCGACCCATCCCGCACAAACCCATGAGGCGCCACCAACTGCCCGCTCGCCAGTTCATCGCCCACCATCAACCGCGACGCCATTGCCACCCCGAGCCCCGCCACCGCTGCCTGGATACACAGATAGAAATGCTCGTAATCCGCCCGCTCGACACCCCGGGCCGTCTTCCTGTTCAAGCGCAGCCAGGTCGCCCAGGCCTCCGGCCGGGTGGCACTGTGCAGCAGGCGCTGGCCGGCGAAACCTCTGCTCGGCAACTGCAGGTTGGGACTCGCCACCGGCCCGACCCACTCATCACAGATCTTCTGCACATGCAGCCCGTCCTCCCACTGAAAATCATCCCGCCGCAGCGCCAGATCGACCCCGTTGCGCACGAAATCCACCGGTCCCCCTGCCGTCATCAGATGCACCTGGATATCCGCATGCCGTGCCTGGAAATCCGCCAGTCGCGGAATTAGCCATTTCATCGCCAGGGTCGGTTCGCAGGACAGCACCAGGACGTTTTCCCGGGTGTGCTGCTGCAGCCGCGACACCGTGCCTTCCAGTTGTTCGAAGATCGACTGGGTGGTGCCCAGCAACGTGCGCCCGGCAGCCGTCAGAAAGATCGCGCGGTTACGCCGCTCGAACAGCTCCACCCCAAGCGAGGCTTCCAGCAGGCGCACCTGGCGGCTGACGGCGCCATGGGTGACGTGCAGCAGTTCAGCGGCGCGGACGAAGCTTTCGGTGCGGGCGGCCATGTCGAAATAGCGGAAGGCGGTGAGGGCGGGCAGTTTCATATCGGTGAGGAAAACTAGCGGATTTGTCGCACTATAAATCGCTTTTTTCGAAGCGGTAAGGCTTTCGATAATGGCAAGCATGTAACCCATCTGCGTTATTTCATCGCTTATCGAAAACAAGGAAAGCCCGTGTGAACGAACTCATCGCCGTCGCCCTTTTCACCGTGCTGGCCGTCATCAGCCCCGGTCCGGATTTCGCCATGGTCACCCGGGCCAGTTACGCCTTCGGCCGGCGTAGCGGACTGTCTGCGGCCCTGGGCATCGCCTGCGGTGTGCAGGTGCATGTGCTCTATACCGTGCTCGGGGTTTCCCTGCTGGTGCAGCACTCGCCGACGCTGTTCCTGGCGATGAAGGTGCTGGGCGCCGGCTACCTGATCTACCTCGGCTACAGCTCGCTGACCAACACCAGCCGGCTGTCGCTGGAAGGGCAGAGCGGGAGCAAGGCGAGGGGCACGTTCCTATCGGGTTTCCTCACCAATGCCCTCAACCCCAAGACCCTGCTGTTCGTGGTCAGCGCCTACACCCAGGTGGTCGGCCCGGACAGCTCGCTGGCCCGGCAGTTCGCGTACGGGCTGTTCATGTCGGTGGCTCACTGGGTGTGGTTCAGCCTGGTGGCGCTGTGCTTTTCCAGTGCGCCGTTGCGGCGGGTGATGATCGATCGCCAGCGCTTGGTGGATCAGGTGATTGGCATGGCGTTGCTGGGGCTGGGTGTGACGGTGCTGTTCGCCAGTGTGAAGTGAGTGGATTGCAACCTTCTGTGTCGAGAACATAAGATAGAACCATTCTCATTTGTAGTTGCCGCCATGAAAGCCACTCCGCCAGCTGACAGTCTCGATGCGTTGTACAAGGGCTATCACGGTTGGTTGCTGGTCTGGCTGCGACGACGCCTGGACTGTCCGCATAACGCCGCGGACATGGCCCAAGACACTTTCATTCGCCTGCTCAGCACCGGCTCCTACGTCGCCCCGAACGAACCCCGCGCCTTTCTCGCCACGGTCGCACGGCGTCTGCTGATGGATCGCGGGCGGCGGCAGAAGCTCGAGCAGGCCTACCGCGAGGAGCTGGCGCGACATGCCGAGCATCTGGAGCAGGCGCCTTCCGCCGAGCAGGTGATGGCCGCGGTGCAGGCCCTGGAACATATCGCCCGGGCGCTGGCCGTCATGGCACCGCGCATGCGCCAGGTGTTTGTCCTGCGCCATCTCGATGGTTTGAGCCATGCCGAGATCGCCGCGCAACTGAATGTCTCCACCAAGACCGTGCAGAACGATCTGGTCCAGGCTCTGTTGCAATGTCATGCGGCGGGAGGCGGTCTGTGAACGTGTCCTCGGCAGTGCTGCACCAGGCGGCGCAATGGTTGGTGCGCATGGATGATGAGCCGGACGCGGCGGAGCAGGAGGCCTTTCGTGCCTGGCTCAATAGCGATCCTGCCCATGTCCAGGCAGTGCAGGCGTTGCAGGGCAGCCTGGCACCGTTGCGCGAGTTGCCGAGAGCGCCCGTGCGGGCGGCACTGGGCAGTGTGACGGCGCGTTCGACAGGGCGACTCGGGCTCAAGGCGCTGGCTGTCGCGGTGGTGCTGGCGCTGCCGGCGGGGCTGGCCTTGCAGCAGTTTCCGTCGGGCTATCTGTTGGCGGATATTCATACCGGTGTCGGCGAATGGAGCAGCCAGCAATTGCCGGATGGCAGCCGCATCCAGCTGGACGGGCGTTCGGCGGTGGACCTGCAGTTCGATACCGGGACCCGCACCCTGCGCCTGCTCGGCGGCGAGATCCTGGTGGATGTGGCCAAGGATCCCGCTCGGCCCTTCATCGTCGTCACCGAGCACGGCAGCGTGCGTGCCCTCGGTACGCGCTTCGTGGTTGAGCGGCTGGGGGATTCGACGCGTCTGGCGATGATCGAATCCACTACCCAGGTGAGCAGTGGCGGTGACCGCGTCAACGTCGGTGCGGGTCAGCAGGTGCAGTTCGATGCTCGGGGTATCCAGCCACCGCAACCGGTGGATGGTGTCGGGCTGGAGCAGGCGTGGACCCAGCATCAACTGTTGATCCGCGAGCAGCCGCTGAACGAAGTGCTGGAGCGTCTGGCGCGGCATCATCGCGGCTATCTCAGCTATGACGCCAAGGCCCTGGCCGGGCTCAAGGTCTCGGCGGTGCTGCCTGCCGACGACAGCGAGCGGGCCTTGCGCTTGCTGGCGCGCAGCCTGCCGATCGAGGTGGTGCACTACACGCCGTGGGTCACCCGTATTCGTCCGCAGCAGTAATTCTTTTTCCACTTCCCGGCAGCCGTGCGTCCTTGTACTAGCCAACACCCAACGAGGACCATGGAAGATGTCTGTTTCGCTACGCCCCCGCACCGCCGGCAGCGCCCTGGCGCTGGCCATTCATGTCGCTGTCGTCGGCGCGCCACTGCTTGTCGCGCTGCCCGCTCAGGCCCAGCAACAACTGCAACGCTACGACATCCCCGCCGGCGCGCTGGGCGACGTGCTCAGCCGCTATGCCCGCGAGGCCGGGGTGGCGATCTCCTTCAATGCCGAGCAGGTCGCGGACAAGCGCAGCGCCGGTTTGCAGGGCAGTTTCGGCGTGCTGGAAGGCTTCACCGCGCTGCTCCACGGCCAGGGGCTGCAAGCGCAGTCCAGCCCGGACGGCTACGTGCTGATCGCCGTGCCGCAGTCCGGCGACACCCTGGAACTGGGCGCCACGAGCATCACCGGAACGGGGCTGGGGAGCACCACCGAGGGCACGGGTTCCTACACCACTGGAGCGACCAACACCGCGACCAAACTGAACCTGAGCCTGCGGGAAACCCCGCAATCGGTCAGCGTCCTCACCCGCCAGCGCATCGACGACCAAAACCTGCGCAGCATCGGCCAGGTCCTGGAACAGGCGCCGGGCATCAACGTGCAAAGCCCCGGCAGCGACCGCCTCTATGTGTTCTCCCGTGGCCTGGCCATCGACAACTACCAGTTCGACGGCATGCCCACCACGTCCTTCGCCTTCAGCCAGGCATTGCCCCACGCCCTGGCGGACATGGCGATCTACGACCGGGTCGAAGTGGTGCGCGGTGCTACCGGTCTGCTCAGCGGCGCGGGAGATCCGTCCGGCACCGTCAACCTGGTGCGCAAGCGTCCCACCGATACCTTCAAGGGCTACGTCAGTGGCGGCCTGGGTTCGTGGGACCTGTATCGTGGCGAGGTGGATGTCTCCGGTCCGCTGACCGAGACCGGTAATGTGCGGGGCAGGGCGGTGGCGGTGTACCAGCAGGGCAACAGCTTCACCGACCACCTGCAGCAGGAAAAGACCGTGGTCTACGGCATCAGCGAATTCGACCTGAGCGACAGCACGCTGCTCACCGTCGGCTTCGACTACCTGAACAACGACCCGCGCGGCTTCTCCACCACTGGCTTGCCAGTGCTCGACCGCTACGGCAACAAGCTGCACACTTCGCGCTCGGACAACCCGGCCAGCCGCGACAGCAGCAACCGCCAGCAGATCACCAACAGCTTCGCCTCCCTCGAACAGAAGTTCGCCAACGACTGGAGCCTGAAGCTGTCCACCAGCTACCTCTACGGCACCCGCGACTACGACTCGGTGATCGCCGGCACCTCCACCGGCTTCGTCGACCCGGCCACCGGAAGCGGCCTGAAATACACCGCCACCAAGGGCGAGAACTGGCAGCGCCAGAAGGGCCTCGACCTGATGCTTTCCGGCCCGTTCCAGGCCTTTGGCCGCGAGCATGAGCTGGTGATGGGCTTCAACTATCAGGAGTACGAAAACCGTCGCAACGGCTTCGGCAACCTCACCGCCTCGGGTGGCAGCGACAACCTGGTCAGCGGCAAGCCGGTGAATATCTGGACCTGGGACAACTACGGCCCGCGGCCGACCTACACCCTCAACCGAGAAGACGACAACCTCGAGCAAAGCCAGAACGGCGCGTACCTCGCCAGCCGGCTCAAGCCCACCGATGATCTCTCGGTGATCCTCGGTGCGCGGGTCAGCAACTACAAGTACCGCGCCAGCTACCACTACAACGTCCCGGCCATGGTCTATCTCGACACCGACGACGCGGTGCGGGTCAGCGGGGAAGTCACGCCCTATGCCGGCGTGGTCTACGATCTCGACGACAACCACTCGGTCTACGCCAGCTACACCAGCATCTTCAAGCCGCAGACCTACAAGGACCGCAACGGTAAGCTGCTGGATCCCCGTGAAGGCGACAACTACGAGATCGGGCTCAAGGGCGAATACTTCGATGGCCGCTTGAACACCGCCATCGCCCTGTTCGAGGTCAAGCTGGAGAACGACAACGTCGCCGACGGCATCATCATCGGCACCGACTACGACACCGCCTACGTGGCGAAGAAAACCACGACCCGGGGGATCGACCTGGAGATCAGTGGCGAGGTGCTGCCGGGCTGGAATATCGACGCCAGCTACAGCCACTCGCGGGTCGAGGACAGTGAGGGCGAGCGGATCAAGAGCATCGTCCCACTGGATATCTTCAAGCTCTGGACCACCTACCGCCTGCCGGGCGCGCTGGAGCGCCTGACCATCGGTGGCGGGGTCAACTGGCAGAGCAGCATCCACTTCACCTCGGAAAGCTGGATGCTGCCATCGGCCTCGACCTACCAGCAGGATGACTATGCGACGGTGGGATTGATGGCGCGGTATCAGCTGACGCCGCAATGGTCGGCGACGGCGACGGTGAACAACCTGTTCGATGAGAAGTATGTGAGCTCGCTGGATGAGAATTTCTATAGCGGGAGCTATGGGGAACCGCGGAATTTCATGGTGACGAGTAAGTGGGAGTTTTGATCGGTGTAGCCCCCTCGTGAGACGAGGGGGTGAGTACACGTTAGTCTGTGTATATTTTCATGGCCACGGTGAATGCGATTATCCAAGCAAGTGGAAATGCCAGGATGAGTCGGTTCGTTTTTACCCATTCGTCCATGAGGGGTTGTATTTTATTCATGTCCTCTTTACAGATGCGGCCATCTCCAAAGAATGGTTCTGGGAAATTCAGTATATGGTTCAGAGCATTTCGTATGCTCTTTCTTTTGCGCTTGGTTGAGATCTCTAGCTGATGTTCTATGATTTTGATGTAATTGCTATTTTTCATTTCCTTGAATAGTTTTTTATGATGCAGTTCTTCCAATTTTTTTGTGAGTCGAAAGGCTGCAATAAGCATGACGACGCCGAAGCCTATGATGCAAAGCCACATACCTTTTGACCATGTACTCATGTCAATCACGGAGAAAGTGATCATGCACGGACTCCCCTAAATACTCCCCGGCGAGCTCACCCATCGCTACCCCTGCAAAGGAAGCCCCTCCAACCACAGTTGCAACGCAAGCCGTGAATCCCGTAGGGCTTCTGCTGCGGCCACCGCATATTTTCAGGCTATGTTTGGCTGCCATATTTCCAGCAACAAAACCTTTACCCGATGAGATCAGGAATTTTGGAACTTCTTTCATGGCGACTTTTTTGCATGCGGCATCATTGGCTGTAGTGCATGTCTCCCAAATCGCTAAAGCCGAAGATACTCCACCGATTCCAATAGCTATAAGTCCGCCAGTATTCATATATTTTGCGGCTTTGGATATGGATTTTACGTATCGCGAGAAACCAGGGATGTCCCCCGGGCCACCAGCTTTTCTCCAGTGATGCACAAGACTCTTTGTCGAGATACTCAGGGACTTTCTCAGCTTCGGATGATCCCCCAGCGAAGTGAAACCTCGCACGCGAGTTGACTTGAAGAATTTACTATCCAACTCTTCAAGCAGTTTTTTCCGTTTCTCAAAGAAATCGGGTACTCGCAGGTGTCCGTAAGTGCGATGGGTATCTTGATGAAGTTTTTCTAATCGGATCAAAGTGTCAGTGAGATCCTGCATGTGCTTTTCCAGCACTGCTGCGGAAATCCCCGCCCAAAGCGAGACTTCGCCGAGAAGCGCCGCAATCTCCCCCCGATACTTGACCATGAAGTCCGCATCGTCCGGCTCCAGATCTGCCAGCGCCACGGCCACCTCTGCCGCGGCCTCCATCAAATGCGCTTCTTCCCGCATGCACATGTGTTTGCGCGGATCACCGAGTACCACCATCTGCCCGGCTTTGACGATGTCATTGCCGAGACTGCCATTGAGCCCGTTGAACTTGCGCATTACCTCGGGCGCAGGCGCTTCGCCGAACAGTTCTGCGATCAACTGCTGGCGAGTGGTGGACTTGGGCACGATGTAGAAGCCGGGCTCGGCAGGCTGGTTGTCTTGTTCCGAAGAGAAAGGCACCGCTGGCGCAACAGGCGACGTGGTTGGAGCTGGCGAGGTGGGTGGCGTTGCCCGGGCGCTGGCGGGTGTGGCAACCGGACTGGCCATCCGGGCAGAGCGTGGCGGAGGGTCCATGGCGATCAGGCGATTGCTGCCCGGTGGGCAACCACATTGCACTTCAGCACCATGCAGCGCTGTTGCTGCACCAAACCAGGTGAATCCCTGCCAGCCTTCGGTGATGCTGCCCTGCTGGCCGCAACGCGGGCAGGCGCTGGTTTTGTCGCCGACGCGCAGCACGCCACGATTGCCCTGGGTCATGTTTTGCAGGCTGCTGTAGCAGATGGCGCCAGTTGTGGTCTCGTCGCCATGCAGGCCCTGGCTCAGTCCGTTGAATGTAGAACGGGTCATGGTTCAGTCCTCTGCCTTGTCGTGGTGCACATCGATCGAGCGGCATTCGCGGATCGCCAGGCAGAGGTGTTGATTGTTGAAACGCTGGGTAGTCGATTGCATGGCACGGCTCCTTGCTCATCGGCACCGCCTGTTTTTCCGGAATGAAAAAGCGGTGGTGCTTGTGGGGTGGAAGCCTGTCACCCTGAGGTCTTGATGCAGGGAAAAACATCAGACGTTTCCGAAGGATGTGTAGGGAATTTTTGAAGTGTGGTGTTGCTGATGGCCTCATCGCCGGCAACGCCGGCTCCCACAGGTTTCGCGGTACATGCGGACCCTGTGGGAGCTGGCGTTGCCAGCGATGAGGCCCGCAAGCCTTGCAAACAACGATGGGCATCTTCGCGATCTTTCGTCAGAATGCACGACAAAGAACCATTCTCATTCGCAAGGTGCCCCATGCAGCCCGCCTTATCCCCCCGTGCCCCGGTGCGCATCCTGGCCATCGAGGACGACCCGCTCCTGGCCGCCCATATCGACAGCCACCTGGGCCAGCGCGGCTTTGCCGTGACCCTGCGGAACGACGCGAAGGACGTGGTGGACCTGTTGCGCGAAGGCGACTTCGACCTGGTCCTGCTGGATATCCTCCTGCCCGACAGCAATGGCCTTGAGACCCTCGCCGAACTGCGCCGCCGCCAGCGCGTGCCGGTGATCCTGATGTCGGCCCTGGGTGCCGAGCAGGACCGCATCGTCGGTTTCAGCCAGGGCGCCGACGATTACCTGCCCAAGCCTTTCAGCATGGTCGAGATGGATGTGCGCATCGATGCGATCCTGCGTCGCGTGGCCTACGAGCGCGAAGAACGCCAGGGCCATGACGAATTGGGTCAGGCCCTGGGCCTGACCTTCGACCCGCTGCGCAGCGACGTGTGCAGCAACGGCACCTGGGCCGACCTGACCAGCACCGAGTACCGCATCCTCGAAACCCTGCTGCATTCGCCCAACGAGGTGCTGAGCAAGACCTTCCTCTACCAGCAGGCCCTGCACCGCGCCTATTCGATCCACGACCGCAGCCTGGACATGCACGTCAGCCATATCCGCCGCAAACTCCAGGGCATCGGCTATAGCGCCGGTCGGGTGGAGACGGTGCGCGGTGCGGGCTACGTGCTCAAGCGCGTCAGCCCATGAACCTGCCCGACCGCCATTCGCTGCTGTGGAAACTGGTGGGCGGCATCGCCCTGCTGAGCCTGCTGATCATCAGCCTGCACGTGGATATCAGCCAGCGCCTGGAGACCGCCACGGCCAAGCTGCCCGCGCCGACGCAGAAGATCCTCGCCGACTACGCCGCCGAGGCCGAAAGCGCCTGGAATGCCCGCGGCACCCCGGGCGTGGACGATTTCCTGCGCAGCCTGCGCGAGCGCGAAGGTGTGTGGGCTGCAGTGGTAGGGCAGTACGACCAGTCGTTGTCGTCTCAACCGTTGCGCGGGCGCGAGCGCAAGAAGCTGCATTTCATGCGTACCCTGGACTGGTCCGTGGGGCGCCCCGGCGGTACGCCGACCTTCTACGTGCCATTCAGCGACAGCGAGGCGCGGCTGGTGATGGATTTGCCGGCCCGTCTCGACCCGCGCAAGTACAACCATCTCTGGCGCTTGCTGCTGGAGCGCATCGTGCCGGCCTGCCTGGCCTTGGGACTTGGCGTGCTGCTGTACCGCACGCTGATCGCGCCGATGGTGATCCTGCGCCGCCAGGCCAATGCCCTGAGTACCGGCAACCTGTCCGCCCGGGTCGGCCCGCAACTGACCCGCCGTCGCGACGAACTGGGTGATCTTGCCCGGGCCTTCGACCATATGGCCGGGCGCCTGGAGAACACCGTGGAGTTCCAGCGCCAGTTGCTGCGCGACCTCTCCCACGAACTGCGTACGCCCCTGAGCCGACTACGCGTCACCGGTGAACGCGAGCAGGACACCGCCGCCCTGCGCCAGCGCCTGGAGCGCGAAGTGCAGGGCATGGAGCGCCTGATCAACGACACCCTGGAGCTGGTCTGGCTCGACACCGAGCGTCCGCAACTGCCCGTGGAAACCGTGGATATCGGACGCCTGTGGGACGTGCTGTGCGAGGACGTCTGCTACGAAAGCGAATGGCCCGCCGAGCAGTTGCACAACGCTCTGCCGGGTGCCTGCCTGGTAGTGGGCAATCTCAACAGCCTCGCCCAGGCCATGGAAAACATCCTGCGCAACGCCGTGCGTCACTCACCCCCGGACGGGATCGTAAGCCTGGGCGGGCGACGGGACGGCGAGGACTGGCACCTGTGGATCGAAGACCAGGGCCCCGGCGTCGATCCACTCAAGCTGGAAAGCATCTTCCTGCCCTTTACCCGTCTCAATGCCGCACGCCCCGGCGGTGATGGCTTCGGCCTCGGCCTGTCGATCGCCCGCAGCGTGGTGCAGTTGCAGGGCGGCGAGGTGTGGGCGCAGAACCGCTCGCCCGGGCTGCGGGTCAACCTGCGGCTGAGAAGTGTATGAAATGTAAAAAAGATTTACTCTCATTTGAGAGAAAGTAGCATTCGCGCTCGTCCCGGTCAGGTCTGGGGCGAGCCGGATGATGATGTCCCACGCTCCCTGCCTGACGCCCGTCATTGCGAAAGGAGCGTCGTCGATGCAGCCCCGTTTCAAGCTCAGCCCTCTTTGCCTGGCCCTGCTGGCCATTTCCCCGTCGTCCTTGCTGGCTGCCACCGAGGTGCGCGAGGACCTGGAACTGGCCGAGACCCACGTGGTGGCCAGCGCTGCCGAAGAACTGAAGCAGGCGCCCGGCGTGTCCCTGATCACCGAGGAGGACATCAAGAAGCGTCCGCCGGTGAACGACCTTTCCGAAATCATCCGCAAGATGCCCGGGGTCAACCTGACCGGCAACAGCGCCAGTGGCACCCGTGGCAACAACCGGCAGATCGACCTGCGCGGCATGGGGCCGGAAAACACCCTGATCCTGATCGACGGCAAGCCGGTCACTTCGCGCAACTCGGTGCGCTACACCCGCTCCGGCGAGCGCGATACCCGTGGCGACAGCAACTGGGTGCCGGCCAATGAAGTCGAGAGCATCGAAGTCCTGCGCGGCCCGGCAGCGGCGCGCTATGGCTCCGGCTCCATGGGCGGGGTGGTGAACATCATCACCAAGCGCCCGACCCAGGAAGTCAGCGGCAGCATCAGTGCCTTCACCAACCTGCCCGAGGACGATGCCGAAGGCATGACCAAGCGCACCACCTTCAGCCTCTCCGGGCCGTTGACCGACGCGCTGACCTTCCGTGTCTACGGCAACCTGAACAAGACCGATGCCGACGACGCCGACATCAACGCCGACCATACCGCGGCGGGTGGCTCCCTGGCCGCTGGCCGCGAGGGCGTGCGCAACAAGGACGTCAATGCGCTGCTCAGCTGGGCTCTGGACAACCAGCAGACCCTCGACTTCGAAGGTGGCTTCAGCCGCCAGGGCAACATCTACGCCGGCGATGTCGGCACCGGCGCCACCGACTCGCTGACCCCCAACAGTACCGTCAACCAGTGGCTGGGCCGCGAGACCAACACGATGTACCGGCAGAACTTCTCCGTCACCCATCGCGGCGACTGGGAGTTCGGTACCTCGCGCCTGATGGCGCAGTACGAGAACACTCGCAACAACCGCCTGCTGGAAGGCCAGACCGGCTCGGTGGACGGCGATATCAGCGGCAACGACAAGTCCACCAGCACCTATGACAGCTACCTGGTCCAGGGCCAGCTGGACATTCCGCTGGAGATCCTGCGGCCGCAGACCCTGACCCTCGGCGCCGAGTGGAACTACCAGGAGCTGGACGACCCAAGCACCATGAACCGCGCCATCGGCACCACCCTGCCAAACTCCGCGGCAGGTGCCCGGGACACCGACATGGACGCGACCATCATGGCCGTCTATGTCGAAGACAACATCGAGTTGACCCGCGACTGGTTCCTCACCCCGGGCCTGCGCCTGGACCATCACGATCAGTTCGGCGCCAACTGGAGCCCGAGCCTGAACACCTCGTACAAGCTCACCGAGGACATCACCCTCAAGGGCGGTATCGCCCGGGCGTTCAAGGCACCGAACCTGTACCAGTCCAACCCCAACTACCTGTACCGCAGCAATGGCAACGGCTGTGCGCCGAGCCTCGCTTCCACGGGCTGCTACGTGCTGGGCAACGCCGACCTCGATCCGGAAATCAGCATCAACAAGGAAGTCGGCATCAGCTTCGCCCGCGATGGCTGGAGCGCCGGCCTGACCTACTTCCGCAACGACTACGAGAACAAGATCGTCTCCTCCAACGACCTTGCCGGGCGCACCTCGGCCAACGAAGCGATCCTGCGCTGGGACAACGCCAAGGACGCGGTGGTCAAGGGCTGGGAAGGCAATATCGGCGTGCCGTTGCTGGGCGAGGCGGGGGAGATCCTCAGCTGGAACACCAACCTCACCTACATGGACTCCAACGAGGACAGCGACGGCAACCCGCTGTCGGTGGTGCCGGAATACACGGTCAACACCATGCTCGACTGGCAGGTAACCCAGGCCCTGGCGCTGAGCCTGACCGGCACTTACACGGCAAGCAGGAGCCGCGGGTATTCAACCCGACGCGGGATGTGGCGGTGACCGGGCAGAACGAGTTGCAGACCCTTGATCCGTACCATGTCTGGGGTGTCGGCGGGACCTACGAGCTGAACAGGAACGTCTCGTTCGGCGCGGGGGTCAGCAACCTGTTCGACAAGCGCGTGTACCGCGAAGGGGCGGGGACCACGGCGGGGGCCAGCACCTACAACGAGCCGGGCCGGGCGTTCTATGCGTCGGTGACGACGACCTTCTGATCCGAGATCTTGAGAACGCTGGTGACCCTGTGGGAGCTGGCTTGCCAGCGATTGCTGCAGTGAATTCACCGCCGCTATCGCTGGCAAGCCAGCTCCCACAGGGGGGCGTGGCGTTCTCAAGAGATGAGGTGTTCACAATGCTCTCCCGCATCACCGCCGCCATCCTCGGCGGCTACGCCTTCACCTACGCGGCCACTGCCGCCCTCGCGCGGCTGCTGCCGCTGGACAAGGTCGACGCCCTGATCAGCGCGACCCTGCTGTCCTTCGCCCTTTACACCGGCGCGATCCTCTGGGCCTTCGCCTGCCGCAGCGCCACCCGCGCCTGGGCCGGGCTGGCGCTGGGCGTGCCGCTGGCGGCGATCGGTTTCTGGCCGCAACTCACAGGCCTGTCAGGATGAAGCAGAAAACCATCACCCAATCCCTGTCCTGGATGCACACCTGGTCCGGGCTGGTCTTCGGCTGGATCCTTTTCGCGATTTTCCTCACCGGCACCCTGGCAGTGTTCGACAAGGAAATCGACGGCTGGATGCGCCCGGAAATCCCCCGTCACGACCTGAGCCAGCCCGAAGCGCTGCAGCGCGCCCTGGACTATCTGCAGGCCAACCACCCCGGCGCCAGTGCCTGGAATATCGGCCTGCCAAGCGAACGCTCGCCGAGCCTGAGCGTCTCCGCCGGCGAGCAACGACGCGGCGGCGGCATGGCCATCGATCCGGCTACCGGCGAAAAACTGGACGTCCGCGAAACCGCCGGCGGCAGCTTCTTCTTCCGCTTCCACTTCACCCTTAACCTGCCGCGCAACATCGGCATCTGGGTGGTCGGGCTGGCCGCCATGGCGATGCTCGCGGCGCTGGTCAGCGGCATCGTCATCCACAAGAAATTCTTCAAGGAGTTCTTCACCTTCCGCCCGGCCAAGGGCCAGCGCTCCTGGCTGGATGCGCACAACGCCACGGCGGTGCTGGTGCTGCCGTTCCACCTGATGATCACCTACACCGGGCTGGTGATTTTCTACCTGATCTACATGCCGGCGGCGTCGGATGCGCTGTTCGATGGCGACCGCGATGCGCTGAACCGGGCCATGCGCGGCGCGCCGATGCAACAGCATGGGCAGGCGAGGGGCGGACCGGTCGAGTCGGCACGCCTGACCGATCTCGGACCGGTACTGGCGGCGGCGGAGCAGGCCATGGGGCCGTTGTCCGGTCTGTCGATCCAGAACCCGGGCAGCAGCAACGCGCGAATCGAAGTGCGTCCGGTACTGGGCAATCGCATAGAACTGACCAAGGGCCAGAGCATGGTCTTCGATGGCGCCAGTGGCCGGGTGCTGCGGGCACCGGCCGAAAGCCGGCCGAGCCTGCTGACCCAGCGGGTCATGGCGGGCATGCACTTCGCCCAGTTCGGCGGCTATCCGATGCGCTGGCTGTACTTCCTCTGCGGGCTGGCCAGCTGCGCGATGATCGCCACCGGGCTGGTGCTGTTCACCGTCAAGCGGCGGCGTCGGCACGATGGCGAAGGGGCCCTTGGTGCGCTGCTGTACCACGTGGCGGAGCGGCTGAATGTCACCGTGGTCGCCGGGTTGTCGGTGGCTTGCATCGGGCTGTTGTGGGCCAACCGCTTGCTACCGGTGGAGCTGGCGCAACGTGGTGGCTGGGAGGTGCGGGTGTTCTTCTTGGTCTGGCTGGCGACCCTCGGCCATGCCCTCGTTCGGCCTTGGCTGAAAGCCTGGCGTGAGCAACTGGGGCTGGCGGCGCTGATGTGCCTGCTGTTGCCGCTGTTAAATCTGTTCACGGTCAACCGGGGCGAGTTCATCTATCTGGAGGTGACCAGCGTATCGATCGGCCTCTTGCTGGGCTGGTGTTGCTGGAAGGTCGGCCAGCCGCCGAAGGAGCGTCCGGCGCGGCGCGGGGCTGCTGCCGTCGTGGAGGTCAGTTGAGATGGGCGTGATGTTATCCACAGTACTGCTGTTGGCGTACAGCGGCATGCTCGGGCTGTGCCTGGGACTGGAGCGGCATTACAAGCAGGTCTGGCAGCGGGTGCCGGGGCCTTGGGTGCGCCGCGGGTTGCGTCTGGGGGGATGGTTGGCGTTGGCGGCCAGCTTTGCCGCCAGTGTTGCCTGCTGGGGCTGGGCGATGGGGCCGATTGGCTGGCTCGGGTTGCTTTCGCTGGCGGGGCTGGGGTGGGTGATGGTGTTGCCGTATCGGGCAAAGGGGGCGGTGGTGCTGGCGTTGGTTGGATGGTTGGCGATCGGTGTTGTGAGATTGTTGTGAGTCTGGTTGCAATGTGGCCAGGATTCTAGCCATAGCAGGAGAAACACCGGTTTTATGGCAAGAAACTCGTCCGTTAATCGGGCGCGGTTTCTGTGGGAGCGAGCTCGCTCGCGAAGGGCCGCCAGGCGGCCCCAAAACCATCCTCTTCGGTGTATCAGGAAAGACGCAGATTCAGGTTTTGCGACGGCTTCGCCGCCGTTCGCGAGCAAGCTCGCTCCCACATGGTTCCCGCAAAAAACAAAGAGCTATGTTTTGCTCTACAGGAGCGAGAGCTTACTCAAGACACGGCCGTATCACCGATCCGCTCCGGTGAGCTTCTTGCGTCGGCTTCGAACCACCCCGGCCACGAACTCCTCTGCCGTCCCCCCACCTCCACACACGGAATCAACCGCTCCGTCAGCACCGCCGTCTGCCCCACCGACTTCGCCGTGCGGTACTTGATGCTGTGGATACATTCGCGGTCGCCGAACTCGCAGCGGTTTAGCCGCGTGCCGCCGCAGGGGCCGTTGGCCAGACCCTTGGGGCAGGTTTCCGGGCAGATGTAGAGGGTGTCTTCGAGGCGGCAACTGCCGCAGGTATCGCAGCCTACCAAGGGCCGTTTCACCCCGCGTTCCAGGCGATGCAGCAAGCGCGCACCGGGCGCCGTCGACCACAAGGGCCGGCGAACCGCCCAGCCGAACGCCTTGCTCAACACATTGCTGCGGCTGAACAGCGCCGCGTGGAAGCTGGACAACAGGTGATAGCGCAGCCTCTCCCGGGTCGTGGCTTCGACCCGTGACTCCCCGGCTTCCCAGTCCGAACCTGGCGGATGGAAGGTCACCGCCGGCACTCCCGGCATGCGCCAGCTCTCGGCCCAGGCCAGGGCCCATTCTTCCTCGGTGCGGATCTTGCCCTGCCAGTCGTCCAGCGCTCGCTCCAGGGCCAGCAACTGTTCCATCTCGTGCACGCCGGACAGGTTGATCCCGGCGTAGCCCATCAGCTGCAGGCCGATCACCTGCAAGGCCAGGCGGCTGACGCTGCGCGCCTTGGCATGGGCTTTCGACACGGCTTCTTCGGCCGCCACCAGTGCCTTCATCGACGGCGATACCGTGACGCCCGCGACATGCTCGAGCATCTTCGCCCGGCCATGGGTCAGCCCCATGATGCAGGCGAGCATCGGCCGCGGCATCGGTTGGCGCTGCATCCAGTCCATGGCCTCGCGGTACTTGGTCATGTCGAAGCCGAGCTGCAGGATCAGGAAGTCCGCCCCGGCCTTGAGCTTTTTCTGCGCCTTGAAGTACTGCGCGCCGCCTTCTTCCTCGCAGTACTTGAAGGGATTCAGGGCCGCACCGAGCAGCCAGTCCGGGCGAGCCTGGCGGACGATGCTCAAGGCGGCCACCGATTCCAGGTAACGCACAGGCCGCTGCCCGGGTTCATGGCCGTGCAGGCGGTCGCCGGTGAGCAGCAGGAGTTGTTCGAGGCCGAGCTGGTCCATGCGTTCCAGTTGCGCCAGCAGGTCCTGGCGCTCGCGGTCCTTGCCGGAGAAATGCGGCATCACCGGCACGGGCGTGGAAAGGGCGGCGAAGGTATCCAGCGGCGACAGATCGAGATTGCTGCCGACCCGGTCGGCGATACCGGCGAGCATCGGCCAGCCACTCAAGTGACCGCGCTGCATCAATTGCTCGAAGCCCGCAAGACGTTGCGGCTTGGGGACGAACTCCATCACGCAGACGAACTGGCGGTCGTGGAGCGCCTGTTTCAACAGATTCATGATTGCGCCATGGGCTCGGGTCCTGGATCCGTCGATTCTGGACGAGGGCGCCGGGCCACTCATGTCCGCCAGCGCACGAAAATGCCTTGAAAAAGACATGGCCGTGTCCGTGGTGACGAAAAGGCCAAACGACAGGTACAAAAAAGCCCGCGCTAGGCGGGCTTTTCTGTTTGCCATCAAGTCCGAAGACTCTCAGGCGGGGTATGGTGGTACACAGTCATTTGAACTTGATTCTGTAGGCCTTGTTTTACATTGCCTTTCTGGTTCTTTTGGTGTGTGGGGATACAAGTGGGGATACAAGGTGGGCGCTGCTGGGCCTTTTATCGCCCTCAGGATTATCGTTGACACGAGGGCTAACCACTAGGCTATTGCTGGCAATCGCTGGGGCTTATGGTAAGCGGCATTCGGATCCCTCACGACCGCAGAGCCAGACTCAAATGCCGAGCTAGCAGACAGCATCATGTGTGCTGTCTGACTCGATTAGCTCGTGTGGCAAGCCCGGCAGCAGTAGTAGCATCCGTTGATCCGCGCATTGGGCCAAGTCTGTTTTGCCTTACGGACAGCACTCGCACAGTCCGTATGGACCCCCAGTGCAACCTGATTAGCCACTAAGGGCATGAAGCTGCATCCAGTCGTAGTGTTGTGGACCTCATAGTCCCCGTTTTGCTGCTGATTCTTGTTAATGATGAAAGAGGGCACGTTTTACTCCTAGTGTCGTGATGTTGAGCGCTTCCGCTTGGTGGCTCAGTAGTGGCCATCATGCTGCCGCTACGACAGGGTAGAAGAGCACGCAAAATAATCCAGTCACTCGACCTGGCTCGCAGTCACCAGCTTTTTGTTGACAGCTTTCGCCCCAAGCCTTTTAAAAGACGGACATGCCTATGAAGGTTTCAGCTGCACGAAACCCGCGAGTCCCCGTACCCGTGTAGGGAGGGGGGGGATGGGGAGGACCCAAAAACAGCAATCTCAGACTCCCCGCCCCGACATCTATGCCAGTGAACTAAGCGCTTAACAAAGAGGGCGAGTTTCCCTGTCCCTACCGCCGCCAAGAGGCCATGGTCCCCAACCAGTTCGGGCAGTCCAGGGGCTTGCCTCGCTGCTGGCCTCAGCCCTTTCCGGGGTGCGGGGAGGTAATGGTTAACAAACCGGTGTTCTTGGTGTTCTTGGTGTTCCCGATACACCGAAAGCCAGAAGTCACGTGGCCTGTAGGCGAGGAACACCATTGAGTGAAATGTGGAACACGAGTGTAAAGGTGTTCCATACCTACGAAAACTAAGTGGCGCAATATGGACGGGGCTTCAGGTGGCTATGGCACAGTTTTGGTTAGCACACCACGCCGGTGCAAAAGGGCGGCCAGAGCAGTGAAGGTTGGGAATGGACAGCCCAAGACGATTGACCCGAACACTTACGATGTTTGTACCAGTGACGCTTCACGGCAGTGCAGCTAGGCCCAGTTCGGCTGCCAGTTGGCTCTGACTTATGTCTATGGCCCTGTACGAAATGAGGTGTCGTAAAGACCGCCGGCAGCAGGCCAATGTGACCATCACCGCATAACTTGTTGCGAGCTTACAGTAGCGGGTCGCCAGGCGGCGGCGGTCCTTCAACCAACCAAACAGGCGCTCGATCACGTACCGCTCTCGATATTTGGGTTTGTCGAACAGCCGCGGCAGACCTGGCTATGGCTTGCGCTTCATTGCGCGATAGGGGATGACAGGCTGCATGCGATAGCGGTCGCAGTACTGCCTGAGTGGTTCAGCGTCGTAACGCTTGTCTGCTAGAAGCTTGCGACATCGTTTGCGAGGTCTACCCCAGCCTGTATGCACCTGAACGCCATCGAGTAGAGGGTGGGCCTGCGAGATATCGCTGGCCTGTCCGCCTGAAAGAGTGAAATGCAGTGGAACACCTCGGGCGTTGCAGACCATATGAATTTTCGTCGGTAACCCTGCCCGACTGCTCCCTAGTGCGCGGTCAGCTGGTTCTTCCGCCCCCTTTTTTGCCTGCGCCCGAGAAGGCCCGGTTTGCTTTTATGCTGTTGAGTCCATGCACCAGGTGTCAAGATCGATTAGCCCTTAAGCGTTGAGCTTGGCTTGCATCCGCCAGAGTATCTTGTTGAAGGTGCCTTGGTTTTGCCAGTCTCGAAACCGCTGATAAACCGTGGACCGGGGACGTATCGCACAGGCATGTAACACTAGGTCGCGCCGGAGCAAAGCACCCAGAGCACACCGTTGAACATTAGTCGATCATCGGCTCGTGGGCGTCCGGTGGGGCGGGGTGTATTGGGGAGATCGGCGACCAACTGCCAGTCGGCGTCGGAGATTTCGTATCGCTGTTTGGGCATGGCAGAGTCCTGAGCTGAAAAGGTCAGAACTCTACGGAAATTAAGGCGGGCTGGGGGGGGGGGCGGAATTTCGAAGGTTTTCGTACAGGGCCTTAGCCTTATAGACTTGAACTACCATTTTGGCGTGATGATAATGTTGGGGCCAGATAAAATACTTGTCCCTCATGTAAGGGAAATATCATGCTCAAGTCGATTAGTGTTTTCGCCGAAGTCGCAATGTTCTCTACTTCGCCCCTGAACTGTCAATCGCTATGAACGCGCTCACCCGCAAATGAATATAACCGTGGACCTAGTCATGAAACATCCAGAAGCAAATGAAATTATTGCTGAGGCAGAAAAATTCAGACTGAAATTGGAGCTTGCCAAAACAACAAAAAACTTGTTGGTGACAGATGACTTTCCAGTCATGAACTGCAAACTATCTTCCTTGCTGTTTGTATATCATGCGCTCCAAAAATGGCCCTCAATAGTGATTTATGGTGTTAGTGGAATAGCCGCAAATCACGATGGAGACTATACGATCTCCCATTACTGGCTTGAGTACCTGGAGACAGCGATAGACCTGACTGCGGACCAATACAACATAATTGAAGAAAGTCAGCTTAATAGGCAAATACTCACGAATCGACCATTCAAACCCATATCCACAGGACACATTGGCAGCATGCAAAATTACAAGATATTTAAAATCTCCTACCGAGACACCTATATATTGGGCTTGCCAGAATTGGCTGAGGACTTCATCCGCGATCTTCATGCTAGCTATGAAGCTCTCGGCAAATTGACATCATATATGTAACAGCTGATTCAAATCACCTCTTCGCTCAGTGCGATCGTGCTGACGACAACTCCAGCCATGCGGTCAAAGGAGTTTTTACTAATGATGTTTTCCTTTTTTAAGCCTGCTTTCTTCCTGCGGCCAAAATCTGAATCGCATAAGCGATGGTTGCATCGCTGCGTACGGAGTGGTCAACATGCACGTGCTCGGATTATAGTATAGTTTCCTACTGTGGTAGCCCCCGTTTTGGTAAGCCATAGGGGAAATCTAACCGGACGCCTTAAGGTACAAACGCGAAGGAGAGTGTTAATGCTTAGTGGCCGTAAATTAATCGAGCTTTCTTATGATGTTCAGGCGGGTCTAGGCAGGATAGATGTTCCTGACTTTGACCGATTGAGAACAATGGGAATGGCAGCAACGCTTGCTATCCACCTCCGAGGCTTACAGGAAATCGATTTCGAGGTACTGAGGAAGGTTAGTGATCACTTCTTTTCGATTCCATCCTACGCTTTAAAAGAAGTCTGCGGAGTTCTATCCGAAATTGGATATATCGATTTGGTTAAAAAGGGAGTTAAAATCATCTCCATAATACCAAACATCCCGCACTTCAAAGACCTTTATGAGGGGGTGGGGGATTACTTTACATTTTCGGAGTTAAACGAACACGAGCAAGGGACGTTGCTTATCCTATCTGAGCTTCAAAGCAAGCCGGAAAATAGAGATAGACTTATTTCAACAATTGGCATCGATCGTCCTTTACTAGAGCGTTGCGTCAACATCGGTTCAACCGGCAATTACTTCAAAGAATTCCGCGCCCGTGGCAGAAGCATCATCGCTAGCCCGTTTTATTTTTCTGACAATCTTGACGAATTGGCTGATGTTACTGCTAGAGTTGGAGCAGATGATATTGCTACCGTACTTGAAGTTATAAAAAGCAACCAAGGATGGCCGCTTTCTTTGATTCAGAAGCGCCTTGAGTTGGGTGGAAAAAAGCTCACCACAGAGCAAATGCAACTACTAGTTCATCTATGTACGGAAGGAATACTAAAGCCACCATCAATAGAATTCAAAAACTCTAAAGAAACATTTGTTTTTACTCCGAAGCCAGGCGGAAATCGCCTCGACGCATCTAACCGCGAAATATATGAACGGGCTATGGCTTTAGTATCGTGCGTGAGAAAAGGGCAGTTACTAGCAGATCAATATAGAATCAAAATGCCGGTACGGATTTTAGAGGTGCTGAGAGATCAAGGCTATATTGGCTCAAACTCTGAAGCTGTTAATCAGTATAGAAATTTAGTATTTCTCAGGGTTGGTCATTTGAAACATGTAACGGGTGATAGATATCAGTTTCACCTGACTCCGGGAGAAGAAAACAGAGCGGCGCTAGACTTGGCCATTAATCTTTTAAGGACAGGAGAGCTAGCAAATCTTGATGTTCGGCAAGAAGCTCGACTAGCACTATCTAAGGACGAGAGATATATTCAGTCTATAATTTCTGCTGCTGAATTGAAAGGTCGAGACCAGATTGCCCTGCAGGGCGACTCTGCGGATCAGTTCGAGCAACTAATATTTGCGTATGAATAATATGTCTAAATTAGATAAAGATATCCACCAGAAAGAAATGGCAATTCGCTTTTGCCTTGTCAATGATATGGTTCCCTTCCCGGAAGTTGATGTGCAAAACTTCAGAGAGCTATCAACCACAAGCACAATAATTACCGACATTGATGTATTGGGGATTAAAATTGACTCAACGGGCCGCCCGCGAAGAGTTGCTTTTGACTGTAAGACTCTAGGCAAAACAAGTCCGATCAATAGAGCCTTTTGGGCCGGGGGCTTAATGGGTTTTACGGGGTGTGACGAGTCATTTATCATCCTTAGAAAAAAAGCGTCTGAAGCGCATCGTTTATCGGCAAAGCAAATAAAAGTTCATTTGTTTGATGAGGCTCAATTTCAGAGCTATGCCAACTCGTGCTCTGTTGATTTTAGTATTGATTATTGCTATTCGACATCCATCGACAATTGGACCAGGCTTTTTGAGGTGGCGATCCATGATCCCAGCCTTAGTAAGTATTCGGCTTTTCTCCACAGCGAAATTCCAATTGAGCGGGATGCAGTTAAAGCTTTGCGAAAATTCTTAGCTGCACTTACCAAAATCAAAGGTGAGCTTGATCCGGGAAAAGATAAGCACAAATGCCTTTTCTTATACTCCGTATCTATATTTGCCTTCTTGATGGCGCAAGTTGTGCACGACCTAAGAAACATCATTGAGTTTGACGCAGAGGAAAAACAATTTGAGACCATTCTCAAATATTATATTTGGGGGGGGCGAGACAGCTACCTCTTGCGAAGTAGGCTGACTGAGCTTTTCGCGGCTCAGCGAGATGGAGTGCCACTTCAGGAGCCCGAGCTCAGAGACTGGTCTGGGTTCATGGAGCTAACGCGAAAACTACTTAATTCCCCTATGGATATACAAAAATGCATGTTCCCCCTTAGGGAGTTTGCCTTTATGAAAGTCACCAGTAAAAGTGAGGAAAAGCATGATTACATTTCAGAAAAAATACATTCAAATAAAAGATTGAGACAATTTTGCGTAAGCCTTACGCGCTACCTCGTTGATTCTTTGAAGCTGCCCCGTGAGTTTGCATCTCAACTTGAGGATGACTTCAACAACCTTCGATTTCCCGATATGAGCTAATTGCTCGTTAGCGGCCTAAATTCTAAATCTAGGCCGCTAATTATTCTAACTTCAACTTTGGCTTTTCAGTTTTCAAATACATATCTGAATGACTGCTTTGACTGGTACTTGTGGGTGGCGGCTCATATACGTACAACTTTCCGGATATCTGCTTCACCCGTAAGAAAGCGCCAGTCAGCGGTGTATGGTATTTAATAGATTGGAAATACTATGATTGAACGTGTACTCGATTGGCGCGATCGTCTTACCTGGTTAAGAGCAGTTCCTAGGTATGCTTCCCTGATTTTGACACCTCATGTACGCAAGCACCTTGAGCGTACCCGGCCCGATTGCTGGTCAGATGTGATGGATTGGCTGCCTAATTATGAGCGTATAGTGCCAGCTTTCTGTAAGGCCGTTTGGGGCTACTACACCCACGCTAAGGGGGTTCATGGATGTAGGCCGGAACGCCTATCTTCGTATTTTGAGAGTGGTCTCAAAGGGCAGGCTGTAGAAAGAATTCTGACAAAATTCCACAGGATTTACGCTGACGTTCCGAGCGGATTGCGGCATCGAGCGATTGAGCGGATGCATCAGCGTGGACTAATTGAACGGGGCCGTATCTGGCTATCGAGTGACGATAGAAAAATGATTGAGCAGCATGGCCATTACATTATCCACGGCAGTGAGTACTTGATGGCTCTTGCAGCTCGTATGAGTGACGGAGACCGATGGGGAGAGGACTATCGGTTACGCCTGCGGCAGATCGGCATCCCTACGGTTCTAGAGGTTAATATCCCCGTGACCCTCATCCCTGACGCGCAGAAGCGTGAGGTCGGAAAGATGATCCTCTCGGAGTGGGGGCAGCTTAGAGCGAGAAAGCCGCGGAGAACGTCGTCGGCGCCCTGCTATGAAGTGAGGCACGACATACCTGCTGAGTGCATTAAAAACCACTACCATCCAGCGCGAATAATTGACTTTCATACGGACGACGGGCCGTATTTAAATAAATACTTGACTTGCGAGTTATGTCAGTAAGCGCAGCTGAAATTCTCTTATTCAGGCAGACCAAAACACCATCGCGAAACATTTGGAGATGGTGTTTTGATCCTGTGGCGAAGCTGAGCTGCGGGAGTTTTTAACTATATGTCTGTCAACTGCTCCAGCGTTATATTGCTACGTCGCTCCAAAAGTCTGCGATGAGAAATGAAGCGACCTTTTACAGGAGATACAGTTGGAATATAGAAGTCACTCAAGCTATCGCCATATCCAAGTAGTTTTTCAGCGGCTGCAACATGGGCTGCCAGGGTCGCCAGTTCATGTGCAGCCTTCTCAAATCGGTCAGCCCAATAAAATCGAGCAGCCTGCAGGACTTTAGAGTTCAAGCTATCAAGCTCGGATTGCTTCAGTTGAATTGCATCGTCAAGCTCCGCGAGCTGACCACTCAGTGCAGAGGAAACTGTATTAGCACCTTGAAGCGTTTGTTTAATTACCGCCAATGCCCGGGATGCTTTCTCCAACAATCCCTCTGCCTTGCTCTCACCCCCACTATCATTCTCCCCTATCGCTTTGGCATAAGCTTGGGCGGCCTCATGCTCATCGTGCTCAGCCGCTTTAAATTCACGCTCGTGCTTCGCAATAAGAGCAGCCCTTTTGGACTCAAGCGTCTCTCGCTTATCACGCAGAGTCTTTATTTCGCTCTCGGCCTTGGCTATATTCTTTCTTGTCAGACGCACATCCTCAGAGGCAGACTTTACACCCTCCTCCCAATTCACCAGCCCCTGAAGTTTTGCAATCTCACGGGATAGCTCATCAATTCTGGCCTTAGCATTCGAATAAGGACCGATCTGATCTCGAGGATAAACAGGTCTTCCCTGACGGCTATTCGAAAAGTTTTTCGCTGCCTCGTCAGAAACTGCCTTTAGCCTGGGAAGTTCTTTCTTCAAGCTCTCCAGTTCAGCCTGGCATTGTTTTAGCGCAGAAGAATTCGTACTCATTTTGGACTCCAATAATTAAATTTATATAAGCGCAGGCGTAGGCAGGCCGAGCCTATAATTGGCCAATAATCTCCAAACTCGTTGAGCGCTATTATTTAGTCGCTAAGCAATACGTTTGAATTCACAACATAAACCCGTCCTTTCGGCATTCCGGGTAGTGTTACGGATTGGGCGGCTTTTCCGTCTCCACTGGGCTCAAGTATTCCGCGCGCAACCAGTTCCCTGTTGACATTGCGCAAGTTCATCCCTTTGAAAACCTCATCGCGCCAAGTTGTGCCGAGGAAGTAATAGGTCACCGACGTATATAGAGAGTCACCAATTCCATGATCCATAGTCCTGCGAAAGCCAAGGCGGTCTGCTGTACGAGGCGCATGGTCATCGGTCTTCGCGGCAATCGCATCCCATCGCGTGAAGCGACTTTCTCCATAGCGCTCCACTATGCCGCGCAGTCTGGCCACAATGGCGTCACCCTCCAGGTTTCCAGCACCGCCACGCTCAGCCAACCAAGCATCCAAGCACACACGGGCAGATTGGAGGGCTAGACCGTCTGGCCATCCTGTAACGCCCAATGCTGTGGCCAACTCACCCGCCGCCGCTGCCAGTCCGAAGCGAGTTGCGGCACGCTGTGCCTGGCCGCTGGCGTTGACAGGTAATGCCTCAGCGGTAAAGCGCTCTAGACTGCGGCGCACCATGGCCGCATACGCTCGCAACTTGGCGGGATCACAGAGGGCCGACAGGAAAGCCGGGGCAGGCGTGCCATAGCATCGGCTCACCCGGGCTTTGAGCGCATCCGAAAGCGCGGCGGCATCATCGAAGCCATGCAGCTCTTCGAACAACCCTAGTCCTTTGCTCGCGTCAGCAGGTACAGCGAGCAGTCGCACCTCCATACCGGCTTTCAATTCCTTGTTTGCCTCGGCCATGTGCTGCGCCAAGGTCTTTTCCCCGGTGGAGAGAAACAGCAAGCGCCACTCCTGGACTTGGCGCCCACTCATTCCCCGATCATTGGCCCGCGCCTTACCGGTGCCGTTACCCAGCATGTAGACAGTTTCTCCAATGATCCGTGGGTCGCACATCCCGATCTCATCTAGCACCAGCAACCCGTCCGAGTGCGCTGCCGCGATACTTTCCAAGGCGTTGTCTGTAGAACGCCAGGAACGCACTAGGCGTGGCCCCCCCCACACCGAGGCAGCCACCTGCAGGTGAGTGGTCTTCCCGCCCGAGCTATCGCCATACAGGTGGAAGCCACCCGACTCGTGCCCCAGTAGATGCAATACCGCACCTGCGAAAGCCACGCACACGACGAAAGCCAAGCGGTTGTTGCCCACGCAAAGCGCACCGATTTGCTGCTGCCATTGTTCCAGTGTCCCTGCCTGAGTGATCGGCGGAAGCTGGGCACCGGCTTCGTAGAAGTGCAGATACTCGGCGCTGGCACCTATCTGCCGATCTGGCAGCAAGTAAGCATCCCCGTGCCAACCTAGACGCGTGACCAAGCGAGCACGCTCAGTACCGTCATAGCCTTGTAAGTAGCTCTGTAGATCATTGCGCGAATTGCGAGCGGTGCGCACGGGCGCCAGGCGCAGCCCCATATCTACCAGTGGCGCGAGCACTTCCTTGCCAAAGTCGCCCGCCATTGCCCTGGCCGGAATGTTGAGGCGCTTATTGGCCCCATCCGGGTCATCGAACTCTACCAGCAGGCCCCAGCCGTGACCCTTTTCATCACGCGTGCGAGCCAATATCTCTAGCCGTGAACAAACCGGGCGTGCTTCGCCATCGTCACCGGCATAGAACACCCCATCCTTTGTGACACGGAAGCCGCTCGGGGACTGGGCTGTTTTCTTCTCAGGTTGCGGCTTGGCCCGGCCAGTGGCCTTGCTCTGCTTGGTGGGTGTCGGGGTAGCGGCAGGTGCGGCGAACAGTTCCCCGGTGCGTTGCAGCTCTGCCAAGTGTTGGGCAGTCCAGCCTTTGGATTGGGCATCAGCCGCATCGTCACCTTCGAGCAACTTCCCGCCAGGGGCGAAGGTGGGGTGCTCACCGTCCATGCCGGGGTGTTGCCCGAACACCGCCAAGGCTACCGTTTGTACCGTAGCTGCTCCGAGCTTTCGCAGGTGCTCGGCCAAGGCATCCATGCACTTCAAACCTGGGGCGTCGTTGTCTGGCCACAGCAACACGTCACGCCCGACTAACGCGGCGAAATCAGCCTTCTGCCAAGAGTTCGTCCCGTTAGGCCAGCAGGTGGCAACATGCTCGGGCAATAGCTCGGCAGCGGCATCGGCAGCCTTCTCGCCCTCGCACAGCACGACGGGTGCCGAGGAGCGTTTAGCCAGCTCATCAAGACGCAGCAGCGGACGAGGCTCCGATAAGCCCTGCCAGCGCCAGGCCCGTGAGTCATTAGCAGTTTGTTTACACCAGGTGAGGGGCGCGAACACCTTGCGTGGCGTGCCGCTTTCATCCGGCCCGAGGTCGAAGCGGTACAACACCATGAGCGGCTGACCGGTGGCATCACGGTAAATCCAAACTTTGGAAGGTTTACCGTGTTGCCGGTGCGCTTGCAGCACCTTCTGCATTGCCTGCTCAGGAATGGGTAGCACAGGCACCCACTCTGGTTTCTTAGCCTGGCTAGTGGGCGGCGTGACGTTGGAGCTGCTCGTCGCCTCAACACCGAGAAAGGCCGCCAATTTGTTGCACGCCTCCACATCGGTGCCTCGATCGAGGTAGCGCACCAAGTCAATCAAATCACCGCCTTTGTCACCGGTGGCGAAGTCGCACCAGGTGGCTTTGGTTAAGTTCACCTTGAGCGAGCCTGAATGCTTGTCCGCTCTTGTTGGGTTGGGGGCGGTATATTCCTTACCACCGTCCACGCGCTTGCCACCGGGAAGCCAGTGGGCAAGCACGCGGTCAATCGCTGCGCAGGAGGCGGCCTTGACCTGCGCAAAGGTCGGATGCCTGGAGTTGGGCATCTTCCTACTCATGCCTGGCCACTCTCGGCAATCTGAATCCCAGTGGTCACATCATCGACAAGAGCCTTAGCCTGCTCACCCAAATAGTGCGCAGCCCACACCAGCGCATTGTTGTCGTCGTTCACGCCGGCCAGTTGAGTCAATTTGTTCACGCAGCTCATGAGCACCGAAGCTTGCTCCAACGCTTCCTCTCCAGAGATATCGGGGCACACCTGGAAGAACGGAACATTCGACGAGTTGTGCTTAGAGAAACTAGTGCCACCCGCGGTATTAACGTGCACGCGCCCGCTCATTTCCGCCCCCATTCCGCGACATGGCGGGTCGAGTCATCGGCATGCACGGCTAGGGTACGAGTCTGCTCCAGCGTTCCACACACGTCACACAAGTCGCAGGGGATCACACGCTTAGTCAGGCGCTGGCCCTGCTCCGCCTCGAACTGATTCCTCAACAAGCACAACACTCCCTGAGCTCGCTCTGCGGCACAGGTGATCGTATCCATTGGGGCGCAAACGGGAGCCTGTGCGGTAACGCAAAGCAGGTCTTTGGGTTGCGAGCACTGCTGTACTGGAGTGGTCATTGAGCACCCCCGTTTGTTTCCAGGGCGCGGGCACGAGCCATAGCCGCGTTGTAGCGGGCCAATCGGACGGAGAGGGATGAGTTGGCGTGCAACGCCGCAATGGCACGAGCCTTCAGGGCGGCAATGTGGTTCTGTAGTGCGGACGGATTGAGGGCGTGCATGAATGGAGCTCCTTCTTAATGGGGAGCTGCCACGGTCCGTCGCCAAACGGATTAGGGTGGCAGCTGTGCGCAGGTTGGCGAACCGGGTAAGAAGGAACCCGGCAGACCCGAAGGTCTCCCGCGCACAGCCGCCATAACACGAGAATGCGGGCACAAAAAAAGCGCCTGCAAACGTAATGGGGGCGCATGTGCGCCTTCTTAAGATCGGGTCGCCAAACCCGGTCGCTGAATTTGCAGCGACAGGCGCAGAGTAACGGGTGAGCCGACGGAGTGCAAGCCGAGAGGTGCGTGCAGCTTGCATGGTTCTTGGCCATGGCATAGATTGAGCGGGCACAATGAAGATCCTCAAACGCCCTCGGTTGCAGCCGGGGGCGTTTTCGTTAATGGATAGTGGCTGGGCGATGCTCGAGCTTGAGCCAAGTGAGATTGCGGCCTTGCCTAGCCTTCTCATACATCTGTCCTAACGCATCGGGATTGGCCAACACATTGGGCACCAACTGCGCTGCATCACGAATTACTACGTCCCCAGGCACCTCGACAGCGAGCAGCACCCAATCGAGGGTCGGCCAAATCAGCAGCAGAACGTGAGCCCCTTTGTCCAGTGCTTCGTCGCGGAGTTTTTGCAGTCGCTCCAGTCGCCAAAGCGGAGGAGCTTTTGGGCCCAGTTCGTCCATGGCATCAAGGGCAGCGGCGGGTAGGAAAATAGGTTTCATCCGGCGCACCCTCTCAACCAGGCCGCAACTCGCTGATCCTCTGCACATTCGCGCTCATACTCAGCACGCAGCATGCGGCGGCAATCCTCAGTGTTTACGCGGACCCACTCGGACAGACCATCACAGGTCTGCTCATGCTCTGAGGACTGCCAAGGCAACTCAGTGGACTGCTCTGCACGATGGCTGATACGGCGGGCATCAACGTAGTTGTGTTCGGCCGCTTTGCACTCAGCCGCCACTTGAGAATCCACATAGGCACTCCACACCTCTGGGGAATTTGCATACGCCGCATCGCTTCCTACGAACCAGTAAGTGACCCACTGACTTAATTCGCTCGATGCGACCGCATCTCCAGCAGGATGGGTCATAGCGAATACGCCCGATCCCATCACCTTTGCTGGCTCCATCCGGGTCCTCTGCAGGCGCAACACGGCAGGCAGTTCCCCATGGGAAGGAACCAGCGGAAGCACCAGACCATCAGGGTTGAAAAAGTGCGCTTTTCCTTCCAGGCCGTTCCAACTTACACCTGCGACGGTACGTTGCTTCCAGTTGTTGCGGTCCGGCTGGTATAGGGCAAAGCCAATTCCGTATGTGTCGAAGAAGGGGCCAGTAAAGGGCGTACGAGCGGGTCTCATGCAGTGATCCCCCGAGCTTCAATACGTCCACGCGCCCAGCGCTGCACCTCTGCGAGAACAAAACCCACTGGCGCTCCGCGTGACGTGCTGTTGCTCAACGGCACGGGGCGGGGAAAGGTCGGATCGTCCTTGAGGCGCTTGTAGATAGTTGCGCGAGCTAGGCCGGTCATAGCCACTACATCGGGGAAGCGAATCAGCGTGGCAGCAGGGTCAAAGCCTGGAGCTTGACCAATATCCTGGCGCAGATTACGCCCTGAGACCTCGCGGGCAAGCGCACGGCAAGGGGTCGGTTGGGCAGGGGTTTTGCCAAAGGTCTGATGCGAGGACATTAGATTTCCCCCCGAGGCACGGAGGGGGTGTGGTGCCGATCTGCTAGCCAGGCTACCAGCTCGGTGCGCTGATAACGGATACGCGAGCCGCAGCGGATGAAGGGGAGAGAGTGGCGACCAGTGCTGCGCCAGGTGGCCAGGGTCTTGACCGATAGGCCCAACAATTGGGCCGCCTGCTCAGGCGTGAGAAGGTCAGCGGGTGAAACAGTTGTTACAGTTCGATTGAGTTGCATATGATGCCCCCGGGTTTGATGAAACCAACGGTGGCGAAGATAAGAGGCAGGAGGGAGGTGAACATGGTTCACCTCCCTGTCATTTAGGCGGGGCCCAGAACAAGTCCTTTGCGTAGCACGTCCCGTATGCCCTTGGAGCCAAGGCTTCCCGAAACTTCCATTCGTGAAATGATCCCTGAGATTTCACTGGGGGCCCTACCAGACGCGAGTAGCTTCCGGCCCGCATCACAGATTTCCCTGTCGCGCCCGGCATTCTTCTCCTGCCTGGCGGCACCGCTTCTTGTCCCGGCTTTTCTGCCTGTCACTGCACGAGATTTCTTTACTGCTTGCTCATTAAGTCGCGCCATTGCTTCGGGTGGAATACTTGGATTCCGATAAAGCTCCGCGAAGATGAGGGAATTTCGTGCGCGCCCCAGCAAATCTGCAGCCGACTGCCGTGCCTCGATCTCGGCTATCGAACATTCAATGCGGCACTCATTAACGATTGTGGCGTAAACCTCAGGTTCATTAACCCTTAAGTTCTCAACACGCACGCGTCCAAATTCCTCCACCACATTGTCAGCCAAGTGCGCTAGCCATTTGCGAAGAGCATGTATCGCCCGGCAGCCATAAGCCATAGCGAGGGCCGCCACAAGCTGTGAGTCGGTGGCACGCCTTTCCCATGATCCTGCGTTACGCACCGCCCAAGCCAAGCCCAGTGCTGGAGACCGATCCAACGCCTGCGCAATGTTATAAAGCTTTCGGTTTATCTCTGCTGCCGCGTCAACTGCCCATTCTTCGCTCTCATGAGGACGCCACATTTCGATACCAGCCGCCACTAGATCAAGCGCCTCAGTGAAGCGTTCGGCGAATTCGCCATAAAGCGGCAACCACTCCAACTCCAATTCAAGCTCGTCGAGGTCGAGGTTCAGAGGACTCATTAATTTGCCAAGAGTCATAGCAGTGCGCCGTTAGCTATTTGACGCCCCCCGCGCCCCAGCAGGCGCAGACAAAACTGCGCCGGGCATTGATCAATTGCGTGAACGAATCGGAAGATCGGCCCGCAGGAAGGGGAGGGGGTTTGCGCTGGCGTAGGTTGGGGTACGGGGAGCGCCGCCTCGATCATGGAACACCTTTCGTGTTCCGGCACCTTCGTGTTCCGTCTTTTGTCCAAATGTGTTCCTTGGCTACAGGCCATGTAGCCTCTGGCTTCAAGCGTTTTTGGAACACCAAGAACACCAAGAACACCGGTTTTCTGAGAGGTAAGCATTTTCATACAGCTTTACCGAAATGACCTTGTACAACATTTCCACTTTCCAGGCCGTCAAGGTAGTCGGCGTACCACTGCATCATGGTTGTTCGTTGGGGGAGGTACTGCGCTTTGTTGTAGATCCCGCGTACACCAGGTGCCTTGTGACTCAACTGGGCCTCAACGTGGTCGGCATCGAACTCATGCTCATTCAGCACAGTGCTGGCGATGTGTCTGAATCCATGACCGGTTTGCCGCCCCTCGTAGCCGAGGCGACGCAAGGCCATGAGAAACACCGTGTCGCTTCGGGGTTTCGTACGGTCGCTCCTGCCGGGAAACAGCAGTGAATATGCGCCGGTCAATGTGCGGAGTTCCTGTAGCAGTTCTATCGACTGGCGGCTCAATGGCACCAGGTGTTCCAATCCCTTCTTGCGCCCTTTGCGTTCAACCGGGATCGTCCAAGTCTTTTTATCAAAATCAAACTCCTCCCACTTTGCCTCGCGCAACTCACTGGGGCGTACAGCCACCAAGGTCAGCAACTGAAGGCCGAGTTGCACATCTTTGGCGTGTGGGTAAGAGCGGATTGCCCGGAGCAGGCCTGGGAGCTCATCAAGACTGACATGGGCATAGTTCTCGGCCTTTCCCGAGGTCAGGAATTTGTGCACTCCATCGAGCGGGTTGTTCACTGCTCGGCCCGTAACGCGAGCCAGGTCATACACATCCTTGCAGTAGGCACGGACACGGCTCATCTGTTCCAGGATGCCTTGACGCTCCATTCCCCGTAACAGGTCCATCCACTCCATCGAAAGAATGCTTGTATACAGGCGCTTGCCGAACGCTGGGAACACATGGCGCTCCAGTGCTCCTAGCACCCGTTTGGCGGTGCCGGTGTCCCATGACTTGAGGCGGGAGGAGTGCCATTCACGGGCAAGGGCTTCAAAGGTACTGTTATTCGTCTCCAGATCGGCTGCCAGCCGGGCTTGCTTTGTGGCTATTGGGTTCTTCCCCTCGGCAGCATCGCTGCGCAGCTCTGTTGCCTTTTGTCGCGCCTGTGCACCACTTACCTCGGGATAGCCTCCAAGCCCCAGCCAGCTCCATTTGCCTGCTGGCGTTTTGTAGCGCAACTGCCAGGACTTCTGACCGTCAGGCTTGACGCGGAAGTACAGACCGTTGCCGTCCAACTCCCGGTATTCCTTGGTGTCAGGCTCGAGGCTTGCCAGCGTGGTATCAGAGAAAGGTCGGCGTTTGATTTCCGTGCGCTTCATCGGCTTGTATCCCTTCGGTTTGATTTTTTCCAAAGGATACACAGGGGGATACACGGCGGGAAGGTATAGGGGGAGACAAGAAGATATAGTCAGAAACAAGAAAGCCCGCACTAGGCGGGCTTCTTGGGGTTGTTTATAGACTGCTGTAGACGTCTGTAAACAGGTACTTGGTGGCTACACAGGGACTTGAACCCCGGACCCCAGCATTATGAATGCTATGCTCTAACCAACTGAGCTATGTAGCCAAGTGGCGCGCATTATTCGCTCGAAACGGATATCTGTCAACAATCTTTTTCAAAAAATTTTACGCGCTTTCAACCGCTTAGCCGGATTCACGCTTTTGCAGCCTTGAACAAGGCAGTTCAGCCAGGCCACGCCGGATTTGCCCGCAAGGGTACCTATCCAGTAACGTGGCGCTTTGCAATCGCCTGGTCGTTCGCCAAAGTCGCTCCCATGCCCAACGCCTCCGAACCCGAGCCGCTCCCCGAGGGACAGGAAGTCCTTCGCCTGCGGGAAATCATCGCGCACAACTCCGACTGGCTCTGGGAAGTCGACAGCCAGGGCCGCTACACCTTCTGTTCCGAGCACAGCCGGCAGATGCTCGGTTTCGCGCCTGACGAAGTGCTGGGCAAGACTCCCTTCGATTTCATGCCGGCCGAGGAAGCGGCGCGGGTCGGGGCGATCTTCGCCGGGATCGTCGCCGAGCAGCGGCCTTTCGCCGGGCTGATCAACCGCAACCTGCGCTCCGATGGCCGCCTGGTCGTGCTGGAGACCAGCGGCGTGCCGATCTTCGACGGGCAGGGCACCTTCTGCGGCTATCGCGGCATCGACCGCGACGTGACCCCGGCCATCGGCCCGCTGGACCGCCGTGAAGTGCAGCTCGAAGCGCTGTACGCCGCCGCCTCGGTGGCGCTGGGCCTGGTGGATCGCCAGGGTGTGCTGGTCAACGTCAACCATGCCCTCGGCCAGTTGCTTGGTGGCGATGCCACCCAGTTGGTCGGACGCCCATTGGCGCTGCCCGGCCTCGACCTGGCCCGCTGCCTTGCCGAGCTGGAACAGGAGCAGGCCGTGGCCGACCGCGAGCTGGACTGGTGCGAGCGAACCTACCTGCTGCGCATCGGCGCGGTGCGGGATCTTGACCACGAAATCCTCGGCATGACCCTGGCCTTCAGCGATATCACCGAGCAGCGCCTGATGCGTGAAGCCCTGGCGCAGAGCAATGCGCAACTGGCCGAGGCCAATGCGCGCTTGCAGGCCCTGGCCAGTGAAGACTTCCTGACCGGCCTGCCCAACCGCCGCCGTTTCGACGAAGCGCTATTGCAGGAAAAGGCCCGCGCCCGCCGTGAAGGCCGGCCGTTGTCGCTGCTGATGGTGGATGTGGATCACTTCAAGGTGTTCAACGATCACTACGGCCACCAGGCGGGTGACGAGTGCCTGCGGCGTATCGCCATGCTGCTCGCCCAGTCCCTGCAACGGCCCGGAGACCAGGTCTGTCGCTATGGCGGCGAGGAGTTCGCGGTGATCCTCCCGGACACCGATGTCCACGGTGCCCGCAGCGTCGCCCGCGATCTCTGCCGGCAGGTCTTCGACGCCCATCTGCCGCATGTGGCGAGCCCGCTGCAGCGGGTGACCCTGAGCATCGGCAGTGCCAGCCACGACCCCGACCGCTCCGACGACAGCATCGCCCTCGGCGCCTTGCTGCGCGTCGCCGACCTGGCCCTGTACCGGGCCAAGCAGGGCGGACGCAACCGGCTGGTGCAGGGCGGGCAGGAAGAGCCCGCGGCCTCTTACTGAGTCATCGCGGCGGGGCAGTCCGTGCTGGCGCGTACCAGCAACTCGCTGGCCAATGGCGAGCGGGAAATGCTCAGGAAGGCATCCACCCCCAGTTGCACCCAGGCGGCCGTCGTCGGCCGCACCCACAGCAGGCACGAGCCGCTACGGGCGCTGAAGCGGTCGCCCAGGGTGCCTTCGAGCATCAGGCGGCCGTCGGCTTCCAGCTCCAGCGCCAGGCGGGTCACATCGCTGGCGACCTCGGCAGCGATGCGCTGGATACCGGCGTCACCGAAGGTCTCGTCCAATGCGCCATTCTTCAGATGGCGAGCCAGCACGAAGGCCCCGGCGTCGCGGTCGATGCCGGCCATGAGGATCTTGCCGTCCGGCAGCAGCACCGACTGCTCCCAGTGCGTGGTGGACGGCAGCGGCAGGAAATCGGCGGAAGCGAACGCGGCTTGGTTGTTGTATTGGGTTGCCATGGTCGGGCCTGCGGAACGAGGGATACGGAGACTGTTTTTTAAGCCTTGGCGGTGATGGCCGTCTACTGGCAAAAATATCAGGTGTTGCCGGTTATCCATCGCTGCAAGCGCAGATGGATAACCGGCGACTGCATCCCGTCAGCCCAGGTACCGGGCAAGGAACATCTGCTTGGTTGGCGATTCCCGGCCGCGCTGCCCGGACGCAAGGATCTTGCCGTCGTCCTGCAACTCCACGACCTCGCACATGTCCTGGCCGCCGAGGTTGCTGACGACCTGGCCGCGGATGCCGAAATTCATGTCCAGATTGCCGTTGGCTTCCATGCGCATCAGGATCACGTCGCTTTGATCGTAGGTGAGGCCAGCCACCAGGAGTTTGTCGTCAGGCAGCAGGGCGGCGCAGGTCGCAAGGGTTTCGTGCCCCTGGAAGACCATGATCTTCGGCTCGCCGTTGTTGAAGGTGCTGTCCAGGCTGCCATCGGCATTCAGGCGGGCGACCAGGGTGTGTGCGCCCAGGCCAACGCTTGCGCCGCCGACGCCGATGATCTTGCCGTCTGCACGAACCTTCACCTGGAAGATTTCCGCCTGGCCAGGCGGGAGGGGCAGGGCGGCTTCGCCGTTTTGTCCGAAGGCGAGGTCGGGGTTGCCGTCGGCGTGGTATTGACGAACCACCGCCTTGCTGAAGTCCGCCGAATGGCCAGCCAGCAGGTAGCCGCCGTTGGCGGTCACGGCCAGTTGACGCAGCGGATGGCTGCTGGCCTCGACGTAGCCCAGGCCATTGTCCCCGAACTCGGGGTCCAGGATCCCGTTATCCAGCAGGGCGAGGTAGGTGCCATAGAAGTACGGGTCGTTGCGTTCCGACACCACGCAGGCGATGACCTTGCCGTTATCCAGTGGCTCCAGCGCGGTGATGAGGTTGCTGCGGTCGCCCAGGCCGAAGATGTTGAACCCGTTCACGCCGAAACTCCGGTCCAGTTCCCCGTTGGGCAGCAACTTGCACACGAAGGTGTTGTGGGTGCCCAGCACGCCTAGCGCGCCGTAGACAAGCGCACTGTCATCAGGCAGCACGCGCAATTGCAGCAGCTCGAACATGTCCCATTCCTGCAGGCGGATCCGCACGACGCCCTCATCGCCGAACGACGTGTCAGGCGCCCCGTCCTGCAGGTAGCGCAGCACAGTGATGAGATCGGCTTCGAGGCCATTGCAGACGCTGAGGATCCTGCCGTCGCTGAGCCGCTTCGACTGGCCGTTGTCCGTGTCCAGCGGGAAGAACAGCTGGCCCTGGGTGCCGAAATGCAGATCGAGATCACCAGGTTTGCGGGTGTTGTGGGGGGCGTTCATAAGCGTTTCCTCGGTAGAGGTGGATTGAGATCCAGTTTCTACGCTCAGGCTTCGCTTTCATCTACTGACAGAAATATCAGGTCTGCCGGCCCTTGCCTTGTTGCAACCGGGCAAGGGCCGGCGTTACAGGACTCAACCGAGATAGCGGGCAAGGAACAAGTGGTTGAATGGCAAGTCGGTGATACGTCTACCGGATGCCAGGATCTTGCCATCGCCCTGGATCTCCATGCCCTCGCAGGTTTCCTGCCCACCCAGATCGCTTATGACCTGGCCGTTGATACCGAAGCTCATGTCCATCATGCCGTTGGGTTCCATGCGCATCAGGATCACGTCGATCGGGTCGGTGGTATAGCCTGCTGTCACGATCCTGCCGTCAGGCAGAAAGTCGACGCCGGTACTCCGGGTTTCGTGGCCCTGGAAGACCATGATCTTCGGCTCACCGCTATTGAAGGTGCTGTCCATACTGCCATCGGGATTCAATCGGGCGGTCAGTGTGTGATTGCCGAAGCCGACGTTGGCCATGCCGACCCCGACGATCTTGCCGTCCGCTTGCACTTTCACCTGATGGATTTCCGCCTGGCCCGGGGGAAGTGGCAAAAGCACCTGGCCGTTTTCACCAAAGCCGAGATCAGGGCTGCCATCGGCGTGATACTGGCGGAACTCGGCCTTGCTGAGGTCATTGGAGTGGCCGGCCAGCACGTAGCCGCCATCCGCGGACACTGCCAGGTGGCGCAATGGATGGTTGCTGGCCTCGACGTAGCCCATGCCGTTTTCGCCGAAGGTGGTGTCCACGACGCCGTTATCCAGTCGTACCAGGTAGCTGCCGTGAAATGCGGGGGCAGTGGTTCTGTGAGAGATCACGCACGCCATGATCTTGCCGTCGTCCAGCAATTCCAGCGCGGTGACGAGGTCGCTTTGGCCGCCAAAATCGAGGATGCAGAATCCGTCCATGCCAAATGCGCGGTCCAGTTCTCCGTTGGGTAATACCCGGAACACGAACGATAGGTGCTCACCCATGGTCCCTAATGCGCCATACACCAGGGCGCTATCGTCGGGCAGCACCAGGAGCTCGACCAGATTGGCCGTGTTCGGGGCCGGACCCTCCGGTAGCGGGATGTGGACAAGGCCCGATGGTCCGTATGAAACATCAAGGTCGCCGGTCCACAGATGGCGCGCCATGGTGATGATCGGGGTCACGGTGTCGGAGCAGGCGCTAAGAATCCTGCGGTCACCGAGGAGCTTCGATTTACCGCTGCGCATGGCCGGGGGAAAGGGGGCCCTGCCCGAAAATCCGAAATCGACATCGAGATCGCCTGGGTTTCTGGTGGCTTGGGGAGCGTTCATCAGCAGTTCTCGTAGAGATGGGTTGAGATCAATTTTCTACGCTCGCAAGCCAACCACATCTACTGGCATAAATATCAGGTCCCTCGGAAGTCGCCCGTGTGGTGTAGGGCGATTGACGGGTGTGTCAGCCATGGCCTAGAGTGCCGTCCCTCTTTTCCGTCCTTGCTATTGCCGAACATGAACGCCGTTGTCCGTCCTTTCACTGCCAGGCTGCCCCTTTTCCGGGCCCTTCGCCGTGCCTGGCCGCAGGACACCGTGCTCAAGCGCCGGCGCAGCGTGCTGTTCGCCTTCACCTTCTCGCCACACCGCCTGTTCGCCTGACCCCTGCGGGCCTTCGGGCTCGTCCGTGTTCTTTCGATTTCAGCGTCTGTGCGCCCGCGCGCAAGGCATCGAGCCTGCGCGTCGGCGGTGGTGGAGTGAGTTGTGAACAAGCGTTTTCTCGTCGGTGTGCTGTTCGTCGTTTCCGTGGTCGGTTTCAGCCTGGGCGCGACCTTGCCCCTGGTTTCCCTGCGCCTGCTGCAGGCCGGTGCCAGCAGTCTGCAGATCGGCATTCTCTCGGCCATGCCTGCGGCCGGGATGATGCTCTCGGCCTTTCTCGTCGACGCCTGCTGCCGGCACCTGACCCGCCGTACTATCTACCTGCTCAGCTTCAGCCTCTGTGCCCTCAGCGTCGGCCTGATCGAGTGGGCGTTCTCCTCGATCTACCTGCTGGCCGGCTTGCGCCTGGCCCTTGGGCTGGGCATGGGCGTGGCGATCATCCTTGGCGAATCCTGGGTCAACGAACTGAGCGAGGAGCACAACCGCGGCAAGATCATGGCCCTGTACGCCACCGCGTTCACCGGCTGCCAGATGCTCGGTCCGGCCATGCTGTCCCTGCTGGGTGCGCAGGGGCCGTGGTTGATCGTGATGGTCTCGGTGGGCTATGCGCTGGCGCTGGCCTGCATCCTCTGGACAGTGCCGAACGATCGTGTCGAGCACGGCGAGGATGGCGCAAAGAGCTTCTCCCTGGCCGGCTTCTTCCGGGTGGCGCCGGCGTTGTGCATGGGCGTGCTGTTCTTCTCGTTCTTCGACGCGGTGGTCCTATCCCTGCTGCCGGTCTACGCCACCCACCACGCCTACGCGGTGGGCGTGGCGGCGCTGATGGTCACGGTGATCCTTACCGGCGACATGCTCTTCCAGTTGCCCATCGGCTGGCTCGCCGACCGCTGCGAGCGGACCACGGTGCATCTGGTCTGTGGCGTGATGGCAATGCTGATCGGCCTGTCCCTGCCGTGGCTGATCCAGGTGCAATGGCTGCTCTGGCCGGCGCTGGTGCTACTCGGCGCGGTGGCCGGCGGGGTATATACCTTGGCGCTGGTGCTGATCGGGCAGCAATTCAAGGGGCAGGACCTGGTCACGGCCAATGCCAGTGTCGGCCTGTTGTGGGGCGTGGGCAGCCTGGTAGGGCCGCTGGTCAGTGGCGCGGCGATGGACGTGGCGCCGGAAGGGTTGCCGATGGCGCTGGCGGTGATGGCCGCGTTGTTCGTGTGTTTTGCGCAGTCGGCGAGCCGGAGGGTTTGGCGGGTTTCGGCGGTGGAGTGAGCCGCTGGACGGCGGGATCAGCGGCTTGGTGAGCGGTTTTGTTTGAGGCAGTTGGTTTGGGGGAGATCAACTGCTGACGAACAACGAGTCAAGGCTTGGATGACGAGGCGACCGAGGAGCCGGGGCCAGAACTTGCGCTGACGGCGGTGACAGTTGCCGAAGCCGAATGCGATGCAGCGCCGAGTATGGCGCTGGCAAAACCATCAGAGACATCCATTGCTGTCAGAGTGATACCCAGCGCTTCGGAGACTTCAGCTTTAATTTTCCGTTTTGCGTCATTCTCGTCCAATCCCTCCACAACTCCTTCTAAATTCCCCTCCATGAAACTCTTGCCAGGAAAATTATTGGGTTTAAATTTTACAGTGTAATTATATAATTTCATATCAATCTCCTTTATTCGAATATTTGAATCTCGTGGTCGTCTCAATTCACAGAGACTGATGTTCATATTGTGCATGGGAAGGAATTTGTCTACTGGCAGAAATGTCAGGTCTGCCTGCTCGGAGGGGGCACGGGAATGTTCAGGGAGCACCACCTTGATGGAGCTCAAACTGTCGTATCCAGCTACGAAAAGCTGGATATTTCCGTCTTTCTTGTAGGCAATTTCCCAAGCATACTTCCGCGCCTGATTGGCCGTTGCGCTCTTGGAAATCACTGCCTAGTCTTCGGCGGTCGTTGCGAACGTGACGATGGGCTTTGACAGGCCCTGCGGATCTAAGACGCTGGTTGTCCTTATGGCGGCTGTGCGTGCGGGCACCTTATTGGTGCGCCGGGTTCTTAGTCCCTGGTCTGTCAACCCGCGCACAGTTGCCACCCTGTCCTCTGCATCCGCGAAGGACTGTCCCTCGACGAGGCGTTGTACCTCGCTCGCCAGCATCTTTACAGAACCATCGATAACGCCTACGAGGCGGCGGAAGACGCGCAGCTCAATCCAGCTTTAAGCTGGATGAGAAGATTGGGCTGATCGACACTTCCTGGTCGTCATACATGGCCACGACCTTCGCAGCAGCCTCTTCGAAGCTGTCCGCTTCCACCTCCACTATGTTAGGAGGAGCGAAAGGTTTGCGGTCTTTCAGTAGTAGTGGTTCAACCGCGAACTTGAACGTTGTCATCTCGTTCTCCTTGCTCTGGAACACCGGCTGACCGGGTGAAGTTGGTGGTGCGGTCAGGTCTCCATGGTGAGCTCATGGTGAGGAATGTCTACTAGCAGAAATATCAGGTCGAGCGTCGGGTAGCGGAGCAGCGCTTGAGCAAGGGCATGACCTGGAGTGTTCTGGTGCTGGTGGGCGGGTGGGGATTCAGGCGGTTGGGTGGTTGATCTTGAGGGCCTCATCGCTGGCAAGCCAGCTCCCACAGGGTTTTGCAGCGCCGCAGACACTGTGGGAGCTGGCTTGCCAGCGATGAGGTCCGTTCAGCCAACACAAATCCCGACGCTCAGACGTGCTGCAGAATCGCCCCGATCAACCCCGGGAAACGCCCGTCCAGCGCCTCGATGCGCAGCGAGTTCATATGGGTCGTGCCCATCGCCCGCGTCTGTACCAGCCCCGCATCGCGCAGCACGCGGAAGTGATGGGACATGCTCGACTTCGGCCGCCCGCCGTCCAGGTCGCCGCAACTGGCTTCGGGGCAGTTGGCCAGGGTGCGGACGATTTCCATGCGCACAGGGTCGCTCAGCGCATAAAGCACGCGTTCGAGGACGAAGTCTTGAGGTTCGGGGTGTTTGTAGGCACGCATGGGCCGAATCATACCGGAGGCTTCACTAAATGCCAAAGTTCGAATACTATCGAACAATCGTATCTAGCCCTCCCTGGAGTTTTCCATGACCGCACTGTTCCAGCCGTTCACCCTCAAGGACGTCACCCTGCGCAACCGCATCGCCATTCCGCCGATGTGCCAGTACATGGCCGAGGACGGTGTCATCAACGATTGGCACCAGGTGCATTACGCCAGCATGGCCCGTGGCGGCGCTGGCCTGGTGGTGGTGGAAGCCACCGCGGTTGCCCCTGAAGGTCGTATCACCCCGGCCTGCGCCGGGATCTGGAGCGATGCCCACGCCCAGGCCTTCGTGCCGGTGGTCAAGGCGATCAAGGCCGCAGGTTCGGTACCGGGCATCCAGATCGCCCACGCCGGGCGCAAGGCCAGCGCCAACCGTCCGTGGGAAGGCGATGACCATATTGCCGAGTCCGACGCCCGTGGCTGGCAGACCATCGCCCCGTCCGCCATTCCCTTCGGCCACCACCTGCCGAAAACCCCGCGTGAAATGACCCTCGACGACATCGCCCGGGTCCGCCAGGACTTCGTCGATGCCGCCCGCCGTGCCCGCGACGCCGGCTTCGAGTGGATCGAGCTGCACTTCGCCCATGGCTACCTGGCCCAGAGCTTCTTCTCCGAGCACTCCAACCAGCGTACCGACGCCTACGGTGGCAGCTTCGACAACCGCAGCCGTTTCCTCCTGGAAACCCTGGCCGCCGTGCGTGAAGTCTGGCCTGAGCACCTGCCGCTGACCGCCCGTTTCGGCGTGATCGAATACGACGGCCGCGACGAGCAGACCCTCGCCGAATCCATCGAGCTGGCCCGCCGCTTCAAGGCCGGGGGCCTGGACCTGCTGAGCGTCAGCGTCGGCTTCACCATTGCCGAAACCAATATCCCGTGGGGCCCGGCCTTCCTCGGTGAAGTCTCGCGCCGCGTGCGTGACGAAGCCGGTATCCCGGTGACCTCGGCCTGGGGCTTCGGCACGCCGCAACTGGCGGAAGAAGCGGTCAGCTCGCGGCAGCTGGATATCGTTTCGGTGGGGCGTGCGCATCTGGCGGATCCGCACTGGGCGTATTTCGCGGCCAAGGAACTGGGTGTGGACAAAGCGTCGTGGACCTTGCCTGCGCCGTATGCGCACTGGCTGGAACGCTATCGCTGAGTTCGACTGCAACCGGAAACGGGCCGCCTTGCGCGGCCCGTTTCGCTTTTGCGCAATACGCATCGCTGTATTGCCTTGCGGATGGATTCCGTGACGGCGCTGGCTTCTCTAGTCTGGCGTCATCCGATTTACCCAGCCCATGAGGTTTCATCATGTCCCTTGGCAATTCCGCGACCGCGCAGCCTGCGGCGGCCCATGCCACTCCCGTACTCTCCAGTTCGCTGGTGATTTTCCTGGCGATCTGCTGCGGTGCAGTGGTTGCCAACCTTTATTACGCGCAACCCATCGTCGAGCTGATCGCGCCGTCCATCGGCCTGTCCAGCGCCAATGCCAGCCTGATCGTGTCGCTGACCCAGTTCGGCTATGCGATTGGCCTGCTGTTCCTCGTGCCCCTGGCCGACCTTCTGGAAAACCGCCGCCTGCTGGTGGGCTTCACCCTGGCGGCGGCGGTGTGCCTGGCGGCCGCAGCGCTGAGCAGCACGCCGTCGCTGTTCCTGGTCAGTTCGCTGTTGATCGGCCTGACCTCGGTGGCGGTGCAGATCCTTGTGCCGCTGGCCGCGCATATGGCGCCGGAAGCCTCTCGCGGACGGGTGGTGGGCAACATCATGAGTGGCCTGTTGCTGGGCATCCTGCTGTCGCGGCCGATCTCCAGCACCCTGGCCGAAGCCTTCGGCTGGCGCGGGGTGTTCTTCGGCGCGGCCGGGCTGATGGCGTTCATGGCCGTGGTCATGGGCCTGCTGCTGCCGCGCCGGGTGCCGGCGCACAAGGCCAGTTATGCACAACTGATCGGCTCGGTGTTCACCCTGGCCCGGCGCTATGCGGTGCTGCGCGAGCGTTCGCTGTACCAGGGTTTGCTGTTCGCCGCGTTCAGCAGTTTCTGGACCATCGCCCCGATCGAACTGGTGCGGCACTACGGTTTCAGCCAGACCGAGGTGGCGATCTTCGCCCTGGTCGGTGCGGTGGGCGCGGTTGCCGCGCCGATCGCCGGGCGCCTCGCCGATGCCGGACACGGTGTGCGCGGCACCCTGGCGGCCTTGCTGCTGGCGCCGTTGTCGCTGGTCGCCGGTGCGCTCTCGGGGGCAGGGTGGTTGTGGATGGTGGTCACGGCCGTGGCCCTGGACTTTGCCGTGCAACTGAACATGGTCCTTGGCCAGCGCGAGGTGTACGCCCTCGATCCGCACAGTCGGGCGCGGCTCAATGCGGTGTACATGACCAGCATCTTCGTCGGCGGCGCCCTCGGTTCGCTGATCGCCAGTCCGCTCTACGAGCATGTTGGCTGGCCAATGTTCGCCTGCATGGCGGCGCTGCCCCCACTGGCTGCGCTGATCCTGTTCATCCTCCGTCCGCGCGGCTGAGCGCGCTTATGCAAGCGCAGCGCGACGCTTTGCTGCACACTGCCCGGCCAGAGACCTCAGCCGAAGCCAGGAGCCGGGCCGTGGACAAATTGCAGGCGTTGGGCATGTTCGTCGAAACCGTGCGCTGCGGTGGCTACTCGGCCGCCGCACGCAAGCTCGGCGTGGCGACCTCTTCGGTAACCCGCCAGGTCGCCGCCCTCGAAGCCGAACTGGGCACCACGCTGCTCAACCGCACCACTCGCCACAGCAGCCCGACGGTGGTCGGCCAGGACTACTACGACAAGGCCGTGGCCATTCTCGAAGCGTTGGCCGAGGCCGATGGTGCGGTGTTCGACCGTGGCAGCGAAGCACGCGGGCGGTTGCGGGTGAATGTGCCGGTGGAGTTTGGCCGGCGGGTGATCGCACCGCATCTCGGGCGCCTGCTGGCGCGGCATCCGGAACTGGATATCAGCCTGACCCTCAGCGACCAGATGACCGACCTGCTGACCGAGCGGGTCGATCTCTGCGTGCGCCTGGGTTCGACGCTGAACAGCGAGGACGTGATCAGCAAGCCCATCGGTCGCTTCGAGCGCTGGCTGCTGGCGAGCCCCGGGTATCTGCAGCGGGCCAGTATCCCGCGGCATCCGCTGGACCTGCTGGAGCACCAGTGCCTGGTGTTCGACTACGGGCCGGCGGTGCATAACTGGGTGTTCCGCGAAGGAGGCGACAGTATTCCGATCAATGTGCAGGGGCGCTTGCGCAGCAATAACGCCGATGTGCTGCGCGAGGCGGCGATTGCCGATGGCGGGTTGGCGCTGCTGGCGGACTGGCTGGTGGCCGAGGATGTGCGGCAGGGCAGGTTGCTGCGGGTGCTGGAAGGGTTCGAGGCGAGTCCGGGGAGTGCCAGTTGTGCGATCAATGCGCTGTATCTGCCGAGTCATCGGGATTCGAGCCGGATTCGGGCGTTTGTGGGGTTTCTGGAAGAAGTCCTGGCAACTGGTGCGCCGTCGATCTGAGAAGAAAGCCTACGGCTGAATGCGGACCCTGTGGGAGCTGGCTTGCCAGCGATAGCTGTAGTGAATTCACTATTGCAATCGCTGGCAAGCCAGCTCCCACAGGGTCTGAGTTCGGCATTTTGATTGTCAGTGATTCGAGTCTTGAATGTGGAACGCACTGCGTACCAAATCCCAAATTTTCGTGTGGGTCCTGCTCGTGCGGGATGGTGTTGGGACCATTTAGCAGTCCCTCGCGGCATGGGTGTCTACACATCTCGCGTCGACGCGCAGATCTTCGGGCGACGCGGTTCAGGTAGGAGCGTGGCTCGCCCGCGAAGGGTCGCAGAGCGGCCCCAAAACCATCCCGCACGAGCTAGGTGGGGAAAGCCCTTCTGGATTCAGCGCCTGCTTGGCCTCAGTGCCCAGATATTCGGCGTGGCAGGTTTTGGGGCCGCTTTGCGACCCTTCGCGGGCAAGCCACGCTCCTACAAATCCAGCGCAAGCCCAGCATCTGAGGCAGAATGAGAGATGTTTAGATGCTTATGTCCTCGCGGTGACTTGAATTCGCGACGCACTGCGTCGCGAAACTGAGCTGCAGGCGTCAGAGAAATAAAACGAGGCAAGTCAGACACTTCCCACAGCCAAAAAGGAATCCCCTCATTGCCGGGGAAATGCCCCCCACAGAGCATGCACGTCCCTCATTCAAGGAGACGTCCATGTCCAATCTCTCACTGCCAAACGTCGATCTACCCCGCGTCAGCCGCAAGACCGTCGCCCTGGTCGCCATTCCCCTGATCGCCATCGGTGCCTGCGCCGCGCTGTTCAACCAGGTGTTCTTCTACAACGAAGCCGGCCAGATGGCTCATGTGCGCACGATCTTCGGCGAGGAGAAAGTGGTCGAGGACGTCGGCTACGCCACCCAGTGGTTCGGGCGCACCACCGTATGGAAACGCACCATCGGCGTTCAATCGGCGTTGCAGGGCGATACCCATGCCAGCGGCAACCCGACCGTGACGGTCGGCACCCTGCCGATCGTGTTCCTCGGTAACGTCGACGCCAAGGCCGAGTTCAGCACCCAGTTCCGCATGCCGACCGGCGAAGCCTTCCTGACCATCGCCCATGAGTACCGCACCCCGGAAAACTTCCTTCAGCGCGCCTTGCTCCCGGCGGTCAAGGAAACCCTGCAGGCCACCGCCTCGCTGATGAGCGCCGATGACTACTACGCCGGCGACCGCAACCAGTTCGGCGCCGAGTTCGAGAACCAGCTCCGTGACGGGCTGTACCTGACCAAGCGCAAGGAGGTACGCGTCCAGCGTGAGCATCAGCCTGCGCAGACGGCGATCCTCCAGGCCGGCACCGAGCAGGGGCAATACGGCGACAGCATTTCCACACGCTTCGTCATCGAGAAGCTGCGTGACGAGCACGGCGTGGAAATCCGCAAGCAACAGCAGTTCCGCCTGTTTGGCGTGGACGTGGTCGATGCCCGGGTCACCCATATCGACCCCAACCCGCAGTACCAGGAGCGCATGGTTCGCGTGCAGCAGGCCCTGGCCGAACTGGCCGTGGCCCGGCAGAACCGCCTGAAGGAAGAGGAGGAGAAGCAACTGGTCTCCGCCCGTGGTGCCAAGGATGTCGAAGCCAAGCGCCAGGAAAGCCTGCGCCAGCAGATCGAGCGCACCACCCAGGCCGAGACCGAGAAACAGCTCACCCTGATCAATGCCGAACGTGAGCAGCGCCGCGCCGAGATCGAGAAGAAGACCGCCGAACTGCTGCGGGACAAGGCCCGGGTCACCGGTGAGGCGACCAAGATCACTGCCGACGCCGAAGCCTATGCGCGGGAGGCGGCGATCAAGGCGGACGGTGCGTTGCAGGCGAAGCTCGATGCGCTGGTGCAGATCAATCGGGCCTGGGCAGCCGCCGCCGCCCAGGCACCGGTACCTTCGGTCATGATGGGGGCCACGGAGGGCGGTGCCGGACGCCAGGACGAGATGGGCAAGCTGATGAGCGTGCTGGCGACCAAGGCGGCGCGGGATCTGGCGGTGGACCTGCGAACCGAGTAAGTGCTGGCACTGGCAATTGACCCTTCCCGTGCAGAAATGCTTTGCTCCGTACGCGGTCAGTGCAGGAACTGACCGCCTCGGTCTTACAGGGCAAGGAAGGAGCGTCATGTCAGAGTTCAAGTTGCATTGTTTTGCCGAGTCCGGGAACGCCTACAAGGCTGCGCTGATGCTCGAGCTGAGTGGTCTGGACTGGGAGCCGGTGTTCGTCGATTTCTTTCATGGGCAGACGCGCCAGGCCGATTGGCGCGGCGAGGTCAACGAGCAGGGCGAGGTGCCAGTGCTGGAACATGCCGGGCAGACGCTGACCCAATCAGCCCTGATCCTCGAGTACCTGGCCGGGCACAGCGGTCAGTTCGGACCGCGCAACGAAGAGGAGCGCCGCGAGATCTGGCGCTGGATGCTCTTCGACAACCACAAGTTCACCTCCTACTACGCCACCCTGCGTTTCATGTACGGGCTGAAGCACAGCGGCGAGACGCCGGTTACCACCTTCCTGCGCGAGCGCGCGAAAGCGGCCTACGAGATCGTCGATGGGCACCTGGCCACACGCCCGTTCATGCTCGGTGAACGCCTGACCATCGCCGACTTCTCCCTGGCTGGCTACGTCTTCATGCCGGAAGACACCGGCATGGACCTCGCCGCGTACCGTCATATCGAGGCGTGGAAAGACCGGATCCGCGACCTGCCGGGCTGGAAATCACCCTACGCGCTGATGCCAGGCCGGGAACTGCAGGCCTGAAAACGAAAAGCCCCCTGGAGCCAAGGCTCACAGGGGGCTTTTTGTTTCAGCGCGGAATCAGACGTTATCCACTAAGTCAGGCCTGAGGCGGCCACCAGTCCTGAGGGAGTTTCAATTTCTGAAAATTATGTACCCGGTTTTGTACCCGGTTTTGTGCTTCGTGCCTGCTTCAGTGCGAGGTGAGATGATTAGCGCTCGTCATGCCCTCGGTCAGTTGTCACTGCGTCTCTGAAGGCAATGTAGGCTAGCTTGTCCTTTAGGTCTTTCATTTTGGACTCCACAAGCTTCGACACATCCTCATCGCTTGCGGTGGGTGGCGTTTCGTCAGGCCACATTAGCTCCCATTGAACTAAAAGCCTCAGATACCGCTCGGCGTATTTCAACGCCTCGTCCCGTTGAGCGGTCATGGTCGCAACTGTCTGGGCTGCGTTCTTTTGCTCGCGCGCGACTGATTCCTTGAGCAGCTTTTTGTAATCCCTCTCGGCCTCGGCGGCCAGTCCTTCTCTTTCTATAAGCGCAGTGATTACTGCGGTCTCGTCAGTGTCATGTCGCTTTGCGATTGAGCTCAGCTTGGTAAGGGTTTGTTTGCTGAGGCTGAATGTCCGAGGTTTTCGACCATTGCTGTCAGAGCGGTAGCGACGCTGCCGTATAGCTCCCTGTAGTCTTATGATCAGGTCCAGCCTGTCCTCTTGGATCTGCCTGATAGCAGCAACGACGTTCTCGTAGGTCGCAAACCGGGTAAACGCATCGCCCTTGAGCCTCCTCATGTACTCGGCATCGAGCCGGTGCCTGAGGTAATCGGCTGCCCATTCCCACTCACCATCCTGCTTGCGCAGCCACTTCAGTGGTTTCTCATTTTCTGACATCTCATCCTCCAGGCGGGCCATTTGGGCTATGAGTCAAAGCCAATCCTTCGGGAAAGATTTATACCGTTACTGTTTCGTTACGCAACCGTTATCAGCTTTGATACTGATATGTGAGTAAAACGTTACGTGTTGTTATATGAGCCGTTACTGTAACTAAGATATCGTGTATATAGGGTATATTTACGAGTTAAAAATTGGAGGTTCTATGCTTACCAGGCTTCTTGATGCGAAGCTAAGGCCGGGTGATCCAGATGCTAAATTTCTGCTCATTGCATTCTGGAAGCACTATGGCTCCGTGACGCCTAAGCCTCGTTCGCAGAAGCAATTGGCTGAAGACCTGCGGCTTCCGGTGCAAGCCGTTTCAAAAGCGGTTGCCCAACTGGTTGATGTGGGGGTACTGCGAGTCGTTACTCAGCCCGAAGGGAAGGGGCGGCCAAGGTGTACCTACGAGATGAGCAAAGCTATCCAGTCGGCTCTGCGGGATGTCGAGGAAAGGACGCTGAACCACCCCGGTTTGGTCAAGCATGTCTTGGGTGGCGAGCGCATCAGGGCCATCTGGTCTGGCTGGAAGGACGATGCGCCGACTGCGAAGGAGCTCAACACACGCTCGCGAGACGAGAAGCGAGTTGCTCCAGTGCGGCAGGGGAAGCTCAGCTTGGCGAATCGTTTGCTGCTCATGATATTGCTAAGCCATGCAGATCCGTTTGGGGTTGCCAGGGGGCTGAGTAGCAAGGAGCTCTGCTTGCTGACGGGAATGGATGCGGCCTCTCTCAAGCAGCGCTTGCGCAGGCTTACGGAGCTGGGATTCATTCGTAGACACATACCTGGGTTGGCGAGTCCGATTTTCGCTGAGAAGCTCAGGAGCGTTTATTGGCTTAATCTGAACCACCTTCAGCTTTCACCTGCTGACGACGTTGTTTCCGTCGTGGTGCATAAGAAGGCCGCCGATCAAGACATCGACTACAAGTTTTTGGCTGGCGTCAGACTTGATCGCAACTCCTTCCTAAGGCGAGGGGAATATTTGGCACCTCGCAGCGTGGTTCGTCTCTTCAGGCGAGCGCCAGATCATGCGTTTGATCAGCTTGAGCTTTTTATTTGTGACTGCGTATTGGGCTTTCTGTCGCGCCACTGGGTTCAGGCTGATTCCGCCGGATGGGGAAAGGTGCGCGGTGTGGACTCGACGGTGAAGGAGCAAGTGGCAGCATTCTTTCGCCTGCCGATGCTTGATCCCAAGGACAAAGCGATTCTGGACCACGAGGAGATTTTCGACTTCCTCCACCACCAAGTCCTTGAGCTGGCCAGAGAGGTGGTCCAACGTTTTTCGCAGGTATCCAGCATTGATCTGGCCAGGGTTAGCTACATCTTGGTCCCGGCGCATGTGTCGACTGGCCACCGTTGCATCGCTCTGTTGACTGAAAGAGCCTCGGACGAAGGTCTGGCCAAGCATTGGATGGTCACCAAGGGGTGCGATGATCCTGTGGTGAAAAGCGTGTTGAGGGAGGTGGATATTCCGCTGGAGCTGCGCGAAAAGTCAGGGTTGCTCACGCCGGCACGAGCTGCTGGGTAACAGGCAGTTTTTTTATACGGCCCTCGCAAATCCTCTGAGCCACAGAGGAGCCTGCTCATGCGAATCATCCGTCTGAAAGAAGTCATCGACTCGACCGGCCTGTCTCGGTCGACCCTGTACAAGTACATCTCGGAAGGCACCTTCCCGAAACCGGTATCGCTGGGCGACCGCTGCGTCGGCTGGGTCGATAGCGAGGTGCACGATTGGATCCTGGCTCGGATCGAGGAGCGTGACCAAGCCGAGGGTACTGCAGTACGTCCCACCGGCCACCTGAGCATGGCTAGCTAGAACTGACCACCTGTGCCATGACCAGTCGGAGCTGGTCATGGCGCTTATGCCGGCTGCCTGATTCTGGCTGCTCGGCGATCTTCAGAAAGCCGGAGCAATGTTGCTCCCCATCGATCCGGCAGACTCTGGCTAGGCATCGGTCTCCATGGGCTTTTGGTCTGGTTTATGTCCGGAATACGTCTTCAGCAAAAAATGCCGTTGCGGCTTGGTGCGCAGTGTGGATTTTTCCGAGCCAGCCGGAGCTGTCAGTTGCGGTGTGGGTAGTATGCTTTTACTAGCTATTCCTACCCGAAGGGTTCTTGCCTCATTAACCGTGCAGTAGCAAGCTTCACCGACCAGATCCCATGTACCTGGAGGGGCTTAATCATCTGGCACTGAAGCACTATCTGAAGGGGCAATTATCCGGGGGATCTACCAACCACCAAGCAACACGATCAGTTCACCACGGGAGACCAGCTACCCATTCATCGCGGATGAGCTTCGTCACCGAGCATCCAGTCGAGGGTGATCAGGCAGGGAAATGTATCCAGTAAATTAAAACTCCGCAGGCATGGCTTATGAAACTCAACCATGAGAGGTCATAACCATGCTCAACGATACCGACACCGCCCAACGCTACCCACTCCGTCATCCAGCCAATACCAATCTGCATCTGCACTACGACGACACCTTTGAGGGCTTCCGCTTGATGCGTGACAAGGGGCCTTTCATTCGTGAGCACCTGTCCGATCTCAAGCGCACCATAGACCTGGCATTAGCTGAGTATCCGAGGGTCTTAGCCTTCAGAGTTGACCTCCACTTGCCTCAAGGCGTCCTGCTACCTGACTACGCCTATACGAACCAGGTCATCAGCCGATTCTTCGAATCGTTTACGAAGAAGATCCAGTACCACCAGGAACGAGTGGCTGATCGTGGCTATTCGCGTGGCTGCAAAGTACGGTACGTCTGGTCGAGAGAAATAGGTCAGGCAGGCCGGCAGCATTATCACCTGCTGATCCTGTTGAACCGCGATGCCTATTACACCCTGGGGCTGCTGCGCTCAGAGAGGGTCAACATGATCAGCCGGATAGAAGAGTCATGGGCCAGTGCACTGCGGTTGTCGAAGCATGAGGTCGACGGGCTGGTACATATCCCCGACAATCCAACGTATCGGATAGATCGGCATCCCCGTATGCGGAAGGTTGCATGGTCAGAACACAAGGTTCTTGTTGATGAGCTACCGGATCTGTTCCACCGGGCCAGCTACCTGTGTAAGAAAGCGACCAAGTCCTACGGGGATCGTCAGCGAGGATTCGGCACTAGCCGAGGGTAGTGGCTAGTTCGCCTTTGCGACCATTAACTCAGACCAGCGAGTGGTGTAGGCGGGGGATAGCAGTTTTCTTCGCATAGCCCACTCGACTGGCTTGGCGATGCGTCCTGGCTGCAGCGTTCCACGTCCTCAGCAGTTTTTGATAGCTTCCATGGGGCACAGGATCATTTTCACATGCCAATGCTCGTTCCTTTATCATCCATGCACTTTGCATGGATGGTGGGCCTAAAGGCCCCCTGTGCCGCCTTGGCAGCAGTGATCGGAACAGCCCTATATGAACGCCGTAGAAATCGAACAAGCCATCACCGACCTGGCCAGCCAGCCGTTTGACCGGGTCGAGTTCCCTTATGCCTTCCTGCAGGCTTTCGGTAACAAGGAAACCACCCTCAAGCGCCTGCGTTCGGGTGCAACCAATAAGTCCGATCTGGGCGGCATACTGCAGACCAGCAATATCCATTTGGCTGTGTGTGAGCCAGGCAAGGTCACCGAAACCCTGGCGGCACTGAAGGCCAGCCCCGCGACGGCCCGTGCCAAGGCTAAATATGTGCTCGCTACCGATGGCGAGACGCTGGAAGCTGAGGAGCTGGAAAGCGGCGAGACGGTCGCCTGCGACTACCCGCAGTTTCCTGACTGTTGGCGCTGATGGAAAATTGACCCACCCTGCCGATTGAAATTTGACCCAGGGCGGATTGCTGATTTTGTTACCAGCAACTGTGGATAAGTCTACCAGCGCAGCTGCTGTTGCCCCCACTCCCTCGCTGTCCCAGTTCAGCTGTTGAAGACCTGCCACATGCAGCCATGCAGCAGGCCGTCGTCACCATGAAATCAGAACGGCTCATCGTCCTCCGGTTCCTGGCCGCCCTTACGCTTTCGCTCCCGTGATTTGATCTTGGCCTGGGCCGCCAAGCTACTGTGTTGCAGGCGATAGGACTCGTTACCGGTTTCGACGATGTGGCAGTGGTGGGTCAGCCGATCCAGCAGGGCGGTGGTCATCTTGGCGTCGCCGAACACGCTCGACCATTCGGCGAAGCTCAGGTTGGTGGTGATCACCACGCTGGTGTGTTCGTACAGCTTGGACAGCAGGTGAAACAGCAACGCACCGCCAGCCTGGCTGAACGGCAGATAACCCAGTTCGTCGAGGATGACCAGATCCATGCGCAGCAGTGCCTGGGCGATCCGCCCGGCTTTGCCGTCGTGTTTTTCGCGCTCCAGCAGATTGACCAGATCGACCGTGGAGTAGAAGCGCACGCGCTTGCCATGCCGGGTGATGCCGGACACGGCCAGTGCGGTGGCCAGGTGGGTTTTACCGGTGCCTGGGCCGCCGATCAGCACCACGTTCTGCGCGGTGTCGGTAAAGCTCAGATTGGCCAGCTCGCTGATCAAGCGAGCGTCGGCGCTGGAGGCGCTGAAGTCGAAGCCGGCCAGATCGCGGTGCATCGGCAGCTTGGCCATGTTCATCTGGTGGCTCACCGAGCGCATGGCGCGATCTGTGTGCTCTTGTTTCAGCAGGTGTTCGAGCAGCCACTTGGACGAGGCTGTGTTCGACTCACCCTGTGCAGTTAACTCCGCCCAGGCCGTGGCCATGCCGTGCAGGCGCAGCTCCTTGAGTTCCGCCATCAAATCACGCATGACCGACCCCCTCGGCCTGGCCACGCAGGCGGTCGTAGCGCGCCGTGTTAGCGACGGGGGCTTCCTCGAGCGACAAGTGGGTTTCGACGCTGGGTGGTGGTTCGGATGCTGTCAGCCGTGCCACGACATTGAGGATGTGTTCGGCGCTCAGGCTGCCGCTCTCCAGTACCAGCTCAACGGCTACCAGCACGGCATCGAGTCCGGCGACCGGTACGGCAGCCAGGACTTGCGCCATGATCCGGTCACCGCCGGCATGACGCTTTGTCAGCTCACCGCTCGTTACCTATCTGGATGGCGAATGCAATCTGCGCTCAGTCGAGTTGCACCTGCACCCACCCTGTCAAGTTGGGCTAGCGGTTAGCTGTAGCCTACTTACCGCCAGACCGGCATTATCTGGGATGGGGCAATTCGATGTGAAAGCCCGTGAGGCTAGCCGCTGAGGTGCACCAGATGCGGCCTTTGTGAGCCTCAATGATGGATCGGGTGATTGCAAGCCCGAGCCCGGCGTTGCTCGGGCTGCCCTCCCGCCGAGCGGGGTCAACCCGGTAAAAACGGTCGAAGAGCTTCTCTAGATGCTCTGAGCTGATTGTGTCCCCTGGGTTCTCGATACTGAAGGTAGTGGAGTCCTCTGTCTCGCGGATCAGAACCGAAATTGTCTGTCCCGCCGGCGTGTAGCGCAGCGCATTGGACAGCAAGTTGGATAGCGCGCGATCAAGCATCAGCCGATCTCCCAGCACTTGGCCTTTGCCTGTGAGCGATAGCTCAATGCCGCGCTCTTCGGCCAGAAGGTGGTAGTAGTCAAACAGCTTGAAGACTACGTCAGCCAGTTCGATCCTGGCCTGCTCGGGGATGATCAGGCCATTATCAGCCTTGGCCAAGAACAGCATGTCATCAATCATCCGAGACATGCGCTTCAAGTCCTCCAGGTTGGAGTACAGATTCTCCTCATAGGCATTGATATCGCGTTTTTTACTCAGCACGACCTCGGTGTGGGTCATCAGATTGCTGACTGGAGTTCGTAGCTCGTGGGCAATGTCGGCCGAAAAATTGGAGAGCCTAACGAAGGCATCCTCTAGCCGAGCCAACATCGCATTGAAGGAGAGAACCAGTTGCTGAAGTTCCCGCGGCACTGGTTCGAGAGGGATTCGCTCCTGTAACGAGCGAGCGGACATCCCGGAGGCCACATGAGTGACTTGCCGCAGAGGCCTAAGGCCGCTGCGAGCAACCACCCAGCCGAGTGCGGCACTGAACAGGGCGCTGATGACCAATCCAATCCAAAACCATCGTTGCAGCGTGTCGAAAAAGTGTGTGTGATTGGTGACGTCAAGAATCAGCAACGCAGTGAGCGGCTCAGCCTGATCGGCTACCGAGATTTGCTCCGTCATGCCACGGTACATGTGTTGGCCGTTCTGCCACTCCCACATGCTCTGCTCATTTGCACGTCTGAAACGCTCAGGTACTTCGACTGCTCTGGGGTCGGAAAACAGTACAGAACCGTCACTGGCCAGGATAGTGGCGGCCAGATCCTGATGGGCTCCCAGCAAAGCTCGCAACTGCGGTAATTCTTCCGAAAGGCTCGCTTCACCGCGAGCATTGTTGAGGATATGTTTGGCGGATTCGAGTTTCTCCACCAGGGCCTGCCGATCCAGCATCTTGAAGTGGTGCTGGCTGAGCATATTGAAACTCAGCCCTGCTACCGTCAGGACTGCAATTACCGCGGACATGAACATCAGGCTCATGCGTGCGGTCAGCGAAAGGTGCTTCATATTCACTCCGGAGCATCCATCATGTATCCTATGCCGCGGGCGGTATGAATCAGCTTGAGATCGAAATCGTCATCGATTTTTGCGCGTAGCCGGCGTACCGCAACCTCAATGACATTGGTGTCGCTGTCGAAATTCATGTCCCAAACCTGAGAGGCAATCAGCGACTTCGGGAGCACCTCGCCGCGCCGGCGCAGTAGCAGTTCCAGCAGTGAAAACTCCTTCGCGGTCAGGTCAATTCGTTTACCGCCGCGGATGGCGCGACGCTTCATCAGATCGACTTCCAAATCGGCAATTTTCATCGTTGTTTGCGTGGGTGAGCCATTGCCTCTACGCAGCAGCGTTCTGACCCTGGCCAGAAGTTCTGAGAAAGCAAATGGCTTGATCAGGTAGTCGTCCGCGCCCAGCTCCAACCCTTTAACGCGGTCCTCCACACCATCGCGTGCCGTCAAGAACAATACGGGGACGTCTTTTCCTGCGGCGCGCACCATGCGCAGCACTTCCCACCCGTCCAGCCCAGGCATCATCACATCCAGGATCAGGAGGTCATAGGACTCACTCAGAGCGTGCTGTAGAGCATCTGTACCGGTCATAACCCGGTCGACATTGAAGCCCGCTTCACTGAGGCCTTGCTGCAGGTATGCACCGGTTTTGGGTTCATCTTCAGCTACCAGTAGTTTCATGCGAGCAGACTCCAAATATCGGGTGGCCTGAGTTTGCAGGCAAACCGCGGCCCCAACCAGAAGCTTACGAAAATGTAATTCTGGCTTCAGCTCGCTGACAGGGTGGCTTGTCTAAGGTGCAAGCATGAGCACTAGGTTGTGCTCTCGGCCCTCGACAGACCAAAAGCAGAGGTGCCGGCCATAGTTTGCACTGATGGAGACTGTCCCATGAAATCGCTGAAACCTTTGCTTCTGGTTGGCTCGCTACTGCTCTCTTCTATGGCTTGGGCCGAGGGGGGCAGCGACCGTGTATTCGAGCGCATCCAGCAGATGCGCGACAAAGCAGAAGTCGTGCTGAACCAGGCGGAGAAGGCCCCGGTCGGCGAGCGGCATGTGCACATGAAGGCGCATATGAACATGCTCGAAGACATCATGAGCCAGCTGCACAACGAGCATCCCGCGCCGAACATGTCTGCCGAAGAGCATCTGGCCTGGATGGAAAAGCATGACAAGTTGGTAGACGACGTGCTGGGTCAAATGATTCGAGAGCACAAGTTGATGATGGCCGATAAGGAATGCCATCAGTAAAGATTTCCCCCATCTTCCAGGCCTTTCGTGATTGCTCCTTTGGCCTAGCGGCGCCTCTATGGCGCCGTGCTTTTTCCCAGCTGACGCAGTTGTAGATTTGGGGGCAGCGGCCTGGCAGCAAGCGAGTAATAGCATGAGATTTCCAGCATCCCAGCGAGGTCTAACCATGAAACGCCTACCCCTCAAATCCCTTTCTTTGATCACCACCGTGGGTTTGCTATTCAGCGCAGCCAACGCGATGGCCAGCCCGGGCCACAACAAAGACAGCATCGGCCAGTCGGGAGATAGTCAGGCAGTAGATCGCACCATCGAGGTACGGATGGGGGACATCTTCTTTGAACCCAAGGCAATGGAAATCAAGGCGGGCGAGACGGTTCGCTTCGTACTGCTGAACGAGGGAGCCCTGCTGCACGAGTTCAACCTTGGCAAAGCGGCATCCCATGCTGCGCATCAGAAAGAGATGGCTGCGATGTTTCAGAACGGCACGCTGTCCCCGACTGCAGCGCATGACATGAGCAAAATGGACCACGCCATGGGCGGCATGAAGATGGTCGGCATGGAGCACGACGATCCCAACAGCGTTCTGGTCGAGCCAGGTGCACGCGAAGAGCTGATCTGGACCTTCTCCGACGCTACTGATCTGGAGTTCGCCTGCAATGTTCCTGGACATTATCAGTCGGGAATGGTCGGTAAGGTGACCGTACGCTGAACTCCATTGATACGCGTCAACTCTGCCTGGCCAGAGCAACCTATGCTGATTCTATGGTCATTGAACCGAGGCTATTGTCATGGATCACACGCACCACACTGGCACTACGGAACCACCTTTTTGGAAGAGCAAGATTGGCATCGCACTGATCATGCTGGCCGTAATCGGCATCTTCTATGTCGCGCGCGAGCATTACGGTCATCTTTCGCAGGCTTTGCCATACCTCATCCTGCTGCTATGCCCGCTGATGCATCTGTTTGGCCACAATCATGGCGGGCACTCCCACTCCAGCGGAGCCGCAGTTTCCAAGGACGAGGATAGGAAGTAACTCGAATGCAAAAGACCTCCTGCCATCATGACCAGGGCCATGCACATCACTCGCACGGCCATCCAGAGAGCCCACGCGATCCGGTGTGTGGCATGGAGGTCAAATCTGATAGTCCTTACCAGGAGAACTTTGAGGGAAGGGCCTATCGGTTCTGCAGTACAAAATGCCAGGAGAAGTTCCAGGCAGCCCCTCATCAGTACATGAGCCATCAATCGCATGCCGGGCACCACCAGCATGCCGCTCCGCCAGAGTACTCAACTCAGGCAGGACTGGGGGCTGAATACACCTGCCCGATGCATCCCGAGATTCGCCAACCGAGCCCTGGCAACTGCCCGATCTGTGGGATGACGCTCGAACCCGTCATTCCAGAGCTGGAGGACGAAGAAAATCCGGAGCTGAAAGACTTTTCGCGACGGTTCTGGTGGACTCTGCCATTGACCGTCATCGTGACCGTGCTGGCGATGGCTGGTCATTCCTTGCAGCTGTTCCATGGAACATCCCAGAACTGGGTTGAGCTGGTTCTGGCAACGCCCGTGACGCTTTGGGGTGGCTGGGTATTTTTCACTCGCGGAATAGACTCCATCCGGCAACGCAGCCCTAATATGTGGACCCTGATCGGATTAGGAACTGCAGCCGCCTACCTCTACAGCGTGGCAGCCACCCTGGTGCCGCAGTGGTTCCCGGCGGCCTTCGTTCAGGATGGACGCATCGGCGTCTACTTCGAGGCCGCCGCGGTGATCATCTCGCTCACGCTGTTGGGCCAGATGCTCGAACTCAAAGCCCGCTCGCAGACCTCTGCCGCCATTAAGTCACTGCTGGGATTGGCCCCCAAGACTGCCCGGCGCATCAGGCCTGACGGCCAGGAAGAAGATATTCCGCTGACCCACGTCCATCTGGGTGACCACTTGCGTGTCCGGCCGGGCGAAAAAGTCCCGGTGGATGGCACCGTGCTGGAGGGCGAGAGCGCTGTCGACGAGTCGATGCTCACCGGCGAGCCGGTGCCCGTCACCAAGCGGGCAGGGGATACCCTCATCGGTGCCACCCTGAACACCCACGGCAGCCTGGTGATGGAAGCGCAGAAGGTGGGCGCCGAAACCATGTTGTCGCAGATCGTCCAGATGGTGGCTAAGGCCCAGCGTTCCAAGGCGCCCATGCAGCGTATGGCCGATGCCGTGGCAGGGTATTTCGTGGTGGGGGTGATCCTGATCGCGATCCTGACATTTTTTGGCTGGGGGGTGTTCGGGCCGGAATCAGGTTGGGTATTTGGCCTGATCAACGCTGTGGCCGTACTGATCATTGCCTGCCCATGCGCCCTGGGCTTGGCAACGCCGATGTCGGTCATGGTCGCGACCGGCAAGGCCGCCAGCAGCGGTGTGTTGTTCCGCGATGCCAGCGCTATCGAGAACCTCTGCAAAATCGACACCTTGATCGTCGACAAGACCGGGACACTGACGCAGGGGCGGCCGGCCTTTCATAGTGCAGAGGGAACCGGGCCGTTCGACTCGGTCGAGGTTCTGCGCTTGGCCGCAAGCCTCGACCAGGGCAGCGAGCATCCGCTGGCGCATGCCATTGTCGATCATGCGCGTGAACAGGGTCTTGCCCTGGTGAAACCGGAGACCTTCGAATCTGGCTCAGGTATTGGTGTACGCGGACAGGTCGATGGCCATCAACTGCAGCTTGGGAACACAGCGTTGATGGAGGAGGCGGGCGTCGATATTACTCCGCTGCGTAACCGTGCAGAGCAACTGCGCCTGGAGGGCATCAGCATCATCTATCTGGCCGTCGATGGTCGCCTGGCGGGTCTCCTGGCCGTTTCCGATCCAATCAAACCGACCTCCCAACAGGCTGTTGCTCAACTCCAGAACGCTGACGTGAAGGTCATCATGGCCACTGGCGATGGCCTCACCACAGCAAGAGCCGTGGCGAAGCAGTTAGGCATCGAGGAGGTGCATGGCGAGGTGAAACCGCAGGACAAGGAGAAATTAGTCGCCGAACTGCAGAGCTATGGCCGGCGTGTTGCCATGGCGGGCGACGGCATCAACGATGCGCCGGCCTTGGCCAGGGCCGACGTAGGCATCGCTATGGGCACGGGCACCGACGTGGCGATGAACAGCGCCCAAGTGACCCTGGTCAAGGGAGACCTGATGGGCATCCTGCGGGCGCGCACCTTGTCGGTGGCCACGGTGAAGAACATGAGGCAGAACCTTGCCTTTGCATTCCTCTACAACGCGATGGGAATCCCGCTAGCGGCCGGGCTGCTGTATCCGCTGACAGGACATCTTCTGTCGCCCTTGATCGCTGCTCTGGCAATGAGCGTCAGTTCAGCCTCGGTGGTTTTCAATGCGCTTAGGTTGAAAGCAACGGACGTTGGCTAGTCTGCTAGACAAGACGATGTGCCTACCTGCAGGGCGATTTTTTAAATGCGCATCTGACCGGAAAATACCGTACGGTAGCTTGCAACTTGACCTATCAGTCGCATCACCTGATGACGAGGGGACGTTCTATGGATCGTTCCCGCTGCGAGTAGGAGACTGACAGTCGTTACCCCATGAGGATTCTCCGTGGCCCGCATTCGCCGACTGCAAATTAGCAACTTCCGGTCTATCCAGGCGCTCGACTGGGTGCCGGCCCCCGGAATTAACTGCCTCATTGGTCCGGGTGACAGTGGGAAGTCCAGCATCCTGGACGCGATTGACCTTTGCGTCGGCGCCCGCCGAGGCGGCACGTTCGGCGACATGGACTTCTTCGCATTAAACGTCGATGTACCCATCACCATCAGCGTGGCGCTTGGCGATCTGCCGTTATCGCTGATGGATATCGATGTCTACGGCGAGTTCTTGCGTGGATTCCATCCCGGTACGGGGGAAGTCGAAGACGAACCGCGAGCGGGGCTGGAGACCGTCATCACCTTGCGTCTGCAAGTTGGTGCCGATTTGGAGCCTGTTTGGACACTTTTCTCCGAGCGCGCGGAGCAGCAGCAACTTGAACGCACTCTTCCCTGGAAAGAACGAGCGGCACTAGCGCCCGCCCGTATCAGCAGCTTTGCGAGCTCGAACCTGTCGTGGAGTCGTGGCTCAGTGCTCAATCGACTTACCGATGAGCGCGCCGAGCTTGGTGCTGAACTGGCGCGCGCCGCTAGGCAAGCAAGAGCGAACTTTGGCAATCAAGCAGCCGAACATCTGACCCAGACGCTTGAGGTCGTGCAACGCACAGCACAGCATCTTGGCGTTTCGGTCGGGGCTATGCCTCAGGCGCTCCTTGACGCACATTCTGTGTCGATTGGCGAGGGGGCGATCGCGCTGCACAGTGAAACAGGTATTCCGCTGCGCTCCCTTGGCACGGGCTCGTCACGCTTGCTAGTGGCAGGGCTTCAAAGGGCTGCGGCCAGCGCCGCGCCAATTGCCCTGGTTGATGAGGTGGAATACGGGCTTGAACCTCATCGGCTCATGCGATTCCTGGACTCGCTGGGTGCAAAGGACGCTGCCGCTCCGTTGCAAGTGTTCATGACGACGCACTCGCCGGTCGCGCTGCGCGAGCTGTCCGGCAGCCAGTTATTCGTTGTTCGGTCAGCACCTCAGCGCCACAGTGTTATGCCAGCTGGGGAAGCCAACGAGGTACAAAGTACCCTTCGGAAGGACCCCGAAGCATTCCTCGCCAAATCCATCATCGTTTGCGAGGGGGCCAGCGAGGTTGGCTTCGCGCGTGGCCTTGACCAATGGTGGGTCAGTCTTGGCGCTACCTCATTCCTGGCCCATGGCGGCGCGTATGTGGACGCCGGCGGGGGAAGCCCCGATAACAGTCTTATCCGGGGAACAGCACTTCTGAACTTGGGTTACCGCGTGATGGTTTTTGTAGATGCCGACAAGCCTTCGACCGCGGGGCTCGCTGAAGCATTCTTGGCCGCCGGCGGGCAAATTCTTACATGGCGACCAGGCCTCACGTTGGAGGACGAGATCTTCCGCCATCTCAGTGAGCAAGCACTCGATGCACTTCTGGCGAAAGCCGAAACAATAGTGGGTGCAGAGCTGATGAACGCACACATTCAGACGAAGTCCCAAGGCCGCGTGACGCTGAACGATATCCGAGCCGAGCGACTCGTGGATGGGTACTCACCTGAGAGACGAGAGCTGCTGGGAACCGCATCCCGTATCCGCAACAGCGGCTGGTTCAAGTCGCTGACAACCTATCAGGAGGTTGCAAGGGACATCGTCGGTCCGTCTTTACAGAACGCCGAACCGGGCTTCATGGCAGTCACGAATCAGCTCTGGACGTTTACAAGTGCCCCCTGAGATTGATCTTTTCGCTATCGAGCGTGGCTCCATAACAGCCCCCGCAGGTTGTGGAAAAACGCAATTGATTGCCGAGACGCTCATCGCGCATACGCAGAGCAAACCCATCCTCGTCTTGACACATACGAACGCCGGCGTTGCGGCCTTACGGGCGCGCCTGAGACGAGCCGGTGTTCCTAACTCCGCATATCGAGTCTCCACCATTGACGGATTCTCGATGCGCCTGATCGCTAAGTTCCCAGCGCGAAGCGGCCATAACCCGCAGATCCTACAGCTGCATCAACCCAATACTGACTACCCGGCAATTCGGGAGGCCGCCATGCAGTTGTTGCAGGCCGGTCACCTCGCTCAGCCCCTTCGCGCCACCTATGCACGGTTGCTTGTCGACGAGTACCAAGACTGCAACGTCGTCCAGCACGCCATCGTGTCTGGTTTGGCCCAGGTGCTTCCGACCTGCGTGCTCGGTGACCCGATGCAAGCCATATTCAGCTTCCGTGGCAATCGACTGGTGCATTGGGCGAATGAGGTGCAACCCCTGTTTCCCGCAGCGGGAGAGTTGAGGATACCGTGGCGCTGGCGGCTGGCTGGAGCTGAGAACCTCGGGCAGTGGCTGCTCGCCATACGGCAGCAACTTCAAGTTGGCCAGCCGGTGGATCTGCGCACGGCTCCGGCAGAAGTGCGCTGGGTGCAGCTCAACGCCGGGACAGAAGTCCAGCAGCGGCTGGTGGCCGCTAGAACCGAGCCACCCAACGCTCGGGGCAGCGTCCTCATCATCGGGGACTCCATCAACGTGCAAGGTCGCCATCAGCTCACGAGCCAGACACCCGGTGCCATGGCCGTAGAAGCCGTCGACCTGAGAGATCTCGTCAACTTCGCCAGGAACTTTGACTTGCAGGGTGCCAATGCTCTGGCACAACTTGTGGAGTTTGCTTCCAGCGTAATGACGGGGGTAGGTGCAGCAAACCTGCGAACGCGCGTGGAGTCGCTGCGTGCAGGAAGGGCCCGAACGTCTCCGACCGCGGCCGAGGCTGCGGCGATCGATTTCGTAGCAGCGCCAACATTGGGGCAAGCGCTCCGTGTGATCGATACGCTCGCTGAGCAGCACGGGGCACGTGTATACCGACCGGAGGTTCTGTACTGCTGCCGGTCTGCAATGCAAGCGGTGGTGGGAGGTGCTGCCGACTTTCTGAGTGCAGCCATTCAAGCGCGAGAGCGCAATAGACACCTTGCCCGACCGATCGCAAGACGCTCTGTAGGCAGCACATTACTTCTCAAGGGGCTGGAGGCGGATGTCTCGGTTGTCCTGCATCCTGAGCTTATGACCCCCCAGAATCTATACGTCGCACTGACGAGGGGCGCAAGGCATGTCGTGGTGTGTTCACCAACCCCCATCCTTACGCCCGTGGTAAGCGGCTGATCCTTTTGTAGCGCTTACGGGCTTGACCTTGCCATCGTGTCAAGGTCGATGCTGTCCGTGCGGTAACTTGAGCCGCGGACGAAATGAGGTGAAAGACATGTTTAGTCTGAGTGTTGCGGGGATGGGCTGTGGCAGTTGCGTGAGCAAAATCACGAAGGCCATTCAAGCTCTGGATCAGGATGCACGAGTAGAAGTGGATCGAGCGGCCGGCAAGGTCACCGTTGAGAGCACAGAAAGTGCCGAATCGATCCGCGAACTCATCCAGGAGCTTGGCTATTCGGCCCAGGTCAGCGCTTGAGCGCTGACCTGCTATCCCACTAAATCTCCAGTTCTGAGAGCTCTTTTAGCCCTGGGATACTGGTGACCTCGTTGGTCATACCTTCTGAACCATCTCGGCCGCGAAGCCAGTTTGAGTGATCGCCTGGCTCGCGCATTTCCAGCGTGTCATAGGAGTACCGCTTGCGCTTGAACAGGCTTTTCAATGCAGCGAACTCGTGGCTTTTTTCGTCTTCTATGCCGACGACTTCTCCTGCAAGCCGCTCCCAGTGACCAACGCCGTCGGCCAGCATTGCCTGATAGGTCTCCGGGTCAAGCAAGGCTTTGCTGTTTGAAATGAATGATGCGGTGAGTCATAGAAGCGCTCGGAGTGGCCAAAGAGAGAGCGCTAGCCTAAAGGTTCCGGGTCATTCGTGTAATAGCTGGCCGCGCTTTAGCAAACCGTCGTTGACCCACAACTTCAACCAGGTCGCGGCTTGCAAGGGAGCTTGCTCGCCATGCGTGGCGCTCAACGACTCGCAGAGTTCAGCGAACGATCCGCCCTCGATGAGAAACTGCAATGCCGAAGCCTCCGCTGGCTCCAGGCTCCGGTACTGGCAGACGAGTTCATGACGCCAAACAAGACAGGCTAGGTTCGTTGGCAGGCGGGTAATATCAGGCAGCAAGCTGCCGGACTTGGCGGCTTTCCACAACTCCAGCGTGTTGTACTGCAGCTGCAACCACCGGGCAGATGCAGTCAGGGAAACCCTGAGTGAAATCCAGTCTTCAGCCGAAAAATCACTGATGGCCTGCAGTGAAAGCACTTCGACGTCCTGAGCATCGAAAGCCAGTGTAAAAGCCCACTCAAGCTCCGCGAGTTCGCGCATCGGCGATAGTTGGGGTTCTTCGACGTAGCTGCTAATGAACTCGGGCAGCTTCTCGCCCAGCCAGCGAATGCTGAAATGTCGTGGTGGCCAGGCGGCCAAGTAGGCCAGTGCGAGCTGCTCGAATGATTCGTTGCCGATCCAGTGAAGCAGGGCAGGGAAGTCTTCTCGCAAGACCGCAAGCAGGCGCGAACGGTAAGCGTTGTGGTAGATCTGCAGGCCTTCGAGAGCACTCAGCGCTGTGCTACCTCGGATCTGCTCCAAAAGCTCGTTGGAGGGCAGGGCACTGTCACCTGTCAGGTAAGTTTCAAATGCAGTCTGTAGGGCGATCAGGCTCAAGGGGTGGCCCCCGATATCACAGATTTGGCGATAGCACGGGCATGTGCTAATTCGGACAACAGCTCTTCCAGCGGCGGAAACTGGTCATCCCGCTCGATCAAGGTCGATGTCGGGCCCAAGTAGCTCAAAGTCTTGCTGTAGAGAGACCAAACCGGATCAGCGATGGGCTGGTCATGGGTGTCGATGAGGTACTGCCCGTAATCGCTGTGCCCGGCCAGATGAATTTGACGAATCCGCTCGTGCGGCAATTCCAAGATGAACTGCCATGGGTCGAAATCCTGATTTCGTGCGCTGACGTAGACGTTGTTCACGTCAAGGAGCAATTCGCAACCGGTCAGGAAACTCAGTTCCGAGAGAAACTGCGATTCGCTCATGCTGGACGTCTTCCACTGCACGTAAGAAGAAACGTTCTCCAGCACAATGGGACGTTCCAGAACATCCTGCACTAGACGCACCCGCGCGGCGACATGCAGCAGGCTTTCTTGGGTAAACGGCAGCGGCAGCAGGTCGTGGAGTTGATGGGCGTTGCCGCGACTCCAGCACAAGTGGTCGGAAACCCACTGGGGCTGTATCCGGTCCGCCAGTTGCTTGAGCTGTCGTAGGTAGCCCATGTCCAGGTTATGCGAACCGCCGATCGACAGCGATACTCCGTGCATCACCAACGGGTATTGCTCGCCAATCGCATCGAGAAAGTAGAGGGCCTTGCCACCGCCCACCAGGTAATTCTCGGAAATGATCTCAAACCAGTCGACCGCAGGTCGCTGTTCAAGAATCTGCTGGTAATACTCACTGCGAAGGCCAAGACCGAAACCCAGTGTTTTGCGCTTACTCATTCAAGACTCCAGCAGGGGAGTGGCAGGCACTCCCCGCAACGGCATTATTCGCTGGTCTTGCCACCGGCCTCATCGCACTTGGCCTGAGTCATCAGCTTGAAGCCCTGGCCTTTGCATTCTCCCTGGCCTTTGCAGGCATTTTTGGCGGTCATGCAGTCGTTCTGGCCCTTGCAACCGTTGACGCCGAAGCACTTCACTTCAGCTGCTTTGGTGTCCTGGGCGGCCTGGACAGGCAGGGTAGCAAACAGGCTGGCGGCCACGAGAGCCAGAGCGGCACCGGTAGCGACGTTGGATTTATTCGACATAGTGACAATCTCTCTTAATTGTTGGTGGTCTTATCCGCGGGTGCGAATGACCCTGAGTAGCTTAGGCATCGCTGCCGAGCATGCCCTCTCAAGAAATTCGCAAGGCTTTATGAGGGCATGAAAGACAGTACCGAGCCTTCTGGATGGGCTACAAGAAAGAAATAGCAACCTGACAGAACTGTAATGTTCGGCTCAGGTTGCTGACAGGCCCTCTTAGTTAACGTGACATCGAGCCTAAAGCTCGGCCTCTGCAGTTGCAGGGACCACTTAACTTACGAGGAATACCCAAAATGAAATCGATCAAAGCTCTGCTTGTAGTTACTGCTCTGAGCATCTCCAGCTTGGCAATGGCTGAAGGTGGTGCTGACCGAACCTTCGCGCGCATGGAGCAGGCACGCCAGACGTCTCTGGAGGCCTACCGGGTGGCCCAGCAGCAGAAAGTTGAGGCTCCTGTAGCCAGCAGTCCAACCGAGCAAGCAGAGCACACCAACTGCTGAAGTCATCTACCTTACAGAAATGTAATCACCCGGATGGTTGGGATATGGCAATTTCATACTGCTCATCGTCGGTAAGGCTTGTGCAATGCACCGACGTGGAAAGTTGAGGGGTAAATCCCCGACATTGAAGCAGCCATGAACCCGAGACCGGGCACACCATCACCGGCTCATTTGACGGATTGGACAAAACGGCATGCAAAGCAAAACCACAAGGCGCACCTTCGTCAAAGGCCTGGCAGCCACCGGTATTATCGGCGGACTTGGCCTGTGGCGCACGCCGGTCTGGGCGGTGAACAGCCCCGGCCAGCCCAACGTACTGACTGGTAACGAATTCGACCTATTCATCGGTGAAACCCCGGTGAACATCACCGGCGCAGCGCGCACGGCCATGACCATCAACGGCTCGCTCCCTGGGCCGATTCTTCGTTGGCGCGAAGGCGATACCGTCACATTGCGCGTGCGCAACCGCCTCAAGGAGGACACCTCCATCCATTGGCACGGCATCATCCTGCCGGCGAACATGGATGGTGTTCCTGGCCTGAGCTTCCATGGCATCGCTCCTGACGGCATGTATGAGTACAAGTTCAAGGTCAACCAGAACGGTACCTACTGGTATCACAGTCACTCGGGGCTGCAGGAGCAGGTCGGCGTATACGGCGCGCTGGTCATCGATGCCAAGGAGCCCGAGCCCTTCAGTTACGACCGTGATTACGTCGTGTTGCTGAGCGACTGGACGGATGAAAATCCAACGCGGGTACTGGCCAAGCTCAAGAAACAGTCGGACTACTACAACCAGCACAAACGCACCGTTGGTGACTTCATCGATGACGTAAGCGAGATGGGTTGGTCCGCCGCCGTAGCCGATCGCAAGATGTGGGCCGAGATGAAGATGAGCCCGACGGATCTCGCTGACGTCAGTGGCTACACCTACACCTACCTGATGAATGGCCAGGCACCCAATGGCAACTGGACCGGCATATTCAAACCAGGCGAAAAGATCCGCCTGCGCTTCATCAACGCCTCGGCGATGACCTATTTCGATGTGCGCATCCCGGGCCTGAAGATGACTGTGGTTGCGGCCGATGGTCTGCACGTCAAACCGGTCAGCGTCGACGAGTTCCGTATCGCCGTGGCCGAGACCTACGACGTGATCGTCGAACCAGACAGCGAACAGGCGTATACCGTGTTTGCACAATCCATGGATCGCACTGGCTATGCGCGCGGCACCCTTGCTGTACAGGAGGGGTTGAGTGCACCAGTACCCAGCCCCGACCCGCGTCCGCTGATTGCCATGGGCGACATGGGTATGGATCACGGCAGCATGGGCGGTATGGATCACGGGAACATGGCCGGAATGGACCACGGCAGTATGGCGGGCATGGATCATGGGAGCATGCAGGGTGGCATGGCCGGCATGGATCACAGCCAGATGGCTGGAATGGATCATTCGGGCATGGCAGGCATGGCAGGTGCCATGCAGGCACACCCAGCCTCAGAGACCAACAACCCGCTGGTCGATATGCAAACCATGACACCAACGCATAAGTTGGACGACCCAGGTATTGGTTTGCGAGACAACGGCCGACGCGTCCTCACGTACTCTGACCTGCGCAGCACCTTCCTCGACCCGGATGGTCGCGAACCAAGTCGCACCATCGAGCTGCACCTTACCGGGCACATGGAGAAATTCTCCTGGTCCTTCGATGGCATCAAGTTCTCTGACGCCGAGCCTCTGCGCCTCAAGTACGGCGAGCGTGTTCGCATCACGCTGGTCAACGACACCATGATGACTCATCCGATCCATCTTCATGGCATGTGGAGCGACCTGGAGGATGCGAACGGCAATTTCCTGGTGCGTAAACACACCATCGACATGCCGCCAGGTTCCAAGCGCAGCTATCGAGTGACTGCCGATGCGTTGGGTCGTTGGGCCTATCACTGCCACCTGTTGCTCCACATGGAAATGGGCATGTTCCGTGAAGTTCGTGTGGATGAGTAAAGGAGATTTCTGATGAGCACTTTTATGAAGCGAAATGCCCTGGCTGGCAGCGCAGTCATGTTCAGCCTATTGGCTGCCCTGCACGCACCGGTTTCGTTGGCAGGTGAGGGGCACAGTGAGCACGAACAACATGCTGCCGAGTCGGCTGTGCCCAAGACCGCCAGTGGCAATCACGCAGATCAGTCGAAGGATAAGGCGGCTGGCCAGCATATGGATCATGGCGCCATGGATCACGGAGACATGAAGCATGACGGCATGAATCACGAAAACATGATGGATAAGCATGGCGGCACCGAAGCCGAAGCAGGTTCGAACCATGACCACTAGGTTTTCACGTCCATCTCTCTTGGCGCTGGCTGTGTCGCTGAGTGCGTTCAGCGGCGGCGTTACTTTGGCTGCGGAAGAAATGGATCATTCGGCAATGGGGCACGGCACCATGTCGATGGACCATAGCCAGATGAGCCACGGCGCTACCAAAGCGCAGATGGAGGGCATGGATCACAGCAAGATGGACCATGGTGCCATGCAGGGTGCTTCGGGCAGCATGGATCATAGCCAGATGGGCCACAGCCAGAGCCAGAGCCAAGAAAAGGCTCCAGCCATGGACCACAGCAAGATGGATCACGGCGCCATGCAGGGTGCTTCGGGCAGCATGGATCATAGCCAGATGGGCCACGGCCAGAGCCAAGAGAAGGCCCAGGCTATGGATCACAGCAAGATGGGGCATGGCGCCATGCAAGGACAGATGGAGGGCATGGATCATTCAAAGATGAACCATGGCTCCGCTGAAGCCCCGAGAACCACCAGCCGTACGCCGATTCCCGTTCTGACGGATGCTGATCGCCAAGCGGCTTTCCCGCCATTACCTGGCCACAAGGTTCACGACAGCGCCATCAACAGTTTTTTCCTGCTCGATCAGCTCGAATACCAGGACGCAGATGAGGGCAGCACCCTGGCCTGGGATGCGTCGGGCTGGGTAGGCGGTGATATCAACCGGGTCTGGTTCCGCTCCGAAGGCGAGCGTACCAACGGCGTGACCGAGGATGCTGAATTACAGCTGCTGTACGGCCGCTCGATCGGCCCTTGGTGGGATGTCGTCGCGGGCGTTCGCCAGGACTTCAAACCGGAGTCGCCGCAGACTTGGGCCGCCTTCGGTATCCAGGGCATGGCGCTTTACGCCTTTGAGGCCGAAGCCACGGCCTTCGTCGGCGAGAATGGCCAAACTGCTGCCCGACTGGAGGGCGAGTACGACATTCTGCTGACCAACCGGCTGATTCTCCAGCCAACTGCCGAAATGAACTTCTACGGCAAGAACGATCCTGAGCGAGGTGTGGGGTCTGGGTTGGCCAATACCGAGCTCGGCTTGCGTCTGCGTTACGAGATTGTCAGGCAGTTTGCCCCCTATATCGGGGTTTCCTGGAGCCGCTCCTATGGCAACACGGCAGACATGGTGCGCGACGAGGGCGGTGATGTAGACGAGGCGCGTTTTGTCGCCGGTATCCGGATGTGGTTTTGAGAACCTGACATGAAAAGAACAATTAAAACTTTGGTGGCGGCCGGCGTGGTCGGTAGCACAGCTGTCCTGGCCGGCGCCTACTTTGGCGTGGTCAACGTGGGGGCCGACGATCCCCATTTTCCTGCAGTGCATGCGTTTCTCACGATGGCCCGTGACCGCTCTATCGAAGTCCGTTCGCGGGACATCGAGGTTCCCAACCTGGATGATCAAGCTCTTATTCGCGCCGGTGCGGGCAACTACAACTCCATGTGTATCGGCTGTCATTTGGCGCCAGGTGTGGCGGAGACCGAGCTAAGCCAATCGCTTTATCCTGCGCCCCCCAACCTCGCCAAGATCGGTGTCGATGGCAATCCGTCAGCAGCGTTCTGGGTGATCAAGCATGGCATCAAGGCAACGGGTATGCCTGCGTGGGGCAAGAGCATGGGAGACGAGTACATCTGGGGCATGGTTGCCTTCCTCAACCAACTGCCGACGATGGATGCCAAGCAATACCAAACACTCGTCGCATCCAGTGGCGGCCATCAGCACGGTGGTGGGGAAACGCAGATGCATAACCATGAAGGACAGCACGGCGACAACAAGCCTGGCCATCATGACAATAGTGGCGGTGGCGATGACCATCATGGATCAGGTGATGCTGGAGAGCCTGGTCATCACGATGCCGCGGCTACGGATAGCGAGGGTGGCTCCGCACCTAAGGCAGGTCACCATTCGGATATGAGTGGCGATGACCACCATGCTGGGGATGAGGCGTCGTCCAACGGAGGTGATCATCACGCCGAGCAGGCTCCGAACGCCTCGCCCAAGACCCACACCCACGCCGATGGCAAAGAGCACGTGCATGAAAGCTAAATATCTGGCCTTGCTGGCCGCTCTCTCCGTCACATCTGCAGTTCAAGCAGCTGATGCCCTGACGATTGATGTCCATCGTGATGCCAATTGCGGATGTTGCAAGAAGTGGATTTCACACCTCGAAGCGAATGGCTTCAAAGTCGTCGACCATGTCGAAAGCAACATGTCGGCAGTGAAGCAAAGTCTGGGCGTTGCGCCGCGGTTGGCGTCTTGTCACACCGCGGTGATTGACGGCAAGTTCGTCGAAGGTCATGTGCCGGCGGCTCAGGTCATCGAGCTCACCAAGCGCGATGATCTCGTGGGCATCGCTGTTCCCGGGATGCCGGCGGGCTCCCCCGGTATGGAAGTCGATGGCGTACAGCATGCCTACCAGGTCATTGGCTTGACCAAGGCGGGGTCTGATCAGGTCGTTGCAGAATATCCCGCTCAGTAGTACTGCCTGCCAGCACGGCCGCTTGTGTGTAGTGGCCGACTCTTTTTCATACGCCCTTTAACCTAGGGATGCTCCGATCAACTTGTCGTGCAGCCGCGGCAAGTTGCAATTTTCCAGGCACCTACAGCGTCATTGGACGAAAAGTGACCGAAAAATCATGTACGGAGAGCTTTTTCGACCGGTTCTCCGT
>NZ_MKZO01000003.1 GCF_001941965.1 Pseudomonas putida | reverse complement strand
TTGGAGACTAATCCAACCCTTGGGGGAGTTATGAAGTACACCGAACAGTTCAAGCTGGCAGCCATCACTGCCTATCTAGAGGGCAGTGATGGTTTTCGAAAGGTAGCCCAGCATTTCAACATCGATTTCAGCCTGCTGAGGCGCTGGGTGGCCAGCTACAAAGCTCGCTCCACTATCAGTTCCATACCTCATAGTCAGCGCTACCACATCGACTTCAAGCGCAGAGTTGTGCAGCACATGCGCGAGCACCGGCTTTCCCTGCGTCAAACGGCAGCGCATTTTGGCTTGGGCCAGTCCTCTCGGATAGGCATTTGGGAGGACCAGTACTACAGTGGCAACCTTGCCTCCTCTGCCTCTCAACGAAAAAAGCCTACCGACGTGTCCAAGAAGATTAAGCCACTCAAACCCACTGATACCGACGACGCGCTGAAGCCACGAGATCAGCTCATGGCGGAACTCGAGTATCTGCGCATGGAGAACGCTGTCCTAAAGGAGCTGAAGGCTTTGAGAGAGGAGAAGGAGCGAAGGCAAGAGAAAAAACGCTGATCGTTTCCAGACTCCGAACCCGGTTCCCGCTGTCAGCGTTGCTGGACTTGGTTGAGTTGTCGAACAGCACCTTCTATTACCAGCTCAAAAGCCTTCAAAGGCCGGATAAACACGCCCATCTGAAAGAACTAGTGAGTCAGGTCTATCACAAGGAAAAAGGGCTCTATGGGTATCGGCGCGTGACGCTGGCGATCAAGAATCAAGGCGTCCTGGTGAACAAGAAGGTTGTGGAGCGACTGATGGCAGACCAAGGTTTGCAGGCGGTAGTGCGGCCTAAAAA
>NZ_MKZO01000002.1 GCF_001941965.1 Pseudomonas putida | reverse complement strand
ACGGAGAACCGGTCGAAAAAGCTCTCCGTACATGATTTTTCGGTCACTTTTCGTCCAATGACGCTGTAGGTGCCTGGAAAATTGCAACTTGCCGCGGCTGCACGACAAGTTGATCGGAGCATCCCTAAGGTCTTGAATATCCGGATGGTTCGCACGGAGTCGCTGATGAGATCAGAGAGAGTTCCCATATCCTTATCGGGGATTTCCTGTTTTTTGAGCGATCAATCACACTTTGATATCGGCTGACTCACACAAAAGCTTTAAATGGAGGATGAAAAAACATGGCGGACTCCACCCCCTTCGTGCTCGGCGCCAACCTTGATGGACAGCCGGTCGCTCAGGCCCTGCGCCTGACCAACCGCCATGGCCTGATCGCCGGTGCCACCGGCACCGGCAAGACCGTAACCCTGCAGCGCCTGGCGGAAGTGTTCAGCGATGCCGGCGTGGCGGTGTTCGCCGCCGATGTGAAAGGCGACCTCTGTGGTCTTGGCGCGGCGGGCAATCCCCGGGGCAAGGTAGCCGAGCGGATTGCCGGGATGCCCTGGCTGAATCATCGGCCCCAGGCGTATCCGGTGACCTTGTGGGATATCCACGGGCAATCCGGTCATCCATTGCGCACCACCCTGAGTGAAATGGGCCCTCTGTTGCTGGGTAACCTGCTGGAGCTGAACGACAGCCAGCAGGCGGCGCTGTATGCCGCGTTCAAGGTGGCCGATCGCGAGGGCCTGCTGCTCCTGGACATCAAGGACCTCAAGGCCTTGCTCGGGCATCTCAAGGACAACCCCCAGGTGCTCGGCGAGGATGCCGCGCTGATGACCAGCGGTTCCAGCCAGGCCCTGTTGCGGCGCCTGGCGACCCTGGAGCAGCAGGGCGCGGAGGCGCTGTTCGGCGAGCCGGCGTTGCAACTGGAAGACCTGTTACAGCCGGGGGCGGACGGGCGCGGACGTATTCACCTGCTCGATGCCAGCCGTTTGATCCACGAGTCGCCCAAGGTCTATGCCACCTTCCTTTTATGGTTGCTGGCGGAGTTGTTCGAACAGTTGCCGGAGCGCGGTGACGCGGACAAGCCGTTGCTGGCGCTGTTTTTCGACGAGGCGCACCTGCTGTTCAACGGCACGCCCAAGGCGTTGCAGGACCGGCTGGAGCAGGTGGTGCGGCTGATTCGTTCCAAGGGTGTGGGCGTGTATTTCGTGACGCAGTCGCCCGGTGACCTGCCGGATGACGTGCTGGCCCAGTTGGGCTTGCGGGTCCAGCACGGTCTGCGGGCGTTCACCGCCAAGGAACAGAAGGCCTTGCGTGCGGTGGCGGACGGGTTCCGGCCCAACCCGGCGTTCGACACCCTGGCGGTGCTGACCGAGTTGGGCATTGGCGAGGCGCTGGTGGGTACCTTGCAGGACAAGGGGACGCCGGAAATGGTCCAGCGCGTGCTGATCGCCCCGCCGCAGTCGCGGATCGGACCGTTGAGCGAGGCGGAGCGGGCGGCGCTGGTATCCGGATCGCCACTGGCCGGGCGCTATGACAAGCCGATCGACCGTGAGTCGGCCTATGAAATCCTCATGGCGCGCAAGGGCGAGACGCCGGTAGCGGCGGGCAAGGCGGAGAAGGACGAGGACAGTCTGGCGGGCAAGGCCGGGGACTTCCTGCAGAGCGCGGCGGGGCAGGCGATCAAGTCGGCGGTGCGGCAGGCGGCCAATCAGTTTGGGCGGCAGTTGGTCAGGGGATTGATGGGGTCTTTGCTGGGTGGCAAGCGGAAGTGATGTGTTGTTCTTGAGGGCCCTATCGCTGGCAAGCCAGCTCCCACAGGGACCGCATGCACCGCAGGACCTGTGGGAGCTGGCTTGCCAGCGATGAGGCCCTCAAGAGCAATAAAAAAGGCGCCTGGAGAGGCGCCTTCTTCTAATCAGCCAACAAACCGCGTCGACAACCAGAACAACCCGGCCGCCAGGCCCATCGACGCCGGCAGGGTCAGGACCCAGGCGAGCAGGATGGTGCGCACGGTGCCGCCTTGCAGGCCGCTGCGGTTGGCGACCATGGTCCCGGCCACGCCGGACGACAGGACGTGAGTGGTCGAGACCGGCAGGCTGAAGATGTTGGCCATGCCGATGGCGCACGCCGCAGTGATCTGCGCCGACATGCCCTGGGCATAGGTCATGCCCTGCTTGCCGATCTTCTCGCCGATGGTCAAGACCACACGCTTCCAGCCAACCATGGTGCCCAGGCCCAGGGCCAGGGCGACCGCCAGGATTACCCAGAACGGTGCGTATTCAGTGGTTGCAGTCAGGTCCTTACGCAGCTTGTCCAGGTCGGACTTCTCGCGGGCTTCCAGGCCCGGCAGCTTGCCGACTTTCTTCGCGGTGTCGTCCAGGCAGAGCAGGTAACGACGCACTTCAACGCGGGTTTCCGGGCTCAGCGAGTGGTAGTCGGCTACGCCGGCCAGGGATTTCTGCAGCGCGGCGATGGTCGGCTCGGTCTGGTGCGGGTTGCAGCTGAACTGCTCCGGCAGGTCGCCCTTGGCCGCCTTGCCCAGGGCCAGGAACTCGCCCAGGGTCTCGTGGTTGCGCTCGTAGAACTGGCTCAGGTGCAGGGTCGCGTCGCGGGTCCGCTCGATCTGGTAGGTGGTACTGCTCAGGTCGAGGACGAACTGCTGCGGAACGATGCCGATCAGCACCAGCATGATCAGGCCGATACCTTTCTGGCCGTCGTTGGAACCGTGCACGAAGCTCACGCCCATCGCCGACATGACCAGCACCAGGCGGTTCCAGAACGGCGGGTGCTTCTTGTCGTCGAGCATGCGCCGCTGTTCCGGGGTCTTGTGCATCTTCGACAGCGGACGCCACCACTTCAGGCCCAGCAATACCAGGGCGGCCACCAGGAACCCGGCCATCGGCGAGAGGACCAGGGACATGCCGATATCGATCGCCTTCTGCCAGTTCACCCCGTCACCCAGGGGAATGTCATTGAGCAGGGCGTTGGCCAGGCCGACACCGAGGATCGAACCGATCAGGGTGTGCGAGCTGGAGGCCGGGATACCGAAGTACCAGGTGCCCAGGTTCCAGGCGATGGCCGCCGCCAGCAGCGAGAAGACCATGGCCAGGCCGTGCCCGGTGTTGACGTTGATCAGCAGCTCCACCGGCAACAGGTGGACGATGGCGTAGGCGACACCGACGCCGCCCAGCAGGACCCCGAGGAAGTTGAAGACACCCGAGGCGAACACCGCCAGTTGCGGGGGCATGGCTTTCGTATAGATGACTGTCGCTACCGCGTTCGCGGTGTCATGAAAGCCATTGATGAACTCGAAGGCGAGTACGAAGGTCAAGGCGAGAAGGAGGCTCACCAGTACCCACGCATCAAGTCCGCTGAATAATTCGATCATGAAGGTTTTCTGACCCGGTCATAAGGGGGCGCGATTATGCCAGAAATCCCCCGTAATCAATGCACTGGCTGCTGACCGGTGGAGCCCTTGGAAACGGCCTGGGTTCACTCGCCCGGACAGGCGGTGTGGAAGAAAATGCAGGGAAAACCCACAAGAATGTGGATATCTGATGACAAAAACATGAATTGTTGATGTCGGAAAAAATTCAAACAAACGTATGAAATTTGTCAGAAACCATTACGGTTTCATCTTCAATGGGTAATGGCGCAGCCGGGTACCTGCGTGGACAGGTACCGTGGCGGTCCGGATCAGGGTGTCGCGAGAGGGTCAAGGCTCCTCGGTCTTCTCGTCCTTTTCCTGTTCCATCTTGCGCAGTTCTTCGGCGAAGACCTGGTCCATCACCGTGGCTCGCTTGCGCCAGGGTTTGCGTTCCGGTTCCGGTTGCGCCGCATACGTGGTGACTTCACCACCATAGACTTCCTTGAAGCGTTGTTCCTGGCGCTCGAGTTCTGCGCGCAGTTCGTCTTTCGTCACAGTGCTACCTGTCGATCAAAGTTACGCTGGCTTTCGCGAAGGCGTTAGTGCGGAGTTGCGTAACGCGCACGCGGCTACGGTGGCCAGAGTTGATAAAGGCTGTCGCAGCAACAGACTTTCGTCTTGTGCAGGTGCAGGGTTGCGCCTGGCACGGGGATTCGGCAAGTCAGACAGGGAATCCGGATTGATGGGGCCCGGGCGGGCGGCATCAGTGCTTGAGTATAGCAAGCGTCGTGAAGATGGATACGTCCAATTACGCCGTGCGAGAACTAGGACAATAAAAGAAGGGAGTTTGTTTCCTTCTTTTTCCGCGAATCAATATATGTACGCAAGAGTGGCTTGTTTTATGTCTTGAAAGAAAAACGGCCTCGCTGGTGGGCGAGGCCGTACCCGGGACTTCTACGGTGGGTACCTGACCAGTCTCTCCAAGAAGCCACAAGGGCGGAGGAAAGGTATAAGCAATTGTGGTCATTGGTCAATTGCGATTATCGGTCGTTGGTTCGATAATCGCCCCCGTGAGTGTGTGACCGAGGTGAGTCATGAGTGATGAAGCAAGCCCCAAGGGAACTGGATTGAACGACAATGTGCGCAGCTCGTTTGCGTCTCTGGCGCCGCCGATCGTGGCGTCGCCGGCCAAGCGCATCCAGGCGTTTACCGGTGATCCGGATTTCATGACTTCCCTGGCCCGCGGCCTGGCGGTGGTGCAGGCGTTCCAGGAACGCAAGCGGCACCTGACCATCGCCCAGATCAGCCACCGGACCGAGATCCCCCGCGCTGCCGTGCGGCGCTGCCTGCATACCCTGATCAAGCTGGGCTACGCCACCACCGACGGGCGTACCTATTCGCTGTTGCCCAAGGTGCTGACCCTGGGCCATGCCTACCTGTCCTCGACGCCGCTGGCGGTGTCCGCGCAGCCGTACCTGGACCGCATGAGCGATCAGCTCCATGAGGCCTGCAACATGGCCACCCTGGAGGGCGACGACATCCTTTATATCGCTCGCTCGGCCACGGTGCAGCGGCTGATCTCGGTGGATCTGGCGGTAGGTGGGCGCTTGCCGGCCTATTGCACGTCCATGGGGCGCATTCTGCTGGCGGCGCTGGACGACGCCACGCTCCACGAATACCTGGAGCACGCCGACCTGCAGGCCAAGACCAGCCGTACCATCCACGACCCGCAGGCGCTGCTCGAATGCCTGCAGGTGGTGCGCCAGCAGGGCTGGTGCATCGTCGACCAGGAGCTGGAGCAGGGCCTGCGTTCCATCGCCGTGCCGGTGTACGACGCCTCGGGCCAGGTGCTTGCCGCGCTCAACGTCAGCACCCACGCCGGCCGGGTCAGCCGCAGCGAGCTGGAGCAGCGTTTCCTGCCGATCATGATCGCCGCCAGTCGCGACCTCAGCACCCAGTTGTTCGCCTGAATCCGTGCAAACCTGTTCGATAAACGCACACTGATGCGTTTATCGAATTGCGCGGTGTCACGGCCCTTATTAATGTCCCTCGCAAGGATCGCCTGACCGGTCCGTCAATAATAATGAGCGAGAGGCAAAGCCCAATGACCCGCACATCCTTCCATAGCCGTCCTGGCTAGATCTTCCGTTTCCGCTTTACTAGATCGTCTTTGCCCAGGCACGCGCGTGCCTGCTCGCCTACATTTCCGGATAACAATAATGAACAGCCCGCACGCTGCCATCGGAACACCCCTGGACGTCCAGTCCTTTATCAATGCCCAGCCACTGTCCCGCTATCAATGGCGGGTGGTGATCCTCTGTTTCCTGATCGTTTTCCTCGATGGCCTGGACACTGCCGCCATGGGCTTTATCGCCCCGGCGCTGTCCCAGGACTGGGGCATCGACCGTGCCAGCCTCGGTCCGGTGATGAGTGCCGCGCTGATCGGCATGGTCTTCGGTGCCCTGGGTTCCGGCCCGCTGGCTGACCGTTTCGGACGCAAGGTGGTGCTGGTTGGCGCGGTCGTGCTGTTCGGCGGCTTCAGCCTGGCATCGGCCTACAGCACCAATGTCGATCAACTGCTGGTGCTGCGTTTCCTTACCGGCCTGGGTCTTGGCGCCGGCATGCCCAACGCCACCACGCTGCTTTCCGAATACACGCCTGAGCGCCTGAAGTCGCTGCTGGTGACCAGCATGTTCTGCGGCTTCAACCTGGGCATGGCCGGCGGTGGTTTCATCTCCGCCAAGCTGATCCCGGCCTACGGCTGGCACAGCCTGCTGCTGATCGGTGGCCTGCTGCCGCTGGTGCTGGCGGTGGTGCTGCTGTTCTGGCTGCCGGAGTCGGCGCGTTTCCTGGTGGTGCGCAACCGCAGCGTCGACAAGATCCGCAAGACCCTGGCGCCGATCGAACCGAACATCGTTGCCCAGGCCAGCAGCTTCACTGTGCCGGAGCAGAAAACCGTGAAGAGCCGCAACGTGCTGGCGGTGATCTTCTCCGGGACCTACAGCGTCGGCACCCTGCTGCTGTGGCTGACCTACTTCATGGGCCTGGTGATCGTCTACCTGCTGACCAGCTGGCTGCCGACCCTGATGCGTGACAGTGGCGCGAGCATGGAGCAGGCCGCCTTCATCGGCGCGTTGTTCCAGTTCGGTGGCGTGCTCAGCGCCGTGGGCGTGGGCTGGGCCATGGACCGCTTCAATCCGCACAAGGTCATTGGCACCTTCTACCTGCTGGCCGGGGTGTTCGCCTACGCGGTAGGGCAGAGCCTGGGCAATATCACCCTGCTGGCAACCCTGGTGCTGATCGCCGGGATGTGCGTGAACGGCGCGCAATCGGCGATGCCGTCGCTGGCGGCGCGGTTCTATCCGACCCAAGGGCGCGCGACCGGGGTGTCGTGGATGCTCGGGATCGGGCGTTTCGGTGCCATCCTCGGTGCCTGGATGGGTGCGACCCTGCTGGGCCTGGGCTGGAACTTCGAGCAGGTGCTGACGGCGCTGGTGATTCCGGCTGGGTTGGCGACCGTGGCAGTGATCATCAAGGGTGTGGTCAGCCATGCGGATGCGACCTGATCGCTGATCTTTATTGCCCTTGAGGGCCCTATCGCTGGCAAGCCAGCTCCCACAGGTTACGCGATCCCTGTGGGAGCTGGCTTGCCAGCGATAGGGCCCTCAAGCCCATCACAACAATCCGTTCGATAATCGAACTCTATGCCGATTATCGGATTGAACCGCCCCGACCCCCGCCGTACTCTCAACTCCATACCGCCCCGCCCACAGCGCCGGACCTCAGGAGAACCTTTGATGCGTGATGTATTTATCTGCGACGCCATTCGTACCCCCATCGGCCGCTTTGGCGGTGGCCTGGCCGGCGTGCGTGCCGACGACCTGGCGGCCGTCCCGCTCAAGGCGCTGATCGAACGCAACCCGACCGTGCAATGGGACCAGCTCGACGAAGTCTTCCTCGGCTGCGCCAACCAGGCCGGTGAAGACAACCGCAACGTCGCGCGCATGGCCCTGCTCCTGGCCGGCCTGCCGGAAAGCGTGCCGGGCGTGACCCTCAACCGTCTCTGCGCCTCGGGCATGGACGCTGTGGGCACCGCCTTCCGTGCCATCGCCAGCGGCGAGATGGAGCTGGCGATCGCCGGCGGCGTCGAGTCCATGTCCCGTGCCCCCTTCGTCATGGGCAAGGCCGACAGCGCCTACTCGCGCAACATGAAACTGGAAGACACCACCATCGGCTGGCGCTTCGTCAACCCGTTGATGAAGGCGCAATACGGTGTGGACGCCATGCCGCAGACCGCCGATAACGTCGCCGACGACCATAACGTCTCCCGCGCCGACCAGGACGCCTTCGCCCTGCGCAGCCAGCAGCGCACCGCCGCAGCCCAGGCTGCCGGCTTCTTCGCCGAAGAAATCGTGCCGGTACGCATCGCCCACAAGAAGGGCGAGACCATCGTCGAGCAGGACGAGCATCCGCGCGCCGACACCACCCTGGAAGTCCTGACCAAGCTGAAACCGGTCAACGGCCCGGACAAGACCGTCACCGCCGGCAACGCCTCGGGCGTCAACGACGGTGCCGCAGCGATGATCCTCGCGTCCGCCGAAGCGGTGAAGAAACACGGCCTGACCCCACGCGCCCGCGTCCTGGGCATGGCCAGCGCCGGTGTGGCGCCACGGGTGATGGGCATCGGCCCGGTCCCGGCGGTGCTGAAACTCACCGAGCGCCTGGGGCTCGCGGTCAGCGATTTCGACGTGATCGAGCTCAACGAAGCCTTCGCCAGCCAGGGCCTGGCCGTGCTGCGCGGCCTGGGTCTGGCCGATGACGCGCCGCAGGTCAACCCGAACGGCGGCGCCATCGCCCTCGGCCACCCGCTGGGCATGAGCGGCGCGCGTCTGATCCTGACCGCCCTGCACCAACTGGAGAAATCCGGTGGCCGCAAAGGCCTGGCGACCATGTGCGTCGGCGTCGGCCAAGGCCTGGCCCTGGCCATCGAGCGCGTGTAAAACCAACTGACCCCGGATGGGCGGCCTCCACGCAAGGCCAAACGTCCGGGGTGATTGTCTTGCGGAACGAGGGTGTTACCAAGTGTGTCTAGACTCAGTTAGACCCTCCAGGAGTATGCAGTCATGACCTCAAGCTATTACACCGGCGAAGAACGCAGCAAACGCATCTTCGCCATCGTCGGGGCTTCCTCGGGCAACCTGGTCGAATGGTTCGACTTCTACGTCTATGCCTTCTGCGCCATCTACTTTGCCCCCGCGTTCTTCCCGTCCGACGACCCTACGGTGCAATTGCTCAATACCGCCGGCGTGTTCGCCGCGGGCTTTTTGATGCGCCCGATCGGTGGCTGGCTGTTCGGCCGCATCGCCGACCGCCATGGCCGCAAGAATTCGATGATGATCTCGGTGCTGATGATGTGCGCCGGTTCCCTGGTGATTGCCTGCCTGCCGACCTACGCCAGCATCGGCGTGATGGCCCCGGCGCTATTGCTGGTGGCGCGCCTGTTCCAGGGCCTGTCGGTGGGCGGCGAATACGGCACCACCGCGACCTACATGAGTGAAGTGGCCCTGCGCGGCCAGCGCGGTTTCTTCGCCTCGTTCCAGTACGTGACCCTGATCGGCGGCCAGTTGCTGGCGGTGCTGGTGGTGGTGATCCTGCAACAACTGCTGACCGAGGACGAACTGCGCGCCTGGGGCTGGCGGATTCCGTTCGTGATCGGTGCGATCGCTGCGGTCATCTCGCTGCTGCTGCGTCGCTCGCTGGAAGAAACCAGCAGTGCCGAAACCCGTAACGACAAGGAGGCCGGCAGCATCAGCGGTCTGTTCCGCAACCACGCTGCCGCCTTCATCACCGTGCTCGGCTATACCGCCGGTGGCTCGCTGATCTTCTACACCTTCACCACCTACATGCAGAAATACCTGGTGAACACCGCCGGGATGAGCGCCAAGACCGCCAGCTTCATCATGACCGGCGCGCTGTTCCTGTACATGTGCATGCAGCCGCTGTTCGGCATGCTCTCGGACCGTATCGGCCGGCGTAATTCCATGCTGCTGTTCGGTGCCCTGGGCACGATCTTCACCGTACCGATCCTGATGGCGCTGAAGACCGTCACCAGTCCGTTCCTGGCCTTCGTGCTGATCACCCTGGCCCTGGCCATCGTCAGTTTCTACACCTCGATCAGCGGCCTGGTGAAAGCCGAGATGTTCCCGCCACAGGTGCGGGCGCTGGGTGTCGGCCTGGCCTATGCGGTGGCCAACGCGGTGTTCGGTGGCTCGGCGGAGTTCGTCGCCTTGAGCCTCAAGGCTGCGCATATTGAAAACGCGTTTTACTGGTACGTTACCGCGATGATGGCGATTGCCTTCCTGTTCAGCCTGCGCTTGCCGAAGCAGGCCGCGTATCTGCACCACGATCATTGACCCTCCGATGCGCCCCCGACCAAGGGGGCGCGTCTCGTTGAAGGACCTGACATGCAACCACGTCCGGGCAACCAGTTGTTCGATGCCTACTTCACCGCGCCTGACATGCGCGAGATTTTTTCCGACCGTGGCCGCGTCCAGGGCATGCTCGATTTCGAGGCCGCGCTGGCCCGTGCCGAAGCGGCAGTCGGGGTGATCCCGGCGGTGGTGGTGGCGCCGATCGAGCTGGCCTGCCAGGCCGAACGCTATGATTTCGCCGCCCTGGCCGAAGCCATCGGTACCGCCGGCAACTCGGCGATCCCGCTGGTCAAGGCGCTGGGCAAGGTGATCGCCAGCGGCGTGGCCGAAGCCGAGCGCTATGTGCACCTCGGCGCCACCAGCCAGGATGCGATGGACACCGGGCTGGTCCTGCAACTGCGCGACGCCCTGGCCCTGATCGAGGACGAACTGGCGCAACTGACCGACGTCCTCGCCAAACAGGCCAGCGCCCATGCCGACACCCCGCTGGCCGGGCGCACCTGGCTGCAGCATGCGACGCCGGTGACCCTGGGCATGAAGATCGCCGGCTGGCTCGGCGCCCTCGACCGCAGCCGCCAGCGCCTGAACGAACTCAAGCCACGCCTGCTGACCCTGCAGTTCGGCGGCGCTTCCGGCACCCTTGCGGCGCTGGGTGACAAGGCCCTGCCGATTGCCGAGGCCCTGGCCGATCAACTCAACCTCAGCCTGCCGGAACAACCCTGGCACACCCAGCGCGACCGCCTTGTCGAGTTCGCCGCAGTGCTCGGCCTGGTCGCCGGCAGCCTGGGCAAGATGGGCCGGGATATCAGCCTGCTGATGCAGACCGAAGCCGGCGAAGTCTTCGAGCCGTCGGCGCCGGGCAAGGGCGGTTCCTCGACCATGCCGCACAAGCGCAACCCGGTGGGTGCGGCGGTGCTGATCGGCGCCGCGACCCGCGTTCCCGGCCTGATCGCCACCCTGTATTCGGCGATGCCGCAGGAGCACGAGCGCAGCCTGGGGCTGTGGCATGCCGAATGGGAAACCCTGCCGGAGATCTGCTGCCTGGTGTCCGGTGCGCTGCGTCAGGCGCGGATCATCGCCGAGGGCCTGGAAGTGGATGCCGAGCGCATGCGCCGCAATCTCGACCTGACCCAGGGCCTGGTGCTGGCCGAGGCGGTGAGCATCGTCCTCGCCCAGCGCCTGGGCCGCGACCATGCGCACCATCTGCTGGAAGCCTGCTGCAAGCGCGCAGTGGCTGAACAACGTCATCTGCGTGCCGTGCTCGGCGACGATGCCCAGGTGTCCGCGGAACTCTCCGCCGAAGAACTCGACCGCCTGCTCGACCCGGCCAACTACCTTGGCCAGGCCAGGGCCTGGGTCGAGCGCGCGGTGGCCGAACATCAACGATTCAAAGCCTGAAGGAGGCTGCTGTGGGAAGCGTACAACTCGCCGATGGCGTACTGAATTACCAGCTCGAAGGTCCTGAAGGCGCACCGGTACTGGTGCTGTCCAACTCGCTGGGCACCAACCTGCACATGTGGGACACCCAGGTGCCGTCCTTTGCCGCGCACTTTCGCGTGCTGCGCTACGACACCCGTGGCCACGGCGATTCGCTGGTCAGCGAAGGCCCGTACAGCATCGAGCAACTGGGCCGCGACGTGCTTTCGCTGCTGGATGCCCTGGAGATCGACAAGGCGCATTTCTGCGGCCTGTCCATGGGCGGCCTGATCGGCCAGTGGCTGGGGATCAACGCCCCGGAGCGCCTGGAGCGTCTGGTGGTGTGCAACACCGCAGCGAAGATCGCTTCGCCGGAAGTGTGGAACCCGCGTATCGAAACCGTGCTGCGTGATCGTGAAGCGGCCATGGTCGGCCTGCGCGATGCCTCGATCGCCCGCTGGTTCACCCCGGCGTATTCCGAAGCCAATCCCGAGTCGGCCAAGCGCATCACCGACATGCTCGCCGCCACTTCGCCCGAGGGCTACGCCGCCAACTGCGCCGCCGTGCGTGATGCCGATTTCCGCGATCAACTGGGTGAAATCAAGGCGCCGCTGCTGGTGATCTCGGGCGCTGCCGATGCGGTCACGCCGCCGTCGGGCGGGCTGTTCATCCAGGAGCATGTGGCGGGCGCCGAGTACGCCGAGTTCCATGCTGCGCACCTGTCCAACGTCGAGGTGGGCGAGCCGTTCACCCGTCGTGTCGTCGATTTCCTGCTGGCCCGTTGAGGAGCTGTATCCGTGGATGAGAAACAACGTTACGACGCCGGCATGCAGGTTCGCCGTGCGGTGCTGGGCGATGCCCATGTCGACCGCAGCCTGAGCAACCTCACCGAGTTCAACAGCGAATTCCAGGAAATGATCACCCGCCATGCCTGGGGTGATATCTGGACCCGTCCGGGCCTGCCGCGGCACACCCGCAGCCTGATCACCATCGCCATGCTGATCGGCATGAACCGCAACGACGAGCTCAAGCTGCACCTGCGTGCTGCCGCCAACAACGGCGTAACGCGGGACGAGATCAAGGAAGTGCTGATGCAGAGCGCGATCTACTGCGGCATTCCGGCGGCCAATGCCACCTTCCACCTGGCTGAGTCGGTGTGGGATGAGCTTGGGGTCGAGTCCCGGGTTTGACCTCTCGGGCCTCATCGCTGGCAAGCCAGCTCCCACAGTGACCGCATGCACCGCCGGACCTGTGGGAGCTGGCTTGCCAGCGATAGGGCCCTCAAGCCAAATACAGATATATCAGGCAGTCGCTTTTTTCTGCCGAACACAAACCGGCCCCGCATTGCGCTCGATGTCTGCCTTCAGTTCAGACAGCAGCCCAAGCATGAACCCCATCTCTGCCACCACGAACAACGGCCCGACGATCAACCCGCTGACATCGTCGACGAACGCCGGCTTGCGCCCTTCGTAATAGTGGCCGACAAACTGGATCACCCAGCCGACGAAGAACAGCCCCAGCCCCGCGCCCAGCCACACCCCGGTGCTTTGCAGCGCCAGCGCCTTCCCGGCCCACAGGCACAACGCCAACAGGCCGGTCATCAGCAGCCCGAGGTTCAGGCTCAGCCGCAGGTAGAACCACATCGACGCCAGCGCCACCAGCAAGGCCGGTGACAGCCACAACCAGCCCAGCTCGATGCCCGGCCGTGACAACAGTACGGTCACCGCCACGACGATCATCGGGATCCCCACGAAGTGCGTGGCGATGTTGCGTGGATCACGGTGGTAGCTGGCATATTGACTCAAATGTTCAACGAGGTTTTTCATTGTTGTTCCTCCGTCAGGGATGACCCAGCATGCCCCGCGGATCCGTTCCAGTCTGTCGGGTGCCCGACAGAGTCGCTTTCGAGGCCCCGGATGAACGAAACCCACGCCTGGCGTGAACAACTGCAGCACGGTCATTGGTTCAGGCAGCTCTCGCCGGCCTTGCAGGACAGCCTGCTGGGGGCCGCTCGCCCGGTGAGCCTGGCCGCCGGCGAGCGCCTGTTCCAGCGCGGCGATGCGCCCTGCGGGATCTACGCCGTGCTATCCGGCGCGATCCGCATCGGGGCTGTGAGCGCCGAAGGCAAGGAGGCGCTGCTGACCCTGATCGAGGCGCCGCACTGGTTCGGCGAGATCTGCCTGTTCGACGGCCAGCCACGCACCCACGATGCCTATGCCGAAGGCGCGACCCGGCTGTTGCGCGTACCGCAGGCCACGTTGCAGAGCCTGCTGGATGAACATCCGCACTACTGGCGCGAGTTCGCCCTGCTGATGAGCCACAAGCTGCGCCTGGCCTTCGTCGCTCTCGAACAGCAAAGCCTGATGGGCGCCGCGCCGCGCGTGGCGTTCCGCCTGCTGCAGATGGCCGCCGGCTATGGCGAGGTGGATGGTGCGCGGCGGGTCCTGCAACTGTCCCAGGAGCAACTGGCGCTGATGCTGTCGCTGTCACGCCAGACCACCAACCAGATCCTCAAGAACCTGCAGCAGGAAGGCGCCGTGCGCCTCAGTTATGGCGAAATCGAGATCATCGACAGTGCCCGCCTCGAACAGCTAGCCAAGGGCTAGGGCTTCCTCTGCCGGCTGGCGATCGAGACTGACCAGCGTCTCGATCATCGCCCGTGCTGCCGGCGACAGGCGATAGCCGCTGCGGCTGACGATGCCGCAGCGGGCGTTCAGGCTTTCCGGGTTCAACGGCAGGTTGCGCCAGTGCAGTTCCACCAGTTCCCCCGCGGCGATCTCGTTGGCGAAGGCTTCTTCCGGGCCGATGCCGATGGCATTGCTGCCAAGTACTACCTTGAGCAGGGTCGGCAGGTGTTCGGTCTGCACCTGGGGCGAGAAGTCGGTCTTGCCGCTGAGGTTGGCCAGCAGCTTGCGCACGCCGGGGAGGATCTGCGGGGTGGCCAGCGGGTAGTCGAACAGGTCGTTGGTCGACAGGCTGTCCTTCTTCAGGAGCGGGTGGCCCGGGCGGCAGAAGAACAGGCCGCGACGAGGTTTCAGCGGCTGGGTCTGGAAATTCGGATCGGCCTCGAAATGGCGGATATCGGCGATAAAGAACTCGACGTCCTCGCGGTTCAGCGCGCGGCTGAGGTTTTCCCAGTTGTCCACGCGCAGGCGGGTCTGCACCTTCGGGTGGGCCTTGAGGAAGCGGGTGAGGGCGCGGGGCACAAGGTCGGCAGCGGGGGCGGGGCCGGCGCCGAAATGCAGTTCGCCCGCATCGAGCTTGGTCATGCGCAGCACGTCGTGGCTCAGCTGGTTGGCGCCCTGGACCAGGCGCAGGGCATGTTGCAGGACCATCTGGCCTTCGGGGGTGGGGCGCAGGTCCTTGTTGCCGCGGTCGACGAGGATGCAGCCGAATTCCTGTTCCAGGCCCTGGATGCTGCGGCTGAAGGCCGGCTGGGTGATGCCCATGGCCTCGGCGGCGCGGACGAAGCTGCGGTGGTCGTTGAGCGCTATGAAATAGCGCAGTTGGCGGAGATCCATGAACGTTACCGGTGGTGCGTAAAACCGGTGTTGTAAATGTAAGCGCTTATTTCGTCCAAGAATGAATTCTTGTCTGGTTAGCGCTATAGCGCATAAGAAAACGGGCGACGGCGAGAGAGGGCCGCCGCCGCCCCAAGGCTTAGAGAAGGCTGAACGGGTAGCTGATGATCAGGCGGTTCTCGTCGAAGGCGTTGGTGCTGTAGTCACGGCGCATGGTGGAGTTGCGCCATTTCATCGACAGGTTCTTCAAGGTGCCGGACTGGACCACGTAGGCCAGTTCCGATTCCCGTGCCCATTCCTTGCCGTCGTCGACGGTGGCGGTGTGCACGTTGTCGCCCTTGATGTAGCGGTTCATCAGGGTCAGGCCGGGCACGCCAAGGACGGCGAAGTTGTAGTCGTGTCGCACCTGCCAGGAGCGTTCCTTGGCGTTGTCGAAGCTGGAGTTGTAGCTGTCGTTGGCCAGGGTGCCGCCGCTGGTGCCGTTGACCCGCATCCACTGGTCGTCGCCGCTGACTTTCTGCAGGCCGACATAGAAGGTGTTGCCGCCGTACTTGGCCGACAGCAGCGCCGAGGCGGTGCGGTTGTCGAGGTCGCCGACGCGGGCCGCGCCGTCTTCCTTGCCGAGGAAGTAGCCGAGGTTGGCGCCCAGGGTCCAGTCGCCCAAGGGCTGGCTGTGCACCAAGTTGATGTATTGCTGCTGGTAGATGTCCTTCAGCTCGGCGTTCCACAGGCCGATCAGGGTGCGTTTTTCATTGAAGGTGAATTCACCACCGGCAAAGTTGAAGCGGTCCGAGGTGGCGGCGCCTTTGCCGTTCATGAACATGTCTTCCATGCTCGCGTCGTTGCGCGGGCTATTGCCGCGGAACTGGCCGGCGTACAGGGTCAGGCCGTCGATTTCCTGGGAGGTGACCTGGCCACCGCGGAAGGTCTGCGGCAGCGAGCGACCGTCGTCGGAACGCAGGATCGGCAGGACCGGCATCCACTCGCCGACCTTCAGTTCGGTCTTGGAGATCTTCGCCTTCAGGGCCACGCCGAGGCGGCCGAAATCGTCGGCCGGGCGGCCGTCGTCATGCACCGGCAGCAGGTGGGTACCGGCAGTGCCCTTGCCGCCATCGAGCTTGACCGAGTACAGGCCGAGGACGTCCACGCCGAAGCCGACGGTGCCCTGGGTGAAGCCGGATTTGGCGTCGAGGATGAAACTCTGGGTCCACTCTTCGGCCTTGCCCTGGGCGTTGGCCGGGTCGACGAAGTTGCGGTTGATATAGAAGTTGCGCAGGTTGAGGTTGGCCTTGGCGTCCTCGAGGAAACCGCTTTCGGCGGCCATGGCGGGGAGGGCGCAGGTCATTGCGATAAAGCCGGGAAGCAGGTGTCGTGCTTTGTGCGGAGTGTTCTTCATCGATGTATCTCTTGTTTTTATGTAAGCCGAAACCATCCGCTGCGACTGGAAAGAGGCGCAGGCCGGGTTGCGTGCTTTTGGGGTGTGCTTGGGGACAAGCGGCAGGGAGATGGTGCTGTGCGGGGCGGGGGTGAATCAATTCGTTACAGGCGGTATTGGGCGATAATCGAACACTAACTGAATGGTTAGTTTTATTTCTTCAGGAAATCTTCTGTGGATTCGAGGGCCTCATCGCTGGCAAGCCAGCTCCCACAGGTCCGGCGGTGCACGCGATCCCTGTGGGAGCTGGCTTGCCAGCGATGAGGCCCTAAAGTGAACACCAATAAAAAAGCCCACCTGGGAGGTGGGCTCTTGTTCACAGCGCTACAGCATCAACGCGAAGCCTGGGCATCACCGGTCTTTTCATACCAGCCACCACCCAGCGCCTTGTACAGGTTCACCTCACTGACCAACTGCGACAACCGGTCGGTGATCAGCGACTGCTGGGCACTGAACAGGTTGCGCTGGGCGTCGAGGAACACCAGGTTGCTGTCGACACCAATGCGGTAGCGACGCTCGGCCAGGCGGTAGTAGTCCTGGTTGGCGGCGACCAGATCGCGCTGGGCCTGCAACTGTTCGTTGTAGGTCTGGCGTGCGGCGAGGCCATCGGAGACTTCCTGGAAGGCGGTCTGGATGGTCTTTTCGTACTTGGCGACGTTGATGTCTTTCTGGATCTTGGAGTAATCCAGGCTGGCCTTCAGCGCGCCGGCATTGAAGATCGGCAGGCTGATCGACGGCTGGAACAGCCAGGTCCCCGAACCACCCTTGAACAGACCGTCCATGTCCGGGCTCAAGGTCCCGGCATTGGCGGTCAGGCTGATGCGCGGGAAGAACGCCGCACGGGCCGCGCCGATATTGGCGTTGGCCGCTTTCAGCAGGTGCTCGGCTTCCATGATGTCCGGACGCCGGGTCAACAGGTCCGACGGCAGGCCGGCGGGCATTTCCGAGAGCAGTTCGCTGTCCAGCGCCTTGGCCGCCGGCAGGTTCACCGGCAGGCCGGCACCGACCAGCAGGGTCAGGCTGTTCAGATCCTGGGCCACCTGGCGCTGGTACTGCGCCAGCCTGACCCGCGCGCCTTCGACGGCGGTGCGCGACTGGCTCAGGTCGAGGGCCGAAGACACGCCGACATCGGCGCTGCGCTGGGTCAGCTTGAAGCTTTCCTCGTAGGTCTTCAGGGTTTCTTCGGTCAGCTTCAGCAGGGCCTGGTCGGCCTGCCAGGTGAACCAGGCGTTGGCTACGCTGGCCACCAGGGCAATCTGCGTCGAACGGCGCGCTTCTTCACTGGACAGGTAGGTTTCCAGGGCCTGCTCGCTGAGGCTGCGCACCCGGCCGAACAGGTCCAGCTCGTAGGCGCTGACGCCCACGGTGGCCGAGTACTGGCTGGTGATACCGGAGCGGCCGGTCTGCGACATGTCCGCCGGAACCCGCTGGCGCGAACCGCTGGCGTCGGCCGTCACCGCCGGGAACAGGTCGGCACGCTGGATGCGGTACTGCGCACGGTAGGCGTCGATGTTCAGCGCCGCGACACGCAGGTCGCGGTTGTTTTCCAGCGAGCTCTGGATCAGTTGCTGCAGCGCCGGGTCATGGAAGAACTGGCGCCAGCCCTGTTCGGCCGCAGCGACCTGCGCCGACTCGGTCGGCGAGTACGCCGGGCCGGCCGGCCACTGGGCCGCCACCGGCGACTCAGGGGTCTTGTACTCGGGGATCAGCGAGCAACCGCTCAGGATGAACGCGGTCACCGCCAGGGACATCAAGGACTTGGTCATTGCCCAGCCTCATAACGTGGAGTTTCAGGTGTGGCGTCTTCGTCCGGCTTCTTGCTGCCGAACCACGACGACACGCTTACGAAGAACAGCGGTACCCAGAAGATGGCCAGGATGGTCGCGGTCAGCATGCCGCCGATCACCCCGGTACCGATGGCGTGCTGGCTGCCCGAGCCCGCGCCGGTAGCGATGGCCAACGGTACCACGCCGAGGATGAACGCCAGCGAGGTCATGATGATCGGGCGCAGACGCATGCGGCAGGCCTCGATGGCCGCGTCGATCAGGCTGCGCCCCTGCTCGTGCAGTTCCTTGGCGAACTCGACGATCAGGATGGCGTTCTTCGCCGCCAGGCCGATCGTGGTCAACAGCCCCACCTGGAAGTACACGTCGTTGGACAGCCCGCGCAGGCTGGTGGCCAGCAGCGCACCGATGATCCCCAGCGGTACCACCAGCATGACCGCGATCGGAATCGACCAGCTTTCATACAGCGCCGCCAGGCAGAGGAACACCATCAGCAGCGACAGGGCGTACAGCGCCGGTGCCTGGGAGCCCGACAGGCGCTCCTCGTAGGACAGGCCGGTCCAGGAGTAACCGATACCCGACGGCAGTTGCGCGATCAGGCGCTCGACCTCGGCCATGGCTTCACCGGTACTGTAGCCGGGGGCCGGGGCACCGAGGATTTCCACCGCTTCGACGCCGTTGTAGCGCGACAGCTTGGGCGAACCGTAGATCCACTCGCCATGGGCGAAGGAGGAGAACGGCACCATCTCGCCGGCGGCGTTGCGCACGTACCACTTCTGCAGGTCTTCCGGGCTCATCCGCGACGAGGCTTCGCCCTGGATGTAGACCTTCTTGACCCGGCCACGGTCGATGAAGTCGTTGACGTAGCTGGCACCCAGGGCAATCGACAGGGTGTTGTTGATATCGGCGATGGTCACGCCCAGGGCACTGGCGCGCTCGTCGTCGACGGTCAACTGGTACTGCGGCTCGTCGTTCAGGCCGTTCGGACGGACTGCCGAGAGGATCTTGCTCTGCGCCGCCAGGCCGAGGAACTGGTTGCGCGCTTCCATCAGCTTGTTGTGGCCGACGCCGGCACGGTCCTGCAGGAACACGTCGAAACCGGTGGCGTTACCCAGTTCCAGTACCGCAGGCGGGGCGAAGGCGAACACCATGGCGTCGCGGAAGCTGAAGAAGTGCTGCTGGGCCCGCGCTGCCAGGTTGAACACGCTGTTCTCGGCGGAACGCTCGCCCCACGGCTTGAGCATGATGAACGCCATGCCCGAGCTCTGGCCACGGCCGGCGAAGTTGAAGCCGGTCACGGTGAACACGGAGGCCACGGTGTCGGCTTCCTTGTCCAGCAGGTACTCGCGCATCTGGTCGACCACCACCTGGGTGCGCTCGGCACTGGAGCCGGCCGGGGTCTGCACCTGGGCGAACAGAACGCCCTGGTCTTCCTCGGGCAGGAACGCGGTCGGGATGCGGGTGAACAGCCAGATCATGCCGACCACGATCAGCAGGTACGCCAGCAGGTACGGGGCCTTGTGCCGCAGCATATTGCCCACGCCACGCTCGTAGCTCTGCACGCTGCGATCGAAGTTGCGGTTGAACCAGCCGAAGAAGCCACCCTTGGCGGTGTGGTGCTCGCCTTTCTTGAGCGGCTTGAGCATGGTCGCGCACAGGGCCGGGGTGAAGATCAGCGCTACCAGCACCGACAGGGCCATGGCCGAGACGATGGTGATGGAGAACTGCTTGTAGATCACCCCCGTGGAGCCGCCGAAGAAGGCCATCGGCAGGAGTACCGCCGAGAGCACCAGGGCGATACCGACCAGGGCACCCTGGATCTGGCCCATGGATTTCCTGGTCGCTTCCTTCGGTGAGAGTCCCTCTTCGGACATCACCCGCTCGACGTTTTCCACCACGACGATGGCGTCGTCCACTAACAGACCGATGGCCAGGACCATGCCGAACATGGTCAGGGTGTTGATGCTGAAGCCGAATGCCGCAAGGATGCCGAAGGTACCCAGCAATACCACCGGCACGGTCATGGTGGTGATCACCGTGGCGCGGAAGTTCTGCAGGAACAGGTACATCACCAGGAACACCAGGACGATCGCTTCGATCAGGGTGTGGATTACACCGCTGATGGACTCGGTCACCACCGGGGTGGTGTCGTACGGGAACACCGCTTTCATGCCAGGCGGGAAGAACGGCTCCAGGTCGGAGATGGTCTTGCGCAGGGCCTTGGCGGTATCCAGGGCGTTGGCGCCGGTGGCCAGTTTCACGGCCAGGCCGGAAGCCGGCTTGCCGTTGAACTGGGCGCTGACCGCGTAGTTTTCACCGCCCAGGCCGACCCGGGCGACATCGCCCAGGCGTACTTGCGAACCGTCCTGGTTGACCTTGAGCAGGATCTTCTCGAACTGCTCGGCGGTCTGCAGGCGGGTCTTGCCGATGATGGTAGCGTTCAGTTGCTGGCCGGGCAGGGCAGGCAGGCCGCCGAGCTGGCCGGAAGACACCTGGACGTTCTGCGCGGCAACCGCGGTTTTCACGTCGACCGGGGTCAGCTGGAATTTGTTCAGCTTGGCCGGGTCGAGCCAGATGCGCATCGCGTACTGGGCACCGAAGACCTGGAAGTCACCGACACCGGCGGTGCGCGAGATCGGGTCCTGCATGTTGGAGACGATGTAGTTGGCCAGGTCGTCCTTGGTCATGCTGCCGTCTTCCGACACCAGGCCGATCACCAGCAGGAAGTTCTTCACCGCCTTGGTCACGCGGATACCCTGCTGCTGCACTTCTTGCGGCAGCAGCGGGGTGGCCAGGTTCAGCTTGTTCTGCACCTGGACCTGCGCGGTGTCAGGGTTGGTACCCTGCTCGAAGGTCGCGGTAATGGTCATGCTGCCGTCGGAGTTACTTTCCGACGACACATAGCGCAGGTTGTCGATACCGTTGAGCTGCTGCTCGATCACCTGGACCACGGTGTCCTGCACGGTCTGCGCCGAGGCGCCCGGGTAGGTCACGGCAATCGCGATCGCCGGCGGGGCGATGCTCGGGTACTGGTTGATCGGCAACTTGAGGATCGACAACGCCCCGACCAGCATGATCACCAGGGCGATCACCCAGGCGAAGATCGGGCGATCGATAAAGAATCTCGACATGGTTTACTCCCCTTTGGCCCCTGCGCTCGCGGCACTGGCCTGGGTTGGCTGGGCAGGCTTGACGTTGGTCGCTTCGCTGACCTTCACCTCGACGCCTGGCTTGACGTACTGCAGGCCTTCGGTGATCAGACGGTCACCGGCATTCAGGCCTTCCTCGATCAGCCAATCGTTGCCAACTGTGCGGCTGGCCTTGAGCTGGCGCAGTTCCACCTTGTTGTCCTTGTCCACCACCAGGGCGGTGGCCTGGCCCTTGAGGTCGCGGGTCACGCCTTGTTGCGGGGCGAGGATCGCGGTCTCGTTGACGCCGTTGTTCAGGCGGGCGTGGACGAACATGCCGGGCAGCAGGTTGTGTTCGGGGTTGGGGAATACGGCACGCAGGGTGACGGAACCGGTGGTTTCATCGACCGACACTTCCGAGAATTCCAGACGGCCTTTCTGAGCGTAGTTGCTGCCATCTTCCAGCTTCAGGCTGACTTCGGCGGCGTTGTCGCCAACCTTCTTCAGCTTGCCGCTCTCCAGCTCGCGACGCAGCTTGAGCAGCTCGGCGGAGGACTGGGTGACGTCGACGTAGATCGGGTCGAGCTGCTGGATGGTCGCCATGGCGGTGGCCTGGCCGTTGCTGACCAGGGCGCCTTCGGTGACCGCGGAACGGCCGATACGGCCGCTGATCGGGGCGAGGACCTTGGTGTAGCGCAGGTCGATCTGTGCGCTCTTCAGCGTGGCTTCGGCCTGCAAACGTTTGGCCTGGGCGTCGTCGTATTCCTGGCGGCTGACGGCTTGCTCGTTGACCAGTTGCTTGTAGCGGTCGGACAGCGAGCGGGTCGATTGCAGATTGGCCTGGGCGCTGGCCAGGGTCGCTTCATAGACCGACGGGTCGATCTGATAGAGCTGCTGGCCTTCCTTGACCTCGGAGCCTTCCTTGAACAGGCGCTTGAGGATGATGCCGTTGACCTGTGGACGCACTTCCGCCACCCGGTACGCGATGGTGCGACCCGGCAGATCGGAAACGAGGGTGTAGGCCTGGGGCTGGAGGGTCACGACGCCGACCTGAGGAGCCTGCGCCACGGGCGCCGCCTCTTCCTTTTTACAGCCGCTGAGCAGTGTTGCCAGGGCGACGGCGGAAACCAGAGCGGTAACAGCTGGCTTGAGTTGCATGAAGATCCTCGGGTCAGAAAGAGCTGAAGACGCTCAAGAGTAAAGGAAAACGGATTAAGGAAAATTAACAGGTCCGGCTAGATAAGTAGCATGCTAAGGAATATACTTACATTCATGCTTGTTTGTAAATACCCGCTACCTTGTAAAAAGCACGCTGCAAGGCGCGAAACCAGAACTCCCGGAAGGCGACCTGACCCAGGCCGCCGCCGCTCAGAACCCGGTCACCCGACGCAGGCGACCGGCTCCTTGATGAGGTTGTACTGCCATGGTCCGTCGAACCAAAGAGGAAGCACAGGAAACCCGTAACCAGATTCTCGAAGCTGCGGAAAAGGCCTTCTATAAGCGAGGGATCGCCCGTACCACGCTGGCGGATATCGCCGAGCTGGCCGGGGTGACCCGGGGCGCCATCTACTGGCATTTCGATAACAAGGCCGAACTGGTCGAGGCCCTGCTCGACAGCATGCAGGAGCCGCTGGATGCCCTGGCCCGTGCCAGCGAAAGCGAGGAAGAGCCCGACCCGCTGGGCTGCATGCGCAAACTGCTGGTGCAACTGATGCACCAGATGGCCAGTGACCCGAAAACCCGGCGCATCAACGAAATTCTTCATCACAAGTGCGAATTCACCGATGAAATGTGCGAGATCCGCGTCCAGCGGCAGACCGCGACCATCGATTGCCATGAGCGCATCACCCGTACCCTGAGCAACGCCATCAATCGCGGGCAACTGCCGGCGGATACCGATCCGCAGCGGGCGGCGCTGGCGATGTTCGCTTACATCGACGGTCTGATCCGGCGCTGGCTGCTGCTGCCGGACAGCTTCGACCTGCTCGGTGATGCCGAGCGCTGGATCGATGCGGGGCTGGACATGCTGCGCTTGAGCCCCTCCCTGCGCAATTGAGGTTTTGTGAGCATTTGTGAATCTTTGTATTTGCAGATTCGATTGGTAGTGTAGGACGCCGGCCTGAGTCACACTCAGACCGGCGTCATTATTATGTAGGCTCAGGTCCATCTGGATACTTAGCTGGCTAATTAAATTTTCTTCATCGAGTCCGGACATGACCGCGCAGACCCCGACAATGAAAGGCGCCGATCAACCACTGCGGGGGATCGCCCTGATCTGTCTGGCGGTGCTGCTGTTCGCCAGCCACGACGCCCTGTCCAAATACCTGTCGGGGTTCTACGCCATCGTCATGGTGGTATGGGCGCGCTATGTGGTGCACACCTTGCTGATGCTGGTGGTCTTCGTGCCACGCACCGGGCTCTCGGCCATCGTCCGCACCCGCAGGCCGCTGTTGCAACTGGCCCGGGCGCTGTGCCTGATCGGCACCAGCCTGCTGTTTACCACCGGGTTGCGCTATATCCCGCTGGCCGAGGCCACGGCGGTCAACTTCCTCGCGCCCTTGCTGGTGACCGCGTTGTCGGTGCCGCTGCTCGGCGAGCGGGTCACGCGGGGGCAATGGCTGGCAGTGACGGCGGGCTTTATCGGCGTGCTGATCGTGATCCGCCCGGGCGGTGCGCTGTTCACCCCGGCGATCCTCCTGCCGCTGGGCTCGGCCTTCTGCTTCGGCTGCTACCAGTTGCTCACCCGCAAGCTCAGCGCCACCGACAGCCCGACCACCAGCAACTTCCTCACCGGCATCTTCAACAGCCTGATCATGACCGCCCTGGTGCCGTTCTTCTGGACCCTGCCGAGCTTCACCCATGGCCTGTTCATGGTCGGCCTGGGCACCTGCGGCATGCTCGGCCACCTGCTCCTGACTTCGGCGTTCAAGCACGCGGCGCCAGCCATGCTGGCGCCGTTCAGTTATGGACAGATCCTCTTCGCCGGGATGTTCGGCTACCTGATCTTCGACCACGCACCGGATATCTACGGCGTGGTCGGCATCTCCATCATCTGCCTCAGCGGCCTGGCCGTGGCCTGGGTGCAGCGCCGGCGCTGATCAGTGCCCGCGCAGTTCGCGGTTGGGCAGGGCCAGGGCGGCGGCCAGGCCCAGCAGCGAAATCGAAGCGCTGCCCAACAGCAGGTTGCGGAAGGTCACCGACAGTTCGGCCTGAACCTGCAGACTCGCTTCGCCCGTCCGCAGACTGCCCAGCAATGCCTCACCTGCCAGCGCATAACCACCGTCCTGCAGCATCGCCAGCAGCAAGGCCGACATCAGCGCCACGCCCATCGCGCCGCCGAGTGAGCGGAACAGGTTGGTGGTGCTGGTGGCGACGCCGATGTCCTGCGGCTGCACCGAACTCTGTGCGGCCACCAGCGAGGTCGGGAACTGGGTACCGCCGGCGATACCGGTCAGCAACATGAAGAAGCCGCTGAGGAAGGTGGCGGAGGGCGGGCTGAAGGCCATGCCGATGATCGACAGTGGCATCAGCACGCTGCCGAACAGGATCTGCGGCTTGAAGCGCCCGGTCAGGTTGGTCAGGCGCCCGGCGCAATAGGCACCGATCGGCAGGCCCATGGCCAGTGGCAGCAGGTGCAGCGCCGCGCTGTCGGCCCCGGCGCCGGTGATGCTCTGGTAGCGCAGGGGCATCAGCATGGTCAGGGAGATGGCCTGGAAGCTGGTGAAGAAGATCGCGCACCAGCACAGCACCGCCACCCGGTTGCGGAACAGCTTCAGCGGCAGCAACGGTTCGGGGGCACGGCGTTCATAAAGGACGAACAGGACCAGGCCGAACAGCGCCGCGCCCATCAAGGCCAGCACCGATTCGCTGTGCCAGGCATGGCCCTGGCCGATCAGGGTGATGGCCAGCAGCAGGCTGGTCAGGCCGAGGATCAGCAGCAGGGCGCCGGGGTAATCCACCTTCGCCGCCCGTTGTGGCGTGGCCAGGCCGCGCAGGCTGTTGCGCGTCACCCACCAGGCGACCAGGCCCAGCGGCAGGTTCAGCCAGAACACCCAGCGCCACGACAGGTACTCGGTCAGCAAGCCGCCGAGCACCGGCCCGATCACGCTGGCGGCGGCGTACATGCTGCTGAAATAGCCCTGGTAGCGCCCGCGTTCCCGGGGTGGCACCAGGTCGCCGAGGATCGCCTGGCTCACCGAGACCATGCCGCCGGCGCCGATGCCTTGGATCACCCGGGCCAGCACCAGTTGCTCCATGTTCTGGGCCAGGGCGCAGAACACCGAGGCCAGGGTGAAGATCGCCGTGCCGCTGAGGATCATCCGCCGGCGGCCGTAGAGGTCGCCGAGCTTGCCGTAGATCGGCGTGGCCACGGTCATCGCCACCATGTAGCCGGAGATCACCCAGGCCAGCAGGCCGACATCGTTGAACTGCGCGGAGATCGCCGGCATGGACACGGCGATGATGGTCTGGTCGAGGGCACCGAGGAAAATCGCCAGCATCAGGGCGACGAGCACGGTGCGGATGGCGGGTTGCGGGAGGGCGTTGGGTAGGGTCACGGTGGGGCTCGGATGTTTTTCAAACGAGTTTAACCGATAGCTTGCTAAGCGTCTTCACGGGCCTCATCGCTGGCAAGCCAGCTCCCACAGTGTCCGCGGCGCTGCAGAACCCTGTGGGAGCTGGCTTGCCAGCGATGAGGCCGGTACAGGCAACCTTTATCTCAAGGCACTAAGCGTCGCCGTATGCGGCACACAATGAACCAGCGAACAACTCGCTGCCGACCAGGGCTGGTTCCTTGCCTGCTCGACCCGCCAGGCAGCTGTCGCATAAAGCCCCATGACCGCAACGATGGCGAAGACGACCGCGCATTTCCTGGATTTGACACCCATGATGCTGACCTCCCGCAACCGATACATCCTGCTACAAGCTTAGTCCACCTACGGCAGGTCGCGATCCCATTCCGGCGGATCGGTAAAACGTTCGGCCAGGAAATCCAGCATGCTGCGCAAGGTCGCCGGCATGTGCTTGCGCGAGGTGTACACGGCATTCAGGTTCAGGGTCCTGGGCCTGGCCTGGGGCAGCAAGCGCACCAGCTCGCCACTGCGCAACGGCCGGTGCGCCAGGTAGGTCGGCAGCATGGCGATGCCGGTGCCGGCCAGGGCCGCCTGTTGCAGGGTCAGGGCTTCGTTGGCGCTGATATTGCCGTGGATCGGCACCGACACGCTTTCCCCGTCCACCTCGAAATGCCAGAGGCTATGGCCGAAATAGGAGTGGGTCAGGCAGTTGTGCCGGCTCAGGTCCTGTACCACCTGCGGCGTCGGGTGCGCGCGCAGGTAGGCTGGCGAGGCGCAGATCACCGAGTGGCACACGCTCAGGCGCCGGGCGATCAGGTTGGGATCGATATCGTTGCTGGTGCGGATCGCCAGGTCGATGCGCTCGTCCACCAGGTTGACGGTGCGGTCGAGCATCTGCAGGTCCACCTTCACCTGCGGATAGCGCAGGACGTACTCGGTGATCGCCTCCAGCAACTGCGCCTGGCCGAACGAGGTACTCACACTGATGCGCAGCTCGCCCCGCGGCGCCTGGTCCGGGGTGGTCACGGCGGCCTGCAGGTCGCCGGCCAGTTCCAGCATCTGCCGGCAGCGCGGCAGGGTTTCCTTGCCGGCGGCGGTCAGGCTCAGCTTGCGCGTGGTGCGCTGCATCAGGCGGGCGCCGACCCAGTTCTCCAGATCGGCCAGATAACGCGACACGACCGGGCGCGACAGGTCCAGATGATCGGCAGCGGCCGACTGGCTGCCGAGATCGACAACGGTGACGAAGACCCGCATGGCGGTCAGACGGTCCATGGATATGTCCGGTTTCAGAAACAAACTATGGCCAAGAATCGCATTTTTTGCGTCGGATCGCGCAACTAAGCTGTGGAGCATTCGTCTTCCACAGGATTCAGCCGATGCGCCGCCTCTTTCTCGCTTTCATCGCACCGCTCTGCTTCAACACCGCCATGGCCGCCGATGCGCCGCTGCAACTGACGGGCTACAACCCTGGCACCGAGGCGATCTTCCCGGTCAGTTCGGTGATCGTCAGCGGCAAGCACGATGCCATCCTGGTCGATGCCCAGTTCGGCAAGGCCCAGGCGCAGCAGTTGGTCGACAAGCTCAAGGCCAGTGGCAAGCACCTCACCACTATCTATATCAGCCACGGTGATCCGGACTACTACTTCGGCCTCGACACCCTGCTGCGGGCATACCCGGATGTGAAGGTGGTGGCCACCGCACCGACTGTCGCGCATATCAAGCAGACCATGGACGCCAAGCTCGCCTACTGGGGCCCGCAGATGGGCGCCGACCAGCCACAGCGCCTGGTCCTGCCACAGGTGCTGGAAGGCGAACACCTGACCCTCGAAGGCCAGGCCTTGCAGATCGTCGGCCTCGACGGCCCGCAGCCGGACCGCACCTTCGTCTGGATTCCATCGATCAAGGCCGTGGTCGGCGGGATCCTGGTTTCGGAAAACCAGCATGTATGGATGGCCGACACCCAGGGCAAGCAGTCCCGTGCCGACTGGCTGGTGGGCCTGAAGCGTATCGAAGACCTCAAGCCGGCCACCGTGATTCCCGGCCACACCCTCGGCACGGCCAGTGGCTCGCTGGCGGCGGTGCGCTTTACTGCTGACTACATCCGCGCCTTCGATCAGGAAAGTGCCCGTGCTGCCAACTCGGCCGAACTGATCGCGGCGATGAAAAAGCGTTACCCGGGCCTGGCCGACGAAAGCTCCCTGGAGCTCGGCGCCAAGGTCGACAAGGGCGAAATGAAATGGTGAGTCGTTCAATTCCTATCGGAGGTTTGTCATGAGCAAGATCGCAATCATCGGGGCTACCGGCCGTGCTGGCAGCCAGTTGCTGGAAGAAGCCCTGCGTCGTGGGCACAGCGTGACCGCCATCGCCCGGGATCCGGCGAAGTTGCAGGGGCGGGCCGGGGTGGCGCCGGTGGCGCTGGATATCAAGGATGGCGCTGCGCTGGCCAAGGCTCTGGCGGGGCACGATGTGGTCCTGAGTGCTGCGCATTTCTCCGGGATTCCGGCGCAGACCCTGCTGGACCCGGCCAAGCAGGCCGGGGTCCAGCGTGTGCTGGTGGTGGGCGGTGCGGGCAGCCTGCTGCTGCCGGACGACTCGCGGGTGATCGACAGCCCGGACTTCCCCGAGGCGTACAAGGCCGAGGCCAGTGCTGGCGCTGCTTACCTTGATGCTTTGAAGCAGGAGAAAGAACTGGACTGGACCTTCCTTTCGCCGTCGGCTGAATTTGTCGAAGGGCCGCGCACCGGGTCGTACAAGCTGGGCAAGGATCATCTGCTGATCGCTGCCGATGGCAAGAGCTGGATCACCTTTGCCGATTATGCGATCGCCTTGCTGGATGAGGTTGAGCAGCCGAAGCATTCGCGGCAGCGGTTCACTGTGGGTTATTGATTGACCTTTCGGGCCCTATCGCTGGCAAGCCAGCTCCCACAGGTTCAGCGGTGCACGCGGACCCTGTGGGAGCTGGCTTGCCAGCGATGAGGCCCGAAAGATCACCGCCTACTGGCCTGCTCCCCCAACCATTCAACCAGCTCCACCAACCCCGGCGCCGCCATCTTCCCGGGCCTCGCCAGGTAATACCCCTTCCCCGTAGCCACCCTCAACCCAAACGGCATCACCAACCTGCCGGTCACCAGATCATCCCCGATCAACGCCCAGTCCCCGATCGCCACTCCGGTCCCTTGCGAGGCCATGGCCATCGCCATATCCAGCGTCTCGAAATGCTGGCGCCGGCCCTGAATCTCCAGCCCGCTCCCGGCCGCCTCCAGCCAGGTCCGCCAGTCCCGCTCGTCCCGGGCCGGATGCAGGAGCATATGCCCGGCCAGATCCGCCACCTCGCGCAACGCCACCTTGCCGGCCAGCAACTGCGGCGAACACACTGGCGTCAGTTGCTCATCGAACAGTTTCAGCGCCTCACCTTCCGGCTCGGCGCCGTACACCACCGCCGCGTCGAAACCTTCACGACGAAAATCCACGCCATGCTGGATGGTCGTGGTCAGTTCCACCGGCACATCCGGGCGCAGCGCCTGCCACTCCATCAGCCGTGGCAGCAACCAGCGCATCACGCAGGTCGGCGCCTTCAACTGCAAGGTGCTGCGGGGTGCACCGATCTGCTGCACGCCATCCTCAATCAGGCCGAACACCTGCTGCACCCGTGGCAGCCATTCCTGGCCCTCAGGGGTCAGGCTCAGGCCCCGGGCCTGGCGGATGAACAGCGGATAACCGAGATGCTCTTCCAGCCCGGCGATCTGCCGGCTCACCGCACCCTGGGTCAGGTGCAACTGCTGGGCGGCACGGGTGAAATTGCAGCACTGGGCGGTAATCAGGAAGGTATGCAGGGCGGGCAGGGCCGGAAGTCGTTTCATCGGGATAAGCCATGAGCTGGGTGCATGGCTAGTATGAGGAACTTTGCCTTGTGCCGGTAGCCACCCGGCGGTCCAATGAGCTCTTGTTCCAATGACAAGACAACAGGTGAACGAACATGGCAACGTGCGGCGAAGTGCTGGTAAAACTCCTCGAAAACTACGGCGTGGACCATGTGTTCGGCATTCCCGGCGTGCACACCGTGGAGCTTTATCGCGGCCTCGCGGCGTCGAGCATCCGCCATATCACCCCGCGCCACGAGCAAGGCGCCGGCTTCATGGCTGACGGTTACTCGCGCACCCGTGGCAAACCCGGCGTGTGCTTCATCATCACCGGCCCGGGCATGACCAACATCACCACCGCCATGGGCCAGGCCTACGCCGACTCGATCCCGATGCTGGTGATCTCCAGCGTGCAGTCGCGCAATGCCCTGGGTGGCGGGCGCGGCAAGCTGCATGAGCTGCCAAACCAGAGCCAACTGGTGTCCGGCGTTGCGGCCTTCTCCCACACCCTGATGTCCGCCGATGACCTGCCGGAGGTCCTGGCCCGTGCCTTCGCCGTGTTCGACGGCGCCCGTCCGCGCCCGGTGCATATCGAGATTCCGCTGGACGTGATCGTCGAGGAAGCCGGTCACCTGCTGAACAGCGAGCCAGTGCGTGTCGATCGCGCCGCCGCTGCCCCGGCCACTGCGGCGAAGATGGCTGCCCTGCTCGCCGGTGCCCGTCGCCCGCTGATCCTCGCCGGTGGCGGTGCCATCGACGCCAGCGCCGCGCTGACCCGTCTGGCCGAATACCTCCAGGCGCCCACCGCGCTGACCATCAATGCCAAGGGCATGCTGCCGTCCAGCCACCCGCTGCTGATCGGCTCGACCCAGACCCTGGTCGCCACCCGCGAACTGGTGTGCGAGGCCGACGTGATCCTGGCCATCGGCACCGAGCTGGCCGAGACCGACTACGACGTCACCTTCAAGGGTGGTTTCGAAATCCCCGGTACCCTGCTGCGCATCGACATCGATCCGGACCAGACCGTGCGCAACTACCCGCCGAAGCTGGCCCTGGTCGCCGACGCCAACTACGCCTGCGACGCGCTGCTCCACGCCCTGGCCGAGCAACCGTCGCCGGTACGAGCCGGCGACTGGGGCCCGGCCCGTGCGGCTCGCCTGCGGGAAACCCTGGCGGCCCAATGGGATGACGCGGCGACTGCCCAGACCCTGTTCCTCGACACCATTCTCGAAGCCTTGCCGAACGCGGTGCTGGTGGGCGACTCGACCCAGCCGGTCTACACCGGCAACCTGACCCTGGACCTGGATCACCCGCGCCGCTGGTTCAACGCGTCCACCGGCTACGGCACCCTCGGCTACGCCCTGCCGGCGGCCATGGGCGCCTGGCTGGGCAGCGGTCTGCCGTCGGTATGCCTGATTGGGGATGGCGGTATCCAGTTCACCCTGCCGGAACTGGCCAGTGCCGTGGAAGCGCGGGTGCCGCTGATCGTCCTGCTGTGGAACAACCAGGGCTACGAAGAGATCAAGCGCTACATGGTCAACCGCGATATCGAGCCGGTGGGCGTGGATATCCACACGCCGGACTTCGTCACCATCGCCAAGGGCTTTGGCTGCGCGGCGCAAGCGGTGCATGAGGTGGAAGCGCTGAAGGCTGCGCTGATAGAGGCAGCCGGTCGCCAGGGGCCAACGCTGATCGAGATCGACCAGCGCCGCTGGACCGAAACCGTCCTGGCCTAGATCGCGTTGCGCAGGCGCGCCATGTCCCGCAACGGGGGCGCGCCGTACAGCCGGCTGTATTCGCGGCTGAACTGCGACGGGCTTTCATAGCCGACCCGATACCCCGCCACCGCCGCTTCCAGGCCGTCGTTGAGCATCAAGCGACGGGCTTCCTGGAGGCGCAGCTGTTTCTGATACTGCAACGGGCTCATGGACGTCACCGACTTGAAGCGGTGATGCAAGGCCGAGACGCTGAGGTTCACCTCCTTCGCCAGATCCTCGATGCGCAGCGGCTTGTCGTAATAGTCGTTGAGCCACTGGATCGCCTGGCAGACCCGGTGGGTCTGACTGTTGGCCATGGCGATCTCGTACAGCCGATGGCCCTGTTTCCCACGTAGCAGGCGATAGAGGATTTCCCGGCGGATCAGCGGTGCCAGCACCGGGATGTCCTTCGGCGTATCCAGCAGGCGGATCAGCCGAATCAGTGCATCGAGCAGCGCCAGGTCGAGGCGCTCGACGAACAGCCCGCGCTCGGAGGCGGCCGGCACGCCCATGGGGCCGGCATCGGCGATCAGGTTGTTGATTTCGGCCGGATCGATATCCAGGCGAATGCCCAGGCTCGGGTTCTCCGGGCTGGCGTCCAGGTACACGCCGCTGATCGGCATCGCCACCGAGACCACCATGTAGTGCAGCGGGTCGTAGACATAGCGCTCGTCGCCCAGGTGCACGGCCTTGCTGCCCTGGGCCAGGATGCACAGGGCCGGGCTGGCCAGGGTCGGCATGGAGCGGATGTTTTCTTCGTGGCGGACGAGGAACAGGCCAGTGATCGCCGGCGAATCGGCATGCCGGCGGACCAGGTCGGCAAGGGCCTCGCGCAGGGCTTCGAGGGCGGGGTCGAGCGGTTCGGCGGATGACATGGATGAGGTTCCTCCTGCAGGATTTTCGCAGCATAGGTTTGTGCAAGTCCTGGCGCTAGCCGAAAGCTGTCGGGTTCTTGCACGATCCTGCTGTGCATGCCGGGCTGTCACCAAATTGAAGCGATTGCGCTTGCCCGAAGCGGATTGGAGGGTGAACTGCGGTTTTCAGTGTGTGCAGGGCAGGGCCGGAGGAGCTGTGCAGGATCAGGCAATTTGCCGACAGCATTCGTCTAACGTCGCTGGCGGTCGGCTGGCTAATCTTGGCAGCCTGGCAGTTTTCCTCTGACCGCTTTAAAGGAGCACCGCACATGACAACATCACAACCGGTCAGCCATCTCTCCTTCGTGCGCGCCAGCGCTGGCCGTTCCGCCGAGCTGGGCGAGCGCCTGCAACAACTTCGCGAGCCGACCCGCAACACCCCGGGTTGCCTCGGCTTCAGCCTGCAACGTTCGGCGTTCGACAGCCAGCTCTGGCTGCTCAGCAGTCACTGGCAGGACCAGTCGGCGATGAACGACTACTTCCATTCGCCGAGCCTGCAATTGTTTGGCGAACTGGTGCAGGCGCGGGTGCTGGCTAGCCTCGATCTGCACACCTTCGGCTAGAATGGCGGCCTTTTTCGCAATCTTCCGGATGTAACGACAATGGCGCGCAGGGTATTCGTAGGCTTTGAAGCGGTCGCGGCGATGGTGCCGACCGAAGGTGGCTACTACGCCGCAATCGCGGTGAAGGGCCTGGGCGCCGTGGGCGCGCCGACCTTCCACAAGGTGCTGGACGGCCAGGTGTTCAAGACCGCCATGGCCGCCGACGACGCCGCAAGCGCCGAGCTCGAGCGCCTGCAGGGCGTCACTGCGGACGCCGAACTGGTCTGGTAAACAGGTCTCAGAGCGGGCGGCGCATCTTGAACAGGTTGCCCAGCTCGAAATAATCCGCAGGTCCTCCGCCACGCAGGATCGGCTCGGCGGCGGCGGTATCGTAGATACCGTCCTTGAGCAGATGCTCGGCGATATGCACCGCCACTACTTCGCCCAGGATCAGCCAGCTTGGCACCGGTTCCTGGTCGGCGCGCTTGAGCTGGATGATCTGGCTCACCTTGCACTCGAACGACACCGGGCTCTCCTGCACCCGTGGCACCGCGATCACGCGGGAGGCCACCGGGGTCAGGTGGCTCAGGGCGAACTCGTCGACTTCCGGCGCCACGGCGGCGCAGCTCTGGTTCATCGCCTCGGCCAGCGGGCGGGTGGCCAGGTTCCAGGCGAACTCGCCGGTCTGCTCGATATTGTTCAGGCTGTCTTTGCGCCCGACGCTGCTGAAACCGATGATCGGCGGGATGTAGTTGAAGGCGTTGAAGAAGCTGTAGGGCGCGAGGTTCAGGTTGCCTTGGGCGTCCTGGGAGGAGATCCAGCCGATCGGGCGCGGGCCGACGATGGCGTTGAACGGATCGTGGGGCAGGCCGTGGCCTTTGCTGGGTTCGTAGTAGTACATCGGGCGGGCCTTGTGGGCGGGGACACGGGAAGAAGGTCCTAGTGTGCCAAGAGTCTCGGGCCCTGAAAACGATTAAGCCCGGCCGAAGCCGGGCTGTGGAAGGTGAGGCTTCAGGTCTTAGCTGAAGCGATGGGCCTGGGTGCGGTCGAAACCGTCGGCGGCGAATTTGGCGCCGTGGGTGCGATCGAAACCGTCTTCGGCGAATTTGGCGCCGTTGGTGCGATCGAAACCGTCTTCGGCGAATTTGGCGCCGTGGGTGCGATCGAAGCCGTCTTCAACGAATTTGGCAGCGCCGGTGCGATCGAAACCATCTTCGGCGACAGCGGCCGCATGGGCTTGCGGGTGGCTGAAGTTGTGGCTGCCGGTGCGGTCGAAGCCGTCGGCGGCAAAGGCATTGGCGGTCAGTACAGAGAAGGCCAGGGTCAGGATCAGTTTGCTTTTCATGGTGGTTGCTCCGGGGTAGTGAGTTGGGTTGCTTGTTTCGATGGGTTTAATGCTACGCCGATTAATTTGATTAAAAAGCGCAAAAAATAGGCCGTAAAGATCGTATAAATAGATATATATGGCGACACAAAACCCTGTGGGAGCTGGCTTGCCAGCGATGAGGCCAGCAGGAGCAGCGATGTTGTCCAGCCTGACGCCATCGCTGGCAAGCCAGCTCCCACAGGGGGCATGTGTCGACTAATAGAAAAATGAAAGAATTTTCACCCACGCATTTTTCATTTTTCACCCACGCATTTTTCATCGCTTCCTGCGCAATCTCCGCAGCACTTGACCCTGGAGCGACCCCCACAATGAATAAACTCCCGCACATCACCCTGGCGTTCTGGATCATGAAGATCTGCGCCACCACACTCGGGGAAACCGCCGGTGACCTGCTGTCGATGACCCTCAACGTCGGTTACGCGCTGAGCTCGGTGATCCTGATCAGCCTGTTCCTCGCCACGCTGCTGGCGCAGCTGGTTTCGCGCAAATACCACCCGGCGCTGTACTGGCTGGTGATCCTCTCCACCAGCACTGCCGGCACCACCATGTCCGACTTCATGGACCGCACCCTGGGCCTTGGCTACGCCACCGGCTCGGCGATCCTGATCGGCATCCTCGCGCTGACCTTCGCCCTGTGGCGCCTGAGCGGCAACACCCTCAACGTCAACCACATCAGCAGCCGGCGCGGCGAGATCTTCTACTGGGTGGCGATCCTGTTCTCCAACACCCTCGGCACGGCCCTGGGCGACTACCTGGCGGACGATTCGGGGTTGGGCTTCGCGGGCGGTGCGCTGCTGATCGGCTCGGCGATCTGCCTGGTGGTGATTGCGCGCTACGTGACCCGGATCTCCCCGGTGGCGCTGTTCTGGATCGCCTTCGTCCTGACCCGGCCGTTCGGCGCGACCCTGGGGGACTTCCTGACCAAACCGTATGAAAAAGGCGGGCTGGATTTCGGTACCGTGGGGTCTTCGGCGGTGCTGGGCGGGGTGTTGCTGGTGATGGTGGGGATGGCGTATTACTTCAATACCCGGCGGACCCAACAGGCTGAGGTGGCGCGGATATCCTGATTTCTTCCGAGCTTTAAGCTGCAAGCTTCAAGCGGCAAGAAAAAAGCGGTCCGTGTTGGCACCGCTTTTTCTTGTGGCTTGAAGCTTGGGGCTTGCAGCTGTCAGTCAGTCACAATCCGCGAATGCTTCTGCGTGTCCTTCATGAACACATACACCAGCAGCGAGCAGGCGATGCAGGCGGTGACGTACCAGTAGTAACCGGTCTCCATGCCCGCGCTCTTGAACCACAGCGCCACATACTCAGCAGTACCGCCGAAGATCGACACGGTCAGCGCATACGGCAGGCCCACGCCCAGTGCACGGATCTCGGTAGGGAACAGCTCGGCCTTCACCACGGCGTTGATCGAGGTGTAGCCGCTGACGATGATCAGCGCCGCCATGATCAGGAAGAACGCACCCCACCAGCTTTGCACGGTGTGCAGGGTGGAGAGGATCGGGACGGTGAAGATCGTGCCGAGCACCCCGAAGGCGATCAGGATCGGACGCCGGCCGATCTTGTCGGACAGCGCGCCGATCACCGGCTGCAGGCACATGAACAGGAACAGGGTGGCCGCTGAGATCATGGTCGAGTCGGTGATGCTCATGCCCACCGTGTTGACCAGGTACTTCTGCATGTAGGTGGTGTAGGTGTAGAAGGCCAGGGTGCCGCCCATGGTCAGGCCGACCACGGTGGCGAGTTCCTTCGGATGGCGCAGCAGGGTGCGCATCAGGCTTTCCTTGGCTTTCGGCTTTTCCTTCTTGGTGAAGGACTCGGTCTCTTCCATGCCGCGACGCAGGTACAGCGCAACCACCGCGCACAGCGCGCCGATCACGAAGGGTACGCGCCAGCCCCAGGCGTAGAGCTGTTCGGTGGTCAGGGTCTGTTGCAGGACGATCAGCACGGCGAGGGCGATGAGCTGGCCGGAGATCAGGGTCACGTACTGGAAGCTGGAGAAGAAGCCGCGACGTTCCTTGGTCGCCATCTCGCTGAGGTAGGTGGCCGAGGTGCCGTATTCGCCACCCACCGACAGGCCCTGCATCAGGCGGGCGATGACCAGCAGGATAGGTGCGGCGACGCCGATGGTTTCATAGCCCGGGGTCAGGGCGATGACCAGGGAACCGAAGCACATCAGCAGGACCGAAGCCATCAACGCCGCCTTGCGCCCCTTGCGGTCGGCGTACAGGCCCATCAGCCAGCCACCGATCGGGCGCATCAGGAAGCCCACGGCGAAGATCGCGGCGGTGTTGAGCAGTTGTGCGGTGGTATCGCCAGCGGGGAAGAAGGCCTTGGCGAAATACAGGGAGAATGCGGCGTAGACGTACCAGTCGTACCACTCGACCATGTTGCCGACGGAGCCGCTGAAGATCGACTTGAGGCGACTGGAGGTGGTCTTGGGTGCAGCCGTGGCAGCGGCCGCCCCGGCAGGCAGGGTGGAAGTGTTATCCATTGGACGGAACCTTCATGTTGTTTTTGTGGGGGCGCGGTGGAGCGCGGCCTGCGGGGGCTATAGCAGGAGGTGTGCCAGGGGAACCGGTGTGGCCCCAATCGCTGGCAAGCCAGCTCCCACAGGTCCTGTGTCAGGCCCGTATTCCGCGGCTTGCAGAGAATCCTGTGGGAGCTGGCTTGCCAGCGATGAGGCCAGCCCAGGCAACAACAATGAAGGGAGGGTGAGCGGATTTCCGCCTATCAAATGTAGGAAGCAAGCGAAATTCCGCTCAGGGCCTGTCGAGAAAATCCTCCCGCACCAACCCATGCCGCTGCATCTTCTCGTTCAGGGTTCGCCGCGGGATCTGCAGCTCTTCCATCACCGCCTTGATCTCGCCCTTGTGCCGGCGCAGCGAGGTCTTCAGGCAGTTGGCCTCGAACGCCTCGCTCTGCGCCGCCAGCGACGAATCCGCCGCCACCTGCGGCGCCGCCGGATCGCTCAGGCCCATGGCATGACGTTCCGCCGCATTGGCCAGTTCGCGCACGTTGCCCGGCCAGTCATGCCCCAGTAACTGCCCCAACTGGGCGATGCTCAACGGCGGGGCCGTGCGCCCGATGCGCTCGGCGGCATGCCGGGCGAAATGTTCGAACAACAGCGGAATGTCCTCGCGCCGCTCGCGCAGCGGCGCCAGGCGCAGCTCGGCAATATTCAGCCGATACACCAGGTCCTCGCGAAAACGCCCGGCGCGGGCTTCTTCGAGCAGATCCGGCTTGGTCGCGGCGATGATCCGCAGGTCAACCTTGATGCTCTGGTTGGCCCCCAGGCGCTCCAGCTTCTGCTCCTGGATCACCCGCAGCAACTTGGCCTGCTGGGCCAACGGCATGCTCTCGATCTCATCGAGAAACACCGTGCCGCCATTGGCATATTCCAGCTTGCCGATGCGCTTGCCCTGGGCCCCGGTAAAGGCGCCGCTCTCATGCCCGAACAGTTCGGCCTCGAACAGATGCTCGGGAATCGCCGCGCAGTTCAGCGCCACGAACGGCTTGTCCGCCCGCGGGCCGAAATCATGCAGGCAGCGGGCGACCTGCTCCTTGCCGCTGCCGGTCTCGCCGCGGATCAGCACGTTCACCGGCAGCCCCGCCAGCTCCAGCACCTGGCGACGCAACTGCTGCATGCCCTGGGTCATGCCGAGCAGGCTGGCTTCGAGGCGGGTCTTGAGATCGGCCTGTTCATGCAGGCGACGGTTATCCAGGACCAGCCGGCGCTTCTCCAGTGCCCGGTGCAGGCTGCCTATCAGGGCTTCCGGGCTGAAGGGCTTTTCCAGGAAGTCGTAGGCGCCGTTGCGCATGGCTTCCACGGCCATCGGCACATCGCCGTGGCCGGTGAGCAGGATCACCGGCAGGTCGGCATCGCGGGCTTGCAGCTCACCCAGCAGGTGCAGGCCATCCATGCCCGGCATGCGCACATCGCTGAGGATCACCCCGGGGAAGTGCGCCGGCAATTGCGCCAGGCAGTCCTCGGCACGGCTGAACAGCTGCACCTGGAAGCCCGACAGGCCCAGCCACTGCTCGACCGCCGTGCGGATGCTGGCTTCATCGTCGACGACTATCACCGAATTCAACATACAGGCTCCGGATCACGGGGAAGGGTAAAGCTGAACCGCGCACCGCCCGGCTGGTTGTCCACCACCAGGCGGCTGCCGGCCTCGTGGATGATGCCATAGGAAATCGCCAGGCCCAGCCCCAGCCCTTCGCCCACCGGCTTGGTGGTGAAGAACGGGTCGAAGACATTGCCCAGGTGCTCCGGGGCGATGCCGCCGCCGCTGTCGAGCACGCTCAGGCGCCAGCCGTCGGCCTCGCTGTCGATGCGGATTTCCAGGCGGCGGAAGCCCTTGTCGAGCATGGCGTCGAGGGCGTTGTGCAGCAGGTTGATCAGCACCTGTTCCAGGCGGATGGCATCGCCGCGCACCCAGGCCGGCCGTGCCAGGTAAAGCGCGGTGCTGACGCCCTCGGCACGAATCCGCGCATCCAGCAGTTGCAGGGCGTGATCCACCACCGTGGCCAGGTCCAGCCGTTCGCGCAGGCCGCTGGGGCTGTTGCGGGCGAAGGTCTTCAGGTGGCCGGTGAGCGAGGCCATGCGCGTGAGCATCTGTTCCAGCGGCAGCAGAGCCTGGCGCGCGTCGTCGATGCGGTCGTGGTCCAGCAGCAGGCGCAGGGTCGCCAGTTGCATGCGCTGGGCGGTCAGCGGCTGGTTCAGCTCGTGGGCGAGGGCAGCGGACATCTGCCCCAGCGCCGCCAGCTTGGTCGATTGCACCAGGCCTTCCTGGGCGGTGCGCAGGTCGCGGGTGCGTTCTTCCACCAGTTGCTTCAGTTCTTCGCGGCTGCGCTGGCGCAGGCGGGCCAGGCGCAGGCGCTGGCTGACGAAGAGCACGGCGAACACCAGGCTCAGCCACACCGCCGCCGCGGCCAGCGCCGCATTGCGCCCGTCATTGCCGGTCTGCGGCTGGCGCAGCAGGTGCAGGGTCCAGCCGTCGCTGACTAGCGGCAAGCTCTCCCACAGGTAGTCCACCGGGCCTTGCGGGCCCTGGACGCGGACCAGGTTGCTGTTGTCGTCGAAGCGTTCCAGCACCTGGCGTTGCAGCGGGACCAGGGCCTGCTTGTCGTACTGCCGGGTCTGCTCCAGCTCGTTGAAGTCATGGGCTGAAAGGGTATTCAGCTTGCGATAGCGCCAGCCGTCCTGGTTGGCGATGAAGATGATCCCGCGTGAATCGCTGACCAGCACCACATCGTTGCCCTGGCGCCACTCGCGCTCCAGTTCGGGAAACTCCAGCTTGACCACCATGGCGCCGAGAAAGCCCTGCTGTTCGTCGGTCACCGCGCTGGACAGGAAGTAGCCGGGAATCCCGCTGGTCACGCCCACCGCATAGAAACGCCCGGTGCCCTGGCTGCGGGTCTGTTTGAAGTACGGGCGAAAACCGTAGTTGTGCCCGACATAGGTGGTCGGCAACTGCCAGTTGCTGGCCGCCACGGCCAGCCCGCTGCGGTCGAGCAGTTCCAGGGTCGAGGAGTTGGCCGCGCCGTTGATGCGCTCCAGCTTGCGGTTGAGATGCTCCTGTGTCGCCCCTTCGACCGGGCCGCGCAGGGCGCTGATCAGTTCGGGATCGAGGGCCAGCACCGCCGGCAGGGCGCGGTAGCGTTCGATCAGGGTATGCAGCGAGTTGGCGTACAGCCCGAGTTGCTGGCTGGCCCGTCCGGCGTCCTCGATCATTGCCTGCTGCTCGGCATGTTGCCGGGCCCAGGCGGCGGCGATCAGGGTGCCGGCGGCGATCACCAGGACGATCAGGCCCAGGCGCAAGGTGCGAAATGAAAGGGACATGGAGAAGCCATCCGGGCGATGGGGAAGGCCGCGCGGCGCTTCCCCTTGGGCAGGGCGCTTACAGCAGCTCGAAGCTCTGCTGCTGCACCGACTCGGAATCCAGGCCGACCTGCACGTTGAACTCGCCCGCTTCGGCGGCGTACTTCAACTGGCTGTTGTAGAACTTCAGGTCGTCCTCGCTGATGCGGAAGGTCACCGTGCGTTCTTCACCCGCCTTGAGCAGGATCTTCTGGAAGTTCTTCAGTTCCTTGACCGGCCGGCTCATCGACGCGGCAACGTCCTGCACGTACAGCTGGACCACGGTCTCGCCGTCACGCTTGCCGGTGTTCTTCACCTTGACGCTGGCTTCCAGGCTGGCGCCTTTCTTCAGGGTCTTGCCCGACAAGGTCAGCGGCAACACCGAGAAGTCGGTGTAGCTCAGGCCATAGCCGAACGGGTACAGCGGGCCATTCGGCTCCTCGAAGTACTGCGAGGTGTAGTTGCCCGGCTTGCCCGGGGTGAACGGCCGGCCGATGCGCATATGGTTGTAGTACATCGGGATCTGGCCGACGGAGCGCGGGAAGGTGATCGGCAGCTTGCCCGACGGGTTGTAGTCGCCGAACAGCACGTCGGCGATGGCGTTGCCGCCCTCGGTGCCGGAGAACCAGGTTTCGAGGATGGCGTCGGCCTGCTCGCGTTCCCAGCCGATCGACAGCGGGCGGCCGTTCATCAGCACCAGCACCAGCGGCTTGCCGGTGGCCTTCAGGGCCTTGATCAGGTCGCGCTGTACCGTCGGGATTTCCAGGGTGGTGCGGCTAGACGACTCGTGGGACATGCCACGGGACTCGCCGACCACCGCCACCACCACATCGGCGCCCTGGGCGGCCTTGACCGCTTCGTCGATCAGTACCGAGGCCGGACGCGGGTCGTTGACGATTTCCGGGGCGTCGAAGTTGAGGAAGTTCAGGTAGTCGAACATCGCCTTGTCGCCGGTGATGTTCGAGCCCTTGGCGTAGACCAGTTGCGCCTTGTCGCCGACGGCGCGGCGCAGGCCTTCGCGGACGGTCACCGAGTGCACCGGTTTACCGTCGGCGGCCCAGCTGCCCATCATGTCGATCGGCGCATCGGCCAGCGGGCCGACCAGGGCGATGGTCCCGCTCTTCTTCAGCGGCAGGGTCTGCGCGCGGTTTTCCAGGAGGACCAGGCCACGGCGTGCCACGTCGCGGGCGGCGTCGCGGTGCAGGCGGGCATCGGCGTAGTAGTCCGGGACATCGTTCTCGGCCTTGCCGATGCGCACGTACGGATCCTTGAACAGGCCCATGTCGTACTTGGCGCCCAGCACTTCACGCACGGCCTGGTCCAGCTCGGCCTGGCTGACTTCGCCGGACTTGAGCAGGCCGGGCAGCTCTTCGCCGTACAGGGTGTCGTTCATGCTCATGTCGATGCCGGCCTTGATCGCCAGCTTCGCCGCCTCACGACCGTCGCGGGCCACGCCGTGGCGGATCAGTTCCTGGATCGCGCCGTGGTCGCTGATGGTCACGCCATCGAAGCCCCACTCCTTGCGCAGCAGGTCGTTCATCAGCCAGGTGTTGGAGGTGGCCGGCACGCCGTTGATCGAGTTCAGCGCCACCATCACGCCGCCGGCACCGGCGTCGATCGCCGCGCGGTAGGGCGGCAGGTAGTCGTTGTACATCTTCGGCAGGCTCATATCGACCGTGTTGTAGTCGCGCCCGCCTTCCACCGCGCCGTACAGGGCGAAGTGCTTGACGATGGCCATGATGCTGTCGTGCTCGGCCGGGCTCTTGCCCTGGAACGACTCGACCATCACCTTGCCGATCTTCGAGGTCAGGTAGGTGTCTTCGCCGAAGCCTTCGCTGGTGCGGCCCCAGCGCGGGTCACGGGCGATGTCGACCATGGGCGCGAAGGTCATGTCGAGGGAATCGGCGGCGGCTTCGACGGCCGAGGTGCGGCCGACGGTGGCGATGGCCTGCATGTCCCAGGACGAGGCCATGCCCAGGCCGATCGGGAAGATGGTGCGGTTGCCGTGGATGGTGTCGTAGGCGAAGAACATCGGGATCTTCAGGCGGCTGCGCATGGCGGCGTCCTGCATCGGCCGGTTCTCCGGGGCGGTGCGCGAGTTGAAGGTGCCGCCGATACGGCCGGCGGCGATTTCCTCGCGGATCTTCTCCCGGGGCATTTCCGGGCCGATGGAGATCAGGCGCAACTGGCCGATCTTCTCGTCCTGGGTCATCTGGCCCAGCAGGTTGTCGACGAAGGCCTTCTTCGCCTGCAAGTGTGCGGCGGCGGCGGAGGTATCGGCCAGGGCGACCTGACTGGCCAGGCTGACGAGCAGGCCCAGCAAACACAGTTTCTTCATGAATTCTGTTCTCGTGGCTCACACCGGTATTCACGGGCGGTACCGGCCAGCCGAAATTGGGGGAACGGCTATTGTTGTAGTCTACTGGGGCACGTTTTTAGCTGGTTGAACCCGTACACGCCAGCAGCGGTCACGGATTATGCCTCAAGTACAGCGGCAAACGGATAAACAAGGAGCTTCACACGATGGTTGCAATCACCCGTGGCAAAACCTGGGTGCTGATCCTGCTCGCCAGCCTGCTGGCCGGCTGCGGCATCAACAACATTCCCAGCTACGACGAGCAAGTGAAGGCCGCCTGGGGCCAGGTGCAGAACCAGTACCAGCGGCGTGCCGACCTGATTCCCAACCTGGTGGAGACCGTGAAGGGCTATGCCAGACATGAGCAGGACACCCTTACGGCGGTGATCGAGGCCCGGGCCAAGGCCACGTCGATCCAGGTGGACGCGAAAACCCTCGATGATCCGGAAAAGCTCAAGCAGTTCCAGGCGGCCCAGACCCAACTGACCGGCGCCTTGAGCCGGCTGATGGTGGTGGCCGAGCAGTACCCCAACCTCAAGGCCGACCAGAACTTCCTGGCCTTGCAGTCCCAGCTCGAAGGTACGGAAAATCGCATTGCCGTGGCGCGCAAGGACTTCATCGCGGCGGTGCAGAAGTACAACACCGAGATCCGCACCTTCCCCGGGCGCATCTGGCACAGCCTGATGTACAGCGACCTGCCGCTGCGTGAAAGCTTCGAGGCCACCAGCGCCAATGCCGACAAAGCGCCTGAAGTGAAATTCTGATGCGCGGGTTCAAGGCCCTTATGCTGCTGGCGCTGATGCTGGCAGCGCTGGTGGTGCGTGCCGAGGTGACCTTCCCGCCGCTCAGTGGCCGGGTGGTGGACGACGCCAACCTGCTTGACGCCCACACCCGGGCGCAGCTGACGCAGATGCTCGAAGCCCATGAACAGGCCACGGGCGAGCAGGTGGTGGTGGTGACCTTGCCTGACTTGCAGGGCCTGCCCATCGAGGACTATGGCTACCAGCTCGGCCGGCACTGGGGCATCGGCCAGAAGGGCAAGGACAACGGCGCCCTGCTGATCGTCGCGCCGCAGCAGCGCAAGGTGCGGATCGAGGTGGGTTATGGCCTGGAAGGGCTGCTCACCGATGCGCAGAGTTCGGTGATCATCAACCGCATCATTCTTCCGGCGTTCAAGCGCGGAGAAATGAGCCAGGGGATCGTCCAGGGCAGTGCGGCGATCCTCCAGGTGCTTGGCGGCAATCCGCTGGCGCAGCCGTCCCGGGTCAGTTCCGCCGAGGGCGATAACGGACCGCCGCCTTTGTGGATGATTGGCTTGTTCATCGTGATGGTGGTGGTTGTGCTTTATCTTCAGGGCCTCGGCGGTGGTGGTGGCCGGCGGGGTGGGCCGGGCGGCGGATTCGGTGGCGGGTTTGGCGGGCTGGGTGGTGGTCGCGGCGGTGGCGGCGGCTTTGGTGGAGGAGGGGGCAGCTTCGGCGGCGGCGGCTCCTCCGGTAGTTGGTAATTTCACTATCTCCCAGACCCTGGAGAACCCTGTGGGAGCTGGCTTGCCAGCGATAGGGCCCTCACAGACACCATCATTGCTCCTGCTGGCCTCATCGCTGGCAAGCCAGCTCCCACAGGGTTCTGTGGTGAGGCTGAAACTGTTCAAAGGAAGCTCCATGGCACTACTCAACGAATTCCAGCAACGCCAGGTCGCCGAGGCCATCGCCGCCGCCGAGCGAGAAACCGACGCCGAGCTGGTCACCGTCCTGGCCCGCAGCGCCGACGACTACGCCTATGTCCCGCTGGTCTGGGCCAGCCTGCTGGCGCTGCTGGTGCCGGGATTGCTCTTCTACCTCACCGGCTGGTTCAGTGCCCACGGCCTGCTGCTGACCCAATGGCTGACCTTCATCGTGCTGGTCCTGATCCTGCGGTTACCCGTCTTCACCAGCCGCCTGGTGCCGCGCCGGGTTCGCCAGTGGCGCGCGTCGAACCTGGCCCGCCGCCAGTTCCTCGAACAGAACCTGCACCACACTGCCGGCCGCACCGGGGTGCTGATCTTCGTCTGCGAGGCCGAGCGCTACGTCGAGATCCTGGTGGACGACGGCATCGCCGCATGCCTGGAGAACCACGTCTGGGACGCCATCGTCGCCACCTTCACCGCCCAGGTTCGCGGCGGGCAGACCCTCGAAGGTTTCCTCACCTGCATCGGCGCCTGCGGTGAACTGCTCAAGGCCCACGTACCGGCCACCAGCCAGCGCAACGAACTGCCCAACCGCCTGGTCCTGCTGAATTGACGCGCTGATCGAAAACCTGTGCGCTGGCCGGGCATCCACGTAAAATGCCCGGCATTGAACCCTAGGCACCCCATTCCCATGTCTGCTACTTCCACCGCGCCGGATGCCCGCGCGCAGTTTCTCGCTCTGCTCGCCGACGCCCTGCAACAGCAATCCCTGGTCAAGCTGGTGCTGGCCCGTCACGTTGGCGCCGAAGCCGAGCTGCAGCGCATCACCGCCAAGCCGCTGACCGTCAAGGGCACGCCGAGCCTGCAATTCGTCTACCGCTACAAGACCCGCGACATCACCCGCAACCTGGCGCTGGACGAAGCGTTGGTGCAGATCGGCGAATGGCTGCCGGGGTCGTTCCGCAACGCCCACCTGCTCAGCCTGGCGGACGAAGTGCAGTTGGAGTTCAGCAAGAAGGGCAAGCCCATGCTCCACCGCAACGCTGCGCAGCAGGTGCGCCAGGTCGCGGCGGGCGAGCATGACCGCGAGAAGAAACGCTACCTGGAACTGAGCCGCCCGTTCCTCCACGACCTGGGTGTCACCGACAAGCAGCAGGCGCTGATCCCGGCGATGTCGCGCAAGTGGAAGCAGATCAACAAGTTCATCGAAGTGTTTTCCCATGCCTTCAACAGCGTGGCGTTGCCGGCCGAACAGCCGGTGCGGGTGGCGGATTTCGGTTCGGGCAAGGGTTACCTGACCTTCGCCATCCACGACTACCTGAGCAACACCTTGCAGCGTCCGGCGCAGGTCACCGGTGTGGAACTGCGCGCGGACATGGTCGAGCTGTGCAACAAGGCCGCCAGTCACTTGGAGCATCCGGGGCTGGTCTTCGAGCAGGGTGACGTGCGCAGCGTGGTGCCGGCGCAGATCGACGTGATGATCGCCCTGCATGCCTGCGATATCGCCACCGACTACGCGATCCACACCGGTATTCGCTGTGGTGCCGCGATCATCATGTGCTCGCCGTGCTGCCACAAGCAGATCCGCCCGCAACTGAGCAGCCCGGGCTTGCTCAAGCCGATGCTGCAATATGGATTGCACCTGGGGCAGCAGGCCGAAATGCTCACCGACAGCCTGCGGGCGTTGTACCTGGAAGCGTGCGGGTATGAGACCAAGGTGTTCGAGTTCATTTCGTTGGAGCACACCAACAAGAACAAGATGATCCTGGCGACCAAGCGCAAGGAGACGGGGGATCCGGCGGTGTTGCTGGGGAAGATTGCCGAGTTGAAGGCGTTCTATGGGGTTTCGGAGCATTGCCTGGAGACGTTGTTGCGGGCGGATGGATTGATTTGAGGGGGTGGCTCGCTGGCAAGCCAGCCACAGGGTTCTGGGCCAGTCACAGCATTGATGTCCGACGCGGACCCTGTGGGAGCTGGCTTGCCAGCGATGAGGCCCGGATGAACAACCCATCCATAAACTGTTGCATATCAGCCTGAAACTTCACCGATTTCCGACTTTCTTGTAGGCAATTTCCCAAGCATACTCCCCGACCCCTCTTGGTGGTTGCGTCATGTGGAAACGCTGCCTAGTCTTCGCCGGTCGTCGCACATCGATGACCGGATTAGCAGTCCGAAACTACGAAATCACCAGCAACCTTTCATGGCGGCTGTGCGTGGGGCATCTTCGGGTGCGCCGGGATTCTCGTAGCTCGGTCTGCTAACCCACGTACAGTCGCCACCCATTGTTTAGCAGCGAAAAGTGGCGATCCGATCGTTTCTACTACGAGAGATACGCCATGAAAAAGCTCGTCCCCGATCCACCTCCCGCCCTCTGCGTCGGCCCCGGCCTCTCCCATGAAGAAGCCATCACCCGCGCGGTGGAGCACCTTACAAGAGCCATCCTCAAGACCTCATACCTTCCCGACCCGCCCGATGCACGGCACCGGGAAATGCTCAGTGACGCCGTGCTGAACATGCGGATCTCCAAGGCCTTGCTGGCGATTGCGCAATCGCCGTCGCAGGTGACCGTGCCTGTATGAAAAAACCGCGGAGATTACTCCGCGGCCTTCGGGTGTTTTTTTAATGCCTATCCAGCTTGTGCTCTTGCAAAAGTGTTGTTTCAGTGAAGTCAACTGCTAGGACGTTTCAGCCATAACCTGATGCCATACCCTTCAAAGCCCCATATGTGCTGGCGGTTCGGTTCGGGAGCCATTACGACATAAGGGGCGACTTCGACCACGATTCGATCATATTCATGGTTCTCGAACCCCGTATAGCCTTCTGGTGGAATTAGATAGCTGTAATCCCCATCGGGTTTTCCAGGGAGTGTCTGGACGGATTTATAGAGAGTAATAAATCCGCCGTCGGCAATTGCCGCCACAGACCAGGAAAGCCGCACCGGATGCCATTCCTCGATATTCACGATGGGTTGGTAGTGCACCCGGATGCCATCTGGATATAGGGAGGGGTCAAGATCATCGAAATCCTGCTGATTGTCGCCGACAGTCATTGCGCCCCATTTGAGGCGCTTGGGCACCCTGATAGAGATGGCTTCGCCAATCTGTACCGTGCCGTCTGGCAGCACAGCCTCTTGTTCGATCAATACTCTTTTATTTTCGCTCTCGATAATCCAGTTATCTTCAAGGCGTAGCCTGACATTTGACGGCTCCTCGCCCGTCATTTGATGAGTTGAGCGGTGTACACCTATGCCGTCCTGAGGCGTCCAGCGCATGCCGAGCATGGTTCCGGCGGGCAGGCCCAGGCTGTTTATTTCGAGGAAATAGCCGACGGAAGACTCCTGTGCCATTTCGACCGTCAGAATATTTCCCCACGGTGGCACATTGAGCATGTAGAACCCCTCCACGACGAAAGCACAATAGATAGGGGTCTGCGTCGGGACTTTACCGTCAGCGCGATACTGGAACTGCAAGCCGTGGTTCATTTGCCCTAGTTGCATTTCAGGCTCCTTGAGCCGCACGTCAGCGTGCCCTAAAGAAGGCCATTGTCACGGGCGCCGTACCCATGAGAAGAAAAAGGGGATGCAAATCGGCCCCGTCGGTATCAGCACGATGGCGACGACGGACGACTCTGCCAGGGAGCGGATGGAGTGACCCGGGCGAATGCCGGGGTGTTCAGGAAGTGTAGAAGAGTCTTGCGCCGGGCAGGGTGTTCCTGGGTGTGGCTGCTGGCCTCATCGCTGGCAAGCCAGCTCCCACAGGGTCCGCGTGCGCCGTTGGACCTGTGGGCGCTGGCTTGCCAGCGATGAGGCCGGGATGGGCAACCCATCCATAAACTGTTGCATATCAGCCGGGAACTTCATCGATTTCCGACTTTCTTGTAGGCAATTTCCCAAGCATACTCCCCGACCACGCCTGGTGGTTGCGTCATGTGGAAACGCTGCCTAGTCTGCGTCGGTCGTCGCGATATTGACGATGCCGGATTAGCAGTTCGGCTATGAGCAAACCATCAGCCAGCGCTTTATGGCGGCTGTACGTGTGGGCGCCTTCGGGCGCGCCGGGTTTGCTCATTGACCGGTCTGCTAACCCACGTACAGTCGCCACCCTTCGTTTAGCAGCGGATGTGGCCCACTCGAACTTCAGTGAGCACCACACCATGAAAAAGCTCGTCCCCGATCCACCTCCCGCCCTCTGCGTCGGCCCCGGCCTCTCCCATGAAGAAGCCATCACCCGCGCGGTGGAGCACCTTACAAGAGCCATCCTCAAGACCTCATACCTTCCCGACCCGCCCGATGCACGGCACCGGGAAATGCTCAGTGACGCCGTGCTGAACATGCGGATCTCCAAGGCCTTGCTGGCGATTGCGCAATCGCCATCGTCGGTGACCATTCCGGTATGAAAAACGGGCCGCGGAGGTGATTTCCGCGGCCGTTTCTTTTCTGACGTTGGGCACGGTGCCCAATCCATTTCCTTTAGCGCGACTTCGTCTCGTAGGCGATACCGAAGGTTTTCGCACCAAAGCCCCATCTCATTTGCATTTGCATTTGCGGTTCGGGAAGCAGAATCATCGAACAGGTGGCGATAGCACTCACATAATCGAACCTTGGATCGTTCCACTCGCTATAGGACTCAGCGGGAACGACGAACTGGTAGGTTTTGCCTGGCGCGCAGTTGATGACGTGCAGCCAACTACTCAATAAGACCAACGTGTCGCCCAGGTGGCCGTATGTGTGCCAGAAAAAGCGGATAGTGTTGTATTCCGCGACATTTACTACAGGCTCGATCGTGACTCCGATCCCGTCGGGATAATCGCTCGGATTCAAGGTGTCACCGTCTTCCAGACCGTCGAAACTCACCTCGCCATAGTCAAGGTGCTTGCTGACCTGAACATCGAAACTCCTGCCGAGGTCCACGCTGCCATCCGGGTAGGAGGCTTCGTATTCGATCAGAACCCCTTGTCCTTCGCATTCGAGTACCCAAGCATCCGGGATAGGGATGAATGTGCTGACTTGGCCGTCTCCCGGCAGCGTTCGGGTCAGGGTATGTATGTTCTGTCCGTCATGCGGCGACCATCGAATGCCCAGCACTGTGCCTGCGGGCATATAAAGGGTTTCTGCTTCGAAGTTGTACTCGATTGATTCTTCCTTCGCTCCGAGTACTGGCAACACTAGGCCCCAAGGGGGCACTTCCATAAGCCTGAAATTGATCATGGGATATCGACAATAGATTGCCGTATCGAACGGACGTCTCGGGTTTGGGGCAGGAGCGTATGGAATGATTCCCTCGACGATGAGATCAGACTTTTTGATAACACGCATGGACAGGCTCCCAGGGCTCGCTTCTTAATGAGCCCGCAAGAAGGCTGGAGACACGGGCGCCGTACCCGTGCGAAGGAAAAGGGGATGCGAATCGGCCCCGTCGGTATCAGCACGATGGCGACGACGGACGACTCTGCCAGGGAGCGGATGGAGAGGCCCCGGCGAGTGCCGGGGTGTTCAGGAAGTGTAGACGACTCGGTGGTGCTGGGTGTGGCTGATGGCCTCATCGCTGCATGGGTATCTACACATCTCGGGCTGATGGCCGACGCTCCTACAAATCCTGTGCTAACCCAGCATCTGCGCCTGCCCCAGAGATATGTAGATACCCATGCTCATCGCTGGCAAGCCCACAGGATTCTGCGTCGTTCACAAAATCCCAGTCAGGCTTGCCCGCAGCTGTCAGAAGAACCGCGTCACACTCACCTTGGCATTGCGCCCGGTGCTGTACACGTTGTTGTCGCTGAGCATCGGCATGTAGTCGCGGTTGAACATGTTGTCCAGGGTGAAGTTGACCTCGGTTCCTTTCAGGTAAGGCTGCTGCGGCTTCCAGCTGGCGAACAGGCCCTGGACGTTGTAGGCGTCGTTGGCGCGGTGGTCCCAGGCGCTGTCGCCCAGGGCGCTGCCCAGGTCGCCGGGGCCGTATTTGTCGCTGGGCAGGCGATCGGTCTGGCGCACCCACAGGCCTTTCCAGCCCACCACCACATCCCAGTCGGGAATCTTCACGCCCAGCCGCGCCACCCATTTCGGCGCCGGCACGTCCCGGGCCCAGACATCCGGGCCCCAGGGGTTGTTGTAGGCACCTTCATGCTTGCCGCTCACCCAGGTGTAGGACAGGGTGCCGAACAGGTAGGTGGAGTCGTAGAAACTCTCCATCTCGAAGCCCTTGTAGGTCACCCCATCCAGGTTGCGATAGACGCCGATCAGGTAGTCGCCACACGCCTTGCTGATGCTGGCACCCGTCGGGTTCTGCGCCTGGCATTCGACACCGAGGTTCTTGAAGATTTCGTCCTTGATCGTGTTGTGGAACAGGGTGGTGCGTACCTGCAGGTTGTCGTCGCTGAACATCAGCCCGGAGAAGTCGGTGACGTTACCTACGCGCACGGCGGTGATGCGTTCGGGGTCGAGATTGCGGCTGGTGGCGCTGCGGCTGCTGGCGGCGCTTTGCACTTCGTATTGTTCGTCGATCACCGGCGCGCGCCAGGTCTTCGAGTAGTCGGCGAAGAACGCTGTGTCGTCAGTGGCACGCCAGAACAGCGCCAGGCGCGGCGACCAGCCGGTGTAGGTCTTGTCGCCGTAGTCATGGCCGGCGGAGGCGACGTTGTAGAACGGTGCATCGTTTTCTTCGCCGCGGTTGCGCACATGGTCATAGCGCAGCGACGGGGTGATGGTCACCTGGCCGATCGTGATCGCGTCCTGCACGTAGGCACTGTTGGTGTCGACCTTGCCGTGGGGCATGAAGGCTGGCTGGAAGTGGCCGTAGTTGTAGGCGGCCGTGTTCTGCGCGGCGCCCGGCATCCACATGTCGACTTCCCGGGCGTGGCGGTGCAGCTCGAAGCCGGTGGTCAGCGAGTGCTGGAGCGCGCCGGTGTCGAATTGCGCAGTGTTACGCACTTCGAAGTTGCGGTCCTTGTACTCGGTGTCCATCTTGCGCCCGCCGGTAGCGAGCTGAAAGAACGCGTTGGGGCCGCGGTCGTCGGTCTGGTCGACGTCGGACTCGCTGTACTTCACTTCCAGGTTGACCAGCGGGTTGTCCACCGGCTGGAAGCGGTACTTGGCCGACCAGGTGGTGTCGATGGTTTCGCGGTGGGCGAGGAAGCGGCGGATGGCCTGGTCGTAGCCATACCGGTCGATGTTGGCCTGGGTCGGCGGCGTCGAGTAGTTGGTCGACGAATAGCGGGTCATGCGCTGGTTGTTCGAGCGCGAGTACGACAGCCCGAGGGATTGCTCGTCAGTGAGCTGGACGTTCAGCTTGAACAGCCCGCCTTCCAGGTCCTGGGCGCTGTCGGGCAGGCGCTTGGGGTTGATCGGGTACTGGTTGCGCGGGTCGGGCTGCGAAGAGGCCAGCTTGAAGTCGTCGCCGTCACGCTTGGTCAGGTAGACCAGGGCGTCGATGCGGCGGTCCTCGGTGCGGCCGTACAGCGCCGAACTGTAGACCTGCTGATGGTCGTTGCTGGAGTAGCCGTACTTGAGCATGGCGCCGCTGTCGCGGCCGTCCTGCAGCAGGTCCGGAGCATCCTTGGTGGTCATGTTGACGCTACCGCCCAGGCCGCCGTTGCCGACGAAAGGCGAGTGCGGGCCTTTCTCCACCTCGATGCTCTTGATCAGCTCCGGCTCGACGAACATGGTGCCTTGCTGGTAGCGCTCGAAGCCGGTCTTGGTCGCGCCGTCGACGGTCAGCTGGATGTCCTCGGCGTCGCCCATGCCCCAGATGTTCACCTTCTGCCCGCCGGGCATCATGGAACCGGCCATTTCCACGCCGGGCAGGGTGCCCAGCAGGGAGGGGACGTTGTTTGCCTGTTCACGGTCGATATCGCGCTGGCTCAGGGTCGAGCGGCCGACGGTGGCCGGGGTGACCTGCTGGCCGTCGCCGACGATGCTCATGGCGCCGAGCTGGATGCTGGTGTTGGCGTTGCCGGGCGGCGTGGTCTCGTTTTCCTTGGCGCGGACCACGTAGGTGTTGCCCACCTTGACCAGGGTAAAGCGGCTGCTGGCGAGCAGGCGGGTGATGGCTTCCTCGGCGCTGAACTGGCCGTTGAGGGCTGGCGCGGAAACGTTGCGCAGCAGGCTCTCGTCGAACAGCAACTGCACCTGGGCCTGTTGCGCCACCTGGCTCAGCGAGGTGGCCAGCGACTGCGCCGGCAATTGCAGCTGCACCGGCGCGGCCTGGGCCTGCAGGCTCAGGGCCAGGCACACGGCTAGCAGCGATGGGCGGGCTGACAACGGCTTGAAAGCTCGAAACATGAATTCCCCCGGAACGGCCAAAGGCCAAAAAAAGACGGTGTTGACGGCGCAGTCGGGGAGGAAGACGCGGCGCGGAGGAAAACCCTCACCTGCGAATGAAAATATTTCTTACCAAGTTCTAAAGGCTGGATGCAGAACCCTGTGGGAGCTGGCTTGCCAGCGATTGAGGCCGGCAAGGGCAATGATGTTGCCAGGTCTGGCCTCATCGCTGGCAAGCCAGCTCCCACAGGGTTTTGTGGTGTTCCAGCTAGATTACTTGCGCTCGATACGCATCCGCCCGTCCGCCAGCGCCACGGTCTTCACCGGCAGCAACGCCGGCAGCGCATTGAGCAGCGCATCCGGGTCATGCACATCGAGATTGCCCGAGACCTTGTACCCGGCCAGCGCCGGATCAGCCAGCAACACCGCTGCCGGCCGGTACAGCGACAGCTCGTCCACCAGGCTGGCCAGTTCGCGGTTGCGGAACGACACATGTCCGCCACGCCAGTCCGCCACCTCGCCATCGCTCACGGTCTGCCGGCTCAGGTCGCCACGGGCAAGGTTGTACACCGCCCGTTCCCGCGCCCCAAGCAGCAGCGGCTCGCGCCGCTCCCCCGGCGTTTCGAAGGCGACCAGGCCATGGGATACGCTCAGCACCAGTTCGCGCTGACCGCGGCGCAGGTCGAAGGCGGTGCCCACCACCCGCACCCGCGCAGTCCCGGCATCGACGAACAGTGGCCGTTCCTTGTCCGGGGCGACGTCGAGATACACCTGGCCCTGTTCCAGGTGCACCAGGCGGCGCTCGGCCGTGAAATCGATGCTCAGCCGGGTATTGGCGTTGAGCTGCAGACGGCTGCCATCGGGCAGGGTGACGCTGGTGGGCTGGCCATCCTGGCTGGCCAGCTGGCGCTGGATCGGCGCCGCAGTGGTGCCGAGGTTGCCGGCGAGCAGGGCGCACATCAAGGCCGCCGCCGTCGCCAGGGCCGGCCGCCAGTAGGCGGTCTTGCGCGGGCGCAGTTCCACCGGTTTGTTCAATTCCTTGAGCGCGGCAAGGTCGTCCCAGAGTTGTTCGAACTGCTGGTAGGCATGGGCGTGGCCGGGTTGCTCAAGCCACTGCGCGAAGGCCTTGCGCGAGGCCCGCGAGCGGTCGTTGCGGTTGCGTGTGAACCAGCTCGCCGCCTGGGCGTCGACCGCACGGCTGTCCTTGTCAGGTTGGGTCATTCCGGTTGCTCCGCAACGTTGTCACTGTCCAGGCGCTGTTTGCAGTACAGGAGCGCAGCGGCGACGTGCTTTTCCACCATGCTGACGGAAATCCCCATGCGTTCACTGATCTGCGCCTGACTCAAACCTTCGAAGCGGTGCAGCATAAGGGCTTCGCGGCGGCGCGGCGAGAGTTCGGCGAGAACAATCTTCAGTTGCTCCAGGCGTTGCAGGCGTTGCGCCCCGGCCAGCGGGTCGGAATCGGGGGCGTCGCTTGCGCGTTCGTCTTCCTTGGCATCGACCTGTTCATCGACCACCTCATGCCGGACTTTCTGCCGCCGCCAGTGATCGCGCAGCAGGTTGCGTGCCATCTGGAACAGGAACGCCCGCGGCTGCTCGACCCGCGCCTTGTCGCGGTAGCCCAGCCACTGGGTGAAGACATCCTGGGTCATGTCCGCGGCATCGCTGGCGTTGTCCGTGCGCTTGCGCAGGAAATGCAGGATGTCGGTGTAGAAGCCGTGACAGGTGTCCTGCGCGAAGCGGTCGGGTTTGGGGCGCTGCATGCGAACTTTCCAGGAGAAGCCGGGAGAGAAAGGTCGCGAATGTTATCGAGAATTATTTTTATTTGCTATAGGCGGTAAGCGGCGCTTTGCTATCAGCGGCGTCGGCGGGTGATCGCTGCCGGGGCCGGGACATTGAGTTCCGCCTGGCCCAGAGGGTGGCTGGTGGCATCGAAGAAATGCAGCACGATCCCCGGTGTTTCTTCGAAGATCCGCGTGAAATGCTGCTTCTGGCTGACGATGGCGGCGTCGCTCAACGGCAGGATGGCGATGGCCAGGTGAGGCGGGCGGGCCTGCTGGATGGCGTGCAGCAGATGCTGGTCGGCGCGGTCCAGATGATGGCCGAACAGGCACAAGCCTTCGTTGTGGCTGGCCAGGGCGGCGTAGCTCCAGGTCAGGTAGTCGGAACTGCGGATCGCCTTCAGCTTGTGTTCGCTGGTGCACTCGTTGACGAACAGCGGCACATCCCCGGGCGTGTTGATGGCGAAGCCGTCGAGCAACTGGCTGCCGCTGGCGGCGCGCAGGCGGGTGCCGCCGTCGTCGGTGCGCAGCAGGTGCAGGCCGCCGTGCAGGTAGTGCAGACGGGTGCCGTCGCCACGCGGGCGGCTGACATCGAAGTGGCCCTCTTCATCGAACAGCGACTCGAAGCCTTGCGGGTCATGACTCACTGCCCAATGGCAGAGCAGGTCGTAGTTGCCGCTGAACACGTTGCGGTAGTTGCGCAACTCGGCATTGAGCGCCGCCAGGACAGGGTCAGGCAGCAGCTTGCGCGGGATATGCACGCTGCGGATGGCGTGGATCAGCGCTTCCTTGATCGCATAGTAGCGGTTCAGCGGTGCCGACGAACTGATCGCCAGCGCGGCATTGACCCGCACCGTGGTGTTCAGGGCGCTGAGCACCGGCTCGAACAACTCGCTGCCCAATGACTTGAACAGTGCCTGGTCGCTCACCCCCAGCGGCTTGTTGCGTACCCGCTGGGCAATCTCGAACAGCGAGAAGTAGCTGAACGGCCGCCAGATCGCCCGGCTGGCGCCATTGCCCAGCAGCAGGCCGCTGCACGGATGGCGCGCGGCAAGGTCGGGCCAGGAGGCGAGGGAGGCGTCTAGGTCGGCGGTCATGGCGTGTCTCGTAGGAATCTGTTGCAAATCGGCAGGGCGCGACTGTAGCACGACACGGGTTGTCATCCGGGACGGCGACTATGCTTCGGGCCGGTTTTTACAAGGAGACACCCTATGCGATTGAAGGACATCTGCCTGGGCCTGGCCCTGTTCGGCCTCGTTGCCCAAACCCAGGCCGCTGACGATAGTGCGACCCTGGCGAAAGCCCAGGGCATCCCATACCCGGCGGTGATCGCCCACCGTGGCGCTTCCCATGACGCGCCGGAGTCCACCGTCCCGGCCTATCAACTGGCCCGGGATCTGGGTGCCGACTACCTGGAACTGGACCTGCAACGCAGCAGCGACGGCGTGCTGGTGGTGGTGCATGACGACGATTTGAGCCGCACCAGTGATGTGGCTGAGCGCTTTCCCGAGCGCAAGTCCAGTCCGGTCAGTGCTTTCACCCTGGCCGAGCTGAAATCGCTGGATGCTGGCAGTTGGTTCAACCGCGCTTATCCGGAGCGCGCGCGACCGGCCTTCGCCGGCTTGAAGATCCTGACCCTGGACGAAGTGATGGATATCGCCGAAGCCAACCCGGCGCACCAGCCGGGGCTGTATATCGAGACCAAGGTGCCGAACCAGTTCCCCGGGATCGAGCAGGACCTGCAAAAGGCCCTGGACAAGCGAGGCTGGCTCGACAAGCCGGGGCGCGTGGTGTTGCAGACCTTCGACCGTGGCAGCCTCGCGCTGCTGCACAAGGCCATGCCGCAGACGCCCAAGGTGTTGCTGCTGTGGCTGGGCAAGGACCATGTCGAAGCGGCGCCGGGCCAGGCCTTCGCCGAGTCCGGCCTGAAGGACAAGGCCGCCTGGTATGCCCGCCAGCAGCCGAAGGACCGCGCCGAGTTCGAGCGCTGGCTGGATATTGCCAGGAGCACGGGCGCCGTCGGCACCGGTCCGTCCACCGCGCTGGCCGCAGGCGGCGAGCAAAGCTACGCCGATCTGGCGCAACCGTGGATGAACCGCATGGCCCACGACAAGGGCTTGCTGGTGCATGTCTACACCGTCGATGACCCGGTGGATTTCAAGCGGGTCAGTGACGCGGGCGTGGATGGCATCTTCACCAACCGGCCGGGTGCGCTACTGAAATACTACGCTCGAGCGGCGGCGCAGGATGAAGCGGTTCTGCTCGAGGCCGGCGGCTGGTAACCGTCCCTGGAGGCGGCGTAGACTGCGGCCTCCATCCATTTCGGACGCCGCGTCATGACCTTCTCGCTGCTGCTCGCCGTGCTCGCTTCCGGCTTTATCTATGGCATCACCCCCGGGCCCGGCGTGCTGGCCGTGCTGGGCATCGGCGCGACCCGTGGGCGCCGGGCCGGGGCCGGGTTTCTTTGCGGTCACCTGCTGGGGGATGTGCTGTGGTGCAGCACTGCGCTGGTGGCGATCATCGGCGCGCGGCAGATCGGCAGCTCGGTGTTCGACATTCTTGGCGTGATCAGCGGCCTGTACCTGGGCTGGCTGGGCTGGCGGGCGTTGCGCAGCCAGCCCGGCAATAGCGCGGAGCAGGGTGCGGTGCGCCAGCCGTTCTGGCATGGCGTGGTATTCGGGCTGACCAATCCCAAGGCTTATCCGGTGGCGGTGGCGACCTTTACCGCGCTGCTCTCGAGTCGGGCGCAAGCGCTGGACTGGTCGATGCTGCCGGCGTTGATTGCCCTGAGTTTCCTCGGTGGGCTGCTGGCGTACCTGATCCTGATCGTGCTGGTGGGGGCGCGGCAGGTGCGCAGCCTGTACATGCGCTATGAGCTGTGGATTACCCGGGCTTGTGGGGTGATGTTCATCGGGTTCGCGGTGAATGCGCTGATGCATGCGGTACCGGGGCTGATTCCTCGGCGCGGCTGAGGGCCTCATCGCTGGCAAGCCAGCTCCCACAGGGATCGCGTGCACCGCTGGACCTGTGGGAGCTGGCTTGCCAGCGATAGGACCCTCAAGAGCTAAGGAAGATTCGGAACGGGCGCCGCTTTCCCGGCATCCGCCTCCTCCCTCCTGACCCGGTTACGCCACAACCGATAAGCCCGAATCCCCGCCCTGACTGACCCATACAGCAGATGATTCTCCATCTCCCGCGCCAGCCCCGAGCGCACCAGCATCCGTAGAAACGCCCCGCGTGCCCGGGCGATCCCCAGCTCGATGCCCTGGGCCTTCAAGGTATCGCGCACTTCCCGCAACGCCGCGATGCCGCTGACATCGATACTGCTCACCGCCTCGGCATCGAACAGCACCGCCTTGGCATTGGCTTCCCGCTGCACCGCCTCCAGCAGGCGCATCTTGAAGTAGTCGGCATTGAAGAACAGGATCGCGTCGTCGAAGCGGTACACCACCAGCCCCGGCACGGTGCGGGCGTCCTTGTGCCGGCTGATGTCCACCTGCCCCTCGACCCCCGGCGCCCAGCCGAGCACCGCGTCGGTGGGCTGGTAGATGCTGTAGAGAAGGCGCAGGATCGCCAGGGTCACGGCGATGATGATCCCCGGCAGCACGCCGACACCCAGCACGCCGATGGTGGTCAGCACGCACAAGCACAGTTCGAAGCGGCTCAGCACCCAGATCTTGCGCAGCGACTGCACATCGATCAGCCCCCAGCCGGCCATCAATAGCACCGCACCCAGCGCCGCCTGGGGAATCCAGGCCATGGGCGCGGTGAAGAACATCAGGATCAGGGCGATCACCAGGGCGGCGACGATGCCCACCAGCTGGCTCTTTCCGCCGACCATGTCGTTGACCGCGGTGCGCGAGTCGGCGCCGCTGATGGCGAAGCCCTGGGACACCCCGGCCGCCAGGTTGGACACGCCCAGCGCCACGAACTCATGGTTGGCATTGATCGCATAACCGTGCCGCGCGGCAAAGCTGCGGGCGGTGAGCATGGCGCTGCAGAAACTCACGGTGGCGATACCCAGGGCGTCGCGCAGCAGGCTCTTCATTTCTTCCAGCGAGGTCTGCGGCCAGGCCAGTTCCGGCATGCCGCCGGGCACATGGCCGAGCACCGCGACGCCGTGGTTGTCGAGGCCGAAGACCCCGGCGATCAGGGTGAACACCGCCACCGTCACCAGCGCTGCCGGCAGTTTCGGATAGCGTCGCGGCAGCCAGATCAGCAGGGCCAGGGCGGCCAGGCCGATCGTCAGGGTCAGCCAGCGGATCTCGTCGAGACGGTCGAAGAAGTTGATCATCGCGAGGATGAAGCCGCTGCCCTCGATCTTGAACCCGACCACCTTGCCCAGTTGCCCGGCCAGCAGGCTCAGGCCGATGCCGTTGAGGTAGCCGATGAGGATCGGCCGCGAGAAGAAGCTGGCGATAAAGCCGGCCCGGGCCACCCCGGCGGCGATCAGCATCAGGCCGACCAGTACCGTGACCACCACCGACAATTGCAGCAGACGGTCGGGGTCGCCCATGGCCAGGGGCGCGATGGCCCCGGCGACCATGGCGCAGGTGGCGGCGTCGGGGCCGACCATCAACTGGCGCGAACTGCCCACCAGCGCATAGACGATCATCGGCAGGATGCACGCGTACAGGCCGACCTGCGGCGGCAGGCCAGCGATCTGCGCGTAGGCGATGGCGATGGGAATCTGGATGGCGGCTACCGACAGGCCGGCCTGCACGTCCGGGCGGAACCACTCGCGCCGGTAATGCAGCAGGTTGGCCAGGCCCGGAAGCCAGCGGGAAAGAAACATGTTCAGGTCCTTTTGATGTATCTGACAGACGCTAGCGCAAAAGCCCGGCACCCGGCGCTTCATGAGGAAGGCCGGGAGGATTTGGGCATTTGGCCAGCATCGTAACCGCTGGGGAGGGGAAGGCCAACCAACGGAGGGTGTTCTTTCGGGCCCTATCGCTGGCAAGCCAGCTCCCACAGTGTCCGCGGCGATCACAAATCTGTGGTCAACACAAACCCTGTGGGAGCTGGCTTGCCAGCGATGAGGCCCGAAAGATAAACACATCACTCAGCCCATTCAGGATCCCCGGTAAACACCACGGTCAACCAGCGATCCGGCCCTTCACCGCCAATGGCATCGCCGATCTCGTCCCGCCACGCATCCCACTCGGCGATATTCCGCGCCGCCATGGTCCGCGGCACGATGAAGTACAGCTCGATCTCCCGCGACCTCCCGACCTTGGCCACATAAGCCCGGTACGACAACATGGCGTGCTTCTCGACGAACGCCTGCGCCACCTCGTCCACATGCTGCTTCAGGTCCCCCGGGGTCACCAGGAACATGTCCGCCAGGGCCTGGCGGATCACCGACAGCGGGAGCGGAATGATCACCAGGCACACCAGCCCCAGCACCGCCGGGTCGATATACGGCGAGATCCACTCCCACTCCGTGCCCTGCACCGCGATCCCGACGCAGAAGGCAATCAACAGCGCCGCCGTGATGCTCGCCGACATCACCCAGCCCTTGACGTCCATACGCACGAAGTCCGAGTTGATCCGCCGGTTGGCCCGGGCCTCGAGGATGGCGATGGTCAGGCAGGCGATCACCGTCAGCACCGCATAGATCAGCGCCAGCCCGAACTCCAGGTCGCGCCCGCCTTCGAGCAGGCTGAGCACGGCGTTGATCAGCGCATAGATCGCCACCCCGGTGAGCAGGATGCCGTTCAGCGCCAGCACCATCGGCTCCAGGTGCCAGAACCCCATGGTGAAACGCTCGCGCAGCTTGCGCGACAGGTGGGCGCTGCGGGTGTGGGCGGTGATCAGCCGCACCACCACCAGTGACAGCCCGCTCATGCTGGCGTCGACCATCGAGTAGACGCCGTCGAAGACGATCGAGAACGACCCCGAAGCCAGGCCGAAACCGATACCGATCGCGGCAATGAACAGGGTGACGGCAATGGACGTACGCAGTACGCCTTGCTCATCGGTCAGATCGAAAAAACGTGTTGCCACCACGGGCCTCCTAAAAAACACGGCCGGGCCGTCAGACCCGGAATTGCTCCATCAGCGCCTGCTGCTGGTTGGCCAGGCGATTCAACGCCTGGCTGATACGCGCCGACTCATCGGCCTGCCCGGACAGCGATTCGGTGACATCGCGGATCCCGGCGACATTGCGATTGACCTCCTCGGCCACGGCGCTCTGTTCTTCGGCGGCCGAGGCGATCTGCAGGTTCATGTCGCTGATCACCGTCACCGCCTCGCCGACCCGTTGCAGCGCCGGCACCGCCTGCTCCATGCGCGTCACGCTGTCCCGGGCCTGACGCTGGCCGTCGTGCATGGCCTCGACCACGCCCTGGGTGCCGCCCTGCAAAGCTTCGATCACATGGCGGATTTCTTCCACCGACACCTGGGTGCGTTGCGCCAGATTGCGCACTTCGTCGGCCACCACGGCAAAACCGCGCCCGGCCTCGCCGGCCCGGGCTGCCTCGATGGCGGCGTTGAGGGCCAGCAGGTTGGTCTGTTCGGCAATGGCGCGGATCACTTCCAGCACCGAGCCGATCTGGTCGCTGCGCCCGGCCAGGGCCTGGACCCGTTCCATGGCCAGGTCCATATCGGCGGCAAGCTGGTCGATGGCCTGGCGGGTGTGGCCGATCAGCTCCAGGCCTTCGCGGCTGGCCTGGTCCGCGCCACGTGCAGCGTGGGCGGCCTGCGCGGCGTTGTTGGCGACATCATGGGCGGTGGCGCTCATCTCGTTGGCGGCGGTGGCCACCTGTTCGATCTCGCGCTGCTGTTGCTGCATGCCGCCGCTGGTCTGGCTGGCGATGGCGGCGGACTGGTCGGCGGTGCCGCGTGCCTCCTGCAGCGAGCCTTTGACCTGGACGATCACCGGCTGCAGCTTGTCGAGGAAGCGGTTGAACCAGCCGCTCAACTGGCCCAGTTCGTCATCGCGGGAGTAATCGAGGCGCTGGGTCAGGTCGCCGTCGCCGCTGGCGATCTCGCGCAAGCGCTCGGCTACCACCAGGATCGGCCGGGTCACGCCACGGGCGGTCAGCCAGATCAGCACCAGCCCGGCGAGGGCGGTGACCAGGGCGATCAGCAGGTTGGTCAGGTTGGCGCGCTGGTTGCTGGCATCCAGGCGCTGGTTAAGGGCGATGGCCGGGGCCTGCAGGACGCTTTGCGGCACTTCCAGCAAGACCTGCCACGGCGTGGCGTCCGGGATCGGCGAGAAGGGCCGGGCGATACGCATCAGGCCGTCTTCCACGGCCTTCGGCGCCTGCTTGCTCAACTGCGTGGCATCGGCGCTGTGCCCGGCCAGCAGGCCGGCGGGGCTGACGATACTGACCTGACCCTGGCCCTCGTAGACTTCCTTGCGCCCCTCGAGGGCCAGCTGTTGCAGGTTGTCCAGGCCGATATCCAGGCCGACCACGCCGACTACCTTGCCCTGGTCCAGCAGCGGCAGGGCGATGCTGGTCATCAATACCTGCTTGCCGTTGACCTCGTCGAAATACGGATCGAGCACGCAGGCTTTGGCCGTCTCCAGCGGGCAGGTCAGCCAGCGGTTATAGGGCGAGCCGTTGGCGCCGATGCTGGCGTCGGCGAGCATGGATTCGGGCATGGCTTCCGATTCCAGTTCGCCGGCGGCATTGCGCGACCAGTACAGGGAAAAGCGCCCGCTGTCGTTGCTGCCTTGCTCTGCCTGTCCGGCAAAAGCGGCGTCCTGGCGATCGAGTCCGTCGGGCTGGAACACCAAGTACAGGCCGATCAGGTCGCGGTTGCCCGCCAGCGCCGCCCGGGCCTGGCTGACCAGGGTGCTGCGCAGGTCGCCAGCGCCGCGTTCGCGCAGGACCCGGGCCAGCCGGGCAAAGCCATTGCCGTACTGGTAGGCATCCATGAAGTAGCGCTGGATGCGCAGGGCCTGGGTCTCGCCATGGGCCTGCAGACGTAGGCGGGCGTTGTGCTCGAGCAGTTCGGTATTGGCCTGGAACACTTCGGCCGCACTGCGTCGTGACTGGGTCAGCGAAGTGACCGCCAGGACGATAACGATGGCCAGCAGGCACAGGCCGGCGAGCAGGATGATCTTCCACTGGATGGACAGGCGGCGCGGGAGCATGAGGTTTTTCCTTATCGGTCATGAAGCACGCCCGCGATCCTCGCGGGCGTGTTCGACAGGCGGTCTCACTCGGCGATGTAGGTCGGTGGCGCGACCCGGAACGACTTGGTCAGCCGCGCCAGGTAGATCACCCCGGCCAGGGCCCAGACACCGCCGAACAGCAGCGAGTGCTCGTTCAGGTCGAGCCAGAGCAGGGCGATGATGCAGAAGCCGATGGTCGGCAGGATCAGGTGCTTGAGCTTGTTGCCCAGGCCCTGCTTCATGCCCTGGCGAAGGTAGCAATGGTTGATGACCGACAGGTTGACGAAGCTGAAGGCCACCAGCGCGCCGAAGTTGATGATCGAGGTGGCGGTGACCAGGTCGAAGAAAATCGCCGACAGCGAGATCAGGCCGACCACGATGATGTTCAGCACCGGAGTCTTGTAGCGCGGGTGCAGGCGGGCGAACAGGCCGTGCGGAATCACCTTGTCGCGGCCCATCACGTAGAGCAGGCGCGAGACGCTGGTCTGCGAGGCCAGGCCCGAGGCGATGGTGTTGATCACCGTGCAGGCGATGAAGATCGACTGGAACAGCTTGCCGCCGACGTACAGGGCGATTTCCGGCAGGGCCGCTTCGTGGTCCTGGAAGCGCTCCATGGTCGGGAAGTAGGCCTGGATGAAGAACGAAATGAGGATGAACACCGCGCCGCCGATCAGGGCGGTGAGGAAGATCGCCCGCGGGATGACTTTCTCCGGCTGGTGGGTTTCTTCCGAGAGGGTGGTGACCGCGTCGAAGCCGAGGAACGAGAAGCACAGGATGGTCGCCCCGGCCATCAGCGCGCTGAGCTGGGTCTTGTCATCGCTGAACGGGATCAGCGTCCACGGCGTGCCCTGGCCTTCACCCTGGTCGAGACCGCGCAGGCACAGGTAGACGAACACCGCCATGATCACCAGTTGCACGCCGACGAACAGGACGTTGAAGTTGGCCACCAGGTTGATGCTGCGGATATTGATCAGGGTGATCAGGGTGACGAACGCGGTGACCCAGATCCAGCCCGGGACCTCGGGGAACATCGCGCCCAGGTAGAGCTTGGCCAGCAGCGCGTTGACCATCGGCAGCAGCAGGTAATCCAGCAGCGACGACCAGCCCACCAGGAAGCCGACATGCGGGTTGATCGCCTTCTGCGTGTAGGTGTACGCCGAACCGGACTGCGGGAAGTGCCGCACCAGCACGCCATAACTCACGGCGGTGAAAAGGATGCCCAGCAGGGCCAGGATGTAGGCGCTGGGCACGTGCCCGGAGGTGAGGCCGGAGACGATGCCGAAGGTGTCGAACACGGTCATCGGCGTGAGGTACGCCAGGCCGATGATCACCACCTGCCACAGGCGCAGGGACTTGCGAAGTTGCAGGTTGCAGTGGGTGCTGTGCTCAGGCTGCATGCGCGCGTTGCTCCTGGGACGGGGCCACGGAAGGGTTTTGTGGCGGGCACGACAGGGTCGAACGGGTGGGCTCCATGTTGTTCACCTTTTATGTTGGAGCTGGAATGGGCGCGGGCGAGGCGCCGGTGTCACTGGCAAGGACCGGACCGGGAAAACGAGCGTGCAGGTACGACGCGCGCGGGCGTCAGGGGAGCGGCGCTGATTGTTCTTGGTGGTATCGGACGCAGGGCAAGGTGGGAAAAATAAGAAACGATTGGGGTGGGGTGCGTCAAGTAAATCGTTACATTATTTTTCTTTCATGGGGATTTATCGACTTTTTCGGCGTTTTCAGAGAGTTTTACGACGGTTTTTGTCAGTGGGTCGATTTAGCTGTTCGTAAAAGTTGACGTTTTGTAGGGGGATTTTTATCCGTCCGATACCGCGCAAGGCGAAGATGCTAGCAGCGAATTGCAAGCAGTGATGTCATACGAATCTGAGATTGGAAGCGCGGTAGGAGGGGCTCGTTGATCAGAGCGCTTGCTCTAATCCTCCTCATCAGGATCCGAATAGACAACCTGCCCCTTGATCCAAGGGTCTACGATTTTGGCGTGAATATCCCGCAGATAGGAGCCCCACTGCTGCCGGCTGTGCGCGTCAGGCCCCATGATGGTCAGCAGCAGATACTCTTCACGGAGCAGGTCATAGGCATAGACCAGCCAGAAATCTTCGTCGGGACGATCCGGGTCTGTCGTGCGCCTGAACTGGATCTTTGCAGCTCGTCACCTTGCCTGGACGGCCTCGGTGGCGGCGAGATGGATATGGAAAATGTCTTCGAGGTCAAGCGCCTCATCCCGGCCGAAGATATCGGGGAGGTCACCACAGAGCTTGTAGTTATGGAAATCGACGAAGAAGTCGTACCAGCCTGAGGACTCTTTGAACAGGTCAGAAACTTTTACCGATGACAAAAATACTCACTTGGAGGCCGGAAGCTTTCCGTGCTCGACATAGAAGTGGAACGCAGCCTCACCACCACGTGCGGCGGTGCGCACATCTTCGAACGTGAGTTGCTTGTCGGTTTTCTTGCGCTTTGCGACGACCTTTTTGGGAGCCGCGGTTTGAATGATCATCTCCGCCTCCTGAAGCGGTGTGCGATAGACCTATCCTAGGCGATGACTCTTTTTTGATCAATGCTGGAAGGGATGCAGACGAGAGGATCGCATGGCGCGATGTGGGGACATACCGAGGGGAATCTGGAGCGGGTGAAGGGAATCGAACCCTCGTTATCAGCTTGGGAAGCTGGAGTAATGCCATTATACGACACCCGCGCAGGGCCACTTTGTACCAGAATCGTGAAACGATTTGAAGCTTTTATCTTTGCAACGTGGTGCGACCTGTAGCGCCGGGGCGGGAATCTTCCTTCTGCCTGGGGCCGATGATTCCGTTGACCGGGCTACAGGCGCCCGTTCTCTTCAGACTGCCAGTGCATGCTGGCCCTGCACGTACTGGTAACGCGCACGCGGTTCACGCTGCGTCGGTTTCAGGAAGTCCATCAGCACGTCGCGGGTATCGCGGCAGGCCGATTTGTTTTCCATGTCGAGGAAGTGCCCGGCGCTGCGGATCTCGCGGAACTGCGAGTTGCGCACGTGCCGGCCGAACTGCCGTGCATCGGCGATGGTGGTGTATTCGTCCCACTCGCCATTGACGAACAGCACCGGGATGTCGATGGCCTTGGCCCCGTTGAGCGCCTTCTCCAGGTCGTGGTCGAGCACCTGGTGGATGTGGAAGTGCATCTGCGCGTATTCGTGGGTGTCGAGGCTGCTGACATGCCGGTAGTTGAAGCGCTTGAACAGCGGCGGCAGGTACTTGCCGATGGTGTCGTTGACCAGGTTGCCGACCTGGTAGCGATCGCACTCGCTGAGGTACTTCGAGCCGCGCTCGAGGTAGTCGCGCATCGGTTCGTTGATCACCGGCGAGAACGAGCTGACCACCGCCCGCTCGATGCGCCGCGGCTTGTGGGCCAAGGCCATGAGAGTGCAGGCACCGCCCCAGGAGAACGACATGACCTGGTCGGCGGCGAAATGGTCGATCAGTTCGAGGAGGATCTGCCCCTCGGTTTCCTTGGTCAGCATCCGCTCGTGGTGGTTGTGCGGCTTCGACTTGCCGGCATACGGCTGGTCGTAGAGCACCACGTTGAACTGCGGATGCAGGTTGCGCACCGTCTGGGCGAACGATGCGGTGGTAGCCAGCGAGCCATTGATCAGGATGATCGTCTTCTCGGCTTCTTGCGAACGGTAGAACTCCGTGTAAACCCGGTACTGCCCCTGTATATCCAGCACAGCTATTTCTGGCCTCATGTCATCGACTCCTGGCGCAAAAAAGGGTATCCGTCCAAGCAAGCTTGCACGTTCTATGTGACAGGTAGGCATACGCCTTGAAGTGAATCGAGGGGCCCATGTCGATCCGTTGCAGGCTGGTCGACGGGTGTTGTTCTTAGGCGGGCGATTCCACTGGACGCCCGCGCATCGAGGTGCGGGTCGCCAGCGAAAAGGTGTCTTGGACTACGGACGTGACTGGTTAGTCACATGAAGACCGACGATTCGATTCAAGCAGCCGTTCGCCGATGCCGCAAGTGCCGTTCGGGCAATTAGCGGATTTTTTTCAGGCCAACCGTTTGCGCGCTCAGATGGGCAGGATCTCGTCCGGGCGCAAGGCCCGGTACTGCCCTGGAGACAGCTCTGGATCGAGGGTCAGCGGCCCCATGCGCTCGCGATGCAGGCGCACGACCTTGTTGTCGTAGTGGCCGAACATGCGCTTCACCTGGTGATAACGGCCCTCGATGATGCTCAGCCTGGCACTGTGGCTGCCGAGCGGAATCAGCTCAGCCGGCTGGGTGGTGAGGTCTTCGAAGGCGAAGTAGAAACCTTCGCGAAAACGCGCGACGTATTCCTCGAGGATCGGCTGCTCGGTCTCCACGTAGTAGACCTTGGGCAGCTTGGTCCGGGGCTGGGTCAGGCGTCGCGACCACTGGCCGTCGTTGGTCAGGATCAGCAGCCCGGTGGTATTGAAATCCAGGCGCCCGGCGATATGCAGCTCGTCCTTGTCCGGCTCGTCGAGCAGGTCGATAACCGTGCGGTGCTCGGGATCGCGGGTGGCGCTGACGCAGCCGGCGGGTTTGTGCAGCATGAAGTAGCGCGCCGGGCGTCCGGCCTGCAGCACCTGGTCGTCCACTTCGACCTTGCTGAAGATCCGCACCTCGTGCTGCGCATCGCTGACCGCCACGCCATCCACCCGCACACGCCGCTCCACCAGCAGCAAGCGCACTTGCTGGCGATTGAAACACGGCAGGTTGGACAGGAAGCGGTCGAGGCGCATGGCGGAAAAAGAGGCGGAAAAGGGGCGCGCAGTCTACCGCTTCGGCACAGCGTCGGCAGCTTTCAGTTGCGCATCGACCTGCGCACAGGACGGGCACAGGCAGGCAGCATTGCGCAGTTCGGCGGGCAGCGCTGCGAGCACGGCCGGGTCGATGCTCACGCTGTAGCACCAGCAGGCGCGACCGGCGGTGCGCGGGTCGGCGAGGGTGCACTGGTTGCTGGCGCCACAGGCGGGGCAGCGGCTGGTGTCAGGCATGGTCGGAGCTCGGGGGTTCGCTGCAGACGCGGTTGCGCCCGTTCTGCTTGGCGCGGTACAGCGCCTGGTCGGCACGGGCGATCAGGCTGCGCAGGGTATCGCTGGCGCTCAGCCCGGTCACGCCGATGCTGGCGGTCAGCGACAGGCGGGTGTCGTCGCAGGTGAATTCGCTCAGTTCGGTGCGCTGGCGGATCTTTTCCGCGACCCAATGGCCCTGGCTCGCCTCGGTGTCCTTCAGTAGCACGACGAACTCTTCCCCGCCCCAGCGGCAAAGGATATCGGCCTGGCGCAGGCTGCTTTCGAGCAGGCGGGCGAACTGGCGCAGCACCTCGTCCCCGGCCAGATGGCCGTAGGTGTCGTTGAGCTCCTTGAAGTGATCGAGGTCAATCAGCAACGCGGTCAGCGGCAGGGCGCCGCGCTCGGCATCGAGCAGCGCCTGGGCGGCGAGCAGGTCGAAGGCGCGGCGGTTGTGCAGGTGGGTCAGGCTGTCGAGGGTCGCCAGTTCCTGGATGCCGTCCTGGTGGCGGCGGATCATGCCGTTGATCATCGCCAGCACCACCGCCGAGATGATCGCGCAGATCGCCAGGTTCAGGTACAGCGACTGCTTGACCCCGTCGAGGCTGTCGCCGGCGGGTTTCTCGACGAACAGGTACCAGTTCAGTTCGGGTATGAAACGCACATTGAGGAAGTGCACCTGGTCATCCCGCTGGTACTCGCGGCTGCCGGTGCTTGGCGTGGGCATATGGGTCAGCAACCGGGCCAGCGCCGGGATGCTCTCCAGCGTGGTGCCGGCGCGGGCGCCGTCGGGGCCGCCGGACGAACCGGTGAGGACGATCTGCCCGCGCGGATCGACGAAATACACCGAGCGCTTGTAGCGCAACTGGTAGGCATCGATCAGCTTGACTGCCGCATCCACCGTCAGGCCGACCCCGGCCGCACCCATGAAGCGCTGCTGCTCGTCGAGCACCTTGTAGTTGATGAACACGGTCATGCGGTCCTTGTTGGCCATGTCCATGTCGACGTTGATTTCGTAGGGCGCCTGCATCTGCTTGACCCGGGCATACCAGCGGTCGCGCTCGGTGCTCGGGTCGATCTTCTTGAGGATGCCCTTGGCCTGGTAATAGATGCCGCTGGCTTCTGACACATAGAAGGCGGTGTAGGCGCGCTGCTGGCGCTCCACTTCGCTGAGGTAGCGGGTCATCTGCGCCGGGTCCTGCTCGCCGGCCAGGGTCCAGTCGCGCAGGAAGGTGTTCTGCGCCAGCATCGACGAGACCACGATGGGGCGGATCAGGTCTTTCTGGATCTCCGAATAGACGGTGTCGGAGGTCAGCGGCAGTTCGGTATTGATGATGCCGTCGCGGATCGCGCTGCGCGAGGCGTAGTAGCTCACCAGCGAAGTCGCGAGGAAGCCGCAGCCAAGCAACAGCAGCAATGTCAGCAGCAAGGACCGTTGCGAAAACAGGGCGGAACGAAGGGGCATGACAATCCCGGGGGCGGCAAACCAATGCTCCCTATTCTAGAGGCCGCGGGGAAAAATAACTTTACGATTTTCGGGGTTAAAGGATGGCAACAAAGTATTTCGAAAATCGCACTGCACGTCTTTTTCGTTGTCAGATTCTGTGTCGATGAACGCTTGCCGATCGACGCCGACCAGCGCCGCTGGGAGTGGCAGTTTCGCGGTCCAGGAGGCCGCCATGTATCGCCGACTTGCTTTGCTTGCCGTAATGGGTCTGATGCTTGCCGCCTGTGCGCCTTATGGGGGCGGTGGCTACTATCGAACCGATGTCTATTCCGTTGATCGTTACTCGTATCCGGCCTATCCCTATGGCTACAACCGTGGCTACTACGTTGCGCCGCAGCCGCGCTATTACACGCCGGCGCCGCGCTATTACCGTCCGGCGCCGGTGCCTTACTACCGTCCTGCGCCGCCACCGCGTGGCGGTTGGGATGCACGCGGACCGGGACGTCCCGACAACCACGGCTGGAACCGTGGCTGGGAACGCGACCATGACCGCGGTGACAACCGCGGCCATCGCGACAACCGCGGCGACTGGCGAGACCGTCAGAATCGCCAGGGTGACCAGGACGACCGCGGTCGCGGCCGTTATCACTGAGTGAGTCTGACACCCCCTACGCCAGATCGGCGAGGGGGTGTCTTCCTTCCCATACCTTGCTGAAATGCGCTTCCACCACTGCGGCCGGCACTTGCGCGATATCCGGCCAGTGCCAGCGCGGCGCGTTGTCCTTGTCCAGCAATCGCGCGCGCACGCCTTCGCTGAATTCCGGGTGACGGCAGCAGTTCAGGCTCATCGCATATTCCATTTGCAGCACCTGGCCCAAGGACAGGTAGCGTGCGCGCTGCAGTTGCTGCCAGACCAGATGGGCGGTCAACGGACAGCCCTTGAGCAAGGTTCCCGCCGCCTTGGCCAGGACTACATCGGCCTGATGTTCGAGCTGCCCGATGGCCCGCCAGGCACAGGCCGGATCACTGACATCCAGCACCCGGTCGATCTGTTCCCGGCGCGGTAGCCACTGCGCCGCCGGCACGTGTTCGCGAGCCTCCTGCTCCAGGGCCTTGAGCAGACTGTTCAACTGCAGGGTGGTCTGTTCCTGCCAGTTGAGTTGCAGCAGGCCGTCGATCAACTGGTCCTGCTGGTCTTCTTTCATGAAGCGGTCGGCAAGCCCCAGGTCGAGGGCATCGCGGGCATTGATCGGCGCACCGGTCAGGCCGAGGAACAGGCCCAGCCGTCCGGGCAGGCGCGAGAGAAACCAGCTGCCACCGACATCCGGGTACAGGCCGATGCTGATCTCCGGCATCGCCAGCCGGCTCGATGGCGTGACGATTCGCACCCCTGCACCCTGCAACAGGCCCATGCCGCCACCCAGCACATGGCCGTGGCCCCAGCACAGCAGTGGCTTGGAATAATGGTGCAACAGATAATCCAGGCGGTATTCGGCAGCGAAGAAGGTCGCCGCCAGCGGTGGAACTTCGCCGGGGTGGGCGCGGCAGGCTTCGACCAGTTGGCGGACCTCTCCGCCGGCGCAAAAGGCCTTGCTGCCGTTGCCGCGCAGCAACACGCAGACGATCGCCGGGTCCTGCGCCCAGGCCCGCAGGTGCGTGCCCAGTTGCTCGATCATCGGCAGCGACAGGGCATTCAGGCTTGCCGGCGCATCCAGGGTGGCGATGGCCAGCCGGGCGCCATCGACACCGGTCAGAACTTCGAACTGCACAGCCATGGAAGACCTCGCTCGGGTGGAGCTGACAAGTATGGTCGCTGTGCCAGATCGCGGCGGTTGCCGGTCGGATCGATTGACAAGAGGGAAGAGCTTTCCTAGTGTCCGCCCCATTGTTCACCGGATGACCCCATGACCGACGACGACCGCATCAAGCTCGAACCCAGCTGGAAGGAGGCCCTGCGCGCCGAATTCGACCAGCCCTACATGCACGAACTGCGTGAATTCCTGCGCCAGGAGAAGGCCGCCGGCAAGGAGATCTACCCGCCCGGCCCGCTGATCTTCAATGCCCTGAATTCTACGCCGCTGGACCAGGTGAAAGTGGTGATCCTCGGCCAGGACCCGTACCACGGCCCGGGCCAGGCCCACGGCCTGTGTTTCTCGGTGCAGCCGGGGGTGCCGACGCCGCCGTCGCTGGTGAATATCTACAAGGAACTGCACCGCGACCTGAACATCGAGATTCCGCGGCACGGTTACCTGCAATCCTGGGCCGACCAGGGCGTGCTGCTGCTCAACACCACCATGACCGTGGAGCGCGCCAACGCCGCGTCCCATGCCAACAAGGGCTGGCAGTTCTTCACCGACCGGATCATCCAGGTGGTCAGCGAGCACCAGCCGAACTCGGTGTTCCTGTTGTGGGGCTCGCATGCGCAGGGCAAGCGCAAGCTGATCGATGCCAGCAAGCACCTGGTGCTGACCTCGGTGCACCCGTCGCCGCTGTCGGCGTATCGCGGGTTCCTGGGCTGCGGGCATTTCAGCCGGACCAACAAGTTCCTCGAACAGCACGGGATAGCGCCGATCGATTGGCAGGTGCCTGCCCTTTAAAGTCTTGTTGTTGCTGAGGGCCTCATCGCTGGCAAGCCAGCTCCCACAGGGATCGCGTAACCTGTGGGAGCTGGCTTGCCAGCGATGAGGCCATCAGTATTTACACCGGCCTTTCGGCGTCCCCCGCCATCCAGTGCCTGAACAACGGCTCTGCCAGAAACAGCACGAACAGCAGGCGCATCATCTGCAACGCCGTCACCAGCGGCACCGACAGTTGCAGCGTCTCTGCCGTCAGGCTCATCTCGGCAATACCGCCAGGCATCATGCCCAGGGTCAGCGAGCGCAGGTCCAGCCGGGTCGCCGCACTCAGCGCCAGGGCGGCGATCGCGGCAATGCCCATGGTCAGTGCCGTTGCCGCCAGGGTCCGGGCGAGAAACGACGGCGCCCGGCGGAAGAACGCCCGGTTGAAGTGACAACCCAGGCCACTGCCGATCAGCCATTGGCCGATTTGGCTGGCGCCGTCCGGCAACCCCAGGTGCAGGTTCCAGCCGATACTGGCGACACCCGCCACCAGCAAGGGCCCGAACAGCCACGGGTTGGGCTGCTTCAAGCGCTGCCAACCCCAGGCCACCAGCCCGCCGAGAGGAAACACCACGGCCAGCCAGACCCAGTCCACCGCTCCGGCATGGCTCAAAGGCACGCCTTCACCCAGCAAGTATTTGAACGCCGCCGGCACGCACAGCACCACCACCAGCACCCGCAGGCTCTGTCCCGCTGCCACGCGGCTGAGGTTGGCACCATTGCGCGCACCGAGGTTGACCATCTCCCCGGAACCGCCCGGCATGCTGGAGAAGAACGCCGTGGCGCGATCTTCACCGGTACGCCGCAGCAGCCAGACGCCGACCACGCTGGAAAGACTGGTGATCAGCGCGCCGAAAAAGATCAGGCCGAAATGGCTGGCGACCTGTTCGGCCACGTGCGGGGTGAAATGCAGGCCGATACCGATGCCGACGATCCACTGCCCGCATTTGCGTCCGCCGGGAATCTCGGCGAGCTGCCAGGGTGTCAGGCAGCGCACCAGGATGATCGCCAGCAGCGAGCCGACCATGAACGGCAACGGCCAGCCGATGGCGCTGGCCGCGAACCCGCCGGCCAGGCCGACCAGCGGGGTTGCCCACCATTGCCTGAAGGATGAATCAGACATTGGCCAGGGCGCGACGCTGCAGGACGCGACGACGCCAGATGCGGATCAGCGGCAGGGCCAGCATCAGCGCAGTGACCGCCCAGACCGCGAGGCTGATCGGGCTCGACCAGAGGATGTCCAGGGCACCGTTGGAGATCGACAGCGCACGGCGCAGGTTCTGCTCCATCAGCCCGCCGAGGATGAACCCGAGGAGGATCGGCGACAGCGGGAAGTCCAGCTTGCGCAGGATGTAGCCCATGATGCCGATGCCGACCATCAGGAACAGGTCGAAGGTGGTGGCGTGCACGGCGTAGACGCCGATCGCGGTGATGATCGCGATCACCGGCACCAGCGCCCAGTTCGGTACGGCAAGGATGCGGGTGAAGATGCGGATCATCGGGATGTTCAGGATCACCAGCATGATGTTGGCGATGAACAGCGAGGCGATCAGGCCCCAGACGATGTCCGGTTGCTGTTCGAACAGCAGCGGGCCGGGGGTGATGTTGTACAGGGTCAGGGCGCCGATCATCACTGCGGTCGTGCCGGAACCCGGAACGCCGAGGGTCAGCATCGGCACCAGGGCACCGCAGCAGGACGCGCCGATCGCGGTTTCCGGCGCGGCCAGGCCGCGGGCGTCGCCCTTGCCGAACTTGCCGCTGGCACCGGCGAGGCGTTTCTCGGTCATGTAGGCCACGGCACTGGCCAGGGTCGCGCCGGCGCCGGGCAGTACGCCCATGATGAAGCCGAGCAGGCCGCAACGGATATTCACCACGAACACCGAGGCCGCTTCCTTGAGGTTGAACAACATGCGCCCGGTGGCTTTCACCGCTTCATGGCCGTGGTGGGTCTTTTCCAGCAGCAGGAGGATTTCGCTGATGGAGAACAGGCCCAGCACCAGCACGACGAACTGGATGCCGTCGGCCAGGTGCACGCTGTCACCGGTGAAGCGGTACACGCCGCTGTTGGCGTCGATGCCGACACTGGACAGGAACAGGCCGATCAGGGCCGCGATAAAGGTCTTCAATGGCTTGTCACCGGCCATGCCGCCCAGTGCGACAATGGCGAAGACCATCAGCACGAAGTACTCCGCGGGCCCGAAGGCGATTGCCCATTTCGCCAATAACGGCGCAAACAGAACCATGCCGCAGGTGGCGATGAAGGCGCCGATGAACGAACTCCAGGCCGACAGCGACAGCGCTACGCCGGCCAGGCCCTGGCGGGCCATCGGGTAGCCGTCGAGGGTGGTCATCACGGTGGAGGCTTCGCCCGGGATGTTCAGCAGGATCGAGCTGATCCGCCCGCCGTATTCGCAGCCCAGGTAGACCGCGGCTAGCAGGATCAGCGCCGACTCCGGCGGCAGGCCGAGGGCGAAGGCGATCGGGATCAGCAGGGCCACGCCGTTGATCGGGCCCAGGCCCGGGAGCAGGCCGACCACGGTACCGATCAGGGTGCCGCTGAGGGCGGTGACCAGGTTGTACGGGCTGAGGGCCACGCCGAAGCCCTGGCCCAGGTAACTCAAGGTATCCATATCAATTCTCCACGACGTCGAGCAGGCCGAGGGGCAGTGGTACGTCCATTACCCGGTCGAACAGTACGTAAAGGGCAATGCTCATGAGGCCCACGATCAGTGCGCTGGAGGACCAGCGACCGCCGTACAGCCGGGCCATGGGCACACCGACGAGAATGCTGCTGATGATGAAGCCGAGGCTTTCGAAGGTCGCGGCGAAGACCAGCAGCAGGGCGACGCACAGGCCGATCTTGTTCAGGGTTTCGCGGTCCAGCTCGGGCTCGTCCTCGCCACGCACGATGGGCGTGGGGCGGAACGCCAGGTAGAGCAGGGCCAGGCCCATCAGGCCGAGCATCAGCAGCGGGTAGGCGCGCGGGCCCACCGGTTCATAGGAGAAGGCGGCCTGGTAGGGCCAGGCCATCACGGCCAGGGCGGCACAGACCGCCAGCAGGGCCAGGGCGAAGATGCGTTGCAGGATCATCAAGAAATCCTCTTGGGGAGGGTGATTTCAGGCAATGCCGGAGGCATTTTGGCTGTCTTGAGGGCCTCATCGCTGGCAAGCCAGCGATTGCGGTTACTGGATCAACCCGAATTCCCGGGCCAGCGACTTGTAGTCGGCGACCTGCTTCTTGACGTAGGTGTCCAGCTCTTCACCGGTCATGGCGAAGGGGAACAGTTCGCGCTGGTCACGCAGCCTGGCGAAGTCTTCGGACGCCAGCAGTTTGTCGAACGAGGCTTTCCACCACTGGTAGTCCTCGTCGCTGACCTTCGGCCCGACATAGAAACCGCGCACTACCGGCCAGACAATGTCGTAGCCCTGTTCCTTGGCGGTCGGGATGTCCTTCATCTCCGGCTCGTCCAGGCGCTGCTCGGAGAACACCGCGAGCAGGCGCATGTCGCCGCTCTGGATATGCGGCATGGAGTCGGAAATGTCGGTACTGCCGACCTGGATATGACCACCGAGCAGGGCGGTGGCGATTTCGCCGCCGCCTTCCAGGGCGACGTAGCGCAGGTCGCGCGGGTTGATCCCGGCGGCCTTGGCGATCAGTGCGGTCTGCATCCAGTCCTGGCTGCCGACGGTGCCGCCGGAACCGATCACCACCTTGCCCGGATCCTTCTTCAGGGCCGCGACCAGATCGTCGAGGGTCTTGTAGGGCGAGTCCTTTTTCACTGCGATGGCACCGTAGCTGGTGCCGACCGCCGCCAGCCAGCGCACGGCGTTTTCATCGAAACGGCCGAACTTGCCCTGGGCCAGGTTCAGCAGCGAGCCGCTGGACCAGGCCACCAGGGTCCCGGCATCGCCCGGGCGCTGGGCGACCACGGCGTTGTAGGCCACCGCGCCGACACCGCCGGGCATGTAGGTGACGCGCATTGGCTTGGTCAGGATCTTCTCGTTGACCAGGGCGCTTTGCACCAGCTTGCAGGTCAGGTCGAAGCCACCGCCCGGCGAGGCCGGGGCGATGCATTCAGGGCGTTTCGGTTCGGCGGCCAGGACCTGGCCGGCGAACAGCAGGCAGCCGGTGGCAATGGCGATTCGGCGCAGTGAAAAGGTCATCTTCAGTCTCCGTAGCTTTAGTTGTTATAGGCGGATTACCACAGGGCGACGCTGTAGCTCACCAGCAGCCGGACCTCGTCCGCGTCGCGGGCGAAGCTGGAGCGGTAGGTGGCGTTGCGCAGGCGGACAGCCACGTTCTTGAACGTGCCGTTCTGCACCACGTACTTGAGCTCGGTGTTGCGTTCCCATTCCTTGCCTTCACTGCCGTTCGCCAGGCTGACGTTGTCGCCGTTGATATAACGGGTCATGAACGTCAGGCCAGGAACGCCCAGTTTGGCGAAGTCGTAGTCATAACGCACTTGCCAGGAGCGCTCGTCGGCCCCGGCGAAGTCGTTGATCTGGACGAAGTTGACCAGGTACGGGTCGGAGCCATCCACATAGGGGAAGGCGCTGTCGCCGGACATGCTCTGGTAGGCGGCGCTGAACTTGTGGCCGTTGAGGCCGTAGCTGAGCATGCCGTTGAGCGAGGTGTTGTCGATCTTGCCGCCGCGGGCCTGGCCCTGGTCATCGCTGAGGGCCAGGCGCAGGTCGGCGCCGAAGGTGCCCGGGCCCCATGGCTGGGTCGCGGTCAGGCCGGCGAAGTGCTGGCGGTAGACGTCGTCGAGCTGGGCGAAGTGATAGCTGCCGGTGATGCGGTCGGTGAACTTGTAGTCCAGGCCGGCCATGTCGAAGTGGTTGCCGGCGACGGTGCCGAGGAAGCGACCGTTCTTGTTGTTCAGCGCGATGTCTTCCTTGTTGGTGTCATCGCGGTCCTTGGCCTTTTCCAGGCGGCCGCCGGTGAAGGTCAGGCCCTTGATCTCCTTGGAGGTCACCAGGCCGCCCTCGAAGGTCTGCGGCAGGATGCGCCCGTCGTTGGGCTTGAGGGTCGGCAGTTCGGGGATCAGGGTGCCGATCTTCAGCTCGGTGGCGGAGATCTTCACCTTGCCGGTCAGGCCGAGCTTGGAATATTCGTCGGCGGCGCGGCCGTTATCGTGGGTCGGCAGCAGGCCGGTACCGGTGCGGTCCGGGCTGGAATCGAGCTTGACCCCGAGCATGCCCAGGGCATCGACGCCGAAGCCGACGGTGCCTTCGGTGTAGCCCGACTGCAGGTTGAGCATGAAGCCCTGGGCCCACTCGTCGCGCTTGGATTGCTGGGCGCTGGTGCCGTCGCGGAAGTCGCGGTTGAAGTACATGTTGCGGGTTTCGAAGGTGGCGCTGCTGTCTTCGATGAAGGCGGCCTGGCTCAGCGGTGCGACGCTGCACAGGGCGATGGCGCTGGCGAGGGAGTGACGGCTGGAAAAAGGACGACGGATAGGCGCGAACGCCCGAGGCTGTGCTGACAGCATCTGGATAAACCCCGTTTATTGTTCTTATTTGGTCGAACACTGTGGTTCGTTCTTCGACTCCCGGAAGAAGCCGTGAAGCGATGCTAGGGGCTCAACCTTTCGCTAACCTTTCAATTCACTTTCATTCCTGCGCCGGCTTCACAGGGGCCGCTTCCTCTGTAAACTCCGCGCCACTGAACGCGACGCGACCGGGAGAAACCCATGCGAGTGCTGCTCGTCGAAGACCATCTGCAACTGGCCGAAAGCGTGGCCCAGGCCCTGAAAAGCACGGGTTTGACCGTCGATGTGCTGCACGACGGGGTGGCGGCCGACCTGGCCCTGGCCAGCGAGGAATACGCGGTGGCGGTGCTCGACGTGGGCCTGCCGCGGATGGACGGTTTCGAGGTGCTGGCGCGCCTGCGTGCCCGCGGCAAGACCGTGCCGGTGCTGATGCTGACCGCACGCAGCGACGTCAAGGACCGGGTCCATGGGCTCAATCTCGGCGCCGATGATTACCTGGCCAAGCCGTTCGAACTGACCGAGCTGGAAGCCCGGGTCAAGGCCCTGCTGCGCCGCAGCGTGCTCGGGGGCGAGCGCCAGCAGCGCTGCGGGCCGTTGGTGTATGACCTGGATACCCGGCGCTTCACCCTGAATGACGAACTGCTGACCCTGACTTCCCGCGAGCAGGCGGTGCTGGAAGCGCTGATCGCCCGTCCCGGCCGGGTGATGAGCAAGGAGCAACTGGCCTCGCAGGTGTTCGGCCTGGACGAGGAAGCCAGCGCCGACGCCATCGAGATCTATGTCCACCGCCTGCGCAAGAAGCTCGACGGGCATGCGGTGGCCATCGTCACCTTCCGCGGCCTCGGCTACCTGCTCGAGCACCGTGATGCGTAACGTCGGCAGCCTGCGCGGGCGCCTGCTGTGGAACCTGGCGCTGCTGCTGGTGGTGCTGATGATCGCCAGCGGCCTGAGCGCCTACTGGAACGGTCGCGAGGCGGCCGACATCGCCTACGACCGCACCCTGCTGGCCTCGGCGCGGACCATCGCCGCCGGCCTGTTCCAGCGCGATGGCACCCTCAGCGCCGACGTGCCCTACGTCGCCCTCGACACCTTCGACTACGACAGCGTCGGGCGCATCTACTACCAGGTCAACGACACCCAGCGGCGCCTGGTTTCCGGCTACGAGAACATTCCCGGCCCACCTCCCGGTACGCCGCGCACCGATGACTATCCGGCGCTGGCGCGGTTCTACGATGCGAGCTACCGCGGCCAGGACGTGCGCGTGGTCAGCCTGCTCAAGGCGATGTCCGACCCGAATATGAGCGGCATGGCCGAGATCCGCGTGGCCGAGACCACCGAGGCGCGGGTGCGCATGGCTCGCAGCCTGATGGCCGACACCCTGCTGCGCCTGGGCATGCTGGCGCTCGGTGCATTGTTGCTGGTGTGGTTCGCGGTCAGTGCGGCGTTGCGTCCGCTGGAGCGGCTGCGCGGCGAGGTGGAAGAGCGCCAGCCGGATGACCTGCGGCCATTGCCGGAGGTGGAGGTGCAGCATGAGCTGGGGCCGCTGGTGCGGGCCTTGAATCACTTTACCGAGCGCTTGCGCCGGCAGTTCGAGCGCCAGGGCCAGTTCATCGCCGATGCCGCCCACGAACTGCGCACGCCGCTGGCGGTGCTCAAGGCCCGGGTCGAGCTGGGCCTGCGTTCGCAGGCGCCGCAGGTGTGGCGGGAAACCCTCGAGGATGCCGCGCAGAGCACTGACAAACTGACCCACCTGGCCAACCAGTTGCTGTCCCTGGCGCGGGTGGAAAATGGTGCGCGGGCGGTGGCCGAGGGTGGCGCGGAGCTGCTCGATCTCAGCCAGTTGGCCCGGGAACTGGGCATGGCCATGGCGCCACTGGCCCATGCCCGGGGGATTGCCCTGGCCCTGGAGGCCGAGGCGCCGGTGTGGGTGAAGGGCGAGCCGACCTTGCTCAACGAGTTGTTGAGCAACCTGGTGGACAACGCCCTGGCCCATACGCCCAAGGGCGGCAATGTGATTTTGCGGGTCACCGCGCCGTGCGAGCTGGAAGTCGAGGATGACGGGCCGGGGATTCCGCCGGAGGAGCGGGAGAAGGTGTTCGAACGCTTCTACCGGCGTGGGGTGCAGGGCACTGGGCTGGGGTTGGCGATCGTCGGGGAGATCTGCCGGGCGCATCTGGCAGAGATCAGTCTGCACGATGGGGAGAAGGGTGGATTGAAGGTTCGGGTCAGTTTCAATCCGGTCCAGTAGTGTTCTTCAGGGCCTCATCGCTGGCAAGCCAGCTCCCACAGTGTCCGCGTCGCTGCAGAACCCTGTGGGAGCTGGCTTGCCAGCGATGAGGCCGTCAGGATTTCATCTGAACATCAGTCTGGCATCGAGCAGGTCATCCTCCGAGAACAACCCCGCCGCCGGCACCGCCAGGTGCCGATAGGCTGGCAATACCGTGGCAGGCCGCTCGCGCCCGGTGTTGTCGCACAAGGCCCGCGCAATCTGCACGATATCCACGTAATCCACCTGCGCCGAGTGCCGGTCCAGGTCCTGCACTTCCCCCGGCAGATTGGCCAGTTGATCCGGAAACTCCCAGACGCTGAGGATCTTGTCCCCCAGCACCGGGTGGATCTGCTCGATCACATGGTTCAGGCACACCGGGTCCGACAGCAGCTCGTTGTGTTCCTCGGCATAGGTGAGGATCGGCAGCACGCCGATCTGGTGCACCAGCCCGGCCAGGGCTGCCTGGTCGGCCTTCAACTCGGTATAACGCGCAGCCAGTTCATAACTGACGCCCGCCACTTCCAGGCTTTTCGCCCAGATTTCGCGCATCTTCTGTTCAACGGTCTCCGAGCGGGCGTGAAAGATCTGCTCGATCACCAGGCCGATCGCCAGGTTGCAGCTGTAGTTGACGCCAAGCCGGGTAATGGCGGTCTGCAGGTCGGTGACCTCGGTGATCGCCCGCAGCAGCGGGCTGTTGACCACCTTGATCAGGCGCGCGGCCAGGGCGGCGTCGCGGCCGATGACCTTGCTCAGGTCGGCGACGCTGATCTCGGTGTCTTCCGCGGCTTCGCGGATGCTCAAGGCAACCTCGGGCAGGGTCGGCAGGACCAGGTCGTCGTTGTCGATGGCGCGCAGCAACTGCGTTTGCACCATCTTGGCCAGCGTGTTCATGCGTGTCTTTCTCCCGCGTTCAGGGATGGCCCCGCCGGCACGCGGCGGGGCAGGGCGGGTTCAGCGCTGGATCTCGCGGTCGCGGTCCAGTTCGTAAGGCAAGGTCAGCAGGCTCAGGCGCGGGCCTTCGAGGCTGCCCAGGTGCAGGTTGCCGTCTTCCACGGAATCGGCGGTCAGCACGGCCAGCAGCTCGCCACGGGCGGCGATCACCACTTCGCCAACCGACGAGGCGTGGGTCGGCGAGAAGATCTCGCTGCCCGGCGCCGGCATTTCGCCTTCAGCCAGGGCCAGGCGGTACAGGCGACGCTTGAGCTTGCCCAGGTACTGCATGCGCGCGACGATTTCCTGCCCGGTATAGCAGCCTTTCTTGAAGCTCACACCACCAACGGCCTGCAGGTTGATCATCTGCGGGATGAACAGCTCGCGGGTCTGCTCCATGACCTGGCCGATACCGGCACGGATCTGGCCGAGCAGCCAGTCGTCCAGCTCGCCTTCGGGCAGATGCGCGACCAGTTGGGTGCGCACGGCGTCAGCCTGGACGGCAGGGGCCCAGAGTTCGACGCGGTCGTCGGAGACGCGAACAGCGATCAGGCCGTCGTGACGCACCGTGGCGCCGGCTTCGGCAGGGGCTTCGAGGTTCAGGGCGGCGAGGGCAGCGTCGCCGCCGGTCAGGCCGAAGCGTACCCAGGCGTCGCTCTCGTCGGTCAGCTTCGCCTTGGAGAACACCGCGTACTTCTTCAGGTCGGCCATCTGTGGCTCGAGCAGTTCGCGGGTCATCGCCAGGAGGAAGCCGTCGCCTTCCGGCAGGATGCGGAAGCTCGACTGCATCCGGCCCTTCTGCATGCAGCGCGAGCCGAGGCTGGAGGTGCGTTCGTCGAGATAACCGAGATGGCAGGTCAGCTGACCTTGCAGGAATTTGCCGGCATCGGAACCGCGGACGGCGAGGACACCTTCATGGGACAGGGTGCAGAAAAAAGCGGAATCGGCCATGGTTCATCGCAGGTAATTCAGGACTGGCGGCCATCATAGAGTGCGATGGGCAAAATAGGTAGCAGACTCACGGCCCACTCGACCAACGCCGTGTGCCCTTCGCCGGTTCGCTCTGTATACTGGCCGCCTTTCCGAGGAGGGCCCCATGGTCGATCAAACTGAACTCAACCGCCTGTTCTGGCACAGCCGCCGCGGCATGCTGGAGCTGGACGTACTGCTGGTGCCTTTCACCCAGGAGGTCTACCCGACCCTGAACGAGACGGACCGCGAACTGTACGTGCGTCTGCTGAGCTGTGAGGATCAGGACATGTTCGGCTGGTTCATGGAGCGCACCGAGTCGGAAGATCCGGAGCTGCAACGCATGGTCCGCATCATCCTGGACCGTGTCCAGCCCAAGTGACCGCTTCGAGTGTCGCTGGCAGGGCTCGAAGGTCCTGCTGGCGCTCTACCTTGCCTGCCTGGCGCTGGCCATCACGGCCCTGAGCCTGCTGGCGATTCCCCTGCCGTTATGCGTTTTCGGCCTGGCGCTGTGCCTGGGCCATGCCTGCTGGGTCATTCCACGGCAGATTCTCCTGACTCACCCCCATGCGATCACCGGCCTGCGCCGCGATGCCCTTGGCTGGCAGTTGTGGAGCGCCGCCCGTGGCTGGCACCCGGTACAGCTGCGCCCCGACAGCATGGCGCTGCCGGGGTTGGTCATATTGAGGTTTCGACGGGCGGGACAGTGGTTCGCCCGCAGCCAGTGCATCGGCCATGACGCGCTGGAGCCGGTGCAGCACCGGCGCCTGCGGCTGCGCTTGAAGTTCAGTCGGAAAAGGTGGGCGGCTGCAGGATAGTGTCCAGCGCCTCGGGCAGCATCCCCGGATAGTCCAGGGTGTAATGCAGCCCGCGGGACTCCTTGCGCTGCATCGCCGAGTGAATCATCAGCTCCGCAACCTGGGCCAGGTTGCGCAACTCGATCAGGTCGCGGCTGACCTTGTAGTTGCTGTAGAACTCGTCGATCTCGTCCAGCAGCAGGCGCACCCGGTGTTCGGCGCGCTGCAGGCGCTTGCTGGTGCGCACGATGCCGACGTAGTCCCACATGAACCGCCGCAATTCGTCCCAGTTGTGCGCGATGATCACGTCTTCGTCCGAGTCGGTGACCTGGCTGGCGTCCCAGCAGGGCAGGGCCCTGGGCATCTCGACCTGATCGAGCTGGGCAACGATGTCGGCCGCCGCCGAGCGGCCATAGACGAAGCATTCCAGCAGCGAGTTGCTGGCCATGCGGTTGGCACCGTGCAGGCCGGTGAAGCTGGTTTCGCCGATGGCATAGAGGCCCGGCACGTCGGTGCGGCCGTCCTGGTCGATCATCACCCCGCCGCAGGTGTAGTGGGCCGCCGGGACCACCGGGATCGGCTGGCGGGTGATGTCGATGCCGAAGGTCAGGCAGCGCTCGTAGACTGTGGGGAAGTGGCTTTTGACGAACTCCGCCGGCTTGTGGCTGATGTCCAGGTACACGCAATCGACGCCCAGGCGCTTCATTTCATGGTCGATGGCCCGGGCCACGATGTCCCGCGGGCCCAGTTCGGCGCGCGGGTCGAAGCGTTCCATGAAGCGCTCGCCGTTGGGCAGCCTGAGCAGGCCGCCTTCGCCGCGCAGGGCCTCGGTGATCAGGAAGCTCTTGGCTTGCGGGTGATACAGGCAAGTAGGGTGGAACTGGTTGAATTCCAGGTTGGCTACCCGGCAGCCGGCGCGCCAGGCCATGGCGATACCGTCGCCGCAGGCACCGTCGGGGTTGCTGGTATAGAGGTAGACCTTGGCCGCGCCGCCGGTCGCCAGCACCGTGAAACGCGCGCCGAAGGTGTCTACTTCGCCACTGGCGCGGTTGAGCACGTAGGCGCCCAGGCAGCGTTCGCCATCGAGGCCGAGGCGGCGTTCGGTGATCAGGTCCACCGCCACGCGCTGTTCCAGCAGCTCGATGTTCGGGCGTTGGCGGGCCTGGTCGAGCAGGGTCTTGAAGATCGCCGCACCCGTGGCATCGGCAGCATGGATGATGCGCCGGTGGCTGTGGCCGCCTTCGCGGGTCAGGTGGAACTCGAAACCGCCGTCGTCTACGCTGGCGTGCTCGTCGCGGGTAAAGGGCACGCCTTGGTCGATCAGCCACTGGATCGCCTCGCGGCTGTGCTCGACGGTGAAGCGCACGGCGTCTTCATGGCACAGGCCGCCGCCGGCATTGAGGGTGTCTTCCACGTGGGATTGCACGGTATCGGTGTCGTCGAGCACCGCGGCGACGCCGCCCTGGGCCCAGAATGTCGAGCCGTTGGCCAGGTCGCCCTTGCTCAGGACGGCGATGCGCAGGTGCGATGGCAGGTTCAACGCAAGGCTCAGGCCCGCGGCACCGCTGCCGATCACGAGGACGTCATGTTGTAATTGTTGGCTCATGTCTTGGATTTTCCGCGCGGGGCGACCACGTAGGACACTGGAATAAGGGCAGTGGTATCGGCACAATGGTCAAGCGTTTATGGCATTGTGAAACTATCGTGAATCTGGGTGGGGTGCCTTTATAGCAGTCCCGACACCTTGATTTCCATGTCATGACACAGTTCTGCCTGCATCATGTGGGAACTTTCCTGGAATCATGAATATCCATAGAGGGTTGCCTGTAGGTCAGCAGCCGTGATGACGGGAGGCAACAGCCGGTTTCAGCCGTTGCCCATGTATAGAAGACTGATTTATCGACGCAGCCGGCCACGACCGCGCTGCGTTTTTCGTGCGAGCCAATCAAGGGCCGCAGGAAACTTGTCTGGAGGGGGAGAACTTTTGCACAAAGCCCGAGTCTATGGTTGCAAGCCTGAACGATGGCCAAAGCGACACTCCTCCAGGTTCACCGAGGAGTGTCCATGCTAACCCAGGAAGAGGATCAGCAGCTGGTCGAGCGCGTACAGCGCGGCGACAGGCGAGCTTTCGATCTGTTGGTGCTGAAGTATCAGCACAAGATTCTCGGGTTGATCGTGCGATTCGTGCACGACACCCATGAGGCCCAGGATGTGGCGCAGGAAGCGTTCATCAAGGCCTACCGTGCTCTTGGCAATTTCCGGGGTGACAGCGCGTTTTACACCTGGCTGTACCGGATTGCGATCAACACGGCGAAGAACTATCTGGTGTCCCGCGGTCGGCGGCCACCGGACAGCGATGTGAGTTCTGAGGATGCAGAGTTTTACGACGGCGATCATGGCCTCAAGGATCTCGAATCCCCCGAACGCTCGCTGTTGCGCGATGAGATCGAAGGCACCGTCCATCGAACCATCCAGCAACTGCCAGAAGATTTGCGTACGGCGTTAACTTTACGTGAATTCGATGGTCTGAGTTACGAGGACATTGCCAGCGTCATGCAGTGTCCGGTGGGTACCGTGCGCTCTCGGATTTTCCGCGCTCGGGAGGCCATAGACAAAGCCCTGCAGCCTCTGTTGCAGGAAACCTGAGACAGCGGCGACAGCCAAGAGAGGAACCGCCATGAGTCGTGAAGCTTTGCAGGAATCGCTGTCCGCGGTGATGGATAACGAAGCGGACGAACTGGAGTTGCGTCGGGTACTGAGTGCCGTCGACGACCCCGAAACCCGTGCCACCTGGTCGCGTTACCAGGTAGCCCGTGCAGCGATGCACAAGGAACTGCTGATGCCGAAACTGGACATCGCCTCGGCAGTCTCCGCAGCGCTGGCCGACGAAGCCACGCCCGCCAAGGTCGCTCGCGGCCCATGGCGCAGTGTCGGTCGCCTGGCCGTGGCGGCCTCGGTCACCCTCGCGGTGCTGGCGGGTGTTCGCCTGTACAACCAGGACGAAATCACCGGTGCGCAGCTGGCTGCCCAGCAACCGGCTACCCAAGGGCTGGTGACCCCACAGGTACAGGGCCCGGCAGTCCTGGCCGGTTACAGCGAAAGCTCCGAGCAGGCTCCAGGCCCGATGGCCAACGGTGTTCTGCAAGGCCAGAGCGGCTGGCAAGACCAGCGTCTGCCAGGCTACCTGCGCCAGCACGCTCAGGAAGCTGCCGTGAAAGGTACTGAAAGCGCGCTGCCATACGCTCGTGCCGCCAGCCTGGAAAATCGCTGAGACCTGGTACACCCGTAAGGAGGATCATGCGCGCGCTACCTCTCATACCGCTCCTGCTCAGCGGCTGTCTGATCTTGCCGGCCCATGCCGCCAACTCGTCGACCGAAGCCGCTGACTGGCTCAACCGACTGGCCCGGGCCGAACAGGAGCAGAGTTACCAGGGTACTTTCGTTTACGAACGCAACGGCAGTTTTTCCACCCACGATATCTGGCATCGCGTCCAGAACGGCAAGGTCAGCGAGCGGCTCCTGCAACTCGATGGCCCGGCCCAGGAAGTCGTGCGCGTGGATGGCCGGACCCAGTGCGTGAGCGGAGCCCTGGTTGCCGGAGTGGGCAACGCGACGCAGTCGTCGGCACGTGTGCTCGACCCCCTGAAGCTGATGAATTGGTACGATCTGAGCGTTGCCGGGCAATCCCGGGTTGCCGGGCGCGATGTAGTGATCGTGACCCTGCGTCCGCGTGATCAGCACCGCTATGCCTTCGAGCTGCATCTGGACAAGCAGACCGCCTTGCCGCTGAAGTCCCTGTTGATCAACGACAAGGAGCAGTTGCTGGAGCGCTTCCAGTTCACCCGTCTGGACACCCGCGATATTCCCGACGACGCCGAACTCAGGCCCAGCGCCAATTGCCGGGGGGTTGCCCAGGCCGATGGCGAGGCCCACGAGGCGGTTGCCGGCTGGCGTTCGGATTGGCTGCCGCCGGGCTTCGAACTGGTCAACAGCAGCGTGCGCAAGGATGCCGACGGCAAACACAGCGTCAGCAGTCTAATGTATGACGACGGCTTGGCGCGGTTCTCGGTGTTCCTCGAGGCGCTGGACGGCGGTGGCGGTTTCGACACGCGCACCCAGCTCGGTCCGACGGTTGCGGTTTCGCGGCAACTGACGACGCCTAAAGGCGAAGTGATGGTGACGGTGGTGGGGGAAATCCCCATCGGTACCGCCGAACGCGTGGCCTTGTCGATGCGCCCGCAGGACGCCCAGGCAAGCAAGTAACGATCTGGAGTGGCACACGTACATGGACGACAAAGGATGAAAGGCATGTTCCAGAGCCGCTGACATGATTGGTAAGCCTTCAAGTTTGCAAATCCATCCAGTTTTTTCTATAGGTCAGGCCTTCCGGGGTCTGGCCTTTCCTGCTGTTGCAGCCTCAAGAAATGCCGATGTTCCAGGCCTGGTCGCAGCCTTCGGGTTGCCGCCGGGCCTTTTTCATTGGCAGGTCCCTACTGCTTAACCACGCTCGTTGTGACGGGAGCCGTATGTCAATACCACGCTTGAAATCCTATCTATCGCTGTTTGCCGCCGTGTTCATGCTCGGCCAGATGGCCGCTGCGCAAGCCGAAGCCCTGCCGGACTTCACCACCCTGGTCGAGCAGGCCTCGCCAGCGGTGGTGAATATCAGTACCAAGCAGAAGCTGCCGGAGCGCAAGTATGCCACCGGGCAGATGCCGGACCTGGAAGGCCTGCCGCCGATGTTCCGCGAGTTCTTCGAGCGCAGCATCCCGCAGCAACCACGCCAGCCGCGCGGTGACCGCCAGCGCGAAGCGCAGTCGCTGGGCTCGGGCTTCATCATTTCCGATGACGGCTATGTGCTGACCAACAACCATGTGATCGCCGACGCCGATGAAATCATCGTCCGCCTCTCCGACCGCAGCGAACTGCAGGCCAAGCTGGTCGGCACCGACCCGCGCACCGACGTGGCCCTGCTCAAGGTCGAGGGCAAGAACCTGCCGACCGTGAAACTGGGCGACTCGTCGAAACTCAAGGTTGGAGAGTGGGTACTGGCCATCGGTTCGCCATTTGGCTTCGATCACTCGGTGACCAAGGGTATCGTCAGCGCCAAGGGCCGCACCCTGCCGAACGACACCTACGTGCCGTTCATCCAGACCGACGTGGCGATCAACCCGGGCAACTCCGGTGGCCCGCTGTTCAACATGAACGGCGAAGTGGTGGGTATCAACTCGCAGATCTTCACCCGTTCCGGCGGCTTCATGGGCCTGTCGTTCGCCATCCCGATCGACGTCGCCATCGACGTCTCCAACCAACTGAAGAAGGACGGCAAGGTCAGCCGCGGCTGGCTGGGCGTGGTGATCCAGGAGGTCAACAAGGACCTGGCTGAATCCTTCGGCCTGGACAAACCGGCCGGTGCCCTGGTGGCCCAGGTCCTGGAAAACGGCCCGGCAGCCAAAAGCGGCCTGCAGGTGGGTGACGTGATCCTCAGCCTGAATGGCCAGCCGATCGTCATGTCTGCCGACCTGCCGCATCTGGTCGGCGGTCTGAAGGATGGCGCCAAGGCCAAGCTGGAAATCATCCGTAACGGCAAGCGCCAGGACCTCGACGTGACCATCGGCGCACTGCCGGATGAAGATGCCGAAGTCACCACCACCCCGGGCGGCGCCGTGGAGCGCAGCAGCAACCGTCTGGGCGTGAGCGTGTCGGACCTGACCGCCGAGCAGAAGAAAACCCTCGAACTGCAGGGCGGCGTGGTCATCAAGGACGTCCAGGATGGTCCGGCGGCGCTGATCGGCCTGCGTCCGGGCGATGTGATCAGCCACCTGAACAACCAGGCGATCACCTCGGCCAAGCAGTTCACCGAGATCGCCAAGGAGCTGCCGAAGAACCGTTCGGTGTCCATGCGCGTGCTGCGCCAGGGGCGTGCGAGCTTCATTACCTTCAAGCTCGCCGAATAACAGATAGCCACAAGCTGTAAGCCATAAGCTGCAAGAAAGAGCGGATTGCGTTGCCTCCGCTTCTTCTTGCAGCTTTTCGCTTTTATGTGGGGCGAGGTTGCAAAGAGCTGTAGAAACGCCGCGAACTGCTGTTTCTTGCAGCTTGAAGCTTGAAGCTTGCCGCTTCGACAAACAGACCGCCCCGGCGAACGAATCTCCCACAACCCTTCGGCATCAGGTACAATTCCCGGCTATTTTTCGGCGGGCGTCCGGCCCGCGGCCTTTTTGAGTGTTGATCCGTGAGTGATTTGAGTCATATCCGCAATTTCTCCATCATCGCCCACATTGACCACGGCAAGTCGACCCTGGCTGACCGGTTCATCCAGATGTGCGGCGGCCTGAGCGACCGTGAGATGGAGGCGCAGGTCCTCGATTCCATGGACCTCGAGCGCGAGCGCGGGATCACCATCAAGGCCCACAGCGTCACCCTGCACTACAAGGCAGGCGACGGCAAAACCTACCAGCTGAACTTCATCGATACCCCCGGCCACGTCGACTTCACCTATGAAGTCAGCCGCTCGCTGGCCGCCTGCGAGGGTGCGCTGCTGGTGGTCGATGCCGGCCAGGGCGTCGAGGCGCAATCGGTCGCCAACTGCTACACCGCCATCGAACAGGGCCTGGAAGTCATGCCGGTCCTGAACAAGATGGACCTGCCCCAGGCCGACCCGGACCGCGTCAAGGACGAGATCGAGAAGATCATCGGCATCGACGCCACCGACGCCGTGGCCTGCTCGGCCAAGAGCGGCATGGGCGTGGACGAGGTGCTCGAGCGCCTGGTGCAGACCATCCCGGCGCCGGAAGGCGAGATCGACGCACCGCTGCAGGCGCTGATCATCGACTCCTGGTTCGACAACTACCTGGGCGTCGTGTCCCTGGTTCGCGTGCGCCACGGCCGCGTGAAGAAGGGCGACAAGATCCTGGTCAAGTCCACCGGCAAGGTGCACCTGGTCGACAGCGTCGGCGTATTCACCCCGAAACATACCGTCACCGCCGACCTCAAGGCCGGTGAAGTGGGCTTCATCATCGCCAGCATCAAGGAAATTCTCGGTGCGCCAGTGGGCGACACCCTGACCCTGTCCTCGACCCCCGAAGTCGAAGTGCTGCCAGGTTTCAAACAGATCCAGCCGCAGGTGTATGCCGGCCTGTTCCCCGTCAGTTCCGACGATTTCGAAGATTTTCGTGATGCGTTGCAGAAACTGACCCTGAACGACTCGTCGCTGCAGTACACCCCGGAAAGCTCCGACGCCCTGGGCTTCGGCTTCCGTTGCGGCTTCCTTGGCATGCTGCACATGGAGATCATCCAGGAGCGCCTGGAGCGCGAATACGACCTGGACCTGATCACCACCGCACCGAGCGTAATCTTCGAGGTCAAGCTCAAGACCGGCGAAACCATCTACGTCGACAACCCGTCGAAACTGCCGGACGTGTCCTCGGTCGAAGACTTCCGTGAGCCGATCGTCGCCGCGACCATCCTCGTGCCGCAGGAGCATCTGGGCAACGTCATCACCCTGTGCGTCGAGAAGCGTGGCGTGCAGCGCGACATGCAGTTCCTCGGCTCGCAGGTGCAGGTGCGCTACGACCTGCCGATGAACGAAGTGGTCCTCGACTTCTTCGACCGCCTCAAATCCACCAGCCGTGGCTATGCTTCGCTGGATTACCATTTCGACCGTTATCAGTCGGCCAACCTGGTCAAGCTCGATGTACTGATCAACGGCGACAAGGTCGATGCCCTGGCATTGATCGTGCACCGCGACAACGCGCACTACAAAGGTCGCGCGTTGACCGAGAAGATGAAGGAACTGATTCCTCGGCAGATGTTCGATGTCGCGATCCAGGCAGCCATTGGCGGCCAGATCGTTGCCCGGACCACGGTCAAGGCGCTCAGAAAGAACGTACTGGCCAAATGTTACGGTGGCGACGTGAGCCGTAAGCGCAAGCTGCTGGAGAAACAGAAGGCTGGTAAGAAACGCATGAAACAGGTGGGCAACGTGGAAATTCCACAAGAAGCCTTCCTCGCCGTGCTCCGGTTGGATAGCTAGGTCCTATGTCACTAAATTTCCCGCTGTTGCTGGTCATCGCAGTCTTTGTCTGTGGACTGTTGGCGTTGATCGATCTGCTGTTCCTGGCCCCGCGTCGGCGGACCGCCATCGCCACCTACCAGGGCAGCGTCAGCCAGCCCGACGTGGCGGTGGTCGAGCAGTTGAACAAGGAGCCGTTGCTGGTCGAGTACGGCAAGTCGTTCTTCCCGGTGCTGTTCATCGTGCTGGTGCTGCGCTCGTTCCTGGTCGAGCCGTTCCAGATCCCTTCGGGGTCGATGAAGCCGACCCTGGAAGTGGGCGACTTCATCCTGGTCAACAAGTTCTCCTACGGCATCCGCCTGCCGGTGATCGACAAGAAGGTCATCGAGGTCGGTGACCCGCAGCGCGGCGATGTGATGGTGTTCCGCTACCCGAGCGACCCGAACGTCAACTACATCAAGCGTGTGGTCGGCCTGCCGGGCGACGTGGTGCGCTACACCAGCGACAAGCGGCTGTACGTCAACGGCCAGCAGGTCGCCGAGCAGTTGATCGGCACCGAGCCGGGCACCCTGGGCAGCGCCGAGCTGTACAAGGAAAAACTGGGCGAGGCCGAGCACCTGATCCGCAAGGAGATGAGCCGCTACCGCATGCCGCCTGACCAGCAATGGACCGTGCCTGCCGGGCACTACTTCATGATGGGCGACAACCGCGACAACTCGAACGACAGCCGCTACTGGGACGATCCGTCGATTCCCAAGGAGCTGCTGGGCATGGTTCCGGACCAGAACATCGTCGGCAAGGCCTTTGCCGTATGGATGAGCTGGCCCGAGCCGAAGCTCAGCCACTTCCCGAGCCTGTCCCGGGTCGGGCTGATCAAGTAACACCTTCACGGCGCTGTCCTCCCGGACGGCGCCGAATGCTTTTCTGGCATAGGCTGTAACGAGGGACCGGACGCGGTTCCCAGCCATCCAGGCCAGCAGCAATGAATCCAAAACGTTTTTCAGGATCCGCATTTGAACAAGGCTTTGATTTCGACGGCCGCCGGCCGGACTGAACCGAACGGCACCGGCGCATCGGCGTCGCCGCTGAACCACCACGAACCTCGTGTGGGGTCACTGTGAGCCCTTCCCTGAGTCGCCTGGAGCGCAAGCTCGGCTACACCTTCAAGAACCAGGAGCTGATGCTGCTGGCCCTGACCCACCGCAGCTACGCCGGACGCAACAACGAGCGCCTGGAGTTCCTTGGTGACGCCATCCTCAACTTCGTCGCCGGCGAAGCCCTCTTCGAGCGCTTCCCGCAAGCCCGCGAAGGCCAGCTGTCGCGCCTGCGTGCGCGCCTGGTCAAGGGTGAGACCCTGGCCCTGCTGGCCCGCGGTTTCGAACTCGGCGACTACCTGCGCCTGGGTTCCGGCGAGTTGAAGAGTGGCGGTTTCCGTCGCGAGTCGATCCTTGCCGACGCCCTCGAGGCGCTGATCGGTGCGATCTACCTCGACGCCGACATGCAGACCGCCCGCGAGCGCGTGCTGTCCTGGCTGGCGGGCGAGTTCGACAGCCTGACCCTGGTGGACACCAACAAGGACCCGAAAACCCGCCTGCAGGAATTTCTGCAATCCCGGGCCTGCGAACTGCCCCGCTATGAAGTGGTGGATATCCAGGGCGAACCGCACTGCCGGACGTTCTTCGTCGAGTGCGAAGTGACCCTGTTGACCGAAAAAAGCCGGGGGCAGGGTGTCAGCCGGCGTATCGCCGAGCAGGTTGCTGCCGCTTCGGCACTGATCGCCCTGGGCGTGGAGAATGGCAATGACTGAACAGAACACTACCCGTTGCGGCTACGTCGCCATCGTCGGCCGTCCCAACGTGGGCAAGTCGACGCTGCTCAACCATATCCTCGGGCAGAAGCTGGCGATCACCTCGCGCAAGCCGCAGACCACACGGCACAACATGCTCGGGATCAAGACCGAGGGTGATGTCCAGGCGATCTACGTCGATACCCCGGGCATGCACAAGAGCAACGAAAAGGCGCTCAACCGCTACATGAACAAGACCGCCTCGGCGGCGTTGAAGGACGTCGACGTGGTGATCTTCGTGGTCGACCGCACCCGCTGGACCGACGAGGACCAGCTGGTTCTCGAACGCGTGCAGTACGTGCAGGGCCCGGTGATCCTGGCGATCAACAAGACCGACCGCATCGAAGAGAAAGCCGACCTGATCCCGCACCTGCAGTGGCTGCAGGAGCAACTGCCGAACGCCGAGATCGTGCCGATTTCCGCGCAGCAGGGGCACAACCTCGAATCCCTCGAAGCGCTGATCGCCAAGCACCTGCCGGAGAACGAGCACTTCTTCCCGGAAGACCAGATCACCGACCGCAGCAGCCGCTTCCTCGCCGCCGAGCTGGTGCGCGAGAAGATCATGCGCCAGCTCGGTGCCGAGCTGCCGTACCAGATCACCGTGGAAATCGAGGAATTCAAGCAGCAGGGTCATGTCCTGCACATCCATGCGCTGATCCTCGTCGAACGTGACGGGCAGAAGAAGATCATCATTGGCGACAAGGGTGAGCGCATCAAGCGCATCGGTTCCGAAGCGCGCAAGGATATGGAAGTGCTGTTCGACGCCAAGGTCATGCTCAACCTCTGGGTCAAGGTCAAGGGCGGCTGGTCCGACGACGAACGCGCCCTGCGTTCCCTGGGCTACGGCGACCTGTAATCCCCCGGGCCCGCTACCGTCCGGTAGCGGGCCGACTTTCCTGCGAACGCCATCATGGAACAGCCAGAGGCCCTGCCGGCCTACGTTCTGCATAACCGTGCCTATCGCGAAACCAGTGCCCTGGTGGATTTCCTCACGCCGCAGGGGCGCTTTCGTGCGGTCATGCGCCGGGCCCGGGGCAAGGGCGGCAGCCTGGCGCGACCGTTTCTGCCGCTCGAGGTCGAGCTGCGCGGGCGCGGCGAGCTGAAGAACGTCGGGCGCCTGGACAGTGTCGGCGTGGCCGCCTGGCTGAATGGCGATGCGCTGTTCAGCGGGCTCTACCTGAATGAACTGCTGATCCGCCTGCTGCCGGCCGAAGACCCGCATCCCGCCTTGTTCGCCCACTACGCCGCGACCTTGCAGGCTCTCGCCGAAGGGCGCCCCCTCGAGCCGCTGCTGCGCAGTTTCGAATGGCGCCTGCTGGACGAACTGGGCTACGCCTTCGCCCTCGACCAGGACGTCAACGGCGACGTCCTGGAGCCGGACGGCTGGTACCGCCTGCTGGTGGATGCCGGGCTGGAGCGGGTCTACCTGCTGCAACCGGGGCTGTTCAGCGGCCGCGACCTGGCGGCCATGGCCGAGGCCGACTGGGACGCACCGGGTGCGCTGGCTGCGGCCAAGCGCCTGATGCGCCAGGCGCTGGCGGTGCACCTGGGCGGTCGTCCGCTGGTCAGCCGCGAACTGTTTCGCAAGCGCTGAGCACGACGTATGCTGTCGGGCTCAACTTTCAGGAGAGCTTCTTCGTGACCCACAGCAACCGCATCCTTCTCGGCGTCAACATCGACCACGTGGCGACCCTGCGCCAGGCCCGTGGCACCCGATACCCCGACCCGGTCAAGGCCGCGCTGGACGCCGAAGAGGCGGGTGCCGACGGCATCACCGTGCACCTGCGCGAAGACCGCCGGCACATCCAGGAGCGCGACGTGCTGGTGCTCAAGGACGTGCTGCAGACGCGGATGAACTTCGAGATGGGTGTCACCGAAGAGATGATGGCTTTCGCCGAGCGCATCCGTCCGGCGCATATCTGCCTGGTGCCCGAGACCCGTCAGGAGCTGACCACCGAGGGTGGCCTGGATGTGGCGGGGCAGGAAGCGCGGATCAAGGCGGCGGTGGAGCGCCTGTCGAAGCTGGGTTCGGAGGTGTCGCTGTTCATCGATGCCGACGAGCGGCAGATCGAGGCGTCGCGCCGGGTGGGTGCGCCGGCTATCGAGTTGCATACCGGGCGTTATGCCGATGCGCATACCCCGGCGGAAGAAGCCGATGAGCTGAAGCGCATTGCCGATGGTGTGGCGTTCGGCTTGAGCCAGGGGTTGATCGTCAATGCCGGGCATGGCCTGCATTACCATAACGTCGAGGCGGTGGCGGCGATCAAGGGGATCAATGAATTGAACATCGGCCACGCGCTGGTGGCCCATGCGCTCTTCGTTGGGTTCAAGGGTGCTGTGGCGGAAATGAAGGCTCTGATCCTGGCTGCCAGCCGGGGTTGATCTTTCGGGCCTCATCGCTGGCAAGCCAGCTCCCACAGGGACCGCGTGCACCGCTGAACCTGTGGGAGCTGGCTTGCCAGCGATAGGGCCCTGAAATTCATTCAGGAAAAACCAGGCTGAACCGGGTCGGCCCATTCACCGCACTGATCACCTCGACCCGTCCGCCGTGCACCTGCATGATCGACCTGACGATCGCCAGCCCCAGCCCGGTTCCCCCGTCCAGCCGCGAACGACCGCAGCCCACCCGGTAAAACCGCTCGAACAGATGCGGTACGTGCTCCGCCGCAATTCCCGGTCCCTGATTCTCGACCCAGCAGCTCAGCCCGGCTTCCTGCGGCTCTATCCCGATCCGCACCGCTTGTCCCTCGGCGCCATGCCGGATGGCATTGCTCAGCAGGTTCGACAGCGCCCGCTGGATCATCAACCGATCCCCACGCACCGTGCCCCAGCCGCGCACCTTCAGTTCGATACCCTTGCTCTGCGCACTCAGCTCGAACAACTCCACCACCCGTCGCACCTCCTCGCCCAGCGCCACCGGATTCAACGGCACCCGGGTCGACGGCTGCTCTACCTGGGCGAGAAACAGCATGTCGGTGATGATCCGGGTCAGCCGGGTCAGTTCCTCGATGCTGTCCTCCAGCGCGACCTTGTAGTCCTCCGGCGGCCGTGCGCGGCTCAGGGTCACCTGGGCCTTGCCCATCAGGTTGCTGATCGGCGTGCGCAACTCGTGGGCGAGATCGTCGGAGAACTGCGCGAGCTGGCCGACGCCGTTTTCCAGGCGATCGAGCATGACGTTGATGCTCCGCGCCAGGGTTTGCAGCTCCAGCGGCAGGCCGTCTTCCGGCAGGCGATGGTTCAGTTCCTGGGCCGACACTTGCTCGGCAATCCGCCGGAAACGCCGCAGCGGCGCCAGCCCGCCCTGTACCAGGCGCCAGGCGCAGACGCCGATCAGCAACAGCAGCAAAGGCAGGGCGTACAGGGTAGAGCGCAGGTAGGCGTGGAGCAGGTCGAGGTCTTCGCTGCGGTTGACCGTCAGCAATACCTGCACCGCCGTGCCGTCCTGCAGGCGCATGCTGCGGGCGGCGGTGAGCAGCTGGTTGTTCTGGCTGTCGCGCCATTCGCTGAAGCCAAGGCGCGGTCCCACGATGATTGCTTCGACGGGGGCCTCCAGTATCGGCCCCAGACTGAGGCGCGCCGGGTGCCGGGCGCTATGCTCGACCACGCTGAGGCTGAGGTTGTCATGGCCCATCACCACATCCAGCAGCGGATGGGCGCGGGCGCTGAGGTCGCTGACCTTGAGGTCGATATTCAGGCTGTGCTCGATCTGCTCCATCTTGCGTTCCAGATGGTCGCGGGCGCGCTGGTCCAGCTCGCGGTCCAGGGCGAACACCGCCAGTGCTGCCAGCAGCAAAACCAGCGCCGCGCCCATCAGGATCACGCTCAGGCCCAGGCGCAGGGACAGCCGCGCCGGTTTCATTCGCGGGCTTCCAGCACGTAGCCGACGCCGCGCAGAGTGTGGATCAGCTTGTTCTCGAAGGGATCATCGATCTTCGCCCGCAGGCGGCGGATCGAGACTTCCACCACATTGGTGTCGCAGTCGAAGTTCATGTCCCAGACCAGCGAGATGATCTGCGTGCGCGACAGCACCTCGCCGCTCTGGCGCATCAGCAGGTGCAGCAGGGAGAACTCCTTGGCGGTCAGGTCGATGCGCTGGCCGTTGCGCCAGGCGCGGTGGCGGCCGGGGTCGAGCTCCAGATCGGCGACTTTCAGGGTGGTGGGTTGCAAGGGTTGTTCGCTGCGGCGCAGCAGGCTGCGCACCCGGGCCAGCAGTTCGGGGAATTCGAAGGGCTTGAGCAGGTAATCGTCGGCCCCCAGGTCGAGGCCCTTGACCCGGTCGGACAGGCGGCCGTGGGCGGTCAACATCATGATCCGCGTCGCCGACTGCGCGCGCAGGCGCTGCAGCACGGTCCAGCCGTCCAGTTCCGGCAGGTTGACGTCGAGGATCACCAGGTCGTAGGCCTGTTGCCGGGCCAGATGCAGCCCGTCGGCGCCGGTGCGGGCGCAGTCCACCACATAACCGTTTTCGCTCAGGCCCTGTTGCAGGTAATCGGCAGTGCGGACTTCGTCCTCGATGATCAGTAGGCGCATGGCAGGCTCTGGCAGGGGAAAGGCGGCGATTCTCGAGCCTGAAGTAGCTTCAGAGTCAAGCGAGGGGAGGGGTATGGTATGACAGGGTGTTGCAGAGAGGGGGAAGGTTACGGATTTGTAATGTTGCAGCCATTTAGGGGTTAGGTGTTCTCTCGGGCCTCATCGCTGGCAAGCCAGCTCCCACAGTGACCGCGTGCACCGCCGGACCTGTGGGAGCTGGCTTGCCAGCGATGAGGCCGGAACTGGCAACCTTACTTGCGGGCTACCAGCACCGCCCGCCGAGGCGCCGGCAAGCCTTCGATGGTCCGGCTGTGATCCTGCGGATCGAGGAAGTCCCCCAGCGACTGATACTTCATCCACTCGGTACTGCGCTGCTCTTCCACGCTGGTGGTGCTCACATCCACGCAACGCACATCGCTGAACCCGGCCCGCCGCAGCCAGCGCTCCAGCGCCGGCACCGACGGCAGGAACCAGACGTTGCGCATCTGCGCATAACGGTCTTCCGGCACCAGCACCTGGTTCTCGTCACCCTCGATCACCAGGGTTTCCAGCACCAGTTCACCGCCCTTGACCAGGCAGTCCTTGAGTGCCAGCAAGTGCTCGATCGGCGAACGTCGGTGATAGAACACGCCCATGGAGAACACCGTGTCGAAGCCTTCCAGCGCCGCCGGCAGGTCTTCCAGGGCGAAGGGCAGGTGCCAGGCCGGCAGGTCCGGCAGGTAGCGTTGCACCGCCTGGAACTGGCAGAAGAACAGCCAGTTGGGGTCGACGCCGATCACGCTGTCGGCACCGGCGCCGAGCATGCGCCACTGGTAGTAGCCATTGCCGCAGCCGACATCCAGCACGCGCTTGCCACGCAGGTCGAGGTGCGGGGCGACCCGCGACCATTTCCAGTCCGAACGCCATTCGGTGTCCACATGCACGCCAAACAGGTCGAACGGCCCTTTGCGCCACGGCGACAGGCCCATCAGCGCGGTACGGGCCTGCTCGCGGGTGGCGTCATCGCAGGCGAAGTCCAGGCGCAGGCCGTTGACCAGGTCGACTTCAGTCGGCATCAGCGCCGGCAGCCGATCCAGCGCGCTTTGCCAGCGCTCCAGGTCGCCATGGCCTTTTTCCAGCTTGGCATCGAGTTGCGCTTGCAGGCCTTGCGACCATTGGGCCAGAGGAGTACCCGCCAGGCGGCGGACCAGAGGAGAAAGATCGATCATGGCAGGGCAATCAGGGAGGCGAAGTTCAGGCACTGGAACCACGGCACCACCTTGGAGAACCCGGCGGCTTCAAGGCGCGCGCGGTGTTCTTCGAGGCTGTCGGGTTTCATCACGTTTTCGATGGCACTGCGTTTCTGGGCGATTTCCAGTTCGCTGTAGCCGTTGGCGCGCTTGAAGGCGATATGCAGGTCGGTGAGCAGGGCATGCTCGCCTTCGTCTTCGAAGCGCAGTTTTTCCGAGAGGATCAGCGCGCCGCCCGGCACCAGGGCCTGGCGGATCTTGCCGAGCAAGGCCAGGCGCGCGGCCGGCTCGATGAACTGCAGGGTGAAGTTCATCGCCACCACCGAGGCCGGTTGCAGCTCCAGCGCGGTGATATCGGCTTTCAGTACCTGCACCGGGAGCACCTCCTGGTACATGGCGTCCTGGGCCTTCAGGTATTCCGCGCAGCGTTCGACCATGGCCGCCGAGTTGTCCACGGCCAGCACCCGGCAGCCTTCGCTGCGCACATGCCGACGCAGGGCCTGGGTCACCGCGCCAAGGGAACTGCCGAGGTCGTAGAGCAGGGTGTCGGGCTGGGCGAACTGCGCGGCGAGCACGCCGATGTTCTCGACGATGGTCGGGTAGCCGGGCACCGAGCGCTTGATCATGTCGGGGAACACCCGCACTACATCTTCGTTGAAGGTGAAGTCGGGCACCTGATCCAGCGCGGCGGAGAATAGACGATCGGGTTCTTGGCTCACGGTCTGTACACGGGATGGTCGAAAACGGGGCGACATTCTAGCCAAGTGGGGAAGCCGTGCCTATGCGTTGCCGGACGGATGCCCGGCTTCGCCCGGGTTTGCCGGAGCTTTCCCGCCTTGTGCGGCGAATCCCGCCGGCTTCGGCCCGACCCGGCGGCGCCTAGGGTGGTCCACCTGCCTTGTGCAACAGGGCAGCCATTTTTGCCAAGGACCAGACCATGACCACCAAGGAAAACGAGTCGTTGCAGGCCCTCGATGCCCAGCAGCGTGCCGAATTCGTGCCCAAGCAGTATTTCGACGTCATTTCCAGGAGCGTCGACAACAACCGCATGCAGCCGGCGCTGATCTTCACCGCCGACAACCTGAGAAGCATCAAGCGCTACGCCCACTATGTGCTACGCCTGCCCAACAGCGTCGAGGCGATCAACGGCGCCCATGACCTGTCCTTGCTCGGCATCGATGCCGAGCAGGTGCACCGGCTCTACACCAACCTGCGTACCCATGTCGGCGCCTGGGGCGTGCTGGAACGGGAAACCAAGGACCTCGGCACCCGCCTCGGTCTGTTCGCCGAGTCCTTTATCGAGGATGGCCGGAAACTGATCGACAAGCTCGCCACCACCGAGGCGTATCGCACGCTCAAGGCCCGTGTGCGCGATGCGGTCGACGAAGCCGCCCTGGCCGGGGTGACCTATCGGCGTCTCGGCGAGGAAGAGCGCCGGCAGGTCGCCAGCTTCGGCAACCACCTCCAGTTCATCAGCGAGGACATTGCCGAAGTGCGCCGGGATATCACCGCGGTCAAGGACCGCGCGCAATGGTTCACCGATGCCGTGGTCCGTCAGTTGCGCCCGGAAACCGATGCGCTGACCCGCCAGATCAAGGACATCAGCCCGGAAAGGGTCATCGATGAACTGCGCCAGCAACTCGCCCCGCTGGACAAGGAAATCGAGGAGATGGATATCGCCTACCAGAAGCTCGTCGGCCTGGCCTTCACCGGGCTGGTCTTCGGCCCCATCGGCGTGGCGATCACCGGCGGCATCTACGGCGCCCAGGCCGAGGCGGCACGTTCGACCAACAAGCGCCTGCGCCTCGAGCGCGAATGGCTGGTGCAGCAGATCAAGGCGATCAGCCCGATGGTCGGGGTATTCGAAACCACCACCCTGCAGATCGCCGACCTGAAATTCCGCCTGACCGAAGTGCAGACCGCCGCGAAGAACCTCGAGGATGTCTGGAGCATGCTGGGCGTGTATGTCGAACAGTCCGGCGAAGAGCTGGGCCTGATCGGCACCGACGTCGAACTGGCGACCTTCATCCTGCGCTTCGAGCGGGTCCTGCGCCCGTGGCAGAACATCCGTGACATCTCTTCGCAACTGTCGAAGCTCTTCAATGAAACCGTGGACGAGATCAGCAAGGAAGGAACCTTCTCATGAACCAGCCGAACGCCCAGTCGTTGCCCGATATCAGCCGGATGAACGACCTGAAGGAAGATTTTCTCAAGCAGCTCTACAGCACCAACGGGGCCCTGCTGCCGTCGCTGCGTGAGCAGTTGAACGGCCTGTCCACTCGGCTGCTCGACACCGATCGCCTGCTGTCCGAACGGGTGCTCAGCGGCCTGGTGCTGGTCGGCAACCACAAATGGGCCGACCTGGCGCTGGTCCTCGCGCAGAATCCCGGGCAGGCCCAGGTGCTGGAGCAGGATGCCCTGCGCGACAGGCAGCGCCTGCAAGCCAAGGGCGAGGAAATCGCCGAGGCCCTGGCGCTGCTGGGCAAGACCCGGCTTCCTGTGGTGGATGAGCGCAGCGACTCGCTCGCCGAACAGCGCGACGCGCTGAGTGCCTCGATCGCCAACCAGGAAGCGCGGATCGACGACTTCACGGTACAGATCGATGCCATGAGCGAAGTGATCCGCGCCTTCGAGGTGCCGGACGTGCAAAGGATCTTCAAGAGCATGATCCCGACCGAGGCGGAAATCGCCCTGGTACAGAAACTGCTGCTCAAGGGCGTGGACCCGGACAACCTGGTCGCGGCGGCGCGGATCTTCGTCGACAAGGTGGCCGGGCTGCTCGAAGGGCGCAAGCTGAGCGAGGTGATCAGGCTGCGCACGCGCAAGGTGCACGAGCGCGGGGTACTGACCGACGAAGTCTGTGACTGGATTGCCCGCCGTGCGGCGCTGGAGTGCGAACTGGGGCAACTGCCCAAGGTCGCGGCCCTGGGCGGCGTGCGTGACCAGTGGCTGGAACAGGCCGGGACCTTGACCCGGGGCTGGACCGAGCGGGTCGAGGCGGTTGGCGAGCAGACCGAACTGCAGGCCATGGCCGACGCCCTGTGCGTAATGGAGACGTGGCTGCTGGCGGTACGGCGGCGCTACGAAGAGCTCTAACGCACCTTTATCACGCAGTCGAGATGGCGCGCTGGTGCTTCTTCCGGGGCCCAGGGTTGCTGGTAGACCAGGACCAGATGGCCCTCGCCGGCGGCCTTGGCCCGGAAGCGCCAGGTGGACAGGCCGTCGCTGCCGACCATGCCGTCGCTGTCGTTGCTGCGATAGACCTCCGGGCCCAGGGCGCCGAGTAGCGCTGACGCGGAGTCCTGCAACTGCCAGCGATAGCCGGTGCTGGGGTTGCTGGGCAGGGTGAGGGTCAGGGCCTGGCCGATGTTCAGGTCGATCGGGCACTGGCTCTGCTTTTCCACCACCACCGGTTCGGTGCGGGTGGTGTCGTGGGAGCAGGCGGCGAGCAGGGTGAGGCCCGACAGCAGGGCGGTACGGCGGATCGTCATGCAGCACTCCGGAGCGCGATGGGCTTTGGTATCGGCTCCGGAGCTTAAACCGGATGGGTTGTCGGGTTCTACCCGAAGTGATCGGGTGACTTCGAGGGCCCTATCGCTGGCAAGCCAGCTCCCACAGGGTCCGCGGTGCATGCGATCCCTGTGGGAGCTGGCTTGCCAGCGATGAGGCCCTCAAAAACTCAGCTGAACAAGACCTTTGCCACATCCCCGAAGCGCTTGGCGAAATGCACTGTCAGCCCGTCCTTCAGGTACTCCGGCAACTCCAGGAAATCACCCCGGTTCGCTTCCGGCAGGATCAGCTCGAAGATCTTCTGCCGCCGCGCCGCGATCACCTTCTCGCGTACCCCGCCAATCGGCAGGACCGCCCCGGTCAGGGTCATTTCGCCGGTCATCGCCACGCCTTTCTTCGGCACCTGGTCCCGGGCCAGCGACAGCAGCGCGCTGGCCATGGTCACGCCGGCACTCGGGCCATCCTTCGGCGTCGCTCCTTCCGGTACATGCAGGTGGACGAAGGCTTCGTTGAAGAAGGTCGGATCGCCGCCGAACTGCTTCAGGTGCGAGCTGATGTAGCTATAGGCAATTTCCGCTGATTCCTTCATCACGTCACCCAGTTGCCCGGTGAGCTTGAAGCCGCGGTTCAGCGTGTGGATCCGCGTCGCTTCGATCGGCAACGTGGCGCCACCCATGCTGGTCCAGGCCAGCCCGGTGATCACGCCCTTGCCGGCCAGCACCTGCTCGCTGCGGAACACCGGCATGCCGAGGGCCGCTTCGAGGTCCTTGGGGCCGATCTTGATGTTCGCGTCCGGCTCGTCGAGCAAGCGCACCACCGCCTTGCGCACCAGCTTGCCCAACTGTTTCTCCAACTGGCGTACCCCGGCCTCGCGGGCATAGCCCTCGATCACCGTGCGCAGCGCGGCATCGCTGATGCTCAGGCTGGTCTTGGCCACGCCGGCCTTCTGCAACTGCTTGGGCCACAGGTGGCGCTTGGCGATCGCCAGTTTTTCCTCGGTGATATAACCGGACAGGCGAATCACTTCCATCCGATCAAGCAACGGGCCGGGAATCGAGTCGAGGGTGTTGGCGGTACACACGAACAGCACCTTGGACAGGTCCAGGCGCAGGTCCAGGTAGTGGTCGAGGAAATCGACGTTCTGCTCCGGATCGAGGGTTTCCAGCAGCGCCGAGGCCGGGTCGCCCTGGTAGCTCTGGCCCATCTTGTCGATCTCGTCGAGCATGATCACCGGGTTCATCACCTCCACGTCCTTGAGCGCCTGCACCAGCTTGCCCGGCTGGGCGCCGATGTAGGTGCGGCGGTGGCCCTTGATCTCGGCCTCGTCGCGCATGCCGCCGACGCTGAAGCGGTAGAACGGCCGGCCCAGGGACTCGGCGATGGACTTGCCGATGCTGGTCTTGCCCACCCCCGGCGGGCCCACCAGCAACACGATGGAGCCGCTGATCTCGCCCTTGTAGGCGCCGACCGCGAGGAATTCGAGGATGCGGTCCTTGACGTCATCCAGCCCGGAATGGTGCTGGTCGAGGACCTTGCGCGCGTGCTTGAGGCTCAGCTTGTCTTCGCCATACACGCCCCAGGGCAGGGCGGTGGCCCATTCCAGGTAGTTGCGGGTGACGGCGTACTCCGGCGAGCCGGTCTCGAGGATCGCCAGCTTGCCCATCTCTTCGTCGATGCGCTTCTGCGCGGCGGCCGGCAGGGTCTTGCCGTCGAGGCGCTGCTTGAACTGTTCGAGGTCGGCGCTGCGGTCGTCCTTGGTCAGGCCCAGCTCCTGCTGGATGACCTTGAGCTGTTCCTTGAGGAAGAACTCGCGCTGGTGCTCGCCGATCTGCCGGTTCACCTCGGCGGAAATCTCGTTCTGCAGGCGCGCGACTTCGACTTCCTTGCGCAGCATCGGCAGGACTTTTTCCATGCGCTTGAGGATCGGCACGCAGTCCAGCACTTCCTGCAGTTGCTGGCCGGTGGCCGAGGTCAGCGCGGCGGCGAAATCGCTCAGCGGCGACGGGTCGTTGGGACTGAAGCGGTTGAGGTAGTTCTTCAGCTCTTCACTGTACAGCGGGTTGAGCGGCAGCAGTTCCTTGATCGCATTGATCAGCGCCATGCCGTAGGCCTTCACCTCGTCGGTGGGCTCGGGGCTCTGGTGCGGGTATTCGACTTCCACCAGGTACGGTGGGCGATGGTGCTTGAGCCAGGTGCGGATGCGCACCCGCGTCAGGCCCTGGGCGACGAACTGCAGCTTGCCGTTCTCGCGGCTGGCGTGGTGCACCTTGACCAGGGTGCCATACAGCGGCAGCGCCGAGGTGTCGAAATGCCGGTGGTCCTGCAGCGGCTCGTCCATGAAGAACAGGGCCAGGCTGTGGTGCGGGGTCTTGGCCACCAGATCGAGGGTTTCCGCCCAGGGTTCTTCGTTGACGATCACCGGCAGCACCTGCGCGGGGAAGAACGGGCGGTTGTGGATCGGGATCACATAGACCTTGTCCGGCAGTTGCTGGCCGGGCAGGGCGAGGGTGCGGCCGGTCGGGTCGGTGTCGTCGAGATGCTCGACTTCGGCGTATTCGTCGGGATGTTCCGGGAGATCCTGCTGGTCGCTCATGGGGCACCTGCGTGAATGACTATGGTGCTTAGATGGGGCGGTAGAAGGGTGGTTTCAATGCCTGACGGCTTTTGTCGGGAAGGCCGAAGGAAACAAGGAGCTTAGTGCATGTACGGAGAGTTGATCGCGAAGTGCTACTGTTGGCGTCTGTCGCCCGTGTCGGGCCAAAGGAGTCGCCAATGGAAGCTGCACTGAAGCGCATCACGCGGGAACTGCAGGACATCAGCAAGGATCCGCCGGCCAATTGCTCGGCAGGGCCCCAAGGCGAAAGCCTGTTTCACTGGAAGGCCACGATGATGGGGCCGATGAACACGCCCTACGAGGGCGGGGTGTTTTTTCTCGATGTGCAGTTTCCCAAGGACTATCCGTTCAAGCCGCTGAAGCTGGCCTTCGAGACCCGGGTCTGGCATCCGAATATCGGTGAGAACGGAGAGATCGGGCTGGAGGTGCTCGACGAGAACTGGAGCCCGGCGTTGACCTTGTCGAAGGTGCTGTTGAGCGTGCAGGCGCTGCTGGCGGATCCGGAGCCGCGGGGGGCGCTGAATCTGGAGGCGGCCGGGGAGTATCAGCGGGTGCGGGCGCAGTTCGACAAGACGGCGCGGGAGTGGACCCGGACGTTTGCCATGTAGATTTGCAGTGGGTTTGAGGGCCCTATCGCTGGCAAGCCAGCTCCCACAGGTTTCGCGGTGCACGCGGTCCCTGTGGGAGCTGGCTTGCCAGCGATGAGGCCCTCAAGAGCAATCAGTTAGGCAATTTGTAAGCGATGATGTAGTCGCCCATTTTGGTCCCCAGCGAGCCATGCCCGCCGGCAGTCACCAACACGTACTGCTTCCCGTCCTTCCCGGTATAGGTCATCGGCGTCGCCTGCCCACCCGCCGGCAGTCGCGATTTCCACAGTTCCTTGCCGGTATTCACGTCATACGCCCGCAGATACTGGTCCAGGGTCCCGCTGAGGAAGCCCAGGCCACTGGCGGTGACGATCGAGCCGCCCATGCTCGGCACGCCGATCGGCAGGCCAATCGGGATCGGCGAGCTGTCGCGGCTGGTGCCGTTCTTGTGCTTCCACACCACCTTGTTGCTGAGCAGGTCGATGCCCGCCACATAGCCCCAGGCCGGGGCCTGGCAGGGCACGCCCAGCGGCGACATGAACGGGTGCATGGTCACCGCATACGGCGCACCGGTATTGGGCTGCACGCCGCTGGTCTCGCTCTCGCGCTTGCTGCCCTCGGCCACCTCGGCACGCGGCACCATCTTCGAGACGAAGGCCATGTAGTTCGGGCTGGTGAACAGCAACTGGCGCACCGGATCCACCGACACGCTGCCCCAGTTGAACACCCCGACGTTACCCGGATAGACCAGCGAGCCCTGCTCCGACGGCGGGGTGTACTGGCCTTCGTAGCGCAACTGGCGGAACTGGATGCGGCAGAGCATCTGGTCGAACGGGCTGGCGCCCCACATGGCCTGTTCGGTCAGGTCCGGGCCGAGCAGGTTGAGGTCGGAACGGGCCTGGGTCGGCGAGGTGTGGTCGCCCGGCACCGCGCCTTGCGGCGTCGGGATCTCGTGGATCGGCACGATGGCGGTGCCGTCGCGACGATCAAGCACGTACAGGCTGCCTTGCTTGGTCGGGGCGATCAGCGCCGGCTTGACGCCATCGGCGGTCTTCAGGTCGAGCAGGGTCGGCTGGCTGCCGACGTCCATGTCCCACAGGTCGTGGTGGGTGAACTGGTAGTTCCAGCGCACCTTGCCGGTGGCCAGATCCAGGGCGACGATACCGGCGCTGAATTTCTCCGCGCCTGGGGTGCGGTCGGCGCCCCACTGGTCCGGGGTCTGGTTGCCCAGGGGCAGGTAGACCATGCCGAGGTTCTCGTCGACGCTGGCCAGCGACCACATGTTCGCCGAGTTGCGGCTGTAGGTCTTGCCCGGGGCCAGCGGCTTGGTGTCGTCCGGGTTGTTGCTGTCCCAGTTCCACACCAGGTGGCCGTCGTGCACGTCATAGGCGCGGATCACGCCGGACGGCTCGTTGGTCGATTCGTTGTCGGTGACGTGGCCACCGATGATCACCAGGCTGCGGGTAATCGCCGCCGGCGAGGTGGAGTAGTAGCCGCCGGCGGTGAACGGGCCGATGCCCTGGGTCAGGTCGATGGTGCCCTGGTTGGCGAAGCCTTCGCAGACCTTGCCGTTGTCGGCGTTGAGCACGATCAGGCGGGCGTCGGCGGTCGGCAGGTAGAGGCGGCGCGGGCAAGCGCGGGCCACGGCCTGACCGGCTTCGCTGATCTTCGGCGCGGGGCTGCCGTCGGCGTTGACGTAGCTGTTCTCGTCGTAATAGGAAACGCCGCGGCAAGTCATGTGGGCGAAGCCCTTGAAGCTGCCGGTCGGGCTCTTGACCTGCGGGTCGAAGCGCCAGATTTCCGCACCGGTGTCCGGGTCCAGGGCCAGCACCTTGCTGTGCGCGGTGCAGGCGTAGAGCTTGCCGTTGACCTTGAGCGGGGTGTTCTGGTTGGTCAGCTCGACCGGGTCATCCGCGCTGGGCATGTCGCCGGTGCGGATGCGCCAGGCTTCTTCCAACTGGTAGATGTTGGTCGGGGTGATCTGCCGCAGTGGCGAATAGCGGTCACCGTACTCGGTGCGACCATAGGCCTGCCAGTCGCCGGCAGGCATGTCCGGGGCGGTGTTGAACAGGGTGGTGGTGTCACGCCCCAGCTCGCCCTTGATCTCGCCCGGGTGGGTGAACTGGCTGCCAATGGCGGTGGCGCCGGAGGCGATCACGGCGACACCGAGGATCGCCAGGTTGATACGCGCCGGCTGGCCGGCCAGGCCGCGCAGCGGACGCCGCGCCCAGGGCAGCAGCAGGACCACGCCGAGGGCGAACCACAGGGACAGGCGCGGCACCAGTTGCCACCAGTCCAGGCCCACTTCCCACAGGGCCCATGCCGTGCTGGCCAGCAGCACCAGGCCGTACAGGCCGAGGGCGTGCTTGCGCAGGGCCAGGAGCATGATCCCGGACACGGCGAAGCCGATGCCGGCGATCAGGTAATACAGCGAGCCGCCCAGTTGCATCAGCTTGATGCCGCCGGCGACCAGGGCCATGCCCATCAGCAACAGCAGCACACCGAGCAGTCTCGGTAGCCAGCGGGTTCCGTCTGCGCTCATTGAAGGTTCTCCATCAGTGTTGAAATCGTCAGGCCCGCGGGCCGGTTAAAAGTGGCTCTGGATCTTCAAACCGCCGACCAGCGCATCGTCCACCGCCTGTACCCCGCCCGGATGGCGGATGTACTGCAGGTTCGGGCGCAGGGTGAGCCAGTTGGCCAGGTGGATGCCGTAATACAGCTCGGCGCTGTATTCGGTGTCCTGGACCGGCAGGAAGGCGGGATCGTCGAAATCGTCGAGGCCGGCGGCGCGGTTGTGCGCCTGGGCGTTCTTGCGGAAGGCGGGGTTGACGTGCACGCGGGCCACGGCGAAACCGATATCGTCCTGCGCCCTGGCGTCGAACGGCCCCCTGTACACCACACCTGCCTGAACGTAGTTGTCGATGGCATTGGTCTTCTTGTCGTGCAGCGTGGCATTGGCGAAAACGCTCAGGCCACGGGAATGATCGCTGGCCAACGACGTCACCTGCTGCTGTGCCCCCAGCCAGAACCCGTGCTTGCTCGAACGGCTGCGGTAGTTCTGGCCGCTCAGTGCGGCGGACTGGTCGTTGTCGTCGCGGTAAACATCCTTGGCATTGGCATTACTGTAGTAGTAGCCCGCCCGATATTCCCCTTTAAGGCCTCTGATTGCCGGGCTCCAGACCAGTTCAACCGGGAACATGGCGCCCTGGGTGCCGCTGCCGCTGAGTTTGAAGCCATTGTTGCGCTCCAGGTTGGACGGGTTCTGCTCGAAGGCGCCGACCTGGGCGTAGAGCTCGGGCGTGAGGTTGTAGCGCACCCGTGCCGCCCACTGGCTGACCGGCCAGTTGTACCAGCTGTCGCCGACCCAGTTGCCGACCTGGGAGCCGCAGAAGGCCAGGTTCTGGAAGTCGCAGGGGAAGCTGTTGAAGTCCTCGCCTTCGCCGAAGCGGCCGAGTTTCACGTCGAGGGCGCCGTCGAAGTACTTCTGCTTGATCCACAGTTGCGTCAGCCGCCAGGTCTGGCCGCGGCCCCAGACTTCCTGGGCCGAGGTGAAGCCGCCGACCCGCGGGTCGTTGATGCGGTCGTTGCTGATGTTGTTGCCATGACGCTCGGTGACGGTCAGCTGGAACTCGGTGGCGTTCCAGCCGAGGATCTTCTCCAGGTCCAGATGGCTGCCGAAGGCGAACTGGTCGCTGTAGCGTGCGGTGCGGTCATGGTCGTAGCCGCCGTGCAGGTTGCTGCCCATCTCGCCGGTGTAGTCGAGGCTGAAATCGTAGCCGCGTTCGGCCAGGTCGCTGCGGGTGCCGTTCCAGTCGCCGAGCATCCAGGGGGAGTCGGCGTCGAACATCGGGGTGGCCTGGCTGGTGGCGGCCAGGGCGCATAACAGCGGCGCAACGAGGAGACGGGAAGCAGTGTGGCAGGGCATGAGATAGCGCTATCTTTTGATTGTTGAAGAAAACGGCAGATATCCCGGCGGGGGGAGTTCGCCAGGATTCTTCGGTAAATTCGGGGTGATTAAGCGTTTCAGCTTGGGGCGGGGAGGATATAGAGGATTGATGGGGTTGGAAAGGTTGGAGGTTGTCGGGGTGTTTTGTGGGATTGGTAATAATCCTGTGGTGATCATCAGGGCCTCATCGCTGGCAAGCCAGCTCCCACAGGTTCACCGCTGCCCTCGAGAGCAGTGCAAGACCTTGTGGGAGCTGGCTTGCCAGCGATTGGGGGCGCCCCGGATCAGAAGGTCGTACGCAGCCCCACCTCCACACTCCGCCCCGCAGCCGGCGCCACATCCCGCAGGATCGAGCTGGCATAGCGCACAGTCTGGTCAGTCAGGTTTTCACCGCGGACAAACGCCAGCCACTCGCTTTCACCCACATTGAACCGATACCCGACACTGGCCCCCAGGGTGGTGTAGCCATCGGTGCTGGTCTCGTTGGCCGGCTTGCGGTGTTGCGACGCGGCATGCTGCACGTCGACCCGCGCCTGCCAGCGATCCAGGTTCCACACCAGCCCGCTGTTCAGGCGCAGCGGCGCAATGCGCGGCAGGTCCTCGCCGGTATCCAGTTTCTTGGCCCGGGTGTAGTCGCCGGACAGCTCCAGGGCGAAGCTGCCGTAGCGGTTTTCCAGCAACTGCCAGCGGTCCTGCGCCTCGATCCCGTAGAAGCGCGCACGCACGCCGCTGTACAAGTACTCGGGAATATCGCCGCCGTCGTGATCATGATCATGGTCGTGGTCATGATCGTCGTCGCCATGGTCATGCCCTTCGCGCAGTTCGCCGCTGGACAGCAGGCCGATGTAGTTGCGGAAGTGGCTGTAGAACACGCCCACGCTGCCCTTGTGCGTGCCGTTGTCGAAGCGCAGGGCGAGGTCGCCGGAGATCGCCTTTTCCTTCGACAGGTTCGGATCGCCCACTTCGTAGGCCCCGGTGGCGACGTGGGCGCCGTTGGCGTACAGCTCGTAGAAGGTCGGCGCGCGCTCGGTGTAGCCGAGGCTGGCGGCCAGCGACCAGATCGGCGTCAACTGGTAGACCGCACCGGACGACAGGCTGGCGGCGGTGAAGCTGCTGGAACTGTCGGCTTCGGCGAAGCGTTCGTTGCCTTTCGCGTCCGGATCGACCTTGGTGTGTTCCAGGCGCCCGCCCAGGCTCAGGGCCAGGCGGTCGGTGGCCTGCCATTGTTCGAGGACGAACAGGGCGACGCTGTCGGTATCGGTCTGCGGTACGAAGGCTTCTTCGCCGAGGGCGGAGAATTCGTTGCGGTTGACCTGCGCGCCGATCACCCCTTCCACCGGCCCTAGCGGCTGGTGACGGGCTTCGACCCGGGCCTCGTAGCCCTTGTTCTTGAAGGTGGTGTGGACCTCGCCTTCCTCCAGCTCGCTGTGCTTGTAGTCGGTGTAGCCGAGGTCGACCTTGACCGAACTGAACGGCCCTTCCAGATCACGGATTTCCGAAGCGAAACCGTAGTGGTCCTGCTCCATGGCCAGGCGTACGCCGGACTCGGCCACCGAGCCGTAGTTGCCGTCGTAGCGGCTGTAGGACACGCCGGTGTAGCCGTGCTCCCAGGTGTAGGAACCGCCGATGGCGCCGCCGTCCTGGCGACCGTCGCTGTTTTCCAGGCGATGGCGGCTGCCCGGCTCGTCGGCGTCGCGGACCTTCGAGCTTTTCGCGTAACCGGGAATGCGCAGGTCGTTGAACTGGCGGCTGTTGGCATCCAGGTGCAGGGCGAACTGGCCGTTGCCGGCTTCCAGCTTGCCCGCCGCGCTGCGGGTGGTGTCGGCGCCGCCGTAGCGCAGCTCGCCGGCACCGTGGATGCCCTCGATGGCCTCGGTCGGGATGCGGTTATCGAAGGTGTTGACCACCCCGCCAATGGCGCTGCCGCCATAGAGCAGGGCCGCCGGGCCGCGGACGATTTCCACGCGCTCGACGTTCACCGGGTCCAGCGGCACGGCGTGGTCGTAGGACAGCGACGACGCGTCCAGGGCGCCGACGCCATTGCGCAGGAGACGAATCCGATCACCATCCAGGCCGCGAATGATCGGGCGGCTGGCGCCCGGACCAAACCAGGTGGACGACACGCCTGGCTCGCCATTCAGGGTTTCGCCGAGGCTGCCTTTCTGTTGCAGCAGCAGTTGATCGCCTTCGAGCACGCTGCTCGGGGTCGCCAGTTGTGCGTTGCCCAGCGGGTTGGCGGTGATCACCTGGGGCTCGAGTTCCAGCGCCTGGCTGGGCGAGGAGGCCAGCCAGAGCGCGACGGCGAGGGGGGAGAGGGGAAGGGACAGGTAACGCATGCGGGGTCCTTGGCAGAGGTTATGTTTGGTTACACTATAACATTGCAATGAAATCAAATTGCAATCCGCCGTGAAGGCCATCCCGCGAACTAGACTGCTGGAAGCATTTGCCCTGATGTCAAAAGGGACCTAAGGTGCGCACCTTCGTTTGGCTGGAGCACTGGCATGACCGCCACTGACAAGAACCCGCTGCATGGCATGACCCTGGAACAGATCCTCACTGCCCTGGTGGCCCGCTACGAATGGCCCGGGCTGGCGCAGCGCATCGATATCCGCTGCTTCAAGAGCGACCCGAGCATCAAGTCGAGCCTGACCTTCCTGCGCAAGACGCCGTGGGCAAGGGAGAAGGTGGAAAGCCTGTATCTGAAGATGCTGCGTGATATCAAGCGCGAGCAGTAAACCGATGACCGCCGCCGCTGCAGTGCTTGGCTGGTTCGGCCTGACGGTGCAGCTGTACCTGATCCTGCTCGCCCGCTGGCAGGACGACGCCAGCCTGCTGGGCGGGCTGGTGAATTTCTTCGGCTTCTTCACCGTGCTCAGCAATATCCTCGTCGCCACCGTGCTCACCTCCGATGCGTTCGGCCGCGAGTCGGCGGCCCGGCGTTTCTGGCAGGCGCCCTGGGTGGCGTCCGGGGTGCTGGCGAGCATTCTCTTCGTGGGCATCGCCTACAACCTGCTGCTGCGCCATCTCTGGCAGCCGCAAGGCTGGCAATGGATCGCCGACAACCTGCTGCACAACGTGATGCCGCTGCTGTTCGCGCTGTATTGGTGGTGGCGTGTGGAGAAGGGCACCTTGCGGATTGGCCATGTGCTGGCCTGGTCGGTGTATCCGCTGGTGTATTTCGGCTATGCGCTGTTGCGCGGGCAGATAATCGGGTTCTATCCCTATCCGTTCATCGACGTAGCCGCGCTCGGCTACGGGCGGGTGGTGCTCAATGCGCTGGTGATGTTCGCCGCGTTCATGCTGCTCGGGCTGGCTGTCATCGGCCTGGACCGCTGGCAGGGCCGACGCCTGGCCAAGGCCAGGACGCGTCCCTGACAGCAGTTATCACTCGTCGTCGTGCGGATCGAGGCGCCAGTAGGCAGCGGCCTTGAGCCGGTCATCGGCGACGCCTTTCTCCTCCAGCAGCAGCGCCTTGGCCTTGCGGGTCAGGGCCTTTTCCAGGGCGACCCAGGCATACAGTTCGCCGGCCGGCAGTTGCAGGCCGGCCAGCACCTCCAGCACCGACTGCGCGTGCCGCTCGACCCAGATCACATGCACATCGGCCTTGCTCGGCAGCGGCTGGCGCTCTTGCGCGTCCTCGATCTCGATCACCGCCAGCACCTTGCGCCCGGCGGAGAGTTCTTCGAGGCGCCGGCCGATGGCCGGAATCGCGGTTTCATCGCCCACCAGCAGGTAGCTGTCGAAGATATCCGGGACCACCAGCGAGCCCCGTGGCCCGGCGATATTCAGGGTGTGACCGGGTTTGGCCTGGGCTGCCCAGGTCGAGGCAGGGCCGTCGCCATGCAGGACGAAATCCAGGTCCAGTTCATTGTTGACCAGGTCGATGCGCCGCGGGGTGTACTCGCGCATGGTCGGCTTGACGCCTTCCTTGGGCAGGTCGAGGGCGTCCATGGCGGCCTGTTCGGCGGGGTTGTTGGCGAACAGCAGCTTGACGTGGTCGTCGCTGCCCAGGCTGATGAAGCCTTGCAGTTGCGCGCCGCCGAGGGTGATGCGGCGCATGCGCGGGGTCAGGTCGACCACCTTGAGTACCGTCAGCTGACGGTGCTTGATCTCGTGCATGACGCGGTGGATGGTGTTTTCGCTCGAAGTCATTCGGAAAGCTCCTGGGAAGGGGAGGTGACAGGTCCGGCAACGATGGCTTTCGCGGTTTCATTGAGCAGGGTGCGTACCCGCTCTATTTCTTGTGGGTTCCAGCGCCCGCTGTGCATCTGCAGGGCATGGCGCAGGTTATGCACGGCCTCGTGGATCTCCGGCGGACGGTCGTGGCCGCGCAGCGAGCGCTTGCTCACTTCGATGCGGGTGCGCACGCCGTCGAGGGCGACGGCCTGCTCCTTGAGGGATTCACGACCGGCCTCGGTGGCCTGGTACAGCTTCTTGCTGCCATGGACTTCGCCCGTGATCAGCTCGCTTTCTTCCAGGAAGGTCAGGGTCGGATAGATGACCCCGGGGCTCGGGCTGTAGTTGCCGTCGAACAGGGATTCGATCTGGCGGATCAGGTCGTAGCCGTGGCACGGCTGCTCGGCCAGCATGGCCAGCAACAGCAGTTTCAGATCGCCCGGGGCGAAGACCCGCGGGCCACGGTCGCCGCGCTCACGACGGCGTTCGAGGCCTTCGGGTTCGCGGTGGGAGTGAGGGTGATCGCGCATGGGAGGGGCTCCGGGTTGCTTACGATATGTCTCAAGATATTACTCAAGATATATCTTATTGCAAGCTCAAGGGCTGAAAGGTGTGTTGAAGCAAAGGGCCTCATCGCCGGCAAGCCAGCTCCCACAGTGTCCGCAGCGCTGCTGAACCCTGTGGGAGCTGGCTTGCCAGCGATGAGGCCCTCAAGAACAACAAAGATTAATGTGCCTGGGTAACACTCGACCCGGGCTCCGCCGTCAACGGCACCGAGCACTGGGTATTGCCGCCCGGCTTGAGATACGGCAGCAGCATCGGCGCCATGCCCTTGAGCACCTGCACCGGCAGCGCCGAGGTGAATTTGAACGACTCCGCCGCCCGCCCCGGTACGAATGCGGTCAGGGTGCCGAAGTGGTTGTCGCCGAGATAGAACACGAAGGTCGCCGTGCGGTTCAGCGAGCGCGAGCCGATCAGCCGGCCTCCCGCACCAAAGCTTTCGATCCGGTTATCCCCGGTCCCGGTCTTGCCGCCCATGGTCAGCACGGTGCCGTCATCCAGCTTGAAGGTCCCCGACACCCGGCGCGCCGTACCGGCATCCACCACCTGCGACAGCGCGCCGCGCAACGCCCGGGCCACGTCCACGGACAGCACCCGCTCGCCCCGATCCGGGTCCCCGGCGAGGCTCACTTCATACGGCGTACTCGCAGCGAAATGCAGGGTATCGATGCGCAACACCGGCAAACGTACGCCATCGTTCTGGATGATCCCGATCAGCTCGGCCAGGGCCGCCGGACGGTCGCCGGAGCTGCCGATGGCGGTGGCCAGCGAGGGCACCAGGTGATCGAAGGGATAACCGACACGCTTCCAGCGCTGATGGATATCGAGGAACGCCTCCACCTCCACCAGGGTGCGGATACGACTGTCGCGCGCGCCCTTGTGCTTGCTCTTGAACAGCCAGCCGTAGACTTCCTGGCGCTCGAAATGGCTGGCCATCGTCGCTTCCTGGAAGCTGGCGCTGGGGTGCTTGAGCAGGTAGCCGACCAGCCACAGGTCCAGCGGATGCGACTTGGCGATAAAGCCCTGGTCCGGCAGGTCGTACTTGCCCGGGCCGTAGGAAGCGTAGAGGGTTTCCAGGCGCTCGTCGCTGAGCGGATCCTTCTTGCCGCCGGCCGGCTTGGCGACCACGCCCTCTTTTTTCATATGGGCGCGGACGAAGGCGTTGAAGGTGGTCTGGTCGGCTTCCGGGAACAGGTAGCGATGCACGGCGGCGAGGCGGATCGGCGTGACCCGCAGGCCATCGAGGAAGGTATCCAGGCGTTCCTGCGAGGTCTTGCGCTGGTACTTTTTCCAGAAGCGGCGCAGGAAATCTGTGCCTTCGCGGTCGGCGAAACGGGCCAGGTACTCCTGGCGCCGCGGTTCGGCATCGTCTTTCAGCAAGGCCGCGCTGTTGCCCGGCGCCTGGTAGGTGCTGTAGCGCACCAGGTCGCGCATCAGACGGATGAACGGCAGGTTGATCGACTCGCGCAAGGCGTCCTTGAGCGTCGGGATGCGCCCGTTGTCTTCCTTGCGGAAGTTGTTGAATACATGCAGGCCGCCGCCGGTGAAGAAGGCCTCGCCGGGGCTGGCGGAATACTTGCGTTCCAGGGCAGCGTCGAGCATCGCGCTGATATCGCGGTCCTTGTTCTGGATCAGCCAGTCGATGGCCCAGCGAGTGATGAAGTCGACATCGGCGACCTCGACCTTCTTCAACTCCGGCACCGACATCTTGCCGTAGCGGTCATGCAGCTCGGAGATGATCTCCAGGTAGCTGGTCAGCACCCGAAGCTTGGCGGTGGAGCCCAGTTCCAGCTTGCTGCCTTCGTTGATATCGAAGGGCTGGTCGGTGCTGTCGGTCTGCACCCGCACCCGCGAACCGTCCGGGGTGCGCTCCATCAGGGTGAAGCTGTAGCGCACCTGGGTGGTACTGGTGGGGGTCAGCAGGCGCTCGCCGAACAGGCCCATTTTCGCCGCGAACTCGGGGTTGGCGAGGTCACGCAGGTACTGGCTGATCTGTTCCTGCAAATCCGATTGCAAGGTGCTGGTGGCCGACAGGTCGAGGCGGTCGAGGTCGTACAGCGGCCGGTTGAGCATGCTCGACAGGCGGCTGCGGGCCACGCTGATGCCCTTGTTGGTGACGATCGGCACGATGGTCGGCTGGGCCACCCAGTCGCGGTAGATCGCCTTGCTTGCCAGGGCGGCGTCAGACAGCGGTTTGTCGATGATGTTGTTGGCCGCGAGCAGGCGGATATGGCTGTCGGTCAGGGTCGCCAGCTCGTTGCGGCCCTTGGACAGGAAGTGCGAAGGCCGGCGCTGGGCGATCATCAGCGAGAGCACCTGGCGCAAGGCCAGGCCGCGGGCGGCAAGGGTGTCCGGGTCGGTGGCGGTGGACGCCAGCAGGCGGTTGACCTCGGCGAAGTCGGCGCCGTACCAGACCCGCAGGCCCTCGGCCATGCCATGCACTTCGCCATGCCCCGGCACCGCCGACAGCGGCACGCTGTTGAGGTAGTCGCGGACGATGCGCTGGCGCGCTTCCAGGGTCTGCGGCCCGTCCTGGTAGGCGCGCACGCTGGCGGAGATCATCTGGCGGATCTTCTCGGCGCCGGAGACGGTCAGGCCGTCCGGTGAATGGCGATATTTTTCCAACTGGGTCGCCAGGGTGCTGCCGCCGGCCGACTGGCCGGGCAGGGCCAGGTACTTGGCGACCTGGGTATAGGCGGCCTTGGCGAAACGCGGCCAGTCCACCGCCGGATTGCCCTTGGGATCGTTGGGGTCGAGCAGGTCGCGGTTCTCGATGAACAGCAGGCTGTGCACCATCACCGGCGGGATCGAGGCGAAGTCCGGATACAGGTGCTGCGGGTACTGGTACTGGTAGAGCACGCTGCCCTTGCAGTCGGTGATGCTCAGGCCGCTCTGGATTTTCTCGGTATAGGGCACGAAAAAGCCGTGATCGACGTAGTTCATCAGCGCCGGGGAAAAGCGCGTCTGTTCCACCACCACGTAGTCCCGCTTCAACAGGCGCGGGATGAATTCGCCAAGGGCGCTGTAGCCCAGGCGTTTGTCGAAGGGGCCGTCGCCGGGATAGACCATGGCGTCGCTCGGGCCCTTGTGCATCGAATAGCTCAGGGTCGCGGCAAAGCGGCTGAATTCTCGGGACTGGATAGCCGAGGTCTGCATTTCCTTGCTCGCCGCGTAGGCCAGCAGGCCCAGGGTGATCAGCACGATCAACAGGATCAGCCACCACAGGAAACGCAACCGGGAGCGGCGCGGCGGTGGCGGTGGGGACGGCGGTACTTCCGATTGTTCAGCGGCTGCCAGGTTACTGCCGTTATCCGAGTGCCACTGTGCGCCCATAGTCTTAAGCCTGATTTCGTTATTTCTCTTGCTTTGGCTGAAGCTTAGACGCTGGCCGGGGGGCGGGAAAAAATTGTTGGGGATCGTCGGGCATTTCCCAAAACGTGGTGGGAAATGTCCTGTTCTGATGGTTGATCGTTTGCACGCGCCTCGTCTGACTAGGGTGGTGGGCTGGTTCCTGTCCTGAACAGCGAGGATTCCCTAATGTCCACCCTGAAGCGTGAACTGGGCGAGCGCCATGTGCGCCTGATCGCCCTCGGTGCCTGTATCGGCGTCGGTCTTTTTCTCGGCTCGGCCAAGGCCATCGAAATGGCCGGGCCGGCAATTCTCCTGGCTTACCTCGCCGGCGGCCTGGTGATCCTGGTGATCATGCGCGCCCTTGGCGAACTGGCGGTGCACAACCCCGTGGCCGGTTCGTTCAGCCGTTATGCCCACGACTACCTTGGCCCGCTGGCGGGCTTTCTCACCGGCTGGAACTACTGGTTCGCCCTGATGGTGATCTGCGTCGCGGAAATCAGCGCGGTGGCCATCTACATGGGCGTCTGGTTCCCCGATACAGCGCGCTGGCTCTGGGCCCTGGCGGCGCTGGGCAGCATGGGCGCGATCAACCTGCTGGCGGTGCGCGCCTTCGGTGAATTCGAGTTCTGGTTCGCGCTGATCAAGGTGGTCACCATCATCGCCCTGATCCTCGGCGGGATTGGCATCATCGCCTTTGGTCTGGGCAACGACGGCGTGGCCACGGGGATCGCCAACCTCTGGCGGCATGACGGCTTCATGCCCAATGGCTGGGGCGGGGTGCTGATGTCGCTGCAACTGGTGATGTTCGCCTACTTCGGCACTGAGTTGGTCGGCCTGGCTGCCGGAGAGACGAAACAGCCGGAAACCACCATTCCCCGGGCCATCGGCTCAATGTTCTGGCGGGTGCTGCTGTTCTATGTCGGCGCGCTGCTGGTGATCCTGTCGATCTATCCCTGGCACGGCATTGGCAGTGGTGGCAGCCCGTTCGTGCTGACCTTCGAGCGCCTGGGGATCCGCACGGCGGCGGGGCTGATCAATTTCGTGGTGATCACCGCGGCGTTGTCGGCGTGCAATGCGGCGATCTTCAGTACCGGGAGAATGCTCTGTGCGCTGGCGGAGAAGGGCCAGGCACCGGCGTTGCTTGGGCGCACCACCGCGAATGGCGTGCCGCGCAATGCCTTGCTGCTGTCGCTTGCCGTGTTGCTGCTGGGCGTGTTGGGCAATTACCTGGTGCCGGAGCAGGTGTTTCTCTGGGCCACAGCCATCGTCACCTTTGGTGCGATCTGGACCTGGGCGGTGATTCTGCTGGCGCAGCTCAGGTTCCGTGCCGGGTTGAGCCCGGAAGAACGCGGGCGGCTGGGCTATCCGATGTGGCTGTGGCCGTGGAGTTCGTACCTGGCCCTGGGGTTTCTCGGGCTGGTGCTGGGGGTGATGGGGTATTTCGGGGATCTGCGGGTGGCGCTGTATGTGGGGCCGGTTTTTTTGCTGGGGTTGGCGGGTATTTATCACTGGCTGAAGATTTGATGGGGACCGCTTTGCGGTCCTTCGCGGGCAAGCCACGCTCCTACAGGAGATCGCGTTCCAAAGTAGGAGCGTGGCTTGCCCGCGAAGGGCCGCAAAGCGGCCCCAAAAGGCTCACACCGCCCTGGCTGGCACGACTCGGGTCAGTTGCTTGTTCCAGTCCAGCCACAAAGCCAGCCCCATCATCAACCCAAGCCCCAGCAATGCGGTCAGTACCTGCATCGCCCAATGATCACCCGCCAGCGCATTGCCCATATCCGCCAACGGTGCCAGCAGCACGCCGAAGCAGAACACCTCCAGCGAATACCGTCCCATCCGGCAGCTCTGCCGCGCCAGCCAGGTTTCCACCCAGGGCCCGCTCGGCAGCAGCTTCGCCGTGCAGTACGCCAAGGCGAGGAAATGCAGCAAGCGCGCCGGCGACAGGTTGGTCTTGCTGATCGGGTACAACCACTCCGCCAGCACCTTCGGCATCACCGCGTCATGCACCTCGGGCCAACGCCACGACAGGGCGATCGCCGCACAGACCGCTACGTAGACCGCCGAGACCACGAACAACGGCTGACGCAGCAATGGCCGTAACTCCGGCGCCTGCGCGCGCTGCCCGTTAATCGCCACCGCACCGCCGAGGATGAACAGCAACTGCCAGGCCAGCGGATTGAAGAACCACACCCCGCCTTCCTGGGCCGCCAGGTTCCACTGGAACATCGGCGCCATCAGGTACAGCGCCGCCGACACCCCGACCACGTACTCCGCCTTCCTCATCAGCAACGGCAGCACCAGCGGCAGGCCGAGCAGCAGCAGGATGTACAGCGGCAACGGGTCCATCAGGTTGGGCTTGAAGCGCAGCAGCAACTCGTCCACCAGTGCCTGCTGCGGGTTGCCGAGGAAATAGTAGAGCCCCATTTCCTCGATCATGTCGCGGGTTTCCACATGGTTGTTGGCGACGAAGACAATGCCCATCAGCAGCACCAGCAGGAAGATATGCACCACGTACAGCACCCACGCCCGGCGCAGGATGCGCACGCAGGCCACCACCCAGCCATCGCGCAGCGCCACCTTGCCATAGGCCAGCACCGCCGCGTAGCCGGCGAGGAACACGAAGATCTCCGCCGCATCGCTGAAGCCGAAATTGCGCACGGTCAGGTTGGCCAGCGGGTTGCCGGGAATGTGGTCCCAGAAGATGAAGACCAGCGCCAGGCCCCGGAAGAAGTCGATTCGATGGTCGCGGGCGTTGGTCATGGCGAGGGCTCTTGCACAGGGTGTTTCAGTAGAGGATCGACGGCAGCGATCCCCGGTTCCGCGCCGTCGGTCTTTACCGATCGGCGGCGCGGAGGGTGGGCAGTTTTGGCGGAGATTGCAACGGTGGGATGTTACTGGATGTCTCTCAAGCCGCCGCTTCGCTGTGCGGCTCGAAGCTGTCCGCCCGCGCCATGCGCCACATGCGCTGGTAGAACTCGCCGCTGATCTCGCCACTGAGCAGCTCACCCGGCTTGAGGAACACATGCAACTGGGAGAACAGCTTGATCTCGGTGGCCGACATGCGCCGCACCAGGTGCTTGGCCTCCAGTTGCGACGGGTGATCGAGACCGGCGGCGGCGAGCATCTCGGCCAGGGCCTTGAGCGTATTGCGATGGAAGTTGAACACCCGCTCGGCCTTGTCCGGCACCACCAGGGCGCGCTGGCGCAGGCCGTCCTGGGTGGCGACGCCGGTCGGGCATTTGTTGGTATGGCAGCTCTGCGACTGGATGCAGCCGATGGCGAACATGAAGCCCCGCGCCGAGTTGGCCCAGTCGGCGCCGATGGCCAGGACGCTGGCGATATCGAAGGCGCTGACGATCTTGCCGCTGGCACCGAGCTTGATCTTGTCGCGCAGGTTCAGGCCGACCAGGGTGTTGTGCACGAACAGCAGGCCCTCGCGCAGCGGCACGCCGATATGGTCGGTGAACTCCACCGGCGCCGCGCCGGTGCCGCCTTCCTTGCCGTCGACCACGATGAAGTCGGGGAGGATGCCGGTCTCCAGCATGGCCTTGGCGATGCCCATGAACTCCCACGGATGGCCCAGGCAGAACTTGAAGCCCACCGGCTTGCCGCCGGACAGCTCACGCAACTGGGCGATGAAGTGCATCAGTTCGATCGGCGTGGAGAACGCGCTGTGCCGTGACGGCGATACGCAGTCCTCGCCCATCATGATGCCGCGGGTCTCGGCGATTTCCTTGGTCACCTTGTGCTTGGGCAGGATGCCGCCATGGCCGGGCTTGGCGCCCTGGCTCATCTTGATCTCGATCATGCGCACCTGCGGGTTCTGTGCCTGCGCGGCGAAGCGCTCGGGATCGAAGCGGCCATCGGCGGTGCGACAGCCGAAATAGCCGCTGCCCAGCTCCCAGGTCAGGTCGCCGCCATGTTCGCGGTGATAGGGGCTGATGCTGCCCTCGCCGGTGTCATGGGCGAAATTGCCCAGCTTGGCCCCCATGTTCAGGGCGCGGATCGCGTTGGCGCTCAGCGAGCCGAAGCTCATCGCCGAAATATTGAACACCGACGCCGAATACGGCTGGGTGCACTGCGGCCCGCCGACGATCACCCGGAACGCGGTGGGGTCGGTCAGCGGTGCCGGGCGCATGGAATGGCCGATGAACTCGAAGCCGGATTGGTACACATCGATCAGGGTGCCGAACGGCTTGTCCGACTGCTCGTTCTTTGCGCGGGCATACACCAGCGAACGCTGCGCCCGGGAAAACGGCAGGGCATCGCTGTCGGATTCCAGCAGGTACTGGCGGATCTCCGGGCGGATGCCTTCGACCAGGTAGCGGATATTGCCGAGGATCGGATAATTGCGCCGTACCGCATGGCGCTTCTGCAGCAGGTCGAACAGCCCGATCAGGCTCAGCACCCCGGTGGTCAGGGCGAACGGCCAGAGCCAGTCGTGATGCAGGAAGGGCAGGCAGGCGAGGGTGAAGATGACGCAGGCGACGAAGAAGGCGTAGCGGCTCAGGAGTGACAGGCTCATACGGTTTCCTTGTGGGGCACGTCAGGCAAGCCATAAACCATATAGCGGATGGGGAATTGTATCCAGTCAGATGCCGCGGATCAGACGCTCCCGCAGCGAATTTTCATCTTGCGGATCGACCTCCGGCCACAGCTGTACCGTCCCTGCCACCAGCGCCCCCACCGGCAAGCCGTCCCGATACAGCAACCGATTCCCCGCCAGCGCCGGCACCTTGCTACCTGGCAGAAGGCTGCCACTGAGGTTCAGCGGATCGCTGCCGCTGACCACGATCAGGCTGCCATCCAATGGCCGCCGGCGAACCCCGCGTAACACGGCGATGGCTTCCGGCAGGGCGAACTGCTCCCCGGCCAGCCCGCTGACGAAACGACCGCCACGGATTTCGCCCCGTGCTTCAAGACGATGGAAGGTGCGCAGCAATTCCCGCCAGCTCGGCAACCAGTCAGCCTCGCGTTCCAGCAGGCGCCAGAACACCACGCCATAGCGGCGCAGCAGGACCCGGGGGATATGTTCGTGGCTGTCCTCGCGGTCGGCGCTGCCCCGGCGCAGCAAGGCCCAGCGCCCGGCATCGTCCATGCCGCCGAACAGCGGCCCGCGTCCGCGCCGGCTGCTGTGGGCCTGACGCTTGCTCGCCGGGGTGATCAATGCGCGCAAGCCGGCGAAGCTGTCGGCGCTGACCAGCCCGGCGGCGACCAGCTCCTGCAGGGCGTTTTCCAGTTCGGTGGGCAGCAGCCGGGCCTCGTCGCGCAGCTCGTCGTAGAACAGCGCGCCATGCTCGCTCAGCGCGGCATGAACCTTCTGCGCACGAGGCGACAGCGCTTCGATAGCGAACGGTTGCCCGAGCCCTTGCCACAATCCGAGCCGGCTACGGGGCAGCAGCACCAGTGGCGTGCTGCGCAAGGTATTGGCCGCCGCCTTGGCCGAAGGGCCGAGCCGGGCCCAGGCAAACTTGCCGGCACGACAGGCCTCATCAAGCCAGCGCGGGCTGTAGTCGCTCAGGCGTGCCGGCAGCAGATCGCTTTCCCAGGCCCCGGCAGCAGCGGCGTAGCCTTCGAACTGCTCCAGCACTTCGCCCAGCGCGGCATTGCCTTGCAGGCGCCCAGCGCTGGAAAGGTGCTGCCAGTCGAAGAGAAAACGCATGAAATCCTGAAGGCTGACCGGCTCTATTTCCCGGCGCAGGCGCTTGATGGTGTAGCGGTGGATGCGCGCCAGCAGATGCCGTTCGCACCATTGCTCCAGCGGCTGGTCCGGGTGGAACTGCCCACGCAACACATAGCCTTCGCTTTCGAGTCGGGCCAGCGCCTGGTTCACGGCGGACAGCGGCAGGAGCAGCGGCGCGGCGATCTGCTCCGGCGTCAGCGGGCCGAAACCACTGAGGCGGGCACGGACCAGTTCCAGCACGGCGCTGTCTTCGTCGATCGCCTCATCGAAACCCGGCAGCAGGTCCAGCGGCGGTTCGACAATGGATTCGGGATAGACCGCCAGCAGCAGGTTCAGCCGCTCCCGTGCCAGCCACAGTCCGTTGACCCGACAGGCACGTCCAGCCTTGGCCAGCGCTTGCAGCCATTCTTCCCAACCGGGATTGGCCGTCACTTCGTCGGCACTGATGGCCGCCAGGGTCATCAGCGCTTCATGCATCTCGTCGCTGCGATTCGGCGTCGGCCAGGCTTCGGCGGCCACGGCGGCAATCGCATCGCGGTCCAGCGCTCCCAATTCATCGCCACTCTGCGGCTCGCTCCAGCGTCGGTTGAGCACGGCCTGGGTACGCCGTTCTTCCAGCGGCGCATCGTCGAGAAAGGCATAGGGCCGGGCATTGAGAATCGCCGCAGCAAGCGGCGAGGGTGCCGGCAGGTCGCGGCAGATCAGGCGGATATCGCCGCTTTCGATGCGCCGCAACAGCGCCAGCCAGCCCTCGGCGTCCATGGCTTCGTGCAGGCAGTCGTCGAGGGTCTGTTCCACCAGCGGGTGATCCGGCACCTCGCGTTCGCCGACGATATTTTCCAGGCAGGCCAACTGGTCCGGGAATACCGCCGCCGTCAGGTCTTCGCTGCGCATGCGCTGGATCTGCGGGGCGATGCGCTTGCCGCCGGCAAAGCGCGGCAGGGCCAGGGCGACCCCGGCGTTCCAGCGCCAGCGCACGCCGAACAGCGGCGCATCGAGCACCGCCTGGATCAGGATGTGCTCGGCGCTGGCACTGGGCAGGTAGCGCCAGACTTCTTCCAGGGGAAAGCTGTGTCCGGCCGACAGCGACAGGATGATCGCGTCCTCGCTGGCCGCCGCCTGCAATTCGAAGTTGAAGGTGCGGCAGAAGCGCTTGCGCAGGGCCAGGCCCCAGGCGCGGTTGATGCGGCTGCCGAAGGGCGAATGGATGATCAACTGGGTGCCGCCGGACTCGTCGAAGAAACGCTCCATCACCAGGGTGTCCTGGGACGGCAGGGCGCCCAGGACCTGGCGGGTGCGGCCAAGGTAATCCAGCAGCTGTTCGGCGCTGTCCGGACCGAGTCCGAGGGTCGCAGCGAGCCAGTCCAGCAGCGGCTGTTCGCGACCCTCGCTGTGTTGCAGACGCTGGTCGATCTCCGCCTGCAAGCGGGCCACGGCACGGGACAGATCATCGCTGCGCCCCGGCGCTTCACCGAGCCAGAACGGGATATTCGGTGGCAGGCCCCGGGCATCCTCGACCCGCACCTTGCCCGGCTCGACCCGCAGGATGCGGTACGAGGCATTGCCGAGCTGGAAGATATCCCCGGCGATGCTCTCGACGGCGAAGTCCTCGTTGACGCTGCCGATGGTCAGCGCCTGGGGCTCCAGGAGCACGGCGTAGTCGGCGTTGTCGGGGATGGTCCCGCCGCTGGTCAGGGCGGTCAGCTGGCTGCCGCGGCGACCACGTAGCTCGCCACTCACTGCATCACGATGCAGGTAGGCGCCACGCACACCCTGGCGCCCGCTGTAGCCCTCGGCGAGCATGCGCAGCAGGGCGAAATAGTGTTTGTCATCGAGCCCGGCGTAGGGCTGGGCGCGGCGGAAGCAGTCGAGCAGCGCCTGCTCCGGCCAGGGCTGGCAACTGACTTCGGCGATGATCTGCTGGGCCAGCACATCCAGCGGCGCACGGGGAATCACCACCTCGTCCAGCTCGCCGCGGCGCACGCAGTCGAGCAGGGCGACGCACTCGATAAGGTCATCGCGGCTGGTGGCGAACAGGCGGCCCTTGGGCGTGCCCTCGACCTGGTGTCCGGAACGCCCGACCCTTTGCAGGAAGGCGGCGATGGAGCCCGGCGAGGCGATCTGGCAGACCAGTTCCACGTCGCCGATATCGATACCCAGCTCCAGCGAGGCGGTGGCCACCAGCACCTGCAACTCGCCGCGCTTGAGGCGTTGTTCGGCGTCCAGGCGGGCTTCCTTGGCCAGGCTGCCATGGTGCGCGGCCACGGCTTCGCGGCCGAGGCGATCGCTCAGGTGCCGGGCCAGGCGCTCGGCCAGGCGCCGGGTATTGACGAAGACCAGGGTGGTGCGGTGCTCGCGGGCGAGCACGGCGAGGCGGTCGTAGACGCTGTCCCAGACATCGTTGGCCATCACGGCGCCCAGTGGCTGCGGCGGCACTTCGATGCCCAGGTCGCGTTGGCGGGCGTGACCGATATCGACAATGGCGCAGGTGCGCTCGGCGCCGACCAGGAACTGCGCCACCCGTTCCACCGGACGCTGCGTCGCTGACAGGCCGATGCGCCGCAGCGGGCGCTCGCACAGCGCTTCGAGGCGTTCCAGGGTCAGGCTCAGGTGGCTGCCGCGCTTGGCGCCGGCGATGGCATGGATTTCGTCGACGATCACCGTGTGCACGGTATTCAGGCCCTTGCGCCCGGATTCCGAACCGAGCAGCACATACAGCGATTCCGGGGTGGTCACCAGGATATGCGGCGCTTGCCGGCGCATCGCCGTGCGCTCTTTCTGCGGCGTGTCGCCGGTGCGCACGGCGGTGCGGATGCGCGGCACCGGCAGGCCCGCGCGTTCCAGCTCGGCGCTGATCCCGGCCAGCGGGTTCTGCAGGTTGATCTGGATGTCGTTGGACAGCGCCTTGAGCGGCGAGACGTAGACCACCCGGGTTTCGTCCGGCAACTGGCCGTCGTGCTCCAGGCCCTGTTCGAACAATTCGTCGAGCACGGCGAGAAAGGCGGTGAGGGTCTTGCCGGAGCCGGTGGGCGCCGCCACCAGCAGCGACTGACCGGCGTGGATCAGCGGCCAGGCGCGGGCCTGGGCGGCGGTGACCGTGGCGAAGCTGCGACGGAACCAGGCGCGCACCGCCGGGTGAAAGGCGTCCAGTACCGGATGGTCGAGGGCGGGAAGATTCATCCTCTGGTTATGCGGCCTTTGTCGAAGGCTTGCAAGAGGCCACTGGTCAGCTGTAGTGCGGGCGTGGGATCCTTGCCCGTCTTTTTTTTCGCTGTGAGCTGTCGCCATGAGCAAGACCATCCGTATCGCTGCCGCCCTGTTGATCGACCCGCGCGGACAGACCCTGCTGGTACGCAAGCGCGGCACCCTGGCGTTCATGCAGCCGGGGGGCAAGATCGAGGCGGACGAAGCGCCGGTCAAGGCGCTGGCGCGGGAGCTGTTCGAGGAGCTGGGGTTGCGCATCGATGAGGCGCAGGCCAGTTATCTCGGCAACTTCAGCGCACCGGCCGCGAACGAGCCGGGGTTCGAGGTGGTGTGCGAGCTGTTTCGGGTGGAGACGGCGGGGGAGGTCAAGCCTGCTGCCGAGATCGAAGAGGCGGTGTGGGTGGATGGTGTGAGTGCCGGGGAACTGGAGCTGGCGCCGTTGACCCGGGATTTGATTCTGCCGCTATATCGTGGTGACTGAACCACCATCGCTGGCAAGCCAGCTCCCACAAGGTTCAGCGGCGCCGCGGACACTGTGGGAGCTGGCTTGCCAGCGATGAGGCCCTGAAGAACAACAAAGAACCCACTGCAAAGGAGTGCTCTCGATGATCCCCCTCAACGACTGGCTGCTGTTCACCGGCGCCGCCCTGCTCATGGTCCTGACCCCGGGACCGAACATGATCTACCTGATCTCCCGCTCCATCTGCCAGGGCCGCATGGCCGGGGTGACCTCGTTGCTCGGTGTGGTCGCCGGCTTCCTGATCCATATGACCGCCGCCGCCATCGGCCTGACCGCGCTGTTCATGGCCGTGCCGCTGGGCTACGACATCCTGCGCTGGGCCGGTGCCGCCTACCTGTTGTGGATGGCCTGGCAGGCCGTGAAACCCGGTGCCCGTTCGCCCTTCGAGCCGCGCGAGCTGGTCCCGGACTCGCCGCGCAAGCTGGTGCTGATGGGCTTTCTCACCAGCCTGCTGAATCCCAAGGTGGCGATGTTCTACCTGTCGATCCTGCCGCAGTTCATCACCCCGGAGCACGGCTCGGTGCTGGCCCAGAGCCTGATCCTTGGCTTTACCCAGATCAGCGTGAGCTTCACCTTCAACCTGCTGATCGCGCTGTTCGCCGCCGGCATTTCCGCCTGGTTCATGCGCTATCCGCTGTGGCTGATGCTGCAACGCTATGTGATGGGCTTTGTCCTCGCCGCCCTGGCGCTGCGCCTGGTGCAGGAGCAGCGCAAGCTGGCTTGATCCGGAGCTTCAAGCGCCAAGCTGCAAGCGGCAAGTAATCTGCGTTTGGCTTGCAGCTTTACCTCACCGCACTGACACCATCGAGCGTGGAGAATGAGGTGTCCTTGGCAGTTAGCAGGAAATCGCGCATGTACGGCGCATCGAGCATATCGGTGCGCACCGCCGCATAGAGCGTGGCGAACAGGCCTTTCTCCCCCAGGCGCTTGGCCTTCACATAGCCCCGCGAGCTGTACTCGTGCAGCGCCCAGTGCGGCATGCCGCACACGCCACGGCCGCTGGCCACCAGCTGCATCATCATCACCGACAGCTCCGAGGTGCGCACCTGCGCCGGTTCGATATCGGCCGGCTCCAGGAAGCGGGTGAAGATATCCAGGCGATCACGCTCCACCGGGTAGGTGATCAGGGTTTCCCGGGCCAGGTCCTCCGGTACCACGTAGGGCTTGCTGGCCAGCGCGTGCTGGTTGGCCACGGCAAGCATGGCCTCGTAGGTGAACAGCGGCACATAGGTGATCCCGGCCAGGTCCAGCGGGTCGGAGGTCACTACCAGGTCGAGGTCGCCCCGGGCCAAGGCCGGCAGCGGCGCGAAGGCGAAGCCCGAGGCGAGGTCCAGCTCGACTTCCGGCCAGGCATCGCGGAACTGGTCGATGGTCGGCATCAGCCACTGGAAGCAGCTGTGGCATTCGATCGCCATGTGCAGGCGCCCGGCGGTACCACCGGCGAGGCGGGCGATATCCCGTTCGGCACCGCGCAGCAGCGGCAGGGTGGCGTCGGCCAGTTGCAGCAGGCGCAGGCCGGCGCTAGTGAAGCGAATCGGCTTGGTCTTGCGCACGAATAACTGCATGCCCAGACGTTCTTCCAGCTCCTTGAACTGGTGCGACAGCGCCGATTGGGTCAGGTGCAGGCGCTCGGCGGCCTCCACCAGGCTGTCGGCTTCGCGCAGGGCGTGCAGGGTTTTCAGATGGCGGATTTCCAGCACCCGGCATTCTCCATGAGGAATTTTTGAGGAAAACGGAATGGCGGTGAGTTTGTCTCATGCAGCGCCGGCTGTCGACCGGCGCTGCCCGAACGGTTATTGCGAGGCCGGCAGGCGGAACAGCTCGGCGAAGTGCTTTTTCGCCATCGGCCGGCCGATATCACCGCGCCAGATGCGCTCGGCGCCCTCGCCCTGGGCCAGTTGCCATTGCAGGCCGAGGCGGCGCTGCTCGGCGGTCTTCAGGTGGGCCTTGGTGAAACGCTCGAAGCCCGGGCTCTGCGACGGGTAGTGGAAATGCGCGTACCACAGGCTGTAGGGCTGGCCCCGGGTCAGGTCGCGGACCTCGTATTCGAGGAGGTAATCCGCTTGCCCTTCGATGCGCTTGGGCAGTTTGCCCAGGGTGCCGATCTTGCGGATATCCACGGCCTTGTGCTCGATGAGGTAATCGAGCATGCCCTCGTTGGGCGTCTTGCTCGCCAGTGACTGGCGGATGCGCAGGGTCCGTCCGCTGGCGACCAGTTCGTCGGCCGTGTGCCGCAGGGTGGCGATCAGCTCGGCCTGGGGGTTCTGTTCGGCGATACGCTCGGCGCGGACCCGCAGTTCGCCCGCCTCGCTGAGCAGCAGATGCTCCAGGTCGCGCGGCAGCATGTCGCTGCGGGCGTAGCTGTCGACCTTGTCCCGGTAGGCCGGCAGCTTGTCCAGGCGTTCGCGGGCTTCGCGCAGCAGGCGGTGGATGTCCACCGGTGTTCCCGGCTTCGAACTGCCCGGCTCGTCAAGCCGGCGCCAGCGCCCGGCACTGCCAGGGACATAAACCTCGGTGCGGTCATTGACCCGGTTGATGGTGATGCGCCGTTGCGGTCCGCCGGCATCTTCCTCAATGCCGATGAAGAACTGGTGGTCCTCGGTCTCGAACAGTTTACGCGCCACCGATGGACCGCGTCCGGGCACCGCGGCCGGTTTCGCGGCGGGCTCGGGAATCTTCTGTTTCCAGCGCTCGGCCAGTTCGCTGATCGATTGCAGGTGCTCCAGCAGCGGCTCGACGAAGTCATGGTCGAAGCAGTGTGCGTAGCTGGTGGACCAGGCCCGCAGGTTGTAGCCGTAGCGCTCGAAGGTGTCGATGCAGGCTTCCAGCATGCGCTTGCGCTGGTCGCCGCTGCTGCGGACTTCCGGCAGGTGGAACAGGTTGTTGAGGCTGCGGTCGACTTCGGTCCGCGCCTGGGCCACCGGAATCTGCAGGTAGAACCAGGATTCGTCGGTGGCGGTTTCGTAGCGGTTGATCACTTCCAGGTAGTTGCGCACCTTGAGGATGTCGCAGGTGGCCTGGTTGAAGTTGCGCCGTGCGTAGCTGATGTCGGCGGCGACCTTGGCTTTCTGCGTGGCGTTGGTGATGCGCTTGCTCCACAGCTCGATGGCGTGGGTGTAGTTGGCCACCGCCTGCAGCTTGCCGATCAACTGGACCCGCAGGACCTTGCGCCGCTTCATGATCTCGAGATGGCGGGCGACGTCGGTGGCCGGGGTGTTGCGGGTCTGGTCGACCAGCTTGTCGACCTGGTCGAGGATTTCCGTGGCGCTGCGCTTGACCCCGTTGAGCTCGTTGGCCATGCGGTTGACCTGCAGCCAGGCGACCCGGCTCATCAGGTCGCGGGCGCGGGTACGGTTGTTGCCGGCGCTGAGTTGCGCCAGTTCCTCCAGTTCGGGGTAGACCTTGTCGGCGATCTGCCGCTCCCAGGCGTACTGGTTGGCCAGCTTTTCCGCCTGGCGGTAGCGCTGGCCATCGTCGGTCATGCGGTTGAACAGGCGCTGCTCCTCGCCGGTGCTCAGGTTCAGCCGGTGCAGTTCGCGCAACTGGTAGTCGGTGCTGTGTTGCAGGGCCCGCAGGCGGCGCAGGCCGGGATCGACCCACCAGCGCGGCAGGCGCTCGCGGATCACCGCCGGCCACAGTGGGTCGAGGCCGTCGGCGATCACCCCGATGACGTTGCCGCCGCCGCTGACCGGGCTGATCACGTTGACGCCGTAGAGCGCGCCATGGGTGTCCCACTGGCCGCTGTCGTCGCGGGCGATCGGTTGCGGGTAGCGTTTCGCCGGGGTGCCGGCCAGGCGCCAGGTATGCCGGGCCTGGTCGAAGGTCACCTGGTACGGGCGGCCATGATTGACGATGAAATTGCCCTGGGCGTGCCGGTAGATACCGTCGTTGTCCGGGAGGATGCCGGCCAGGGACAGTTCGTCGGCGTATTCGTAGCCGCTGAAACGCTGGACTGCCGTGCGTCCGGCGATACGCCGGGCGGGCAGGCGGGCCAGGCCGTTCAGCGTGCGCTGGCGGGTGATCCGGCGCAGCACTGCCGGATCGATACTGAACCCCGGCAGCAGGTCCATCACGCCGTCGAGCAGGCTCATCAAGACCCACTCGAGCTGTTGCAGTGCCTCGCCGCTGTCGCCGCGCTGAAACGCCGCGGCCGCCTGGTTGGCCGCCAGCCAGCCATCGAAGGCCGCCACCAGGGTGCCGACGAAGGGCACCGCGCCGAGGGCCATCCTGATGTAGTTGAAGACCATGCCGCTTTCCAGGGCGTAGCGCTCCATGAACAGGTCGTGGCGCGAGCGCGAGGTGGAGCGGTGGGCGACGATCAACCGGCCCTTGTGCGCATCGCACAGGTGCGCAGCCAGCCCGGTGCCCGTTGGCCAGGCCAGGCCGATGGCGATGAAGCCGTCGAACTGGCGGACACAGGCCGCATTGATCCGGCTGACATGGGCGGCGACCTCGCCCTCCAGGGCGCGGCCGGCCAGGTACTCGGCCATGCTTGCGTCGAAGCACAGGCGGAACAGCGCCTTGCGCGCGCTTTCCAGGCTGTCGAACTGGCGCAGGAACTGGCCGTCGGGGCTGTCCGGGAGGTAGAGCAGGGTGGTGTCGGCAGCGTGGATCAGGGTGACACCGGAAAGCCCGCTGGCGTGGCCTTCGGTGTCCTCACCGCCGCTGGCCAGGAGCACCGGCAGGAGGCTGGCGTGGTGGTTGCCCTGGTCGATGGCGGCATCCAGCAACGCCTTGCCCTGTGCGTCGATCCGCTGCTGGCGCAGGGCCGCTTCGCCCTGGATGCGCAACATCAGGCGCAGCGGGTCGAGCAGGCATTCTTCGCGATGCTCGGCGGCGAAGGTGGCTTCGTTGCCGGTGCCCATGAAGGCGCCGAGGATTTTCTGCTCATAACGCTGGGCCACGTCCAGATCGCTGACCATGGCGCCCAGCCAGTCTTGGGTGATGCCGGCCAGGACCCGGGCCTGCTCGGCGCTGTCACCGCCGCTGACCAGCACCTGCATGAAGTGCAGGCGCTGCTGCATGGGCAGGTCGATGTTCTGCAGCGCCAGATCCTCGAGGCTCAGACGACTGCGCGCGCTGCTCGGCACCGTGATCAGCTTGACCGGTGTCCCCGGCGCGCCCGAGCCAGGGACAGGGTCGCGGCCGTAGGTGACGCTGTCCGGCAGGTCGAGTTGCACCTGTACGTCGCGGCTCAGGTCGAAGGCCTGGCGCAGGCGTCCGGCGACCTGGTGGCGGGCGAATTCGCCGCGCAACGGCAGGGCGGCGGCCAGGTAGCTGCGCGAGCGGTGCACGGCGCCGAGATAGTCCTCGATCAGGCCCTTGAAGGCTTGGCGCTCGCTGGCGCCGAGCCGGTGCAACCAGGCCGGGGCCTGGCGGGAGAGGATCAGGCTGCGCTGTTGTTCGAGCAGATGCTGGCGCGCGCTATCGCGAGCGGCATGGGCCGGTACCCGCAGTGTGTCGAGGGCGTCCTCGCGCAAGGCGTGCAGGCCCGCTTCAAGAGATGCACCGCTGCTGATGGCCTGCAACTCGCGCAGGGCGGCTTCATATTTTGATAGCTGCCGGGCGAGGCTGTGGTCGAAGGCATCTTCGGCCAGGGGCAGGACGCCGAGGCTGTTGGTGCCAGGCGCCAGCTTGAAGAACTCCCGCTCCAGAGCCTGGCGCGAGGCGAAGCCTTGCAGACCGCCGCCAGCGCCCGGCCAGCAAAGCAACACCGGCTGGGCGGCGGACAACTGGCCCTGGTCATCGCTGTGGCCGAGCAGCAGCACGCCCTCCAGCTCATGCACGCCGAGCTGGTCGTGGCGTTGCAGGTAGAGCGTGGCGGCAATCACCGGGTCCAGGCGTTGTGCGGCTTGCGGGGCCAGCAGTACGGCGTCGAGCAGGGCGCGGTGGGGGTTGTCCAGCAAGCCCAGCGCCTGCTGGATATCCGCCTCCGCGCGCAGGCCGGTGATCCGCGCCTGTTTCAGTGCCTGGTAATGCTCGCTGGTGCGGTCGGGGACGGTTGCGGCGAGCAAGGCCGAGGCGGCGGCGAAGCTGGCGGCTTCCGTGCCGTCGAGGGTATCGAGGGTGTCGAGCAGGCTGGCCGGCAGTTGTCCGGCGTTGGCCTCGGCCAGGGTTTCGAAGGCGGCGAGCTGTTGCTCGACCTTGGCCACCCGGGCGCTGAAGGGCAGGTCGTGATAGAGGCTGCCGAAGCTGTCGGCGCTGCGCGGGGCTTCGTCGTCGAGCAGGGGGATGGCCGGGGCCTCGGCCAGCAAGGGCGTGCTGCAGCGCCAGTGATCGAAGGCAAGGGCGGCCTCTGCCGTGTCGGCGTCGAGGCGCCGGATGCGCACGGCACCGAGCAGGCGCTTGAAGGCGCTGTCCAGCGGCGCGGCAACGCTTTCGTGGTCGATGCCGACGCAGCCGTCGAGCAGGTCCTGGCGGTCCAGCAGGTATTGCTCCAGCGCCGTGTGGTTGTCGAACGCCTGCAACGCCGGGCTATGGCCCGGCAGGTAGAGCAGGTGTCCGGCGATCACCAGTGCGCCGGGCAGGGAGCGCTGGCTGCCAGAAGCCAGGCGGCCGTGGGGGATGCTGGCCTGGCGGGTGTGGTGCAGGTCTGGCAGGTGTTCGCTGTTCACCCGGCCCTCGGCGAAGGCAAGGGCGCAGGCCGCCTGGTAATGCCGGCGAAAATGGCCGGCGGCGTCGGTGTGGCGGGCGACGGCGGTATGGCGCGCGCGGCCGTTCCACCAGGCCTGCCACTGATGGTCGCGTTCGTCGCGGGTTTGCCCGATATCGATGGCCGGGGCGTCGCGCAGCAGCTCGAACAGGCGCTGGCGGCTTTGCTGCAAGGCGCGGGTGGCAGCGAGGAACAGGTTTTCGTCGAGGTGGCGGGGGCTATCGAGGTGGCGGGTGAGGTCGAAATCGACCACGTCCGTCAGGGGGTGGTCCGGGGTGTCGAGCATGGGGGCTTGTCCTTGAGAGTGGGCCGGGAAAGGCGGATTTCAGGGCAAGCCATCAGGGGCAGGGCGGTAGTTATGTGTTGTTCTTCCCGGCCCTATCGCTGGCAAGCCAGCTCCCACAGGGTTTTGCGGCGCCTGCGGTCCCTGTGGGAGCTGGCTTGCCAGCGATAGGGCCCGCAATGGCAACACAAGGCCACTCGGCAGGGTTCATGAAATTGTCACCGAACTGTGGCAGCGCGCTGGCACAAACATCATCACACTCGCGCTCTACTGGGGATTTCGTTTTCGGTGTTTCTTCCATGCGGGTTTATTTATTTCTTCTGGCGCTGTTATGCGCCTGTTCTTCGTGGGCCGCGCCGCGCTGCGATGTGCACGCGCCGGTCCAGCAGGCTCAACTGCAACAGGTCAGCCTCGCCTACCAAAGCGTCGGCCGCGCCAGCGATCCGGCCCTGCTGCTGGTCATGGGCCTGGGCGGGCAACTGATCCACTGGCCCGACGAGGTGGTCGAGGCGTTGTGCAACCAGGGCTTCCGGGTGATCCGCTACGACAACCGCGATGTCGGCCTGTCGCACTGGAACCAGCCGCCCGCCGACGCCAGCCTGACCTACGAGCTGGTGCGCTATCGCCTGGGCTTGTCGGTGAATGCGCCCTATACCCTTGAAGACATGGCCGAGGACGGCCTGGAACTGATGCAGTACCTGGGCGCCGAACGCTTCCACGTACTGGGCGTGAGCATGGGCGGGATGATCGCCCAGCATGTCGCCGCCATGGCGCCTGACAGGGTCGAGAGCCTGACCCTGATCATGTCCAGCTCCGGCGCCCAGGGCCTGCCGGCCCCGAGCCCGGCGCTGATCCGCCAGTTGGCCCAGCGCAGTGCGCCGAACCGCGAGGTGGCCATCGAGCAGCAGGCCGACCTGCTGGCCGCGCTGGGCAGCCCGCAGGTGAAGGATGATCGTCAGGTGCTGTTGCATCAGGCGGCGCTGTCCTATGACCGCGCCTTCAATCCGGACGGGGTGAAGCGCCAGATCATGGCGATCCTCGCCGAGCCGAGTCGGGTCGAGCTGCTCAATCGCCTGCGGGTGCCGACCCTGGTGGTCCACGGCACCGCCGACCCGCTGTTGCCGGTGATGCATGGTGTGCACCTGGCGGCGCATATCCAGGGCAGCCAACTGGCCCTGATTCCCGGCCTGGCCCATCGTTTCCAGGAGCCGTTCAAGGCGGCGCTGCTGGCCGCGGTGCTGCCGTACCTGCAATCACACCGGGCCGACGATATCCGTCATATCGCCCAGCGTTAGTGCAGGCGCACCCAAACGCTGACGAGAATGCCTGCCGCGACCAGCCAGGCCAGCGCCGCCAGGGCCAGCGAGGCTTCCAGGCGCAGGCGATCCACGAGGAAATACAGCGCGGCGAGATAGACGAAGTACGGAATGATCGACCACATGCCGAAGACGATGGTGGTCTTCAGATCGTCCAGCGAACGGCCCTTGCCGACGATGTAGTGGGCGATCAGGGCGAAGGTGGGAAACAGCGGCACCAGCCCGGCGATGTAGTAGTTGCGGGTCTTGGCCAGCATGGCGAGGATCACCACCACCGCAGCGCCGAGACAGGCCTTGAGTATCAGGTCCATTCGCTTCGTCCTCAGCCCAGTCCGTACTTTTTGACTTTGTCGAACAGGGTGGTCTTGGCCATGCCCAGCTCCTGGCTGGCCTGGCTGAGATTGCCCCCGGTGCGTTGCAGCGCGTCGCTCAGCAGGTTGCGCTCGAAGGCTTCCACCGCCTCGGCGAAACCCACCCCCTGCGAGGTGGCGGCGCCGGCCTTCTTGAACGCCGGCAGGCCGAGGGCGAAGCGCTCGGCGACGTTGCGCAGCTCGCGCACGTTGCCCGGCCAGTCGTGGCTCATCAGACGTGACAGGGTCTGGCTGTCCAGTTGCGGCGCCTCGCGGTCGAAGCGCAGCGAGGATTGCTGGAGGAAGTGCTCGAACAACTGCAGGATGTCTTCGCGGCGCTCGCGCAGCGGCGGCAGTTCCAGGGTCACCACGTTGAGCCGGTAGTACAGGTCGCTGCGGAACTGGCCACTCTGGCCCAGGGCTTCCAGGTCCGACTTGGTCGCCGCGATCACCCGGCAGTCCACCGGAATGCTCTGGTTCGAACCGAGGCGCTCCAGGGTGCGTTCCTGCAGGACCCGCAGCAGTTTGATCTGCAGGTTGATCGGCATGGTCTCGATCTCGTCGAGGAACAGCGTGCCGCCATTGGCGTGCTCGATCTTGCCGATGCGTCGCTTGCCCGCACCGGTAAAGGCGTTGGCCTCATGGCCGAAGATCTCGCTCTCGAACAGGTTCTCAGGCATCCCGCCGCAGTTGAGGGCGACGAAGGGCTGGCCCTGGCGGCGGCTGAAGTCGTGCAGGCAACGGGCGACCAGCTCCTTGCCGGTGCCGGTCTCGCCTTCGATCAGCACGTTGGCCGAGGTGTCGGCGACATTGGCGATCAGCTCGCGCAGGTTCTGCATGGCCGGCGAGCGTCCGATGATCCGGCCTTCCAGGGTACTGCGCTCGGCCAGTTGGCGGCGCAGGGCGAAGACTTCCCGGGCCAGGCCACGTTGTTCCAGGGCGCGGCGCACCACGTCGACCAGGCGCTCCGGCGAGAAGGGCTTTTCCATGAAGTCGTAGGCGCCGTTGCGCATGGCGCCCACCGCCATGTCGATATCGCCGTGGCCGGTGATCAGCACCACCGGCAGGCTGCTGTCGCGGGCCTTGAGCCGGGTCAGCAGTTCCAGGCCATCGATGCCGGGCAGGCGGATGTCGCTGACGACGATCCCGGCGAAATCGTCGCCGATCCGCTCCAGGGCCTGTTCGGCGCTGCCCACGCCTTCGCTGACGATATCTTCCAGGGCCAGCGCCTGCTGGCAGCCGAGCAGCACATGCGGGTCGTCTTCGACGATCAAAACGGTCAGGGGCGATGTGTTCATAAGGACTCGGCGGGTTCAGTGGGCGCGGGGAGCAGCGGCAGGCTGAGGACGAACGCGGTGCCGCCGCTGGCGGGGTGCTCGACGTTCAGGCTGCCACCGGCGGCGGCGGCGAGGCTGGCGGACAGGGTCAGGCCGAGGCCCAGGCCGTGCTCGCCGGGTTTGGTGGTGAAGAAGGGTTCGAACAGGTGCTTGCGCGCCTCGTCATCGATGCCGTGGCCGTTGTCGCGTACGCGCAGGCGGTATTTGCCGTCCTGCACCTCGCCTTCCAGCCACAGCTCCGGCAGCGGCACCGCGGCCATGGCGTCGAGGGCGTTGCCGATCAGGTTGACGAGGATCTGCTCCAGGCGGGTCTGGTCGATCTTCAGTTGTTGCTCGCTGTAATTGCTGTGCAGCTTCAGGTGGCAGCCTTCGATACGCGCGGCGAGCACCTGCAGGGTGGCGTCCACCGCCTTGGCCAGCGAGGCCTGGCCGCGGTCGTCGCCGCGCCGGGCGAAGGAGCGCAGGCTGGCGGTGATGCGGCCCATGCGGTCGATCAGGTCGTTCATGGTCAGCAGGTTGGCGCTGGCGATTTCCAGGGAGCCGCGCTGGAGGAAGCGCACGGTATTGCCGGACAGGGTGCGCAGCGCCGCCAGCGGCTGGTTCAGCTCGTGGGCAATGCTGGTGGACATCTGTCCGATGGCCGCCAGTTTGCCGGCCTGGACCAGTTCGTCCTGGGCATGGCGCAGGGTTTCCTCGGCCTGGCGGCGTTCGCGGATCTGCGCCTTGAGGCGGTCGTTGCTGGCGCGCAGGTCGGCGGTGCGTTCGGCGATCTTGCGTTCCAGCTGGTTGTTGGCTTCTTCCAGGGCTTCCCGGGCCGCCAGGCGAGTGGCGATCACCTTGCGCCGCTCGTTCCAGGCGATGGCGAGGATGGTCAGCAGGGCGAAGGCGATGGCAACCAGTACGCCCTGGATGATCGATTCGCGGCGCAGGTCCTGCAGCGGGGTCAGCAGGGTGAAGTGCCAGGGGGTATCGGCAAGACGGCGGGTCTGGGCCAGGTAGGACACCTCATGGGTACCGTCCTCCAGGCGGGCGTTGGCCGGGAAGGTCAGCTTCTCCTGGTCGTCGCCGAGTTTTTCCCGGGCCAGCGGTTGCAGCTCGTTGAGGGAGAACCAGTAGTACTGCAGGCTGCGGGCCAGGCGTTCTTTCACTTCCGCGGTCAGCGGGCGTACCGACTTCAGGCGCCGGGCCGGATCGCTGGACAGGATGATGATGCCGTTCTCGTCGGTGACGAAGGCTTCCAGGCGCGCGCGCTGCCAGCGTTCTTCAAGGGCTTCGAGGCGCACCTTGATCACTGCGACGCCGATGATCTTGCCGTGTTCTTCCAGACCGTGGGCGAGGAAGTAGCCGGGTTCGCCGGTGGTGCTGCCGATACCGTAGAAACGCCCCGGCTGGCCGCGCACGGCGTCCTGGAAATAGGCACGGAAGGACAGGTCTTCACCGAGGAAGCTGTCGACGTCGCGCCAGTTGCTGGTGGCCTGGACCCGGCCCGTGGTGTCGAGGACGAAGATCGCCCGGCTGCGGCTGCGGCGGTTCAGGCCCTCGAGGTATTCGTTGACCGCCTGGCGGTGTTCGCCGTCGGGTTCGGTGAGCAGCTTCGACACGCTGTCTTCCAGCTCCAGCAGGCTGGGCAGGTAGGTGTACTTGCTGATTTCGCTTTCGACCGTGCGCGCGTGCAGCTCGAGCTGGCGCTCGCCGTTGTCGCTCAAGGTGCGGATGCCGTTGTGCTCGCTGACCAGGTAACCGGCGACACCGAGCCCGATCGTCAGCAGCAGGATCAGCGGCGGAATCAGCAGTTGGCGGATGAGACGGGGTTTCACGGCAAGGGCAGGCTTGGCTGGGCGAAAAAGCGTAGGGTCGCATTTCATCACAGAGGCCTTGTAACGACCAGCGCCCCGCGTGTGCGGGGCGCTGTTTGCTTAGTGCTGCAGGATCTTGCTGAGGAAGTGCTGGGTGCGCTCGTGGCGGCCCGACGGATCGCCGAAGAAGTCATCCTTCTGGCAGTCCTCGATGATGTTGCCCTTGTCCATGAAGATCACCCGGTTGGCGACCTTGCGCGCAAAGCCCATTTCGTGGGTCACGCACATCATGGTCATGCCTTCGTGGGCCAGCTCGACCATCACGTCCAGTACTTCGTTGACCATTTCCGGGTCCAGCGCCGAGGTCGGTTCGTCGAAGAGCATGACGATCGGGTCCATGGACAGCGCCCGGGCAATCGCCACGCGCTGTTGCTGGCCGCCGGACAACTGGCCGGGGTGCTTCTTGGCGTGGGCCGAGAGGCCGACGCGGTCGAGCAGGGCCAGGCCCTTCTTGGTCGCTTCCGCTTCGCTGCGGCCGAGCACCTTGCGCTGGGCGATGGTCAGGTTCTCGGTGATGCTCAGGTGCGGGAACAGCTCGAAGTGCTGGAACACCATGCCGACCCGGGAGCGCAGCTTGGGCAGGTTGGTCTTCGGGTCGGCGATCGAGGTGCCGTCGACGATGATGTCGCCCTTCTGGAAGGGTTCCAGGGCGTTGACGCACTTGATCAGGGTCGACTTGCCGGAGCCGGACGGCCCGCAGACCACCACCACTTCACCTTTCTTGACCTCGGTGTTGCAGTCGGTCAGCACCTGGAAGTCGCCGTACCACTTGTTGACGTTCTTGATGGAAATCATACGGTTATCCTTTTCTGCAGACGCTTGACCAGGAAGGAAGCGGAGAAGCTGATGACGAAGTAGACGGCGCCGGCGAACAGCAGGAACTCATGGGAGCGTCCGATGATGTCGCCGTTGGCGCGAGCCGAGTTGAGGAAGTCCACCAGGCCGACGGTGTACACCAGCGAGGTGTCCTGGAACAGGATGATGCTCTGCTGCAGCAGCAGCGGGGTCATCTTGCGGAACGCCTGGGGCAGGATGATCAGGCGCATGGTCTGGCCGTAGGTCATGCCCAGGGCCTGTGCCGCACCCATCTGGCCCTTGGAGATCGACTGCACGCCGGCACGCACGATCTCGCAGAAGTAGGCCGCCTCGAACATCATGAAGGCCACGACGCAGGAGGTGAACGCCCCGATCGGGGTGTCTTCGCCGGTGATCCAGCGCAGCACGAACGGCACTGCCAGGTAGAACCAGGTGATCACCAGCAGCAGCGGGATCGAGCGGAAGTAGTTGACGTAGGCACCGGCCACGTTGGCCAGCAGCTTGCTCGACGACAGGCGCATGAGGGCGAGGATGGTGCCCAGGGCGATACCGCCGACCACGCCCATGACCATCAGTTTCAGGGTCATCAGCATGCCGTCCCACAGGGCGGGCAGGGCCGGGATGATTTCGCTGAAGTCCAGTTCCATCATTTACCTCCCACGGAAATCAGGCCGGGGACCGCGACCTTCTTCTCGACCATGCGCATGAGCAGCATCAGGCCCATGTTCAGGGTGAAGTAGATCAGCGTCGCCAGGGTGAAGGCTTCGAACAGGTTGGCGGAGAACTCGGCGGTCTGCTTGGTCTGCGCGAGCAGTTCCATCAGGCCGATCAGCGAGGCTACCGACGAGTTCTTGAAGACGTTGAGGAATTCCGAGGTGAGCGGCGGAATGATGATCCGGTAGGCCTGGGGCAGCAGGACGTTGCGGTAGATCTGCGACAGGCTGAAGCCCATGGCCCGGGCGGCGGCTTCCTGGCCGCGGGGCAGGGCCTGGATGCCGGTGCGCACCTGTTCGCAGACCCGCGCGGCGGTGAACAGGCCGAGGCAGATGACCACGCTGATCAGGGCCGAGGTGGTCGGGTTGAGGTCCTGCTTGAACCACTCCTGCAGGCCTTCGGGCAGCAGGTCGGGGACCAGGAAGTACCAGATGAACAGCTGCACCAGCAGCGGCACGTTGCGGAAGAGTTCCACGTAGCAGGTGGCGATGCCCGATACCAGGCGGTTCGGCACGGTGCGCATCACGCCGAGCACCGAGCCCAGCAGCAAGGCGATGATCCAGGCGGCGATGGCAATGGCGATGGTCCAGCCCAGGCCGGTGATGTACCAGTCCAGATAGGTTTCGTCGCCCACGCCGGTGGACTTGAAGAATACGCCCCAGTCCCAGTTGTAATTCATCGGGGTCTCCCCTCGGATAGGTTGTTTCACGGGCACCTTCCCGCACCGGGGGCGCGCGCGCCCTCGGGGGAAAGGTTAGACACTAGTGAGTGGCCGTGTGGCTGATTCGTGCATTCGGATCAGCCACGTCCGGCATCAGGCGTGGATCAGGACTGCTTTTCGTCCGCAGCCTTGTCGGTCGGATTCTCGATCAGCTTCTTCAGTTCTTCGCTCATCGGGAACTGCAGGTTCAGGCCTTTTGGCGGTACTGGCTGCTGGAACCACTTGTCGTAGATCTTGTTGATCTCGCCGGACTTGTACAGGGCGACGATGGCGTCATCCACGGCTTTCTTGAAGGCCGGGTCGTCCTTGCGCACCATGCAGCCGTAGATCTCGTAGGACTGCGGAGTACCAGTGATGACCCAGTCGGCCGGCTTCTTGGCCTTGGCCATTTCGCCGGCGAGCAGGGCGTCGTCCATCATGAAGGCCACGGCGCGGCCGCTTTCCAGCATGTTGAAGGCTTCGCCGTGGTCCTTGGCGGAGATCACGTTCATCTTCATCTGCTTGTCGGCGTTCATCGCCTTGAGCAGGCGCTCGGAGGTGGTACCGGCGGTGGTCACCACGTTCTTGCCGGCCAGGTCCGGGAAGTCCTTGTAGGTGGGTTGTCCGTCCTTGACCTTGGTCAGCAGGCGGGTACCGACTTCGAAGATGCCGACGGAGAAGGCAACCTGCTGCTGGCGCTCGACGTTGTTGGTGGTGGAGCCGCATTCCAGGTCGACGGTGCCGTTCTGCACCAGCGGGATACGGGTCTGGGAGGTGACCAGGTTGTAGCGGGCCTTGAGGTCCGGAGCGTTCAGCTCTTTCTTCAGGTGTTCGACCACGGCGACCTGGATGTCATGGGAGTAGCCCACGGGCTCCGGCTTGCCGGCCAGGTAGGAAAACGGAATGGAAGAGTCGCGGTGGCCCAGGGTGATGGTGCCCGAGTCCTTGATCTTTTTCAGGGTGCCGGTGAGCTCTTCGGCCATGACAGGGGAAGAGATCACGGCGGCCGCGATTGCAGCGCCCAACAGATGACGAACGATACGCATCGAATTTTCCTCGAGGTGTGTTTGTTTTTCTTATGAGGCCGTTGGCCGGCCGTTCGTTCAGCGACCGCTGCGTTTCCACATCGGCGCATTCGGGTTGTGAGTGTAGAGCATGAGTCGTGCCAGGCCGTGATTTCGATCAGCGAAGCCCGTCCTACAGGGGTAGCAGAGGTTTTTGACGGGGGTTTTACAGCGCGGGATATCCGGTAGGCCGAATGGGGCGGGGTAGAGCGTTCGGGAAACCGAACGCCGAGTAAACATCTTGTTTCATGTGTTGCTCTTTCGGGCCCTATCGCTGCATGGGTATCTACACAACTAGGGCTGAAGGCTGACGCAATTCAGGTAGGAGCGTGGCTTGCCCGCGAAGGGCCGCAAAGCGGCCCCAAAACCTGCCACGCCGAGTATCTGGAGTACAGCAGTCGAGCAGGCGCTGATTCCAGAAAAGCGCTCTCCATCTAGCTCGTGCTGGATGGTTTTGGGGCCGCTTTGCGGCCCTTCGCGGGCAAGCCACGCTCCTACAGATTCTGCGTTGACCCGCCATCCGTTTCTGAGCGAGAGATGTGTAGATACCTATGCCTATCGCTGGCAAGCCAGCTCCCACAGGTACAGCGGTGTTCTCAAGAACAGTGGTGAACCTGTGGGAGCTGGCTTGCCAGCGATAGGGCCTTCAGCAGCACTGAAAAATTAGGCAGCTTGGCTCAACTCCCGGCGCTGCAGATAACCAACCAGGTTCTGCTGCTCACCCTCGCTCATGAACAGGCCCAACTTGCTGCGCCGCCACAGGATGTCCTCGGCCGATACCGCCCACTCTTCCCTGCACAGATAATCCACTTCCCGGCCAAACAACCCGCCGCCCAGCGCCTCACCCAGGTCTTCCGGCCCCTTCGCCCCGTCCAGCAACTGCCAGGTGCGGCTGCCGTAGGTCAGCGCCCAGCGCTTGGCCAGCGCCGCCGGCAGCCAGCCGAAACGCGCGAGGATCTCGTCGCACAGGGCCTGTGGCGTGCTCATGCCTTCACCGCCCGGCAGCGGCGCAGTCGCGGTCCAGCTGCCGGTCATCTGGGTGAACCACGGCGCCAGTTCGCCCATGGCCGATTCGGCCAGCTTGCGGTAGGTGGTCAGCTTGCCGCCGAATACCGACAGCAGCGGCGCCTGGCCGTCCTCGGAGGACAGCGCCAGGGTGTAGTCGCGGGTCACCGCCGAAGGGTTGTCCGACTCGTCGTTGCACAGCGGGCGCACGCCGGAATAGGTGTGCAGGATGTCGTCGCGGCTCAGGCGCTGCTTGAAGTGCTGGTTGACCACCTTGAGCAGGTAGCCGGTTTCTTCCTCGGTGATCTGCACCCGGGCCGGGTCGCCGCTGTATTCGCGGTCGGTGGTGCCGATCAGGGTGAAGCGTTCCAGGTAGGGGATGCAGAAGACGATGCGCTGGTCCTCGTTCTGCAGGATGTAGGCGTGCTCGCCCTCGTAGAACTTCGGCACGATCAGGTGGCTGCCCTGGATCAGGCGGATGCCGTAGGGCGCGTCGAGATGCAGGTCATCCTTGATGAACTTCGCCACCCACGGGCCGGCGGCATTCACCAGCGAACGGGCCTGGATGCTTTGCAGGCTGCCGTCGGCGCGCTCGATCTGCACGTTCCACAGCTTGCCGTGGCGGCTGGCGCTGACGCAGCGGGTGCGGGTGAGGATGTGCGCGCCGCGTTCACGGGCGGCCATGGCGTTGAGCACCACCAGGCGGGCGTCGTCCACGGCGCAGTCGGCATATTCGAAACCGCGGGTGATCTCCGCCTTCAGCGGGTTGCCGTCGCCGAAGCGCAGGCTGCGTGAGGCACCGAGTTTCTTGCGCTTGCCGAGGTTGTCGTAGAGGAACAGGCCGGCACGGATCATCCAGGCCGGGCGCAGGTGCGGGCGGTGCGGCAGGACGAAACGCATCGGCTTGACGATATGCGGCGCCTTGGCCAGCAGCACCTCGCGTTCGGCCAGGGCCTCGCGCACCAGGCGGAATTCGTAATGTTCGAGATAGCGCAGGCCGCCGTGGATCAGCTTGCTGCTGGCCGAGGAGGTGTGGCTGGCCAGGTCGTCCTTTTCGCAAAGGAACACCGACAGGCCGCGTCCGGCAGCATCGGCGGCGATGCCGACACCATTGATGCCGCCACCAATGACGGCGACGTCATAGATTTCGGCAAGGATGGGAGCGCTGGAATGGGACACGGCACGGCCTCTCGAAAGTCGTTTTGATATCTTTTATGAACATGAATGTTCGTATTCGAAAATGTTAGCCGAACGAAAAGCCGCCGGCCAGTGACTTTTCATAGAAAATACTGATCGGGTTACAAACAAATGAAAAATTTCGAACATTGACGCCGCCACCGGGTGCGGTGGCGGCCGGAGGCGGGATCAGACGACTTCGAGGCGGATCTTGTGCTGGTTGAGCAACTGGGTCAGGGCGCTGACCGGTGCCTGGTCGGTCACCAGGCAGTCGATCAGGCTGATCGAACCCAGGCGCACCATGGCGTTGCGCCCGAACTTGCTGGAGTCGGCAGCCAGAATCACCTGGCGCGCGTTGGCGATGATCGCCTGGGACACCCGCACTTCCTGGTAGTCGAAGTCCAGCAGGCTGCCGTCCTCGTCGATGCCGCTGATGCCGACCAGGGCGAAGTCGACCTTGAACTGGCTGATGAAATCGACGCTGGCCTGGCCCACCACACCGCCGTCGCGGCGCACGGTGCCGCCAGCCAGTTGCACTTCGAAATCGTCCTTGGCACTGAGGATCGACGCCACATGCAGGTTGTTGGTGATGATCTTCAGGTGGTTGTGGTTGAGCAGGGCGCGGGCGATGGATTCGGTGGTGGTGCCGATATTGATGAACAGCGAAGCATGATCGGGAATCTGCCGGGCCACGGCTTCGGCGATGCGCTGCTTCTCGTCGCGCATCTGGTCGGCGCGCATGGCATAGGCGGTGTTTTCGATACTGGAGTCGTAGGCCGCGCCACCGTGATAGCGGCGCAGCAGATTGACCTCCGCCAACTGGTTGATATCGCGGCGGATGGTTTGCGGGGTGACGACGAACAACTGCGCCATTTCCTCGATACTGACGTAGCCGCGTTCACGGACCAGTTCGAGAATTTGTTGTTGGCGGGGAGGCAGATTCATGGGCGTCCTTCAGGGCGGCCGAAAAATGCTGCAATGATGCCGGAGGAAGGGGCCGGGGACCAGTCTGAACGCGGCTTCGGCATGGCATGCAGCGCAGTCTGTTGCTGATCGAACAGACTGCGCCACGCTGCTGAAACGTTATTCCTCGTGCGGCTCCCAATCGCGGGTGCGATCGACCGCCTTGAGCCAGCCGCTGTACAGCTTCTCCTTCGCCGCCTCTTCCAGTTGCGGGGTGAACTCGCGCTCGATCAGCGCCTTGCCGCGCAGCTCGTCCAGGCCGCTCCAGAAACCGCAGGCCAGGCCCGCCAGGTAGGCAGCGCCGAGGGCCGTGGTTTCGCGCATCTGCGGGCGCTCGACACAGGTGCCGAGGATGTCCGCCTGGAACTGCATGAGGAAGTTGTTGGCTACCGCGCCGCCGTCCACGCGCAGGGCGCTGAGGCGCTGACCGCAGTCCTGCTGCATGGCGTCGAGGACGTCGCGGGTCTGGTAGGCAATGGACTCCAGGGCGGCGCGGATGATGTGATCGACCTTGACCCCGCGGGTCAGGCCGAACAGGGCGCCGCGGGCATACGGATCCCAGTAGGGCGCGCCGAGGCCGGTGAAGGCCGGCACCAGGTACACGCCGTTGCTGTCCTTGACCTTGCTGGCGAAGTACTCGGTGTCATGGGCGTCGTTGACGATCTTCAGCTCGTCGCGCAGCCACTGCACGGTAGAGCCGCCGTTGAACACCGCGCCTTCCAGGGCGTAGGCCACTTCGCCGCGGGGGCCGCAGGCGATGGTGGTGAGCAGGCCGTGGGACGACTGCACCGCCTTGTCGCCGGTGTTCATCAGCAGGAAGCAGCCGGTGCCGTAGGTGTTCTTGGCCTGGCCCGGTTCCACGCACATCTGGCCGAACAGCGCGGCCTGCTGGTCGCCGGCGATACCGGCGATGGCGATACCGCTCTTGGTGTGGCCGTAGATCTCGGAGGACGGGCGTACCGGCGGCAGCATCTGTTTCGGGATGCCCAGCACTTCGAGCATTTTTTCATCCCATTGCAGGGTATGAATGTTGAACAGCATGGTCCGCGAGGCGTTGGTGTAGTCGGTGACATGCACCTTGCCGCCGGAGAACTTCCAGATCAGCCAGGTATCCACGGTGCCGAACAGCAGTTCGCCGCGTTCGGCGCGCTCGCGCACGCCATCGACGTTGTCGAGGATCCACTTCAGCTTGGTCCCGGAGAAGTACGGGTCGGTGACCAGGCCGGTGGTTTCGCGGATGTAGTCCTGCAGGCCGTCACGCTTGAGCTGCTCGCAGATCTCGGTGCTGCGCCGGCACTGCCAGACGATGGCGTTATAGACCGGGCGCCCGGTTTCCTTGTCCCAGACCACGGTGGTTTCGCGCTGGTTGGTGATACCGATGGCGGCGACCTGGTCATGGCTGATCCCGGCCTGGGCCAGGGCTTCGACCATGGTCGCGCTCTGGGTGGCGAAGATTTCCATCGGGTCGTGCTCGACCCAGCCGGCTTGCGGGTAGTGCTGGGCGAACTCGCGCTGGGAGGTGCCGACCACGTTGGCGTCACGGTCGAAGATGATGGCCCGCGAACTGGTCGTGCCCTGGTCAAGGGCGATGATGTAGTTCTTGTTCTGAAGGTCTGTCATGTCGTTGGCCTTGCAGTGAATAGGGTAGGAGTCAGGGTTCGCTGATCGCGGTGCGGATCAGGACGCCTGGGTCTTGCCTTGAGCGTTGTCGTCGCTCGGGGCGGTTGCCGCAGCGGCATCGGGCAGGCTGCGGGCGAACACGCCGCGGTACAGGGCGGCACCGAGACTGGCTCCCATGATCGGCGCGAACACCGGAACGAGGAAGTAGGGAATATCACGACCGCCGGTAAAGGCCACTTCGCCCCAGCCGGCAAGGAAGGTCATCAGCTTGGGCCCGAAATCCCGTGCCGGGTTCATCGCGAAGCCGGTCAGCGGGCCCATGGCGCTGCCGATCACGGCGATCAGCAGGCCGATCAGCAGCGGTGCCAGCGGGCCGCGGGGCAGGCCGTTGTTGTCGTCGGTCAGGGCCATGATCACGGCCATGAGGATTGCGGTGATCACCACTTCGACGAGGAAGGCCTGGCCGGTGGACAGGGCCGGGTGTGGGTAGGTGGAGAACACCGAGGCCAGCTCGAGGCTGGCCTGGCTGCCGCGGACCATGGCATGGGTCTGTTCGTAATCGAAGAACAGGTTGCTGTACAGCGCGTATACGAGCGCCGCGCCGCAGAAGGCGCCGGCGACCTGGGCGAGGATATAGAAGGGCAGTTTGCCTTTTTCGAAACCGGCGAACAGGCACAGGGCGATGCTCACGGCCGGGTTCAGGTGCGCGCCGGAGATCCCGGCGGTCAGGTAGATCGCCATGCTCACGCCGATCCCCCAGATGATGCTGATTTCCCACAGGCCGAAGCTGGCACCCGCGACCTTGAGCGCGGCGACGCACCCGGTGCCGAAGAAGATCAGCAGCGCGGTGCCGAAGAATTCCGCCATGCATTGGCTGGACAACGTCGGTTGTTGTAGAGCAGTCGTCATTCGATACCTCGGTTCTTGTTGTTGTGAGGCGCAGTGAGCGCTCGACGGAAAGCCCGGCGGAAATCCCCATTTCCGGTCAGGCGGGGTGTGCGGGTGCACTTTATAAGGGCACCTATATTCAGAAACGAAAAAATATAGACAAGAAACGCTGATGTCAAAGGTCGAAAGCGAACCGTGATTCATAAACTGACTGGTGGCCCACAAGTCGTCCAGGCCTTGTCCTACAAGCGGATGGTTGTGTGTCGGGATTTGTCCTACAGTAGCCAGCGAATCGAAACCGAACATCGCTGTTGGAGCCCTGCATGACCCCTGCCCTGGATCTGTTGAAGAAGGTTCGCGCCGAACATCGCATTCACAGTTATGAACACGACCCGAAAGCCGCGTCCTACGGCCTTGAGGCGGCCGAGAAGCTGAATCTGAACCCGCAGCAGGTGTTCAAGACGTTGCTGGCAGCGACCGAGAAAGGCGAGTTGCTGGTGGCGGTGGTGCCGGTGGTGGGGACCCTGGACTTGAAGGCTCTGGCACAGGCGGCAGGGGCGAAGAAGTGCGAGATGGCGGATCCGGCGGCGGCGCAGCGTTCAACCGGCTACCTGGTTGGAGGAATCAGCCCACTGGGTCAGAAGAAACGTCTGAGGACGTTTATCGATAAATCTGCGGAGGAATTTCCGACCATCCACGTCAGTGCCGGGCGGCGGGGGCTGGAAGTGGAGTTGGCGGCGGGGGTGCTGGCGGAGCATACCCAGGGCAAGTTTGCGGCGATCGGCAAAGAGTAGAAAAAGTAGCCTTCACACAAACCCCTGTGGGAGCTGGCTTGCCAGCGATGAGGCCGGCCTGAGCAATGATGTTGTCAGATCTGGCCAAATCGCTGGCAAGCCAGCTCCCACAGGGAACGAGTCAACTAGCGGAACTGTAGCGGCGAACGCCGTTCTCGCCGGCAGGCAGCCTGGCCTCGACACTACCCGACGCCGCAAACAGCACCAGGTGATCCGCCGCCACTGCAATCCCCACATCCTGACCCATCTGGTAATCCAGATGGCTCGGGAAAATCGCTTCCAGCTGGGTACCGGTCGCCAATTGCAGCCGATACAGGGTCGAAGCCCCCTGGAAGCTCTTGCCGATGACCTGCGCGTTCAGGGCGCTTTGCGGGGCATGCACGATATCGTCAGGCCTCAGCAGCACGTCCACCGCACCGCCCACCGGCAGGGTATAGGCACGATTACCGCGCAGTTCACCCAGTTCGGTCTGCACGGTTTCCGGGCTGAGCAACTGCCCGCGGATGAAGTAACCCTGGCCAATGAAACTCGCCACGAACGGCGTGGCCGGCTCGTGGTACAGGTTGTATGGCGTATCCCACTGCTCCAGGCGGCCTTCCTTGAACACCCCGACATGGTCGCTGACGGCGAAGGCTTCTTCCTGGTCGTGGGTGACCAGGATGGCACTGGTGCCGCGGCTCTTGAGGATGTCGCGGACCTCATGGCTGAGGCGCCGGCGCAGTTCCACGTCGAGGTTGGAGAACGGCTCGTCGAGCAGCAGCAACTGCGGCTCGGGCGCCAGGGCACGGGCCAGGGCCACCCGTTGCTGCTGGCCACCGGACAGTTCATGGGGATAGCGCCCGCCAAGACCGTCGAGCTTGACCAGTTCCAGCATGTCCTTGACCACGTCCTGCTGGCGCGGGTGCTTGCCGATGCCGAAGGCGACGTTCTGCGCCACGGTCAGGTGCGGGAACAGGGCGTAGTCCTGGAACACCATGCCGATCCGGCGCTTTTCCGGAGCCAGGGTGAACCCGGCCCTGGAAATGACTTCGCCTGCGAGGCTGATCTCGCCACCATGCACCGGCTCGAAGCCGGCGATGGCGCGCAGGGTGGTGGTCTTGCCGCAACCCGAGGAGCCCAGCAAACAGCCGATATCGCCGGCGTTCAGGTGCAGGTTGAGGTTCTGGACGATGCGCGCCTCGCCATAGCCGCAGGCGAGGTTGCGCAGGTTGAGCAACAGAGGCTGACTCATGCGTGGTGATAGGCCGGTTCAACAAGGAATTCGAGAAGTGCCTTCTGGGCGTGCAGGCGGTTTTCAGCCTGGTCCCAGGCGACGACACGCGGGTCGTCGAGTACGTCCATGCTGATTTCCTCGCCACGGTGGGCGGGCAGGCAGTGCATGAACAACACGTCGGCGGCGGCCAGGTCGAGCAACTCGCGGGTCACCTGATACGGTGCGAAATGCTCCAGGCGGCGGGCGGTTTCGTCTTCCTGGCCCATGGAGGTCCAGACGTCGGTGCTCACCAGGTGGGCGCCGCGCACCGCTTCCTTCGGATCGCGGACGATCTGCACGCGGTCACCGGCCTGGGCGACGAAGCGCGGATCCGGCTCGTAGCCTTCCGGGCAGGCGACGCGCAGCTGGAAGTCGAACTGGATCGCCGCTTCTATATAGCTGTTGCACATGTTGTTGCCGTCGCCGATCCAGGCCACGGTCTTGCCCTGGATCGAGCCGCGGTGTTCGAGGAAGGTCTGCATGTCGGCCAGCAGCTGGCACGGGTGCAGGTCGTCGGACAGGCCGTTGATCACCGGCACGCGGGAGTTGGCGGCGAATTCGGTCAGGGTGCTGTGGGCAAAGGTCCGGATCATCACTGCATCGAGCATGCGCGACATGACGATGGCGCAGTCGCCGATCGGCTCGCCGCGGCCCAGCTGGGTATCACGCGGGGAGAGGAAGATCGCCTGGCCGCCGAGCTGGATCATGCCGGCTTCGAAGGACAGCCGGGTACGGGTCGAGGATTTCTCGAAGATCATGCCCAGCACGCGGTTTTTCAGGGGCTCGAAGAGTACGCCGCGGTTACGCAGGTCTTTCAGCTCGATCCCTCGGCGGATCACACTGACCAGTTCATCGGCGGTGAAATCCATCAGGGAGAGAAAGTGCCTAGCGCTCATCATTGACTACCTTTTTGCAACAGACCGCAGATCAGCCATTACCGGTTTTTCGGAAACACGGAGGGGACCTGCGGCGTAAGCCGCACGGGGCGACGAAATAGGGGAAGGCGCAATACTATAATTAAATGTCGCGTCTTACCAAGTGGGGGCTGCTTCGACGGTCTTGGTCGAATACAACGCGTGCCGTCTGTCTGCTCCTTTTTCCAGAGCAAGAGAGCTTTTTACACTGCCCCGGAAGGACTTTGCAACGCAGGGACGGGGCTTTGTCGGTCTCCTGGGACCATCGTCCCGGCTGATGGCGGGCAATTCAGCGGGCGAACATCGCTGGCGGCCCTTCGGAGCCGGGGCCATAGTCGGGGACGGCACTCCCCCCGATCCAGAACAAGAGGCGGCCATGACCAAGACCGTGCACCACCGAGCCTGTCACCTGTGCGAGGCCATCTGCGGCCTGACTTTCGAGCTCGACACCGACGACAGCGGCGCGCCGCGCATCGCCTCGATCAAGGGCGACCCCCAGGACAGCTTCAGCCGCGGGCACATCTGCCCCAAGGCGGTGGCCCTGCAGGATATCCAGAACGATCCCAACCGCCTGCGCGGCCCGGTCGTACGGGTGGGCGAACAATGGCTGCCGATCGCCTGGGGCGAGGCCTTCGAACTGGCGGCGCGCAAGCTCCACGAGATCCAGCAGCGCCACGGGCAGAACGCGGTGGCGGTGTACCAGGGCAATCCCAGCGTGCACAACTACGGGCTGATGACCCACAGCAACTACTTCCTCGGCCTGCTGAAAACCCGCAACCGTTTTTCCGCCACCTCGGTCGACCAGTTGCCCCATCATCTGACCAGCTACCTGATGTACGGTCACGGCCTGCTGCTGCCGATCCCGGACATCGACCACACCGACTTCATGCTGATCCTCGGCGGCAACCCGCTGGCCTCCAACGGCAGCATCATGACCGTGCCGGATGTGGAGAAACGTCTGAAAGCCTTGCAGGCCCGAGGCGGCAAGCTGGTAGTCGTCGATCCGCGGCGCAGCGAGACGGCGGCCATGGCCGACCAGCATCTGTTCGTCCGTCCGGGCGGCGATGCGGCGCTGCTCTGTGGTCTGCTCAATACCCTGTTCGAGGAAGGCCTGACCCGGGCCAGCCCGCTGCCGGTCAGCGGCCTGGATGAGGTGCGTGCGGCGCTGCAACCGTTCACCCCGGAGGTCATGAGCCTACTGTGCGGGATCGACGCCGGTCTGATCCGCCAACTGGCCCGGGACTTCGCCGCTGCCGACAAGGCGGTCTGCTATGGGCGCATGGGCGTGTCGATCCAGGCGTTCGGCACGCTTTGTCACTGGCTGGTGCAACTGATCAACCTGGTCAGCGGCAACCTCGACCGGGTTGGCGGTGCACTGTGCACCGAGCCTGCGGTGGACCTGGTGGCGACCACCAGCGGCGGGCATTTCAATGTCTGGCAGAGCCGGGTTTCCGGGTTGCCGGAGTATGGCGGCGAGCTGCCGGTCTCGGCCCTGGCCGAGGAAATGCTCACCGAAGGCGAGGGCCAGGTGCGGGCCCTGGTCACCGTGGCCGGCAACCCGGTGCTGTCGACGCCCAATGGCCGGCAACTGGAGCAGGCGCTGGACGGGCTGGAGTTCATGCTCAGCATCGATCTCTACATCAACGAGACCACCCGCTATGCCGACCTGATCCTGCCGTCCACCTCGGCGCTGGAGAACGATCACTACGACACCACCTTCAACCTCTTCGCGGTGCGCAATGTCACCCGCTTCAACCGCGCCATCCTGCCCAAGCCGCAGGGAGCGCTGCATGATTGGGAGATTTTCGTCGGCCTGGCCGAGGCCTTTGCGCGGGTCGCCGACAAGCCGCTGAAGCCCACGATCCCGCCGGCGAAGATGATCGATCTGGGGCTGCGTGGCGGGCGCTATGGCGAAGGCTCGGCGTTCGACCTGTCCTTGAAGACTCTCGATCAGCACCCTCACGGCGTCGATCTCGGGCCGTTGCAGCCGAACCTGGCATCACGCCTGAAGACCGAGAGCAAGGCCATCGAAGCGGCACCCGCAGCGCTTCTCGCCGACCTCCAGCGGTTTGCCGCGCAGCAGCCACCAAGCGCCGCGCAATTGCTGCTGATCGGCCGGCGCCATGTGCGCAGCAACAATTCCTGGATGCACAACTTTCATCGCCTGGTCAAAGGCAAGCCGCGGCATCAGTTGCTGATGCACCCGCAGGACCTGGCCGGGCGCCAGTTGCAGGACGGGCAGCGGGTGCGGGTGACGTCGCGGGTCGGCACCATCGAGGTGGAAGTGCTGGCCAGTACCGACATGATGCCCGGGGTGGTCAGCCTGCCTCATGGCTTCGGTCATGCCCGTCCCGGCGTGCTGCTGGATATCGCCAGTGTGCAGGGCGGGGCCAGTGCCAATGACCTGACCGACGAGCGTCTGATCGACGCGTTGTCGGGCAATGCGGTGCTCAATGGCGTGCCGGTGGAAGTGGTTGCTGCTTGATTGTCGGCAAGACCGAGCGTGCGTCTCGGCTTTCCGATACAATGCGCCACCGTGCCGACAACCAGGTCGGAAAGTTCAGCCGAGGTGCTTCATGGATATCATCGAAACAATCAAAGAGCAGATCGCCAACAACACCGTTCTGCTGTACATGAAAGGCTCGCCGAATGCCCCGCAGTGCGGCTTCTCGGCAAAAGCGGCGCAGGCCGTGATGGGTTGCGGCGAGAAGTTCGCTTACGTCGACATCCTGCAGAACCCGGAAATCCGCGCCAACCTGCCGAAATACGCCAACTGGCCGACCTTCCCGCAACTGTGGGTCGCCGGTGAGCTGGTCGGCGGCAGCGACATCATGATCGAGATGTTCCAGAACGGCGAGCTGCAGACCCTGATCAAGGACGCAGCCGCCAAGGCCAAGGCTTCCGAAGCCTGATTGCCTGGCAACATCGAAAAGCCCCGCGAATGCGGGGCTTTTTCGTATCTGTGTTGCTCTTCAGGGCCTCATCGCTGGCAAGCCAGCTCCCACAGTGTCCGCGTCGCTGCCGAACCCTGTGGGAGCTGGCTTGCCAGCGATGAGGTCAGTAGCAACAACACAAAACCTGGGTAAAAAAAAGCAGCGGCCGATGCGCCACTGCTCTTTCTTGCCGCTTGCCGCTTAAAGCTTGCAGCCGCTCACTCACCCATCTGCGATTGCAGATAGTTCTCCAGCCCGACCTTGTCGATCAACCCCAGCTGGGTTTCCAGCCAGTCGATATGCTCTTCCTCGGACTCGAGAATGTCTTCCAGCATCTCACGGCTACCGAAGTCGCCGACGGTTTCGCAGTGAGCGATCGCGGCTTTCAGGTCGATCAGGCCTTTCTGCTCGATCTTCAGGTCGCATTCCAGCATTTCGCGGGTGTGCTCGCCGATTAGCAGCTTGCCCAGGTCCTGGACGTTGGGGATGCCTTCGAGGAAGAGAATCCGCTTGATCAGCTTGTCAGCGTGCTTCATCTCGTCGATGGATTCTTTGTATTCGTGCTTGCCGAGCTTTTCCAGACCCCAGTCTTCGTACATGCGCGCATGCAGGAAGTATTGGTTGATCGCGACCAGCTCGTTTCCGAGGATCTTGTTGAGATGCTGGATGACGCTTACGTCGCCTTTCATGGTGGGGTCCCGCCCTGTCTATGTGCCAATAAGCGGGAGTTTGAGCCTGGCAACTTTCTCTGTCAAACCTAAGTTATTGAATAATAAGTGAAATTTAATAGGAATAAGAATGTTTTTATTCCTCGTTTTAACGCTAACTGCTTGAATTTCGGGCATAAAAAAACCGGACGCAGGGTCCGGTTCTTTATAAAGAGGGGAAAATTATTTTTCAGGCCGCGGTGAATTCCACCGGGTAGGGCAGGGCGGCTGCCTGGCTGATCTGGATTTCGGCCAAGGTCTCGCGTACCACCTGCTTGGCGACGCACGCACATTTGCCACACTGGCTTGCCACATTGGTGGCGGCGCGCACTTCCTTGTAGCTACAGCATCCTTCATAGATCGCATCGCGGATCTGTCCGTCGGTTACACCAACACAAAGACACACATACATAGAAGAAAACCATTTGGGCGTTAGGCTCGAATGCAGTGAAGCCTAATGGTAATGAGAATGCTTGTCAAAGCTCTTTCTCGAACATGCGAAACAGAGCGACCGCCGGTAGGAAAAAGAGTCGGATCGCCATGACTCGGCGTCCCGCCCGGGGCCGTGTATGATGCTCAACCCGTGTCAGAAGGCTGCGGCCTTCTGCGTAGTCAGTTTCCAAACACCATCAGGAGATATCGAATGAGCGTACTCGTTGGCAAAAAAGCCCCGGACTTCACCGTCGCCGCTGTACTGGGCAATGGCGAAATCGTCGACAGCTTCAACCTGGCCTCCGCTATCAAGGGCAAATACGGCCTGGTGTTCTTCTACCCACTGGACTTCACCTTCGTCTGCCCGTCCGAGCTGATCGCCCTGGACCACCGCATTCCTGAGTTCCAGGCGCGCAACGTCGAAGTCATCGGCGTTTCGATCGACTCGCACTTCACCCACAACGCCTGGCGCAACACCCCGGTCAACAACGGCGGTATCGGCCCGGTCAAGTACACCCTGGCGGCCGACATCTCCCACGAGATCTGCAAGGCCTACGACGTTGAATCCGAAGGCGGCGTCGCCTTCCGTGGCGCGTTCCTGATCGACACCAACGGTGTCGTGCGTTCGCAGATCGTCAACGACCTGCCGCTGGGCCGTAACATGGACGAGCTGCTGCGTCTGGTCGACGCCCTGCAATTCCACGAAGAGCACGGCGAAGTCTGCCCTGCCAACTGGAAAAAAGGCGACAAGGGCATGACCGCTTCGCCAGAAGGCGTAGCTGCCTACCTGAGCGAGAACGCTGGCAAGCTGTAATTTCGCCAAGCACAAAAAAACCGGCCTGATTGAGGCCGGTTTTTTTTGCTTCAAGCTTTAAGCTTCAAGCTATAAGAAAAAGCGGGACCGCGTGCGATCTGCTTTTTCTTGTCGCTTGCAGCTTGCAGCTTGCAGCTTAGTCGTGAAAATCGTGCCAGCCGCCCATTTCCTTCCAGCGGTTGACGATGCCGCAGAACAGCTCGGCCGTCTTCTCCGTGTCGTAGCGGGCGGAGTGCGCCTCGCGGCCGTCGAAGTCGATGTCGGCGCTCTGGCAGGCCCGCGCCAGCACGGTCTGGCCATAGGCGAGGCCGGCCAGGGTGGCGGTGTCGAAGCTGGAGAACGGGTGGAACGGGTTGCGCTTGAGGTCGGTGCGCGCCACGGCAGCATTCAGGAAGCCGAGGTCGAAGCTGCTGTTGTGCCCGACCAGGATCGCGCGCTTGCAGCCGTTGGCCTTCAGCGCCTTGCGCACGCCACGGAAGATGTCGGTCAGCGCCGCTTCCTCACTCACCGCCATGCGCAGCGGGTGGTCGAGCTTGATCCCGGTGAACTCCAGGGCCGCCTGTTCGATGTTGGCGCCTTCGAACGGTTCGACACGGAAGAAATAGGTGTGCTCCGGGAACAGGAAGCCCTTTTCATCCATGCCGATGGTGACCGCGGCGATTTCCAGCAGTGCGTCGGTGGCGCTGTTGAAGCCACCGGTCTCGACATCCACCACGACCGGCAGGTAGCCGCGGAAGCGCTCAGCCATCGGGTGGCGCGAGCCACCGCCGCCGCCGGAACCTTCCAGGTCGTCGTCGAACTGATCATCACTCACTTGCTTTCCTCCAGCAGGCGCCAGCGCAGTGTTTCACCGGCGCGCAGCGGAACCACGGTGTTGTCGCCGAACGGCAGGCTGTCCGGGGCGGTCCAGTCCTCGCGGACCAGGGTGATGCTGTCGGTGTTCGCCGGCAGGCCGTAGAACGCCGGGCCGTGCAGGCTGGCGAAACCTTCCAGCTTGTCCAGGGCATTGCGCTGTTCGAAGGCTTCCGCGTACAGCTCGATGGCCGCATAAGCGGTGTAGCAACCGGCGCAGCCGCAGGCGGCTTCCTTGGCGTGACGGGCGTGGGGCGCCGAGTCGGTGCCGAGGAAGAACTTCGGGTTGCCGCTGGTGGCCGCATCCAGCAGCGCGACCTGGTGGGTATTGCGCTTGAGGATCGGCAGGCAATAGAAGTGCGGGCGAATGCCGCCGACCAGCATATGGTTGCGGTTGTACAGCAGGTGCTGGGCGGTGATGGTCGCGCCGACGTTGGCCGGGGCTTCCTTGACGAACTGCGCGGCCTCGGCGGTGGTGATGTGCTCGAAGACGATCTTCAGGGTCGGCAGGCGTTCCACCAGACGACGCAGATGCTCGTCGATGAACAGCTTCTCGCGGTCGAACACGTCGATCTCGCCGCGGGTCACTTCACCGTGGACCAGCAGGAGCATGCCGACTTCGGCCATGGCTTCCAGGGCCGGGAAGATCTTGTCGATGCTGGTGACGCCGGAATCCGAGTTGGTGGTCGCGCCGGCCGGGTACAGCTTGGCCGCGTAGACGAAACCGCTGGCCTTGGCTGCGCGGATGTCTTCCGGCTGGGTGCGGTCGGTGAGGTACAGGACCATCAGCGGCTCGAACGGGCTACCCGTCGGGCGGGCATCGAGGATGCGCTGGCGATAACCCTCGGCTTCGGCGGCGTTGCGCACCGGCGGGACCAGGTTGGGCATGATGATGGCGCGGGCGAAGGTGCGCGCCACGTCCCGGACGGTATGAGGCAGCACGGCTCCATCACGAAGATGGATGTGCCAGTCGTCGGGACGCAGGAGGGTCAGGCGATCGGACATTGGGGTTTCCAGGCGGTTCGAACTCTGGGCGAATGCTACCGGAAAAGCCTTCCCCGAGCACTCGCTATCAAGTTTTGCCGAAGGCGTCCGATAGCCTGCTGGTAAGTGATGGAATTTAAGTGGAGCCGCCCGTGCGCCAGCGTTATCTAGCCCTGCTCAGTCTGTTTGCCAGCCTTCCGGCCAGCGCCCTCGTGTTCCAGACGCGGGTGGAAAATATCGAATGGAAGGTCGAAGGCGATCAGTTCGAGTGCCGCCTGATCCAGCCCATTGCCGATTTCGGCACGGGCGAGTTCGTGCGCCGTGCGGGCGAGCAGGCGACGTTCCGCCTGCGTTCGAGCAACAACATGCTCGGCAGCGGCTCGGCAACCTTGCTGGCGGCCGCCGCGCCGTGGCAGCCGGGGCGTGGCGATATCAACCTCGGTTCGATCCGCATGGCCCGCAGCGGCGTGCTGTTCAACAGCTCCCAGGGCCAGGCCAGCCGCCTGATCAATGGCCTGATGGACGGACGCAGCACGGTGGTGCGCAACTACGCCGGCGAAGGCGGGCAGACCATGGAAGTGCACCTGCTGCCGGTGCGCTTCAACAAGGCCTACGCCGATTACCAGGCGTGCGCGGCCAAACTGCTGCCGATGAACTTCGACCAGATCCGCCAGGCCCGCATTGGCTTCCCGGGCAACGGCATCGACCTGGACGCCGACGCCCGCGCGCGTCTCGACGTGATCCTCGATTTCCTCAAGGCCGACCCGACGGTCAACCATATCGAACTGGACGGCCACTCCGACAACAGCGGCAACCGCCTGACCAACCGCGACCTGTCGCGCCGTCGCGCCCTGGCCGTGCAGGACTACCTCAAGGCCCACGGTGTACCGGAAGAGAACATTGTCGTGCGCTTCCATGGCGAGCGTTATCCGCTGGCGGCCAACAACTCCGCGGGCAACCGGGCGCGCAACCGCCGGGTGAACATCCAGCTCGACCGGGTCACGCCAGTCGAGAAGCCAGCGGCGGAAAAACCGGCTGATCCAGTGATTCCGGCTGCTCCGGCGCCATCGGCGAACCCGGCTGCACCTGCTGCGCCAGTGACCCCGGCCGCCCAGGCCCAGCCCGCCAAGCCCGTACCGAAGTCCTGAGTGCGACCACCCGTCGCGCTCACGACAGTTCCTGTCGCTTTGTCGTCACAAGCTGTCGCCCCACTGTAAATTCAAGCGCGAGAGCGGTAGAATCCGGGGTTTTCCGTACAACCCCGTGGAGTGATGGCATGGCGGACGTAAAAAAGGTCGTACTGGCGTATTCCGGCGGCCTTGATACTTCGGTGATTCTCAAGTGGCTGCAGGATACCTACAACTGTGAAGTGGTGACGTTCACCGCCGACCTGGGTCAGGGCGAAGAGGTCGAGCCGGCCCGCGCCAAGGCACAGGCCATGGGCGTGAAAGAGATCTACATCGATGACCTGCGCGAAGAGTTCGTCCGAGACTTCGTGTTCCCGATGTTCCGCGCCAACACCGTCTACGAAGGCGAGTACCTGCTGGGTACTTCCATCGCCCGTCCGCTGATCGCCAAGCGCCTGATCGAAATCGCCAACGAAACCGGCGCCGACGCCATTTCCCACGGTGCTACCGGCAAGGGCAACGACCAGGTGCGCTTCGAGCTGGGCGCCTACGCGCTGAAGCCGGGCGTCAAGGTCATTGCCCCATGGCGCGAGTGGGACCTGCTGTCCCGCGAGAAGCTGATGGACTACGCCGAGAAGCACGGCATCCCGATCGAGCGCCACGGCAAGAAGAAGTCGCCGTACTCGATGGACGCCAACCTGTTGCACATCTCCTACGAAGGCGGTGTCCTGGAAGATACCTGGACCGAGCACGAGGAAGACATGTGGCGCTGGAGCGTTGCCCCGGAGAACGCTCCGGACCAGGCAACCTACCTCGAGCTGACCTACCGCAATGGTGACATCGTCGCCATCGACGGCGTCGAGATGAGCCCGGCCACCGTCCTCGCCGAACTGAACCGCATCGGCGGCGCCAACGGCATCGGCCGTCTGGACATCGTCGAGAACCGTTACGTCGGCATGAAGTCCCGTGGCTGCTACGAGACCCCTGGCGGCACCATCATGCTCAAGGCTCACCGTGCCATCGAGTCGATCACCCTGGACCGCGAAGTCGCTCACCTGAAGGATGAGCTGATGCCGAAGTACGCCAGCCTGATCTACACCGGCTACTGGTGGAGCCCGGAGCGCCTGATGCTGCAACAGATGATCGACGCTTCGCAGGTCAACGTGAACGGCGTGGTGCGCCTGAAGCTGTACAAGGGCAACGTCATCGTCACTGGCCGCAAGTCCGACGATTCGCTGTTCGACGCCAACATCGCGACCTTCGAAGAAGACGGCGGTGCGTACAACCAGGCTGACGCCGCCGGCTTCATCAAGCTCAACGCCTTGCGCATGCGCATCGCCGCGGGCAAGGGTCGTTCGCCGCTCTGATTCGGCGCCTCGACAGCAAAAACCCGGCATTCATTGCCGGGTTTTTTTTTGGCCAGCGGCCACGCAATCATCGGGTGGAGCCTCGGTAACGATGCTGACCCGGGTGCCCCGGTCCAGGTTATGCAGGGTCACGCCTCCGGGGATGGATTTGCGCAGGGCATGGCGCGCGACAACTTCCAGCAATGCCTGGGCGCGGGGCCCGGAAATCACCACGCTGGAATGTTCCTGGCGGTGTGAAAAGGCAAATGCAAGTGTCGGAGAAGTTTGAGGGCGGGACGTTTTCTCCGACATATCGGGTGGCAGCGTTTCGTTGTCCGGGAAATGGTTTTCGCTGCTCGACTCTTCGGGAACGTAGAGACTCTTGCTGTTGAAGTTCAGGGTGAGGAAGAACAGCAATGTCAGAAACGGCGGAAAACCGACGAGGAACCAAGTGTAGATACCCTGGCTGCTTTCATCGAGAAACGGCAGCGAGGCCAGCGCCGATGCTTCGATGATCCCGGCGAAGATGGCGATGATGGTCAGGGGGCTCTTCGGTTCTGGGCTGCTCATGGGCCTGCTCTCTGTTTCGCGGTCTTGCGGCGGTGCCTGGGCGGCGGAAAATAAGAAGGGTGCCGGCAGTGTGCAGCGTCGTGGACGGGTTTATCAGGGGGCGATGGCTCTGCTTGGAGCAGCATTTCCAGGGGCAGGAAACCGCTGCCGATGAATGCGGCAGGCGCATTCAGACTTATTTCGGGGGTATTACGGATATTTCCTGCAAATGATTAGCCGATATTCGTAGCGATATTTTCGATGCCTCCGGCTAGCATCCGGAGATGCCTTTTTTAATGCAAACAAGGCGCGAAGTTGTTCTCAAACAAACGGCCTGTAGGAAATATCCGTAGGAGCTTTCCTTTATTCGGGTAGTCCCTTTCCTAGCGTGCATATGCGTGTGGTTATGATCATGCATTGCTTCTACCGACTGGGCTATTGTGCGGGCTTCTAATAAGTCGAATAGTTTAAGAATGGATCTTGCCCATGAATAAAGTGCTGATCGTCGATGACCATCCTGTCATTCGCTTGGCCGTGCGCATGCTGATGGACCGGCATGGTTATGAAGTGATTGGGGAAACGGACAACGGCGTGGATGCGTTGCAGCTGGCCCGGGAGCATTTGCCGGACATCGTCATCCTCGATATCGGGATTCCCAAGCTCGATGGCCTGGAGGTCATCGGGCGGCTGACGGCCAACGGCATCGTGATCAAGGTGCTGGTCCTGACGTCCCAGGCGCCCGGGCATTTTTCCATGCGCTGCATGCAGGCGGGGGCCGCCGGTTATGTCAGCAAGCAACAGGACCTCACCGAGCTGCTCAGCGCCATCAAGGCGGTATTGTCCGGCTACAGCTACTTCCCCAACCAGGCCCTGCACTCGGTGCGCACCAACCTCGGGGGCTCCAGCGAGGCGGATATGGTCGGGCGTCTGTCGGGGCGGGAAATGATGGTTCTGCAACAACTGGCCAAAGGCAAGTCCAACAAGGAAATCGCCGACAGCATGTTTCTCAGCAACAAGACGGTCAGTACCTACAAGACCCGCCTGTTGCTCAAGCTCAATGCCCGCTCTCTCGTCGACCTGATCGAACTGGCGCAGCGCAACGGCCTGGTCTGATCCTGCTGCATAACGCAAAAAGCCTCCGATAAAAAGGAGGCTTTTGTTTTTTCAGTCCGGCAGGCTTCAAAGATCGAAATCGTAGTCCGCCAATTGCCTTTGCAGACGGCGTTCTTCCAGCAGGTTATCGATGGTGCGGCGCTTGATCAGGTTGGTTTTCGCGGCCTGCGCCGTGTTGTCGCTGACAAACTCTTCGGCCGCGGGGGAGTCATCGTCGATATCCAGGTCTTCTTTATCAGTGCTCATGTGTCACTCCGTTCCAAGAGGGCCATTGGCGCCCCTTATATCGATATTCCAGAGACTGGTAAAAAAGATTTTTTCAATCGGAGCGGCTGGATTTCCCTATTTCTTCAATCGTCGGAGGTCTTGTGCTTGTACTCGCACAAATCCTCGATCCGGCAACTTCCACAACGGGGTTTGCGCGCCTGGCAAACATAGCGCCCGTGCAGGATCAGCCAATGATGGGCATCCAGCAGATAGGCCTTGGGCACGAACTTGAGCAGGGCCTTTTCCACGTCCAGCACATTCTTCCCGGGGGCGATGCCGGTGCGGTTGCTGACGCGGAAAATATGGGTGTCCACCGCCATGGTCAATTGGCGGAAGGCGGTGTTGAGCACCACGTTGGCGGTCTTGCGTCCGACTCCAGGCAGGGCTTCCAGCGCTTCGCGGGTTTCCGGCACCTCGCCGCCATGCTGTTCGACGAGGATGCGGCAGGTCTCGATAACGTTCTTCGCCTTGCTGTTGTACAGGCCGATGGTCTTGATGTATTCCGATAACCCTTCCACACCCAGGGCATGAATGGTCGCCGGGGTGTTGGCCACCGGGAAGAGTTTCGCCGTGGCCTTGTTGACCCCGACGTCAGTGGCCTGGGCCGACAGAATCACGGCGATCAACAGTTCGAAGGGCGAGTCGTAGGCCAGTTCGGTCTTGGGTTCGGGATTGTCTTCATGCAGCCGGCGAAAAATCTCCAGGCGTTTGGTGGCATTCATCTTTCAGCGGTTTCCTTCACGGTCGGAGCGGCCTGTTTCGGACAGGCTCGTTTGATCAGGGCCAGCAGCACACCGAGCAGCATCAGTGCTCCCGGTGCCAGGCTGGCGAGGCGCAGGGAGCCGTTGGCGAGCAATTCGCGGCAGGCACCGAGCAGCAGAAACAGGGCGCCGTAGCCGGCGAGGAGCAGCCCCAGGCGACGCCACTGGGTGGGCGCGCCGAGACGTTGCTCGACCAGCAGGCAGGACACGGCGATCAATTCCGGATAGATGCCCAGGGCCTGGCGCAGCTCCAGCGCCCAGGCGTGCAGGGCCAGGGTCTGGCAGGTCACCACCGTGGCGGCGAGCAGTACGCTGGCGATCACCGTGCAGGTGGCATCCAGTTGCCGGCGCAGCGGCAGCATCAGGGCCCGGTGCACGACGATTGCCATGATGCTCAGCGCTGCCATGGTCGTGGCTTGCAATAGCGTCTGGCTGGCGCCCAGCAGTGGCGCCAGGCTGAGGGCGGCCAGCGAGGATCTATTCATGGGCCGGGGCCTCCTGCAGCCATTGCGGCGCATGCTGGTCGAAGTAGCGCAAGGCGTCCTGGATCGCGTGGATCACGGCGCGGGAGGTGATGCTCGCGCCGGCCAACTGGTCGAACTGGCCATTATCGCGCTTCAGCGCCCAGGCGCTTTGCGCAGTGTTGCCCTGGCCGTGGCCGTTGAAGCCTTGCAGCCAGGTATTGCCCGGCTCCGCGATGCGTGCGCCCAGACCGGGGGTTTCCTGCTGTTGCAGCACGCGACTGGCGATCACCCGGCCGTCGCGGTCGATGGCGATCAGCAGGTCGACCGGCCCGGCGTAGCCCGGGAAACGGCTCAGCAGCAGCACAGCGCTGGGCTGGCCATGCAAGGTAGCAAGGTAGCCGGCCTGGATGCGGCTATGGGGCAGGTCAGGATCCGGCAGGGCGACCGGTCGTTGCAGTGGCTGGTTGTCATAGCTCGCTTCAGGCAACACCGCGAGCCAGGCCCGGGCCTTTTGATCCTGTTCGGCAGCGGCGATCCGCGGCGCGCAGTAGTGCTGCCAGGCGATGCTGGCGCCGCTGCCGATCACCGCCAGCAGGCCCACGACAAGCAGTCCGCGTGCGTTCATGCCGCCTCCGGACGCCGACGTTGTGCCCAGCGATCCAGCGCTGGCACGCAGAGGTTCATCAGCAGCACCGCAAAGGCCGCGCCGTCGGGGTAGTTGCCCCAGGTGCGGATCAGGTAGATCAGCACACCCACCATTGCGCCGAACACCAGCCGGCCCCACGGGGTTTTCGGCCCGCTGACCGGCTCGGTGACGATGAAGAAGGCGCTCAGCAAGGTCGAGCCGGCCAGCAGGTGCAGGAGTGGCGAGCCGTTGGAGTCCGAGCCCGAACCGTTCCAGCACAGCAGGCTGATCAGGAACAGGCTGCCGAGCATGGCCACCGGAGCCTGCCAACTGATCACCTTGCGTTGCAGGAGAAACAGCCCGCCCGCCAGAAAGGCCAGGCTGGCCCATTCGCTGCCGCGTCCGGCCAGTTGGCCGAAGCCGGGATGGCTGGCGAACAGCTCGTCGATGGTCAGGCTGCGATTCTGCCGCAGGCCGTCCAGCACCGTGGCCTGGACCCAGGCATCCGGTTGTTCGCCCAGGCCGAACACGGCGTCGAGAGCATGGCCCAGGTCCAGCGCCTGGGGCGCCGGCCAATGGGTCATGTGCAGCGGGAATGACAGCAGGACCACGGCATAGCCGAGCATCGCCGGATTGAACGGGTTGCGCCCGACCCCGCCATACAGCTGCTTGCCCAGGGCGATGGCGCTGCTCGCCGCGATCACCGGTATCCACCAGGGCGCATAGGCGGGCAGGGCGATCGCCAGCAGGGAGGCGCTGACCAGCGCGCTGCCATCGTTCAATGCAGGCAGCACAGGAAGCCCGCGCAGGCGCAGCAATGCCGCTTCGGTCAGCAAGGCGGCGGTTGCGCTGAGCAGAAGAGTGAACAGCACGCCCCAGCCATACACCCAGAACAGCACCAGCACCCCGGGCAGGCAGGCCAGCAGCACCTGTTGCATGGCATTACGCAGGCGCGGGTCGGTGTTCATGAGGCGAACAATCCGTTCCAGCCAAGAAACGCCATGGCCATGATCCCGGCGCCCATCAGTTCGATGGGGAGACCGCGAAAGGCCTGGGGAACATCTTCATGCTGGCTGCGCTGGCGCAGATCGTCGAACAGCGCGAGTACCAGCCAGAAACCCAGGCCGCTGCCGAGGCCGACCATGGCGGCGTGCAGCACGCCTTGATGCTCGTCGCTCAGTTGCAGGCACAGGCCAAGCAGGGCGGCGTTGCCGGTCAAAAGGGGCTGAAGGTTGCTGAATGGCCAGTCTTTCAGCCAGCGTTGCAGGCCAGCGAGAATGGGGGCGGGACTCAGCATGCACAGCGGAAGGAAAACGAACAGACGCAGGTAGTCGAGTTGCAGAGGTTGCAGGGCGTAGCGATAAAGCAACTGGCCAAGCACGCTGACCAGCAGCATCGCCACCAGCGTCGCCAGCCCCAATGCATGCACTCTCAGACGCGACGCGAACCCTGTGGGAGCTGGCTTGTCGGACCGCCGAACCGCAGCGATTGCGATGGTGAGCCCACCATCGTCATCGCTGGCAAGCCAGCTCCCACAGGGTCCGCGGCGCAGCAGGGGATCGATCGCCAGCAGGTGCTGCAAAGCAATGTTATTGACCAGCGCGGCGCCGATCAGGGCGAGGATCAGTTCGGTCATGGCATCCGGCACCGACCATGCAATGAAAACGCCCCGGCGGGTAAGGCCGGGGCGACGGGGTTACTTGATGCGCTGGCCCGGCTTGGCGCCGCTGTCAGGGCTGAGCAGGTAGATCTCTTCACCGCCAGGACCGGCGGCCATGACCATGCCCTCGGATACGCCGAAGCGCATTTTACGTGGCTTCAGGTTGGCGATCATCATGGTCAGGCGACCTTCCAGCCTGGCCGGGTCCGGATACGCCGACTTGATCCCGGAGAACACGTTGCGCTGTTCGTCACCGATATCCAGGGTCAGGCGCAGCAGCTTGTCGGCACCCTCCACGGCTTCGGCCTTGACGATCAGGGCGACCCGCAGGTCCACCGCGGCGAAGGCATCGAATTCGATTTCCGGCGACAGCGGGTCCTTGGCCAGCTCGCCATTGCCGGCCGGGGCCGCAGGCGCGCCCTGGCTGGCGGCCAGGTCTTCCTTGGAGGCTTCGACCATGGCTTCCACCTTGGCCATCTCGATCCGCGTCATCAGCGCCTTGAACGGGTTCAGCTTGTGGTTTTCCAGGCGGGTCTGGTGGTCGTTCCAGGTCAGTGGCGCGACATTGAGGAAAGCTTCGGCCTCCGCCGCCAGCACCGGCAGCACCGGCTTGAGGAAGATCACCAGCTGGCGGAACAGGTTGATGCCCTGGGCGCAGATGGCCTGGACTTCGTCCTGCTTGCCTTCCTGCTTGTTCAGCGACCATGGCGCCTTGTCGGCGATCCAGGCGTTGGCGCGGTCGGCCAGGGCCATGATTTCGCGCATGGCACGGGAGAAGTCGCGGGCCTCGTAGGCGTCGGCGATGCTCGGTGCGGCGGCGCGGAAGGCTTCGGTCAGCTCTGGCGCGGCATCGCCGGCGACCATTACGCCGTCGTTGCCTTTATGGAGGAACCCGGCGCAGCGGCTGGCGATGTTGACCACCTTGCCGACCAGGTCGGAGTTGACCTTCTGCACGAAGTCCTCGAGGTTCAGGTCGAGGTCGTCGACGCCGCGGCCCAGCTTGGAGGCGTAGTAGTAGCGCAGGTATTCCGGCGGCAGGTGGTCCAGGTAGGTGCGCGCCTTGATGAAGGTGCCGCGGGACTTGGACATCTTCTGGCCGTTGACGGTCAGGTAGCCGTGCACGTTGATCGCGGTCGGCTTGCGGTAGCCGGCGCCCTGGAGCATGGCGGGCCAGAACAGGGCGTGGAAGTTGACGATGTCCTTGCCGATGAAGTGGTACAGCTCGGCCGTGGAGTCCTTGTTCCAGAAGGCGTCGAAGTCCAGTTCCGGGCGGCGTGCGCAGAGGTTCTTGAAGCTGGCCATGTAGCCGATCGGCGCGTCCAGCCAGACGTAGAAGTACTTGCCCGGCGCGTCCGGGATCTCGAAGCCGAAGTACGGCGCATCGCGGGAGATGTCCCACTCCTGCAGGCCGGAGTCCAGCCATTCGGCCAGCTTGTTGGCCACGGCGTCCTGCAGGGTGCCGCTGCGGGTCCATTCCTGGAGCATGGCCTGGAAGTCAGGCAGCTTGAAGAAGAAGTGCTGGGAATCCTTGAGCACCGGGGTGGCGCCGGAGATCGCCGACTTCGGGTTCTTCAGTTCGGTCGGGGCGTAGGTGGCGCCGCATTTCTCGCAGTTGTCGCCGTACTGGTCTTCGGCCGCGCATTTCGGGCAGGTGCCCTTGATGAAGCGGTCGGCCAGGAACATTTTCTTGTCCGGGTCGAAGTACTGGGTCACCGAACGGGTGGCGATATGGCCGGCATCGCGCAGCGCCAGGTAGATGCTGCTGGACAGCGTGCGGTTTTCCTCGGCGTGGGTCGAATGGAAATTGTCGAAATCGACGAGGAAGTCGGCGAAATCGCCGGCATGTTCCTTCTGTACGCCGTCGATCAGTTGTTCCGGGGTGATGCCTTCCTTTTCCGCGCGCAGCATGATCGCCGAGCCGTGTGCGTCGTCAGCGCAGACGTAGATGCACTGGTTGCCACGGTGCTTCTGGAAACGCACCCACATGTCGGTCTGGATGTACTCGAGCATGTGGCCAAGGTGGATGGAACCATTGGCATAGGGCAGGGCACTGGTAACGAGGATCTGGCGTGGCTCGGACATGGGGGCTCGGCTACTTAATTCGGCTATTCAGGGGAAAACGATGATCGGCCACTATAAAGCGCCGGGAAATATATTTCACCCCGTGGACGTCCCGTCGCTGACACACGGGTTAGCATAGCGGGCTATCCAGACCAGTCTTTTATCGGGAGTCTCCATGAGCGCCGTCACTCGCGCAGCGGTTGAAGCCGTCCTTCGTCAATACACCGATCCGTACCTGAACCAGGACCCGGTCAGCGCCGGCTGCGTGCGCGCCATCGTCATCGAGGACGACCGGGTTGGCGTGCTGCTGCAACTGGGCTATGCCGCCGGCCTGTTCAAGAACGGCTGGGCCCAGGTGTTGAAAACCGCCATCGAAGGGCTGGACGGCGTCAGCGCGGCGAAGGTGACCATCGACTGCGTGATCGAGCCGCACAAGGCCCAGGCGCAGATTCCCGGCCTGGCCAATGTGAAGAACATCATCGCCGTGGCCTCCGGCAAGGGCGGCGTGGGCAAGTCCACCACCGCCGCCAACCTGGCCCTGGCCCTGGCCCGCGAGGGCGCGCGGGTGGGCATTCTCGACGCGGATATCTATGGCCCGAGCCAGGGCGTGATGTTCGGCATCGCCGAGGGCACCCGGCCGCAGGTCAAGGAGCAGAAGTGGTTCGTGCCGATCAAGGCCCATGGCGTGGAAGTCATGTCCATGGCCTTCCTCACCGATGACAACACGCCGATGGTCTGGCGTGGCCCGATGGTTTCCGGGGCGCTGCTGCAACTGGTGACCCAGACCGCCTGGGACAACCTCGACTACCTGGTGATCGACATGCCGCCAGGCACCGGCGACATCCAGTTGACCCTGGCGCAGAAGGTCCCGGTGGCCGGCTCGGTGATCGTCACCACGCCGCAGGACCTGGCCTTGCTCGACGCGAAGAAGGGCGTGGAGATGTTCCGCAAGGTGAATATCCCGGTGCTGGGCGTGGTCGAGAACATGGCCGTGCATATCTGTTCGAACTGCGGGCATGCCGAGCATCTGTTCGGCGAGGGCGGTGGCGAGAAGCTGGCGTCGCAGTACGGGGTCGAGCTACTGGCCTCGCTGCCGCTGTCGATGCTGATCCGCGAGCAGGCTGATAACGGCAAGCCGACGGCGATTGCCGAGCCGGAAAGCCAGATAGCCATGGTCTACCAGGAACTGGCGCGGTCGGTGGGCGCGCGGTTGGTGTTGCAGGAAGCGGCGGCGCCGGCGATGCCGAATATCACCATTAGCGACGATTGAGCCTGTACTGGCCTCCCACAGGTTCAGCGGTGCACGCGATCCCTGTGGGAGCTGGCTTGCCAGCGATGGGGCCAGTAGCCACACCACAAAACCCAGGCATAAAAAAACCCGCCGTGAGGCGGGTTTTTTTGAACGCTATGTAAGCGAATCAGCAGAAGTTAGATAACTTCGACTTCTTCAGCTTGCATGCCTTTCTGACCGCGGGTAGCGATGAAAGAAACCTGTTGGCCTTCTTTCAGGCTCTTGAAGCCGTCAGCCTTGATGGCTTTGAAGTGTACGAACAGGTCGTCACCGGATTGTGGGGTGATGAAGCCGAAGCCTTTCTCATCGTTGAACCACTTAACGGTACCGGTTTGGCGATTGGACATGGTCTGTCTCCTTGGACAAAGTAGTTAACGGCTCAGGAAACGCCCTGGCCGGGACTGAGTGCAAAAAGACAGAAAATTCATGGATGGGCGATCGAAATCTTGCATCAAGTAGAGATTCTCAGTGACAACGTGCAGCACAGTGGCGGCACCTTAACCCTTTTTCCCCAACGTGCCAATGGTCTCGTGGGGCTTTTGCACAAATCATGACTGACGGCGCCGTTCGTGGCCTGCAGGGCTCCGTCCGGCAAATGGATGCAGGCTAAATCTTTGAAGCGGGCGCTCGTCCCGGTAAGATGCGCGTCACCTTTTTCACCCCGCTATTTCAGGATACCCCGCCATGAGCATCAAATCGGACAAGTGGATTCGCCGCATGGCGCAGGAACACGGCATGATCGAACCGTTCGTCGAGCGCCAGGTGCGCAACGACGGCAATGACAAGCTGATCTCCTTCGGTGTCTCCAGCTATGGCTACGACGTGCGCTGCGCCGACGAATTCAAGGTGTTCACCAACATCAATTCGGCCACCGTCGATCCCAAGAACTTCGATGCCGGCAGCTTCGTCGACGTCAAGAGCGACGTGTGCATCATCCCGCCGAACTCCTTCGCCCTGGCCCGTACCGTCGAGTACTTCCGCATTCCGCGCAACGTCCTGACCATCTGCCTGGGCAAGAGCACCTACGCGCGCTGCGGCATCATCGTCAACGTCACCCCGCTGGAACCGGAGTGGGAAGGCCACGTGACCCTGGAGTTCTCCAACACCACCACGCTGCCGGCGAAGATCTACGCCAATGAAGGCGTGGCACAGATGCTCTTCCTCGAATCCGATGAAGAATGCGAAGTGTCCTACAAGGATCGTGGCGGCAAGTACCAGGGCCAGCGCGGCGTCACCCTGCCGCGCACCTGATCCGACGAGCCGGGGGAATTCCCCCGGCGTTTGGCACTCCAAGAGATTGAAACCTCTCGTCAGGAGCAGCCGATGAAACTGGACCCCACCATCAGCGCCAAGCTTGCCATCCTGCAGCCCAACCAGATCGGGCTGCTGGCGTGGTCGTTGCTGGCCCATCCTCCGCTGCATGCCGGTGGTGTACCCGGGCAGCCGGATCCGGACACTCCGCAACCGCCTCAGCCGGGTGAAAACCCGCCGATGGAGCCCGGTGAACCCACCCTTCCCGATGAACCACCACCTGCTCCGGTAGCCTGAATTCAGGGCGCCAGCGGCCAGACCTGGCCGTCGCCCGCCAGGTACAGGCGCGCTGGCGCATCAGGCTTCACCTCCCAGCCCCCGGTAAACTCGCCGAAGGCCGGCAGCAGGCTGACCTGCTCGTCGATCACGAAGCACGGCAGGCGTAGCCGTTGCCGCGCCCGCCCGCGCAGCACGCAGACCGGGTGTACATGCCCGGCCAGCACCGGCCGTGACGGATGCACCTGGGGCTCGTGCTGCAGGGCGAAGGGGTCCATGACCCAGGGCTCGTCGAGCACCTCGATACCCAGTTGCGCCGGAGGATCACCCGCATGGCGGTCGTGATTGCCGCGAATCAGGCGGAAATGCACCCCCGCATGACGTTCGCGCCAGGCCGTGAGCAAGGCCAGGGTCGCCGGTGCGCGCCCTGAACGGGCGTGAATGAAATCTCCCAGGACGATCATCTGTTCGCACGGATAAGCCCCCAGCAGGCTGTCCAGCCGCTCCAGGGTCGCGGCCGTGGTGCCGCGCGGCACCGGCTGGTGGAGCGCGCGATAGCTGGCCGCCTTGCCGATATGCACGTCCGCCACCAGCAACGCCTTGCGCGCGGGCCAGTACAGGGCGCGGTCCGCCAGCAGCCACAGGCGTTCCCCGCAGAGTTCGATCTCAACGTGAGCGGGCACGGCGCGGCCTCCCGTCGGCAACCTGTTCCAGATCGGCGACCATCCGCGCGATGCGGTCCGCCAGCTTTTCCGTGCTCAGGGTCTCGCGCATGCCCTCGACCACCAGGGCGAACGCCAGCGGGCCCGGGCGGCGCAGGTCGTGCAGGTCGAGGCGCAGCGCATTCATCTTCAGCAACTGGCGCTGCAGGCGCTCGATCTCCAGTTCCTCGCGCAGCACCTCGTCCCGGGCCTGGCCCAGCAGCAGATTGTCCGCGTCATGGCGACGGAATACCTCGAAGAACAATCCGCTGGAGGCCTGGATCTGTCGGGTACTTTTTTGTGCCGCCGGATAGCCGCCAAACACCAGCCCGGAAATCTGCGCGATCTCGCGAAAGCGCCGTTGGGCCATTTCCCCGGCGTTGAGGCTGGCGAGCACGTCCTCCAGAAGGTTGTCCGGGCTCAGCGCTTCCGGCAGCAGGGCAGCCCAGTCCACCGCCGTGGGTGTCAGCAATTCGAAACCGTAGTCGTTGACCGCAATGGATGCGCTCAGCGGCCGCACCCGGCTGGCCCGCCAGGCGATCAGGCTGGCCAGGCCGAGGTTGGCCATGCGCCCGGCGAACGGATAGAGAAACAGATGCCAGCCCTGGCGCGAATGCCAGGTCTCGGCCAGCAGGCTGGCTTGGGTGGGCAACGCCGACCACTCGGCCTGCACGTCCAGCAGTGGCCGCACGGCGCGCATTTCCGGGCCGTCGAAGCGCCCGTGGGCCGCGGCATCCAGTTGCGCCACCAGGGCGTCCGCCAGCTCGCTGGAAAGCGGCATGCGCCCGCCATTCCAGCGCGCCAGCGCGGCCTTGCGCGAGGTGCTGCGGCGCACATAGGCGGTCATGTTCTCCACCCGCACCAGTTCCAGCACCCGGCCGGCGAAAACGAAAGCATCGTCCGGACGCAGCCGGGCGATAAAGGCCTCCTCGACGCTGCCGAGGTTGGCGCCACCACCGCCCTTGCTCCAGAACTTCAACTGGATGCTGGCATCGCTGACGATGGTGCCGATGCCCATGCGGTGGCGGCGGGCCAGACGTTCGCTGACCACCCGCCAGACGCCATCCTCGCCCGGCTCGACCCGCTGGTAATCGGGGTAGGCGGTCAGCGAGCTGCCACCATGCCGGACGAAATCCAGCGCCCATTGCCACTGGCTGTCGCGCAGATCACGAAACGCCCAGGTGCTGCGGACTTCCGCCAGCAGTTCTTCGGGTCGAAAGCCCGCCCCCAACGCCATGCTGACCAGATGCTGGACCAGCACATCCAGGCACAGCCGGGGCGACTGCCTTGCCTCGATCTGCCCGGCTGCCAGGGCCTGACGCGCTGCCGCCGCTTCCACCAGCTCCAGGCTATGGGTCGGCACCAGGGTGATCCGCGAGGCCCGCCCTGGCGCGTGTCCGGAGCGTCCGGCCCGCTGCATCAGGCGCGCCACGCCCTTGGCCGAGCCGATCTGCAGCACCCGCTCCACCGGCAGGAAATCCACCCCGAGATCGAGGCTGGACGTACAGACCACGGCCTTCAGCCCGCCGTCCTTGAGACTGCGCTCGACCCAGTCCCGGGTACTGCGAGCCAGCGACGCATGGTGCAGGGCGATCAATCCGGCCCACTCCGGTCGTACTTCCAGCAAGCCCTGGTACCAGCGCTCGGCCTGGGCCCGGGTATTGGTGAAGACCAGGCAGCTGTGACAGGCATCGATCTCGCCGGCGACCTGCTCCAACTGGCTCAGGCCCATGTGTCCAGCCCAGGGGAAGCGCTCGATGGCCCTGGGCAGCAGGCAATCCACCAGCAGCTTCTTGTCCTGTTTGCCTTCGATCAGCCGGCCGCCCTCGGGCAGCAGCACCTCCAGGGCATGAGTGAGATTGCCCAGGGTCGCCGACAGCCCCCAGACCACCAGCCCGGGATTCCACCGGCGCAAGCGCGCCAGGGCCAATTGCAACTGCACGCCGCGCTTGTTGCCGAGCAGCTCGTGCCATTCGTCGACCACCACTATGCGCAGGCTGGCGAAGTCGTTGTGCGCCGAAGCGCGGGTCAGCAGCAGGGTCAGGCTTTCCGGAGTGGTGATCAGGGTCGAAGGCAGGCGCCGGGCCTGGCGGGCGCGTTCGGCGCTGGAGGTGTCGCCGCTGCGCACGCCGACGGTCCAGGGCAGTTCGAGATCCTCCAGCGGTGCTTGCAGGGCCCGGGCGGTATCGGCCGCGAGGGCACGCATGGGCGTGATCCACAGCACCTGCAAGGGCGCAGGCTGCGCGCCCTGGCTGGCGAAGGCGCGCAGGGCGGCGAGCCACACCGCATAGGTCTTGCCCGCCCCGGTGCTGGCGTGGAGCAGGCCGGACTCGCCACGCCCGACCGCCGCCCAGACCTGACGCTGGAAGGCGAACGGTGTCCAGCCACGGGTGGCGAACCAGGCATCGGCAAGGTTGGGAGAGGCGGGCATGGGCGGCTCGGCAAGGGCTGTGTCTCTACAGACCGCCGGCCGCCCGGGTTGGTTTTATTTCAGATTGCCGCGCAGGAATTGTTGCAGGCGTTCGCTTTTTGGCTGGCCGAGCACGTCTGCCGGCGTACCTTGCTCCTCCACCAGCCCCTGGTGCAGGAACATCACCTGGCTCGACACCTGGCGGGCAAAGGCCATTTCGTGGGTGACCATGATCATGGTCCGGCCTTCCTCGGCCAGGCCCTGGATCACCTTCAGCACTTCGCCCACCAGTTCCGGGTCGAGGGCCGAGGTCGGTTCGTCGAACAGCAGCACTTCCGGCTCCATCGCCAGGGCCCGGGCGATGGCCACCCGCTGTTGCTGGCCGCCGGAGAGGAAGGCCGGGTACTGCTCGGCCACTCGTGGCGCCAGGCCGACCTTGTCCAGGTAGCGCCGCGCCCGTTCCTCGGCTTCCTGCTTGCTGATCCCCAGCACCCGGCGCGGGGCCATGCAGATGTTTTCCAGCACGCTGAGGTGGCTCCACAGGTTGAAGTGCTGGAACACCATGGCCAGGCGCGTGCGCAGGCGTTGCAGCTCGTCGGCGTCGGCCACGTGCATGCCGTGGCGGTCGTGGACCATGCGGATGTCCTTGCCATCCAGGGTCATGCGCCCGTCGTCGGGCTGTTCGAGGAAGTTGATGCAGCGCAGGAAGGTGCTCTTGCCCGAGCCGCTGGCGCCGATCAGGCTGATCACGTCGCCGGTCTTCGCCTTCAGGGACACGCCCTTGAGCACCTTGTGCTCGCCGTAACTCTTGTGCAGGTCTTCGATGGTCAGTTTGTACACACGCAATTCCTCAAGGCGACAGCAGGTAGCCGCTACGGTAGGCCTCGCGGCCGGCGACATGGGCGATGACCATCCCGGCGGTTGCCATGCGCCGCAGTGAGCGGGCATAGAGCAAACCGGCCTGGACATTGCGCACCGGGGTGACCCGGTCGTTGAGCGGGTCGATCACCTCGGCCACCAGTTGCCCGGCTTCCAGGTACTGGCCTGGAGTGACATGGAACACCAGCAGGCCGCCCATCGGCGTGGCGACCGGCTCCACGGCGGCCAGTGGCGTGGCCGGGTAGAGCAGCGGAGGCAGCGGCGCCGGCTCGCCTTCGATGGCGCCGAAGCGGGTCAGGTACTGGATGATCGCCTCGCAGTCGGCCTCGGCCAGCGGGTGGCTGACATCGCCCTGGCCGCGCAATTCGACGGTCACCGAGAAGCTGCCCATGGGGATCGGGAACTGCTTGCCGAAGCGCTGTTGCAACTGCCACCAGACCAGGGTGAAGCACTCGTCGAACGACTGCCCGCCGGAGTCGGTGGCCAGCAGGCTGGCCTGCACCCCGAGGTAGCGTGACAGCGGTTCGACCTGGGCCCAGGCTTCCGGCGTGGTGTAGAGGTGCTCGACCGCCTCGAAGTCGCAATGCAGGTCGAGGACCATGTCGGCGTCGCAGGCCAGGCGTTGCAGGGTCAGGCGCTGGGATTGCAGCGGGGTATTGGCCGGGTGGGCGTCGAGGCCACGGCGCAGGTACTCGCGGATCAGCGCCAGGTTGTGCTGCGGGTCCTGGCGCAGGTGGCCTTCGATCTGGTCACCGATCTGGTCGCTGAGGTCGACGAAGCGGCGGTTGAAGTTCTCGCCGCTCTGCAGCTCGTAGCGGCCCAGGGGCACGTCCATCAGCACCTGCTCCAGGCCCACCGGATTGGCCACCGGCACCAGGACGATCTCCTTGCGCAGCAGGCCGCGGGTTTCGAGGTCGGCCAGGCGCTGTTTCAGGTGCCAGGCCACCAGCATGCCGGGCAGTTCGTCGGCATGCAGCGAGGCCTGGATATAGATCTTGCCGCCGGCCCGCGGGCCGAAGTGGAAGCTGTGGATCTGCCGGGCGATACCGGGCACCGGGGCCAGCAGGTCATGGGTCTTGTGGTGCATTGCAAGTCAGTCCTAGTGAGCGGGGCCGAGGAAGGCCAGCCAGCGCCGTTCGGCGAGGCGGAACAGGCCGACCAGGGTAAAGGTGATGCACAGGTAGATCAGCGCCGCGATGCCGAACGACTGGAAGGTCATGAAGGTCGCCGAGTTGGCGTCCCGGGCGACCTTGAGGATATCCGGCACCGTGGCGGTAAAGGCCACCGTTGTCGAGTGCAGCATCAGGATCACCTCGTTGCTGTAGAACGGCAGCGAGCGGCGCAGCGCCGACGGCATGATGATGTAAGCATAGAGTTTCCAGCCGTGCAGGCCATAGGCGCGGGCCGCCTCGATTTCACCGTGGTGCATGCTGCGGATCGCCCCGGCGAAGATCTCCGTGGTGTAGGCGCAGGTGTTCAGGGCGAAGGCGAGGATGGTGCAGTTCATCGCATCGCGGAAGAACGCATCCAGCAGCGGTTGCTCGCGCACTGCGGCGATGCTGTAGATCCCGGTGTAGCAGATCAGCAACTGGATATACAGCGGCGTGCCGCGGAACAGGTAGGTGTAGAACTGCACCGGCCAGCGCACCCAGAGCTTGCGCGAGACCCGGGCGATGGACAGCGGGATGGAAACGAGGAAGCCGATCAGCAGCGAGGCGCTAAGCAGCCACATCGTCATCGCCAGCCCGGTGATATGCGTGCCGTCGGTGTAGAGGAAGGCCCGCCAGTATTCCTGGAGCAGTTCGATCATCGCAGCGCCTCCCGGGTGCCGACGTTATAGCGCCGTTCCAGCCAGCGCAGGACCAGGTTCGAGGTGCTGGTGATGGCCAGGTAGATCAGCGCCGCGACCACCAGGAAGAAGAACAGTTGGTAGCTGCTCTTGCCAGCGTCCTGGGCGGCCTTGACCAGGTCGGCGAGGCCGATGATCGAGACCAGCGCGGTGGCCTTGAGCATGACCATCCAGTTGTTGCCGATGCCCGGCAGGGCGAAGCGCATCATCTGCGGGAAGACCACGAAGCGAAAGCGCTGCATGCGCTTGAGGCCATAGGCCGTGGCGGCTTCCACCTGGCCCCGGGGGACGGCAAGGATGGCGCCGCGGAAGGTCTCGGTGAAATAGGCGCCGTAGATGAAACCGAGGGTGATGACCCCGGCGGCGAACGGGTCGATCTCGATGTATTCCCATTCCATGTAGTCGGTGAGGCTGGTGAGCCAGGTTTGCAGGCTGTAGAAGATCAGCAGCATCAGCACCAGGTCCGGCACGCCGCGGATCAGCGTGGTGTAGAGCTGGGCCGGCAGGCGCAGCATGCGGATCGGCGAAAGCTTGGCGCTGGCGCCGACCAGGCCGATGGCGACCGCCACCAGCAGGGACATGAACGCCAGTTGCACGGTCATCAGGGTGCCTTGCCAGAGCAGCGGGCCGAAGCCCCGCAGGCTGAAAGCGGAAAGCCCGAGCAGGGCGAGGAATTGGTCGAGCATGGAGGCGAACCCCGAGGCAGAAATAAAAATGCCCGCCCTTGTGAGGCGGGCACTGTTTCAACGGTTATTTACCGCTGTAGAGGTTCAGCTCACCGAAGTGTTTCTTCTGGATTTCGGCGTAGGTGCCGTCGTCGTGTAACGCTTTGATACCTTTGTTCAGGAGTTCCTTCAGCTCGGTGTTACCTTTGCGGATGCCGATGGCGGTCTTGGAAGGCAGCAGTTCGCTGTCCACCGGCTCGCTCACCTCATAGCCGGCGCCTTTTTCGGACTTGAGGAAGCCCAGTTCGGCTTGCAGCATGTCCTGGATCGAGGCATCGAGGCGGCCCGACAGCAGGTCGGCGTAGACCTGGTCCTGGTTCTGGTAGGCCACGGTCTTGACCCCGGCCTTGTCCAGCACGGCCTTGGCGTAGGCCTCCTGGATGGTGCCTTGCTCGTAGCCGACGCTCTTGCCCTTGAGCGAGGCGGGGTCGGCGCTCAGGCCGGAACCTTTCTTGTAGACCAGCGAGGTCGGGCCGCTGAACAGCTCTTCGGAGAAGTCGATGGCCTTCTGCCGGGCCGGAGTGACGGTCATCGACGAGATCACACCGTCGAACTTGTTGGCCTTCAGGCCCGGGATCATGCCGTCGAAATCGCTCTCGACCCATTTGCAGGTGACCTTGAGTTCCTTGCAGATCGCGTTGCCCAGGTCGATATCGAAGCCCACCAGGCTACCATCGGCGGCCTTGGACTCGAAGGGTGCATAGGAAGGATCGACGCCGAAGCGCAGCTCTTTGTATTCCTTGGCGAAGGTACTGCCGGCAGCCAGACACAGAGCAACAGCGGAAAGCGTCAGCCATGCTTTTTTCATCGTGGAGTCCTTGTGAAGCGGCGGATATGAGGTATGGCCGTGCACCGTTACCGGTCGCGGCCCGACATCACAGTGATAGCAATTTCCGCACCATCGTTCCAAAAGTGCTGTGTGGGTGGGGGTTGGGGGATTC
>NZ_MKZO01000001.1 GCF_001941965.1 Pseudomonas putida | reverse complement strand
CGCTCTCGGCGGGTTTGCTTGCGCTTGCCGGCGTACTCAAAGTCGGAAAAGCTCATCTGGCTCATGGGCGGCTCGGATCAGGTGTTGCGGGGATTCTCGCATAACTGAAGGCTTGTTCGGAGATTCCCTAAGTAAAAAAGGCGCCCGAGGGCGCCAAGGGCTGTCTCCAAACCAAAGGAGCACTACGAGGGGACAGCAGGACCAAGGCGCGAGCGGGCAATCAACCCGCCCGCTTGCCAGGGTTAGAGAACTTCCAGCGGGTACTCGACAATCAGGCGGACTTCATCCAGATCCGACTCGTAATCGGTCGCGCGAGTGGTCATTTGGCGAACACGGAAAGACATATCCTTCAGTGATCCAGTCTGCACAACGTACTTGGCCTCAATGTCCCGCTCCCAGCGCTTCTGGTTGGTCAACGGATCGCCGTTGTCATCACGGCGCATATAGACTTCGTTGGCGTTGCTGTAGTCGGCATCCCAGCCCTGGGCATATCGAGTCATGAAGCTCAATCCAGGCACACCGAAAGGCTCCATATCCAGGTCATAGCGCACTTGCCATGACTTCTCCTTCGGCGAGTTGAAGTCGCTGTACTGGATGGAGTTGTCGAGGTAGATGGAGTCCGATTGGCGCAAGTAGTCGAAGTCATCATCGCCATTGTTGCGCTGGAGACCCACCAGCACTGTATGAGCGCCGAATTGGATGCCGACCTTGCCGCTCCAGATGTTGTTATCGAAGCTCCCGAGGAGCTGCCTCCCTTCATCGACCGCCTTGTAGTAGTTCAGCCCGCCGATCAAGGCGACATCGTCCGCAAGCGGGTAGCTCAGCGTGGTGCCCGCGTAATATTGATTCCAGGCATCCTTGAGGCGGCTGGTGTAGAGACTAAAGCCGATGTTGTCATTAAGCGTGTAATCACCACCGAAATAGGCGATCCATGGCGAGTCCACTTCGCCCGCGTAGAAGGTAGCGAAGCCGTCGCGCATGCTGCTGGTATTGGGTTGGCTCATCGAGTGGAGGCGACCGCCCTGAAGCGACAGTCCTTCCACGCTGCTGTTGACCACGGTGACACCTCGGAAACTCTCCGGTAAAAGCCGTGCATCACCGTATTGGACGACCGGGCTGACGGGAAAGACGTCGCCTACCTTGATCTCGGTATCCATGAACCGAGTTTTCACCGCGCCCCCCAGTTTGGAGTAGTTGTCCTCAGCCTGCCCGAGGCTGTTGTAAGGCATCACGTCGACTGAGCCGCCTGCTCCAGAACGGCCGTCGCCGGTGTCAAGCTTGAGCCCTAGCATGGCAAAGGCATCGACACCAAAGCCTATGGTGCCCTCGGTGAAACCAGACTCGAATCTGCCTATCACGCCATGCGCCCACTCTTCCGAATAGCCATTACCCGAGCTGCTGGACTGGCCTTTGCGGAAGTCACGGTTGAAGTAGAGATTTCGATTGAGGATGGTCAGGCTGCTGCCTTCGATAAATCCCTCGCCTTTCTCGTCGGCGGCCATTGCAGCTTGCCCGGTACTGATGCTCAGAGCGAGTAGAGAAAGTCCTAACAGGGTTCTGTTATTCATAAATGCTCCTGATGTTATTGGCAGTTGTCATTGTGTGGTCGCATATATGTGCCAAGCGCGCCGGGCATAACCAGGCGCGCCTTGGACATATTTCCACATGCCAAATAACGTCAGGGTGACTTGAAAATTACTTTTCAGTCAGCGCGATGTCATTTATTAGTTTTGGTTCCGGCAACCTGTTCCGGCTGCACGGTATTCAAGAATATTCAGATCGCCGTTGGAGTCCTCGTAGGTCATCTGGGCTGGCATCACATTGCAGCTAGAGTCCGTTGAGGTAGTGGCCACGACCCTGGCGATATCGAGCTTCATGCCGTAGCGGTAATGAATAACTTCAGGCGGATTCTTTCCGTTAGCGGCAGCATACTCTTGCATGGCCTGCTCATTGGCCTGAATCATCCGACCATAAACACGATCAGCGCCGCCTTCTGCCAGAGTGGCAGAGGAAACAACCATAGCGGCAAGGGCTGCAATAACTTTGAGGCTTTTCATGTTTAATCACTCCTTCAAGGTGGTGATTAAAATATATCCGCTCAACCTGTCATAAAAATGAAGTCAAAGTTACATCGCCGTAATGCTTCCTGCCGCGTTACCCGGGCGAGTCAGCTTGGCGCGTGGCTTGCCCGGGTTTGTAAAGCTATAGCTCCTGCGGTGCGCGAACCTTCTGTGTACGCTGCCTTCGCATCAGCCAGTACGCGGCCGGCAAAACCAACATGGACATCAGCGGCGCGGTAATCATGCCGCCGACCATGGGCGCGGCGATGCGCTTCATCACTTCAGATCCGGCACCTCCGCCCCAGAGGATTGGCAACAGGCCGGCGATGATCACGGCCACCGTCATCACCTTGGGCCGCACGCGCAGCACTGCGCCTTCACGAATTGCCTCCAGTAGTGCCGGGTCACCGCTGCGCCCGGCATCCATACGTGCATGCCAGGCATTCTTCAGGTACAGCAGCATGATCACCCCAAATTCCGCCGAGACGCCGGCCAAGGCGATAAAGCCGACCCCAGTGGCAACCGACAGGTTGAAGCCGAACCAGTAGAGCAGCCAGATGCCGCCCGATAGGGCGAAGGGCAGGGTTGCCATGATCAGTAGGGCCTCACCGAAGCGGCTGAAGGTCAGGTAAAGCAGCACGAAGATGATCAACAAGGTCGCCGGTACCACCCAGGCCAGCCGTGCATTGGCGCGCTCCAGGAACTCGAACTGACCGGAGTAGGAGACGGTCATGCCAGCATCGAGTTGTACCTGCTCAGCTACGCGTTGCTGCAACTCGCGCACGGTCGATGCCAGGTCGCGCCCACGGACATCGACATAGACCCAACCGGACAGACGCCCGTTCTCGCTGCGCAGCATTGGCGGCCCTTCGGTCAGACTAACCTGGGCGACGGTGCCCAAGGTGATCTGCTGGCCGGCTTGCGTGAGGATCGGCATACGCCGTAGTGCCTGCGGACTGTCTCGCCACTCCTTGGGATAGCGCAGGTTGATCGGGAAGCGGGCCAGTCCTTCAACCGTCTCACCAATATTGCTGCCGCCGATGGCGCCCGATACCACCGCCTGCACATCGGCGATGCTCAGGCCATAGCGCGCCGCGGCCAGTCGATCGATCTGGATGTCCACGTAACGGCCGCCAGTAAGGCGTTCTGCCAAGGCCGAACTCACCCCAGGCACCTCTTTGGCCACGGCCTCGATATCGCGCGTTATGCGCTCGATGTCGACCAAGGAGGTTCCGGATACTTTCACCCCAATGGGGCTCTTGATCCCCGTCGCCAGCATGTCGATGCGGTTGCGGATGGGCGGCACCCAGATATTGGACAGCCCCGGAACTTTTACCGCGCGATCCAGTTCCTCGATCAGCTTTTCGGGTGTCATCCCCGCGCGCCATTGATCGCGTGGTTTGAACTGCACCGTGGTCTCGAACATTTCCAGCGGTGCTGGATCGGTGGCGGTCTCTGCTCGCCCGGCCTTGCCGAATACCCGTGCCACTTCGGGCACCGTGAGGATCATCCGGTTGGTTTGCTGCAGCAGCTGGGTGGCCTTGCTGGCCGGCAAGCCGGGCAGGGCTGATGGCATGTACAACAAGTCGCCCTCGTCCATCGGCGGTAGAAACTCTCCTCCGAGTCTGCTGAGGGGCCAGAGACTGGACAAAAACACTAGCAAGGCCAGCGCTAGGGTCACCTTAGGCCAAGCCAGCACCCACTCCAGCACCGGCCGGTATGCACCGATCAGCCAACGATTCAAGGGGTTCTGTTGTTCGCTGGGGATATGCCCACGAATCCAATAGCCCATCAGCACCGGTACCAAGGTGATCGAGAGGCCAGCAGCGGCAGCCATGGCATAGGTCTTGGTGAATGCCAGCGGGCCAAACAGGCGACCCTCCTGGGCCTCCAGGGTGAAGACCGGGAGGAAAGACAGGGTGATGATCAAAAGGCTGAAGAACAGCGCCGGCCCGACCTCGGCCGCAGCTTCGCCGATCACCCGCCAGTGCGCCTCGCCCTGAAGCGGTTCACCGGGGTGTCGAGCCTTCCAGGCCTCGATGTGCTTGTGCGCGTTCTCGATCATCACCACGGCGGCATCGACCATGGCGCCGATGGCGATTGCGATCCCGCCGAGCGACATGATGTTGGCATTGACGCCCTGGTAGCGCATGACGATGAAGGCCATCAGGATGCCCAGGGGCAGGGTGATGATCGCGACCAGCGACGAGCGCAGGTGCCAGAGGAAGATCAGGCAAACCAGGGCAACCACCGCGAACTCTTCCAGCAGCTTGTAGCTGAGGTTATCGATGGCGCGGTCGATCAATTGCGAACGGTCATAGGTGGTGACCACCTCGACGCCGGCCGGCAAGCTGCCCTTCAGGCTGTCCAGCTTGGTCTTCACCGCGGCGATGGTATCGCGGGCATTCTTTCCGGAGCGCAAGATGACCACGCCGCCTACCACTTCACCCTGGCCATCCAGCTCGGCAATGCCACGACGCATCTCTGGCCCCAGCTGAATGGTGGCCACCTGACCCAGCAGCACCGGAACTCCGCTGGCCGAAGCCCGCAGCGGCACATTGCGGAAATCCGCCAGGCTCTCTAGATAGCCTGAAGCCCGCACCATGTACTCGCGCTCTGCCAGCTCCAGGATGGCGCCGCCGGTTTCCTGATTGGCGCTCTTCAGCGCCGCTTCGACCTCCTGCTGAGTTACCCCATAAGCCACCAGCTTCTGCGGATCGAGCAGCACTTGGTATTGCTTGACCATGCCGCCGAGGGTGGCCACTTCGGCTACGTTGGGCAGGCTCTTGAGTTCGTACTTGAGGAACCAGTCCTGCAGTGCCCGCAGCTGGGCAAGATCATGCTGGCCGCTGCGGTCGACCAAGGCGTACTGGTAGATCCAGCCCACGCCGGTGGCATCCGGCCCAAGGGTGGTGGTAACACCCTCGGGCAGGCGTTCCTGCGCCTGGTTGAGGTACTCCAGCACCCGCGAGCGCGCCCAGTAGAGGTCGGTGTCGTCCTCGAACAGCACGTAGACGAAGGAGTCGCCGAAGAACGAGTAGCCGCGCACCGTCTTCGCCCCCGGTACCGAGAGCATGGTTGTGGCCAGTGGGTAGGTCACCTGGTTCTCGACGATCTGCGGTGCCTGTCCGGGAAAGCTGGTTCTGATGATGACCTGGGTGTCAGATAGGTCCGGCAGTGCATCCAACGGCGTGTTGCGCAGCGACCAGAGGCCCAGGGCGGTGATGAACAGGGTGGCCAGCAGTACCAGGAAGCGGTTGCCGATCGACCAATGGATCAGGCGCGCGATCATGGCTGGTCTCCTTCCTTGCGGAGCTGCTCGATCAGCAGGCCGGAGTTTGTCTGACGTGCGGCGATGCGTACGTGATCTCCTGGCTTAAGTCCCACAGCTACTTCGGAGCTGACCAGAGGAAAAGCCATGGTCATACCTGGCATATTCAGGCTCTCGAAGGGGCCATGCTCCAGGGTGACTTGTTTCCCGTCCAGTGCGCGAATAACGCCGTGAGACACATGCAGCCCCTCCGTGCTGTCCTGTTCTGCATTGCCGGCCAGGATGCCCTGCAGGCTGGCTTCCGAATCGATGAGGAACTGGCCGGAGGTAACGACCGCCTGACCTTCCTCAAGACCGGAAAACACCTCCAGACGCCCATCGGCCTCGCGGCCCAAGGTGATTTCCTGGGGACGGTAGCGTCCGTCGCCTTCGGCCAGCATCACCAATGCACGCTTCCCGGTGCGAATCACGGCTTCACTCGGCACAAGAAGCGTGGATTGTTCGACGGCACTGTTCAGGCGTACGGCGGCGAACATGCCGGGGCGCAACTTACCGGCAGGGTTGGGTAGCTCGCTGCGTACCGTGAGCGTGCGCGTTTGCGGATCGGCACTCGGCAGCAAGGCTATGACGCGGCCCAGCAGCGGTCGATCAGGAAAGGCCGTCAGGTTGGCGCGGATCTCGTCCCCGACCTGGATACTTCCGGCCATGGCCTCGGGTATCGCCGCATCGAGCCAGACACTGGACAGCCCGTTGATCAACGCCAGATCCTGCCCGGCTTCAACGGTCATCCCGGCGCGTACCTGCAAGGCTTGGAGCTCGCCGCTGATAGGTGTGGTGAGGGTTTGCACTGCCCGCGGTTTGCCGCTGCGGCGAACCTGCTCTATCAACGCTTGTGGCATGCCGAGCAGGCGGAGGCGCTCTTGGGCCGCAGTGATCAAGCGGGCGTCACCGGTACGCAGTACCGCGAGGAACTCCAACTGCGCGGCGGACCACTCGGGAATCAGCAGGTCGACCAGGGGTGTTCCAGCTGGCAGTACATCGCCAGGGGCACGCCCGTAAACCCGCTCGACGAATCCGCCAGCGCGGGCCTGGAGGTTCGCTACCTCTCGCTGGTTATAGGCCAGGGAGCCGACCACCTCGATATCCGAGGGCAGTACACCGCGGATCACCGTCGAGGTCCGCATTCCGAGGTTCTGTACGGCTTGAGCGGGGACGCTCAGGACAGACGGATCTTGCTCGGATCCTGCGTATTTAGGGACAAGCTCCATATCCATGAAAGGTGACTTGCCCGGTTTATCGAAGCGCTGCTCAGGCTGCATCGGGTCGTACCAATAGAGCACCTTGCGCTCGTCCGTCGGTGCGGAGCTAGGCAGTAGCTCGTGTTTGGCTTGCCGCTGGGCCAGCCAGTAGCCACCGCCCGCCGCGCCAATGCCCACGGTCAGCACGGCGACCGCAAAACCAAATGTCGATATCTTCATTTCAGGCCCTCCACATAGGCGTAGTACAGGCTTGCGGAGAGCTGGCTCAACTTGCGCTGTTGTTCAATCTGCCGCAGTTGCGCATCAATCAGGTCGCGCTGGGCAGTAATAACGGATGTGAGCTGGCTGTTACCGGCTTGGTAGGCGGCCAGTTCGAGATCGGCACGTTTGCTTGCAAGCGGGATCAAGGTTTTTTCGGTGCGTGACAAGGTCCTGCGCAGTTGCTCAAGCTCGGCAATACCGCCTTCCAGCTCAGCCTGATGGGCGCGCAGTAATGCTTCCTGCTCGGCTTCCATCTGCGACACGCTTTGTTGTCTGGCGTTGATCTTGGGCCCCTGACGTGTGCCTACGAACAACGGCAGGTCGAAGGTAAATTGCACCATCACCATATCGCCGAACTGGTTGTCGCGATTGTTGTAGGCAAACTCAACACCCCAGTCGGGGGTCTTCTCGGCGATGGCCTCGTTCAGCTCGGCGCTAGCCTCGCCGACTCGGGCGGAGGCAGCGCGCAACTCAGGGTGTGAGGCAATGCGTTGCTGCAGGTGCGGTGCCACCAGGTTCAGACTGGGAACACCTCCTTGCAAAGGCTGGTCAGCCTCGTTGCCTATCCAGCGGCGCAGCTTGGCACGAGCTACTGCCACATCGCGATTCAGTTCATCTCGCCGATCTTGTAACGCCAAAGCTTCCTGGTCGGCCTGCAACAGCTCGCCAGGCTGAGCACTACCGCCGGCAATCAGCGATTGCACGGTCGAGCGGAGCATCTCGATCTGACGGTCCAGTTGATCGAAGAGGCCAACACTGCGTTCGGCGTAGTACACATCTAGCCAGCTCACTGCCGTCTGGCGCTTGATCTCCAACTGCATGGCACGCTGCTCGGCCTCGGCTCGGCCTACTGAAGCCTCGGCCAACTGGCGCCGAGCCTGACGCTTGTCACTGTTGGGGACTTCCTGCATGAACCCAATGCGGCGCATGGTCATGGAGTCACGATTAAGCGTGTAACGGTCAGGGCCTTCGATCGGCAGGTTGTCGATGCCTAGAATCAGCTTGGGATCGGGCAGGGCGTCTGCGGGCTCGACAGCCTGCTGTGCCGATGCCACCTGCGCCTGGCGCGCGAGGTTCTCAGGGGCACTCTGCTCGGCCAGAGCTTGGGCTCGTTCGAAAGTTAGGGGCTGCGCCTGCGCGGCAAGCCAGGGAGCTGCCCAGAATGCGGCAGCCAACACACCGAGAAAGCCACGGCGTGGAAAAAGGAAAGCGGACATGCTTTCGCCTCCAATGCGATTGATCGAAGTCGCGACTACGAAACGTGACCGCGACGATGCGCCTGACTGTAAGGCGCGGGATGATCACTGCATTAGACGAAACGAGGAGGGCGCCAGAGTCCTGCGGGCTCTCGCTTAATCACCGACTGGGTCAGCAATATCTCGGGGCGTGAGGGGAGAGGGGATATGCTCTTGATCACGGTGGTCTGGAGAAGTCCTCCGGTCTTGCATTCCTGGCCGGGTTTGCAAGGGGACTTCTTGGCCACCCCATCAGACTTGTCCATTTGCTCGCAGCACGGAGCATCGGCCATTGCATGGCCCTGATGATCGGCGCTCTGCATCGGGCAAGGTTGTGCCGGCATGCTGAAAGCCACACCGCCGAAGGTCGGCAGCACGAGGCTAGCAATCATTAGCAGGATCAATCCAATCCGACGCACAGCAATTCACCAGGCGGGGCAATAGGCCGACGATAGCAGATTGCCCCCGAGCCATGAATGCTCCTTTTGACGATAACAGCACTTCGTTGATTTGGATCAAATAGAGTGTCTAGGGAAGGTCTGAAGTAACCCTGTATTTCCGGTCGACTTCAGCCCTCGCTGCTTTTGAAAGCGGGCCGTCGATCAAAATCGACCAGGTAACCCGCTCAGTTCTCCGTTTTTGGCCGCCGCGAGCACCTCGCAGCAGCCATTTTCCGCATTACAGGTGCACCTTTCCTGCGGTAGTCAGCAAATGTCGGCGCGCCATCCATAGGTTCGACAGCGCGAACAGCGTCACCAGCTGAGCGGTGTTCTTGGCCAGGCCACGGAAGCGCACCTTCACGTAACCGAACTGGCGCTTGATCACTCGAAACGGGTGCTCGACCTTCGCTCGCACTTGTGACTTGGCCTTCTCGATCTTGCGCTTGGCTTTGTACAGGGCGCTGCGTTTATCGAGCTTCTTGTAGGTGCTGCGGCGTGCTGCGACCTGCCAGATCACTTCGCGGCCAGCATGTTCGGGGCGCTTTTCGACGCCGGTGTAGCCGGCATCGGCGCAGACGACGTTCTCGTCACCGTGCAGCAGTTTGTCGACCTGGGTGATATCCGCCACGTTGGCTGCCGTGCCTACCACGCTGTGTACCAGCCCCGACTCATCATCTACGCCGATGTGCGCCTTCATGCCAAAGTAATACTGGTTCCCTTTCTTGCTCTGGTGCATTTCCGGGTCGCGCTTGCCGTCCTGGTTCTTGGTCGAGCTGGGCGCGTGGATCAGTGTGGCATCGACGATAGTGCCCTGGCGCAGCGACAGGCCGCGATCCCCCAGGTAGCCATTGATGATGATCGGGTGGTTGTGATTGTGGTCGCAGTGGGCAAGCGTGAACGAAGTGCAGCTTACAAGGCAGCAGGTAAGCGTTAGCTACCAGGGCAAAAGAAAAAAGAGGGAGCCATTGCAGGCAGTCTTTCGACTACCCACGCTGGCTCACTGTTCAAGGGTTCATTCTTACTTTCTGCTTCCGGTAGATCCAGCACGCCAACACCACGGCAATCAGCAATGGTGGAAAGCGCACCATCAGAATCATCAGCAGCAATATCGCCAGACAACCGGCCAAGATCCCGGCAAACATGAATGCCGAGGCAACAGTCCGTAGCAGCAGTTTCATTGGCACCTCCTTACAGGTAGCCGCGCTCAGCCAACGACACACAATCCTCCTGGCCTACCACAACGTGATCGAGCGTTCTGACTCCGACCAGATTCAGTGCGTCCTGCAGTTTCGTGGTGAGATTGCGATCCGCCTGGCTGGGCTCGGGATCACCTGAGGGGTGGTTGTGTACCAGGATGATTGCCGCTGCGTTGTGTTCCAAGGCGATCTTCACGATTTCCCGTGGGTAGACGCTGGCTCCATCCAGGGTTCCGCGAAACACTTCCTCGAACGCAATCACCCGGTGTCGGCTGTCGAGCATGAGCAGTGCAAAAACCTCGTGCTCATAATCAGCCAGCAGCGTCTGCAGGTGACTGAACGCCTCCTTAGGCGAGGTCAGTGCACGTCCCTTGCGCAGGCGCAGACTGGCCAGTTGCCTGGCCATCAGCAGGATGTCGTTTTCCGTCACCGGCGACTCGACCAGGTAGGTGCCGGTCGTGTCACTGGCTTTCAGCTTGTGCAGGCGCATGGCGGCCTCCTTGGTCTCGGTCTGTGGGTGGGGTTTGACGAGCAGCTTGTGCATCGAGCTTTTCAGTCAGGCTGGGTTTGGTGGGGTTGAGTTGCGAAATTGTTGCTGCAGCAGGGGCTTCACCCTCGGGGTAGAACTCTTCCACGATGGCGCTGACATCCTCCTCGCTGTCTTCGAATGCTCCGTTGCCAAAGCCGCGTCGTGCTGCCTCATCCAAGGCGGCTTGATCGAAGCCTGCAGCTTGCCGCCGCGAATCGAGTTCACTGGCGGTCACCAGCGCTTCAGCCATGTCCATGCCACCGCGTACTGTCAGGTCGGCGTAGAAGATCGGCGTGCCATGACTCTGGCGAGTCGACTTACCTCGCAGGCGCAACTCCAGCGGCAGACAGGCCAGGCGATTACCCGAGATGGCTTGGAAGTAATGCAGGCGGGCTGCGAGGGTGCGGATGCTGTTGAAACCGGTGGTGCGGAATACAAAGCTTCCCAGCGGATCCTCATCGCCAATGACCACGTTCAGTCGGCCATAGGGCTTGCAGGCACCGCCTTTCGCCAGTGGGCAGGCATCTGGTGAAGGACAGGGCAATGACTGCATACCGTCCTGTGTGACCCGCTTGCAGGTCTCGCCATTACCGACGCAAACCGGCCGACCAGACTGCCGGTCGAACAGCGTGTAGTCCGCCCTGAAGTTCAGCTCCGGTTCGTTGAACAGCAGGCGTACCGGAATGCTGCGCAGCTTGTCGTCCTTGCCCTGACGTAGCTCGTCATTCAGCGGGTGCAGCAGCCAGCCGTCCTTACCCTGCACCTGTGACGTGATGGTGAACTGGTCATCCTTCTCCGGCAGTCGCTTGCCGTTCTTCTCGATGACCTTACCGATGGAAATCCGCCCGAGTACCGGTGGAGTGATAGCCAGACCTTTGAGCATGGTGAGTCTCCTGGAAATGAAAAAAGGCCAGCCACGCAGCGCGAACTGCATGGACTGGCCAAGGGGAGGGAAGGGATGTAGTAGTTGGGTTTCAGCCGACCAGGAAGCGCCGTGCACCCGTTTTCAGCAGTGGGTACTTGGCCTGCAGGTGCGGCTTTTCTTTGAGCAGTTGCGCGACATCGAAGCCGACACTGTCTTTGGCCTTGCGCCAGGTGATGTAACCGTTGGAGAACTCCGCCCGGCTAGCATCGCCCATGGCCTGCTGCAGCATCTGCTTTAGCTCAGCCTCGCGTTTTTCCTTGTCGGCAATCGACTGGCGAACGGCTTTCAGCTCGATGTACGCAGCAGAGAGCCCTGCATGCTGGCTAAGGTCGATGACCTGGCCGTTGTCCTCAGGGTAAAGGCAGCGCAGTGCTGATTCAGCCGAAGCCGTGCCATCGGCTGGCGGTGGCGTGTCAGTCTCCACGTAGTGCCAGAACTTGCGCTCCAGCTCGATCAGGCGAGTGATCATCTGCTCGTCCCGCTCGATGCGATGGATCTCAAGCGTCTGGCCACCCAGCAGTACCGCTACATCAGCAGCCTGCTTGCCGGTGACGGCGAGCTGGTGCATCACCTGCAGCTGCACATACTCAGGCACGCCCTCTTTCCAGAGGCGTGCCCCGTTTATGCCGGCAGTCTTGCATTCGAGGATCTGCACATCGTCGGCCCCGATCACCTCGCGGTCGATGTTGGCCAGCATCCACGACAGCTCCGGGTCCGGGTGCTGCAGCACTGCGTTGATGCGTCGAACCCTGTTCTTCGTGCGCTTGCTGTAGTGCCAGGCCACGATGGGCTCCAGCACGTTGCCCCAGTACATCGGGCTTTCCTCATCCTGAGGATCAGCCTTGGGGAGGCCGACATCGCGGCCGGTCTTCTCCATCCACAGCTCCAGCTGCGATTTGTACGGATTGAGTCCTACCGCAGCAGCGGCATCCGAACTGCCGATGCCCTGCTTGCGGATCTGCAGCCAGTCCTCGCGTGGCAGCTCCTTGGTGCTGACCAGGCGCAGAGCCGGACGGGTTTTGCTGATGCTGCGATTCAATGAAGTAGCTTTCATGGCGTTCACCTTGCAGAAATAGAAACGCCCGACCTGCAACGAAGCGGGTCGGGCGTTATGGGGTGGGATTGGCAGAGGGTCAGGCGACCAGTTGCAGGGCTGTATCCAGAGCGCGTTGCTTGATCTGGGCACCCTGGCCGAACCAGGCAGAGTCGAGGCGGTACTCTGTGCTGCGTGCCCGTCGCTCGTGATCAACGTACTCGGTCACGGCATTGAGCAAGCCCCAGGCGGTGCCGCGAGCTGAGTCCAGCTGGCTGCCCCGGCCACGGCCTTCGTACAGCTCCTGCACTTTGCGCAGGGCGCGCTCGTTCGGCAGCTGCTCCGGTAGGGCGCCGGTTGGGCTGGTCTCGCACATCACGTTCATGAAGAAGCCCAGAGCCTCATGCCACTGCACCTTGCGTTCCGCCAAGTGGCGCATGCGGTACATGAAGTCATCCCATTGCGAGACGGCGATGCCGAGCTGCTTCTTCACCAGGTCGCCGTCAAAGCGGGTGCTGTGCGGAACCTTGATCGCACGACTGGTGCCGTCCAGGGCGATGGTCAGGGTGTTGTTACAGACTACGCGGATGGTGGTGGGCGTTGCGGTGGTGGCCAGGGTGCCGTCGCAGGAAGTGGCCAACAGCAGGTAGCCATTCACCTGGTCGTTACCTTTGATCGCTGCACCCTGGCCAGTTCGCGCCAGCGCCCAGAACTTGCGACCGCCCTTGAGCACGCCAGCGGTTTCCAGCTCGTAGCCGGAGACCTCGGTCAGATCGCGGTAGAACTCCAGCACCTCACGAGGCTGGACGGTGTGGTAGCGCTGCGAGACCACCGACAGCGGTGCCTTGGTGTCCGAACGGTAGAGCACCTTCTGCTCGGGGAATGAGTGGATCGCGCCCAGGTGGCCGATGGCGTCCGACTTGAAATGCACGGGGCTTTCCAGGATCTGCCAATCCATGCCGGCTTCGCGTTGCCAGACCTCGATAGGCTGTTTCTGCGGCAGGTTGTTGCCTAAGCCGTGCCACGGGGTAGCGCCAACATAGGCCATTTGTTCGATTTGATGAGCCATGACGAATTTCCTTTGGGTGCAGGCCGGCATAAAGCGCCGCGCAGAGCGCAGCACCGGCAATCAGTGATGGATAAGTATGAGGAGAGCAGTTGCCGGATCAGGCCGGCAGATTGAAGCGATGACCGCAGAGCAGGCAGAGGTTGTGAGCCAAGACATGGCGGTCGAGCGACTCGCCGAGCTGAGCGCCAATCGCACAGCCGCCGACGCTTCCGGCCAGGCCGCCGAGAATGGCGCCGGATACCGAACCAAGTGTGATACCGACAGGGCCGGCGATTACGCCGAGCGCTGCGCCGGCCTTGCCGCCTGCCAGAGCAGCACTGATGCCTCGTGCGAGACCACCGACAGCGCCGATGGCCGCGCCAGCTTTCATGGCGTGATGGAAAGAAGCGACTTTGGGGGAGTGACAGCGGGGGCACTGCAATGACATGGGGCGAACCTCCTTGGTGCTGATGTCATTGCGGTAATGTGTTGCTGAGATTTTTTTGAATCGAATGGCTGCTTTTCAGCAGCGCTAACTGAGTGCGAACTGGCTGGAGTCGGCCAAAAGCAGCCATTAGCCAGCCAGACATGTAGGTGTCCGCTGATACAGAGTTGACGTATTCGTGCCCCCTATTGGTTGATGCGTCGACGGAGCGCACAAAAAAGTCACCATTCACAGGAGCTTTAGCGCTGAATCTTCAGGTGAGCCAAAAATTGAATCGGGGGAGCCCAACGCCCCTAGCGTGAGTTGGGCTGGCGCATGAGAGTATTCATACCGTACGGGAACAGCATGCTGCCCGTGGAATAAGTGTGAAGTCTCAGCGCTGTGGCATGCCCATATGCTGCTGATGCTGCATCATCTGATCCATCATCATCTGTTGCATGCCCATGTACCTGTCCATCATGTATTGATGCTGCTTCATCTGCTCAGGCGTCATCTGGGAGTAGTGGCTGCCCATTTGATCCCAGCCCATCATGTGGCCCCCACCCATCATCTTACCGTTACCCATCATGTGGCCCCCGCCCATCATCTGACCGTCACCCATCATATGGCCGCCCTGCATGCCCCCTCCGCAGCACCCCATCATTCCGCCGCCACGCATTCCGTTCATCATGTGCATTCCTTGCTGCATCATGGTTTGGTGCTCTTGCATCAGTTTCTGACGCTGTGCAGGGTCGCTTGCTTTCTGAATTTGGCTCATTTGCTCCTGCATTCTCTTCAGGTTTTCTTGTGCCTTCGCCATCTCTTGATCAAATTGCTCAACGCTCATTGGCTGCTGTTGAGCCTGGCTGGTGGTACTGGAGTCCTGCTGCGCAAAGGTTAAGGCCGGAAAAAGCGCAGCCGCCAAAGCGAAGGTGGCGAGTTTTGGTGCTTTCATTGCTCAGTTCCTTGCAGGTGAAAGTGGGTCGTGGGGTGAGTCACCAGTAGTCAATATAGACCTCGAAGACGGGTGTAGCCTGATGCAGGTCAAAAGTTGATCCCGTACCTGCTACAGGTTGTATTGAAGCTGCTCCGACCAAGGAGGTTGCCTGCGTGAGCGAATTTTCAGTGGCCAAGATGGACTGCCTTCTGGATGAGCAGCCTGCCTGGGCATGTCGTGCTTCAGTAGTTAAAGCCATTTGCCGCCAGGACTGCCCAGCGGCGCTGACGATGGGCGTAAAACAGGCGCGCAAAAAGCCACACGAACGGGGTGAGGATGCCGGCATCGATAGTCACGCGATCTCGGTAAAGCGTTCCGCCACTCACTTCTTGTGCCGTAATCAGGTGATCCCACTTATTGATCAGCGGGCTGTAGCCGTTGTCTCTGAGCATGAAGGCCTGAGCGTTTTCCGTCTGCGGGTAGGTAGTCACAATTGCCTGACGGCCAATGGGAAGTACGCCGAATAGCTTCAGCTTGACCCAGTAGGTGCCCTCGCTCCAGGTATCAGGAAACTCAGCCGGATCCAGCGGGCTGAAACTCAATAAGGGTGAAGCAACCTGACGCAACAGGCGTGGTTTGCGCACCTGGGCGATCACCTTTGCGAGTGGGCACGGCAGCTGGGTGGCGAGATCGACTTGCATGGGCGCAATTACCGACTGGACAGGTTTTGCTCGTCACTCGCAAGCAAGGTCTGGAGTTCTTCAGGAACCGGCATGGGCTTGAACGCACTGATTCTGGAGCGGCCTGTATTGCCGAGGGGCACCCAGATTTTGGAGAACAACAAGGCCGCGAAAATGCGCGGTATTTGCCCGGCCACCTCGCGATAATCGCCAATTTGCCAGCCGAGCGTGAGCATCAGCCAGTGTGACCTGGCATGCAGCAAAGGTTGGCGCTGAGTCAGGATGTGCGCGCGCTCCAGCCATTGAAAGGCATCTGTACTGCGCTGTTCCTGCATGGCCTGCCGGGCCTGCTGAAAGGCTTGTTCAATTGCGAGTTGCAATGCTGCTTTCATCTTCAATCCTCCAACCCTACTTTTTAAGCAGGCGCAGGCCGTTGAACACCACCAGCAGACTGACTCCCATGTCTGCAAAGACGGCCATCCACATCGTCGCCTGCCCCGTTAAGGTAATGGCGAGAAACAGGGCCTTGATCCCTAACGCCAGCACGATGTTCTGCTTGAGGATGGCGGCGGTCTGTTGAGACAGGCGGATGAAGGCCGGGATCTTGCGCAGGTCGTCATCCATCAAGGCCACATCCGCAGTTTCGATGGCAGTGTCTGTGCCTGCGGCGGCCATGGCGAAACCGATTTCAGACTTCGCCAGCGCCGGCGCATCGTTGATGCCATCGCCGACCATCCCAACAACGTAGCCGCGCGCTTGCAATGCTTCAACGGCCTGCAATTTGTCGACTGGCAGGAGATTGCCGCGTGCCTCGTCGATGCCTACCTGCTGTGCAATCGCATCTGCGGTGTGCGGGTTATCGCCGGTCAGCATTGTGGTCTTCACGCCAAGCGCGTGAAGTTCCTCAATTGCCTGGCGGCTGGAGTCCTTGACGGTATCGGCAACGGCGAACAGGGCAATGGCACGCTGCGGATTGCACAGCACCACCACTGTTTTACCTTGGCGTTCGAGACGCTCCAGCGTCGCTTCCAGCTCGGGTGAGCAGAGGCCAAGCTCTTCCACCAGACGGTGGTTACCCAGGTGGAAATCTATGCCTTCGATGGTGCCTCGAACACCTCGACCCAGTAGGGCTTCGAATCCCTCAACGGCAGCAAACGTCAGGCCATTCTCAGTGGCATGCTTGGCTATTGCCTGCGAAACCGGGTGGTCAGAGCGACTGGCGAGACTGGCAGCATGAGTACGGTAGAGTTCTGAGTCCTGTTCAACCAACGGCATGTAATCGGTCTGTACCGGCTTGCCATGAGTAATGGTTCCGGTTTTGTCGAGTGCCAGGACGCCAAGCTTGCCACCGATTTCCAGATAAACGCCGCCTTTGACCAAAATGCCTTTACGCGCCGCCGCTGCCAGGCCACTGACAATGGTGACGGGCGTCGAGATGACCAAGGCGCAAGGGCAAGCGACCACCAGCAGCACCAAGGCACGGTAGATCCAGTCGTACCAGGGCTCGGCCATGAAGAGTGGCGGCACAATGGCGATAGCCAGGGCGAATAGGAATACGACAGGGGTGTATACCTTGGCGAACTGATCGACAAAGCGCTGGGTCGGCGCACGTGAACCCTGCGCCTCTTCGACCGCGTGAATGATACGTGCCAGCGTGGTGTTGGCTGCGGCGGCCAGGACGCGGTATTCCAAGGAGCCGGCTTCGTTGATGGTTCCTGCAAAAACCGGATCGCCGATGGTTTTCTCTACAGGCAGGCTTTCCCCTGTGATGGGCGCTTGGTTGATGGTGGAATTCCCGGAAGTTACCTCGCCATCGAGACCGATTCGTTCGCCCGGTCTTACCCTGACCAATGCGCCTACGGCGATGGTTTTAACGTCAACTTCAAGCCATGTGCCATCGATCTGCTGCACCGTGGCGCGCTCCGGCGTCAGATCCATCAGGCCGCGTATGGCATTGCGCGCCCGATCCAGCGACTTCGCTTCGATCAACTCGGCGACAGAAAAGAGGAACATGACCATGGCCGCTTCTGGCCATTGTCCAATCAGCACCGCACCGGTCACCGCGATACTCATCAGCGCATTGATGTTCAGGTTACGGTTCTTCAGCGCGATCCAGCCCTTTTTATAGGTCGTCAGGCCGCACAGCAGAATGGCGAGCAGCGCCATGCCAGCCACAGCCCAATCTGGCGCAAGCTCGGCAAAGTGGATCACTTCCGCCGATACGGCGGCCACGCCCGATAGCGCCAAGGGCCACCAGGCCTTCTTGCGCGGGGTGCTTTGCGTTTCTTCTTTTGCTGTTGCGGAACCCTCAACCACTGGCGTGAAACCAAGCTCGCGAATAGCTGCCAGTGCTGCTGGCAGTGCTTCTGCTGAGTGGCTGAGCGTCAGTACGCGCTGAAGCAGGTTGAACTCCAACGCACTGATGCCGGGTAGCGAGGTCAGCTTGTCGCGGATTAGCTTTTCTTCCGTTGGGCAGTCCATCTGTTCGATTTTGATGCGGGCTTGCCCTTCAGCAGATAGCGGCTCTGCTTGCATACCCAGGGACGAGATTGCCGCTTCGATAGGCGCGGTCGACGGCAAGCTGTGCCATACCCCAAGAATCCGATTGATCAGGTTGAAGTCGAGCTTATCTATGCCTGCGAGCTTGCTCAGTTTGTCCTGAATCAGCGTCTGCTCAGTAGGGCAGTCCATTTGCGCAATGCGGAAGCTGCTGAGCCTGGAGCCGGTTACGGCATTTACTGCTGTAGCCGCTGTGGCAGAGCACTTGCTTGCTTCGTTGGAGTCACAGCAGACATCCTTTGAAACCGCTTCAGGTTTGTATTCGTCACCGCAGCAGCCAGCCATGAAGGTATCCTCGTTGAACAGTTGTGCAGAGTGAACACCCTGAAGCCACTACAGGGTCAAGCGTTTGCTGAAGAGGTAACTCATGAAGATTGGAGAGCTGGCCAAGCTTGCCGATTGCCAAGTTGAAACGGTTCGCTATTACGAGCGCGAGGGGCTGTTGCCCGCTCCGGCCCGCAGCGAGGGTAATTACCGCCTGTACAGCAGTGAGCACCTTGAGCGACTTACGTTCATCCGTAACTGCCGAACACTGGACATGACCCTGGACGAGATCAGAAGCTTGTTGGCGCTGATGGATCGGCCAGAGGGGAACTGTGAGGGTGTGAATAGCTTAGTGGATGAGCACATTGAGCATGTGCAAGCGCGCGTGACCAGCCTGCTGGCCCTGCAACAACAGCTGGTTGAGTTACGACACCGTTGCGCCTCTGAGCGCGGCGTAGACGAGTGTGGAATCCTCCAGCGCCTGAACACCACTGGCGGTGTCAGTGCGCTTCCGGATGATGGCCACACTCATGTTGGGAAAAGCCACCGCCACTAAACATGCGCCACCACCTGCCATGCGAGGCACGCTACATGGCAGGTGGTGAGTCTGGCTCAGCTGTATGCAGACGGTTAGCGCTTATTTGCTTTGTTCGACTTCAGCTTTGACCAGATCAATCAGTGGCTGCGCGCCGAAACTCAATAGCGGCTTGCCATTCACAAAGAACGTGGGCGTCTGGCGCACGCCAGCAGCCTGGGCATCCTGAGAGTCCCTTTTCAGGGCCTCGGTGATATCGCCAGCCATCATCTCCGCACGGGCCTTTTCCACATCCAAGCCTGCCGCTTCAGCAGCTTCCCAGGCCTTCTGCACCAGTGGGTCACTGTGCCATTGCGGTTGCGCCACCATGAGTGCTTCCAGAACAGGCTCGAAGACCCCCTGCTTGCGTGCAGTTTCGAGGATTCTTGCTGCTGTTTCAGAGCCTTCATGGAAGAGGACGTAACGCAGCACCAGGCGCACATCATTCGGGTTGTCAGCCAGGATCTGTTTCACTACTGGAAAGAAGGCGCGGCAGGCCTCGCAGGACGGATCGAAGAACTCAACGATGGTTACGGGCGCATTGGCGGTGCCGATAACGGGCGAATGGAAGCGCACCAACGAGCTAGCCACTGGAGCAACTGGCGGGGTCTCTTCACTTACCGAATATCGATCATAAAAGAATGCCGCAGCAGTGAAGCCGAGCGCAGTAAGAATGCTGATGACGAGGACGATTGCACGTCTGCTCATAGGGAAGACCTCCGACGGATGAGAACAAGAAGAACAGCGATAAGGGTGAATGCGACCAGCGAAAGCAGTGGCAGAGGGACGCTGCCGAAAATCGTCATGTCAGCGCTGGAGCAGGACGGGCCTGCCCCGCAGGGCTTGATGCTCTCCGGTATGGCCCCAAAGTAGAGCAGGCTGTGGTAGAGCGCGATGAGCCAGCCCACGACGGTAACCGGCAACGCATAACGCCAGACCCCGAAATCCGAGGTGTAGCAACCAACGGCCAGAATCACGACCAGTGGAAACATGAATGCGCGCTGGAACCAGCAGAGCACGCAGGGCGTTTTGCCCATGACCTCGCCGATGAACAAGGCGGCTAAGGTCGAAACCAACGCAATACCCCAGGCCATAAGCAACAGGCTCCAGGGGCTGGGAAAGCGAGTGTTTGTCTCTGTTTCCATCATGGTTGATATCTACCCTCTACAGAGGTGGGTGGCACGGGAACTACCGTCGACGCGATATCGTTCGTGGTGACGTCTTGAGCCAGTGCATCTGCCATGCCCATGAGCATCAGCACGATAGCGAGCAGTAATAAGCGCATCGGGCGGCGCAGGTGCGCAAACAACGCCCCTGGCTCGCGCGGAGAAAGCGATTGCATAAGTTGATCCTGGATTGCAGTGGTCTTTAGCCGCAGTGCGGCTGTGCTTAGATCACGCGGCTGGATCGCGGAGGGCGCTCAATCAAGTAGACCAGGCGAGTTGGTGCGGCTTCATCCGGCAGGGTAGTCAGGATGTTGCTTTCTGCCTGTGCTGGCAGGATAAGCAGCGGCCCAAGGTAAGGGGTCTCGTGCACATGGTCGGCAGTCATCGGCGAGTGCTGGTGACCTGCACAAAAGACGCAAGAGGGGGCTGCCTCTGTGAGCAAGCTACTGTGCGCGGCTTCGCTCTTGAATCCCGCTTGCGGCTCTGCACCAACCAACAGGGAAGACATATGCCAACCCATGACCAGCAGCAATGCCAGGCTCAGTGTAAGCACTACTTGGATTGTGACCTTACGCCTGGGCATCGGGATGATGTCGATATGTATAGAGGTGAGAGGTATTTGCTCCGACCCTCATGGGTATGAAGATACGGTCGCCGTACGAATTTCTCCGCAATGAGACCATTCTCGGGGAGTAGGCACAAGCACCATGGCGATACCTGTGCGGCTTAGGTGGGGCGGGCTAGGATGCATGATGGAAAAATCAGGGTAAGCGGATTAAATGGTTGATCTTACCTTTGCATGAGAGTGAGACAGACCGGCATCTCATCGGATTATCTGGTTGATGCTTCACCTACTGCTGGTGCATGTTTCCTTCGCTAATTCCAGCAAGAACCCCACACGCCTCAACTTCCCGGTCATCGTTGCAACTCGCTCTCAGTGAAACGAGTTGTTTCTCAAGCGCTTGCAGAGCGGTTATCTGCGACCGCACATGAGAGATGTGATCATCGAGCAAGGCGTTGACGGCGGTACAAGGCTGATGAGGGTCGTCCTCATAGCTCTGTAGTTCGTGAATCTCAGCCAGTGACAGGCCCAGGATTCTGCAGCGACGGATGAAGGCCAGCCCCTCACCATGCTTCTCGGTATAGACACGGTAACCGTTGTCCTGCCGATCAGGCGGCGGCAACAGGCCCTGCTGCTCATAGAAGCGGATCGTCTGCGTGTCGATACCCGCTATCTGGGCTAACTGACCAATGCGCATCAGGCTTACTCCTCAACGGATCATCTGTCCCATTGACCTTATAGTAGCTATATAGTTTTTAATACTAGCAATCTATGTTGGTTAACTGGAGCCGTATCGTGAGTAAAGCCTGTGGTGGCCCATGTAGCTGCGATGCAACGCCTGCAGCGGATACCGATATGCCGGTCTCCTCCGAAGCGTCAGGGGAATGGGTCAGCGTGTATGCTGTGCCGAAGATGGATTGTCCCTCAGAAGAACGGATGATCCGCTTGGCGCTGAACGGCTTTGATGAGATTCGAACGCTGTCCTTCGACTTGTCGAACCGCCGATTGGAGGTCGTGCATGACGGCGAGGCTGAGCCCATTACCGCGAAACTGGCGACCTTGGGGCTAGGCGCCTCTCTTCAGGAAACCGTCATTGCCGACCCAGAGACGATCAAGGCCGCTGAGAGCTCGGCAGTCTCTGCTACGCAGGAGTCAGGCACTCTGCGCGTGTTGCTCGGTATCAATGCGATCATGTTCGTGGTGGAAATGACTGCTGGCCTGATCGCCCAGTCTACCGGCCTGATCGCTGATTCCCTGGATATGTTTGCCGATGCAGCCGTCTATGGCCTGGCTCTCTATGCCGTAGGGCGCAGTGCGAAAATGCAGGTACGTGCCGCGCATCTGGCAGGGGTACTGCAACTGATTTTGGCTATCGGCGTACTCGTCGAGGTGGTGCGACGCTTTGTTTTCGGTAGTGAGCCTGAATCGCTGATGATGATGGCGATCGCCTTCGTCGCGTTGATCGCCAATACCGGTTGCCTGCTGTTGATATCCAAGCACCGCGAAGGCGGCGCGCATATGAAGGCAAGCTGGATATTCTCGGCCAATGATGTGGTGATCAACATGGGCGTCATCGCCGCCGGTGCCTTGGTCGCCTGGACGGGGTCCAGCTACCCTGACCTGATTATCGGTACCATCGTGGGCCTGATCGTCCTCAACGGCGCTCGGCGCATCCTGGCGCTCAAGGGGTGAGGCTGCACGGTACGCAGCTATCGATGCCTGGGACACTTGATCGAAGTGGCTGTACAAGCGCGCTAGGCCTGAACGACAGCATATAGCGCGAAGGCTCGGAGCCAGCAAGGTAGCGTATCTAGGAATCAACCAAGGAAGGAAGATGATGGATAGTATCTGGCTGGTACTCGGCCTGGCGCTGTTGCCCGCCTTAGGCAATTTTAGTGGTGGTCTCGCTGCGGAGGCCTCCCGAACTACCGGGCGCCGTCTCAATTACGCCCTTCACGGCGCTGCCGGCCTCGTCATTGCGGTGGTGGCGGTTGAAATCATGCCGCGCGTGCTAGAGAACCTCTCAGCCTGGGTAATCGCCCTCGCTTTCGCGCTGGGCGGCATTGCTTACGTAGGTATCGAGAAGCTCGTTGAGAGTCTCCAGAAGCGACAAGGCCAGCAGGGAGAAGGCGGTCAGACGAGTGTCTGGATGATCTATATCGCCGTATCCATCGACCTGTTCAGCGATGGCCTCCTGATCGGGGCGGGGTCGGCGGTCTCACCGTCGGTCGCGATAATCCTGGCGGCGGGTCAGGTTCTCGCCGATGTTCCTGAGGGCTTTGCGACGATCGCCACCATGAAAGATAAAGGAATCCCTCGTAGCAAGCGGATACTGCTCTCTGCTTCCTTCGCGATTCCTGTGCTCTCGGCAGCCGTCTTTGCTTACTTCGTACTCAGGAACCAGCCGGAGGCATTTAAGCTAGCGGCACTGACGTTCACGGCAGGCCTTCTCACGGTCGCTGCCATCGAAGATATGGTCTCCGAGGCTCACGAGAGCGGTGACGATACGCACATCTCACCGCTGGCTTTCATAGGCGGCTTCGTCCTGTTCGTTCTGGTATCAGCGGGCTTGGAAGGGGTGGTATCGCAAAGCTAACGTACTGCTCCCCAACACAGCCACTGTCGTGCTGGCCGAATACGAAGCAGCTCCCAGCTTACGGCGCACCTAGTCGAGTCCAGAAACATTCACTTTGCCACCCTGGCCAGCCGGCCGAATGAATTGACGCAGCTTGATTAAGCGGAGCAAGAAAGCATGAGCCACAGGGTTGATCCTGGATTCGGAGGCGAGAGAGCATTGGGTGATAAGTGCGCGCTACCCTCTAGCCTATACACGGGCGTGCGCTATAAGCCGCTTCTGACAGGGGGGATGGCTCTACTTGCTGGAGGCGCCATGCCGCTTGCCTTTGCCCCTGTGGGCTGGGCATGGCTTGCGGTGATCGCTCTGGCAACATTTTTTGTCCTGACCGCGCAGTCTTCAAGGCGTCAGGCGCTGTGGTCGGCCTACCTCTTTGGCCTTGGCTACTTCGGCGTGGGTGTCTCCTGGGTCTTTATCAGCATTAGCCAGTACGGCAATGGCCCCGTGGTGGCGGTGTTAGTCACGGCGGCCTTTGTCTCGCTGCTCGCCCTCTTTCCATGGGGCGTCGCGTACCTCGTGCGCTGCCTGCGCCCTGAGATGGATGCAATGGCACTCTGGCTAGGGCTACCTGCGGCATGGGTGCTGAGTGAATGGATGCGCACCTGGTTCTTGACCGGCTTTCCCTGGCTCTTCATTGGCTACAGCCAGACCGACACCACACTTGCCACTATCGCTCCCGTCTTTGGCGTGCTTGGCGTGAGTTTACTGGTGGCACTTCTCGCTGGCGGGCTTGCCTGGGTTGTCCAGGGGCCAAGCCTGCGCCGTGCTGCGGTAGTCGGTGCCGTGTTAGTCGCTACCCTCGCCGGCTTGCAACTGCTGGATCGTGAATGGACGCAGCCAGCCGCTGACCCGATCGATGTCGTCCTCTTGCAAGGAAACATCGCGCAAGACAAGAAATGGGACCCGAGATACCGGGACATCACACTTGAGCGCTATCAGGCGCTTACCGCGCAGCATCTCGGAGCCGATATCGTGATCTGGCCAGAAGCGGCAATCCCGATGTGGCATGACCAGGCCAAAGCATATCTTGCTGAGCTTGAGGCGTTAGCCGATCAGGCAGGCACATCGTTAATGATTGGCGTCCCGGTACGCGAGGCGGAGGGCCGTACCTACAACGCCGTGGTAAGCCTCTCTGATCCCTCAGGCTTCTACTACAAACGCCACCTGGTGCCCTTCGGTGAATATGTTCCGTTTCGGGATCTTTTGGGGTCGGCCCTCGACGTGCTCGGGGCGCCCATGTCCGACTTCACACCGGGACGGGAAGCGCACGTCCTGAATGCAGCAGGGGTGCCCGTAGGGGCACTCATCTGCTACGAGGCGGTCTTTGGTGCCGAAGTCACTGAGCTTCTGCCCGAAGCGCAGTTACTGGTGAATGTCAGCAACGATGCCTGGTTCGGCAGCTCGCTCGGCCCCCTCCAGCATTTCCAGATGGCACGCATGCGTGCCATCGAAACCGGACGTGACCTTCTTCGAGCCACGAACACCGGTATCACAGCAGCCATCAATCATGAGGGCAAAGTGCTCAAGCGTGCTCCGCAGTTCGAAGTGGCCACCCTCAGCGCCGAAGTGACACCGCGAACTGGCGCGCCCCCTTATGTGCGCTGGCGGGATTGGCCTGTCCTTGGCCTGACCGCACTCGGACTCGGCCTGCTCCTGCTCCGTCGAATTCGTCGGCATCATCGGTTGGGTACATGACGCTTGTTATTTAGCAGCGAGCAAATTCTAGATTGGGTCAGGAGGAAGGGGATATGTCTACTTATGGCAGTCGGCTCGCAGAGAAAGCCCACGAGCCGGGAAAGGCGATGCGCTGGCTGTGGCTCTCGCTCCTGTTACTGTTTGTCGATCAGGCGAGCAAGTACCTTGCCAGCACCATGCTAGCGCATGGTGAAAGCGTGCCTGCCGCACCCTTCTTCAATTGGGTCCACCGCCACAATACGGGGGCGGCCTTCAGCTTTCTCGCGGATGTCGGCGGTTGGCAGCAGCCGCTTTTCATCGGACTGGCCCTGGTTATCTCGATATTACTGGTGTACTGGCTTTGGCGTTCACCACGCGTACTGAGTTATCGGCTCGCCCTCAGTGCGATCCTCGGCGGCGCGTTGGGCAATGTCGCAGATCGCTTGCGGTTAGGCTACGTAGAGGATTTTCTCGATTTTCACTATGCCCAGTGGCACTGGCCATCGTTCAACCTAGCGGACGTATGGATCTTCCTCGGTGTCGCCCTCTTTATTTGGGCGGAAATACGACATCAACCAGGCAGCCGCCGCCGCTGAATCGCCTAGCGTCTTCGCTATCGCATGCTTGACTTCCGGAATAGGCGCGTCCTGGGCCTTGATAAGGCGGCACGCCTTCATGAGCCAGCTGTACGTTCCTGATGCACGACTGCTGCCAAGGGCTCTGCTGCATCCTAACCAATCCGGAAGAGCGCACCCTGCTGGACCTGCTACCCGGTCGTCAGCAAGAGAGGGTGACAAGACGCCTCATGAGCATGGCCAACCGCCACCAGGTCGAGATCGTCAGCATGGACATGTGGAAGCCCTACCGCCGCGCCTTCCAGACGGTGCTGCCACAGGCCCGTATCGTGGTCGATAAGTTCCACGTCGTGCGCATGGCCAACGAGGCCTTAGAGAAGATCCGCAAAGGCCTAAGGAAGGAGTTGAAGCCCAATCAGCGCCGGACCCTCAAAGGTGACCGGAAAATCCTGCTGAAGCGCGCTCACGACGTTTCAGACCGCGAACGGCTCATCATGGAGACCTGGACAGGAGCATTCCCCCCAGCTCTTGGCGGCTTACGAGCACAAGGAGCGCTTCTACCATATCTGGGACTGTACCAATCGGCGTGGTGCCGAACAGGCTCTCGCCACCTGGATTGACAACATCCCTCAGGGGCAGAAGGAGGTTTGGAAGGATCTCGTCAGCGCCGTCAGTGGCTGGCGTGAAGAGATGCTGACCTACTTTGAGACCGACATCCCGATCACCAACGCTTTCACGTAGTCGATAAACCGCCTAGCCAAGGACAAAAACCGTGATGGCCGGGGCTATTCGTTCGAGGTAATGCGAGCCCGGATGCTCTATACCACCAAGCACAAGAAGAAGGCGCCACAAGTCAAGGAATCCCCGTTTCTGGGCAGAGCCACCATGACCTACAACATGGGACTCCCCGAGCCTGAGAAGAACTTCGGTGTCGATCTATCAACCTTCTGGAAGGACTAAGGGTTGGATGGGGCTGGAAGGCCCATCAACCACTTAATCCGGATACCCGATTTTATGTCTGGGCGGTTATGCGCTCTGGTCGGCAGCAGACCATCCATCAGTGTATCGAAACGACCTTTCTGTCCCGCTTTTCCTTGATAGCCGACATCGCAAGGTTGCCGGCAGCTGCTTGCTGGATGTGCTCGCTCCACCCGGCCATCATCGGGCGTCTGCGCTCAACTCAGTAGTGCCTGTTAAGCGGCTCGTTTATAGTCCTCTGCTTCGACATGGGAGGAAATATGCAAGTTAAGCCAGTAGGTCAGCTCGTTTTTGAGGTAAACCGCGTTCCGCATCAAATTTCTGCCAGCAAACTGTCCCAGGGGGATCAGAAAAAGCAATCAGGCCTGAAAAATAAAGATGGCTCGGAGGAGTGGTCAGTAACCTTCACAGCTGAGTCGGAGTTCGGCCAGTTTGTTTGGGTTGTGTCCTTTACCTTAGGCAATGAGGGGCTCGATGTTGATGATTCTGATATGGTTAAAAAGCCCGAAGGTGTAAAAGTGGTCACGGACGTGTCTTTCAAGTCAGTCTAAGGGTTTTCCTTTTTCCAGCTGTCCAGCATGTCCGCCCATCTCTGCATCATCATGGCTCGATCACTCAAATACTCGGCATGGTTGTAGGTGCGGCGGACAGCGTTTTGCTCGGTATGGGCGAGCTGTCTTTCGATCCAGTCTGCTGAATAGCCCATCTCATTGAGTCTGGTGCTGCCCGTTGTCCTCGTGGCATGCGGGCTGTATTTACCTCCCCAGCCTAGTGTGTTGAGCATCTGGCGGAATGAGGCCGCAACCATTGGGCGGGTGCGTACGTCGCGGTGAGGAAATACGTGGGTGTATTTTCCTGTTATGGAATGCAGGCCTCGCAGTATTTCGACTGCCTGTCGCGGCAGTGGCACTGTGTGATCTTTGCGCTTTTTCATCCGTTCGGCGGGAATGCGCCAAAGCGCCTTCTCCAGGTCAAACTCTGCCCATTGAGCCTCTACAGCTTCATTGGGGCGGCAAAGAGTCAGCCACATGAGCTGGAAAGCGCAGAGGGTCTCATGGCGCCCGCCGTGAGATTCGACATCGCGTAACAGTTGGCCAATTTCTTCGGTGGAGAGAGGGCGTTTGTGCTGAGTCTTGTTAGCTGGCAGGGCTTTTCGAACGGGGTGTACCGGGTCGGTGCTGGCTCGCAGCGTGGAAATTGCCAGCTCGAAAACTCCGGACATGCTCCGCTTGGCTTCCTGGGCAACAGATGGGCCATTGTCTTGAGTAGCTGCTCTGAGCACTTCCAGAATGTGCACGGGGGTGATGGCCTTAATCGGCAGATCGCCTATTTTGGGAAAAACGACGCGTTCAAGCATGTTGAGTCGTCTGGACTTGGTGATCTCCTCCCAGTCCTTCAGTGAAAGCCACTCTTTGGCGACGGCTTCAAACGTAATGGCCTTCTCGTGGTCGCGCTTCACCCGCTCCTGTTGCCGGTGGTGCGCGGGATTGATGCCCTGTATGACTAGGGCGCGGGCTTTCACGCGCTCATCGCGTGCCTCCGCAAGAGTGAAGCGGCGCCCTTTGCGGCGCTCTTCGGCGTGCTCGGGTGATTCCCCTTTGGGCGCGATTACATAGCCCCCAATCGCGAACACGCTTTCCTTCCTGCCGGTTCCGTCGTTCAGCTCGAACCGATAGCGCCATGCCTTAACCCCGTTAGGCTTCACCTCAAGGTAAAGGCCATTGCCATCTGTGAGCTTGTAGGGCTTTTCCTTGGGCTTGGCGGTACGGCACTCGGTATCGGTAAGCGGCATGGCTGCTCAATCCTGTTATACCCGGTTATATGGGTGGGTGAATTTTTCGATACCCGGTAGCGTACCCGGTAAATATGTGGATCGTATAGATTCTTGTCGGACCTTTTCGGAAAAGAAAAACCCCTTGAGGCTTCATTCCTCAAGGGGTTCTGTGTCCGGTAAGGTCCGGTGAAATACAAGTTGCTGTTTAGACGTTGAAACGGAAGTGCATCACGTCACCGTCCTTGACGATGTAGTCCTTGCCTTCCAGACGCCATTTGCCGGCTTCCTTGGCACCGCCTTCACCCTTGTACTGGATGAAGTCGTCATAGGCGACCACTTCGGCGCGGATGAAGCCTTTTTCGAAGTCGGTGTGGATCACGCCGGCCGCCTGTGGCGCGGTGGCGCCGACGCGGACGGTCCAGGCCCGGACTTCCTGCACGCCGGCAGTGAAGTAGGTCTGCAGGTTGAGCAGGGCGTAGCCGGCACGGATCACGCGGTTCAGGCCAGGCTCTTCCAGGCCCAGGGCCTCGAGGAACATGTCCTTCTCTTCACCTTCGTCGAGCTCGGCGATTTCCGCTTCGATCTTGTTGCACACCGGCACCACGACCGCGCCTTCTTCTTCAGCAATGGCACGCACCACGTCCAGGTGCGGGTTGTTGTCGAAGCCGTCTTCGGCGACGTTGGCGATGTACATCACCGGCTTGCTGGTCAGCAGGTGGAAGCCGCGGATCACCGCCTTCTCGTCGTCACCCATGTTCTTCATCAGGCTGCGCGCCGGCTTGCCTTCGGTGAAGTGCGGGATGAGTTTTTCGAGGATGGCTTTCTGCGCCAGGGCTTCCTTGTCGCCGCCCTTGGCGTTGCGCGCGACCTTCTGCAGTTGCTTCTCGCAGCTGTCGAGGTCGGCGAAGATCAGTTCCAGGTCGATGATCTCGATGTCACGCTTGGGGTCGACGCTGTTGGAGACGTGGATCACGTTCTCGTCTTCGAAGCAGCGCACCACGTGGGCGATGGCGTCGGTCTCGCGGATGTTGGCGAGGAACTTGTTGCCCAGGCCTTCACCCTTGGACGCGCCCGCCACCAGGCCGGCGATGTCGACGAATTCCATGGTAGTCGGCAGGATGCGCTGCGGCTTGACGATGGCCGCCAGGGCGTCCAGGCGGGCGTCCGGCATCGGCACGATGCCGCTGTTCGGCTCGATGGTGCAGAAGGGGAAGTTCTCCGCCGCGATACCGGATTTGGTCAAGGCGTTGAACAGGGTGGACTTGCCGACGTTGGGCAGGCCGACGATGCCGCAATTGAATCCCATGGTGAATCCCTCTTCGTGAAGTCAGGCCTTCTGGCTGTGCAGCTCTCTCATCGCACGCGCCCATTCGCCGGCGAGGATGTCCGGCAGCACGCCGAGGGCAAAGTCGATACTGGCGTCGAGCTTGTCCTGTTCGGCGCGGGGCGCCTTGCCGAGGACGAAGTTGGACACCAGCTTGGCATCACCCGGGTGGCCGATGCCAAGCCGCAGACGGTGAAAGTCGTTCTTGTTGCCGAGCTGCGCGATGATGTCGCGCAGGCCGTTGTGCCCGCCATGGCCGCCGCCCTTCTTGAGCTTGGCGACGCCGGGGGGCAGGTCGAGTTCGTCGTGGGCCACCAGGATGGCATCTGGCTCGATGCGGAAGAAATTGGCCAGAGCAGCAACGGACTGGCCGCTGCGGTTCATGTAGGTGGTGGGGATCAACAGACGAACGTCGTGGCCCTGATGGCTGAATTTTGCCGTCAGGCCGAAATACTTGCGGTCAGCGGTCAGGTTGACACGCTGGGTGCTGGCGATGCGTTCAACGAAAAGAGCCCCTGCGTTATGCCGGGTCTGTTCGTATTCGGGGCCCGGGTTTCCCAGGCCGACGATCAACTGGATGGCGGTCACGTCAGGGGCTCTTCCTTGGAGTTGGGGGTTGCGGCGTCAGCGCCGCAACCCGGGCAACACCGGCGAACCGAGTGGATTACTCGGCAGCGCCTTCTTCAGCTTCCGGAGCAACGCGCGGGGCGTGAACGTTGGCAACAGCTTTGTCATCACCGTGGGCCAGAGCGACGAACTCTACGCCTTTCGGAGCTTTCAGGTCCGACAGGTGGATGATGGTGCCGATTTCAGCGTTGGCCAGGTCAACGTTGATGAACTCAGGCAGGTCCTTGGCTTCGCAGGAAACTTCGATCTCGTTTTCTACGTGGGAGATCTCGCCGCCTTTCTTGACCGGAGCTTCTTCGTTGATGAAGTGAACCGGAACCTTGGCGGTCAGTTTCTGGCCAGCAACGACGCGAACGAAGTCGGCGTGCATGATGAACTGCTTGGCTGGGTGACGTTGCATTGCCTTGACAATGACGTTCTGCTTTTTGCCATCGACGTTCAGTTCGATAACGTGGCTGAAGGCAGCTTCGTTTTCGAACAGCTTGGCGATTTCCTTGGCCAGGATGGTTACGGACTCGGCGTCCTTGTTACCACCGTAGACAACGGCTGGGATGCTGGCGGCGTGACGCAGGCGGCGGCTCGCACCTTTCCCCAGGTCAGTACGCGCTTGGGCGTTCAGGATGAAATCAGTCATTTTGTATCTCCAAAATTAGCCTCGGCTCCGGGTGGTGCTTGCGACCAGCACCAAAGCGGAGAGGGCAAAAAAGCCCCGCCCCAACAACGGGTGTTGGGGCGGGGCGCTTTACGTCAACGGATGTTCGCCAGGCAGATGCCTTAGCGGAACATCGCGCTGATCGATTCTTCGTTGCTGATGCGGCGAACCGCTTCGGCGACGACCGGTGCGATATCCAGTTGACGGATACGGTCACAGGCTTGTGCTGCGGCAGACAGCGGGATGGTGTTGGTCACCACCAGCTCGTCGAGCACGGAATTCTCGATGTTCTCGATCGCGCGACCGGAGAGTACAGGGTGCGTGCAGTAGGCGTAAACCTTGGCAGCGCCGTGTTCTTTCAGGGCCTTGGCCGCGTGGCACAGGGTGCCGGCGGTATCGACCATGTCGTCGACCAGAATGCACGTACGTCCTTCGACGTCACCGATGATGTGCATTACTTCCGAGTGGTTGGCCTTTTCGCGGCGTTTGTCGATGATCCCGAGGTCGACACCCAGGGACTTGGCGACGGCACGTGCACGCACGACACCACCGATGTCCGGGGAAACGATCATGAGATTCTCGAAACGCTGGTCTTCGATGTCATCCACCAATACAGGGGAGCCGTAGATGTTATCTACCGGAATATCGAAGAAGCCTTGAATCTGGTCTGCGTGCAGATCGACGGTGAGAACACGGTCGATACCGACGACGGTGAGCATGTCAGCGACGACTTTGGCGCTGATGGCAACACGCGCCGAACGCGGACGGCGATCCTGGCGGGCATATCCGAAGTAAGGAATCACAGCGGTGATTCGGGACGCTGAGGAGCGGCGGAAGGCGTCGGCCATCACTACCAGTTCCATCAGGTTATCGTTGGTTGGCGCGCAAGTCGGCTGAATGATAAAGACGTCCTTACCGCGGACGTTTTCATTAATCTCAGTGCTGATTTCGCCGTCGGAGAACTTGCCGACAGAAACATCACCCAGTGGGATATGCAGCTGACGTACGACACGCCGAGCCAGATCGGGGTTGGCGTTCCCCGTAAAGACCATCATCTTGGACACGCGCAGTACCTGAAGGCTGAGGGTATACCTGGATGAGTATAAGGAAAATGGCAGGGGCGGCTGGATTCGAACCAACGCATGGCAGGATCAAAACCTGCTGCCTTACCGCTTGGCGACGCCCCTGTATCTGCTGCTGCGAGTACCTGATACTCGGTTCCTACAGATTTCGTAGCTTGCGATGCAACATCGAAACGTTGCTTCCCTTGGCCACGAACCCTGTCTGGGTCTCTGCAAGAAGGGCCAAAACTCTATCAGCTTCAGCTTTGTCTGGGAAGGCCCCAAACACACAACTTCCAGTTCCGGTGAGTCTTGCTTCAGTGAATTTGTTTAACAAATTCAAGGCGTTACGTACTTCTGGGTAACTTTGCTCAACTACCGCTTGACAGTCATTTCGACTGTTTCCCTCGGGAACGGGGCGCACTTTAATGGGCTTTGAATTACGTGTCAACAAAGGATGCGAAAAAATTTCCGCCGTACTTACAGTCACTTGCGGGACCAGCACGACGTACCAGGGCTCGTGCGGGTCGACCGGGGTGAGCTTCTCGCCCACGCCCTCGGCGAACGCCGCGTGGCCACGGACGAACACCGGCACGTCGGCGCCCAGGCCCAGGCCCAGTTCGGCGAGCTGGTCTTCGCTGCAGGCGGTTTTCCACAGGTGGTCGAGGGCGAGCAGGGTGGTTGCGGCATCCGAGCTGCCGCCGCCGATGCCACCGCCCATGGGCAGTACCTTGTTCAGCCAGATGTCGGCGCCCAGTTGGGTGCCGGTCAGCTGTTGCAGCTTGCGCGCGGCGCGGACGATCAGGTTGCTGTCGTGGGGTACGTCGGCGATCTCGGTGTTCAGGCGGATTTCACCGTCTTCACGCAGGGCGAAGCTCAGTTCGTCGCCATGATCGAGGAATTGAAACAGGGTCTGCAGCTCGTGATAGCCATCGGCGCGGCGGCCGAGGATATGCAGCATCAGGTTGAGCTTGGCCGGGGCCGGCAGGGTCAGGCGCTCGCTCATCTCAATGCCCCAGCTGGCGCGGTTGCCATTCCTTGAGGACCACGGTCACGTCCAGGTTCTGGCCGTGCATCTTGATTCGCTCGGGCAGCCAGTAGCCGTTCTGCTCGGTGTAGCTGGTGTATTCCACCTGCCAGCCGTCCTGCTCCAGGCTGGCCAGGCGGCTGTCGCCGTCGAGGGTCAGCTTGCTCTTGCTGTCCGGGGCGGGCAGGCCGCGGACCCACCAGACCAGGTGCGATACCGGCAATTCCCAGCCCAGTTGCTCGGCCAGCAGGGTTTCCGGGGTCGGCGCTTCGAAGCGGCCCTGGTTGGCGACTTCCAGCGTGACCTGGCCCGGGCGCCCGGTCAGGCGTGCAGCGCCACGACCCAGCGGGCCGGACAGGCGAATGTCGTAGTAATCCTGGCGTTGCAGCCAGAACAGCGTGCCGCTGCCGGAGTCCTTCGGTGCACGGATACCGACCTTGCCGTTGATCTGCCAGCCGTCGAGGGTACTCAACTGAGCCTTGTGTTCTTTCCACAGTTGCGGGCTGCCCTGGCCCTGGACGGCTTCTTTGGGGCCGAAGCCGGCACAACCGGCGAGCAGGGCGATCAGGCTGAAGGTGATGACGTGGCGCAGGAACATAGGCTTAAAGGGTCTCGGATCCGGTCAGGCGCAGGACGGTCTTGCGCAGGATGGGGCTGTCGGGCTGGCCTTCGAAGGCCTTGGCCCAGACCTGGCGGGCTTCGCGCTGCTTGCCGTTGGCCCACAGCACTTCGCCCAGGTGGGCGGCAACTTCATGGTCGGGGAAGCGCGCCAGGGCCTGGCGCAGCAGGCGTTCGGCCTCGTCCAGGTTGCCCAGGCGGTAGTTGACCCAGCCAAGGCTGTCGAGCACGGCAGGGTCGTCCGGGGTCAGTTGGTGGGCTTTTTCGATCAGTTGCTTGGCTTCGGCATAGCGCGTGGTGCGGTCGGCAAGGGTGTAGCCCAGGGCGTTGAGGGCCATGGCGTTTTCCGGCTCGCGGGTAATGATGGCACGCAGGTCGGTTTCCATCTGCACCAGGTTGTTGCGCTTCTCGGCCAGCATGGCCCGGGTGTAGAGCAGGTTGAGGTCGTCCGGGTACTGCTTGATGGCGTTGTCGAGGACGCGCTGGGCCTGTTCTTCCTTGCCGTTGTTGCCGAGGGTCTCGGCTTCGATCAGGTACAGCTGGATGGCGTAGTCAGGCTGGCTGTCGCGGGCCTGGTCGAGACGGCGCACGGCTTCGTCGGTACGGCCATTGGCAATGAGGATATCGGCCTGGCGCAATTGCGCGGCCAGGTAGTCGTTGCCGGCGCCGACCTGGGCGTACTCGGAGAGGGCGCCTTCGGGGTCGTTGCGCTCTTCGCGGATGCGCCCGAGGTTGAGGTGCGCAGCGTCGACGTGGCTGTCGCGGTCGATCAGGTCCTGCAGGTAGCCGGCGGCTTCGTCGTAGGCCTTGGCTTCGAGGCTGACCAGGGCCAGGGAATAGCGCAGTTCGTCATCGTCCGGGTATTGCTGGAGCAGGCTGGCGAACTCGATCTTGGCGTCGTCGATGCGGTCCTGCTCCACCAGCATGCGCGCGTAGGTCAGGCGCAGGCGCTTGTCGTCCGGGTTACGGGCGATGCTCTTGCGCAGCAGCGGCAGGGCTTCGTCGCCACGGTCGAGGCTTTGCAGCAGGCGTGCACGCAGGAGGATCGGGGCGATTTCGCTGTCCTGCTGCGGCGGGTGGGCTTCGAGCAGGGCCAGGGCTTCTTCGGACTTGCCGTCCTGTTGCAGGAGCAGGGCCTTGCCGAACACCAACTGGCTGTTGTCGGGGTACTTCTGCAGCAGGCGGTCGAAACTTTTCAGCAGGCCGTCGCGGGTGTCCTGGTCGGTTTCCGCAGCGGACAGGGCGAGGAAGTCGAAATGGGTATCGCCCTGGCCCTGGAGAACCTTCTCCATATAGACCATGGAATCGTCGTAGCGTCCGGCCCGGGCCAACTGGATGGCCGCAGCGCGCTGGGCGTCGATGTTTTCCGGGTCGTTCTGTGCCCACAGCAGCGAGGCCTCCAGCGTCGACTGGTCGGCACCGAGGTACTCGGCGATGCGGTAGGCCCGCTCGGAAACCGCCGCGTCCCGGGTCTTCTCGGCCTGGATCATGTAGTTGTCCAGGGCAATGTCGAAGCGGTTGCGCTGCCCGGCCAATTCCGCGACCAGCAGGCTATACAGGGTGTCCTGGGTGAACGAGCCGTAGACCGTCGGCTCCGGCTTGGCCGCCGGTGCGACGGATTGTCCGACGGCAGGCGCCGAGGCCTCCCCGGAACCCGGCATGACCTGGCAGCCCTGAAGCAGGGCGAGAGCGAGCAGCAACGCGGAAGATCTATTCATAATGAGGATTTTGAGCGACTAACCTGCGGTCAGGCCATCATGACACAAGCATCAGGGCAAACCCACTTCACGATGGCGTTATGGATACAGACTATAGGGACAATCGCGAGCGGTGGTTGTTCTCGATCCAGCGAAGTAGGACAATTATCGGCTTCACGTCACAACCAGCGACTTTGAATGGCCTTCCTTGCCCTCGGTATCAACCATAAGACTGCCTCGGTAGACGTACGCGAGCGCGTGGCGTTTACCCCTGAGCAGCTGGTCGAAGCCTTGCAGCAGCTCTGCCGACTGACCGCCAGCCGCGAAGCCGCGATCCTTTCGACCTGCAACCGCAGTGAACTGTACATCGAGCAGGACCACCTGGCGGCGGACAGCGTCCTGCGCTGGCTGGCCGATTATCACCACCTTAGCATCGACGAGCTGCGGGCGAGCGCCTACATCCACGAGGAGCACGACGCGGTCCGGCACATGATGCGGGTCGCCTCCGGGCTCGACTCGCTGGTGCTCGGAGAGCCGCAGATCCTCGGGCAGATGAAGTCCGCCTATGCCGTGGCCCGCGAGGCCGGGACCATCGGTCCGCTGCTCGGTCGGCTGTTCCAGGCCACCTTCAGCGCGGCCAAGCAGGTGCGCACCGATACCGCCATCGGCGAGAACCCGGTGTCGGTGGCGTTCGCCGCGGTAAGCCTGGCCCGGCAGATCTTCAGTGACCTCGGGCGCAGCCAGGCGCTGCTGATCGGTGCCGGCGAGACCATCACCCTGGTTGCCCGTCACCTGCACGAGCAGGGTGTGCGCCGTATCGTGGTCGCCAACCGCACCCTGGAGCGGGCCAGCACCCTGGCCGAGCAGTTCGGTGCGCGTGCGGTGCTGCTGGCGGATATCCCGCAGGAACTGGTCAACAGCGATATCGTCATCAGCTCCACCGCCAGCCAGTTGCCGATCCTCGGCAAGGGTGCAGTGGAAAGCGCGCTGAAGCTGCGCCGGCACAAGCCGATCTTCATGGTGGATATCGCCGTACCGCGGGATATCGAGCCGGAAGTCGGTGAGCTGGACGACGTCTACCTCTATACCGTCGACGACCTGCACGACGTGGTCGCGGAAAACCTCAAGAGCCGCCAGGGTGCTGCCCAGGCGGCCGAGGAACTGGTGACCGTCGGCGTCGAAGACTTCATGTCGCGCCTGCGCGGCCTGGCCGCCGTTGATGTGCTGCGCGCCTACCGCCAGCAAAGCGAACGGCTGCGTGACGAAGAACTGCAAAAGGCCCAGCGCCTGCTGGCCAACGGCGCCAGCGCCGAGGACGTGCTGGTGCAACTGGCCCGCGGCCTGACCAACAAGTTGCTGCACGCGCCCAGCGTGCAACTGAAAAAGCTCTCCGCCGAAGGCCGCGTCGATGCGCTGGCCATGGCCCAGGAACTCTTTGCCCTCAACGAGGGCTCCACGGATAAATCCCCGCAATGAAAGCGTCGCTGCTGAAAAAACTGGAGATTCTCCAGGATCGCTTCGAGGAACTGACCGCCCTGCTCGGCGATGCCGAGGTCATTTCCGACCAGACCCGCTTCCGCGCCTATTCCCGCGAATACGCCGAAGTGGAGCCGGTGGCCGCCGGCTATGTGCAGTGGCGCAAGTTGCAGGACGACCTCGAAGGGGCCCAGGCCCTGCTCAAGGACAGCGACCCTGACCTGCGCGAGATGGCCGTGGAGGAAGTCCGCGAAGCCAAGGAGCAGTTGCTGGCGCTTGAAGACCAGTTGCAACGCCTGCTGCTGCCGAAGGACCCCAACGACGGCCGCAACGTGTTCCTGGAAATCCGCGCCGGCACCGGCGGCGACGAGGCGGCGATCTTCTCTGGCGACCTGTTCCGCATGTACTCGCGCTACGCCGAGCGGCGTGGCTGGCGCCTGGAAATCCTCTCGGAAAACGAGGGTGAGCACGGCGGCTACAAGGAAATCATCGCCCGCATCGAAGGCGAGAACGTCTACGCCAAGCTCAAGTTCGAGTCCGGCGCGCACCGTGTGCAGCGCGTCCCCGAGACCGAATCCCAGGGCCGTATCCATACGTCCGCCTGCACCGTGGCGGTGTTGCCGGAGCCGGACGAGCAGGTGGCGATCGAGATCAACCCGGCCGATCTGCGGGTCGATACCTACCGCGCTTCCGGCGCGGGCGGTCAGCACATCAACAAGACCGACTCGGCAGTGCGGATCATCCACTTGCCCACCGGGATCGTGGTCGAATGCCAGGAAGAGCGCTCCCAGCACAAGAACCGCGCCCGGGCGCTGTCCTGGCTGTCGGCCAAGCTCAACGACATGCAGACCAGCGCTGCGCAGAACGCCATGGCCTCCGAGCGCAAGCTGCTGGTGGGTTCGGGCGACCGCTCCGAGCGGATTCGCACCTATAACTATCCACAGGGCCGGGTCACCGATCACCGCATCAACCTGACCCTGTATTCGCTGGACGAAGTGCTGGCGGGTGGCGTGGACGCCGTAATCGAACCGCTGCTGGCGGAATACCAGGCCGATCAACTGGCCGCATTGGGTGACTGAATGACCATTATCGCCAGCCTGCTCCGCGGCGCGGAGCTTCCCGACTCGCCGACCGCGCGCCTGGACATCGAACTGCTCCTGGCCGCGGCCATCGGCAAGAGCCGCAGCTACCTGCACACCTGGCCGGAGCGCATCGTCAGCAGCGAGGCCGCGCAGACCTTCGCCGAGTATGTGCAGCGGCGCCGTGCCGGTGAACCGGTGGCCTACATTCTTGGCCAGCAAGGCTTCTGGAATCTCGATCTGGAGGTTGCCCCGCACACCCTGATCCCGCGTCCGGAAACCGAGCTGCTGGTGGAAACCGCCATGGCCGTGCAGCCCACCGCCACGGCGCGGGTGCTCGACCTCGGCACCGGCACCGGCGCCATCGCCCTGGCCCTGGCCAGCGAGCGCCGCGAATGGCAGGTCACCGCCGTGGACCGGGTGGCCGAGGCCGTGGCCCTGGCAAACCGCAACCGAGAGCGCCTGCAACTGGACAATGTCACGGTCCTGCAAAGCCACTGGTTCAGTGCCCTGGAAGGCCAGCGTTTCGAGCTGATCATCAGCAACCCGCCGTATATCGCTGCCGAAGATCCGCACCTGGTCGCCGGTGACGTGCGTTTCGAACCGAGCAGCGCCCTGGTGGCCGGTGCCGATGGCCTGGACGACCTGCGCCAGATCATCGCCGACGCCCCTGCGCACCTGGTCGAAGCTGGCTGGCTGTTGCTGGAGCACGGTTACGACCAGGCGGCGGCAGTGCGTGAACTGCTCGCGCGCCACGGCTTCGAGCAGATCGAAAGCCGCCTCGACCTGAATGCCCACGAACGCATCACCCTGGGGCGCCTGCCGTGCTGACCGACGAGGAGCTGCTGCGTTACAGCCGGCAGATCCTGCTGGCGCAGATCGATATCGACGGCCAGTTGCGCCTGAAGAACGCCAGCGCGCTGATCGTCGGGCTCGGTGGCCTGGGGTCGCCGGTAGCGCTGTATCTCGCCGCGGCGGGTGTCGGCACCCTGCATCTGGCGGACTTCGACACGGTCGACCTGACCAACCTGCAACGGCAGATCATCCATGACGGCAGCACCGTCGGGCAGCCCAAGGTTGACTCGGCGCTGGCGCGGCTGCGGGCGCTGAACCCGGATATCCAGCTGGTTGCCCATCGTCGTGCGCTGGACGAGGATTCCCTCGCTGCCGCCGTCGATGCAGTCGATCTGGTGCTGGATTGCTCGGACAACTTCGGCACCCGCGAGGCGGTCAACGCCGCCTGCGTCAAGTCTGGCAAGCCGCTGGTGAGCGGCGCGGCGATTCGCCTGGAAGGGCAGTTGTCGGTGTTCGATCCGCGGCGCGCCGAGAGTCCTTGCTACCACTGCCTGTATGGTCACGGCAGCGAGGCCGAACTGACCTGCAGCGAGGCCGGCGTGGTCGGGCCTTTGGTCGGTCTGGTCGGTAGCCTGCAAGCGCTGGAGGCCCTGAAGCTGCTGGCCGGCTTCGGTGAACCGCTGGTGGGGCGCCTGCTGCTGGTTGATGCCCTGGGCACGCGCTTCCGCGAGCTGCGGGTCAAGCGCGACCCGGGCTGCGCGGTGTGCGGGCGCACCCATGGCTGAGGCGTCGGCGCCGGTCGGCGTGTTCGACTCCGGTGTCGGCGGCCTGTCGGTACTGGCCGAGATTTCTCGCCTGCTGCCCAACGAGTCGCTGCTCTATGTGGCTGACTGCGGCAATATCCCCTACGGCGAAAAATCCCCCGAATTCATTCGCCAGCGCTGCCGCAGCGTTGCCGGGTTCTTCCAGGAGCAGGGCGTGAAGGCCGTGGTCCTGGCTTGCAACACTGCCACCGTGGCCGCTGCTGCCGACCTGCGCGAGCAGTTTCCGCAATGGCCGCTGGTGGGCATGGAGCCGGCGGTCAAGCCGGCGGCCGCTGCGACGCGCAGTGGTGTGGTCGGCGTGCTCGCTACCACCGGCACCTTGCAGAGTGCCAAGTTCGCGGCCTTGCTCGATCGCTTCGCCACTGATGTACGAGTGGTGACCCAGCCCTGTCCTGGCCTGGTGGAACTGATCGAGTCGGGTGACCTGGACAGCCCGGCCCTGCGCCAACTGCTTCAGGGCTATGTCGAACCGCTGCTGGCCGCCGGTTGCGACACCATCATCCTCGGCTGCACCCACTATCCATTCCTGCGTCCGCTGTTGAGCCAGATGGTTCCGGCGACCGTGGCGATCATCGATACCGGCGCCGCCGTGGCCCGGCAACTCCAGCGCCTGCTGGCCGAGCGCGACCTGCTGGCGCCCGGCCCGGCCCTTCCTGCGCAGTTCTGGACCAGCGCGGATCCAGAACATCTGAGAAAAATCCTGCCTTTGTTGTGGAATAAATCTGACCTTGTGAGAAGCTTCAGCCGGTGATTCGACAAAATTTTCACAAAAAGTCGAAGATCCAGTGAACTCCTTTGTAAGCGCAGATTTCTACTACGTTGTCTGATGAGACAAAAAACCAACAACAGGATTTCCTTTAAAGGACGTTTCTCATGAAGAAACTGATTTGCGCAGCTGCACTTGCAGTTGCAACCCTGGGGCAAGCATTTACCGCGCAGGCTGCCGGCTTGACCTTTGCAGTCGGCCAGACCAGCGACTCCACCATGACCTACCGTCTCGGCCTGGAATCCGATTGGGATGCCAGTTGGTGGCAAACCAGCGTGGGCCGACTGACCGGTTACTGGGACGCCGGCTACACCTATTGGGATGGCGACGAGACGTCGAGCAACCACAGCCTGTCGTTCGCCCCGGTGTTCGTTTATGAATTCGGTGGCGGTTCGGTCAAACCCTATATCGAGGCGGGGATCGGTGTCGCGGCGTTCGCCCACACCAAGCTGGAAAGCAACAACCTGGGTGGGTCTTTCCAGTTCGAGGACCGCATCGGTTTCGGCCTGCGCTTCGCCGGTGGGCATGAGATCGGGGTGCGGGCGATCCATTATTCCAATGCCGGGATCAGCCAGCCGAACGATGGCGCCGAGAGTTATGCCCTGCATTACCGCATGGCGCTCTGAGGTTTGACGCATTAAAGGAAACCCCGCCGGAGATGGCGGGGTTTCTTTTTGTGTTGTTCTTTCGGGCCTCATCGCTGGCAAGCCAGCTCCCACAGCCGCGTGCACCGCCGGACCTGTGGGAGCTGGCTTGCCAGCGATAGGGCCCTCAGGGGCGCCGCAAAGGCCACAGGCTGCTCACCGACAATGCCTCTAGCACCATCTCCGGCATCCTCTGCGGCAACCGATCGATGATCGCCAGCGCCGCCGTGTCCGCCGTCCACTGCTGCGGCAGGGCGATGCTCAGGGTCACCGGCTTCTTCAAGGTTTGCGGCGCGATCAGGGTCAGGTCGATTTCCTGCGGCGAAAGCACGCTGCGGGTCTCGCTAAACCAGTGCGCCAGGCTGGTCTGTGCGTCCGGCCATCGGCTGCTTTCATGCTGCTGCAGCGCGGTGATACTGCTGAGAATGCCCACCACCTGCGCTTTCTTGCCGGCCAGCAACAAGGGCAGGGCGCTGTTCAGGCAGTGCGTGCTGGCCGCCAGGTTGCTGGCGATCAGGGCCTCGAACATCGCGGTGCCGCTGGTGTGCGCGTCGAGGTAATCGCAGGAACCCGCATTGATGATCAGCAGGTCCAGCGCGCCCCAGTGCTTCTGGATGCGCTGGCTCATGGCTTCGGCGTCGACCGCATCGCTGAGGTCGCCGTCGAGCATCAGGCTGCGCGGTGTCAGGTTGTCCGGCAGCGGGTCGAAGGACGCCCGCCCGCTGAGTGCCACATGATGACCGAGGCTGAGCAGGTGCAAGGCCAATGCATGACCGAGACCATTGCTGGCGCCGGTGACCCAGATTCGTTTCGTATGCTCAGTAGTCACGCTCGTGCTCTGCTTCTTGTTCTTTGGGTAGTTGTTTGAATGCCTCGATTGCACGCCGGCGGCTCATGCCCAGATCGACAATGGGCTGTGGGTAACCCTTTGCCGAAAACAGGCCGCCGGGGCTGTGGATTTCCTTATCGTCAAGGTCCTTGAGCTCCGGCAGCCAGTGTCGCAAAAAGCGCCCCTTGCTGTCGAAGCGTTCCGACTGGCTGACGGGGTTGAACACCCTGAAATAGGGTACGGAATCGGTTCCGGTAGAGGCGCTCCACTGCCAGCCACCGTTGTTTGCGGCGAGGTCGCCGTCGATCAGGTGACGCATGAAAAACGCTTCGCCCTCGCGCCAGTCGATCAGCAGGTTCTTGCTGAGGAACATGGCAACCACCATACGCAAACGGTTATGCATCCAGCCGGTGGCGAGCAACTGGCGCATGGCGGCATCGACGATGGGGATACCGGTGCGGCCTTGCTGCCAGGCCTTGAGATCCTGCGGGGCGTCACGCCATTTCACCGCCTCGGTGGCCGGACGGAAGGCACGGTGCCGGGAAACACGGGGATAACCGGTCAGCACATGCTTGTAGAACTCGCGCCAGAGCAGCTCGTTGATCCAGGTGACTGCGCCAGGATTGCCGCTTTCGAATTCACCATGGTTGCTGGCCAGCGCCGCGTGCAGGCACTGGCGCACCGAGATCACCCCCGCCGCAAGGTAGGGCGAGAGCTGGCTGGTGCCGTCCACCGAGGGGATGTCACGTTGTTCGGGATATTCGGCCATGGCGTCGTCGGCGAAGTCCTTGAGACGCTTGCGGGCGTGGCTCTCGCCGGCTGGCCAGTGCTCGCGCAGGGCGTCTGGCGGTGCGGCGAAGCCCTTGATGGTGTCGGGAATGTCATCGCTGGCGATGGGCAGCCTGTCCTGCTTGCGCGGCAGCCGCTGCAAGGCGGGCAGGGCGTGGTGCAGGCGCTGGTAGCAAACCTTGCGGAACTGGGTGAAGACCTTGAAGTAGCCGTTGCTCTTGGTCAGCACCGTGCCGGGCTTGAACAGCAACTGATCGAGGTAGCTGTGCAGGCGGATATCATGGCGCTGCAGCAGTTCGCCGACCTGGCGATCCCGCTGTTCCTCGTTGATGCCGTATTCCTCGTTGATATGCACGTTCTGCACGCCGTGTTCCTGGCAGACCTGGTGCAGCACCCGGGGAGCGCTTTTCCAGTGCTCGGCATTGCGGATCAACAGGGGAATGTTGTAGTGGGCCAGGGCCTCCTTCAGTTCGCGCAGGTTGCGCAGCCAGAAGTCCACCTTGCAGGCGGCATCGTCATGGTCTCGCCATTGGCCGGGGCTGACCAGCCACAGGGCCAGGGTCGGCCCGCGCTCGCTGGCGGCGGCGAGCGCGGTGTTGTCGTGAATGCGCAGGTCGTTGCGCAGCCAGATCAGTTGCATGAAGTCGTTCCGTCAGGAGAGTGCGGGGCAAGCGTTCCCAGTCCCTGGAGGCAGCGCTGGGCGGCCAGTGGCGAGTCGAGCAGGTGCCAGTCGGGATCCATCCCCAATGCTTGCTTATGTAAGGTGACCGCAGCGCCGAACAGGAGTTTCGGCACCTTGAGCGGATTCAGGTCGCGTTGCAGCTGTTCGCTGTCCGCGACCTTGTTGAGGCTAAGGAGCAGGGCCCCGGCCTTGAGCCGGTCCACCGCCAGTGCGAGGTCGCGGCCGTGCAGGGGCAGGTCGAAGACTTCCACCGGGCAACCGCCGTCGCTGACCAGCCAGGCGCATAGCCACAGGTGAGGATCGAAAGGCTGGTTGCCGGCGCTCAGCAACAAGGCCGGCACGCCACTGAGCTGGCGGTTGTTGTGATACACCCGCAAGCCCAGCTTGCTGCGCAGCCAGCTGTGGAAAAACGCCCGCTCCACCGCTGCACACGGATGGACCTGCCAGCGCACCTCCAGCTGTGCGAACAACGGCAGCAGCAATTGCTCGCAAAGGGTCGAGGCCGGGTACAGCGCCATGGCCTGGTTGAATTGCTGGTCGAGTTGGCGCTCGCCGAGGTGGGCGATGCTGTTGGTCAGTTGGGTAGACAGCACATTCCAGTCATCGCCGCTGTTCTGCGTGGCGGGCGAAGGATCGCTGTCCAGCAGCGGCAGGACCTGGCTGACCGCCACGCCACGGTTAAGCCAGGACACGATCGCCTGGATCCGCTGCACCTGGTCGCTGCTGTACAGCCGGTGACCCTTGCTGGTGCGCTGTGGCACCACCAGGCCGTAACGGCGCTCCCAGGCGCGCAAGGTGACCGGATTGACGCCGGTCAGCCGGGCAATCTCGCGGATCGGCAGCAGGGGTTCAGATGGCATTGCGCAGGCTCAGGTTTTCCGGGTGTGGCTGCAGGTAGACCTGGGCCAGCAGGTAGGGATCGGGGTGATGGCGCAGGTGGTGCTTGAGCAGGGTCAGCGGCACCACCAGCGGCACCACGCCGGCCACGTACTGGTCGATCAACTGGCGGATTTCCTGCTTGTCCTGCGGGCCGAGGAAGCGCCGCAGATAGCCGCTGAGGTGCATCAGCACATTGCCGTGGGTGCCCCGGCTGGCGCAGCGCGACAGGGCGCTCATCAACTGGCTGAAGTAGCGCGTACCCAGCGCCTCGGGATCGTCCTGGCGGCTCATGCTGCCGAGCAGTTTGCCCAGCACCTTGTACTGCTCGGGGTTGTGCGCCATCAGCTGGTACTTGTAGCGCGAGTGGAAGGCGATCAGCGCATGCCGGCTCAGGCCCTCGCTGCGCAGGCGCTGCCAGTCGGCATAGGCGAGCACCCGGGTGATGAAGTTTTCCCGCAGGACCGGGTCACACAGGCGGCCTTCCTCTTCCATCGGCAGGTCCGGGCGCAGGTCGCGGAAGCGTGCGGCATAAAGGCCACTGGCGCGCTCCTGGGCAGGATAGCCGTTGGCCTGGTAGACCTTGATCCGCTCCAGCCCGCAGGACGGGGATTTCTGCATGAAGATGTAGCCGCAGATGTCATCGAGCTCGACAGCCGTGTGCTCGGCGTAGGCGCGCAGGGCGTCGGAAACGTCCAGGGATGGATCGCGGCTGCCGGTGGCGCGGGGATTCTGCGGATCACCGGTCAAGTGGATGGCGGGTCGCGGTGTGCCCAGGCCAATGGCCACTTCCGGACAGACGGGCACCAGTTCGAAGTGTTCGGCCAGGACGTCGGTGCACAAACGGGACTGTTTGTGGCCGCCATTGAAGCGGACTTCTTCACCGGCAAGGCAGGCGCTGAGGGCGATTTTCGGCTTGGTATCGGACATGCGGCGGCAACCTTTCTTGTACAAAGACAAAAACCTGTACAACTTTGCTCAGCATAGGCTCAAGGTTGTACAAGTCAATATCCCTGTAGAGGCCGCAGTGTCCGCAGGGGTTACTCCAGGTGTTCGATCAGCCGACGAGCTGCCTCCTGGCCGCTGAGCCAGGCACCTTCGACCCGGCCCGACAGGCACCAGTCGCCGCAGGCATACAGGCCCAGGTCGGCATCGGCGAGCACGCCCCATTCGTGGCTGCCGGCGGGGCGGGCGTAAAGCCAGCGGTGGGCGAGGGTAAAGCTTGGCGCAGGTACGGCGCAGCCCACCAGTTCGGCGAAGTCGCCCAGCAGTTGCTCGATCACCGCTTCCTTCTGCAGGTCGATGTGCTGCTTGCTCCAGGCCGAGGTGGCATGCAGCACCCAGGTGTCGAGCTGCTCGTCGCGGCCCGGCTTGCTGCGGTTGCGCGCCAGCCAGTCGAGGGCACAGCCCTGGACGAAGCAGCCTTGCATGGGGGTGTCGAGCGGGGTGTCGAAACCGAGGGCGATGGCCCAGGTCGGTTCCATCTGCACGCCGGCGGCGGCGGCGGCGAGTTTCGGGGTGGCGGCCAGCAACGGCGTGGCCTGCGGTGCGGGCACGGCGACGATGACCCGGCTGAAGGGGCCGTGGGTGCAGCCGTCGGTGTCCTGCAGGTGCCAGTACTGCTTGCCGCGGAACACCTCGCTGATCCGGCAACTGAAGTTCACCGTGACATCCTTGAGCAGGCCACGGGTGATCGCGCTCATGCGCGGCGTGCCGACCCAGCGGGTCTGCTCGTCCGGCGACGGGGTCAACTGGCCTTCGCGGTAGTTGTACAACTGGGGTTTCCATTCGGCGACCCAGCCCTTGTCCTCCCACTGCTGGACCTGCTCGACGAAGCGCCGGTCGCGGGCGGTGAAGTACTGCGCGCCGAGGTCAAGCGCGCCGGCATCGCTGCGCTTGCTGGCCATGCGGCCGCCACTGCCGTGGCCCTTGTCGAACAGGTGGACGGGCAAGCCTTCCTTTTGCAATGCCTGGGCGGCGGAGAGTCCGGCGATGCCGGCACCGATGATGGCGATAGGTACGGTCATGATGGCCTCTTTGAACCTTTATGCGGTACAGACAGCCTTGGCTGTCGACAAACCTGTACAACTCTGATGTTCTGTATAAGATTGTTCGGCTCGTTACAACGGGTTGGCCTACTGTTTATCCCAGAGTGAACGGTCAAAAAAGTGCCTTGCTCTTAAAAATAGACCAGCCCACGCCACTGAGAGGACACGGCCATGAATATATTGCTGACCGGCGGTACAGGTCTTATCGGACAGCAACTGTGTCGCCATTGGTTGGACCAGGGGCACAGCCTGACGGTCTGGAGCCGGCGTCCCGAACAGGTTGGAAAACTCTGCGGCGCAGGAGTTCGCGGTATTGCGCAGTTGCAGGACTACGGTGACGGCCCGCTGGACGCCGTGGTCAACCTGGCTGGCGCGCCGATTGCCGATCGGCCCTGGACCGCTTCGCGCCGGGCGCAGTTGTGGGGCAGCCGGATCACCCTGACCGAACACCTGCTGACCTGGCTGGAGCAGCGCCAGCAGCGCCCGTCAGTGCTGATTTCCGGCTCTGCGGTAGGCTGGTACGGCGACGGCGGCGAGCGTGAGCTGACCGAGGCCTCGCGTCCGGTGAAAGAGGATTTCGCCAGCCAGCTGTGCATTGCCTGGGAAGAAACCGCGTTGCGCGCCGAGGCCCTGGGCATCCGCGTGGTGCTGGTGCGTACCGGCCTGGTGCTGTCCGCCGAGGGCGGCTTTTTGTCGCGCCTGCGCCTGCCGTTCAAGCTCGGGCTGGGCGGGCCTATCGGCGATGGTCGGCAGTGGATGCCGTGGATCCATATCGAGGACGAAATCGCCCTGATCGATTTTCTCTTGCAGCGCGACGAGGCCAGCGGTCCTTATAATGCCTGCGCGCCGGAGCCGGTGCGCAACCGCGAGTTTGCCCGGCGCCTGGGCCGCGCCCTGCATCGCCCGGCGTTCATGCCGCTGCCGGCGCTGGTGCTCAAGGCCGGCCTGGGCGAGCTGTCGACGCTGCTGCTCGGTGGCCAGCGTGCCCGGCCCGTGCGGGCCCTGGCGGCGGGCTTCACTTTTCGTTTCAACGATGTGCAATCGGCGCTGGATGCCTTGTCCCCGCGCCTCTGAAAAGGATGTTGCATGACCGATCATGCTCTGCTGCTGGTCAACCTGGGTTCGCCGGCGTCCACTTCCGTCGCCGACGTGCGCCGTTATCTCAACCAGTTCCTGATGGACCCCTATGTCATCGACCTGCCATGGCCGGTGCGGCGGCTGCTGGTGTCGCTGATCCTGATCAAGCGCCCTGAGCAGTCGGCCCATGCCTACGCCTCGATCTGGTGGCCGGAAGGCTCGCCGCTGGTGGTGCTGACCCGGCGCCTGCAGGAGGCCATGCGCCCGCACTGGACCCATGGCCCGGTGGAAATCGCCATGCGCTACGGCGAGCCGGCGCTGCCCGCCGTGTTGCAGCGTCTCGCCGCCCAGGGCGTGCGCAAGGTGACCCTGGCGCCGCTGTATCCACAGTTTGCCGATAGCACGGTGACCACGGTGGTGGAGCAGGCGAAGGCGACCATCGCCGAGCACAAGCTGCCGCTGGACATGCGCGTGCTGCGTCCGTTCTATGACCAGCCCGAGTACATCGACGCCCTGGTGGCCAGCGCCAAGCCCTGGCTGGAGCAGGATTTCGATCACCTGCTGCTGAGCTTCCACGGTCTGCCGGAGCGCCATCTGAAAAAGCTCGACCCCACCGGCAAGCACAATTTCCAGGCAGCCGACTGCTGCCGCGACGCCTCCGCCGAGATGCTTGCGGTCTGCTACCGCGGCCAGTGCCTGCGCACCGCCCAGGCGTTTGCCAGGCAGATGGGCCTGCCGGAAGGCAAATGGTCGGTGTCATTCCAGTCGCGCCTGGGCAAGGCCAAGTGGATCGAGCCTTACACCGAGGCACGCCTGGATGAGCTGGCCAAGGCCGGGGTGAAGAAGCTGCTGGTGATGTGCCCGGCCTTCGTCGCCGACTGCATCGAGACCCTGGAAGAGATCGGTGATCGTGGTCGCGAGCAGTTCATCGAGGCGGGTGGCGAGGAGCTGACCCTGGTGCCGTGTCTCAACGATCACCCGGAATGGACCAAGGCCCTGACCACGCTCTGCGAGCGGGCCTGATCTGACCAGAAATGAAGAAGGGGCTGCAAACGCAGCCCCTTCTTCATTGCAACGCAGGGTCGCCGGCCTTACGGCAGATGATCGTCCATCACTTTGTTTTTCCAGCCGTCGTTGCCCGGCAGCAGCAGGTTCAGGCCGATGGCGACGATGGCGCACAGGGCGATGCCCTTCAGGCCCCAGTCATCCGGGCCGTCACCGCTGCCGACCAGCACGCCGCCGATACCGAACACCAGGGTCACCGAGACGATCACCAGGTTGCGCGCTTCGCTCAGGTCGATCTTGTGGCGGATCATGGTGTTCATGCCCACCGCCGCGATCGAGCCGAACAGCAGGCAGAGAATGCCGCCCATCACCGGGACCGGGATGCTTTGCAGCAGCGCGCCGAACTTGCCGATGAAGGCCAGGACGATGGCGAAGATCGCCGCCCAGGTCATGATCTTCGGGTTGTAGTTCTTGGTCAGCATCACCGCGCCGGTCACTTCGGCGTAGGTGGTGTTGGGCGGGCCGCCGAACAGGCCGGCGGTGGTGGTGGCGATACCGTCGCCCAGCAGGGTGCGGTGCAGGCCGGGTTTCTTCAGGTAATCGCGACCGGTCACGCTGCCCACCGCGATCACCCCGCCGATATGCTCGATGGCCGGTGCCAGGGCCACCGGAACGATGAACAGGATGGCCTGCCAATTGAACGCCGGGGCGGTGAACTTCGGCAGCTCCAGCCAAGGCGCCGCGGCGATCTTGGCCACGTCGACCACGCCGAAGGCGAAGGACAGCGCGAAGCCCACCAGCACGCCGGCGATGATCGGCACCAGGCGGAAGATGCCCTTGCCGAACACGGCGACGATCAGGGTGGTCAGCAGCGCCGGCATGGAAATCATCATGGCCGTGCTGTACGGCATCAGGACCGTGCCGTCACCGCCCTTGCCCATGGCCATGTTGGCGGCGATCGGCGCCATGGCCAGGCCGATGGCGATGATCACCGGGCCGATCACCACCGGCGGCAGCAGGCGGTCGATGAAGCCGGTGCCCTTGATCTTCACCGCCAGGCCCAGGAAGGTGTAGACGAAGCCTGCGGCCATCACGCCGCCCATGGTCTCGGCGAGGCCGAACTGGCCCTTGGCGAGGATGATCGGGGTGATGAAGGCGAAGCTGGAGGCCAGGAACACCGGGACCTGACGGCCGGTGACGATCTGGAACAGGATGGTCCCCAGGCCCGCGGTGAACAGCGCGACGTTAGGGTCCAGGCCGGTGATCAACGGCATCAGCACCAGGGCGCCGAAGGCCACGAAGAGCATCTGCGCGCCAGAGACGATCTGCCGCCAGAGCGGGTCGTTGAACTCGTCCTGCATGCTCAGGCGTCCTTCTGCTTGGTGCCGAAGATCTTGTCGCCGGCATCGCCCAGGCCAGGGATGATATAGCCGTCTTCGTTCAGGCGCTGGTCGATCGACGCGGTGAAGAGCTGTACATCGGGGTGGGCTTTTTCCACCACGGCGATGCCTTCCGGCGCGGCGACCAGGACCATCGCGCGGATGTCCTTGCAGCCGGCACGCTTGAGCAGGTCGATGGTGGCGACCATGGAACCGCCGGTGGCCAGCATCGGGTCGATGATCAGGGCCAGGCGCTGGTCGATTTCCGGGGCGAGCTTTTCCAGGTACGTATGCGCTTCGAGGGTTTCCTCGTTGCGCGCCACGCCCACGGCGCTGACCTTGGCGCCCGGGATCAGGCTGAGGACACCGTCGAGCATGCCGATACCGGCGCGCAGGATCGGTACCACGGTGATCTTCTTGCCGGCGATCTTCTCGACCTGGACTTTCCCGCACCAGCCGTCGATTTCGTAGTTTTCCAGCGGGAGGTCCTGGGTGGCCTCATAGGTCAGGAGCGCGCCGACTTCCTGGGCGAGTTCGCGAAAATTCTTGGTGCTGATATCGGCGCGGCGCATCAGGCCGAGCTTGTGACGGATCAGCGGATGGCGGATCTCACGGATGGGCATAGGGGGAGGGCTCCGGAATGCGGGCAAAAAAACCGCGCTAGATTAATCTATTCGTTCGCGCGGTCCTATAGGCATACAGGACGTTAGTCCATAAATGCTTGATCTGGTGCGTGTGGATGCGTACCTTTGCCCGCTTTTCCAAAACCTGACCACCTGGAGAGCATCATGTCCGCTGATCTCGAGCACATCCGCCAAGTCATGCGAGAAGCCGACTGCCTGCACAGCGAAGCCGAAGTCGAGGCGGCGATTGTCCGCGTCGGCGTGGAAATCAGCGAAAAGCTCGCCGAGAGCAACCCGGTGGTGTTCTGCGTGATGAACGGCGGCCTGATCTTCGCCGGCAAGCTGCTGACCCAGTTGCAGTTCCCGCTGGAAGCCTCGTACCTGCACGCCACCCGCTACCGCAACCAGACCAGCGGCGGCGACCTGTTCTGGAAGGCCAAGCCGGAAGTCTCGTTCATCGACCGCGACGTGCTGATCATCGACGACATCCTCGATGAAGGTCACACCCTCAGCGCCATCCTCGACTTCTGCCGCCACGCCGGTGCGCGCAACGTCTATACCGCCGTGCTGATCGACAAGGACCACGAGCGCAAGGCCAGCCCGGACCTCAAGGCCGATTTCACCGGGCTGAGCTGCGTTGACCGCTACGTGTTCGGATATGGTATGGATTACAAGGGCTATTGGCGCAACGCCAATGGCATCTATGCCGTCAAAGGACTCTGAAACCGTGAGCAAGACCCGGTTCCTCGATCAAGCGCTGTTTGCCAGCGTCGCGCAGAAGGCCGCCCAGAGCCCGCGCGGCCGCCAGCACCACAATTTCCACGAGATGGACGACCCGTGCCATCGCATGGCGGTCGGTCTGCAGCCGGAGACCTACATCCCGCCGCATCGTCACCAGGCGCTGGACAAGGCGGAAACCCTGATCGTGCTCAAGGGCAAGCTGGGTCTGCTGATTTTCGACGAGACCGGCGCGGTCACCGACAAGCGTGTGCTGGAACTGGGTGGCGACTGCCTCGGCGTCGACCTGCCGCCTGGTACCTTCCATGGTCTGGTGGTGCTGGAACCTGACAGCGCGATGTTCGAGTGCAAGGCCGGGCCCTACCGGCCGGTGGCCGATGGCGATATGGCGTCCTGGGCGCCGCGCGAAGGCGAGCCGGAAGTGGCGGCCTACCAGGCCTGGATGCGTTCGCAGTTCGATTGATTCGCAAGGGCCCCGTCGGGGCCCTTTTGCCATGCTAGAGTGCCAGGCCGCCTCAAAGGAGCCTGTCATGCGTGCGATTCTCCCGCTTCTCCTGTTTATCAGTCTCCCCGTGGCTGCCGCGCCGATGCACAGCCAGTTCCTGCCGCCGGATGAACTGGCGGTGCGCCAGGACGCTCCGGAAAGCCAGCAACTGCTGCAGGTCACCAGCTATTCGGTGGTGGTGGGCAACCAGCGCCAGTCCAACCAGCAGCCGCTGCCGATCACCTCGACCCTGACCATGCGCCTCAAGGGCAAGCCCTTGAGCCAGGGCGCGAGCATCAGCCAGGTGCTGATCAGTTTCGATGGCGAGGGCAAGAGCCTGCGCAAGCCGGCCTTTGACAGTGCGACCCGTACCCTGACCCTGAATTTCGCGCCGGCCCAATACCAGGTGATCCTCGACCTGCTGCGCAACGACACCGTCTATGTGCAATTCCTCAGCTACGCCAACGGGCATATCTGGGCCGATCTGCATACCGGAACCCTTCGCACGCGCTGAGTGGCGGGGTACACTCCCGGCCCATCGGAAAATGTCCTTGATGGTTCAGTTGGAGTCGGTAATGCGTAAAGACAAGAAGCAGGTGATTGGCGACGAGATCAGCGACGACTACGTAAAGTCGTTCCTTCAGTTCGAGCCGGCCGATGGCCTGACCTCGCCCTCGCACCACAAGCTGATCAAGGGCTACCGTGGCCTGCGCATCGACGACTTCGAGCGTTTTGTCGGTTTCTTCGTCGAAGCAGGCTATGACCTGGACGGCAAGGACGAGCAGGGCAAGACCTTCGTCGAGGTGATCGCCGACCAGCGCAATGCGCCGGAGTATGTCGAGATCATCGACAAGGCTCGGGGTTGATCGTTCGGGCCTCATCGCTGGCAAGCCAGCTCCCACAGGGTCAGCACAGACCTTGAGACTTGTGCAGTACCTGTGGGAGCTGGCTTGTCGGACCGCCGCACCGCAGCGATGAAGTCTCCACGAATCCCAGGCATAAAAAAACGCCCAGAAGGGCGTTTTTTCATGGGTGCAGATCAGGCGTAGCTAGGCGCCGGACTGCTTTCGACCAGGCCCAGGGCCTCGTCGTTGTACGAGGCGATCTTGTGGTACAGATCGGCGTCGTCCGCCAGGACCTTTTCCCGCGCCGGGAAGATTTCCTTGAGCTTCTCGGCCCATTCGCCCTTGGTCTTGTCGGCGAAGCAGCGCTCGATCAGCTCCAGCATGATCGACACGGTCACCGAAGCACCCGGCGAAGCGCCCAGCAGTGCCGCGAGCGAGCCGTCCTGCGCAGCCACCAGTTCGGTCCCGAACTGCAGGATGCCGCCTTTCTTCGGGTCCTTCTTGATGATCTGCACACGCTGACCGGCCACTTCCAGGCGCCAGTCCTCGGCTTTCGCCTCGGGGTAGAAGCGGCGCAGGGAGTCCAGGCGCTGCTCCATCGACTGCATCACTTCGCTGACCAGGTACTTGGTCAGGTCCATGTTGTCGCGGGCCACCGCGAGCATCGGGCCGATGTTGCCCATGCGTACCGACAGCGGCAGGTCGAGGAACGAACCGTGCTTGAGGAACTTGGTAGTGAAGCCGGCGTATGGCCCGAACAGCAGGGACTTCTTGCCGTCGACCACGCGGGTGTCCAGGTGCGGTACCGACATCGGCGGCGCACCGACCGCGGCCTGGCTGTAGACCTTGGCCTGGTGCTGCTTGACGATTTCCGGGTTGTCGCAACGCAGCCACTGGCCGCTCACCGGGAAGCCACCGAAGCCCTTGCCTTCCGGGATGCCCGACTGCTGCAGCAGCGGCAGGGCCGCGCCGCCGGCGCCGAGGAACACGAAGCGGGCGTCGACGTCACGGCTGCTGCCGCTGTTGACGTCCTTGACGGAGACGGTCCAGCCGCTGCCGTTACGGCGCAGGCCGGTGACCTTCTTGGAGTACTTGACCTGTGCGTCCGCAGCGTTGCCCAGGTGCTTGAGCAGCTTGTTGGTCAGGGCCCCGAAGTTGACGTCGGTGCCTTTCATCACGCGGGTCGCGGCGATTTTCTGATCCGCCGGGCGGCCCGGCATCATCAGCGGCATCCAGTCCTTCATCACGGCCTGGTCTTCGGTGTATTCCATGTCGGCGAAGGCATGGTGCTGCTTGAGCAGCTCGTAGCGCTTCTTGAGGAAGGCGATGCCCTTGTCACCCTCGACGTAGCTCAGGTGCGGCACGGGGTTGATGAACGCCCGCGGCGAGCTGAACGCGCCTTTCTTGCTCAGGTAGGCCCAGAACTGCCGGGAAACCTCGAACTGGGTGTTGATGTGCACCGCTTTCTTGATGTCGATGCTGCCGTCGGCAGCCTGAGGCGTGTAGTTCAGTTCACACAGCCCGGCATGGCCGGTACCCGCGTTGTTCCACGGATTGGAACTTTCCGCGGCACCCGAATCCATCAACTCGACGACTTCCAGCTTGATCGCCGGGTCGAGTTCCTTGAGCAGCACGGCCAGGGTGGCACTCATGATGCCCGCGCCTACCAGTACTACATCGACTGCTTCGTTCTGCGCCATTAACGCATCTCCAAAATCATCAGCACCTAATTGACAGCATAGGATCCCGGCTCGCCGGAATCGCCATATCCGCTACTTCACAGTTTTTCCAACGTTCACGGACACTGCCAACCGGGCTCTCTACGTTGCATATGAACGCATTTCGCGGCCGGTGCGGCAATTCGACTTATGGTCGAGGCGCCCGTCGTGCGCTGTGGACCGGTCTCAGTCGTGCACCTCGGATGAGGACCGATACCCACTGCTTGAAGCTGCCAGGGACACTGATGATGCTTTTGCACATACCAGACTGTTCATGCTCGCCACACTCTTGTGAAGTTGTGAAAACCCGTTTTTTCACGCTCTTTTGGAGTCGTGAACCTCAAAAGGAGCCGTGCAGGGCAGGCTCGTCAGGTTCAGTGCAGAGCGTGGAGGGCCGAGAAAAGCGGGCACACCGGCTGCGCAAGACCTGTGTGAACGGCTCTCTGTGGGCGATGGTGGTAGGTGCCGATGCTGGGCATTGGCGGTGTTGCGGGGCCCGATCAGGAGACGTCCTTATAATCGGGGGCAGATTATAACGATGTCGCGGGCAGAAATGGCCTTTATTACAGGTTTTTCTTGCGCATCCGTCAGGCGGCGAGGGCACGTTGCAGCAGATTGCCGCGACGACGCGGCACCAACCGGGCGCTGGCGGGCAGCGGACGGTTGAGCCAGTGCAGGCCGGATTCGTTGACTTCGACCCAGCCGGCCCCGACGGGCGGCTGTTCGCAGCACTTGAATGCCTGGCACAGGCCCTTGGCATCGAGGCGGGCGAAATGACGTTGTGGCTGGCGCTTGAAAAGCAGGGACCAGAAGCTGTTCATGGCGAAGTACCTTGTGGGGGCTGGCGCAAGGATAAGCCGGCGATGATGAAGTCCGTATGACAAGGGGAATCCGAGCATGAAAGAAGGGTCTTACAGCACAGGGATCCGATGACTGGCGCCATGGGCGCTGGGTATACTGGCGACCTTTGCCGCCATTCCAGGAGAGATGCGCATGTTGCAACGTTTGTTGTTCGGTTTGATCGCGGTGACCAGCCTGACCCTGGTGGGTTGCGCCCATAGCCCGCAACAACTCAGCCCGCAGCCGAAACTCACTGCCCAGCTAGCGCCCGTTGGCCATGGCCAGCCGGTGGTGGTACGGGTGGTGGACGGACGTGGCACCCAGACCCTCGGTACCCGCGGCGGTCTGTACCCGGAAACCAGCGCCATTACCGTGACCGGCAATGACGTGCTGCCAAAACTGCAGGCCCAGGCCGAGGCGGCCGTGCGTCTGCTCGGTTTCACCCCGACGCCGAACGCCTACAACGCGCCGCAGCTGACCGTGACCCTGGCCGAGCTGAAGTACCAGTCGCCGAAAGAGGGCATGTACGTCACCGAGGCGACCATCGGCGCCACCTTCAAGGCTGACGTGAACAACGCCAACCGTCGCTACAGCGGCCGTTATGGCGCTTCCCTGGACCAGCGCTTCGGCATGGCGCCGAACCAGGAAACCAACACCAAGCTGGTCAGCGACGTGCTGAGCGATGCCCTGACCCGCCTGTTCAAGGACCCGACCATCGGTCAGGTGTTGGGCGAGTAAGCGTTACCTCCGCAATACAAAAGCCCGCGTCCTGATCTCAGGGCGCGGGCTTTTTTTATTGCGGCTTGCGCGGACCCTGTGGGAGCTGGCTTGCCAGCGATGGCGTCGGTGAATTCACTACAGCAATCGCTGGCAAGCCAGCTCCCACAGGGTCCGCGTTGTCAGGCTGCTTCGACGTAGAAATCGAGCACGCTGATGCCGGTCTGGCTGTCCACTTCCGGCCAATGATCATGGTGATGGCCGCCCAGGGCGCAATAGACCAGCCACTGGCGGTCCTGGACGTTGAAGGCCAAACCGTCGATCAGCGCTTCCTGCTCCTCGCTCTGGGCAATCAGATAGAGGCGATCCTGGTTTTCGGCGTGCAGCATGACAAGCTCCGGTGCGTTGCGAGGGCGACAGGGTGGCCTGAGATGATGACGAACGTATGAAAGCGACCGTCATTTGGTCGCAAAGCACGAGCGCGAGCGGATGGCTTGGGTAGAATGCGCGCGTTTCGATGCAATCGTGGTCAATTCGAGGTAAGGCGATGTCGCTGCAAATGCTCTGGGGGCTGTTCGTTGCCCACCCGGCCAAACTCATCAACCTGTTCGCCCTGGTGCTCACCTGCCCGGCGGGCCTGCTCCTGCACGGCGCCCGCCGGCGCGCGGCACGGGCCATGGACAACCTGCCGGCAGGTGAAGCGGCGATCGACCTGCTGACCCAGCGGGTCAACCGCTTCCACTACAGCATGGGTTTCGCGTTTCTGGCGATGGCCTTGCTGTTGTCGTGGGTCAGTACCTGGATCTGAAATCTGCGGTGCCCCTATCGCCGGCAACGCCGGCTCCCACAGGTTTTGCGGTGCACGCGGTTCCTGTGGGAGCCGGCGTTGCCGGCGATGAGGCCCTGAAGTCCTACAAAGGCAGCCCGGCCTTGACCCGATACTGATTGCGCACCGGCATCGCATATTGCAACACCAGGTACGGCCGGTGCTCCTCAGGGCAAGCCTCCAGCCGCCGCTGCCATTCCGCCTGGGCCTTGGCCAGCTCTTCGCTGCCAAACACCTCGCTCGCCTTCGGCACCTGAAGCTCCGGGTCTGCCTCCGCCCATTGCGCATACGCCAGGTAATGCACCGGGAACAACCGGTAGCCACCGAGGATCTGCTTGTCGATATGCGCGGCGAGCTGCTTGGTGTCCTCGAACGCGGCGGTCACCGGCGCGGTGAAGTTGATGTGCACCCGGCCCTTGTAGCCGGTGATGCCCAACCCGATGCTCAGGTCGTCCTCACCCGGCGCCTTGGCATAGGTGCCGGTGGTCGCGCGGATATACAGCTCGCGGGCCTTGGCCTGGTCGCACGGGTCGTATTCATAGCTGATCGACACCGGGCTCAGGTTCAGCGACTGGATCACCTCGCCGAACGGCTCGTCCTTGCGGCTCATGTGGAACATCTTGAGGATCGCCGAATCGGTACGGTCGTCGCCGTCCTTGGCCCGACCCTCGGCCTGGGCGATCCAGATCGAGGCACGATCGTTGCGGATCGAGTGATTGATATAGGCCGACAGCAACTGGTAGGCCGCCAGCTTCTCGCGCCGGCCGCTGATGGAGCGGTGCACGATGAAGCTCTTGTTCAGGCGCATCATGTCGCTGACGAACGGCTTCTGCAGCAGGTTGTCGCCGATGGCGATGCGCGGGGTCGGCAGGCCGGCGTGGTACACGGCGTAGTTGACGAAGGCCGGGTCCATGACGATGTCACGGTGGTTGGCCAGGAACAGATAGGCGTTGCCCGACTTGAACTGCTCGACGCCGCTATAGGTGACGCCGTCGGTGGCCCGCTCGATGGTGTGGTCGACGTAGAACTCGACCTTGTCCTGCAGGGTCGCGACGCACGTCACCCCAGCGAACTCCTTGCGCAGGCGCCGGGCGATCAGCGGCTTGAGCAGCCAGCCGAAGCTGTCGGCCATCCGCGGGAAGCGGAACCGGGTCAGGATATCGAGGAATGCCGGATCGCTGAGCAAACGTGCCAGAACGGCAGGGACTTCAGCGTCGTCATAGGGTCGGATGGCATCGAATTCGCCCATCATGCTCTCTTGTTGTGAAACGACTAGGGTAAAGGGTGGGGTTGCGCCGCAAATCCGGGCTCGGGGCGCAGGACCGGCAATTATACGCACAAGTAACCGTGGAGGCCGCGATGCTCGAAACTGCGTTCTACGATTGTCCCTATTGCGGTGAGGAAGTGGAGACCACCATCGACCTCTCCGGCGGCGACCAGACCTATATCGAGGACTGCGCCGTCTGTTGTCGTCCGATCACCTTCATTCTGCAGGTGCACGGTGACGAATGGATGCTCGATGTGAAAAGCGAGAATGAGTGATGCGGCGAATCTATGACCCGGAAAACCTGCTGGAAGCCGAAGTCCTGCTGGGCATGCTCGGCAACGAGGGCGTCGATGTCCATCTGGTCGGCCGCGACCTGATGGGCGGTATCGGCGAGCTGCCGTTGCAGGGCCTGCTCGGTCTGGCCGTGCCGGATGACCAGGCCGAGTACGCACGGGAGCTGATCGCCGCGTACAATGCCGCCTTGCCGCTTCCTGGCGATGAGCCGGAGAGTTTCCCCGGAGTTCTGATTTGCTAGGTTTTGCCTGATGTGTGGACGCTACGCTCTCTTTCGCTGGTCGCCGGCCTTCGCCGCGCTGCCCGGCTTTCCCGCTGACCAGAAGGCGCAGTGGAACATTTCCCCTGGCGCCCAGGTGCTGATCCAGCGCCGGGAAGACGACCGGTTGACCCTGGCCCGCGCCCGCTGGGGTCTGACCCCGCCCTGGCTGACCGACCTGACCCGCACCCCGGCCCACGCCCGTGCCGAAACCCTCGCCGACCAGCCGATGTTCCGCGAAGCCTTCGCCAAGCGCCGTTGCCTACTGCCGGCCAACGGCTTCTACGAATGGCGCGGCAATGCGCGCAAGCGCCCGTACTGGCTGACGCCGGGGGAAGGCTCGTCGTTGTTCTTCGCGGCGATCTGGGAGGCGTATCCGGTGCAGGAGCAGGTCTGGCTGAGTACGGCGGTGGTGACCCAGGCGGCGATGACCCAGCGCCGGCCGCTGATTCTCGATGCGGCAGGGCAGGCCGCCTGGCTGGATCCCGAGACCCCGCTGGCCGACCTCCATGCCCTGCTGGCCAGCCCTCCCGCCGCCTTGCGCGAGCGGGTGCTGGCCAACTTCGTCAATGATCCGAAACTCAATGCGCCGGAGTGCCTGACTCCCGCCTCTTCTTAGAGCTGCAAGCTTTAAGCTTTAAGCTGTAAGAAGAAGCAGCACGCGGCGCTTTTGCTTGCAGCTTACGGCTTGCAGCTTGCGGCTGAATCAAACGCGGAACTGGTTGATCAGCCGGCGCTGCTGCTCTGCCAGCTTGGTCAGTTCGGCGCTGGCGCTGCTCGACTCGTCGGCACCACCCGCCACTTCGTTGGCCACCTGGCCGATATTGATCACGTTGCGGTTGATGTCCTCCGCCACCGCGCTCTGCTCTTCGGCAGCACTGGCGATCTGGGTGTTCATGTCGTTGATCACCGACACCGCACGGGTGATGCTTTCCAGCGCATCCGCCGCCTTGGCCGCCTGCTGCACGCTGATATCGGTCTTGCCCTGGCTGTCCTCCATGACCCGCACCACATCGCGGGTGCCCTGTTGCAACTGCTGGATCATCTGCTGGATTTCTTCGGTGGCCTGCTGGGTCTTCTGCGCCAGGTTGCGCACCTCGTCGGCGACCACGGCGAAGCCACGACCCTGTTCACCGGCCCGCGCCGCCTCGATGGCAGCGTTGAGCGCGAGCAGGTTGGTCTGTTCGGCAATGGCGCGGATCGCCACGAGGATGGCATTGATGTTCTCGCTGTCCCGGGCCAGGGTCTGCACCACGCCCACGGCGCGGCCGATCTCGTCGGCCAGAGCGGTGATGGACTGCGAGGTGTCACGGACGATCGACAGGCCCTGGTTGGCCGCCTGGTCTGCATTGCTCGCGGCCTGCGCGGCATGGGTGGCATTGCGCGCCACGTCCTGGGCGGTGGCGGTCATTTCATGTACCGCCGTGGCCACCAGGTCGATTTCCGCCATCTGTTTATGCACGCCCTGGTTGGTGCGGATGGCGATATCGGCGGTGTGCTCCGAGGAGTCGCTGACCTTCTGCACCGAGGTCACCACCTGGCTGATCATGGTCTGCAGCTTGGTCAGGAAGGTATTGAAGCCCTTGGCGATCGAGCCCAGTTCGTCGGCGCGGTCGCTGTGCAGGCGGCGGGTCAGGTCGCCTTCGCCCTGGGCGATATCGTCGAGCATCGCCACCATCTGCCGCAGCGGACGGGCGATACCGTGGGCCAGCAGCCAGATCACCAGCAGGCCGAGGGCGGCGATGGCCAGGCCGACCAGGGTCATGCCGGTAATGTCGGTGCGGCGCTGTTCGCTCAGTTCGTTCTGCATTTTCTCTGCGTCGGCCATCACCGCGCTCAGCGGCAGGTCGATCAGCAGGGTCCAGCGCTGGGCGGTTTCGCCGATCTGGAACGGCAGGAACAGGCGGATCTGCCCGGCTTCACGGTCGAGGTCGTAGCGCAGGGTGTCGCCGCTGGTTTTGCTCAGGCCGGCCGCTTCGGCAGCCGGCAGCACCTCGCTGGCCTTTTCGCCGAACTTGCTTTCGTCCTTGGTATAGGCGACCAGGCGACCGTTGTTGGCGATCAGCGCCAGCTCGCCCGCACCGTTATACAGCTGGGCGTCGGCGGCCTTGAGCAGGTCCTGGATGAAGTTCACCGACAGGTCGGCGCCGACGATGCCCTGGAACTTGCCGTCGATCAGGATCGGCTGGATGAAGGAAGCGAGCATGACCATCTTGTCGCCGACCTTGTAAGGGGCCGGGTCGATGGCGCAGGCGCGTTTGGTCTCCTGGGAGCACAGGTAGTACTCGCTGGCGCGTACGCCGGTGGAAAGCAGGGTGTTGTTGCTCAGGTCGACCAGTTTTTCCAGGCCGAGGGTGCCGTCGGTATTGCGGTACCACCAGGGCTGGAAGCGGCCGTTGGCCGGGTCGATGCCTTCGACCGAGGTGCCGACATAGCCACCATCGTTGCGGTCGACGCCATTCGGCTCCCAGGCGATATAGGTGCCCAGCACCAGCGGGTTATCCACAAGGGTCTGCTTGAGCAGGCCGATCAGTTGCGCGCGATCGACGTTCAGGCGCGGATTGCCGGCCTCGTCCTTCATGCCGATCTGGGCGTTGGTGGTGGCGACGCCGCGGGCGATCAGCAGCGGTGCTTCGAGGCGCCGCAGGATCTGGCTGGCCTGGGTCTGGGCCAGGGCGGTGAGGCGCTGTTCGATCACTGCATCGAACTGTTCCTGGGTCCGGCGTTCCACCAGGTCCTGGGTGCGCGCCCCTGAATACACGGCATACAGCACCAGTGCTGCGACGATACTCAACACGAAAGCGCCCGCCAGGGCCGCAACGGAAAACTGGATCGACTTGAACTTCATGGGTTGGGCTCCGAACGCCGGGAAAAGTCGCCTTGCCCCGCTGTTATCGGCGCGAAACCAGTAAATCATGAGGTGGTCAGAGAGAAATCTTTCCCAGCGGCTGTAGCGCGATCACTTGCGCCGTCCTAGGATACGGCCCATGTCAGAAGGGAGTTTTTACATGCGTAAATTGGTTGTTGTCGGTGCCTTGGGCGCTTCGATCCTGCTGGCTGGTTGCCAGGCGGTGAACACCACCAGCGGTGGGGCGGTCGGTGTCGAGCGCAAGCAATATATGTTCAGCATGCTGTCGACCGACCAGGTCAACCAGATGTATGCGCAGTCCTACCAGCAGACGTTGGGCGAAGCGTCGGGCAAGGGTGTGCTGGACAAGACCAGCGCCAATGCCAAGCGCATCCAGGCCATCGCCGACCGCCTGATCGCCCAGGCCCCGCAGTTCCGTCCGGATTCGGCGCAATGGAACTGGGAAGTCAACCTGATCAAGAGCGACGAGCTCAACGCCAACTGCGGGCCTGGCGGCAAGATCATTTTCTATACCGGGCTGATCGACAAGCTGAAACTGACCGACGATGAAATCGCCTCGGTGATGGGCCATGAGATCGCCCACGCCCTGCGCGAGCACGGGCGTGAGGCGATGTCCAAGGCCTATGGCATCCAGATGGCCCGCTCCGGGGCTGGCGCCTTGCTGGGGCTGGGTGAAGACAGCCTGCAACTGGCCGACACCGTCGTGCAGTACAGCCTGACCTTGCCCAACAGCCGCAGCAACGAGAACGAAGCCGACCTGATCGGCCTGGAGCTGGCGGCCCGCGCCGGCTACAACCCGAATGCCGCGATCACCCTGTGGAACAAGATGGCCCAGGCTTCGGGAGGCGAATCTCCGCCGGAATTCATGAGCACCCACCCGGCTTCGGACAGCCGGATCGCCTCGTTGCAGGCGGCGATTCCGAAGGTGATGCCGTTGTACGAGCAGGCGAAGAAATAAACCTTCCTGTCTCCACCGACCCTGTGGGAGCTGGCTTGCCAGCGATGAGGCCATATCAGGCAACCTGGTTGTCAGGTCTGGCCCTATCGCTGGCAAGCCAGCTCCCACAGGGTTTTGTGTAGTCTGTTAGACCGAGTCAGCCCACCCAGCCACTGGCCTGCATCGCCGAATACACGGCAATCACCGCCAGCACCACGAACGCACTCGCCGCCAGGCGACGAATCAGGGTCAGCGGCAGTTTCTCCGCCGCGAAGTTACCCGCCAATACCACCGGCACGTTGGCAATCAGCATGCCCAGGGTGGTGCCGATGATCACCATGATCAGGTGCGGATACTGTGCCGCCAGCATCACCGTGGCGACCTGGGTCTTGTCGCCGATCTCCGCCAGGAAGAACGCGATCAGGGTGGTCAGGAACGGCCCGTAGCGCTTGGCGGTGCTGCCTTCGTCATCGTCCATCTTGTCCGGGATCAGCGTCCACGCGGCAGTCGCCAGGAAGCTCGCGGCAAGGATCCAGTGCAGGGTGACATTGCTGAAGAAGCTGCCCACCCAGGCCCCGACGGCACCGGCAGCGGCATGGTTGGCAAGGGTCGCGGCGACGATACCGGCAATGATCGGCCACGGCTTGCGGAAGCGCGCGGCGAGAATGAGGGCAAGCAGTTGCGTCTTGTCGCCGATTTCAGCGAGGGCAACGATTCCGGTGGGGACGAGCAGCGATTCCAGCATCAGGATTCCTACGGGGGCGGGTCGACACGGCTATGACACGTACGACCTCCCCGCCCCGGGTAAGGTGTGCGTGTCATAGGTCTTGTCAAACCCTGGATCCGTCTGATGCGGACCGTGGGTCGTGCGCGCCATGGTCTGTGGACCAAGTATGTTGACGTCGCACCATGCGAGCAGGGCGCTCGCGGGAGACTACTCCCCTAGGACGGAGCGGATTCTGCCTACGCGGATTCGTTTGCGCAAGTGCTGTTTTTCAGCCGCGCAGCGCCCGGTAGATCTTGAATCCATCGGCCTGGGCACGCGTTTCGCAGTTGCCCAGGGCGCCTTCGATCAGCGGCTGGTAGCGCAGGAAGCTGTTGGCAACCAGGCGCATTTCCCCGCCTTTTTTCAGATGATCGGCGGATTTTTTCAGCAGGTTTTCCGACGCCGCGTAGTTGGTGTGGACGCCGGTATGGAACGGCGGATTACTCAGAATGACGTCGAGTTCGCGAGGTGCGGAGTCGATCCCGTCGCCACTGATCACCTCGCCTTCCAGACCGTTGGCAGCCAGGGTCAGGCGGCTGCTAGCCACAGCGAAGGCGTCGACGTCGAGCAGGGTGACCCGGCTCTGTGGATAACGGCGCTTGATCAGCGTGCCGAGCACCCCGGCACCGCAGCCGAAGTCCAGCACGTGGCCAGCGGGCAGGCCGTCGAGATGTTCCAGCAGCAGGGCGGTGCCGCGGTCCAGGCGGCCGTGGCTGAAGACCCCCGGCAGGCTGACGATCTGCAGCGGGCCATCGCTCAGCGGCAGCTCGAAACGCAGGGCCAGGCTGTCCAGCGACTGCGCGGCCGGCGGGTTATCCACCGTCACCTGCCACAGCTGGCAATGCCGGGCGCTGTCCAGCTTGCGCGGCTTGCCGAAGGCATGCAGCTGCTTCGCCGCACCCTCGATGCCGCCACGTTTCTCGCCGACCAGGTACAGGGTGCGCCCGCCCAGGCGCGAGGCGAGGGCGTTGAGCAGGTAGTTGGCGAGGTCGCGGGACTTGGGCAGGAACAGCACGGCCGCATCGAAGGCAACGTCGGGCACTTCTACGCCGTAATGGCTGCGGCCGGCGAAGCGTGCGTCGAGCAGCGCCTGGTCGCCGGCATGCCAGCTCCAGCCCCGGGCCTGTGGAAAAGTGCCCAGCAGGCTGTCGGCGGGTAACCCGGCGAGCAACAGCGGGCCGGTGAACAGATCGGCCTGACGAAGCAACACTTCACTGCGCGGGTCCATGGACGGCGGCTCCTGAGAAAAAGGGGCGAATTCTAGCAGAAGCCGGCGCGCCTCAGCTGACCACGCGGCGCGGCGCTCCGGCGAGGAAGGCGCGGGCGTTCTCGGTCAGTTGGCCGACGATGCGCTGCCGTGCTTCCACCGCGCCCCAGGCGCTGTGCGGGGTGACGATCAGGCGCGGGATATCGGCGGCCAGCAGCGGGTTGCCGTTGACCGGCGGTTCCACGCTCAGCACGTCGGTAGCGGCGCCGCCCAGGTGCCCGGCCCGCAGGGCGTCGGCCAGAGCCTGCTCGTCGATCAGGCCGCCACGGGCGGTGTTGACGATGAAGGCGCCGGGCTTGAGCTGGGCCAGTTGTGCGGCGCCGATCATGTTGCGGGTGTTGTCGTTGAGCGGGCAGTGCAGGGTCAGGGCGTCCACCTGAGGGAGCAGTTCGTCGAGACTCAGGCGATCATCGCGGGCCGGGCGGCCGGGCAACTGGCCCATCAGCACGCGCATGCCGAAGGCTTCGGCCAAGCGTGCGACCGCACCGCCCAGTTCGCCGTGGCCGAGCAGGCCGAGGGTCTTGCCTTCCAGCTCGACGATAGGGAAGTCCAGCAGGCAGAACTGCTTGGCCTGGCTCCATTTGCCGGCGGCGACCGCCTGCTGGTAGTCGGGCAGGCGGGTGGCCAGGGCCAGCAGCAGGGCCAGGGTGTGCTGGGCCACCGACGGAGTGCCGTAGCCCTGGCAGTTGCAGACCACGATGCCGCGCTCGCGCGCTGCTTGCAGATCGACATTGTTGGTGCCGGTGGCGGCCACCAGGATCAGCTTCAGGTCCGGGCAGGCCTTGATCACCGCTGCATCCAGCAGCACCTTGTTGCTGATCGCCACGCTGGCGCCTTGCAGGCGTTGCACCACTTGCTCCGGCGCGGTGGCTGGGTGCACGTCGAAGTGGGTGAAGCTGTCGCGCAGGTCGCTGAGGTCGAGATCGCCCAGGTCCAGCGAGCTATGGTCGAGAAAGACGGCGTGGGTCATGGCGAGGCTCCTGGGGAATTCAGAGATGGAAACAGCTGTCGGGGACCTGCTGCAGGCTGGCGTCGAAGGCGTGCAGCTCGGCGAGCTGGCGTTGCAGTTCGTCGATCCGCTGCTGCACCTGCGCGCCCTTTGCCGCGATGGCGGCGCGGATGCCCTCGCGGCTGGTCTGGCCGCCGGCCATTAGAGCCTGCATCTCCCTGAGGGTAAAGCCGAGCTTCTGCGCACATTTGATCAGGATCAGCAGCTCGACGGCGTGCTGGTCATAGACCCGGTATTTGCCCTGGCGCGGGGCCGGGGCCAGCAGGCCGATGCTTTCGTAATGGCGAATGGTCTTGATGGTGGTCGCGGACAGGCGGGCGGCTTCGCCGATGTACATCGAAAATCCTTTTTCAACGCAGGGCCAGCTCGTGGGTCTGTTCAAGCCAGGCCTGGCGCTGCCGGGGTGTGGACGAGAGAAGAGGGCCGAACGTTAGCGTCTTTTCCGGGCGGATACCACAGAAGGCCAGGGTGGTGCGGCGCATCTGGTGCAGGCCGGGCATGGCGTAGACCCAGCGGTAGTACCAGGGCGGGGTGTCCATGGTCACCAGCAGGTGCGCGTGGCGCCCGGCCAGGAGTTTTTCCGGGAAGGGCGAGCCGGGCTTGTAGCGGAAGGCGAAGCCCGGGAGCAGGATGCGGTCGAGGAAGCCCTTGAGCAGCGCCGGGATGCCGCCCCACCAGATGGGGAAGACCAGGACCAGACGGGTGGCCCGGGTGATGGCCTGCTGGGCGTCGAGCAGGTCCGCTTCGAGGGGCTGGGGCTGGCGGTAGCCCTGGCGCAGGATGGGGTCGAAGTCGAGATCGCCGAGATGGAGCGTGCGGACTTCGTGGCCGGCCTGGCGGGCGGAGTCCTGGTAGTGCCGGGCGAGGGCGGCGCAGAAGCTGTCGCTGGACGGGTGACCGAGGAGGATGAGGATGCGTTGAGTCATGGTGGGTTCCTGCCTGAAAAGCGGGCAGGTTGGGATGTGACCTGTGGGGGAGAGTCAAGTTTTGTGGTGATGCTGAGGGCCTCATCGCTGGCAAGCCAGCTCCCACAGGGTCCGTGTGCACCGCGATCACTGTGGGAGCTGGGCTTGCCAGCGATGAGGCCAGTGAGGTCACCTTCCCAGCTCAAGTTGTAACAAGGTGTTAAGGTGTCGACCCACTTCCTCACCAGGAGCCCCCGTTCGTGTACTGGGCAGAATTCCTCACCGTCGCACTCATCCACCTGCTCGCCGTGGCCAGCCCCGGCCCCGACTTCGCCGTGGTGGTGCGGGAAAGTGTTACCCATGGCCGCCGCGCCGGCACCTGGACCGCCTTTGGCGTGGGCACCGCGATCTTCCTCCACGTCGGCTACTCGCTGCTGGGCATCGGCCTGATCGTGTCGCAGTCGATCATGCTGTTCAACGCGCTGAAATGGGCCGCTGCGGCCTACCTGGTGTACATCGGCTTCAAGGCTCTGCGCGCCCGGCCGGCTGCAGCGGGCGAGGCGATCCAGGTTTCCACTGTCGAGCGCACCCCGCGCGCTGCCTACATCGCCGGCTTCATGACCAACGGCCTGAACCCCAAGGCGACCTGTTCTTCCTCTCCCTGTTCACCGTGGTCATCGACCCGCACACCCCGCTGCTGGTCCAGGCTGGCTACGGCGTGTACCTGGCCCTGGCCACCGGCCTGTGGTTCTGCCTGGTCGCCATGCTCTTCAGCCAGGCCCGGGTGCGGGCGGCGTTCGCCCGTATGGGCCACTGGTTCGACCGCACCATGGGCGCGGTGCTGATCGCCCTGGGGATCAAGATCGCCTTCAGCGAAATGCGCTGAACAGAGGGCCGGACGGCATGACCGTTCGGTCGAAAGGCGGGCAAATCATTCCTTTGGCTGATTTTGCCGCCGCAGCCCCGTTCTAGAGTAAGGACCGCTTGTCCAATGTCTCGTGCAACTCCAGAAAAGGGATTCCCATGTTGCAGACCCGTGTCATTGCTCCCGCCCAGGGTGCGTATCAGTTCCCGCTGCTGATCAAGCGCCTGCTGATGTCCGGCAGCCGCTACGAGAAAACCCGCGAGATCGTCTATCGCGACCAGCTGCGCTACAGCTACCCGACCCTCAACGAGCGTATCGCGCGCCTGGCCAACGTCCTGACCGAAGCCGGCGTGAAGGCCGGTGACACCGTGGCGGTGATGGACTGGGACAGCCATCGCTACCTGGAATGCATGTTCGCCATCCCGATGATCGGCGCGGTGGTGCACACCATCAACGTACGCCTGTCGCCGGAACAGATCCTCTACACCATGAACCACGCCGACGACCGCGTCGTGCTGGTCAACAGCGATTTCGTCGGGCTCTACCAGGCCATTGCCCCGCAACTGACCACGGTGGAAAAGACCCTGCTGCTCACCGACGGCCCGGAGAAAACCGCCGAGCTGCCCAATCTGGTCGGCGAGTACGAGCAACTGCTGGCGGCGGCCAGCCCGCACTACGACTTCCCGGATTTCGACGAGAACTCCGTCGCCACCACCTTCTACACCACCGGCACCACCGGCAACCCCAAGGGTGTGTACTTCACCCACCGCCAGCTGGTGTTGCACACCATGGGCGTGGCCACTGTTACCGGTAGCATCGACAGCGTGCGCCTGCTCGGCACCGACGATGTCTACATGCCGATCACCCCGATGTTCCACGTGCATGCCTGGGGCATCCCGTACGTGGCCACCATGCTCGGGCTCAAGCAGGTCTACCCCGGGCGCTACGAGCCGGACATGCTGGTCAAGCTCTGGCGCGACGAGAAAGTCAGCTTCTCCCACTGCGTGCCGACCATCCTGCAGATGCTGCTCAACTGCAAGACCGCGCAGGACGAGGACTTCGGCGGCTGGAAGATCATCATCGGCGGCAGCGCCCTGAACCGCGCGTTGTACGACGCAGCCAAGGCCCGCGGCATCCAGCTGACGGCGGCCTATGGCATGTCCGAGACCTGCCCGCTGATCTCCTGCGCCCACCTCAACGAAGAACTGCTGGCCGGCAGCGAAGACGAGCGCACCACCTACCGCATCAAGGCCGGAGTGCCGGTGCCTCTGGTGGAGGCGGCGATCGTCGATGGCAACGGCAACTTCCTCCCGGCCGATGGCGAGTCCCAGGGCGAACTGGTGCTGCGCGCGCCATGGCTGACCATGGGGTACTTCCGCGAGCCGGAGAAGAGCGAGGAACTGTGGGCCGGCGGCTGGCTGCACACCGGCGACGTCGCCACCCTCGATGCCATGGGCGTGATCGATATCCGTGACCGTATCAAGGACGTGATCAAGACCGGCGGCGAGTGGATCTCGTCGCTGGATCTGGAAGACCTCATCAGCCGCCACGGTGCCGTGCGTGAGGTGGCGGTGGTCGGCGTCGCCGATCCGCAGTGGGGTGAGCGTCCGTTTGCCCTGCTGGTGGTGCGCGAGGGCGCGAGCATCGATGCCCGGGAATTGAAGGAACACCTCAAGCCGTTCGTCGAGCTTGGGCATATCAACAAGTGGGCGATTCCCAGCCAGATCGCCCTTGTTACCGAAATTCCCAAGACCAGCGTCGGCAAGCTCGACAAGAAGCGCATTCGCGTCGACATCCTCGAGTGGCAGGCCAGCAACAGCGCCTTCCTTTCCACCCTGTAGGCCGCAGCGGCTCGCACCTTCAACGGTGCGAGCCGCATTCCAGAGGCTTCGCCGCCTTGTGAAATGAAAAAAATCAGCCATTCTTCCCCGGCCAGTCTTCGCGTCGTCCGCTCAGGCAGCACCACGGACGAGGGTGATGTGCAAATCACACTTTAGAGGGATCAAGCACTACTACCTGCTGGCTATAGTCGGGTCAGGGGATTTTGAGGAATGGGGAAGGCGCTCCAGCGCAACCGACACGCCCTGCCAACTGGCGACCGCTCGGCCTCGTTTCTTTGAAGGACTCACTGCCATAAAAATAAAGTACATGGAGTAGCGTCGATGACATCAGTAAATCTGTTCTGGCGCCGGGCGAAACTGCCCCTGGCCGTCAGCCTCGCTTCTACGCTTGCAAGTCCTGCATTCGCGGTCAGTTTCAATATCGGGGAGATCGAGGGGAGTTTCGACTCGTCGCTGTCCGTCGGTGCGAGCTGGTCCACCGAGAAGGCGAACAAGAACCTGATCGGGGTCAACAACGGCGGCCACGGCCTGTCGCAGACCTCCGACGATGGCCACCTGAACTTCAAGCGCGGTGAGACCTTCTCGAAGATCTTCAAGGGTATCCACGACCTCGAACTCAAGTACGGCGACACCGGCGTCTTCGTCCGTGGCAAGTACTGGTACGACTTCGAGCTGAAGGACGAGGGCCGCGAATTCAAGGACATCAGCGACTCCAACCGCAAGGAAGGCGCCAAGTCATCCGGCGGGCAGATTCTCGACGCGTTCGTCTACCACAACTACGCCATTGCCGATCAGCCGGGCTCCGTGCGCCTGGGCAAGCAGGTGGTGAGCTGGGGTGAAAGTACCTTCATCGGTGGTGGCATCAACTCCATCAACCCGATCGACGTCTCCGCGTTCCGCCGTCCGGGCGCCGAGATCAAGGAAGGCCTGATCCCGGTCAACATGTTCTACGTGTCCCAGAGCCTGACCGACAACCTGTCGGCCGAAGCCTTCTACCAGTTGGAATGGGACCAGACCGTAGTGGACAACTGCGGCACCTTCTTCTCCCAGCCGGACGTGATCGCCGATGGTTGCAACAACAACCTGGCGCTACTGGCGAAGCAGTCGAGCATCGCTTCCCCGGCTGTGCGCAATGCCCTGACCCAACTGGGCGTGACCCACGGTTCGCCTGACGAAGGTGTGATCGTGAAGCGCGGCCCGGACCGTGATGCCCGTGACAGCGGCCAGTTCGGTGTCGCCATGCGCTATGTGTTCGAACCGCTGAACACCGAGTTCGGTGGTTACTTCATGAACTACCACAGCCGCGCGCCAATCTTCAGCGGCAAGGGCGGTCCGGCCAGCTCATACAGTCCGGCCAACCTGGTTGGCCGGTTGATGGCCAACGGCCTGAGCCTGGCCCAGGCCAGCGCCCTGGCGCCAAGCCTGTTGCCACTGGTGGTGGCGGGCAACTCCAGCTACTACGTCGAATATCCTGAAGACATTCGCCTGTACGGCCTGAGCTTCTCCACCACCCTGCCTACCGGCACTGCGTGGAGTGGCGAGATCAGCTACCGTCCGAACGCACCGGTACAGCTCAACACCACCGATATCCTGTACTCCGGCCTGACCCCGCTGGATCCGACCGCCTCCGTCCTGCAAGGGCGTCCGGGCACCGATCAGCCGGGCTACCGCCGCAAGGAAATCACCCAGTTGCAGACCACCTTCACCCACTTCTTCGATCAGGTCATGGGCGCCAGCCGTCTGACCCTGGTGGGCGAGGTCGGCTGGACGCACGTCGGTGGCCTGGAAAGCACCTCCAAAGCCCGCTACGGCCGCGACCCGGTCTACGGTCCTGGCCCGCTGCCGAATGGCCGTTGCGCCTCGCTCAACGGCAGCACCCTGGCCGGCGGACCACAGAACAACCTGACCCGTTACTGCGAAAACGACGGTTTCACCACCTCCGACTCCTGGGGTTACCGCGCCCGTGCCATCTGGGACTACCCGGACGTGTTCGCCGGTGTGAACCTCAAGCCGAGCGTGGCCTGGTCCCACGACGTGGAGGGTTACTCGCCAGGCCCTGGCGGCAACTTCGAGGAAGGTCGCAAGGCGATCAGTCTTGGTCTCGAGGCTGAATACCTCAATACCTACACCGCCAACGTGTCGTACACCAACTTCTTCGACGGCAAGTACACCACCGTGGATGACCGCGACTTCGTCGCCCTCAGCTTCGGCATGAACTTCTAAGCGCATTTTTCAGGAAGAAGCACATGACCATGATCAACACCAAGACCTTGCTCAAAGCCGGCGTGCTGGGCCTGTCCCTGCTGGCGAGCAGCGTGATGGCCGCGGTTTCCGCCGACGAAGCCGCCAAACTGGGCACCACCCTGACCCCGATGGGCGCGGAAAAGGCCGGTAACGCCGACGGCTCCATCGGCCCGTGGGAGCCGCTCTCCAAGACTGCCGGCAGCGTCGATGCCCGGGGCTTCCTGTCCGACCCGTACGGCAGCGACAAGCCGCTGTTCACCATCACCGCGCAGAACGTCGAGCAGTACAAGGACAAGCTGTCCCCTGGCCAGATCGCCATGCTCAAGCGCTACCCCGACAGCTACAAGCTGCCGGTGTACAAGACCCACCGCGGCGCCACCGTCCCGGATGACGTGTTCGCCGCGATCAAGAAGAACGCCACCGCGACCACCCTGGTCGAGGGCGGCAACGGCCTGAACAACTTCCAGGTCGCCGTGCCGTTCCCGATTCCGAAAAGCGGTGTCGAGGTGATCTGGAACCACATCACCCGCTACCGCGGCGGCAGCGTGACCCGCCTGGTGACCCAGGCCACGCCGCAGCAGAACGGCAGCTACAGCCTGGTGTACTTCCAGGACCAGTTCGTCTTCCGTGACCGCATGAAGGACTACGATGCCGCCAACCCGGGCAACGTGCTGTTCTACTTCAAGCAGGAAGTGACCGCACCGGCGCGTCTGGCCGGTACCGTGCTGCTGGTCCACGAGACCCTCGACCAGGTCAAGGAGCCGCGCAAGGCGTGGATCTACAACGCCGGCCAGCGTCGTGTGCGCCAGGCGCCGCAGGTGTCCTACGACGGTCCGGGTACTGCTGCCGACGGCCTGCGTACCTCCGACAACCTCGACATGTACAACGGTGCGCCGGATCGCTACGACTGGAAGCTGGAAGGCAAGAAGGAGATGTACATCGCCTCCAACGCCTACAAGCTGGACTCGCCGACGCTGAAGTACGCCGACATCATCAAGCCGGGGCATATCAACCAGGACCTGACCCGTTACGAGCTGCGCCGTGTCTGGCATGTGGTCGCCACCCTGAAACCGGGTCAGCGCCATATCTACGCCAAGCGTGACTTCTATATCGACGAGGACACCTGGCAGGCTGCGGTGATCGACCAGTACGACGGTCGTGACCAGCTGTGGCGTGTTTCCGAGGCCCATGCCCAGGACTACTACAACGTCCAGGTGCCGTGGTACACCCTGGAAGCCATCTACGACCTGCAATCGGGTCGCTACCTGGCGCTGGGCATGAAGAACGAGGAGAAAAAATCCTACGACTTCGGCTTCACTGCCTCGAAGGCTGACTTCCAGCCGGCGGCCCTGCGTCAGTCGGGCATTCGTTAAGTTTCAGCTACTCCGTGTGATCCCCCAGAACGCCCCGGCCTTGCCGGGGCGTTTTGATTTGTGGTGGTCTCTCGGGCCTCATCGCTGGCAAGCCAGCTCCCACAGGTACAGCACAAACCTTGAGACTTGTGCTGTACCTGTGGGAGCTGGCTTGCCAGCGATGAGGCCACCAGCAGCACCCTCAATCTTCCCTGCAAGGCAGTCATCCCTTGCCCCTGATCAATGTTGTTTCTGTTGCTTCTTGTTGTAGTCTTTTTTTCCTTTCCTGCTGCAATCACCTTCAAATGTGCCGGCTAAACCGCTAGTCTCCGGCAATCCCTGTCGCCGAGACTTTCCACCAACCGAGCCGGCCATGACCGATCTGTCCAGCACGCAAGGGTTCCCCGGCCAGACCGTGTCTGCGCTGGAAGGGCGTTTCTACCGGCCGCCGCTGCCTGACGGGCATGTGCCGCGGGCGCGCCTGTGCCAGCGCCTGCAGGCCGGGCTCGGTGGTCGCCTGTTGCTGGTCAATGCCCCCGCTGGCTTCGGTAAAAGCTCCCTGGCGGTTGAGTTCTGCCAGAACCTGCCCGCGCAATGGCGCAGCCTGTGGCTGGGCCTGAGCAAGCGTGATGCCGATCCCGGTCGCTTCCTCGAACGCCTGCTCGAAGGCCTCCAGCAACACTGCCCGAGCCTCGGCGCCCAGGCCCTCGGCCTGCTGAAGATGCGCCAGCGCCACCAGCCCTTCGCCTTCGAGGAATGGCTCGACGGCCTGCTCGACGAACTGGCCGTGCACCTGCAAGGCGGCGCGCCGATCCTCCTGGTCCTCGACGACTATCACCTGGCCCAGGGGCCGGTGCTCGACCGCTGCCTGCAATTCTTCCTCAACCACCTGCCGCCAGGGCTGGTGCTGCTGGTCACCAGCCGCCTGCGCCCGGACTGGCACCTGGCGCGCCTGCGCCTGTCGCGGCAACTGCTGGAACTGACCGAGCAAGACCTGCGCCTGACCCCCGACGAATCCTTCGCCGTGCTCGGCCAGCATCCCTCGCTCTTGCGTGGCCAGGCGCTGGACAACCTGGTCCAGCGCAGCGACGGCTGGGTCGCCGGCCTGCGCTTCTGGCTGCTGGCGGCCAACGAATCCGGCGCCGACCACCATCTGCCCCAGGCCCTGCACGGTGGCGAAGGGTTGATCCGCGATTACCTGCTGGAAGAAGTCATCGACTGCCTGCCGCCCGAGGTGCAGGCCTTCCTCAACGACACCGCCTGCCAGGACCGCTTCTGCGCCGACCTCTGCGACGCCCTGCGGGAAAGCCACGACAGCAGCGAGATCCTGCGTTTCCTGCAATCGCACCAGGTGTTCCTCGTGCCGCTGGACGAACACGGTTACTGGTTCCGCTATCACCATCTGTTTTCCGACCTGCTGCGCACCCGCCAGGCCAGTTTGCCGCTGTCGAGCCTGCACCTGCGGGCCTGCCGCTGGTTCCACGGCCAGGGCCTGCTCGACGAAGCGGTGGAGCAGGCGTTGCGCGCCGGCCATCTCGATGTCGCCGCCAACCTGGTGCAGAACCTCTCGGAAGAACAACTGCTGGCCGAGCAGAACGTCGGCATGCTCCTGCGCTGGAAGATGGACCTGCCCGATAGCCTGCTGATCAGCACACCGCGGCTGATCGTCCTGTACAGCTGGGCCCTCGGCCTGGCTTGCCAACTGGATGCGGCCGAGGAACTGGCCAGCCACCTCAGCCGCTTCCTGCCGGCACCCTCGGCCACTGCGCAGAAGTCCATGCTCGCCCAATGGCTGGCGCTGAGCGGGATCATCGCTCGCGGGCGCGGCGACCGGGAACGTACGAAATCCTATTGCGAGCAGGCCCTGCAAAGCCTGCCGCACAAGCGTTACGGGCAGCGTCTGATGTGCCTGTCGACGCTCTCCAACCTGGCCATCGCCGACGCCGATTTCTGGCGTGCCCGGGGTTGGAATCGCGAAGCACTGGAGCTGGCGCAGCGGGTCGGCAATCCGCTGTTCGAAGCCTTGACCCATTACGACCGTGCCCGGGTCCTGCATGCCCGGGGCGAAGTGCTGCGGGCCATGGACGAAGTGCGCCAGGGCCTGCATCGGCTGCGCGGGCTGTCGTCGCAGCGGCTGTATGCGGTGCGTGCGCGGTTGATGCTGTACGAGGGCTACCTGCTGGTTGGGCGCCTGCAATCCGAGGCCGGCCGCAGTCGTCTGCGTGCCGGCCTGATCGAGGCACGGGCCTGCCGCGATATCAGCGTGCTGATCGGCCACTGCGCGCTGGCGACCCTGGACGGGCGCGAAGGGCGCTTCGCCGAAGCCTTCGCCGAGCTGGCCGAGGCCGAACGCCTGATGCATATCTGGGACGTGCCACCGATCTTCTACCTGGCGATGATCACCCTGGTGAAATGCGAACTGTGGCTGGCCCAGGGGCGCAACGACCTGGCCGAGTCCTGGCTGCTGCGCCTGAGCCAGACCTATGGTGGTCAGCAGGCTGCGGCGGCGCCGGAATTCCATCCGTTGCTGCCGCTGCATATCGAGTTGCAGCAGGCCTTGCTGGAGCAGGCCCAGGGGCGGAGCGCCCAGGCCGGGCAGCGCTTGCAGGCGCTGGTCAATCGTGGGCAGGCCAGTGGTGGGCAATTGCTCTGTGTGATCGCGCTGTGTCAGCAGGTTGGTTTGTTGCTGGCGCAGGGAGAGCAGGCGGAGGCCCGCGAGCGTTTTGTCCAGGCGCTCGAAGCGGCGCGGGGCGGGGCGTTGCAACCGTTCCAACGCCTGCTTGCGGAGTATCCCGACTGGTTGCGTGAACAGCTTCAGGCGCAGCCGGCGAGCCCGGCCCAGGCCAGTTTGCTGGGGCTGCTGCCGAGCCAGGAAGCGGCCAGTGCGGACACCCTCAGTGCCCGCGAACATTCGGTGCTCAAGTTGATTGCCCAGGGGTGCTCCAACCAGGAAATCAGCGAGCAACTGTTCATCTCGCTGCATACCGTGAAGACCCACGCCAGCCATATCAACAGCAAGCTCGGGGTTGAGCGGCGCACCCAGGCGGTGGCCCGGGCCAAGTCGCTGGGGCTTTTGTAACGGGGTTATACTCGGACTCTTGTGGTGGCCCCAATCGCTGGCAACGCCAGCTCCCACAAGGTTCTGTGGTGTACGCGGAACCTGTGGGAGCCGGCGTTGCCGGCGATGAGGCCATCAGCAACACCCAAGATCCCAAGGAAGTGTTACCCGCCTGATCTGGCGCAGGTCTTGCTTGTATCGGATACCCGATCCGGAGCCGCCGATGAGCACAATAAAAACCGCCCCGACCTCGAACCCACGCCTTGCCCGGGAACGCCTGTCCATCGAGGGCCAGTTGCCCGACGGTTTCCTGCGCGCCGAAATCGATGCCTCCTGGCGCCGCAGCCTTGATCATGGGGTCACCGGTAACGCCGGCCAGGAAGTCGCCCTGACGTCCGCCGCCAGCCTCGATCTGTTGCTGGCCAACAACCGCCCGCTGCTCGACGCCGCCACTGCCGAACTCGACTACCTCGGCGCTCGCCAGGGCCAGGACAGCCTGGTGATCCTGGCCAATGCCGACGCCACCATCCTCACCATCCAGGGCGAGTCCGCCGTGCTCAAGCAGCGTGGCCTCGGCGATATCGCCCCCGGTACCTGCTGGAGCGAAGCGGCCCGCGGCACCAATGCCCTGGGTACCGCCCTGGTGGAAGCACGCACGGTGCAGATCGATTGCGGCGAACACTTCCTCGAACGCCTCAGCGATTTCTCCTGCACCTCGGTGCCCATCCACTGCCCGCAAGGCGAACTGCTCGGGGTCCTCGACCTGACCCGCCAGGGCCCCCTCGGCCGCCTGCCGGACCGCACTGCGCTGCTGGCCCTGGCGGTGATGCAGATCGAAAGCCGGCTGTTCAGGAACAGCTTCCCGGAACAGATCGTCCTCGCCTTCCACAGCCGTCGCCAATACCTCGATTCCTGCTGGCAGGGCCTGCTTGCGGTCAGCCTCGACGGGCGCATCCTCGCCGCCAGCAACCAGGCCTGCCAGTTGCTGCGCAGCGACCGCGGCAATCTGGTCGGCCAGCGCTGCGACAGCCTGTTGGGCCTGCGTGTCGAACAGTGGCTGGCGCGTCTGCAACAGGGCCAGGTCGACAGCGTCGAGACCGCCAAGGGCGCCTTCCACTACAAGACCCTGCATGTGCCGCAGCGACCGTTGGCGTTGTCGGTGCCGGCCGTCGTCAGCCGCCCCGTCTCGACCACGCCTTCGCTGGAAACCCTCGGCGCCGGCAACAGCCGCTTCGCCCGCACCCTGCGCATGGCGCGCCAGGGCCTGGCCAACGACCTGCCAGTGGTGCTGCTGGGCGAGACCGGCAGCGGCAAGGAAGTGGTCGCCCGTGCCCTGCATCAGGAAAGCGCCCGGGCCGGCAAACCCTTTGTCGCAGTGAACTGCGCGGCGATTCCCGAGGGTCTGATCGAATCCGAACTGTTCGGCTACCGCGAAGGCGCCTTCACCGGTTCCCGGCGCGGCGGCATGGTCGGGCGCCTGCAACAGGCCCATGGTGGCACGCTGTTCCTCGACGAGGTCGGCGATATGCCGCTGGCCCTGCAGGCGCGGCTGTTGCGGGTCCTGCAGGAGCGCAAGGTGGCGCCGCTGGGTGCGGCCCAGGAGCAAGACCTGGATATCGCCCTGATCTGCGCCACCCACCGCGACCTCAAGGCCCAGGTGCAGGACCAGCATTTCCGCGAAGACCTCTACTACCGGATCAATGGCATCAGCGTGCAACTGCCGCCCCTGCGCGAGCGCGACGACCTGCCAGCACTGATCGACAGCCTGCTGGCGCGTCTCGGTGGCCAGGGCGTGCGCCTCTCCGACGAGCTGGCGCAGCTTATCCAGGGCTATCACTGGCCGGGCAATATCCGCCAACTGGAAATGAGCCTGCGCCTGCTGCTGGCCATGCGCGAGGAGGGCGAGCAGGTGCTCGGCCTCGATCATCTGCCGGACAACCTGCTCGATGAACTGCGCGCCGGCGAGCAACCGGCGAAACGGGAAAGCCTGCGCGACAACCAACTGGAGCTGATCCGCCAGGCCCTCGACCGCCATCACGGCAACGCCACCGCGGCCGCCACGGCCCTGGGCATCAGTCGCGCCACGCTGTACCGCAAGCTCAAGCAGATGAATTCGTGATGCAGCGTCTGCTCAGCCGCCTGATCGAGCATCAGGACCGGCCCGCCCTGCATGACGCCCTGCACTGGCTCTACGGATTCATCCGCCCCCACCGCCTGGCGATCCTCGGGCTGCTCGGCCTGTCGATGTGCGCTACGGCCCTGGTGCTGGTGCAGCCCTGGCTGACCAAGCTGCTGATCGATGACGGCCTGCTGGCGAAGGACTTCCCGACCCTGGTGCTGGTCGCCGGGGCGATGATCCTCGCCGGTATCCTCGGCACCTTGTTGTCCGGACTCAACCGCTACCTGCACACCCGCCTGTCCGGGCGCATCCTGTTCGCCCTGCGCGACGAGCTGTATCGCCATCTGCAACGCCTCTCGCCGACCTTCTACGGCCAGCGCCGCCTGGGTGACCTGATGTCGCGCCTGGATGGCGATGTCGCCGAGATCCAGCGCTTTGCCGTGGACTCATTGTTCTCCGCCGTGTCCAGCGTGATCGGCCTGGTCTGTGCGCTGGGCATGCTGCTGGTGCTGTCGTGGAAACTGTCGCTGCTGGCCCTGCTGCTGATCCCGCTCGACGTGCTCTGGCTGCGCTGGATGCGGCGCAAGGTGGAGCGCGAAGTCCGGCAGTTGCGCGAGCGTTCGGCGGATGTCTCCTCGTTTCTGGTGGAGACCCTGCCAGCGATGAAATTCATCCAGTCCGCCGGCCAGCAGCAGCGTGAGGCGCGTCGGCTCGACGGACTGGGGCAGGGCTACATGAGCCAGTTGCTGCGCCTGCAGGTCACCGAGTTCTTTACCCAGGCGGTGCCCGGCACCCTGACCTCGCTGTCCCGTGCCTGCGCCTTCCTGGTCGGCGGCTACTGGGTGGTGCAGGGCACCTGGCAACTGGGGGCGCTGATCGCTTTTTCCACCTACCTTGGCATGGCAGTCGGCCCGGTGCAGAGCCTGCTCGGGCTGTATGTGGCGATGCAGCGCATGAGCGTCAGCCTTGGCCGGGTCATGGAGTTGCGTGGCGTAGCGCCGGAAGTGGAAAGCCCCGCCGAAACCCGGCCGATGCCGGAGCGTGGCGATCTGCACCTGCGCGGCGTGTGCTTCGCCCACCCGGGCCGGCCTCCGATATTGCAGGGTGTCGAGGTGAAGATTCCCCATGGCCGCAAGGTGGCCTTGAGCGGCATGTCCGGTGCCGGCAAGTCGACGCTGATCGATCTGCTGCAACGCTTCTACGATCCCCAGGCCGGGCAGATCCTGCTGGGCGGTACCGATCTGCGCGAGCTCGATCTGCATGACCTGCGTCGGCGCGTGGCGGTGGTCAGCCAGGATATCGTGCTGTTCCGCGGCAGCCTCGCCGACAACCTCGCCTACAGCGTTCCGGACGCCAGCCGCGAGGCGATCGCCGAGGTCGCCCGGCTGGCGCGCCTGGACACTTTGATCGCCAGTTTGCCGGAGGGCCTGGACAGCCCGCTGGGTGAGCGCGGGCAGCAACTTTCCGGCGGACAGAAACAACGTATCGCCATTGCCCGCGCATTGCTCCAGAATCCGCTGCTGCTGGTGCTGGATGAAGCCACCTCACAAGTCGATGAAGACACGGAGCGCGAAGTGATAGCTGCAATAGACCAACTCTTTTCTGACCGCACGCGGATCCTGGTCAGCCATCGCCCCTCGACCCTGGCCAATGCCGACCTGCACCTGATCCTGCAGGACGGCCAGTTGCGCGAGCGGGAGGCGGGGCATGTCTGAGGTGCGGATCGGCGTGGTGGACAGCGGGGCGCCGTTGGAGCGGGTAGCGGAGTCGCGCCGCTTCCAGTTGGCGGCGGTCGGGGTCAGCGAACAACCTGCGCGGGAAGATGCCCTGGGGCATGGCAGTGCGGTGGTCGAGCTGATCGCGGCGGGGGCGGGTGATATGCCGATCCATGTCGCCCAGGTCTTTGACGAGCGTGGCGTGACCAGTGCCTTGCAGGTGGCGGCCGGGATCGAATGGCTGGTGATGCGCGGCGTGCGCCTGATCAACCTCAGCCTCGGCCTGCGCGAAGATCGCCCGGCGTTGCGCGAAGCCTGCGAGGCGGCGCAGCAGGCCGGCGTGCTGATCTGCGCCTCGACACCGGCGCAGGGTGCGCCGGTCTATCCCGCCGCCTATCCGGGCGTGCTGCGCATCACCGGCGATGCCCGTTGCCAGCGTGACGAATGGAGCTGGCTGGACAGCCCGCAGGCCGACTTCGGCGCCTGCGTGCGGGCCAAGGAAAGTCCGTTGTCCGGTGCCAGTTTCGGTTGTGCGGCGCTGACCGGTCAAATCGCCGCGTTCCTGCGTGACCAGCCCCATGCCACCAATGCGCTGGTCATGGCCTGGCTGCTGCACAACGCTCATTACCGTGGTCGTGAATATCGAGGACGTGCTTGAAATCCATTGTCGTATTAGGTGCCGGCCCGGCGGGCGCGGCGGTTGCCCTTGGTCTCAAGCGGCTCGGCTACCCGGTCAGCGTGGTCAGTGAATGGCGGCGTTTCGCGGCGCTTGAAGGGGTTTCCCAGCGGGTGCTGGAGGCGTTGCGCGGGGCGGGTTTGAACCATGCGCTGGCGGTGGCGGGTGAGCCGTCGCGGCGGCATTCGCGGTGGAACAGTGAAGCGCAGAATCGCAATGTCGAATTCCTCCTGGACCGTCCGCGCTTCGATCAAGGGCTGCGGGACGATCTGCATGCCGCGGGCATTGCCCTGGTCGAAGCGCGGGTGCTGGGTGTGCGGCAGGAGGACGGACGCAGCGTGATCGAACTGGATGGCGCGCCTTCCCTGGTCGCCGATTTCCATGTCGAAGCCCGTGGTCGTCAGGCCCCGCAACACGATAAATCCATTGGCCGTGCCGCCCGTGGGCCGGAGACGCTGAGCCTGCTCAATCGCTGGCAAGGCCCGCCCGGCAAAAGCGCCAGTGCGGTGGAAAGCCAGCCTGATGGCTGGATGTGGATGGCCCGCCAGGCGGATGGCCGCTGCTACTGGCAGTGGACCCTGGATGTCGGCGCCACGCCGTTGCCGGACAAGGCAGCGCTGCTGGATTTCTGCCGGGCTCGGCGCTGGGAGTCGGTATTGGCCAAGGCGTTTTTCGATAACGACCAGGAACAGGATCTCGAACTGCATGCCCGCAGCAGCACGGCGATCCTTACGCCCGTGTGTGGCGGGGAGAACTGGCTGCGGGTCGGGGATGCGGCGATGGCGGTGGATCCGCTGTCGGGCAATGGGATCTTCCAGTCGCTGTCCTCGGCGTTGCAGGCGCCGGCGGTGATCAACACCCTGCTGACTTATCCTGAGCGGCGTGAGCTGGCGTTGCGGTTCCATCAGCAACGGGTCGAGCACCTGTTCTGGCGTTTCGCCCGGCTGGGGCGGGATTTCTATCTGGAGGAACGGCGCTGGGCCGAGGAGCCGTTCTGGCAGGTACGGCGGCAGTGGCCGGATGGCGAGCCAGTGCATGCCGAGGCGTGTTTCGATGATCTGCGGGTCGAGCAGGCGCCGGTGTTGCGGGATGGGTTCGTGGATCTTGCGCAGGTGGTGATCAGCCCGGATCAGCCGCTGGGGATCTGGCATTTGAATGGGGTGGAGCTGGCGCCGTTGGTGAGTCGATTACAGAGTGAGCCGGCAGAGCAAGTGCTGGCCCATCTAAGCCCGGAGCAACAGCGATACCTGCGCAGCTGGCTCCTGAGCCAGGGTTACCGCCCCTGAAGCAGAGCGCGGACCCTGTGGGAGCGGGTTCATCGGAGCGCCGAACCGCCGCGATTGCAATAGTGGGCCCACCACCGCAATCGCGGGTAAAGCCGCTCCCACAATGTCCGCGTCGAACACAACGCCCATGGCTAGCTTCGAACCCTGTGGGAGCTGGCTTGCCAGCGATGAGGCCGGCAAGGGCAATGATGTTGTCAGGTCGGGCCCAATCGCTGGCAAGCCAGCTCCCACAGGGTCTGTGGCGACCACAAGTTTTATGGCTGTCTCAGAACCCTGTGGGAGCCGGCGTTGCCGGCGATGAGGCCCTCAGTGCCCGCCAACTTTTCGGGGCTCGTCACCCATAGAAGTGAATCGACATTGTTCCCGCCAATGCCAAACCAATCCCGAATATCTGAAGAGCGCTGAGGCGTTCCTGATGAAGGAAATATCCGAGAATCGCGGCAATGGCACCTGACAGGGTGCTGATGACCGTTACAACTGAAATCGAGCCATGTACCACTCCCCAGGAAAATGCGGAAAACGCACCCAGGTTAAGAACGCTTGCGCTGACAAGACTCAGGAATACCAGCGGCTTTAGAGCTTTGTATCGACGCAGGACTCTGAGGCTCTCCGGAATCAGCACGATAACGCCAACGGCGTACCCAAGGGCAAGCATGTTTATCGGGCCAAGTGTTGGCAAGACAAAACTGCCTTGAACCCAGAAGCTGGTGCCATAGAGCATCGCTGCCAACAGGGCATACATGAAAGGGGCATTGCTACGGGACTTGTCCTCAACTGAGGTTGTGCTGTGCCCGGCGCTGGCGAACAACACGCCGACAACACAAATCAGGATCCCTGAGAGCTGCCACCCCGAAAGCACTTCGCCTCCCAGCCAGGCCAGAAGAGTGGTGAATACTCCGAACATCGTTACCAGCGGTGCGACCAACGCCGTTTTACCTAGCTGGAACGCTTTGGAAAGCGCCAAGGCGCCTGACACCGTAAATATCGAGGCAGTCACAGCAAGGATCACTACCGAAAGGGGCGCCGGAGTCAGCACTGCCCACTGATCACCAGACACCACGATGATGCTGACCATCAACAGCAGCCCAAAGGCCTGACTGAAGAAAACGGCTTGTCTTACTCCGACACTTCGCGCGTTGATACCTATCAGGAAGTCCGTAACCCCCCAAAGCAAGGCAGTCAACAATCCCATTAAAACGCTCAAGGGAAGGCCCCGTGAAAAATTATCGAGGGCTAGAAGCTAATCGCAGATAACCGATAAATCAAAAGGACAGGGTGCTATCGTTCCACGCCCGCAGTTTCTTTGGTTATATTTAATTTTGTTTATATATCAGTAACTTGTCTTTGTTTTGCAGTTTGTGCGCAGATGGTTCAGGAAATTCCCGTGGCGGTAGAAGGAATCTTCCTGCATTAACTAGAAGATCTTCCTGGGATATTTCCTACATCTCAAGTGCAAGAAATAGATCAGGTACCAGACCGCCCTCGCATGTGATGATCAGCCCCGATCAGCCACTGGGCATCTGGTACCTGAATTTGCGTTACAGCTTGATCAGCACCGACTTCACCTCGGTGTAGTGCTCGATCGCCGCCGCGCCCATCTCGCGGCCGACGCCGGACATCTTGTAGCCGCCGAACGGCAGTGCCGGGTCCAGGGCGCTGTGGCAGTTGACCCAGACCGAGCCCGACTTGATCCGCGGAATCATCCGGTGCACCGCGCCCAGGTCATTCGACCAGATACTCGCCCCCAGCCCGTAAGGACTGTCATTGGCCAGCCGCAGCGCCTCGGCCTCGTCATCGAACGGCATCGCCACCAGCACCGGCCCGAAGATCTCTTCCTGCACCAGCGGATGCTTCTGGTCCACATCGACGATCACCGTCGGCTTGACGAAATACCCCGGCCCGAACTGCTCGCCGCCACAGGCAATGGTGGCGCCGCTGCCACGCCCTTGCTCGATGTAGTCGAACACGCGCTTCTGCTGGCGCGCCGAAATCAGCGGGCCCATCTGCACGTTTGGATCGAGGCCGTTGCCCAGCTTCATGCCATTGGCGATCCCGGCGATATCCGCGACCACATTGTCGAAATGCTTGCGGTGCACATACAGCCGCGAACCGGCGCAGCACACCTGGCCCTGGTTGAAGAAGATCGCCGTGGCCGCACCGGCAGCCGCAGTGGCGAGGTCGGCGTCAGGCATGACGATGGTCGGCGATTTGCCGCCCAGTTCCAGGGTGACCCGGGTCATGTTGTCCATGGCAATGCGGCCGATGTGCTGGCCGACGGCAGTGGAGCCGGTGAAGGTCAGCTTGTCCACCCGCGGGTCGCGGGTCAGGGCGTCGCCGGCAATGGCGCCCGTGCCGGTGACCACGTTGAACACCCCGGCCGGGTAGCCCGCTTCCAGCACCAGCTCGGCCAGCTTCAGGGCGCTGAGCGGGGTCTCGTCGGCCGGCTTGAGGACCACGGTGCAGCCAGTGGCGAGGGCCGGGCCGAGCTTCCAGCAGGCCAGCAGCAACGGGAAGTTCCAGGCGACGATGGCACCGACCACACCCACCGCCTCGCGACGGACGAAACCGTGGAACTCATCATTCGGCATCAGCGGCATGGAGACGTCGACAGTGTGCCCCTCGACCTTGGTCGCCCAGCCGGCCATGTAGCGCAGGAAGTCGATGGACAACTGCACGTCCATGACCCGCGCCACCACCGCGCTCTTGCCGTTGTTCAGGCATTCGAGCTGGGCGAGGATCTCGGCGTCGCGCTCCATCAGGTCGGCCAGCTTCCACAGCAGGTTCTGCCGCTCGCGCGGGCGGGTGCGGCTCCAGGCCGAGTCGTCGAAGGCCTGGCGCGCCGCGCCCACTGCCCGGGCCACGTCGGCCGGGGTGGCGGCCGGTACCTGGCACAGCACCTCGCCGGTGGCCGGGTTGCGCAGGGTCAGGCGTTCGCCGTCGGCGGCCTCGGCCCAGTCGGCACCGATCAGCATGGTCGGCGCACGCCGGACGAAAGCCTCGACGGCCGGGTGCAAAGGGGCAGTGGTGGACATGGCAAACCTCGTTCTTGTGAGTGATTGCCTGGGCCATCGCAACCGCTGTGCCAAGCCCGTGGATGTCGGCGCCAGCCCGTGCAATCCAAGGCCGGGGCACCTGTGCGGCAAACCCCGGCCTCATGCCGGTCGTCGCAAAGTGCGACAGCGGGCGAGACAGTCTCGGCGCCTTGAGACAGCTGTCTCACGCCGTCTCATTCGTCGCGAAACGTGCCGCAAGGCCCGCCCTCCGTGGCCTGCAAGCCGCGTAAAACGGCGCTTGCGGCTCTTGGCACACAATATGTATCGACACCCTCAAGCGGCTCTTCGGTGCGCGCTCTGCCGCTGTATGGCCGACGGAAGAGACCTATAAGAAGTGTACGAACAATAAGAAGAACCCCGTGGGAGGTCAGTCATCGATGAAGAGAACACTCAGGTTCGCCAGCGCCGGTGGCCTGCTGGCAGTGGCCGTCGGCCTTGCCGTGCAGCCGCAGGTCAGTGAGGCCCGCGAGGGCAAGCAGATTCTTATGGAGACCTGTCAGGGTTGCCACCTTCCCGAAGGGAACGACGCCCTGAGCCGCATCAGCCACCAGCGCAAGACCCCGGAAGGCTGGCTGATGACCATCGGCCGCATGCAGACCATGCACCAGTTGCAGATCAGCGACGAAGACCGTCGCACCCTGGTCAAGTACCTCGCCGACACCCAGGGCCTCGCCCCCAGCGAGACCGATGGCGTGCGCTACGCCCTCGAACGCCGCCTGAACACCGTCGAGAAGATCGAGGAACCGACCCAGCAGATGTGTGCCCGTTGCCACTCCGGCGCGCGGATCGCCCTGCAGCGGCGGCCGGCCCAGGAATGGGAGCGGCTGGTGAATTTCCACCTCGGCCAGTGGCCGTCCCTGGAGTATCAGGCGCTGTCCCGCGACCGCGACTGGTTCGATCTGGCGAAGAAGGACATGGTCCCGCTGCTCGCACAGAAATACCCCTTCGACAGCAAGGCCTGGAGCGACTGGCAGAAGTCCATGCCGAAGTCCGCGACCCTGGCCGGCGACTGGAGCTTCAGTGGTCATCTGCCGGGCAAGGGCGAACTCAATGGGGTGATGAAAGTGACTGCCGAGGACGGCGACCGCTTCAAGGTCAGCCTCGACGGCCAGTACGCCGACGGTACGCCGTTCAAGGGCGACGGCTCGGCGGTGCTTTACAGCGGCTATGAATGGCGCGGCACGGTCACCGTGGACGGCGTGAGCATGCGCCAGGTGCTCGCCGCCAATAATGGCCAGCTCAGCGGCCGCATGTTCGACAAGACCCATGACGAACGTGGCCTCGATTTCACCGCCGCGCAGCAGGGCAGTGCGCGTCTGCTGGCGGTGCAGCCGGGCTATGTGAAGGCCGGCAGCGAAAGCGAACTGACCCTGGTCGGCAGCGGCCTGAGCGGCACGCCATCGTTCGGCAAAGGCGTCGAGGTGGTCGAGGTGCTGGAGAACACACCACAGCGGATTCGGGTGAAGGTGAAAGCCTCCGCCGAGGCTGCCAGCGGTCTGCAGGAGGTTGCCGTCGGCAAGCTCGGCGGCCAGCAACTGGCGGTCTATCGCGAGATCGCCGAAGTGAAGGTGGTGCCGGCCTTCTCGGTCGCCCGGGTGGGTGACAACGGCGGATCGACGCCGAAGGTGCAGGGTCGCTTCGACGCCGAGGCCTGGGGGCAGGGCGCCGATGGCAAGGCCTATCGCATTGGCGTTTTCCCGGCCAAATGGAAGGTCGAGCCGTTCGACGAGCGTGCCCGCGAGGACGAGGACGTCAAGTTCGCTGGCGTGATGCAGGCCGATACCGGCGTGTTCACCCCGGGCGATGCCGGGCCGAACCCGGCGCGCAAGATGTCCACCAAAAATGCCGGCAACCTCAAGGTGATCGCCGCGGTGGATGACGCCGGCACGGCGCGCACCGGCGAGGGCCAGATGATCGTGACCATCCAGCGCTGGAACAACCCGCCCATCCCGTGAGGCGGCGGTTTGACCTGGCCACATTCGAGTTTTCGAGGAGGTTGTGATGGGTGCCATCCTGAACCTGGTAGAACGCAATCTGCATGAAGTGCGGGTCGACGACGCCCGCATGCTGTTCCATATCCCCAGCAGCTCGCTGTTCGCCAGCGATGCCCTGACCGGGGAAATCATCGACAGCCTGCGCGGCGCCGGCTGCTCCAGCGAAACGCTGGTGCAACGCCTGGCCGAGCGCTTCGATGGTGCTGAAGTCAACGAGGTGCTGCGCGAGCTGATCGCCCTGGAACTGGTCAGCGACGGCTCGCCGCTGACCCCGGAAATCTCCGCCAGACGGGTCGAGCGCACGGCGCTGAACACCGTGGTGCTCAACGTCAACACCGGCTGCAACCTGAGCTGCACCTACTGCTACAAGGAAGACCTGGACAAGCCCTCGGCCGGCAAGCGCATGGACGTCGAGACCGCCGTGGCCTCGGTGGAAATGCTGCTCAAGGAGTCGCCGGACGAGCCGGTCTACACCGTGGTGTTCTTCGGCGGCGAGCCGCTGAGCAACCGCAAGCTGATCGAGTACATGGTCGACTACTGCGAGCGGCGTTTCGTCGAGGCGGGCAAGCGCGTCGAGTTCGTCATGACCACCAACGCCACCTTGCTCACCGAGGAGATCGTCGACTACCTCAATGCCCACCGCTTCGGCTTGTCGGTGAGCATCGACGGGCCGAAGACCGTGCACGACCGCAACCGCATCACCGTGGGCGGGCAGGGCACCTATGACGTGGTGCGGCGCAAGGCCGACATGCTGCTGTCGCGCTACGACAGTCGCCCGGTGGGTGCGCGGGTGACCCTGACCACCGGGGTCACGGATATCGAGACCATCTGGAACCACCTGTTCAACGAGATGGGCTTTGCCGAGGTCGGCTTCGCCCCGGTGACGTCGGGGGATATCAGCAGCTACAACCTCACTGGCGAGGAACTGGTCGAGGTCTTCGCCAACATGAAGGCTCTCGGTCGGCGTTACCTGGAGGCGGCGCTGGAGCATCGCAATATCGGCTTCTCCAACCTGCACCAGTTGCTCACCGATATCCACGAGGGGCACAAGAAGGCGCTGCCGTGCGGCGCCGGGCTGAAGATGCTGGCGGTGGACCACAAGGGCGAGCTGAACCTCTGCCACCGCTTCACCGGCTCCAGCCTGCCGACTTTCGGCAACGTGCACAGCGGGGTGAAGCAGGTCGAGCTCAACGACTTCCTGTCACAGCGCCTGGACCGCACCAACACCGGTTGCGACAGCTGCCGCATCCGCAACCTGTGCTCCGGTGGCTGCTATCACGAGAGTTATGCCCGGTATGGCGACCCGACTCATCCGACCTATCACTACTGCGAACTGATGCGTGACTGGGTGGACTTCGGCATCGAAGTCTACAGCCGGATCATGGCCGAGAACCCGGCCTTCATCACTCGCTACATCACTGCGCGCAAGGTGCACTGACATGAAACATCTCAAGCCGATCAACAACAAAGCCCTCAAGCTGGACCAGGCCGCCGAGGAAAACCGCATCGAGGAAGTGGTGGCGATGAACTCGGTCGCCGGCTGCGCCTCGACCACCGACCCGGGCTGGGAAATCGACGCTTTTGGCGGCGTCTCGTCGTTGTGCCAGCCGATGGAATCGGACCTCTATGGCTGCTCCGACCCATGCTGGTGGCCGGCCCAGGTGCCGGACATGATGAGTACCTTCCCGGACTGGAACAAGGACGCGCAGTCCTCCGGTGACAACTGGCGCAACCTCGGGACCGTGTTCCCGGACAACAAATGAGCCCCCAGGCGAACAAGAAGAGGGATATCCGCATGCTCCAGATGGCAACCCGCGGCCTGGCCGCCCTGGTGGCGCTTGGCGCCGGTACGGCGATGGCCGCCGACGAAGGCAAGGCGCTGAATGCCGGCCACGAATACATGGTGGTCACCAACTACCCGAACAACCTGCACGTCATCGACCTCAACAGCGAAAAGCTCTACAAGACCTGCGCCATGCCTGACGCATTCGGCCCGGGTTCGGTGCAGCTGTCGCCGGACAAGCGCATCGCCTACGTGCTCAACAATCACTACGCCGATATCTATGGTGTCGAGCTGGACAACTGCAAGCAGGTGTTCCACGCCAGCATCACCCAGCTGCCGGGTGAAAAAGCGCGCTCGATGTTCTCCTTCACCGTCAGTCATGACGGCAAGGAGATCTACACCGTAGCCAACCCCACCAAGATCTTCAGTGACCACTATGAGGTGCAGGCGCCGCGCCTCGACGTCTACGGTACCGATGGCGGGCTGAATGCCAAGCCGCTGCGCAGTTTCCCCGCACCGCGCCAGCTGACCATCATGCAAAGCGGTGATGACGGCACCCTGTACGTGGCCGGGCCGGATATCTACAAGGTAGATGTGAAGACCGGCAAGTTCGATGTGCTGGTCCCCAGCCGGCACTGGAAACGCCCCAACTACAGTGCGCCGGACGTGCTCTATGTGTGGAACCAGCAGACGTATCGACATGACTTCTCGCTGCTCTACACCACGGCGAAGTTCACCGATGAGAAGCAGGATCCGGCAACGGCGGAGAACCTCTATGGCTTCTTCAACATCGATCTGAAGACCGGCAAGACCCAGACCGTCGACTTCGGTCCGCTCACGGAAATCTACTTCAGCGGCATGCGCTCGCCGAAGGATCCGAACGTGGTGTATGGCGTGCTGAACCGGCTGGCGAAGTACGACATCAAGGAGAAGAAACTGGTCAAGGCGGCGACCCTGGATCACTCGTACTACTGCGTCTCGATGAACAAGGCGGGGAGCAGGATCTATCTCGCGGGGACGTACAACGATGTGGCGATCTTCGATGCGGACAGTTTGAAGCCGCTGGGCAAGATCACGTTGCCTGGGGGGGACATGGCGATTACTACGGCGCAGGTGTTCGTCAGGTAATTCTGCTTCGTTCTTGAGGGCCTCATCGCTGGCAAGCCAGCTCCCACAGGTACTGCGCCGCTCTCAGGAACGGCAGTGAACCTGTGGGAGCTGGCGTTGCCAGCGATGAGGTCAGACCAAACAAAATGGCTGCCTGGTCTGGCCAGATCGCCGGCAACGCCGGCTCCCACAAGGTTGTCTGCCAGCCACCAATACCCGATTCGACGCGGTCACTGTGGGAGCTGGCTTGCCAGCGATGAGGCCCTCAAGGTCAACCAAGACCCTCAGTAAAACCGCCGCGGATCCCCAACCCCCACCAGACTCGCCAACTGTGTCAGCGCAAAGCGCAATTCATCCTCCCGCGTCGGCGACATCAGCACCACCCGCACCCCGCGACTGACCCCACTGCGCTCCGCCTGGAACTGCGAGCCACTGAGCACCTTCACCCCCTGCGCCCGCGCCAGATGAGCGAACTCATCGGCATTCCACGGCTCCGGCAACTCCAGCCAGAGGTGATAGCTGTGCGCCTGGGCCTTGATCGCCAGCCCCGGCATCAGTTCACGGGCCATCGCCTGACGTCGTGCCGCCTCTTCCCGTTGCAGCTTCACCAGGCGCTGATCCAGCCCCTCGTGAATGATGTTGCTCGCCAGTTGCGCCGTGAGCGGCGAGGGCATCCACACGCTGCTGCGCACCATCGCCGTCAGCCGCGAGAGCAAGCGCGCCGGGGCATACAGGTAACCGATACGCAACGCCGGCAGCACCGACTTGGACAGGCTGGTGAGATACACCGAACGCTCCGGCGCATAACTCGCCAGCGGACGCAGGGTGGTGTCGGTGGCGAGGAACCCGTAGATATCGTCATCGAGAATCAGGAAGTCGAACTCCTCGGCAATCGCCGCAATCTCCGCCCGCCGCTGATGCGACATGGTCGCCGTGGTCGGGTTCTGGCAGGTGGCGACACACACCAGCATCGCCGGCCGCTCACGCTGGCACACCTCGCGCAGCGAGGCGGGGATGATGCCTTCCTCGTCCATCTCCACGCCGCGCAACCGCCGTTGCAGGCTATGGGCGAGGGAGATGATCCCGGGATAGCACAGCGATTCGCAGAGGATCAGGTCATCGCTCTCGGTCAGCGCGCTGATCGCCACCAGCAGGCCATGCTGGGCACCGGCCGTGATCACCACCTGCTGCCAGACCGCTTCTGGCAGCGAATGCCGCAACCATTGCGCACCCGCCTCACGGTGCGCCGGGTGACCGCCATCCGGCGCGTAGTCCAGCGCCTGGGCGAAGTCGGTGCCGTTGGCCAGCTCCACCAGCGCCCCACGCAGCCAGGTCGAGGCGGTATCACCTGCCGGCTTGATGATCGACAGGTCCAGCACCTGCGGCGCCACCGCCAGCGGCGACGGCAGCACCTGCGGCTCCGGTTCGGCAACCACCTCCACCAGCGGCGTGGCCCGCACATAAGTTCCGCGCCCCACTTCCCCCTGCAACAAACCCCGCCGCTGCGCTTCGCCATAGGCGCGGTTGACCGTCCCAGGCGTGACCTGCAGCGCTTGCGCCAGTTCGCGCAACGTCGGCAAACGCTCGCCGGGCTTGAGCAGGCCACTGGCGATATCGCGCGCCAAGGCATCGGCGATGGACAGGTAAACAGGTTGATTGAAGGCGTTGAGCAGAGGGACCCACATGGACGTACTACCGATGGAAACAAGTGCGGCCGAGCCTATCACATCGAAGCAATTGGCCTTGGATGACGCGAGAATATTTCAAATTGTTTAATTGAGTCTATTGAGTTGATTCAATTGAATCGAATAGGCTGAAAAAAGATCGAGTCAATTTGCTTCCCTTCCGCACTGGAGACCTCCACATGGACACCCTGAGAAAAGACTTCTCGCTATCAGCCGTGGTCGCCGGCCTGATCGCCGTGATCATTTCCTACGCCGGCCCGCTGATCATCGTGTTCCAGGCCGCCCGCGAGGCGCAGCTGTCGCCGGCCGAGGTGTCGTCGTGGATCTGGGCGATTTCCATCGGCAGCGGGGTGACCGGCCTGCTGCTCAGCTGGCGCCTGCGCGCCCCGGTGATCACTGCCTGGTCGACCCCGGGGGCGGCATTGCTGGTCTCGATGCTGCCGCAGGTGTCCCTGGCCGAAGCAGTCGGCGCCTATATCGTCGCCGCGCTGGTGATCGCCGTGGTCGGTCTCAGCGGCGCCTTTGACCGCCTGATGAGCCGCCTGCCCAAGGCCATCGCCGCGGCCATGCTCGCCGGAATCCTGTTCCGCTTCGGTGCCGAGCTGTTCACCTCGATCAAGCTGCAGCCGGCGCTGGTGCTGGCGATGTTCGCCAGCTACCTGGTGTTCAAGCGCCTGTCGCCGCGCTACGCGATCCTCTCGGTGCTGATCGTCGGCTGCGCCGTGGCCGGCCTGCTCGGCGAACTGAATGCCTCGGCGCTGACCCTGGCCCTCGCCGAACCGCATTTCACCGCGCCGCAATGGAGCTGGCATGCGGTGATCAATATCGGCCTGCCACTGGCCCTGGTCAGCCTCACCGGGCAGTACGTGCCGGGCATGGCGGTGATGCGCAGCGCCGGCTACGACACCCCGGCGCGACCGATCCTCGCCGTGACCGCCATCGGCTCGGTGCTGCTTGCGCCTTTCGGCTCCCACGGCTTCAACCTGGCGGCCATTACCGCCGCCATCTGCACCGGCCGCGAGGCCCACGAACAACCGAACAAGCGCTATATGGCCGGGATCGCCTGCGGCCTGTTCTACATCCTGATGGGCACCTTCGGCGCGACCCTGGCCTCGGTGTTCGCGGCCTTGCCCCGCGAGCTGATCGCCGCCCTCGCCGGGCTGGCCCTGTTCGGCGCGATCATGACTGGGCTGGCCGGCGCCATGGCCGTCGAGAAACAGCGCGAGCCGGCACTGATCACCTTCCTGGTCACCGCTTCGGGCATGAGTTTCCTCGGCCTGGCCGCCGCCTTCTGGGGCCTGATCTTCGGCCTGGTGGCGCACTGGGCGCTGAACTACAGCCGCCAGCGCAGGGCTGCCGCCGCCCCGCAAGTGAACTAGCGCACACCCCGGGGCCGGAAGTCTGGACTCCAATAGTGGCAATTAGCTATTGTTGTCTGGCATCACCCTCCCGGCCCTCGTTTCACCTCCGTCGACGCCCAGGCGTTCGCCGGCTCAAGCAATTGTCGCGTGCTGCCGATAGCGTTACGACGATCGGCGGCGACGATTTCGTCCTGGTTCCTTCCAGGCGCCTGTCCTTGTGTGTGTTCGTGTGCGTTTCATTCAATTCCAAGACAGGTTCTGCGGATGCTGGTCTACAGCCAAAAGAGTTTTCTCATCGTCGACGACTTCACCGATTTCCGCACGTCGCTGCGCTCCATGCTGCGCGAGGTGGGGATCAAGGACGTCGACACCGCCGAGAGCGGCGAGACGGCGATCCGCATGTGCGGGCAGAAGCGCTACGACTTCGTCCTGCATGACTTCCACATGGGCGACGGCAAGAAAAACGGCCAGCAGGTGCTCGAAGACCTGATGCTCGACAAGCTGATCAGTCATGAAGCGATCTTCGTCATGATCACCGCCGAGAGCAGCCAGGCCGTGGTCCTCAGTGCCCTGGAGCACGAACCGGACGCCTACTTGACCAAGCCCTTCAACCGCGTCGGCCTGACCCAGCGCCTGGACAAGCTGGTGCAGCGCAAGACCCTGCTCAAGCCGATTCTCCAGGCCCTCGATCGCGGCAACCCGGCGCAAGTACTGGTGGCCTGCGAGCAACTGTGCCGCCAGGATCCGCGTTTCGCCCCGCTGTGCCTGCGCTACCGCGCCGATGCCATGGCCGCATTGAACCGCCATGAAGAACTGGAGCGCTTTCTCAAGGCGATCCTCGCCAACCGCCCGACGCCCTGGGCCTATTCGGCGCTGGGCAAGTTGTTGTTCAAGCGTGGGCAGGCTACCCAGGCCAAGGAAATCTACGAGCAGGCGATCAAGGCCTTCCCGGTGATGCCGGGCCTGTACGACGGCCTGGCTGAAGTGCTGATGTCGATGGGCGACAACCGCCGCGCCCAGCATGTGCTGGAAGACGCCGTACGCCTCTCGCCGCTGGCCGTGAAGCGGCAGATGCTGCTGGGCAAGCTAGCCCTGGCCAACGCCGACTTCGACGGTGCTTCGCGGGCCTATCGCCAGGCGGTCAGCCAGGGCCAGAACTCGCGCTTCAAAGACCCGGAAAGCAACCTCGGCCTGGCCCAGGCACTGATCCAGAAAAACACCGGCAACGGCCTCGATGCGCGGACCCGGGTCGAGATCAACCAGGTGCTCGGCGAGGTGGCCAAGGAGTACGGCGAAGACCAGGGCCTGCAGGTCCGTGCGCGCCTGATCAAGGCCACTGGCGTGGCCCAGGCCGGTGATGCCGAGACCGCCGCCAAGCTCACCGAGGCGGCCATGGCCCGCCTGGAAACCATGGACCAGTTCTTCTCCGCCGAGGCCGCCCTGGCCGTCGCCGCCCAGCTCAAGCAACTGGGCCAGGAAGACGCCGGCAAAAACATCCTGAAGAACTGCGTCGAGGTCTACGGCGATGACAATGCGGTGATGCAGAGCATCGCCAAGCTCACTGACGACCCGAGCATCCTCGGCGCCGGCAACGAAGCCGTCGACCTTAACCGCCAGGGCGTGCGCAGCTACCAGGCCGGGCAGTTGCACGAAGCGCTGGAGCAGTTCCGCAAAGCCCTCAAGCTGCAACCGAAAAACATCAGCATCGCCCTCAATACCGCCCAGGCCCTGCTGCGTATCGGCGGGGAAAATCCGGCGGCGGCGCTGCTGCAGGAGTGTCGCGATTGCCTGGCCAAGGTGGCCGGCATTCCCGACACCGATCCGCGCTATGAGCGCTACCGAAAATTGCGCATTCGCGCTGTGGGGTCATGATGTCCAGGGACAAGGAATCGGGGCTGGATTTTTCCACGGTGATCGCCTCCACCGTGCACGACATGAAGAACTCGCTTGCCATGCTCATGCGCGCGCACAGCCAGTGGCTGGCGCGCTTGCCGGAGAGCCACCAGCAAGGGCCGGAACAGGTGGTGATCGAGCATGAGTTCGTGCACCTCAACGGTATGCTGGTGCAGCTGTTGGGCCTGTACAAACTCGGTATCAACCAGTTGCCGATGCTGCCGGGCTACCACGACCTCGATGATTTCATCGGCGGGCTGCTGGCCGGTTACCAGGAAATTCTCGACAGCCGCGGCATCGTCGCCCGCTATGAAATCGACGAAGCCACACCGCTGGGCTTCTTTGATCGCGAGCTGGTGGAGTCGGTGATTTCCAACATCATCAACAACGCCACCCGCTATGCCGGGCATGCCTTGCTGGTCACCGTGCGCGAGGAGAACGACGCCTTGGTGATCAGCGTCAACGACGACGGCGCGGGCTTCCCGGCGGCGATGATCGCGCAGCAGGACGAATACGTTCAGGGCATCGAGCACAGCACCGCGAGTACCGGGCTGGGGTTGTATTTCGCGGCGCGGATCGCGGCGCTGCATGCCCGTAATGGTGTGGCGGGGCGGATCGAGATTGCCAATGGCGGGGCGTTGGGTGGCGGGTTATTCAGGTTGTATTTGCCCTGATCCCACTACGGATGGAGTTCGATATTCCCGTCCTCCACCTGGCGATAGATCGTGTACGGCAATGCCAGGGTATCCAGCACACCGGACAAGGCGATATCCACTACGGCGAAGGGTATCCCGGCAGGCGAGCCGGGAGCGCGGGTGGAATAGTTCGGCTCGCCATTCAGCAGGCAGAAGTTGTACACCGCCCCGCTGTAGACCCGGGGCAGGGAGGCGCAGTGGGTACGCCATTCCCGGAGGTTCTTTGCCGTCACCTGGTCGCCGCGCACCACGGTATTGAAGGTCCCGCAGCCGGTCAGGGCCAGGGCGATGAAGATCAAGAGCAGGTTGCGGATGGTCATTGGGTGACTCCTTTGCGAAGAGCGGGTAGTTAACCGCTGGAGCCGGATGTCGGGCTATCAGCCGACGGCGAGGGGAAGGTAGGAGGGAAATGGTGCTGGGGTAGGCGGGGGACTACTTCTGTCAGTTCCGGCCTCATCGCTGGCAAGCCAGCTCCCACAGTGACCGCGTGCACCGCAGAACTCTGTGGGAGCCGGTCTTGCCGGCGATGAGGCCATCAGCAACGACGGAATCAGTGCTGACTCAACCCGAAGCCTGCTGCTGCGCGATCCCGCTCAACATCGACTCGGCCAACGCCTGCGATGCCTCCAGGGTGTGCTGGGTCGCCCAGAGGATGCCGGCGAGATGATTGTCCTTCACTACATCGCAGGCCTGCAGATTGGTTTCATAGGCCGAGCGCAGCAGCACGATGAGATGGAGCAATGCCTCGTCCACATCGGCGCCGGCACATACGGCAAACAACGGGGGATGATGGCCATTGCAGGCGGCGAAGCGGGTGTGGACGGTGACGGCACGCGGGGATGGTGCGGGTGGATCGGGGACGATCTTTTTCATGGATACCTCTCTCTGCTGATGAAACTGACCCCGAAGTGCTGTCAAACAATCGGGTGGCAGCTGTACGTGGGTTGACAGACCGAGAGCAGAGAAGCCCGGCGCGCACGAGTGCGCCCACACGTACAGCCGCCATTAAGCAGGAGGCTGGTGCTGAGGGAGAATCTGCAAACTTCGGCCTGTCAAAGCCGGTCGCCAGACATCAGCGACGGCAGCAAGACTAGGCAGCGTTTCCCCAGCACGCAACGGCAAACAAGCGGCGGAAGTATGCTTGGGAAATTGCCTACAAGAAAGTCGGAAGCCGGTGAAGTTTCGTAGCCGAATATGGCCAATCTTGGCCGTGTTATTTCGCCTTCCGCCTGCCCAACGCCAGTCCCACCCCACCCAGAACCACTGCCGAAATAACTGCCAAGCGCAGTGACAATGGTTCCCCCAGCAGCACCACCCCACCCAGCGCAGCAATCACTGGCACGCTCAGTTGCATGGTGGCCGCCTGCTGCGCGCTGACCTGCTTGAGCACGCCATACCACACCGCATAACCCGCGCCTGACGCAAGCACGCCGGAGGCCAGGGCATAGAGCAGCCCGTGGGCGTTGGCCGTGAGCTGACCGGAAGGCAGGGCCACCAGTGCCGGGATTGCCAGCAACGGCAGGCTGCGCAGGAAATTGCCCGCGGTGTCGCCCAGCGGATCGGCCGAGCCCTTGCCGATCAGCGAGTAGGCGCCCCAGGCGATGCCGGACACCACCATGAACAGCGCGCTCAGCGGCGCAGGCGCGTTGGCCCCGGGCAGCAGCAGGGCGATCAGCCCGGCGAAGGCCACCAGCATGCCCGCCAGCACCCGCGCCTCGACCCGGTCGCCCTTGAACCAGGACCAGGCGAACATGGTGATCTGCACCGCACCGAACAGGATCAGCGCGCCGACCCCCGCGCCCAGTTGCACATAGGCGATGGAAAACAGCCAGGCATAGGCAAGCAGCGCCAGCCCGCCCTTCCAACTGCCGCCCAGGGCCTGGCCAGGCTGGCGCAGACGCACCAGGCAGAAGAGCAACAGCGCGCCACTGAGCAGGCGTACGGCAGTGAACGAGTGCGCGTCGATATCGCCATGCATGAGGGCCAGGCGGCAGAAGATCGAGTTGGCGGCGAAAGCCAGCAGGGCGAACAGCGCCGGGCCGATCCAGTGGGCGGAAGGGGAAAACGGTACAGCATCCGTCGTCTTGTTGTTGTTCATGTCAACGTTGCCTGTGTGTAGAAAAGCTTTTGCGCCCGTATTGCGCTCGATGCATGGAGTTGCGATCAAGTGGGCGTGATGTGCAATTCATAGAGGGCATTTGACGCTTGGGCAAAGAAGTTTTTCTTTGTCGTCGATGGGGTCGGTACTTTGGTCGCAGGGCGCAACTGTATGGCGAGGGCAAAGCGGATCTGTGTCTAACGCTTTGCCGGGACGGGTTTCACAATCGGGGCCTCCGACCAAGGTATGAGTGTGATGACCGACATTCCCGGTGATATCGATTTCGCTCCGCTGACCGTTCGCCGGCTGCTGCCGGAGGACGCCGAACTGATTTGCGTGCATCGCGAGGCGATGTTCCTGGAGGCTGGCGGTGATCCGGCGACGTTGCGGGTGATGAGCGAGCACTTCCGGCCCTGGCTGCTGCCGCGCCTGGAGGATGGGCGCTACTACGGGTTCGCCGTGCTGGGTGACGGGACGGTCGCGGCGGCGATCGGCTTGATGAGCATCGAGTGGCCACCGCATCCGGCGCATCCGCAGCAGGACCAGCGGGGGTATGTGCTGAATGTGTATGTGGAGCCGGCGTATCGGCGGCGGGGTCTGGCTTCGAAGTTGATGAGGCTGGGAGAGGCGGAGTTCACCCGGCGCGGGCTGGGGTTTGCGGTGTTGCATGCTACCGAGGTGGGGCGGCCGGTGTATGAGGGGCTTGGATGGGATAAGACGGCGGAAATGGCCAAGGTTCTCGGGTGACTTTCAGGGCCTCATCGCTGGCAAGCCAGCTCCCACGGGTCCGGCGGTGCATGCGGTCACTGTGGGAGCTGGCTTGCCAGCGATGAGGCCCGAGAGGCCACCCTGGATCAATCAGACCCGGCAAACTTCCCCATATCCACCGGCATCGGCTTGAACTCCGGGCCCTTGCCCGACACGCGCCAGCGCACGTTGGTAATCCCGTAGCGCTCGGCCATCGGCCGGCTGACCTTCTTGATCTTCTGCTGCCCGAAGCGCGGAATCACCCCCACCCCGGCATCGCAACTCGCCCAGTGCCAGGCCTCGGCGTTGTCCATGTTTTCCAGGCGAATGATGAAACTGCGCGGCTGACCCTGAAGCTCATAGTCGATTACGTACAACTGTTGTCCCGCCATTGGTGGAATCCCTCCGTTTTGCTGTCCAGCCGTTTGACCAGCCGTGATGCGCCGAGGCATCGGATTGTGACGGGATCATTGCGAATGCCGTGCCTGTTTGGTCACAGGGGTTTTAGCCAGCAAACATTGGCGAGGGCGGAGGAGGGGCGGTGCATTTTGCATGACCGGCCCGGACGGGCCGTGCAAAACGCGCGGTTCAACCGGCGCAGAGGGCAGGCAGCCGGCGTAGCATCAGCGCTGTGGCATTGGCGGTGAGCGCGGTGCCGTCGAGCTGTTCGCGACGTACCCATTTACAGGCGACGATCTCGTTGTCGGCCACCGCTTCGGTGTAGTCGTCGAACTGGGTGGTGAAGACGTGATGGACGATATTGCCCACTTCAACCGAGCACAATTGCAACAGCCCAAGGCAGCGCAGCCGGGTTTCTTCTTCGAGCTCACGGGCGGCAGCCTGTACCGGCTGCTCGCCGGCTTCGACCGTGCCACCGGGGAAGTTCCACTTGCCGCCTTTCTTGCGCACCAGCAACACCTTGCCGCTGCGCAGGCAGATGATAGTGGCCCTGGCCTTGTATCTGCGTTCCTTTCCTGACATGGGTGCAATCCTGTAAATCCGTGTTCTTTTTCCCGAGACTTGTTTACTTCCGGTCAGGTTCAATTAAACGTAGTCGAAGTCGAAAGCATCTGGCGTGCCAGCGAGGCCGCCGATCAGACCATTCATCATTTCCTACGGACTTTTACCCATGTCCCTGCGTGCCTTGCGAACCCTGGTCGCCATTGCCCAACACGGCTCGTTTGCCCGTGCCGCCGAGGCGGTGCACCTCACCCAGTCGGCGGTGAGCCTGCATATCCGCGGGCTGGAGGAGGAGTTCAACGCGCCGCTGTTCGACCGCTCGCGGCGCCTGCCGGTGCTGACCGAGGCCGGGCACCTGGCCCTGGAGCGGGCGCGGGAGATCCTGGCGCTGTACGACAGCATCGCGGCGGATCTTGGCGAGGACAGCGAGCTGCGCGGGCGCTTGCGGGTAGGCGCCATCCATACGGCGCTGGCGGGCATCCTGCCGGCGGCGCTGGCCGCGTTGAGCAGCGAGCATCCCCATCTTCGCGTCAACGTGCTGTCGGGGATGTCGGCGGAGCTGGCGACCCGGGTCGAGGCGGGGGAACTGGACGCGGCGGTCACCACCGAGCCGGTCAAGCCGCATCCTTATGGCCTGGTGAGCACGGTGCTGTACGAGGACGGCTTCTGGATCATCGCGCCGCGGCAACTGGCCGATATCGATTCGCGGACCTTGTTGCAGGAGCAGCCCTTCTTCCGCTTCGACCGCCGCGCCTGGGCCGGGCGCACCATCGAGCGCGAGCTGCGGCGCATGCGCCTGCGGGTGCGCACCACCATGGAACTGGATAGCCAGGAGGCGCTGATACGGATGGTCGCCAGCGGCCTGGGCGTGTCCATCGTGCCGTCGTCGGATCGGATGCTGCAGCGCATCGAGCATCTGGCCTACCGTCCTTTCGGTGATCCGCAGCGGACCCGCAAGGTGGTCCTGATCGAACGCGAGGATCGCCCCCGAGGCCGCCTGGCAGCGGCGCTGGCCCAGGCGATCCGCCGGCAGGCTGCACTGACCGATGAGTAAAACTTGAGGATGGCTCAATAATTCATCGTTTTTAATCAAGCGTTCAGGTCTTTATCGTGACGGTCATCTGCTGATCGTCCGGACCCTGCCATGACCCTCGCCCTGCTGCTCGCCCTCGTGCCCATTGCCCTGCTGATCGCGCTTGGCACCTGGTTGCGCAGCAGCCAGTTCATCGCCGATGCCTTCTGGCCCCAGGCCGAGCGCCTGGGCTACTACGTGCTGCTGCCGGCGCTGTTCGTGCATGGCCTGGCAACGGCGAAGCTGGACGGCGTGCCGGTGCTGGGCATGGCCCTGGCGCTGGTGTCATCCACGGTGCTGGTGGCGATGTTGCTGGTGCTGTCGCGGCGCTGTTTCGCGGTGAGTGATGCGGCGTTCACCTCGGTGTTCCAGGGTGGGGTGCGGTTCAACAACTACGTCGGCGTATCAGCGGCGGCGGGCTTGTTCGGCACCCAGGGCATCGCCCTGGCGGCGGTGGCCAACGCCGCCATCGTGCCGACGGTGAATATCCTCTGCGTGCTGGTGTTCGCCCGTTATGGCGCGGCGGGGCGCATGACCTGGAAAGGCGTGGCCCGGCAGATGGCCTTCAATCCGTTGTTGATGGCCTGCGCCGGCGGGGTCTTCCTGCATGCCACCGGGCTGGGCCTGCCGCCGGTGATCGAGCCACTGCTGAAGGCGCTGGGGCAGGCGTCATTGCCGCTGGGCCTGCTGTGCGTGGGCGCGGCGCTGGACCTGAAGGCGGCGCGCAGTTGGGTGCGGCCGGTGGGAATGTCGTCGGTGGCGAAGTTTGTGGTGATGCCGATGGTGACCCTGGCGGCCTGTCATCTGTTCGGGCTGAGTGGCGAGGCGGCGATCGCGGCGCTGCTGTTCCAGGCGCTGCCGACGGCTTCGTCGTCCTACATCATGGCCCGGCAACTGGGTGGGGATGCGCCGCTGATGGCAGGGATCATTGCCGGGCAGACGTTGCTGGCGGGGGTGGCCCTGCCGTTGGCCGTGAGCAGTCTGTTGCCGTGGATTTGAGGGTGTTCTCGAGGGCCCTATCGCTGGCTTGCCAGCGATGAGGCCCGGAAGAACACTACAAATCCTTCAGAAACTCCCGCGCAAGGTCAGCATGTAGTTGCGCGGCGCCCCGTACCAGTTGCCATAGGCGCTGCTCGCCACCGTCTGGTAATACTCCTTGTCGAACAGGTTGTTGCCATTGAGCGCAGCGGTCCAGTGTTCGTCGATGCGGTACTCGACCAGGGCATTCCAGATCGCGTAGCCGGCCTGGGTGTACTCGAAGCTGTTGGTGCTCGGGCTCAACGAGCCATCCTCGAGGCGTCGCTGCACGTTGCCAGTCACGTAGTTGCGGCTTTGGATGGTCGCGCCGCCGCCTACCTTCCAGTCGTTGAATTGCCCCGGCAACTGGTAGGTGGTGAAGAACTTGAACAGGTGCTTGGGCGTCTGGGTGCTGATCGGCGTACCGGCGCTGGCGTCGTCGCCGGTCTTGCGCTGTTCGTTGATGTTGAAGGTGTAGCCGGCGCTGACCTGCCAGCCTGGGGTCAGCTCGCCGCTGACTTCCAGGTCCAGGCCACGGCTGACGTTCTTGCCGCCCGCCACGTAGCAGCAGGCATTCGAGGTGCTGGCCTGGGAGTACACGTAGATCGCGTTGTTTTCCTGCTTGGTGTAGTACAGCGCGGCGGACAGGTTCAGGCGCCCGTCCAGCAGTTCGCCCTTGGTGCCCAGTTCGTAGGTGTCGCCTTCGATGGGGTCGAGGGGCGCGAAGTCGGCGCCGAGGGTTTCGATCTGCGGTTTGTAGATCTGCGCATAGCTGGTGTAGACCGACCATTGCGGATTCAGCGCGTAGACCAGGCCACCGTAGGGCGTGACGATGCCGCTGTCGTCACCGCCACCCTTGCTGTTGGTGCCGAACGACGGAACGATCGCCAGCAGGGTACTGGAGTAGTCCGAATAGCGCGCACCCAGCACGGCCTTGAGTGGGTCGGCCAGCTCCAGGCGGGTGGTGATGTAGGCGCCGTGCTTGCGTACGTTCCAGTCCGGGTACTCGTAGTACAGCGCCGGCTCGGCAGGCTTGGGCAGTGCGCCGATATCGGTGCTGAAGACATCCACCGGGATGCGCGAGGTCCATTCGCTGTGGTCGGCGTAGCTGCGGCGGATATCCGAGTAGTCCACGCCCATTACCAGTTCATGACGGCGGCCGAAGGCGTCGAAGGTGCCCTGCAGGTTGGCGTCGAACAGGTCCTGGTGGTTGTCGAAGTTGCGCACCACGCGCTGGAAGGTAGCGCCGGCGTTGGTATCGGGGTTCACCGGGTTGCTGGTTTCGCCCATGTCCTGCTCGGAGTCGAAGCGGATGCGGGTGAAGCTGCCGTTGACCTTCCAGTCGTCGCTGAAACGGTGGTCGAGCTTGAGGAAGGTTTCGGTGCGCTTGTAGTTGTTGGTCGACCAGTCGGCGGCCAGGGTCGCGCTGCGCGACAGGCCCAACGGGGCCCCGGTGCTGTAGCGCGGCATGCCGTTTTCCCAGTAGCCGTCCATGTCGCGCCACTCGTAGATGCCGCCGATGCTGACGGTGGTGTCCGGCGTGAGGTCGGCTTCGAGGGTGCCGTAGAGCACGTGCTTGTCGCTATCGGCGCCGTCGTAGAAGTAGCGCTTGTCCTCGACAGAGGCCGCCAGGCGCCCGCGCAGGGCGCCGTCGAAGCCCATCGGGCCGGTGACGTCGACTTCGCTGCGGTAGTTGTCCCAGCTGCCGGCGGAGGTGCTGATCTTCAACTGCGGTTCGGCCAGGGCGCGCTTGCGGACCAGGTTGATCGCGCCGCCGGGCTCGCCGGTGCCGCCGAACAGACCGTCGGAGCCGCGCAGCACTTCGATATGGTCGTAGGCGGTGGTATCGGCGAGGCTGTCGTAGGTCTGCTCGCGCATCGAAGGCGCGCCGCCGTCGACCTGGATATTGGTCAGGTTGAAGCCGCGGGAAAGGATCTTGGTGTTGGCGTCATTGCCGCCCACCAGGGTGATGCCCGGGGTCTGGTCGAGGGCCTGGGCCAGGTTGGTCATGGCCTGGTCTTCCATGCGCTGGCGGGTGATGACGGTCACCGACTGCGGGGTGTCCTTGAGGCTGTGGGCCATCTTGCCGCCGACCGTGACCGCGCCGCTGGTGTAGGACCCGGAGTTCTCGGTGTAGCCGCCCAGTTCGCCGGTGCCGACGATGCTGGTGGCGGAGAGTTGCAGGGTGCCGTCGTCGGGCAGGCGGTTGAGCAGGATCGCCTTTGGTCCGCTGAAGTCGAAACCCAGGCCGGTGCCGGCGAGCAGTTGCACGATCGCTTCGCTGGCAGTCATTTCACCGTTCACGCCCTTGCTGTTCACGTTCCGCGCCAGGTCGGCGGTGTAGCCGACCTGCCAGCCGGTCTCGCGGCTGAACTGGTTGAGGGCACTGGACAGCGGTTGCGCGGCGATGTCGAAGCGCTGGCGCAGCTCCTGTTGACTGCTGCTGGACGCTTGCGAGGCCGCCAGGATCTGGCCGCTGCCCAGGCAGACTGCCAGCGCCAGGGCGCTGTTGGCAAAGATGGTCTTGACGTTGAAGTGCTGCATGGAACCCTCATGAACAGGAATGATTTGCAACCGCGAATCACCTTGACGGGTTGAGGGTGGGGAACCCGTAAAAATTTTTTGGGATTTCTTGTGCTCAGTGAACCACCAGGATACCGCCGGGCAGACGGGCCAGTTGTGCGCCGGCCAGGCGGGTCAGGGCGGTGACCACGGTTTCGGGATCATCAAGACGGTAGTTGCCACTGACCCGCAACTTCCTGGCGTCCCCGAACAGCAGGATCGGCGCATGCCGCTCGCGGCCCAGTTCCTCCAGCACTTCGGCTAGCGGACGGTCCTGGAAGATCAGTCGGCCCTCGGTCCAGCCGTGCTGGTCGGCGCTGCCCCAGGGATGCAATTCACCCAGTTGCTCGCCACGCAGATGCTGCCAGGCACCCGGTCCGAGCAGGCTGGAATCGCCGCTGGCATTGCTCAGGCGTACACGACCTTCATCCACGGCCACCGCCACATCGTCATCACGCAAGCTGACGCTGAAGCGTGTACCGACCACCTCCACGCTGGCCTTGTCGGCCTTGATCCGCAGCGGGCGCTGGCTGTCGTGGGCGGCTTCGAGGTAGAGGTCGCCACGCAGCAGGCGCAGGGAACGCTGGCCGTTGTCGATCGTCGCGCTGACGGCGCTGTTGCTGCCCAGAAGCAGGTGCGAGCCATCGGGGAGGGTGATGCGCTGTTGTTCGCCGACGGCGGTGAGGTAGTCGGCTTGCAGGCGCAGGGGCAGGTCGCCGAACCAGGTGCCGAGGGCGAGGGTGATTGCGGCGGCAGTGGCCCAGCCGGTCCAGCGCCGGGCTTGTGGACGCCGTGTAGGGGTGAGGTCGCTTTCGAGATCGCGCAGCGCCTGTTCGAAACTGTCTGCCTGCCAGAGGTTTTCTACCCGGGCATAGGCTTCGGCGTGCTCCGGGCTGGCGTCGAGCCAGGCGAGAAAGGCCTGTTGCTGATCCTCGGACAGAGGCGCATCGAGGCTTCGGGTGAACCAGGCGAGGGCCTGTTCTTCGCAGGTTTCGGGCAGGTGGTGGACGCTCATCGCGACCCCCATTCGGTGCCCTTGAGGCAGGCGGCCAGGGCCATGCGCAAATCCTTTTCTACGGTGCTGAGCGAGATGTCCAAGCGGGCGGCGATGTCGCCCTGGGACAGGCCATGCAGGCGGTGGAGCAGGAGTATACGCTGCTGGCGCTCGGGCAGACGGCGCAGCACCGCCTGCAACTGGCGCAGTTGCTGCTGGCCCTGGACATGGGATTCGGGGCCGGGTTGCGGGGTGGGCACGGCGGCGAGCTGGGCATCGTCATCCGCGGCGCACTCGAAACGGCGCTTGCTGCGCTGGCTGCGCAAGTGGTCGAAGGCCAGGTGCTGGGCGGTCTGGTACAGGAAGGCCCGCAAGTGCTCGATCTGCCGACCCTGCATGGCCTGGGCCACGCGCAGGTAGGCTTCCTGGGCCAGGTCCTCGGCCAGGGTGGCGCAGCCCACCACCTTGGCCAGCATGCGCACCAGCACCGGTCGTTGGTCGACGAATAAAGCGTCCAGCTCGTGTTTGCCGACTCCCGGCTCCATGGCGCGTCTCCCCGTGCGAAGCGGGCGCATGGTAGCAGTGAATAAGAATTTTTCGCAATTGAGATTTTTGCGCGTCACTGCGGTGCTTCGGGGGTGGTCGCGGGAATGGCTAGAATGGGCGATTCGCCAGAGAGGACGCTGTCATGAATCCCGCCCCAACCGCACTTATCCGCGAAACCTTCCCCGTCGGCCCGCTGCAATGCAACTGCACCATCATCGGCGACCCCATCACCAAGAAAGCCATCGTCGTCGACCCGGGCGGCAACCCCGACCTGATCATGCAGAAGCTCGACGCCCATGGTCTGAAGGTGGTCAGCATCATCCACACCCACGCCCACCTCGATCACTTCCTCGCCTCCGGCCAGTTGAAGGAAAAGACCGGCGCGACCCTGCACCTGCACAAGGACGACCAGTTCCTCTGGGACAACCTGGAGATGCAGTGCCGCATGTTCGGCGTGCCCTATGTGCCGGTGCCGTCGCCGGACCGCTGGCTGGCGGATGACGAGGAGCTGGCCTGCGGTTGCGGCGTCGCGCTGCATACCCCCGGGCACACCCCGGGCTCGATGAGCTTCTGGTTCGCCGACGCCAAGCTGCTGATCGCCGGCGACACCCTGTTCCGCCGTGGCGTGGGCCGTACCGATTTGTGGGGTGGCGATCAGGCGACTATCGTTCGATCCATCAAACAGCGGCTGTATCGCCTCGATGAAGAGGCGACCGTGGTGGCCGGGCATGGCCCTGACACCCGTTTGGGCGAGGAAATGCGCGAGAACCCCTTCGTTCGGGCATGAGCCAAGGGAATTTTTCCTCGCCGCCGCACTCCAAGGCTGGTGGCGAACTCAAATCAGTTTGCCATCTACACGAATTTCGCAGGAGCTTGTCCATGTTCACCATGCGTCGCTTGATTATCGTCGCTACCGCCGCTGCCCTGATGACTGGCTGTGCCAGCCAGAACCCTTATGACAACCAGGGTCAGGCGCAGGGCTCCTCAGGGATGAGCAAGACCGCCAAGTACGGCGGCCTGGGCGCGCTGGCCGGTGCCATCGCCGGTGCCGCCATCGATCACAACAACCGTGGCAAGGGCGCGCTGATCGGCGCGGCGGCCGTGGGTGCCGCGGCCGCGGGCTACGGCTACTACGCCGACAAGCAGGAAGCCGAGTTGCGCGCGAGCATGGCCAATACCGGGGTGGAAGTGCAGCGTGAAGGCGATCAGATCAAGCTGATCATGCCGGGCAACATCACCTTCGCCACCGACTCGGCGAACATCGCCCCGAGCTTCTACTCGCCGCTGAACAACCTGGCGAACTCGTTCAAGCAGTTCAACCAGAACACCATCGAGGTGGTGGGCTTCACCGACAGCACCGGCAGCCGCCAGCACAACATGGACCTGTCGCAGCGCCGGGCGCAGGCAGTGAGCACCTACCTGACCTCGCAAGGCGTGGACGGGACCCGGGTGAGCGTGCGCGGCATGGGCCCTGACCAGCCGATCGCGAGCAACGCCGATGCCAACGGGCGGGCGCAGAACCGCCGGGTAGAAGTGAACCTGAAGCCGATTCCAGGGCAGAACTACCAGCAGTAATCTTTGCTGGCCTCATCGCCGGCAATGCCGACGCTATACCTGTGGGAGCCGGCGTTGCCGGCGATGAGGCCCTCAAGGTTTCAACGATTCAACTGCTCCAACCGCTGATCCTTCCTCTCCCACAACCGGTTGATCCACTGCTGGAACGCCACCCGGTATTCCTCGTCCTGGTCATAACTCTTGCCGAGAAACTCCTCCGGAATCGCCAGTTCCTCGAACTGCACGACGATCCGCCGCACCCGTCCGCAGAGCAGGTCCCAAAAGCCGGGCGCGCTGTCCGGATAGTGGATGGTGACGTCGATGATCGACTCCAGCTGTTCACCCATGGCATCCAGCACGAAGGCGATCCCGCCGGCCTTCGGCTTGAGCAAATGACGGAAGGGTGACCGCTGCTGGTCATGCTTGGCCCGGGTGAAGCGCGTGCCCTCGGCGAAGTTGAAGATCGCCGTCGGCTTGCCACGGAATTTCGCGCAGGTCCTGCGCGTGGTTTCCAGGTCCTTGCCACGTTTCTCCGGGTGCTTGTCCAGGTACGCCTTGCTGTAGCGCTTCATGAACGGAAAGCCCAGCGCCCACCAGGCCAGGCCGATCACCGGCACCCAGATCAGCACCTGCTTGAGGAAGAACTTCAGCGGGCGGATGCGCCGGTTCAGAACGTATTGCAGGACGAGGATATCCACCCAGCTCTGGTGATTGCTGGTGATCAGGTAGCTGTGCTGGTAGTCGAAGCCCTCCAGCCCCTCGACCTGCCAGCGGGTACGCCCGAGCAGTTTCATCCAGCCCTTGTTGTTGCTGATCCAGGCTTCGTGGATATGCCGCATGAGTTCGTCGGTGACCCGCTGCGCCGCCGCGAACGGCAGGCACAGCTTGACCAGGCTGACGATGAACAGCGGCGTGCAGCAGACCAGGGTGTTGAGCCCCAGCAGCAGGGCGGCGAGGGTGCCGCGCAGCTTGTCGGCCATGATTCAGAACTCCGCCGCGTGGCTGGCCTGGATCGCGGTGAGGGCGATGGTGTAGACGATGTCGTCCACCTGGGCCCCGCGCGGCAGGTCGTTCACCGGTTTGCGCAGGCCTTGCAGCATCGGCCCAAGGCTGACGCAGTCGGCGCTGCGCTGCACCGCCTTGTGCGTGGTGTTGCCGGTGTTCAGGTCAGGGAACACGAACACCGTGGCACGCCCGGCCACCGGGCTGTTGGGCGCCAGTTGCCGGGCGATGTCGCTGTTGGCGGCGGTGTCGTATTGCAACGGGCCGTCGATCTGCAGGGCGCGCTGGGTTTCCTGGGCGAGCAGGGTCGCCTCGCGGACCTTTTCCACTTCCTCGCCCGTGGCCGAGTCGCCGCTGGAGTAGCTGATCATCGCGACACGCGGGGTAATGCCGAAGGACTCGGCGGAGTCGGCGCTCTGCAGGGCGATTTCCGCCAGCTCGGCGGCGCTCGGGTGCGGGTTCATCACGCAATCACCGTACACCAGCACCTGCTCGGGGAAGAGCATGAAGAACACCGAGGACACCAGGCTGCAGCCCGGCGCGGTCTTGATCAACTGCAGGGCCGGACGAATGGTGTTGGCGGTGGAGTGGACCAGGCCGGAGACCAGGCCGTCGACTTCGTCCAGGGCCAGCATCATGGTGCCGATCACCACCGGGTCTTCCAGTTGCTGCTCGGCCATCGGCGCGTTCAGGCTCTTGCTCTTGCGCAGGCTGACCATAGGCTCGACGTAGCGCTCGCGGATCAGGTCCGGATCAAGGATCTCCAGGCCTTCCGGCAGGCTGATGCCCTGGGCCCGGGCCACGGCCTGGACGTCCTCCGGCTTGGCCAGCAGCACGCAGCGGGCGATGCCGCGGGCCTGGCAGATGGCGGCGGCCTGCACGGTCATGGGTTCGGCGCCTTCGGGCAGGACGATGCGCTTGTTCGCCGCCTGGGCCTGCTGGATCAGGCGGTAGCGGAACACCGCCGGCGACAGGCGCATTTCCCGTGGCGTGCCGCAGCGCTGGTTGAGCCAGTCGGCATCCAGGTGGCTGGCGACGAAGTCGGTGATGATCTCCGCCCGCTCGCGGTCGTCCACCGGGATTTCCTTGTTGAGCTGGTTGAGCTGGTTGGCGGTGTCGTAGGAGCCGGTGCTCACCGAGAGGATCGGCAGGCCGGCGAGCAGGGCGCCCTGGCACAACTCGAGGATGCGCGGGTCGGGCTTGCTGTCGCTGGTCAGCAGCAGGCCGGCCAGGGGCACGCCGTTGATCGCGGCGAGGCTGACGGCGAGGATGATGTCGTCGCGGTCGCCCGGGGTCACCACCAGGGTGCCGGGCTTGAGCAGCGGCACGGTATTGGCCACGGTGCGGGCGCAGAGAATGATCTTGTTCATGCGCCGGGTTTCGTAGTCGCCGGCGTTGAGCACCTGGGCGCCGAGCAGGTCGGCGACGTCACGGGTGCGCGGGTCGTTGAGCCCGGCCTGGAACGGGATGCAGCCGAGCAGGCGGAAGTCGCCGCTGCGCAGCAGGGGCGAGTGCTCGCGCAGGCGGCTGGCGAACTCGGCCATGCCCTCGTCGCTGCGCACCTTGTTGAGGATCACGCCGAGCACCTTTGGATCGCGCGGGCCGCCGAACAGCTGAGCCTGCAGTTCGACGCGGCCAGAGAGTTCGGCAAGCACGTCGTTTTCCGGCGCGGAGACCAGGATCACCTCGGCGTCGAGGCTCTTGGCCAGGTGCTGGTTGACCCGGGCGGCGTAGCTGGCGTGGCGGGTCGGGACCATGCCCTCGACCACCAGCACGTCCTTGTCGACGCAGGCCTGCTGGTAGAGGGTGATGATTTCTTCCAGCAGCTCGTCCAGTTGGCCTTCGCCGAGCATGCGCTCGACATGGGCCAGGCTCAGGGGCGTGGGCGGTTTCAGGCCGTGGGTGCGCGAGACCAGTTCGGTGGAGCGCTCCGGGCCGGTGTCACCGGGGTGCGGCTGGGCGATCGGCTTGAAGAAGCCGACCTTCAGGCCGGCCCGCTCCAGGGTGCGGACCAGGCCGAGGCTGATGGACGTCAGGCCGACGCCGAAGTCGGTCGGCGCGATGAAAAAAGTTTGCATGCGGACTTCTCGAATTGAGCGAGTGCAAAAAGCGTCAATTGCCAAGGGTATCGCTATCGGCCCCTTTCGCGCACCAGCCGCAGGCAAAAGCCTGGCCGATGCGGCGCTGGCGCTCGTCGGCGTCGAGCACCCAGGGCCGCGACTGCCAGGGCGGCTGGTGGCGCAGATGCTGGGTGTGGCCGCAAGACAGATCGACCACCCAATGGCCGTCTTCGTCCTGATGGAAACCCTCGATCCGGCTGACCCGTTTGTCCGGGTTGCGTTCGCTTTCGGCCGATGCGTTGGTTACACTTGGCCCTTCATACTTCTTATGCAAAAGGTCTCGCCCCATGCTGATCGCCGCCAACAAGGCTGTCTCCATCGACTATACCCTGACCAACGACGCCGGTGAGGTCATCGACAGCTCCGCCGGCGGCGCGCCGCTGGTGTATCTGCACGGCGCCGCCAACATCATCCCGGGCCTGGAAAAAGCCCTGGAAGGCAAGGGCGTCGGCGAAGAGCTGGACGTCACCATCGAGCCGGAAGACGCCTACGGCGAATACCTGGCCGAGCTGGTCAGCACCCTGAACCGCAGCATGTTCGAAGGTGTCGACCAACTGGAAGTCGGCATGCAGTTCCACGCTTCGGCGCCGGACGGCCAGATGCAGATCGTCACCATTCGTGACCTGGACGGCGACGACGTCACCGTCGACGGCAACCACCCACTGGCTGGCCAGCGCCTGAACTTCAAGGTGAAAGTGGTCAACGTGCGTGACGCCAGCGAAGAAGAAATCGCCCATGGCCACGTCCATGGCGAAGGTGGCCATCACCACTGATTTTCTGCGCTAAGCTCAGAGAGTCGCGAAGGCGCCTTGTCCTTCCGTCGTGCAGTCCCGCAAGGGCGCATGCGGCAGGCCAGGCGCCTTTTTAGTGGGCCGCGTTCGTGGTCGGCCGCCGGGATGACCGGGATCCGTCGTAGAGGGGAGTACGTCATGAGTGCATTTCACGACCTGAAACTGCAAGCGCTGAACGGCCAGGACCTGTCGCTGGCACCGTTCAAGGGCCAGGTGGTGCTGGTGGTCAATGTCGCCTCCAAATGTGGCCTGACGCCGCAGTACGCGGCGCTGGAAAATCTCCATCAGCAATACAAGGCCAAGGGCTTCAGCGTGCTGGGCCTGCCGTGCAACCAGTTTGCCGGGCAGGAGCCGGGCAGCGAGGAAGAGATCGCTCAGTTCTGCAGCCTCAACTATGGGGTGAGCTTCCCGCTGGGGGGCAAGCTGGAGGTCAACGGCGCGCACCGGCATCCGCTGTATCGCCTGCTGGCGGGCGAGGGCGCGGAGTTTCCCGGGGATATCACCTGGAACTTCGAGAAGTTCCTGGTGGGCAAGGACGGGCGGGTGCTGGCCCGGTTTTCGCCGCGGACCGCGCCGGATGATCCGGCGGTGGTGCAGGCGATCGAGAAGGCATTGGCCTGATTTCCTTGCTGGCCTTTCGGGCCTCATCGCTGGCAAGCCAGCTCCCACAAGGACCGCGTGCACCGCGAAACCTGTGGGAGCTGGCTTGCCAGCGATGAGGCCCGGAAGAACAACACAAAATCTTTGCTCCCCAATCACCCGGATCAATAGTACTCGTCCCCCCACCTCACCCATCCTATGCTCAGGCGCCTTTCATCCCGAGGAGCGCCACATGTCCGCCACCGCACTGTTCACGCCTTTCCAACTGGGCGCCCTGGAACTGCCGACCCGCGTGGTCATGGCCCCGATGACCCGCACCTTCTGCCCCGGCGGCGTGCCTCATGCCAAGGTGGTCGACTACTACCGTCGCCGCGCTGCCGCCGGTGTCGGCCTGATCATCACCGAGGGCACCACCGTCGACCACAAGGCCGCCAACGGCTACCCCAACGTTCCGCGCTTCCACGGTGAAGACGCCCTGGCCGGCTGGAAAAAGGTGGTCGACGCCGTCCACGCCGAGGGCGGGCGCATCGTGCCGCAACTGTGGCACGTGGGCATGGTCCGTCGCCTCGGCACCGAGCCGGACGCCAGCGTCCCGGGCTACGGCCCGAGTGAGAAACTCAAGGACGACCAGGTGGTGGTCCATGGCATGACCCGCGAGGATATCCAGGCCGTCATCGCCGCCTTCGCCCAGGCCGCCAAGGACGCCCAGGCCATCGGCATGGACGGCGTCGAGATCCACGGCGCCCACGGCTACCTGATCGACCAGTTCTTCTGGGAGGCCAGCAACCGTCGCGATGACGAGTACGGCGGTGACCTCGCCGGCCGCTCGCGTTTCGCCATCGAGCTGATCCAGGCGGTCCGCGCCGCCGTCGGCCCGGACTTCCCGATCATCTTCCGCTTCTCCCAGTGGAAACAGCAGGACTACAGCGCGCGCCTGGTCACCACCCCGGAAGCCCTGGGCGATTTCCTCAAGCCGCTGGCCGAGGCCGGCGTGGATATCTTCCACTGCTCGACCCGACGCTTCTGGGAGCCGGAGTTCGAGGGCTCGCCCCTGAACCTGGCCGGCTGGACCCGTCAGCTCACTGGCAAGCCGACCATCACCGTCGGTAGTGTCGGCCTGGATGGCGAGTTCCTGCAGTTCATGGTCGATACCGACAAGGTGGCGCAACCGGCCAGCCTGGAAAACCTGCTGCAACGCCTCGACGCCGAGGAGTTCGACCTGGTGGCGGTAGGGCGTGCGCTGCTGGTGGATCCGCAGTGGGCGGCCAAGGTACGTGACGGCCGCGAGGGCGAGATCCTGCCGTTCAGCCGTGAGGCGCTGACGAGCCTGGTTTGACCAGCAGCCCTGGCCCGCTTTTGACGGCGGGCTCGGGCCGCAGTGGTTCGCAGGCGCTGCGCAGGTGTTCCTCGAACTGCTCGACGATCGCCGGCCAGCCCTGGCGGCTGGCGTGCTGGCGGGCATTGAGGCGAACCCGGCGCAGGGTCTCGCCGTCTTCCAGCAGCCAGCAGGCGGCATCGATAAAGGCTGCGGCATCGCCCGGCATCGCCAGCGCGCCGTTGTGGCCGTGGCGGATATGCTGGGCTGCTGCGGCCTCGTCGTAAGCGACCACGCCCAGTCCTGAAGACAGCGCTTCCAGCACCACGTTGCCGAAGGTTTCGGTCAGGCTCGGAAACAGGAAGATGTCACCGCTGGCATAGTGCCTGGCCAGTTGTTCACCACGCTGCGGACCGCAGAAGATGGCGTCCGGCAGTTGCGCCTGCAAGGCCGCCCACTGCGGGCCGTCGCCAACGATCACCAGGCGCATGCGCTGCTTCGGATATTTGCGTTGCAACTCCTCCAGGGTGCGCCCGAGCATGCCCAGGTTCTTTTCCGCTGCCAGCCGTCCGACATAGAGCAAGGCGATATCGTCAGGGCCCAACCCCCACTGTTCGCGCAGCGCCGGATTGCGTCGCGCCGGGTTGAACAGGCAACTGTCGACACCCCGCGAAAGCAGGGCCAGACGCTCGAAACCGCGCCGTTCCAGGGACAGGCGCTGGCTAGGGCTCGGCACCAGGGTGCTGTGGGTACGGTGGTGGAACCAGCGCAGGTAGTTGGTCAGTGCCCGGGCCAGCAGGCCGAGGCCGTACTGGTTGGAGTACTGCTGGAAATTGGTGTGGAAGCCGCTGACCACGGTGATCCCCAGGCGCCGGGCGGCGCGCAGGGCGCTCAGGCCCAGCGGGCCTTCGGTGGCGATGTAGAGCACGTCCGGGCGATCCCGGCGCCAGCGCCGCAACAGCTTGTGCATCGACACCTGGCCCCACTGCAACCCCGGATAGCCCGGCAGCGGCCAACCGCGACAGAGCAACTGGTCGGCGTTGGTCTGCCCGGGCGGATCGTCGTTCTGGCGCGGCCGCACCAGTTCCACTCGGTGGCCGCGCTGGCGCAGGCCGTCGCTGAGGCGGCCAAGGGTGTTGGCCACGCCGTTGATTTCCGGTGGGAAGGTTTCACTGATAAGGGTGATGTGCAGCGGGAGTGTCGTCATGGTGCCCAGTCTCCGGCGGGCAAATGGCGCCTGGATGACGCGCGGGTGACAACTGCATGACGCCCGATATCCGGCATTTTTTGCGATCAAATATTCCGCTTTTATTGCTCAAGAATGACACCCCGCCAGCCGATGCATTGGGCATTCCCCGATGACGATAGCGCTCCAGGAGAGCGGTGATGTTCAACAGCAAACTGAAGAAAGAAAACGAAGAACTGCGTGAAAGACTGCTGAGCCTGGAACAGGTCAAGGACAGCCTGGACAGCGAGATGCTGGTCCTGCAACTGGACCCGAGCGGGCGCATCGAGTCGGCGAACATCAATTTCGAGAAGGAGATGGGCTGGAGCAGTTCGCAACTGGTCGGCCGGTCTATCGAGGAGATCGTTCCGGCCCACGTCAAGCCGCTGGATTTCTACCAGCGCATGAAGCAGGCCATCGCCCGTGGCGAACACCTCAACGGCGCCTTCCGCCTGCTGCGTGGCAACGGTGAAGAAGCCTGGCTGCGCTCGATCCTGCAACCGGTCAAGGACGGTAACGGGCGCATCAAGTACTTCACCATGCACTCCAGCGACCTGACCCGGACCATCGAGACCTCCCGCGAGCACGAGAGCCTGATCAAGGCGCTGATGCGTTCCACGGCGGTGATCGAGTTCAACCTCAATGGCGAAGTGCTGTCGGCCAACGACCGTTTCCTGCGCACCATGGGCTACAGCCTTGAACAGGTACGCGGCAAACACCACCGCATGTTCTGCGAGCCGGAAGAGTACAACTCTGCCGAGTACCAGGCGTTCTGGGACAAGCTGCGCCGGGGCGAATTCATCGCCGAGCGTTTCAAGCGCGTCGATGCCCATGGCCGCACCGTCTGGCTGGAGGCCTCGTACAACCCGATCATCGATGCCCATGACGTGCTCTACAAGGTCGTCAAGTTCGCCACCGTGATCACCGAGCAGGTGAACCAGGAAAACGCCGTCGCCCAGGCGGCCGACATCGCCTACACCAACTCCCTGGCCACTGACACCAGCGCACGTCGTGCCACCGAGGTGGTGACCCAGACCGTCGATGTGATGCGTGGCCTGGAGTCCTACATGCAGGACGCCGCCAACGGCATCCAGGCGCTGGACAAGCAGTCCCAGGTGATCGGCTCGATCATCAAGACCATCAGCGACATCGCCGGGCAGACCAACCTGCTGGCGCTCAACGCCGCCATTGAAGCGGCCCGTGCCGGCGAGCAGGGCCGTGGTTTCGCCGTGGTCGCCGACGAAGTCCGCCAACTGGCTTCGCGCACCAGCACCGCCACCGAGGAAATCGCCCGGGTGGTGCAGCAGAACGAGCAACTGGCCAAGGCCGCGGTGGACATCATCGACAGCAGCAAGCGCCAGGCCGAGCAGGGGTTGGAGCTGGCGGGGCAGACCGGGACGGTGATTACCGAAATCCAGGATGGCGCGCAGAAGGTGGTGAATGCGGTGGGGCAGTTCTCCAATCAGTTGAGGTGAGCTGCAAGCCATAAGCCGCAAGCCATAAGACAAAAGCAGACCCAGCGATGGCCGGCTTTTTCTTATGACTTGCGGCTTGAAGCTTGCAGCTGTTCGATCAGCGAATCCGCAACAACCGGTCCAGCGACCATCGTCCACCGCCCCGTGCGATCAGCAGCAACAGCAATCCGGCCCAGGTCAGATGCGTCGGCCAGGTATCCGGATAGACGAAGATCTCGATCACCAGGGTCATGCCCAGCAAGGCCAGCGCCGCGCCACGGGTGAACAACCCCAGGACCAGCAACAGCGGAAACAGATGCTCGGCGTAGGTCGCCAGGTAGGCCGCCAGGTGCGGCGGGACCAGCGGCAGCATGTACTCGCTGCGAAACAGTTCGAAGGTGCCCGGGGTCAGGGTCAGCAGGCCCTCGACCTTGGTGCGCCCGGACAGGAAGAACACCCCGGCGATGGCCAGGCGCGCGACCAGGCTCAGGACGGAGTCGTCGAGCAGCCGTTGCGCCGCGTCGGCCATACGGTTGTAGAGCGAGCGCGAACAATGCGGGGTGGTTTGACTGATATCCATGACGGACTCCTTCAATCGAGCGCCAGAGGGCGGAACGCCCGGGCGCGCAGCAGGCGTCCGAGCAGGTCGGTGAAATCGAGGTCGGGCCGGATCGCCAGGGCCCGGGACGAGGCGTGATCGAGGGTGTCGCCGGCGGCGCAGGCGTCGAGGAATGCGCACCCTGCTGGCTCCAGTGCCTGATGGGCGACGCCGTCCGGGTCACCGACCAGCAGCGCGCCCTCGCCCTGCCACGGCACCTGGTCGTGCCAGTCCAGCCCCTCGCGGTTGTAGTGCCAGAGGCTGTAGACCGGGTGGGTTTTACACCAGCGCCAGCGCACCGAACGGCGTGGCATCAGGTTCAGGTTGGCCAGGTCGCTGGCGGTGATGCCGGTGAGTGCAGCGAGGTCGAGTGCCGGGTCGTCAGGTGCGCAGAAGGCGCTCAGCCAGTCGTGATCGAGGCGGGCCACGTCGGCCAGCCAGGGCAGTTCGACAAGGTTGGGCAGGGCGGCGAGCCAGGCCGGGAAGTTCGCCCCGTACAACACCAGTCGTGCATCCTCGGGTGGCGAAGCCAATGCATAGGCGCTGGCTGCCGCGTGCATCCAGTCGCTGCCGACCAGGCGTTCGACACTGGGGAAGTTGGCGCACAGCGCATCGACATAGCCCTTCAGCACCGTGTTGCGGTACACCGCGAATGCCGGCTGGGCGGTCAGGTCGAGCAACGCAGGGGCCGGGCGCTGGTAAAGCGCTGCGACGAAGGCGTCCTGGAACTCTCCAAGTTTCATGAGCGTCGCTCCGCTTGATCGAGAAGGCGCTGGGCCGTCTCGCGTTCGCCCAGCAGTTCGCCGAAGGCGGGAATGGCATCGTCGCGCTCGATCAGGGTCGGACGCGGGCCGATGCGCTGGATCAGTTGTCGGTACAGCGCCCAGACCGGCTCGGCAACGGCCGCGGCATGGGAGTCGATCAGCAGGTTGCCGGTATCGTCGTCGCTGAAACCGGCCAGATGGATTTCGGCGACCAGCGCCGCAGGCACTCGCTCCAGCCAGGCGCTGGCGCTGTAGCCGAGATTGTGGGCGCTGACATGGACGTTGTTGACGTCCAGCAGCAGGGCACAGCCGGTACGCCGGGCGAGTTCGCCGAGGAAGTCGACCTCGTCCCAGTCGTGCCCGTCCAGACGCAGGTAATGGCTGGGGTTTTCCACGGCGATACGCCGGCCCAGCGCCTCCTGGGTGCGCTGGACGTTGTCGGCGATACGCCCCAGCGCCTCGTTGGTGCGTGGAAAGGGCAGCAGGTCCGGATGATAGGTGCCGCGCCAGGCCGACCAGGCCAGGTGCTCGGAAACCAGCAGCGGATCGAGCAGGTCCACCAGGTCGCGAAGACGGCCCAGATGTGCTTCATCCGGGGCTGCATCCGCTGCCAGGGACAGCGAGACCCCGTGCAGCGACAGCGGATGACGTTCGCCGATCCGCTGCAGCCAGGCACGACGCGGACCGCCGACCATGTAGTTTTCCGGATGGACCTCGAACCACAGGCCCGGGGCCGTGCAGGCCAGGGCTTCGGCGTAATGCTCCGCCTTGAGGCCGAGGCCTGCGCCGATGTGCTTGCACGGGTTCATGGCCGGCGCTCCGGGTCAGGACTTCAGCGGGGTCAGCGAGCCCATGCCGTTGGGCGTCTTGATCGAGGTGCAGGTGCCGGCGGGGACGTTCTTCCAGGCATTGCCCTGATAGTCCCTCTTCGCCGTACCGGCGCAGGTGGTGCCGGCACCGGCCTTGCAATCGTTCTTGCCGGCCATGGCCACGCCGTAGCATTTCTCCATGGCCGGGGCCTGGGTCTTTGTGTCGTCGGCATGCACGGTACCGGCCAGGGCAGCGAGGGCGAGGGCAGCGGTGGCAAGGGTGAGGTTGTTCATGGTGCAGTCTCCACAGGGTTGGATGGCCGCGGTGATTTACCGCCGGCTCGTGGAGTAATTCGCCGGGGAATCGGCAACGGTTACAGCGGATCGAAAATTTTTTTGAGATTCCTTCTGCGCTCTCCTAATGTTCCACCCCGAGCCGTGTTTCCCGGCGACTGGAAAATAAATCTCCCCATGGGTGTAACCTGGCAGGCCAATGCAACGAACTGGTTCATATGAGGTGCTGAGCGAGCGCGAGGCGCAGTTGCGGACCCTGCTGCTGCAGGGGATGGCCGGCGATGCGTTGGCCTACCGCGAATTCCTCGCGGCCCTGGCCATCCACTTGCGTGGGTTCCTGCGCCGACGACTCGGGCAGCGCCCGGAGGAGGTCGAAGACCTGCTGCAGGAGGTGCTGCTGGCGGTGCACAATGCCCGCCATACCTATCAGGCGGAGCAGCCGCTGACTGCCTGGGTGCAAGCCATTGCCCGCTACAAGCTGGCCGATCATTTCCGCGGCTTTGCCCGTCGGGATGCCTTGCATGATCCGCTGGGCGAAGAGGACGCACTGTTCGGCGAAGGCGATGAAGAGGCGAGCGATGCCCGTCGTGACCTCAACAAGCTGCTGGAGCAGTTGCCCGAGCGTCAGCGCCTGCCGATCCTCCACGTCAAGGTCGAGGGCCTGTCGGTGGAAGAGACGGCGCGCCTGACCGGGCTGTCCGGCTCGGCCGTCAAGGTCGGCATTCACCGCGGGCTGAAGGCGCTGGCGGGCATGATTCGAGGGAAGCCTAACGATGAAGACCGATGAACTGATCAACCTGCTGGCCAGCGGCGAGGGCCCGGTGCAGCGCCATGCCGTGCTGCGCCGCATGGGGCTTGCCCTGCTGGGCGGAACGCTTCTCGCGCTGTTGCTGGTGGCAAGTCTGTATGGCGTGCGCAGCGACCTTGCGCAGGTCGCGCCGACACCGCTGTTCTGGGGCAAGGTGGCCTTGCCGGGCAGTCTGGCGCTGCTGGCAATCTGGCTGAATCAGCGGTTGTCGCGACCGGGAGTGAAGGGCGGAGCGATCTGGGTACTGCTGGCCTTGCCGGTGCTGCTGGTCTGGCTCGGGGCCGCGTTGAGTCTTGCCGATGCTGCGCCGCAGGCCCGGGCCGCACTGATCTTCGGCAGTACCTGGCGCACCTGTGCATTGAATATCGGGCTGTTGTCGGTGCCGACCTTCATCGCGGTGTTCTGGGCGTTGCGCGGCCTGGCACCAACCCGTTTGCGCCAGGCTGGCGCGGCAGGCGGCCTGCTGGCGGGCAGCACGGCAACACTCGCCTATTGCCTGCATTGCCCGGAGATGGGCATTCCGTTCTGGGGGATCTGGTACTTGCTCGGCATGCTGCTGCCCACCTTGATCGGCGCGGCCCTGGGGCCGCGCCTGTTGCGCTGGTAGTCAGCGTCCGTCGCGTTCGCGCACCCAGAACAGGGTCGCCCCCGCCACCGCCGCCGGCATCATCAGGATATTCACGAACGGCACCAGCAGCGCTACATAGGTGATCCCGCCGAAACTCAGGCTCTGCCAGCGCTTGGCGCGCAGCCAGGCGAGCATGTCCTGCCAGCTCATCTTGTTGTTGTCCGCCGGGTAGTCGATGTACTGGATCGCCATCATCCACACCCCGAACAGCAGCCACAGCGGCGCAGCAACGATGTTCACCACCGGAATGAACGAGAGGATGAACAGGCCCAGGGCCCGTGGCAGGAAGTAGCCGAGCTTGCGCATCTCACGGCCGAAGGTGCGCGGCACCATGGCCACCAGCTCGCCCCAACTGAAGGGCGGGAAGTCGTCCTTGCCACGCACCACCACCTCGACCTTTTCCGCGAGGAAGCCGTTGAACGGCGCGGCGATGATGTTGGCCAGCAGGGTGAAGCTGAAGAACACCATCAACACCACCAGCACCACGAACAGCGGCCAGAGCACATAGGTGAGGAAGCTCAGCCAGCTCGGCAGGGTCGGCATCAGGGCATCGACCCACAGGGCGAACTGATGCCCGGCCAGGTAGATCAGGCCAACGAACAACAGCAGGTTGATGGCCAGCGGCAGCAGCACGAAAAGCCGCAGGCCGGGGCTGAGGACCAGCTTCAGGCCCTCGCGCAGGTATTGCGGGCCGGACAGAACAGGGGCTTGCATAGAAGGCTCCGGGAGGGAAAACGCGCCGACCTTACCGAGTTTGTCGGCGCGACGAAAGCCGCGCAGGGGCGGCGAAACGGGGTGTAACAAATCCTCTGGAGGATAGGTCATAGGCAAAGACCGGGACCTTCAGAGCCTGTATAGAGCCAGTCTATAAGGTGGATTGTTTAAGGATATTTCCTTAATCTTCGGGCTCTCGCTACAGTGCGCACATTCTTTTTCAACGCCTTCGAATCCACGGTTCTCAAGGAGTTCCCATGAGCATTCTGGTCAACAAGCAAGCCCCTGATTTCGACGCTGCAGCGGTACTGGGCGACGGTTCGATCGTCGACAGCTTCAAGCTCTCGTCCCTGCGCGGCAAATACGTCGTGCTGTTCTTCTGGCCGCTGGACTTCACCTTTGTCTGCCCGTCGGAAATCATCGCCCACAACAACCGCATGTCGCGCTTCCGCGAGCTGGGTGTGGAAGTGGTCGGCGTCTCCATCGACTCGCAGTTCACCCACCACGCCTGGCGCAGCACGCCGGTGGAGAAGGGTGGCATCGGCGCGGTGGAATTCACCATGGTCGCCGACGTCAAGCACGAGATCACCCGCGCCTACGGCGTCGAGCACGATGATGGCGTGGCCCTGCGTGCTTCGTTCCTGATCGACCAGCAAGGCGTGGTGCAGCACCAGGTGGTGAACAACCTGCCGCTCGGTCGCGAAGTGGACGAAATGATCCGTCTGGTCGAAGCCTTGCAATTTACCGAGCAACATGGCGAAGTCTGCCCCGCCGGCTGGCGTCCGGGCCAGAAAGGCATGAAGGCTGACGCCCAGGGTGTCGCCGATTACCTGGCGGAAAACGCCAAGAGCCTGTAAGGCCTGCGCCGCAACGGTTTTCAGAACCTGTCGCGATAGGTCTTCCCCAAGGCTCGGCAGGTTCTTTTTTATTCTTCGGGGCTGGCAATCATTCAGCGCCAGCCCGACAGGAGCGTGTCATGTCCGAAGTACGTCATTCCCGCGTCATCATCCTGGGCTCCGGCCCTGCCGGTTACAGCGCTGCCGTCTATGCGGCCCGTGCCAACCTCAAGCCACTGCTGATCACCGGCATGCAGGCGGGCGGCCAGCTGACCACCACCACCGAAGTCGACAACTGGCCGGGCGACCCCCATGGCCTGACCGGCCCGGCGCTGATGCAGCGCATGCAGGAGCACGCCGAGCGTTTCGAAACCGAAATCGTCTTCGACCACATCAATGAAGTGGCCCTGCAGCAGAAGCCGTTCACTCTCAAGGGCGACAACGGTACCTACACCTGCGACGCACTGATCATCGCCACCGGTGCCAGCGCCCGCTACCTGGGCCTGCCGTCGGAAGAAACCTTCATGGGCAAGGGCGTTTCCGCCTGCGCTACCTGCGACGGTTTCTTCTATCGCAACAAGCCGGTCGCCGTGGTCGGTGGTGGCAACACCGCTGTCGAGGAAGCCCTGTACCTGGCTAACATCGCCAGCAAGGTGACCCTGATCCACCGTCGCGAAACCTTCCGCGCCGAGAAGATCCTGATCGACAAGCTGCACGCCCGGGTTGCCGAAGGCAAGATCGAGCTGAAACTCAACGCCACCCTGGACGAAGTCCTGGGCGACAACATGGGTGTCACCGGTGCGCGCCTGAAGAACAACGACGGCAGCTTCGACGAGATCAAGGTCGACGGCGTGTTCATCGCCATTGGCCACACCCCGAACACCTCGCTGTTCGAAGGCCAGCTGGAGCTGAAGGACGGCTACATGGTTGTGGCCGGCGGCCGTGAAGGCAACGCCACCGCCACCAACATCGAAGGCGTGTTCGCCGCTGGCGACGTGGCTGACCACGTCTACCGCCAGGCGATCACCTCGGCCGGTGCCGGCTGCATGGCCGCACTGGACGTCGAGCGCTACCTCGACGGCCTGCAGAACGCTTCGTTCTGACCTGACGCAAAAAAGCCGCGAAGGGCCTCCGGGCCCTTCGCGGCTTTTTCATTTCTGCGCAGGTCTTCAGTACACCCGCTCAAGCCCCGCCGCCGTCTCCTTGCCGCGCTTGCGGCAGACCACGATGCCTATCAGCGATACCGCCATCGCCAACGCCAGGGTGCTGGTCGCCTCGGCGCGATGCTCCGGGGTCACCACTAGCACTGCCAGCGCCGCCGAGATGAACAGGATCACGCCGTAGGTCAGCCAGGGGAACAGCCACATCTTCAGCACCAGTGCATCGCCATGCAGGCGGCGCATGCGCAGTTGCGAGATGGCGATCGCCAGGTACACCAGCAGGGCGATGGCGCCGGAGCTGGACAGCAGGAAGTCGAACAGGCTGGCCGGGGCGAAGTGGTTCAGCGCGGCGATGAAGGCGCCGACTGCCGCTGTGACCAGTACCGCCGTGCGCGGTACGCCGTTGCGAGAGGTGCGTGCGGCAGCAGCTGGTGCATCGTTGCGCCGGGCCAGAGAGTAGAGCATGCGCGAGGCGATATAGATCGACGAGTTCATGCAACTGGTCACCGCCACCAGCACCACCAGGTCGACGATCAGCTTGGCGTGGGGCACGTCGAGCAGTTCCAGGGCGCGCTGGTAGGACCCGACCGTGGCCAGTTGCGGATCGCTCCAGGGCACCACGGAAATCACCACCATGATCGACAGCAGGTAGAACACCCCGATGCGCCAGATCACCGAGCGGGTGGCCTTGGCGATATTGCGTGACGGCTCGCCGGATTCGGCGGCGGCGATGGTCACCGACTCGGTACCGATGAAGCTGAACATGATGGTGATGAAGGCACCGACCACGGCAGTCATGCCGTTGGGGGCGAAGCCGCCGTGCTCCTTCATCACGTTGAACAGCCCGGCGCCTTCGTGGTTGGGTACCCAGCCGGTCAGGGCAGCGGCGCCGAAGCCGATGAACAGGACGATGGCGGTGACCTTGAGCAGGGCGAACCAGAACTCGAACTCGCCGTACTTGGCCACGCCGAACAGGTTGGTGATGCTCAGCAGCACCACCGAGGCCAGGGCGTAGATCCAGCTGTCGATGCCGGGGAACCACTGGTTGAGGATGTAACCGGCGGCCAGCGCTTCGATCGGCACCACCAACACCCAGAACCACCAGTACAGCCAGCCGATGGTAAAGCCGGCCCAGCCGCCGATGGCTTTCTCGGCGTAGGTGGAGAAGGAGCCGGTGTCGGGATTGGCCACGGCCATTTCGCCGAGCATGCGCATGACCAGCACCACCAGGGTGCCGGCAGCCAGGTAGGCGAGGATCACGGCGGGGCCGGCGGCGGCGATGGCGTGGCCGGAACCGACGAAGAGTCCGGCGCCGATGATCCCGGCGATGGACAGCATGGTGACGTGGCGCGGCTTGAAACCGGCGGACAGTTGTCCACCGTGGGAGGCATTCGGGCTCGACATACTCTGCTCTTGTTGGAAGGGAGTTAACGGGGCAGAGACAAAGCAGCGACGCTCAAGGGACGTGCCTCTACGCGTGTCGTTATGCGCCGGGTCAGGCGGTCCGGCGGAGCTACCTTACCGCGAGGCGGGGCGGGCAAATTGACCCGGTTGCGGCTTGGGGCTTTCCGATTGCGACATGGAACAGGCGTGCAGAAAACCCTGTGGGAGCTGGCTTGCCAGCGATGAGGCCAGCCTGAGCAATGATGTTGTCAGGTCGGGCCCTATCGCTGGCAAGCCAGCTCCCACAGGGACTTGTGGCGGTCTGGAGAGAGTGTCAGATGCTCAGGCGCATCGACAGGTCCACGGCCTTCACATCCTTGGTCATCGCCCCGATCGAGATGTAGTCCACCCCGGTCTCGGCAATCACCCGCAGGGTGCTGTCGTTGATCCCGCCGCTGGCTTCCAGCTTGGCGCGGCCGGCGGTGATACGCACCGCTTCGCGCATTTCATCCAGGCTCAGTTCGTCGAGCATGATGATGTCGGCGCCGCCGTTCAGGGCCTGTTGCAGCTCTTCCAGGCTCTCCACCTCGACTTCCACCGGCTTGCCCGGGGCGATGCGCCGCGCAGCCGCGATGGCCTCGGCAATCCCGCCGCAGGCGGCGATATGGTTTTCCTTGATCAGGAAGGCATCGAACAGCCCGATGCGGTGGTTATGGCAACCGCCACAGGTGACCGCGTACTTCTGCGCCAGACGCAGGCCGGGCAGGGTCTTGCGCGTGTCGAGCAAGCGCACCTGGGTGTCGGCGACCTTGTCGGCCAGGGCCTGGGCGTGAGTCGCCACGCCGGACAGCATCTGCAGGAAGTTCAGCGCACTGCGCTCGCCAGTCAGCAGCGAACGGGCCGGGCCTTCCAGATGGAACAGCGCCTGGTTGGCCACGGCACGCTGGCCGTCCTGCACCTGCCAGTGCACCGCCACCCGCGGATCGAGCTGGCGGAACACTGCGTCGACCCAGGCCGTCCCGGCGATCACGCAATCCTCGCGGGTAATGATGGTGGCCTTGGCCAGGCGTTCGGCAGGGATCAGTTGGGCGGTGATATCGCCGCTGCCGACATCTTCCAGCAACGCACGGCGCACGTTGGCTTCGATTTCGGCGGTCAGATCGGCGAGGCGTAGGTTCGGCATGACGAGCTCCACAAGCAAAGTGGCCGGGATTATAGGGCAGGCCGGGGCGTGCGCGCAGCAGCCGGTGGGCGATGCGTCTACGACGAGCCTTTGGTCGGGAAAGTTGAGCGTTTTACCCGGAATCACGGTCTACCCCGTGCTGGAGCTGTGCGCATGACCCCTCTGGCAATCGGGAAATAATTTCAAGATAATGCGCGACCACTATTTGACGTCATGCTTTTGACGATTTCGAAATAGCCCCCTGCAAGGAGACCGGGATGCAAAAAGACGGGAAGGTGCTGCCCTTTCGCAGCGTCGCCAGCCAGGCGGCGCCGGCGTCCCTCGCTCGTCTGCCGGTCGCCCTGCTGCAGGTGCGCGACAAGGCCGCGCTGCAACTGCGCCTGTGGCTGCAGGTGCTGTTCGACAATGCCGACGACACGCTGTTCGAAATGGCCGACAAGGCCGCTGGTGCCAAGGAGCGCAACCTGCTGTTCGAAGCCATGCGTGACCTGCGGCACAAGCGCAAGAGCATCGAGCGGGGCTTTCTCGACTGTTTCTACGCCGCCTTCATGGAAGTCGGCCACGGTGATCCGCTGGCCGCCCTGCCGGCGCGGACGGCGTCCCATGACAGCCTGAGCCTGGTGGCCAGCGACGAGCTGGAGCGCACCGTGGCGGTGGATGGCATGGTCGCCCGGGTCCTGAGCCGTGACGGCTTCGCCCTCGGCCAGTTGACCCAGCGTCTCAACAGCCTGTTGCAACAGACCCTCGACGACCGTAACAACCCCCTGGGCCCGACCCTGCTCTGCGAGTACTTCCTTTGCGCCGGCCGCAGCCTGGGCGTGGGCATCAAGGTCAAGCTGGTGTTGCTCAAGCTGTTTGAGCGCTATGTGTTGCGCGAAGCCGACCATCTGTACAGCGAGGCCAACCAGTCGCTGGTCGACAGCGGTGTGCTCCCCGAGCTCAAGGCCCCGCCACGGCGCCGGGCGCAGGACCGTGCCGTGCTGGAAACCCGCGCGCCGGCCAACGAAACGGACGACAGCCTGGACGCCGAGGAGATCGACGCCAACACCCAGGCGGTGTTCTCTTCCCTGCAATCGCTGTTGCGTCCGGTGCGCGGACGCCTGGCCCCGCGCCTGGGCGGTGGCCCGATCCGCCCGATCAGCAGCCGCGATCTGCTGCGCCTGCTGACCCACCTGCAACAGTACGTGCCGGTGGAGCTTGAGCACGAAGACTTCGACCTGCGCCACCACCTCGAACAGTTGCTGACCCGCCTCAGCGTGCAGAGCGGCAATGGCCGGCGTATCGATGCGGGCGACGAGGACGTGATCAACCTGATCACCATGCTCTTCGATTTCATCCTCGACGACCGCAACCTGCCGCATTCCCTGCGGGTGCTGATCGGCCGCCTGCAGATCCCGATGCTCAAGGTGGCCCTGCTCGACAAGCGCTTCTTCAGCCGCGCCACCCACCCGGCCCGGCGCCTGCTCAATGAAGTGGCGGCGGCGGCCATGGGCTGGGACAAGCGCGACGACCACCAGCGCGACAGCCTCTACCAGCACGTGGACCGTCTGGTGCAGCGCCTGCTCGACGATTTCAGCGACGACCCGGCGATCTTCGGCGAGCTGCTCGCTGATTTCCTCGCCTTCAACAATGACGAGCGCCGCCGCACCGAGCTGCTGGAACAGCGCACCCGCGATGCCGAAGAGGGCCGCGCCCGCACCGAACAGGGGCGCGGGCGGGTGCAGCACGAACTCAATTGCCGTCTGCAAGGCAAGCAGTTGCCGCGCATCGTGGTGCGGGTCCTGGAGGATGCCTGGAGCCAGGTGCTGTTGCTGGCCTGGCTCAAGCATGGCGAGGACTCGGTGCAGTGGCGCGCTGCCCTGCTGACCATGGACGAACTGCTGTGGAGCGTCGGGCCGCTGGAACAGCCGGAAGATCGCCAGTTGCTGCTGGCGCGGGTACCAGGCCTGCTCAAGGCCTTGCGCGATGGCCTGGGCGGTGCGGTGTTCGATCCGTTCGCCACCAGTGAATTCTTTGCCTCCCTTGAACTGCTGCACCTCGGTGCCTTCGACCCGGCGGGCGGGCAGGGCGAGGCTCAGCCTGGCACCGAGAGGGTACTGGTGCGCGATGAAATCATCCTCCAGGGGCCGGAAGACTGGCCATTGCAGGACGGCGAACGGCTGCTGTCCGAAGACGATCCCGAACTGCTCGACGTGCGCCGCCTGCAACCGGGCGCCTGGATCGAACTGCACGAGGATGACGAGACCCTGCGCTGCAAGCTGATCGCCCTGTTCGACGACAGCGACCGCTATGTCTTCGTCAATCGCAGCGGCATGAAGGTCCGCGAATGGACCGAGATGGGCCTGGCAGCGGCGCTGCAACGGGGCGAGGTGAACCTGCTCGACGACAGCCTGCTGTTCGACCGCGCCCTCGAGTCGGTGGTCGGCCGGTTGCAGGGCAATCGTCACTGAACCCTCACACTTTTTAACGATACAGAGCGGGGCGGCTCGGGGCATACTGCGGTGGTTGCCCCTCGTGTTTACGGACTTCTTATGCTGCTGGATCGCACCACAGGCTGGTTCGCTGGCGTTACCCATTGCCCTTCCCCCAACTTCAATGCGCGCCCCGAGGGCGAGTGCATCGCCCTGCTGGTGATCCACAACATCAGCCTGCCGCCTGCGCAGTTCGCCACGGGCAAGGTTCAGGCATTTTTCCAGAACCGCCTCGACCCGGCCGAACACCCCTTCTTCGAAACCATCAAGGACCTGCGCGTTTCGGCACACTTCCTGATCGAGCGCGACGGTGGCGTCACCCAGTTCGTCTCCTGCCTTGACCGTGCCTGGCATGCCGGGGTGTCGCGTTTTGGCGAGCGTGAAGGTTGCAACGACTTTTCCATCGGTATCGAACTGGAAGGCACGGACGACCTGCCCTACAGCGATGCCCAATACCAGGCACTGGATGGCCTGACCCGGCAACTGCGCGCGGCCTGGCCGGCCCTCGACGGCGAGCGGATCTGCGGCCACAGCGATATCGCGCCCGGGCGCAAGACCGACCCGGGCCCGGCCTTCGACTGGGCGCGCTACCGGACCCACCTTGTGGACAAGGAGAACTGATCGATGACTTTCCTGGTGTTGTTGCTGGTGCTGTGGATCGAGAAATTCTCGGCCCTGCGTGCGCGCCTGCAGCGTGATGGTTTCTTCCTGGCCGAGCTGGCGCGGCTTGAGCGTAACGGCAAGGTCCGGCCGTGGTGGGTGCTGGCGATCGTGGTGCTGTGCCCGGTGGCGCTGGTGGCGTTGCTCCTGCATGTGCTGGATCCCGTGGCCTATGGGCTGCTGGCCTTGCCGGTGCATCTGCTGGTGCTGATCTACAGCCTGGGGCGCGGGGATGTGAAGGCGTCCCTCGGGCCGTTCCGCGATGCCTGGCGACGCGGGGACGAGCAGGCGGCGGTGCATGTGGCCGAGCGTGACCTGAAGGTGATCGCCGACGACGAGCAGAGCCTGCTGCACAAGGTCCAGGGGCACCTGTTGTGGGATGCCTGCCAGAGCTTTTTCGCGGTGATCTTCTGGTATGTGCTGCTGGGGCCGGCGGCGGCCCTGGCTTATCGCCTGCTGGCGTTGACGGCCGAGCATGCCGGCACGCCAGCGGTGCAGGAACGCGCGCGGCAGTTGCGCCATGCCTTCGACTGGGCGCCGGTGCGGGTGCTGGCGGCGAGCTTCGCCCTGGTGGGCAATTTCGTGGCGGTGAGCCGGGTGATGCTGCATGAGCTGCTCAACTGGCATATCGCTGCGTCGCGGCTGATCAGCATTGCCGGGCATGCGGCAGCGGAATTGCCGGCCACGGTGCCTGCGGGCGAGGAAGGGCTGGCGGGGCTGGACAAGATCTGGGAACTGCTGCTGAGGTCGGCGGTGCTTTGGTATGCGTTCTTTGCCCTGTGGACCGTGCTTGGCTGATATTTTTCGGTGAATTTGCGGGCCCTATCGCTGGCAAGCCAGCTCCCACAGGGTTCTGTAGCGACTCGGACCCTGTGGGAGCTGGCTTGCCAGCGATGAGGCCCGAGAGGCCACTAGATGACTCACTAGTCATTTACCTTAAGTTACAAAGCCTCCCTTCGATATGCGCTATACAAGTGCAGGAGCGCCGCCAATGGCTAACTGCCATTGCGCCGAAAACAATAAGAAATCGAAGGAGACGATCAGTGAAGAGCCTGTTGCGTCCGGCTATTGCCCTGATGAATCGCCTGAGCTTCGGCATGAAGTTCAGCCTGATCAGCGTCCTGTTCTTCCTGCCCATGCTGGTCACCAACTTCTATCTGGTGCGTGATTCCTACGCCAAGTTCAATGCCACCCGCGACGAGCTGCAGAGCCTCGACCTGCTGCGCGGCACCCTGGCCGTGCGCGGCGACCTGGAGACCCTCGGCAACCTGGTGCAGATCAATGCCGTGGTCGGCCAGTCCGGCAAGGCCGAGGATATCGAGGCGCGCATCGCCAGCCTCGGCCAGCAGGCGCAAGGCAAGCTCAGTGCGCTGCAGCCGGTGCACAGCGACGAAGCCCTGGCCAAGGCCTTCGCCGACAAGCGCGACGAGCTGCTCGATGCCCTGCGCAGCGCCCTCGACGAATCCTCCCTGCCGGCCCAGGTCGCGCTGTTCGACAAGTTGCAGACCCCGGCGCAGAACCTGCCCCGGCTGGTCGCCAGCCAGTCCGGGCTGAGCCAGGATGTCGACGGCGCCATGCGCCAGCTCACCGAGCTGCTGGTCACCGTCACCCCGCAAGTTACCCAGACCCTCGGCGAAGGCCGCGCCATGGGCTCCTATTCCCTGGCCCAGGGCTTTATCAACTCCACCGCCAGCACCCGTTTCGAAGACCTGCTGATGCAGTTGGAGAAGCTCTCCGCCGACTACGCCATGAAAATCCAGGAGGCGCTGTCCGCCGATCGTCAGGCCGAAGCCCGTCTCGGTACGGCCGCCGCCGCCAGTCAGGCGTCACTGAAACAGGCCTCGGAGCTGTTTGAAAGCCAGGTGGTGGTGGCCGAGACCCTCGATGCACCCTGGGCGGAGTTCTACCAGCGCACCAGCGACCTGATGGCCCGCACCTATGAGCTGAACGACGCCACCGTCGGCTTCCTCGACCAGCAATTGCAGGGGCGGCTCGGGGATTACCGCAGCCATATGATCCTGCTGGTGGTGGCCCTGGCCAGCGTGTTCTTGCTGGTGGTCTACCTCTACAGCGGCTTCTACGCTTCGACCCGCAATACGCTGAACAGCCTCGGCGCGGTGATGGACAAGGTGGCGGCGGGGGACATGACCGTCAGCTACGAGGTGCAGAGCCGCGATGAACTGGGCGAGCTGGGGCAGATGTTCAACGGCACGGTGAAGCGCATCCACGACCTGATCGAGAAGGTCGGGCACACCGTCAGCGAGGTGGAGCGCCAGGCCGAGCAGGTGCACCAGGTATCGTCACGCAGTAACCAGGCGGTCAGCGGCCAGCGCGGGCAGATCGAGCAGGTGGCCACGGCGATGAACCAGATGTCTGCCACGGCCCAGGAAGTGGCGCGCAGCGCGGCGGCGGCGGTGAGCAGTGCCCACAGCGTCAACCAGGAAACCGTGACCGGTCGCGGCCTGGTGGAGTCGCAGCAGGGCAGCATTGCCGGGCTGGCCCGGGAGATCGACCAGTCGGTGTCGGTGATCAACCAGTTGGTCAGCGACAGCCAGGCCATCAGCCGGGTGCTGGAGGTGATCAAGAGCATCGCCGAGCAGACCAACCTGCTGGCGCTCAACGCGGCTATCGAAGCGGCGCGGGCGGGGGAGCAGGGGCGTGGTTTCGCGGTGGTGGCGGATGAGGTGCGTACCCTGGCCAAGCGCACCCAGCAGTCCACCGGGGAGATCGACGAGATGATCTCGCGCCTGCAGAACGGCGTTGGCGCGGCGGTGCGGGCGATGGACAGCAGTCACCAGATGGCTTCGGGCACGGTGAACCAGTCGCAGCAGGTGCAGCAGGCGCTGGAGAACATTCTTGGGGCGATCGGCAGCATCGTCGACCAGAACCAGCAGATTGCCGCGGCGGTGGAACAGCAGACGGCGGTGGCCCATGACATCGACCAGAACATCGTGCAGATCAACCGCGCGGCGGAACACACCACCCAGGGCGCGCACCAGACCGAAGACGCCAGCCGGCAGTTGAGTGCCCAGGTGATGGAGTTGAAGCAGCTGATCGGGGCGTTCAGGGTCTGAGTCTTGTGTGAAATTTGATGGCCTCATCGCTGGCAAGCCAGCTCCCACAGGTCCAGCGGCGCGCCCGGTCCCTGTGGGAGCTGGCTTGCCAGCGATGAGGCCATCAAGGCCAGCCAAAAATCCTGCAGGCATTGCGGGTACTGGCCTCAGCCAACACCCCAACCTCGACCCCCATGATCCCGGCCAGCGCCCCGGCAATCTCCGGCAGGTGCACCGGGCTGTTCCTCACCCCCGGATACATCGCCGGGGCCATGTCCGGCGCATCGGTCTCCAGCACCACCGACTCCAGCGGCAACCTTGGCAGCACCTTGTGCAGCCGCAGCGCCTGCGGCCAGGTCGCCGCGCCGCCCAGCCCAAGGCAGAACCCCAGGCGGATGTACTCCCGCGCCTCTTCATAGCTCCCGGCAAAGGCATGGATGATCCCGCCGCGCTTGAGCTTGAAGCGCTTGAGCGTGGCGATCACCGCCGCATGGCTGCGCCGCACATGCAGCAACGCCGGCAACTCGAAATCCACCGCCAGCTGCAATTGTGCCTCGAACAACGCCTGCTGCCGCTCGCGGTCCAGCGCTTCCAGGTAGTAATCCAGCCCGAACTCGCCCACGGCGCACAGCTGCGGATCGCCGCGTAACCGGGTAAGCCAGTCACCCAGCGCAAGCAAATGCTCCGACCGATGCTCATCCAGGTACACCGGATGCAGCCCGAATGCCGCATACAGCGACGGCTCGGCCTTGACCAGGTCCCACACCCGTTGCCAGTTGGCCTCGTACACCCCCAGCACCACCATCTTCTCCACCCCGCCGGCCCGGGCCGCCGCCAGCAGTTCGCGGCGGTCGGCGTCGAAGTCGGGGAAGTCGAGGTGGGTGTGGGTGTCGATCAGGCGCATGTCAGCCCTTGAAGATCCGCTGCTTGAAGGTCCGCGCCACGGCATGGATGCCCGGCTGGTACTGCTTCTGCTCCACGGCAGCGAGGGCCAGTTCCAGTGCGGTCTCGGCGATCAGGCCGTGCTGCTGGGCCATGGCGTTGACCGGCAGCGGCAGGAAGTCGAGCAACTGGGTATCGCCGAAGGTACCCAAATGCAGGGCGCGGGAATCGGCCGGGCGGGTCGAGAGCACGTCGAACACGCCTTGCAGCAGGACGTAGGAGGTGGTCACCAAGGCGTCCGGCAGACGGCCCTGCTCGGCCAGCAACTGGCTCATCAGCTCGCGCCCGCACTCGCGGCTGAACGACTCGCCCTGGTACTGGCTGACCTTGCCATTGAAGGCATGCAACGCCTGGTCGAACCCGCTGGCGCGGGCCTGGCTGACGCTCAGTTCGGCACGGGCACCGATCAGGGCGATATTCGCCGGCTTGAGCTCCAGCAGGCTGCGGGTCAGCTCCAGGCTGGCCGGTTGGTCGTCGCTGACCACCGAGCAGAACACCTTGGGGTCCATGCTGCGGTCGAGGGCGATGATCGGCAGGCCCTTGGCCTGCAACTCGCGGTAGCTGTCATCGCTCGGCGGCAGGCAGCTGGCAACGAACAGCGCATCGCAACGGCGGGCGCGGAACAGCTGCTGCAACTGGCGTTCGCTGTCCGGCTGGTCGTCGCTGCTGGCGATCAGCAGTTGGTAGCCCCGCGCCCGCGCACCCTGCTCCAGCTGCTTGGCGATACGCGCGTAGCTGGGGTTTTCCAGATCCGGAAGGATAAAGCCGAGGGTCTTGGTGTGCCGGCTGCGCAGGCCGGCAGCCTGCGGGTTGGGCGTGAAGCCATGGGCCTCGACCACCGCGCGGACACGCTCGACAGTCGCATTGCTGATGCGTTGCTGTTCGGCCTTGCCGTTGATGACGTAGCTGGCGGTGGTCACGGAGACCCCGGCCAGACGGGCGATATCGCTGAGTTTCACCAGATTTTCCTTGTTATATGCCGGGGCGGGCGATGAAGCCTGACCGGTCATTGTCGCCGATCCTGTGCTGGCGGCGCAGGCGACCATTGTCGCAATTGTCGGACAGGAAGGGGCTTCTTTGTTCGCAGGTTATCGAGTAACGTGCTCGTCATTTCGTGATTAATCGTTTCAGCAAGCGATTTTGCTGCCGCACCTGATGCTTGCCAAGGGGTCTTAAGTCGTACTGGCCCTATGATTGTGTACTCACAACAATACCTCGGCGCCGCCCCGGCGTTGCAAAAGGAGAGGACGATGCTGGAATTCACCACGGCGCAGATTGCCATGGGTCAAGAGGCTGTGGACAAATCCGCCGCCCTGCACCTGCTGGCAGCCCGACTGGTCGAGGACGGCCTCGTGGCCGACGGCTATCTCGCCGGCTTGCAGGCTCGTGAGCAACAGGGCTCGACCTATCTCGGCCAGGGCATTGCCATTCCCCACGGTACTCCGCAGACCCGCGATCAGGTGTTCGCCACCGGCGTGCGCCTGATGCAGTTTCCCGCTGGCGTGGATTGGGGTGATGGGCAGATCGTCCACCTGGCGATCGCCATCGCCGCCCGTTCCGACGAACACCTGCGCCTGCTCCAGCAACTGACCCGTGCCCTTGGCGAAGGTGATCTTTCCGTCGCCCTGAGCCGGGCCGACAGCGCCGAGGCTGTCTTGCAACTGCTGCAAGGGGCGTCGCGGGAGCTGGTGCTGGATGAGCGCAGCATTGGCCTGGGCGTTTCCGCCGACGATTTCGACGACCTGCTCTGGCAGGGCGGCCGTCTGCTGCGCCGGGCCGAGTGCGTGGATGCTGGGTTCACCTCGAATCTGCATCAGGCCGAGCCATTGCCGCTGGGCGAGGGCCTGTGGCTGGCCGCCAGCGACCAGGCCGTGCGCCAGCCTGGCCTGGCCTTCGTCACCCCGCAACAGCCGTTGCGTCATCATGACCAGCCACTCAACGGCCTGTTCTGCCTCGCCGCCCATGGCGAAGCACAAGCGCCCCTGCTGGATCGCCTGTGCACCCTGCTGATCGAAGGTCGCGGCCAGGAATTGCTGCGCGCCAGCGATATCCGTGCCGTGCTCGCCTTGCTCGGTGGCGAAGTCCCGGGTGACTGGCCCAGCGCCCGGATCACCCTGGCCAACCCCCACGGCCTGCACGCGCGTCCGGCCAAGGTACTGGCGCAACTGGCCAAGGCATTCGACGGCGAAGTGCGGGTGCGCCTGGTCGATGGCGTTGGCTCGCCGGTCTCGGTGAAGAGCCTGAGCAAGCTGCTCGGCCTCGGCGCCCGCCGTGGGCAGGTGCTGGAATTCAGTGTCGAACCGGGCATCGCCGACGCACTGCCGGCCTTGCTGGCGGCGGTCGAGGGCGGGCTGGGCGAGGAGGTCGAGCCACTGACACCGTTGGCACCGCTGCCGGCGGAGCCGATGGAAAGTGTCCTGCTCGCTCCGGCATCCGGTTCGACCATCCAGGGTGTGGCTGCCGCTCCGGGTATCGCCGCAGGTCCCGCCCATGTCCAGCTGTTGCAGCACTTCGACTATCCCCTGCGCGGCGAGTCTCCGGCCCACGAGCGTCAGTGCCTGGACGCCGCGCTGATCCAGGTACGCAGCGATATCGACGAGTTGATCCAGCGCAGCGATGTCGGCGCCATCCGCGAGATCTTCGTCACCCACCAGGAAATGCTCGCCGACCCGGGTCTTGGCGATGAGGTCGAACTGCGCCTGCGCCAGGGCGAAAGTGCCCCGGCCGCCTGGCTGGCAGTGATCGACATCGCCGCACGGCAGCAGGAGTCCTTGCAGGACGCGCTGCTGGCCGAGCGTGCCGCCGACCTGCGCGATGTGGGCCGTCGCGTGCTGATGCAACTGTGCGGCATCAGCGAAACCCCCGAACCGAAACAGCCCTATGTACTGGTGATGGCCGAAGTCGGCCCCTCCGATGTCGCCCGCCTCGATCCGGCGCGGGTGGCCGGCATCCTGACCGCCCGTGGTGGCGCCACGGCCCACAGCGCCATCGTTGCCCGGGCCCTGGGCATCCCGGCGGTGGTCGGCGCGGGCGATGCGGTGTTGCTGATCGAACCCGGCACCTCGCTGCTGCTTGACGGCCAGCGTGGCCGTGCCGTGGCCGATCCGGCCACCGACCAGCTGGAAAAGGCCCTGGCCGAACGCGAACAGCGCGAACAGCGCCTGCGTGCCGCCCATGCCCGCCGGCACGAACCGGCGATCACCACCGACGGCCATGCCATCGAGGTGTTCGCCAATATCGGTGAAAGCGCCGGAATCGAGGCGGTGGTGGAGCAGGGCGCCGAAGGCGTTGGCCTGCTGCGCACCGAACTGATCTTCATGGCCCACCCGCAACTGCCGGACGAAGCCACCCAGGAAGCCGAATACCGCCGCGTCCTCGACGGTCTGGCCGGGCGCCCGCTGGTGGTACGCACCCTCGATGTCGGTGGCGACAAACCCTTGCCCTATTGGCCGATCGCCAAGGAAGAAAACCCCTTCCTCGGCGTGCGCGGCATCCGCCTGACCCTGCAACGCCCGCAGGTCATGGAGAGCCAGTTGCGCGCCCTGCTGCGCGCCGCCGACAACCGCCCGCTGCGGATCATGTTCCCCATGGTCGGCCAGGTCGAGGAATGGCGCGAGGCGCGGCGCATGGTCGACCGGCTGCTGCTGGAGATTCCGGTCAGCGACCTGCAGGTCGGCATCATGATCGAGGTACCTTCGGCGGCCCTGCTGGCCCCGGTGCTGGCGGCGGAAGTGGACTTCTTCAGCGTCGGCACCAACGACCTGACCCAGTACACCCTGGCCATCGACCGCGGTCACCCGAGCCTTTCGGCCCAGGCCGATGGCCTGCACCCGGCGGTGCTGAACCTGATCGACATGACCGTGCGCGCGGCCCATGCCCATGGCAAGTGGGTCGGCGTGTGCGGCGAACTGGCGGCCGATCCGCAGGCGGTACCGCTGCTGCTCGGCCTGGATGTGGATGAATTGAGCGTGGCGGCGCGCAGCATTGCCGAAGTCAAGGCACAGGTGCGCGCGCTGGGTATTGAACAGGCCCGGAGGCTGGCGCGAGAGGCGCTGACCCTGGGCAGTGCCGCCGCTGTGCGGGCACTGGTGGAGAAGTAACGATGGCCAGGATTCTCACATTGACCCTCAACCCGGCGCTGGACGTCACCGTCAGCCTGGACGCCCTGCGTACCGGCGCGGTCAACCGCGCTTCGGCGCAGCACAGCCATGCCGCCGGCAAGGGCCTGAACGTGGCCCAGGTGCTCGCCGATCTTGGGCACCAGTTGAGTGTCAGCGGTTTTCTCGGGGTGGATAACCTGGGTCCGTTCGAAGCGCTGATCAGCCAGCGCGGCTTCGTCGACGGCTTTATCCGTGTGCCCGGCGAGACCCGCAGCAATATCAAGCTGGTCGAGGCGGGCGGGCAGGTCACCGATATCAATGGTCCGGGTCCGCAGGTGGATGACGCGGCGAAGCAGGCGCTGTTGCAGCGGCTCGACCAGCTCGCGCCGGGTCATGACGCGGTGGTGGTGGCCGGCAGCCTGCCCCGCGGTGTCAGCCCGCAATGGCTGGAGCAACTGCTGCTGCGCCTGAAGGGCATGGGCCTGAAGGTCGCCTTCGACAGCAGTGGCGCGGCCCTGGATGCCGGCCTGCGCGCCACGCCCTGGTTGATCAAGCCGAACACCGAGGAACTGGGCGAGGCGGTGGGCCAGTCGCTGGAAACCTTCGCCCAGCAGCGCGACGCCGCGCAACGCTTGCTCGATCAGGGCATCGCCCATGTGGTGGTGTCCCAGGGCGAGCAGGGCGTCAACTGGTTCAGCGCCAGCGGCGTGCTGCAAGGCGTACCGCCCGAAGTGGTGGTCGCCAGCACCGTCGGCGCTGGCGACTCGCTGCTGGCCGGCATGCTCCACGGACTGCTGGCCAGTGAAGCGCCGCAGCAGACCCTGCGCCGCGCCACGGCCATCGCCGCCCAGGCGGTCAGCCAGATCGGTTTCGGCATCAACGATCGCGCGCAACTGGCGCGCCTCGAAGCGGACGTACGCATTCAGACCCCCGTCGCAGAACAAGAGGGTGACCAATGAAACTCGCGATCATCACCGCCTGCCCCAATGGCCAGGTGTCCAGCGTGGTCAGCGCGCGGCTGCTGGATGCCGCCGCCCAGCGCCTGGGCTGGAGCACCTGCGTGGAAGTCCACGACCCGGCCCGGCCCGAGCGGCACCTGTCGCCCACGGCCATTGCCGATGCCGACTGGGTGCTGGTGGTCAGCAGTACCGCCCTGGACCTGAATCGTTTTGCCGGCAAGCGCCTGTTCCAGAGCACCCCGGCCCAGGCGCTGGGGGATGTGGATAACTTTTTGCGGGAGGCGCTGAAGCAGGCCACGGTTCATCAAGCCAGCGAAAGTGCGGCTCCGACGTCCGCCAGCAGGATCGTCGCGGTCACCGCTTGCCCGACTGGCGTTGCCCACACCTTCATGGCTGCCGAGGCGCTGCAACAGGCGGCGCAGCAGATGGGCCTGCAACTGAGCGTGGAGACCCAGGGCTCGGTCGGTGCACGCAATCCGCTGAGTGCCGCCGCCATTGCCGAGGCCGACGTGGTCTTGCTGGCAGCGGATATCGAAGTGCCGACCGAGCGTTTCGCCGGCAAGCGCATCTACCGCTGTGGCACCGGCGTCGCGCTCAAGCAGGCGAAGGCGACCCTGAGCAAAGCCCTCGCCGAGGCCCGCGAAGAAGCTGTTGGTGAGGCGCAGAAATCCGAGCCCCGTAGCGAGAAAGCCGGGGTCTACAAGCACCTGCTGACCGGCGTGTCGTTCATGCTGCCGATGGTGGTGGCGGGCGGTCTGCTGATCGCCCTGTCGTTCGTCTTCGGCATCGAGGCCTTCAAGGAGCCGGGCACCTTGCCGGCTGCGCTGATGCAGATCGGCGGCGAGGCGGCATTCAAGCTGATGGTGCCGTTGCTGGCAGGCTATATCGCTTGGTCCATCGCCGACCGTCCGGGACTGGCACCGGGGATGATCGGCGGGCTGCTGGCCAGTTCGCTGGGCGCGGGCTTTATCGGCGGGATCATCGCCGGCTTCCTTGCCGGCTACAGCGCCAGGGCCATCGCCCGCTGGCTGAAGTTGCCGACCAGCCTGGAAGCCTTGAAGCCGATCCTGCTGATACCGCTGTTCGCCAGCCTGTTCACCGGGCTGGTGATGATCTACGTGGTGGGCAAGCCGGTGGCCGGGTTGCTGGCCGGGCTGACCCAGTTCCTCGACAGCATGGGCACCACCAACGCCATCCTGCTGGGCATCGTCCTCGGCGCGATGATGTGCGTCGACCTGGGCGGGCCGGTCAACAAGGCGGCCTATGCGTTTTCCGTGGGGCTGCTGGCCTCGCAGAGCTATGCGCCGATGGCGGCGACCATGGCGGCGGGGATGGTGCCGCCGATCGGTCTCGGCATTGCCAGCTTCCTCGCCCGGCGCAAGTTCGCCCAGAGCGAGCGCGAGGCGGGCAAGGCGGCGCTGGTGCTGGGGCTGTGCTTTATTTCCGAGGGGGCGATTCCCTTTGCCGCCAAGGATCCGCTGCGGGTGATCCCTGCCAGCATCGCCGGCGGCGCGCTGACCGGGGCGTTGTCGATGTACTTCGGCTGCAAGCTGATGGCGCCCCATGGCGGGCTGTTCGTCATGCTGATTCCCAATGCGATCAACCATGCCTTGTTGTATCTGCTGGCGATCGTGGCGGGGAGCCTGGTGACCGGGGTGGTGTATGCGCTGATCAAGAAGAGTGAGGTGGTGGACTTGGCGGTGCAGCCGGTCAAGGGGTAAGGCTTGATGGCCTCATCGCTGGCAAGCCCCACACGGTCCCTGTGGGAGCTGGCTTGCCAGCGATGAGGCCCTGAAAGACACCACAATCAGGCCAGTTTCTCCAAAGCCCTCACCAACAACCCAACCTCCTCCGGCGTCGTCACAAACCCCGGCGTAACCCGGATGCAAGGCCCGCAAGCCGACCCCTCCCGCGCCACCGTGAACAACCCGAACTCCCGCAACAACCGCTGCGCCATCGCCACCTGATCCTGATGTCGGGTAAAGCGGAACGAGGTGATCCCGCAATACAACCGCGGATCATCCGGGGTCAGCACCTCGATCCCTTCGATTTCCCGCGCCGGCCGTGCCCACAGGTCCCGCAGGTAGTTCAGCCGCGCGCCTTTCACCGCCGACCCACCCATGGCCTGGTGTTCCTCGATCACCGTCGGCAGGGTCAGCCACGCCGGCACGTTCGGCGTGCCGTACGGAGCCCGTGAGCGGATATCGTCCTGTGGATAACGCAGCTCGCCCATGTCCGCGTCCACCGCGTCGATCTTGCCCGGCGCGATGTACAGCACGCCCAGACTCAGCGGCGCGCCGATCCATTTCTGCAGGTTGAAACCGGCCAGCTCGATGCCCAGCTGTTCCAGGTCGAAATCGATCTGGCCCAGGGCATGGGCGCCGTCGAGGATCACTTCCACGCCATGCTCACGGGCAACACGGGCGATGGCCTCCACCGGCATCACCAGCCCGGTGCGATGGTTCACCCAGGTCAGTGCCATCAGGCGGATGCGTGGGTTGCGCACGAAGGCTTCGCGGTAGCTTTCGACGATGTTGTCGAAGGTTGCCGGGTGCGGCACGGCGAGTTGGATCAGCTTCAAGCCGCGTTGGCGGGACAGCCAGCCCATAGCGTTTTGCACGCTGTCGTATTCCAGGTCACTGACCAGCAACTCGTCGCCCGGTTGCAGACGGTTGTAGTTGCGGATGATCGCCTGCAGCGAGGCGGAGGCGCTCTGGGTGATCGCTACGCTGCGCGGCGGCACCCGCAGCAGACCTGCCACGGCATCGCGGACCTGCACGCTGCCGATCTGCTCGAAATGCTGGCGCACCGGCAGCGAGTTGCAGCGGTTGATCGCTTCGATATGGCCTTGGTAGGCCTGGCTGACGCTGCGGGTCATGCGCCCGAAGTAGCCGTATTCCAGGTTGATCGGCCCGGGCTCGACGTCGTACTTCGCGGCGATATCCCGCCAGTAGCCCTCATCGCGGGCCAGGAGGGAGGACTCGGATGCAGGCAACGGGATCATGGGCGTCTCGCTTTATCAGGGGCGGGGATATTTCTTGCGCAGCGGGTCGAGCAGGTCCGACAGGCCGTTGTGATCGACCTCGTGCATCAGCGCCAGCAGGCTGCCCAGTTCACCCTTGGGGAAGCCCTGGCGGGCGAACCAGTTGAGGTAGTTGCCGGGCAGGTCGGCGATCAGCCGGCCCTGGTATTTGCCGAATGGCATTTCACGGGTGACCAGCAGGACGAGGGCTTCGGGATTCATAGGACGGGCTTGCAGGAAAGGCTGACGAATGGCTGGACGATACAGGCAATCTGCATGAAGGCCAAAGGACAGATCATGCAGAAAGCGAGCATACAGATTCGGTGTATTTTTATAAGTAATTGATATTTATGGTTTTTATGTGTTCGGCCGAGCTGGCATGAAGCCTGCGATATCCCTTGCAACTTCCCTCATGCAAAAGGAGCTGTGCCATGACCGACACCAACAAAGAAGTGATTTCCGTCCTGAACGACCTGATCGAATTCAGCAAGGATGGCGAAAAGGGCTTCGCTACCTGTGCCGAGGACGTGAAGCGTGCCGACCTGAAAACCTACTTCCTGCAGCGCTCCGGCGACTGCGCCAGTGCCGCGGCCGAGCTGCAGCAGCATGTACGCAGCCTGGGTGGCGATCCGGAAACCTCCACCAGCCTGAGCGGTGACCTGCACCGTCGTTGGGTGGACCTGAAGGCGATGGTTACCGGCAAGGACGACGAGGCGGTGCTGAACGAAGCGGAGCGTGGTGAAGACCATGCGCTGAAGGCCTACAAGGAAGCGCTGGAGAAGCTGGCCAAAGTTGCCCCGGCGTCGGCTGCGTACAGCCTGGTGGAGCGCCAGTACCATGGGGTGCAGCGCAACCATGACCAGGTGAAAGTGCTGCGCAACAGCGCTCGCGCTCAGTCCTGATCTGATGAAAAATGCCCCGTTTCGGCGGGGCATTTTTTGTTGTTGCTGATGGACTCATCGCTGGCAAGCCAGCTCCCACAGGGACTGTGTGGGAGCTGGCTTGCCAGCGATGAGGCCAGTCCAGTCACTACTTATATCGGGGCTTCCACGCGATTGCGCCCATTCCCCTTGGCCCGATACAACGCCGCATCCGCCTTGGCCATCAGTTCCCCCAGGCCCATCGAGCTGCCCGGCTCATACACCCCGATCCCGATACTGACCGTCACCGGCCGCTCATCCCCGCCATAAGCCGGCAACGCCTCGACCCCCTGACGAATCCGCTCGGCCAGGATCAGCGCCCCGGCCAGATCGGTATCCGGCAACACCGCCACGAACTCTTCGCCGCCATAGCGCGCGGCCAGGTCGGTCGGCCGCAACAGGCTGTCGTCAATCGCCCCGGCCACCCGCCGCAACGCCTCGTCGCCACCATGATGTCCATGCCGCTCGTTGAACCCGCGGAAATGATCCACATCGATCATCAACACCACGATCGGCCGCTGGGTCCGCTGCGCCCGGGCCCATTCCCGGCGTAGCACCTGGTCCAGTTGCCGGCGGTTGGCCAGGCCGGTGAGGCTGTCGGTGGCGGCCAGTTCTTCCAGGCTGCGCTCGGCACTGCGGCGGCGTTTCAGCTCGCGGCCGAGCAGCAAGGTCAGCCAGAGAATGCCCACGCAGAGCACCGCCGTCGCCGTGCTGACCAGGATCGCGGTGCGCTTCCAGGCGCTGTACACCTCGTTCACCGACTGGGTCACCACCAGCACCAGCGGCAACTGCTCCACCTTGGCGAAGGTATACAGGCGCAACTCGCCATCATCCCCGGAGGCGCTGGTGAAGCTGCCGCTGCCCTCGGCCAGCAGGCGCTGGAAATTCGGCCGGTTGGCGAAGCTGTCGCCGATCCGTTCATGGCGGCGCTCGCTCATGCCGGTGGCATGCCGGGCGAGCAACTGGCCGTCGGCGTTCATCAGGTTGATGCTGCTGTCGCGACCGACGTCGAGGCGCTTGAATACATCGTTGAAGTGCGACAGGCGCAGCGCCCCGCCGGCAACCCCGGCGAAGTTACCGTCTTCGTCGTCGATGCGCCGGCTGAAGCTGATGCACCAGTCCAGGTCGCCGAGCCGGGCCTTGAACGGCGGGCTGATGACCAGGCCCAGGGCGGGGTTGCGCTTGTGCTCCTGGAAGATCGCGGTGTCGGCGAAGTTGGCCGTGCGCGGTTGGGTACTGGCGGAGTCGGCGACCACGTTGCCGTCGCGGTCGAGCCAGAGGATGTCGCCGCGCACCGGGCTGCTGAAGGCCTGGTTGAACAGCACCTGCTGGCGCATATGGGCGGGGATGCCCAGCAGTTCCGGGTGTTGCACGGCCCAGATCAGGCTTTGCAGGGACAGGTCGTAGAGCTCGACATTGCGAATGATGTCGGTCTCGATCAGCTTGACGATATTGCCGGCCGAGCGCACCGCGGTCTGTTCCACGTTCATCCGCTCGCGCATCAGCAGGAAGGTGACGATGGCGATGATCGCCCCCACGGCCAGACAGCTGCCCAGGTTCAGGAGCAGCTCCGGATGCTTCCGGTACAGGCCGGAGCGCGGGGGCGGGGTGTGCGCGTTCATGGTCGCGATGCCTGGGCGTCGGTTGGGCCGGAAAACGGATAAGGCCGTGCGCCGGCAACAGGCTGGACTGTTCCGGGGGACGGTGCGGGTAAAGGATTTCCATGGTTCGCCGGGCGATGCGCCCGTGCGGCGGCGGGTATTCTAGGTGCGGCGGGGATTGTAGGACAAGAAGTTAGTGGTGAGGGCTGATGTATGGCTGTTGGTCTTGTGTTGGGACTGATGGCCTCATCGCTGGCAAGCCAGCTCCCACAGGGTTATGCGGTGCCTGTGGGAGCTGGCTTGCCAGTGATGAGGCCATCAGCCCTGGCGATGAATCAGAAGATATTCACCGGATACTCGACGATCACCCGGTATTCATCGACATCGTTGTCCACCGCCGAATACCCCTGGCTACCCCGGTGCGCAGCCCAGCGCAGGCGCACGGTGAGGTCCTTGAGCGTGCTTTCCTGGACCGTATAGGCCAGGTCCACATCGCGCTCCCAATGCTGGGCGTTCTTGCCGTCTTCACTGTACCAATGGCCATACCCGGTCCCGGTCGGATCGACCTTGGTCAGGTCCAGCTCACCTTTCGAATACGAAACCGACGTGGTCAGCCCCGGCACGCCAACCCCGGCGAAGTCATAGTCGTACTTGAGCTTCCACGAACGCTCGTTCGGTCCGTTGAAGTCCGAGTAGATCTGCGAGTTGTCGAGGAACACGCTGTCGCCCTGGTTGATGTAGTCGAACGGGGTGTTGCCGTTGACCCGCTGGTAAACCGCGGTCAGCGCGTGATAACCGACATTCACCGTGAAGTGCAGGCTGTAGGTGTTGTTGTCGATATGCCCGAGCAGGGCGTCTCCGGTGTCCTGGGTGTGGTAGTAGTGCAGGCCCGGGTTGAGGCTGACCAGGTCGTTGAGCTGCCAGGTGTAGTCGAGGTCAAAGTAGTACTGGTTCCAGATGTCCTTCAGCTCGGAGGCGTACAGGTCGCTGCTCAGGCCTTCCAGCGGGGTCCAGGCGGCGCCGGCCCAGTTCAGGTGGCGGCTGTCGCGGTCGTCGGCGAGGCTGCCGTAGAAGGTGTCGATGCGCCGGTGGCCGCTCTGGTTGTACGGCTTGGTGAAGCTGGCCTGGCCGGCTTCGAGCATCAGGTCGTCGAAGCTGGTGTTGGTCAGGCTGAAGCCGCGGAAGGTCTGCGGCAGCATGCGGCTTTCGCCACCGGCGATCACCGGGTTGCTGAGGAACAGGTCACCGGCGCGCAGCACGGTGTCGAAGGCACGCACCTTGATCGAGGCACCGGCACTGGAGAACTCGTCCGGGGCCTTGCCGTAGTCATAACCGGCTTTGCTGGGGCTGTTGATCGGCAGGATGCTGGAGCCCGCGGTGCCGCCACCGCCGTCCAGTTTCAGGCCAAGCATGGCGTAGGCGTCGAGGCCGAAGCCGACCGTGCCCTGGGTGAAGCCCGACTCGAACTTGCCGATGAAGCCCTGGCCCCATTCGCGGTTGTCGCGCACGCCGGGCAGCAGCTGGTTGCGGTTCACATAGAAGTTGCGCGCCAGCACATCGAGGCTGGCGCCTTCGATGAAGCCTTCGGGCTTGTCGTCTTCAGCCTGTGCGTGCAACGGCATCGTTGCAGCCAGCGCAAGAAATAACGGGGTAAAACGTGGGGTCTTGATCACCTTGATGAACTCCTTGAGGTGGTTTGGCGGCAGTTTTTATTCTGGATGCAGGTATTTTTCTTAGAGGGTTCCGGCCGTATTCCGGTACTTTTCACCAGGCAAAAAAAAGCCGCTGACAGGCAGCGGCTTTCAATGACAGACGCAGCGGGACAAAAGTCACCCGCGCGAAAGTCGAGGGAAAAACGAGAGGGCAGTGCTGACGATCAGCTGTCGCTGGCGTCATTCAGGTTCGCCTTGGATGCGGTCTGGTCCGAGCCTTTGCTGGCGTCCTGCTGCTGTTTGGCGAAGGCCTCGCGGGACTGCTCCATGGCAGCCTGGTGGCGGGCGGTCTGGGCTACGAAAGCCTGGGATTCTTCGGCCATCGCCAAAGGCGAAAGCAGGACGGAGGACAGGACGAAAACGCTGGCAATACCCATGCTGTTGGACATTTGAACAACCTTCTTGCAGAGCAAGTATCTGTTTGGTGTGTTCAAAATAATCGTTAGCAAACGAACGAAAAAGACGGGTTTTAGAGATGGACTGTTGCTGATTAGGTAACAGTCAGTTGAGAGCGCCGGATTAGAGGGTTTTGGTGTTAGTGAGGGCCCTATCGCTGGCAAGCCAGCTCCCACAGGTTCAGTGGTGCACGCGATACCTGTGGGAGCTGGCTTGCCAGCGATGAGGCCCTCAAGCGGGCAGAAGAATCCCGAAGGTATTGGCCCCCGCCTGGCTACGCACGAACACACTCCCGCCATGCATCACCGCAATCGCCTTGACGATCGCCAGCCCCAGCCCGTGATTGCCACCCCCACTGTTGCTGCGCGCCGCATCTACCCGATAGAAACGCTCGAACAACCGCGCCAGGTGCTCGTCGCCGATCGCCGGCCCGGGATTGCTCACGGCAATGCGGATCTGCCCGTCGGCGCGGTCGATGTTCACCCGGATCACTTCCTCCGGCCGGGTGTGCTGCACTGCATTGTTCAGCAGGTTGATCAGCGCCCGGCGCAAATGCGCCTTCTCGATCCGCGCCTGGGCGTCCCCGCTGACCTCGACCCGCACCTGGGCGTCCTCGAGGATGAAGTCCAGGTAGTCGAGGGTGGTCGCCACTTCCTCCGCCAGCGAAGTGCTGATCAGCGCCGTAGCCTTGCTGCCCTGGTCGGCGCTGGCGAGGAAGAGCATGTCGTTGATGATGCTGCGCAGCCGTTCCAGCTCTTCCAGGTTGGATTGCAGCACCTCGAAGTAATGCTCGGCGCTGCGCCCGCGGGTCAGGGCGACCTGGGTCTGGCCGATCAGGTTGGTCAGCGGCGAGCGCAGTTCGTGAGCGACATCGGCATTGAAGGCTTCCAGCCGCGACCAGGACTGGTCGACCCGCTCCAGCGTGGCATTGAATGCCTGGGCGAACTGCTCCAGCTCCGGCGGCAGCGCCGAGACCCGCAGCCGCCCGCTGAGCTGCGGCGGGGCCAGTTGCTGGGCTTCGTCGGAGAGCTGGCGCAGCGGCCGCAAGCCGATCCGCGCCGCCCAGTAGCCCAGCGCCGAGGCCAGCAGTACGCCGACCACCGCCAGGCTGATCAAGGCGATGAGCAAAGTGCGCTGGGTGTTCCAGAAGGTGTCGGTGTCGATGCCGATCAGAAAGCGCAGCGGCGGGCGTTCTTCCAGGGCCGGCAACTCGCTGAGCATGATCTTGAACGGGTAGGGACTGTCGCCCAGGCGCACGTCGCGCATCCCCGGCGGGCCTTCGGCGATATGCCGGATCGCCGCATCGGGATGGCCGTATTCATAACGGCTGTCGCTACTCACCACCCAGAAACGGATACGCCGGTCTTCCTCGCCGAGCAGGTCGAGCTTGCGCGTGACCTTGCCCCAGTGCTCCTGGTTGCCGAAGCGCGTCAGTGAGGACTCCAGCACGCTGTAGCGCGCCTCCAGTTCCGCCGAGGGCAGCAGGTCGAGGCTGCGGTCCACCTGTTTGTACAGGGCCCAGCCGATCAGCAGGAACACCAGCGCCGCGACCCCGGTGAACAGGGCGCTCAGGCGCAAGGCCAGGGAGTTAGTTCGCACGGTTTTCCAGGACATAGCCCATTCCCCGGATGGTGTGCAGCAGCTTGCTTTCGAACGGTCCGTCGAGCTTGGCCCGCAGGCGCTTGATCGCCACTTCGACGACATTCGCGTCGCTGTCGAAATTGATGTCCCAGACCAGCTCGGCAATCGCCGTCTTCGAGAGGATCTCGCCCTGCCGGCGCGCCAGCACGCTGAGCAGGGAGAACTCCTTGGCGGTCAGGTCCAGGCGCTGCCCGGCGCGGCTGGCCTTGCGGCTGATCAGGTCGACCCAGAGGTCGGCGACCTGGATCTGCACCGGCTCGTGCCCGCCGCTGCGCCGGGTCAGGGCCTGCAGGCGGGCAACCAGTTCGAGGAAGGAAAACGGCTTGCCCAGGTAGTCGTCGGCACCTTCGCGCAGGCCATGGATGCGGTCCTCGACCCGCTCGCGGGCGGTGAGCATGATCACCGGGGTCTGCTTGCGTGCGCGCAGGGCGCGGAGCACGCCATAGCCGTCGAGGCCCGGGAGCATCACGTCGAGGACGATCACCGAGTAATCACCCTCCAGCGCCAGGTGCAGGCCCTCGATGCCGTCCCGCGCCAGGTCCACGGTAAAGCCCTGCTCGGTGAGGCCGCGGTGCAGGTAGTCGGCGGTTTTTTCTTCGTCTTCGATAATCAGCACGCGCATGGTCGGCTCTCAGTGGGCAAGCGGCCGGGGCGCCGGGGCAGGGCGCTGGCGGCGGTGGAACAGGCGCTCGAGGGCCAAGTATATGACCGGCGTGGTGAACAGCGTCAGGGCCTGGCTGACCAGTAGCCCGCCGACCACGGCAATCCCCAGCGGCTGGCGCAGTTCGGCCCCGGCCCCGGCGCCGAGCATCAGTGGCACCGCGCCGAGCAGGGCGGCCAGGGTGGTCATGATGATCGGCCGGAAGCGCGTCAGGCAGGCCTTGTGGATGGCTTCTTCCGGACTCATTCCGTGGTTGCGCTGGGCATCCAGGGCGAAGTCGATCAGCAGGATGCCGTTCTTCTTGACGATGCCGATCAGCAGCACCACGCCGATCAGGCCCATGATGGTGAAGTCCTGGCCCCAGAGCCAGAGCAGGGCCAGGGCGCCCAGTCCGGCCGGGGGCAGGGTGGAGATGATGGTCAGCGGGTGGACGAAGCTCTCGTAGAGCACGCCGAGGATGATGTACACCGCCACCAGCGCGGCGAGGATCAACCATGGCTGGCTCGACAGCGAACTCTGGAAGGCCTGGGCCGCCCCCTGGAAGGTGCCGCTGATGGAGGCCGGCATGCCCAGCTCGCGCTGGGTTCGTTCGAGGATGCTGACGGCATCGCCGAGGGCCACGCCCGGCGCCAGGTTGAAGGACAGGTTGGCCGCCGGGAACAGCCCGTCGTGGGCGATGGACAGCGGGCCGGTGCTCGGTGCCTCGACCTTCGCCACGGCGGCCAGCGGGACCATTTCACCGGTCAGCGGCGAGCGCAGGTAGAAGTAGTTGAGGCTTTCCGCGCGGCCGCGCTGGCGCGCGTCCAGTTCGAGGATGACCTTGTACTGGTTGGTCTCGGTCTGGAACTCGCTGATCTGCCGCTGGCCGAAGGCGTCATAGAGCGCCTGGTCGACATCACTGGTGGTCAGGCCGAAGCGCGCCGCGGCCTTGCGGTCGATCTCGATGCGGGTGACGCTGGCGCCCAGTTGCAGGTCATTGGACAGGTCGCGGAACGCCGGGTTGGCCCTGAGCCGCTCGGTCAGGCGTTCGGTCCACAGGTTCAGGGCCGGGCCGTCGTTGCTCTTGAGCACATATTGGTACTGGCTGCGGCTGGGGCCGGAACTCAGGTTGATGTCCTGGCCGGCGCGCAGGTACAGGACCACGCCGGGGATCTTCGCCAGCTTCGGCCGCAGGCGGTCGATGAACTCGCTGGCGGAGACGTCGCGGTCGCCGCGGTCCTTGAGGGCAATCCAGAAGCGCCCGTTGGCGATGGTCTGGTTGCTGCCGGTGACCCCCACCGAATGGGAGAAGGCGCGCACCGCCGGGTCGGCTTCGATGACTTCGGCCAGGGCCTGGTGCTTGGCGACCATGTCCGGGTACGACACATCCGCCGCCGCTTCGCTGGTGCCGAGGACGAACCCGGTGTCCTGCACCGGGAAGAAGCCTTTGGGGATCAGCACATAACCGACCACCGCCAGCGCGGTACTGAGGAAGAACACCCCGAGCATCAGGCGCTGGTGGGCCAGGGCCTTGTCCAGCAGGCGTTCGTAGGCGGCGACCAGGCGCTCGCCGAAGCCGGGTTTCTTCTCCTTGTCGTGGGCCGGGGCGTTCATGAACAGGGCGCACAGGGTCGGGGCCAGGGTCAGGGACACCAGCACCGAGATCAGGATGGTCGAGGTGGCGGTCAGGGCGAATTCCTTGAACAGCCGGCCGACCACGCCGCCCATGAACAGCAGCGGAATAAAGGCCGCCACCAGGGAGAAGCTGATCGAGACCACGGTAAAGCCGATCTCCCGCGCGCCTTTCATCGCCGCCTCGCGACGGCTGTCTCCCGCCTCCAGATGCCGGTGGATGTTCTCCACCACGACGATCGCGTCGTCCACCACGAAGCCCACGGCAATGACGATCGCCACCAGGGTCAGGTTGTTCAGGCTGAAGCCCATCACGTACATGAAGGCGAAGCTGGCCACCAGCGAGACGCCAAGCACCGCCGAGACGATCAGGGTCGCCGACCACTGACGCAGGAACAGCGCCATCACCGCGATCACCAGCAGCACGGCGATGGCCAGGGTCAGTTCCACTTCATGCAGTGAGGCGCGGATGGTCTGGGTGCGGTCCTGCAGCACCGAGACGTTGACCGTGGCCGGGAGCATTTCTTCCAGGCGCGGCAGTTCGGCGTTCACCCGGTCCACGGTATCGACGATATTCGCCCCCGGCTGGCGGAAGATCACCAGGTTGAGGCCCTGCTGGTCGCCGGACCAGGCCTGGACGTAGGCGTTCTCCGAGCCACTGATGACCTTGGCCACGTCCTTGAGCTGCACCGGCGCACCGTCGCGGTAGGAGACGATCAGTTGCGCGTACTGCTCGGGATGGAACAACTGGTCGTTGGTCGCCAAGGTGGACACGCTGTTCTCGCCATACAGCGCGCCCTTGGCCAGGTTGAGGCTGGTCTGCTGGATCGCCAGGCGCAGGTCGGCGAGGGTCAGGCCGAGGGCGGCGAGCCTGTCGGGCTGGGCCTGGACGCGGATCGCCGGGCGCTGCTGGCCGGTGATATTGACCAGGCCGACCCCGTCGATCTGGCTCAGTTGCCGGGCCAGCAGGGTTTCCGCGTAGTCGCTGAGTTCGTTGGCCGGCATGTGCTCGGAGCTGACCGTGAGGATCAGCACCGGGCTGTCGGCCGGGTTGACCTTGCGCCAGGTCGGCGGGCTCGGCATGTCCTGGGGCAGCCGGGCGGTGGCGGTGTTGATCGCCGCCTGGACTTCCTGGGCGGCGGTATCGATGTTCTTGTCGAGGGTGAACTGCAGGATCAGGCTGGTGGAGCCGAGGGCACTGCTGGAGGTCATCTGGGTCATGCCGGGGATGGCGCTGAACTGCACCTCCAGCGGTGTGGCGACCGACGAGGCCATGGTTTCCGGGCTGGCACCCGGGAGCGTGGCCGTGACCTGGATGGTCGGGAAGTCGGCTTCCGGCAGCGGTGCCACCGGCAGGCGCGGGAAGGCCACGACCCCGAGCAGGACCAGGGCGAAGGTCAGCAGCAGGGTGGCGACGGGGCGGTCGATGCACCAGCCGAACAGGCCACCGCGACCATTGGGCAGGGCCGCGTTCATGGCTGCACGCTCGCTTCGCTGCGGGCGACGTCGCCGGTCACCGGTTTCGCCTCGAGGATTTCCACGGTGGAGCCGGGCTTGAGCCGCGACTGGCCGTCGGCGACGAGGCGGTCATTGGCTTCGACGCCGGTGATCACATTGAGCTTGCTGTCCTGGTAAACCACCTTGACCGGTACCGCCTCGGCCTTGTCGCCGGCGATGCGGTAGACGAAGTGCTTGTCCACGCCCTGGCGCACCACGCCGGGCGGCACCACCAGGGCATCGCGCTCGATGCCGGTCTGCACCCGCAGGGTCACCAGTTGGCCGGGCCACAGGCGTGCATCCGGGTTGTTGAAGGTGGCCTTGGCGCGCAGGGTGCCGGTGCCGGCGGCGATCTGGTTGTCGATCAGGCTCAGGCGGCCTTCGCCGAGCAGCTGGCCGCCGGTATCGCCGTCGCCTTCCAGGTAGGCGTGGATCGGCGCCGCCTCGCGGCTGGCGGTGAGTTGCTGCAGGGTCGGCAGCCAGTTCTGCGGCACCGAGAATTCCACGTTGATCGGATCGAGGCGGGTCACGCTGAACAGGCCCTGGGTGTCGGTGGTGCGCACCAGGTTGCCTTCGTCGACATTGCGGATGCCGACCCGGCCACTGACCGGCGACAGGATCCGCGTGTACGACAGTTGTACCTCGGCGGCAGCGATATTCGCCTGGTTGCCGAGCAGCGTCGCCTTCAACTGGTTGACCAGGGCCTGTTGCTGGTCGAGGGTCTGCCGCGAGATGCCGTTGTCTTCGCTGAGCAGTCGATAGCGCTTGAGGTCGGTTTCCGCCACCTGTATTTGCGCCTGGCTCTGGCCGAGCTGGGCCCGGGCCTGGTCGAGGCTGGCGCGGATGGCGCGGTCATCCAGGGTGGCGAGCAGGTCGCCTTTTTTCACGTCCTGGCCTTCCTGCACGGCGATCTTCGTCAGCACGCCTTCCACCTGCGGGCGGATCACCACGCTATGCAGCGATTGCACGGTGCCGATGGCGCTGAGAAACCGCGGGACGTCCTCGCGCTGCACGGCGATCACGCTGACCGGGATGGCGCTGGAGGTCACCGGGCGTGCGGCTTGCGGGCGTTTGTTGACGAACCAGGCGCCACCCGCCAGCAGGACGATGGCCAGGAGGACAAGCAGCGTTCGGGGGCTGGAAATTCGCATGCGTCAAAGGCGCCGACAGAAGTGAAGGGAGAAGGGCTTCCTACCCTTATATAGAACAGACCCGGTCAGCACAGTGACGGCTAGCTGTCACGGCTGTCAGGTGCGAATCATTATCGATGAGCGGTGATGGCGATTGGCCTTAATGCTGCTCTGGGTCAAGGTTCCGGCAAGGGGTCAAACGTAGTATTTCCGCCCTGCTTTATAACCCCACCCGAACGACGAGCGCCTCTCGATGAAGAGCAATCTGCCTGTGACCGGTCGAAACGTGGATTACCCCGTGGATGCGAACATTCTTTCCACCACGGATCTGACGAGTGCAATCACCTACGCCAATGACGAATTCATCCGCATCAGCGGGTTTTCCCGCGAGGAGCTGATCGGCAGCGCGCACCATATCGTGCGCCACCCGGACATGCCACCGGGGGCGTTCGAGCACATGTGGCAGACCCTGAAGAAGGGACGTTCGTGGATGGGGTTGGTGAAGAACCGTTGCAAGAACGGTGATCACTACTGGGTGAGTGCCTTCGTTTCGCCGATCACCAGTCATGGCCAGACCGTGGAATACCAATCGGTGCGGACCAAGCCGACGCGGGCGCAGGTCGAGGCAGCGGAGCAGCATTACGCCGAACTGCGCAGCGGCCAGCGCAGCCTGCTGGAGCGCCTGCCGGTGTTGGGCATGGGCACGCGCCTGAGCCTGGGACTGGGTGGTTTGCTCGCGCTGGTCATGGGTAGCCGCCTGCTGCTGCCGGACCTGCCTTACCTCGGCGTGGCGCAGTGGGCGGTCGCCGTCGGGCTCGGCGCGTTGATGATCCAGCGTACCCTGAGCCCCCTGGAGCGCCTCGGCCGGCGCGTGCGCGACATCGCCGACAACCCGCTGAGCCAGCGCCTGTACACCGGTCGCCGGGACACCGTGGGGCAGATCGAATTTGCCTTGCAGATGCTCGAAGCGCAGATCGGTGCGGTAGTCGGGCGCATCGGCGACACCTCCAGGCGTCTTGCCGGACACACCGCCGACCTGGCCAGCCACCTGCAACACAGCCACACCACCACCCTCGGCCAGCAGGGCGATGCCGACCAGGTCGCCGAAGCGATCAACCGCATGGCAGCGCGGGTGGCGGAAGTGGCGAGCAGCGCGCAGCAGGCTTCGAAGGCGGCGGACCAGGCCGAAGGCGAGACCCAGGTCGGGCATCAACTGGTGGACCAGAGCCGTACCACCATCCTGCAACTGGCCAACGCGCTGGCCGAGGCGACGGACGTTGTCCACACCCTGGAAAACCACAGCGAGGAAATCTCCGGGGTGCTGGAGGTTATCCACAGCATCGCCGAGCAGACCAACCTGCTGGCGCTGAATGCGGCGATCGAGGCAGCGCGGGCGGGGGATCACGGGCGTGGTTTTGCCGTGGTGGCCGACGAGGTGCGCGGCCTGGCCCAGCGCACCGCGCAATCCACCGGGGAGATCCAGCGCATGATCACCATGCTGCAGAACGGCGCCCGCGATGCGGTGCAGGCCATGCAGCAGAGCAGCGATCACGCCGGGCAGAGCGTCGAGCAGGCCCAGCATGCGACCCAGGCGCTGCACGGCATCAGCCAGCGGGTCAACCAGATCAGCGAGATGAGCCTGCAGATCGCCTCGGCGGTGGAGCAACAGAGCCTGGTCAGCGAAGACATCAACCGCAATATCATCAGTATCCGCGAGGCCAGCGAGCAAAGCGTCACGGCCGGCCAGCGCGGGCATTCCACCGCCAGCGACGTGGCCGGCCTGGCCGAAGACCTGCGCCGCCTGGCCGAAGAATTCTGGTGCCGGCGCCAGTAGCGCGGCGGATCAGAACCCGATGAAGCTGTAGTGCCCGGCGCTCGTGCCGGTGACCCTGGCCCCTGCCGAGTCCAGTTTTCCGGCAAGGTCGCCATCCTCGACATGCAGAATCCACGCGGCGAGCAGCGCTTGCGGGTCGGCGGCTGTGTCCTGCATGGCCTGTCGCAGCGCGCCCGTGTCCGGCAGGTAGGCGGTGAAGCCGTTGCCTTTCAGCGCGCTGGTGTCGATGCCCAGGCGCTGGCAGACCAGGGCCTTGTTGCGGATATCGTCGCGGTCGGCCTGGCGCGATTGTTCGATCAGTTCCATCAGTTTTGGGTCCACCACGCGCTCGCGGTGGATCAGCGCCTCGCCGCTGTCCCAGGCTTCCGGCGGGCAGTCCTTGGCCTGCGGGCGCAGCGGGATATGCGGGTTGATCTCCATCGGATAGATGCGACAGACCAGTGGTCGGCGCTCGTAGATCAGGCAGCGCAGCTCGGCGTCGAGGTTGCGGCACGGGCCCGGGTTGAAGGCGGCGAAGGTGATCGCGACGTAGACTTCGGTGTCGCCGCAGGGCACGGCGCAGGAGCGGCGACGGGCGTGGTCCTGCTGTTCCGGCGGCAGCCCCAGGCCATTGGCGAGGAACGCTTCGACCAGGACGATGACCTGGCCGCCGTCGTCGACCCAGGCCCGGGCTTCGCTCAGGGTCAGGGGGACATGGTGACCGGTGCAGCAGCGGCCGCAGCCGGTGCAATGGAAGTGGGTGGTGTCGGAAGCGTCGTTCACGGTTTGCCCGGGGTCCATTCAGTGACGTAGGCGTTCTTCTGGCGCCGGTCGTAGAGGCACAGTTCGGTGCCCTTGCGGTTGTTCATGTGTTTTTGCGGGTAGCGGCCTTGCAGGAGCAGGGCAGAATAGCCGCTGCGGTCATCGAACTCGGCGCTCTTGCCCAGGGCGCGGACGTCCTTGAGCTGGCTGGCCGCGGTGCAGGCGCGCAGCAGTTGCTTGTCGTGCTCGGCCCAGGCCTGGTCGCTGGAGGCGTGGGCGAGGGGGGCGAGCAGAAGCAGGGTGAGGATGGGCGCTTTCATGGGGAAGTGGCTCCTCTGGGGCTGAGTGCCGGAGTATGCCTGATCTTCTTTGTATTGTTCTTTCGGGCCTCATCGCTGGCAAGCCAGCTCCCACAGGTCCAGCGGCGCACACGGACCCTGTGGGAGCTGGCTTGCCAGCGATGAGGCCATCAGCAGCAAAAAATTATCTCTCGGTGAAGGCCACAGTCCGCGCCGCAACGATCAAACAGTCCGTCAACTCCGGCGAAGAGAACTTGGTCAACACCGCATTCGCCCCCGCCGCCTTGGCCTTTTCACTGTTCATCGCACTGTCCAGCGAGGTATGCAGCAGCACATAAAGATGCTGGAAGTCCGGCGTCTCGCGCAGGGTGCGGGTGAACGCGTACCCATCCATCTCCGACATCTCGATATCCGAGACCACCACGTCGATTTCCTGGTCGGTGCCCTGCAGGTCGAGCAGCACCGCGATCGCGTCCTTGGCACTGCGCGCCGTGTGGCACTCCAGGCCCAGCCCGCGCAGGGTGTAGATCGACTGCTGCAAGGCAACCTGGCTGTCATCCACCACCAGTATGTTGGTTGCCTTGAGGATGGTCGCGTCCTCTTCGCTGAGCTGCGACGGCGCGTCCTGGTGATGCACCGGGGCGATAGTGTGGATGACTTTTTCGATATCCAGCACCTGGACCAGGGTGTCGTCGATCCGGGTTACCCCGGTGATGAACGACTTTTCCCCCGAACCATAGGGCGGCGGACGGATGTCGGTGCTCTTGCAGTGGACGATGCGCGCCACCGCCTGGACATGCAGGCCCTGCTTGGAGCGGCTGATATCGGTGACGATCAGGCAGCCGCCATTGGGGTCGGCCAGCGGTCGTTCGCCGATGGCCCGGGACAGGTCGATCACCGGCAGCGAGTTGCCGCGCAGGGTCGCCACGCCTTTGACGTGGGGATGGGCTTCGGGCAGGCGGGTCAAGGGCGGACAGGGAATGATCTCGCTGACCTTGAGCAGGTTGATCGCCATCAGCTTGCCGCTGCGCAAGGTGAAGAGCAGCAGCGACAGCGAGTCCGCGCGGGCTTTTTGCGAGAACATAGAAACCTTCGTGCGTAGATGAGAATTCAGAAGCTTGTGCCGGGTTATCGACCCCGGCACGCAGCCCTTTAGCATATCCGTAAATCAGCGCAGGCCAAGGCGGCGTGCCAGCCGTGCGAGGTTGGCACGGTCCAGGCCCAGTTCGCGGGCGGCGCTGGCCCAGTTCTGCTGGTGGCGCTCCAGGCATTGGCCGATCAGTTGGCGCTGGTAGTGGTCGAGGGCCTGGCGCAGGTCGCCGCCGTTTTCGGGGAGAGTAGCGGGCTTTGCCGGCGCGCTGGCCGGGGCAGTGACACCGGGCAGGTCCAGGTCCGGCGCGTCGAGGGTCAGGATCCTCGGACGATCATGGTGTTGCCCCAGGGCCTTGAGCGCCGAGCGCCCGATCAGGTGTTCCAGCTCCCGCACATTCCCCGGCCAGTCGTAGGCCAGCAGCGCCGCCTGGGCCTCGGCGCTCAGGCGCAGGCTGTTGAGGCCCATGCGCGAGCGGTTCTGTTCGAGGAAATAGCCGGCCAGCAGCAACACGTCGCGGCCACGCTCGCGCAAGGCAGGCACCGGCAGCGGGTAGACGCTGAGGCGGTGGTAGAAGTCGGCCCGGTAGCGGCCGGCTCGGACTTCCTCGGCAAGATCACGGTTGGTGGCGGCGATCAGGCGCACATCGACGCGATGTTCCTGGTCCGAGCCGAGGCGCTGCAACTGGCCGCTCTGTAACACCCGCAGCAGCTTGGCCTGGACCACCAGGGACAGCTCGCCCACTTCATCGAGGAACAGCGTGCCGCCATTGGCCAGCTCGAACTTGCCGCGGCGCTCGCCCACGGCCCCGGTAAAGGCCCCGCGCACGTGGCCGAACAGCTCGCTTTCCACCAGGGTGTCGGGCAGTGCCGCGCAGTTGAGGCTGATCAGCGGCTTGTCGGCGCGGGGCGAGGCCTGGTGGATGGCCTGGGCCACCAGTTCCTTGCCGACCCCGGTTTCCCCGGTGATCAGCACGGTCAGGTCGCTGCCGCCGACCAGGCGGATCTCTTCCAGCAAGCGCTTGTGCGCCTTGCTCTGGCCGATCAGCTCCTTGGCCTGCTGGTCGCTGGCCTGGCGGTAGACCTCGGCGCGCAGGGTCAGGCCTTCGATGCGCTGGGCCACGTTGACCGTGGCGGCGGCAAGGCTGGCGAAGGCTTGCAGGGAATCCAGTTCGGCCTGCTGGAAGCTTTCCGGCTCCAGCGCGTCGAGGGTCAGCAGGCCCCAGGGACGTTCGTCCACGAACAGTGGGCAGCCCATGCAGTCATGCACTTCCAGTTGCTGGTGCAGGCCCTCGACCAGGCCATCGTAAGGGTCGGGCAGCTCGCTGTCGCTGGCGAAGCGGGTCGGATCGCTGCGGCTGAGGATGGCGGCGAAGCGCGGATGCTCGCTGACCCGGAAGCGCCGGCCGAGGGTGTCGGCGCTCAGCCCGTCTACCGCCAATGGCACCAGCCATTCGCCGTCCAGGCGCAGCAACGCTGCGGCATCGCAGGGCAGCAGCGCACGCATGGCACCGAGCAGGCGACGGTAGCGCTCGTGCTCGGGCAGCTCGCGGGACAGGTCGCTGACCAGCGGGAGGAGGGCGGTGAGTAGCGGTTTCGAGGTCATAATGACTCCTTGTGGTCGTTATGACTCTAGCAGGTTTCGTGTCAATTTGACTCGTAGTGTCTTCAAGTGCCCGGTTTCATTGGGTTTAATCCTTGGCATGGATTCTGAATACACCCCTGTCAGTGTTTAACCAGAAGCCCATCAGGCTCAGGAGTCGTTTCATGTTGACCGCCGAAGACCGTGCAATCATCAAGGCCACCGTTCCGCTGTTGGAAAGCGGTGGTGAAGCCCTGACTACCCATTTCTACAAGATGATGCTCAGCGAGTACCCCGAGGTGCGTCCGCTGTTCAACCAGGCGCACCAGGCCAGCGGCGACCAGCCCCGGGCCCTGGCCAACGGCGTGCTGATGTACGCCCGGCATATCGACCAGTTGGAGCAACTGGGCGGGCTGGTCGGGCAGATCGTCAACAAGCATGTGGCCCTGCAGATTCTTCCGGAGCACTACCCGATCGTCGGCGCCTGCCTGCTGCGCGCCATCGAGGAAGTGCTCGGCAGCGAAATCGCCACCCCTGAAGTGCTCAAGGCCTGGGGCGCGGCTTATCAGCAGTTGGCGGATATCCTGATCGGTGCCGAAGAGGGTATGTATCAGCAGAAGGAAGAGGCCAAGGGCGGCTGGCGCGGTGCGCGGGCCTTCACCCTGGTGGAGCGCGTCGAAGAGAGCGCCGAGATCGTCTCCTTCTATTTCGCCCCGGTGGATGGCCAGCCGGTGCTGGTGGCCGAGCCGGGGCAGTACATCGGTCTGCAACTGGTGATCGATGGGGTCGAGCAGCGCCGCAACTATTCGCTGTCGACCCTGGGCGACGGGCGCCTGTACCGCATCAGCGTCAAGCGCGAGGCGCAGGGCAAGGTCTCCAACTACCTGCATGACCAGTTCAAGGTCGGCGACCGCATCAACCTGTTCCCGCCGGCCGGGGACTTCACCCTGGCGGCCGGCGACAAGCCGCTGGTGCTGATCAGTGGCGGCGTCGGCATCACCCCGACCCTGGCCATGCTCGACAAGGCCCTGGAAAGCGGGCGGCAGGTCCACTTCATTCATTGCGCGCGCAACGGCGGGGTGCATGCCTTCCGTGAGCATGTCGATGCCCTGGCGGCGCGCAATCCGCAGCTCAAGCGCTTCTATTGCTATGACGAGGATGACGGCGTGAGCCTGCCGGGGGATGCGCTGGGGCTGTTGAGCCAGGATCAGCTGGAGCAGTGGTTGCCGGTCGAGCGCGACCTGGATGCGTACTTCCTCGGGCCTAAAGGCTTCATGGCGGCGGTGAAGCGCCACCTGAAAGCGCTGCGGGTGCCGGAAGGGCAGAGCCGCTATGAGTTCTTCGGGCCGGCTGCTGCTCTGGAGTGATCTCAGGGGCCTCATCGCTGGCAAGCCAGCTCCCACAGGTACTGCACAAGGCTTAAGGTCTGTGTTGACCCTGTGGGAGCTGGCTTGCCAGCGATAGGGTCCTCAGCTTCAACACATTAATTCCCTGTTAATCCCCTTCCTCTTCACTCCCACCCTGCGCCCGCGTTTTTCACGCCGACTTCACTTTCTACCCCTCGTCTGCCTGTAGACTTTCCGCCGGCGCACCGTCATCTTGTGCGCCCCGCGGCTTTCGCGTGGCCGCGAGTCGATCCAATCAACGTGAAGGGAATGGCAATGAACGAGCAAACGCAGCGCCTGAATCGGGAACGGCGCTTCCTGGTCCTGCTGGGCGTGATCTGTCTGGCGCTGATCGGCGGTGCACTCTATATGCAGATCGTCCTTGGCGAGGCGCCCTGCCCGCTGTGCATCCTGCAACGCTATGCGCTGCTGCTGATCGCCCTGTTCGCCTTCATCGGCGCAGCCATGCCGGGCAAGCACAGCGTAACGGTGTTCGAAGGCCTGGTGGTGCTCAGCGCCCTCGGTGGCGTCGCCGCTGCTGGCAACCACGCCTATATTCTCGCCAATCCGTCCGTCAGTTGCGGCATCGATACCCTGCAACCGATCGTCGACGGCCTGCCCCTGGCTTCGGTGCTGCCGCTGGTGTTCCAGGTCGACGGCTTCTGCTCTACACCATACCCACCTGTATTGGGACTTTCCCTTGCACAATGGGCACTTGTAGCCTTCGTCCTGACCGCTGTCCTGGTGCCGCTGGGCATCTGGCGCAACCGCCGCCGGGGTTAGACAAAAGTCATGTTTTGACGCAAGTCCCTTGTGCTGTGAAATTTCCCACAGTGCGCACAGGGCGATTGACTTGCGTCAACCCGCAGCCCTTGTGGGACGGGCGTTTCAGAGCTATTGCAGCGGGTGCGACAAACTGTCGCGAAGCTGGCTTTTAAGCTCGGATTATTACACTTCCTGTAAAAGACTGTTGCTCAATAAGTCATAGTCAAGGGGGGGCGACCTATCTACAATCGCCCCCAATTTCCGTTCGGCACTGCTTGCAAGTCGCAGTTTCAAAGGCCCCGCAGCCTTTCTTGCTGACTTCGACGAGCATCGCCTGCGGCGATGCCGGGCTGACTCCCCTCCGTGATTTTCCGCACCAAATGGACTTGGTCTGAAATACAGGCCTGTTGCCCACGAAGTCAGAACAATAACCACGCACCACCCAAGGTTTATGCCGAGCAGCGTCGCTCCTCAAGGTATGGCCTTATTCGCCCGTAAATGCTGACACCAGGCAGGAAGAAGTGTTGGCGACCAAAACACAAATTGCATTGAAGCAAGCTGATCTAGAGGTCGTGAGATGAGTAAAAAGCGTTACCCCAGACTGTTTGGCATTCTGCCCTTTTTAGGCATGCTTTTACTCAGTGGGTGCAACTGGACCCTGCTCGACCCGAAGGGTCAGGTCGGCATTGAGCAAAAGAACCTTATCCTGATCGCCTTCGGCCTGATGCTGCTGGTGGTCGTTCCGGTCATCTGCATGACCCTGGCGTTCGCCTGGAAGTACCGCGCTTCCAACAAGGCTGCCAAGTACACCCCGGACTGGTCGCACTCGACCAAGATCGAAGTGGCGATCTGGACCATCCCGGTCCTGATCATCATCGCCCTGGGCGTGGTCACCTACAAAACCACCCATGAGCTGGACCCGTATCGTCCGCTGGTTTCCGACGTGAAGCCGGTGCAGATCGACGTGGTCGCCCTGGACTGGAAGTGGCTGTTCATCTACCCGGAACAAGGCATTGCCACCGTCAACAAGATCGTCTTCCCGGCCAACACTCCGGTCAACTTCCGCGTGACCTCCGACGCCGTGATGAACTCGTTCTTCATCCCTGCACTGGGCGGCCAGATCTACGCGATGGCCGGCATGACCACCAAGCTGCACCTGATCGCCAACGAGAACGGCGAGTTCGACGGTATCTCGGCGAACTACAGCGGTGCCGGCTTCACCGGTATGAAGTTCAAGGCAGTCGCCACCTCCCAGGCCGATTTCGAGGCGTGGGTGAACGAAGTCAAGCAATCGCCGAAGCAGCTGGACAAGGCTGAGTACGAGGCGTTGGCCAAAGCGAGCGAAAACAACCCGGTCACGCTGTACAGCGTGGCGCCGGCCGACCAGTTCCAGACCATCGTCGACAAGTACGAAGGCATGAACCGCGGCAAGCCGGTGGTACACGAGAAGGCCGAGCACAAAGAGGCAGCGGTCACTACCGGTACCGAAGGGATGGACGTGAGTATGCATTCAGCTGCTGGGGCAGAGGAGTAAGAGATGTTCGGTAAATTAAGTCTGGACGCGGTCCCGTACCACGAGCCGATAGTCATGGTGACGCTTGCCATGATCGCGCTCGGCGGTATCGCGCTGTTCGCGGCAATCACCTATTTCAAGAAGTGGACCTACCTCTGGTCCGAGTGGCTGACCTCGGTCGACCACAAGAAAATCGGCGTGATGTACATCATCGTCGCCATGCTGATGCTGATCCGCGGCTTCGCCGACGCGATCATGATGCGTACCCAGCTCGCGGCCGCCACCGGTGGCGCCGAGGGCTACCTGCCGCCTGAACACTATGACCAGATCTTCACCGCCCACGGTGTGATCATGATCATCTTCATGGCGATGCCATTCTTCACCGGCCTGATGAACCTGGCGCTGCCGCTGCAGATCGGCGCCCGTGACGTGGCCTTCCCGTTCCTCAACTCCCTGAGCTTCTGGCTGCTGGTGTCCGGCGTTGCGCTGGTCAACATCTCCCTGGGCGTCGGCGAGTTCGCCAAGACCGGCTGGGTTGCGTACCCGCCGCTGTCGGGTATCCAGTACAGCCCTGGTGTCGGGGTTGACTACTACATCTGGGCACTCCAGCTGTCGGGTCTGGGTACAACGCTGACCGGTGTGAACTTCCTGGTGACCGTGCTGAAAATGCGCGCTCCTGGCATGAAACTGATGGACATGCCGATCTTCACCTGGACCTGCACCTGGGCGAACGTCCTGATCGTGGCTTCGTTCCCGATCCTGACCGCTGCACTGGCTCTGCTGACCGTTGACCGTTATCTGGACTTCCACATCTTCACCAACGAGCTTGGTGGGAACCCGATGATGTACGTCAACCTGTTCTGGGCCTGGGGTCACCCCGAGGTTTACATCCTGATCCTGCCGGCGTTCGGCGTGTTCTCGGAAGTTACCTCGACCTTCACCGGCAAGCGCCTGTTCGGTCACCACTCGATGATCTACGCATCGGGCGCGATCGCGGTACTGGGCTTTGCGGTATGGCTGCACCACTTCTTCACCATGGGTTCTGGCGCCAGCGTCAACACCTTCTTCGGTCTGGCAACGATGCTGATTTCGATCCCGACCGGGGTAAAACTGTTCAACTGGCTGTTCACCATCTACCAGGGCCGCCTGCGCTTCACCGCGCCAGTACTCTGGACCCTGGGCTTCATGGTCACCTTCTCCATCGGTGGCATGACCGGCGTTCTGCTGGCCGTTCCAGGTGCTGACTTCGTGCTGCACAACAGCCTGTTCGTGATCGCGCACTTCCACAACGTGATCATCGGCGGTGCGGTATTCGGCTACATCGCGGGCTTCGCCTTCTGGTTCCCGAAAGCCTTCGGCTTCACCCTGAACGAGAAGTGGGGCAAGGCTGCCTTCTGGTTCTGGATCTCCGGCTTCTACGTGGCCTTCATGCCGCTGTACGCCCTGGGCTTCATGGGCATGACCCGTCGTCTGAACCACTCGGACAACCCTGCCTGGGAACCGTACCTGTACGTAGCCGTGGTCGGCGCCGTGCTGATCCTGTTCGGTATCGCTTGCCAGCTGATCCAGCTGTACGTGTCGATCCGCGACCGCAAGGACAACATGGACGTCACCGGCGACCCATGGGGCGGCCGTACCCTGGAATGGTCGACTTCGTCGCCACCTGCGTTCTACAACTTCGCCACCATGCCTGAGAAAGTCGGCCTGGATGCCTGGCACGAAGCCAAGGAAGCGGGCGTTGCGTACAAGGTTCCGGCCAAGTACGAAGCGATCCACATGCCGAACAACACCTCTACCGGTGTGTTCATGGGCCTGTTCCTGACCCTCTTCGGCTTTGCCTTCATCTGGCACATCTGGTGGCTGGTTGGCGTCAGCCTGTTCGCCACCGTTGCAGTCTTCGTTCGCCACGCCGCGCGTGACGACCAGGGCTACATGGTTCCGGCCGAGGAAGTGGCGCGCATCGAAGGTGAGCGCATGAAGAACCTGGGTCTGGCCACTGGTGCGCCTCACGGTGCACGTGTCGAATCGTTTGAGCGGGTTTAATCAATGTCCAGTCATGTAATCAACGCAGATGCTCATGGTCACGACCATGGGCATGACGATCACCACCACGACTCCAGCGAGATGACCGTCTTCGGTTTCTGGCTGTACCTGATGACCGACTGCATCCTGTTTGCGTCGATCTTCGCGACCTACGCGGTGCTGTCCGGCAACTTTGCCGGCGGCCCGTCGGGTCATGACATCTTCGAACTGAACTACGTACTGGTCGAAACCGCGCTGCTGCTGTTCTCCAGTATCACCTTCGGCTTCGCCATGCTGCAGATGTACAAGGGCAACAAGGGCGGCGTGCTGGGCTGGCTGGCCGTCACCTGGCTGCTGGGTGCCGGCTTCATCGGCATGGAAGTCAACGAGTTCCACCTGCTGATCAGCGAAGGCTTCGGTCCTACTCGCAGCGGCTTCCTGTCTGGCTTCTTCGCCCTGGTTGGTACCCACGGTCTGCACGTGACCGCAGGTCTGATCTGGATGGCGATCATGATGTACCAGATCAACAAGGACGGTATCACCACCACCCACAAGACCCGCATGAGCTGCCTGAGCCTGTTCTGGCACTTCCTGGACGTGGTCTGGATCTGCGTGTTCACCGTCGTGTACCTGATGGGGGTTCTGTAAATGGCTAACGCAAACAACCACGGCCACGACGAAGCCAACCACGGCAGCGTCAAGTCGTATGCCATCGGCTTCATCCTGTCGGTGATCCTGACCGTCATTCCTTTCGCCCTGGTCATGAACCCGACCCTGCCGAAAGACATGACCCTGCTGATCATCGTTGCCTTCGCAGTGATCCAGATCGTGGTGCACCTGTACTACTTCCTGCACCTGGACAGCTCGAAAGCGGCACGCTCCAGCGTGACGTCGTTCCTGTTCACTGCATTGGTAATTGCACTGCTGGTCGGTCTGTCGCTGTGGATCATGTTCAGCATCCACACCAGCATGATGGCGAAGTGAGGTAACACGGCATGTCCCTGAAACACTTTATCCAGATCACCAAACCGGGAATCATCTTCGGTAACGTGTTGTCCGTGGCGGGCGGTTTCTTCCTCGCCGCGGCAGGGCATGTCGATTTCTTGCTGTTCCTCGCCACGGTGATCGGTACTTCGCTGGTGGTGGCATCCGGTTGTGTCTTCAACAACTGGATCGACCGCGACATCGACATCAAGATGGAGCGCACCAAGAACCGCGCGATGGTGCAAGGCGCGATCTCGTCGCCAGTTGCCCTGGCCTACGCCAACCTGCTCGGGGTGGCCGGCCTGGGCCTGCTGTTCTTCAAGGCCAACGCCCTGGCGGCCTTGTTCGGCCTGATCGGCTTCATCATCTACGTCGGCTTCTACAGCCTGTACCTGAAGCGCAAATCGGTGCACGGCACCCTGGTAGGCAGCCTGTCCGGTGCCATGCCTCCGGTGATCGGCTATTGCGCCGTGAGCGGCACCTTCGACCTGGCTGCGCTGACCCTGCTGGTGATGTTCAGCCTGTGGCAGATGCCGCACTCGTATGCGATCGCGATCTTCCGCTTCAACGACTATCGCGCCGCGTCGATTCCGGTCCTGCCGGTTGCCCGTGGCGTGGCCGCGGCGAAGAAGCAGATCATCTGGTACATCGTTGCCTTCCTGGTCGCGACCCTGATGCTCACCGCTGGCGGCTACGCCGGCCTGAGCTACCTGGCCGTCGCGGCGGTCATGGGCCTGTACTGGCTGTACATGGCCTGGAACGGCAACAAGGTGGCTGATGATCGCCTCTGGGCGCGCAAGGTGTTCGCCTTCTCCATCCTCACCATCACTGCCCTGAGCGTGATGATGTCGGTGGATACCCGTTCGCCTGCCGAAGTGCTGATGACCTACGTGCAGTAAGTACCGACGGTTAACGAAAACGCCCCGGGGCCGAGAGGTTCCGGGGCGTTTTTGTTTGTCTTGAGGGCCCTATCGCCGGCAACGCCGGCTCCCACAGGTATTGTGTGCACCGCTGAACCTGTGGGAGCCGGCGTTGCCGGCGATGAGGCCAGTGGGGTCACTACAGGGTCTATGAAATAACTCTTTACAAGGATCCACCCCGGGCCCTATCTTTCTGCCTCGGCCACAGGAGTGGCCAGCGTCGCTCGGACGGTTCCGGGCGCTTACGTCTTCGAGGAAATCATGGCCGAACAAGGTTCGCCGCGCCGCTTTGCGCGCATCGATCGTCTCCCCCCCTACGTCTTCAACATCACCGCCGAACTCAAGATGGCCGCGCGCCGTCGTGGCGAGGACATCATCGACCTGAGCATGGGCAACCCCGACGGGGCCACGCCGCCGCACATCGTCGAGAAGCTGGTGCAGGTCGCCCAGCGTGAAGACACCCACGGCTATTCCACTTCCCGAGGCATCCCCCGCCTGCGCCGCGCGATTTCGCGCTGGTACGAGGAACGCTACAAGGTCGAGATCGACCCCGAGAGCGAAGCCATCGTCACCATCGGCTCCAAGGAAGGCCTGGCACACCTGATGCTGGCCACACTGGACCACGGCGACACGGTGCTGGTGCCCAACCCCAGCTACCCGATCCATATCTACGGTGCCGTGATCGCCGGCGCCCAGGTGCGTTCGGTGCCGCTGGTCCCGGGCGTGGACTTCTTCGCCGAGCTGGAGCGGGCTATCCGCGAATCCATTCCGAAACCGAAGATGATGATCCTCGGCTTCCCCTCGAACCCTACGTCGCAGTGCGTGGAGCTGGACTTCTTCGAGCGGGTGGTGGAACTGGCCAAGCAGTATGGCGTGCTGGTGATTCACGACCTGGCCTACGCCGACATCGTCTACGACGGCTGGAAAGCCCCGTCGATCATGCAGGTGCCAGGCGCCAAGGACATCGCGGTGGAGTTCTTCACCCTGTCCAAGAGCTACAACATGGCCGGCTGGCGGATCGGCTTCATGGTCGGCAACCCGGAGCTGGTCAGCGCCCTGGCGCGGATCAAGAGCTACCACGACTACGGCACTTTCACCCCGCTGCAGGTCGCGGCCATCGCGGCGCTCGAAGGCGACCAGCAGTGCGTGCGCGACATCGCCGAGCAGTACCGCCAGCGCCGCAACGTACTGGTCAAGGGCCTGCACGAGATCGGCTGGATGGTCGAGAACCCCAAGGCGTCCATGTACGTCTGGGCCAAGATCCCCGAGCAGTACCAGCACCTCGGCTCCCTGGAGTTCTCCAAGAAGCTGCTGGCCGAGGCCAAGGTCTGCGTGTCGCCGGGTATCGGTTTCGGTGACTACGGCGACGATCATGTGCGTTTCGCCCTGATCGAGAACCAGGATCGCATCCGCCAGGCCGTGCGTGGCATCCGCCAGATGTTCCGGGCCGACGGCATCGAGCCGCCGAAGACGGCCAGGCCGGCCAAGGTCTGAGGCCCTCCTGAAAAGGCCCGAAGCCCCCGTCATACGGGCGCTTCGGGCCTTTTGCATTCCGTCGGTCGGGCGCCGGAATTTCTTTTCGTCACCCCCTTCTCAACGGCGTTGCAACGCATAGAATTGGCGACGGGATTCTCCCCATAACAATTCTTCCCCCCGTCTCCCGACATCATGTCCGATACCCATCCTTGCTTGAGTTGTGGCGCCTGCTGCGCGCATTTCCGTGTGTCCTTCTTCTGGGGCGAGTGCACCTCGGCCGGCGGCTGCGTGCCGGACGACCTGGTGGTGCAGATCACCCCGAGCCGGGTCGCGATGATCGGTACCGACGCCAAGCCGGCGCGGTGCATTTCCCTGTCCGGCGAGGTGGGCAAGGCGGTGGCCTGCACCATGTACGAACAGCGCTCCAGCCCCTGCCGGGAGTTCGATGCTTCCTGGGAACACGGCGAGCACAACCCGCGCTGTGACGATGCCCGGGCGGCCCATGGGCTGCCGCCGTTGCAACCGTTCGATTTCGATATGGGTTCGACGGCGGCCTGAGTCGCTACTGGCTGGAGCGGGTGCCCCACTGCACCACCAGCATGCCCACCACGATCAGCCCGACCCCCAGCAGTCGGGCCAGGTTCACCGGGCGTTCTGGCAGGCCCATCAAGCCCCACTGGTCGATGGCCAGCGACGACAGCACCTGGCCGGCGATCACGCAGACGATAAAGCCCGCCGCCCCCAGCTTCGGCGTGAGGATCAGCGCCGCAGTGATGTAGACCACCCCCGCCACACCCCCGAACCATGCCCACCACGGCGCCTGGGCCAGTGCGCCGAGCTGCGGCAGCGGTGCGCGCATCAGCCATAGCGCCGGCAGCACCATCAGTACGCTGACCGACAGTGAAATCAGCGCGGCCCACAACGGATGGCCGAGCAATCGACCGAGTGCAGCGTTGCTCCCGGCCTGGAACGGCACGGCAGCGCCTGCGACCAGGGCGACCAGCGGCAGCAGCACGACGGCAGGGGCGAGGTTGAGATTCATGGCGGACTCCTTGATACGCACGATGGGCATAAGGCAGTCTTGGTTATCCACAGGCTGGATGGAAATTCGAAATCTGCACAGGGACTATTCGTCAGATGGATGATCTACGGCGTATCGACCTCAATCTGTTGCTCACCCTGCATGCCCTGCTGGCCGAGCAGCATGTGTCCCGCGCCGCCCTGCGCCTGCATCGCAGCCAGCCGGCGGTGAGCCATGCCCTGGCGCAGTTGCGCGAGATCTTTGCCGATCCGTTGCTGGTGAGGCGGGGAGGGCGTTTGCAGCCCACCGCCCGTGCCCTGGAGCTGGCCCAGCCACTGCGGGAAGCGTTGCAGCAACTTGATGCCCTGCTCAGCAGCCCGGGTTTCGATCCGCTAAAAGCGCGGCGCAGCTTTCGCCTGGCGATGTCGGACTATGGCGCGCGGGTCGTCCTGCCACGACTGGTTCGTGCCCTGCGCATCGAGGCGCCGGAGGTGGATCTGGTGGTGACCCAGGGCAGTCGCGAAGCCATGCTCAGCCAGCTGTTCGATGGCGAGATCGACCTGGCGCTCGGCGTCTTTCCCACCCTGGTCGCGCCCTTGCGCGCGGAGAATCTGTTCGAGGAGAGCTTCGCCTGCCTCGCCGACCGTGGCACCCTGCCGGCCCGGGGCGGTTTGAGCTTGCCGGAGTGGCTGGCCCGTCCCCATGTGCTGGTGGCGATGCGCCCCGGGACCGACAACGAGATCGACCTGGCCCTGGCGGCGCTGGGCGAGCAGCGGCGGGTTGCACTGTCGATGCCGCACTGGATCGCGGCGACCGAGGTGCTGGCAGGGACCGACCTGATCCTGACCGTGGCCCGGCGCAATCTGTTGCGACCGCCTCGTGGGCTACGCTGTTTCGCACCGCCGCTGCCGATCCGCGCTTTTGGCTTCCAGCAGGCCTGGCATGAGCGCCGCGAAGGTGATGCCGCTCACCGCTGGCTGCGCGGACAAGTGATGCGCGCCTGCCTGCTGGACCCCGTTGAATCCTGAATCACACCACATGGAGTTTGCCGATGAACCTTCGAATCCTCGCCCTGGCTTTGCTCGCGGCCAGCCCGCTGGCCCAGGCCGACAGCTACAGCCAGTGCATGAAGGGCGCCATGACCACAGTGTCCATGCGCGAATGTTCCGGCGCCGAGCTCAAGCGTCAGGATGACCTGTTGAACAAGCACTACAAGGTGGCCATGGCCAGCCTCGGGGAAGAGCAGAAGGGCAAGCTGCGCGATGCCCAGCGCAAGTGGGTGGCGTACCGGGATGCCAATTGCGGGATGTACTACACGATGACGGGCGGGACTATCGACCAGCTCAACGGGATTGGCTGTGAGGTGGATATGACCAAACAGCGGGCCGGGGAGCTGGAGAACTTGCCGAAGTATTGAGGGTGTTCTTCAGGCCCTCATCGCTGGCAAGCCAGCTCCCACAGGTTCAGCGGTGCACGCGATACCTGTGGGAGCTGGCTTGCCAGCGATGAGGGCCGAAAGAGCAAAGAAAAAGCCCCTGACCACAAGGCCAGGGGCTTTCTCATTTACCGTCTCGCGTTGCTGTTTTACGTTCAGCCCAGACGCTCGAGGAATTCCTCTTGCAGCAGCGCGTCATTGGCGCTGATCTCTTGCTGGGTGACGGCGCGTTTGCTGCGCAGTTTGCCGTAGAAGTGCTCCAGGGCGTTGTTCAGTTTCAGTGCGGCACCCTCGACGGCCTGCTCCAGGCTGGCGGCCTTGTGGGTAACGGAAATTGGGTGATGGCCTTTTGGGCGTGCCTCCATCTGGCAGCGTTTGTCGTGGGGACCGGCCTTGTCGCCGTTCTCGTCCCTCAAGTGGACTTCGACCCGGGTGACGCCGTCGTCGAAGCGTTCGAGCGTGCTTTCAACCGTGCTGCGTACCCACTGCTCCAGACGGATGTTGCCTTGAATATGGTTGTCGCTATTGACCTGGATTTGCATGATTCCAATCCTTATTCAGCTAGCTCACAAGAGACACCCGAGGCTGGGTTGCCTGGGAATTCGTTGTCTCTTGCTTACAACTTCGGGCAGATCGGAACAGATTTCAACCCCCTAAAAAATAAAAATATTTTGTTTCAAGTGGGTTGGAAAATAGGGTTAGGATCAGGGAGATAAGTTGCCTGGACCGGCCTCATCGCTGGCAAGCCAGCTCCCACAAGGTCCCCACAAAACTTCAGCCTTGTGCGCTGTACCTGTGGGAGCTGGCTTGCCAGCGATGATCTTCAGAACGCCACGGAAGTCTGCAGGTACACCGTCCGCGGTTCCCCCACATACTTGCCCTTGTTGTTGTCATCGAACGACCGGGTGAAGTACTCGCGATTGAACAGGTTCTTCACCCCCACCGCCACGTTCAGGTCCGACAATTGCGGCCCGAAGTCATACGCTGCGCGGGTGCTGAACAGCATGTACCCCGGGATCCGCCCGTTGGCGCCATCGGCCGTTTCCTGCGAGGTGTTGGCGTTGTCGGCGAACTGGTCGCTCTGGTAGGTGCTGTCCAGGTTCAGCTTCCACGGCCCCTCGGTGTAACCCACGCCCAGGGTGCCCTTGTGCCGCGACGAGAACGGCACGCGGTTGCCCTTGTTCGCCCCGTCCTCGCGGATGGTCGCGTCGACGAAGGCGTAGCTGGCATACACATCGAAACCGGCCAGCGCCGGGGCGACGTCATCGAGGGCATATTTCACGCTGGTCTCGAAGCCCTGATGGCGGGTTTCACCGCGGGCGATGACGCTGTCGTTGGTCTGGTTGCTTTCGTACTGGTTGTCGAAGTTGATGAGGAACAGGCCGGCTTCTGCCTGCAAGTTGCCGTTATCGTAGCGGGTGCCGATTTCCCAGGTGCGCGCCTTTTCCGGCTTCACTTCACCCAGGTCGACGCGGTTCGGCATCTGGCTGTACTGCACGCTGCCGAACGAGCCTTCGGTGTTGGCGTAGAGGTTCCAGCTCTCGCTCAGGTGGTACATCACGTTGAGCGCTGGCAGGGCGGTGTTGTAGCTGCCCTGGTAGTCCTTGCCGGTGAGATTGTTGTTCTGCCGCGAGTCGATCATCTCGTAGCGTATGCCCGGGGTGATGGTCCACTGGCCGATGTCGATGCGGTCATCCAGGTACAGCGCGTGGGCTTCGGTGGCGCCACGGGTGTCGCGGTCGTTGCGGCTGCCGGTGGTCGGCAGGCGGTTGGCGCTGACCGCTTCCATGAAGCGCAGCTCGTGCCCGGCCTCGTTGACGTAGCGGTAGCCCAGGCCGACTTCGTGATGGCTGTCACCGAGGGCGAAGCCCTGGGTGAAGCGGGTCTCGATACCGCGCACCCAGTACTCGCGCGGCGACAGCGAGATCGAGCTGCCCTGGCGCAGGTAGCCGCTGCGCAGGGTCTTGGTGAAGAAGCTGTTGACGCTGAACTGGCGCTCGCCTTCCTTGTAGTCGTAGCCGGCGTTGAACATCGTCCGGCGGCCCCAGAACTCGTCCACCAGGCGGGTCGACTGGTACGGGTCGGCATCGTAGTCGGCCACGCTCAGGCCGCCGGGCATCTGCGCTTCGCCGTCGTAGTACTGGGCCATGGCGTGCAGGCTGTTGGCTTCGTCGAGCTGGAATTTGCCCTTGAGGATCAGGTCGTCGATGCGCGTATCGCTGTGCTCGCGCCAGTCGCCGCCACGGGTGCCGGAGTACAGGATGGCGCCGCCCAGGCCGTTGTCGGCAGTGCCGCCGGCGAGCAGGTTGGCGTTGCTCTTGAAGCCGTCGTGGCTGGACGACGGGCTGGTCTGGGTCTGCAGGCCGGCCTTGACGGTCGGCTCGTCGGGGATGGCGCGGGTCACGAAGTTGACGATACCGCCGACGTTCTGCGGCCCGTAGCGCACCGCGCCGCCACCGCGCACCACGTCCACCGCATCCATGTTGCCCATGCTGATTGGCGCGAAGGACAGTTGTGGCTGGCCGTAAGGCGCGAAGGGCACCGGGATGCCGTCCATCAGCACCGTGGAGCGCGAGGCCAGGCGCGGGTTGAGGCCGCGGATGCCGAAGTTCAGCGCCAGGTCGTGGCTGCCGGTGCCGTTGTTTTCCGGCGCGTTGACGCCGGGGATGCGGTTGAGCACTTCCCGGGCGCTGCTGGCGCCGGTGCGTTCGAATTCTTCACGACGGATCACGTCCCGGGCCCCGGGGTGTTCGAAGACGTTGTCCTGCTGCGCATCGCCGAGCCAGTCGCCCACCACGTTGGACACGCCCAGTTCCAGCGGGGCGTTGGCGGCGGGGCTGATGGGTTGCAGGCTGAAGGCGTTGTCGCCTTCGGCGCGGGCTTGCAGGCCGGTGCCTTCGAGCAGTGCGGCAAGGCCCTGGGCCGGGGTGAAATCACCGCTCAGGCCGCGGCTCTGCACACCCTGGGTGACTTCCGAACCGAAGGAGATCAGCACGCCGCTTTCCCGGCCGAACTGGTTCAGGGCGCTCTCCAGGGACATGGGCGCGATGTGGTAGCTGCGCGCCGGGGTGTCGGCGGCCTGGGCCTGGGTGACGCCGGCGAAGGTCAGGAGCAGGGCGAGGGCAAGGGGGCTGGGGCGGAAGGGCATTGCACAGGATCCTTGAGAAGGGCAGGGCGGAAGGGTTCTGTCTTCTCTGTCACGCGAGGTGGGGAAAACGGCTCACCGGGTTTGAAAATAATTTTTGTGGGGTTCTCTCGGGCCCTATCGCTGGCAAGCCAGCTCCCACAGGGTTCAGCAGCGCCGCGGACACTGTGGGAGCTGGCTTGCCAGCGATGAGGCCCTCAAGTCAGGCCCTGGCCTCGACCGTCACCCAATACCGGGTAAAGCGCTTGACCCTCACCGGCAACGCCACCTCCAGCAAATCCAGGATCCGCTCGCTGTCCGCCAGTGGATAACTCCCCGACACCAGCAACCGCGCCACCGCCGGATCACAATTGAGCTGCCCGCGCCGATAACGCCCCAGCTCCTCGAGGAACTCCCCCAGCGGCATATGCGCCGCCACCAGCATCCCGTCGACCCACGCCCCGCTGTTGGCATCCAGCGCCGTGCGCACGCTCCAGCCGGCTTCGTCGAAGCGCGCCTGATGCCCGCTCTCGAGCATTTCCCCGGCCAGCCCGGCCCGTCCCTGGAACACCGCCACGCCGGTATGCCCGGCCCACTGGCGCACATTGAAACGCCCGGCCGACAGGTCCAGCAGCCCATTGCGCGTCAGCACCCGCAACGGCCGCTGCTCCTGCGCCACCGTCAGCATCATCTCGCCGTTCAGCAGATGCACCAGGCGCTGCGCGCCATCGAAACGCACATCGGCGGCGCTGGCCGTGTTTAGCTGCAACTGGCTGCCATCGTCCAGCTGCATCTTCCGGCGCTGGCCCAGCGGGCTGCGGTAGTCCGCCATCAACGGCGTGTCGCTGACCTTCACACCCAAGCCCACTGCACTGCCGGCGCCCAGGATCAGCAGCATCTTCAACGCCCGTCGCCGCCCCGCCGAAGCCGGTGCCTGCAAGGTGGCATGGGCCAGCGGCGAGGAGATCCCGCTCAAGCGCTGGTTTACCCGCTGGATATGCGCCCAGGCCTGGCGATTTTCTTCGCTGGCCTGCAACCAGCGCTCCATGGCCAGTTGCTGGCGGTGGTCGAGGGTGCCGCCCTGGATCTCGATCAGCCAGTGCACGGCCTGTTCGGCCACCTGCGGGGAAAAGGCGGGGTTGTTCACAGGGCGAAATAACAGCGCATGGCCGCCTTGTTCAGGTGACGTTTCACCGTAGCCAGGGAAATGCCCAGCTCGGCAGCGATTTCGTTGTAGGTCAGGCCATCGACCTGGGCCAGCAGGAAGGCGCGCTTGACCTGGGCGGGCAGGCCATCGAGCAGGCGATCCAGCTCCATCAGGGTGTCGAAGATGATCGCCCGTTCTTCTTCCGACGGCGCGACTTCCTCGGGCAACTGTGCCAGGGCCTGCAGATAGGCGCGCTCCAGTTCCTGGCGCCGGTAGTGGTTGAACAGCACGCGCTTGGCCACCGTGGTGAGGAAGGCCCGGGGCTCGTTCAGCGCTGGGGTGTCCCGGGCCTGAAGCAGGCGCATGAAGGTGTCCTGGGCGAGGTCCGCAGCGTTGTGCGGGCAGCCAAGACGCCGCCGCAGCCAGCCGGTGAGCCAGCCGTGATGCTCGTGGTAGAGGCCTTCCAGCGAAGTCGAAAGCAAGGGAGGGGCGCTGCGCACCGTGCACACTCCGGGCGCCAGGATGCGCAACAGAATAAGAATTGTTCGCATTGTATGTGCGGAAACCGCGTGCCGGCAATCGGACAATGATCAGCGGCCCGTCAGACAGCTTTGATTGTGAGAATCCTTATCATTTATATTGAGCGCCTTTTCCGCCCCGGACACCCCGTGATGAAGAGCAAAGCCGCCGGCTTGCCCCTGAGTTATCGCCTCGCCGTGACCTCCCGCTGCCTCGCCGCGCTGCTGGGTGGCTACCTGCTGGCGGCCATGGCAGGCATGCTCCTGGCGCAGTGGCTGCCCCTGCCCAGAGCCGAAGCGGTGCAGCTCGGCATGATGAGTTCGTTCCTGTTCTACCTCGGCGCGTTCATCTGGGCCTTCGCCACCCACAGCGCCTGGCGTGCCTGGGCGGGCATCCTGTTGCCGAGCCTGGTGCTGGGCGTGATCAATGGAGTGACGTACTGGATGGCGATGCCATGAAAGAGGGCTTCCGCCAGGCGATGGCCTGGCTGCACACCTGGGCCGGGCTGATTTTCGGCTGGCTGCTGTTCGCGATTTTTCTCACCGGGACCATGTCCTACTTCAAGCCCGAGATCACCCGCTGGAGCCAGCCGGAAGTGCCCGCACGCGCGCTGGATATCCCGCTGGCCCTGGGCAAGGCCCAGGAGTATCTGCAACGCAACGCCGCCGAGGCGCCGAGCTGGTTCATCCAGGTGCCGGACGAGCGCAGCCCCGGTGTCACGGTCGGCTGGCGCGGCGGCGATGGCCCGCGTGGCTTCACCCGCAAGACCCTGGATGCCCAGACCGGCGAGGAAGTGCTCGCCCGTGAAACCCGTGGCGGCGAGTTCTTCTACCGCTTCCATTTCCAACTGGAAATGCCCTATCCGTGGGGCCGCTGGCTGGCGACCTTCGCCGCGCTGATGATGCTGGTGGGCCTGGTCACCGGGATCATCACCCACAAGAAGATCTTCAAGGAGTTCTTCACCTTCCGCCCCGGCAAGGGCCAGCGCTCCTGGCTCGACGGCCACAACGCCATCGGCGTGCTGGTGCTGCCGTTCCACCTGATGATCAGCTACAGCAGCCTGGTGATCTTCATGTACATGGTCATGCCGGCGCCGATCCTGGCCAGCTACGACAACCAGGACAGCTATTTCGCCGAAGTCTTCGGCGGGCGTGACACGGTCAAGGCCTCGGGCGAGAAATTGCCTCTGCAACCGCTGCCGGAGCTGTACCAGCGGGTGCTGGCGCAGGCACCGGAGACCAAGATCATCTGGCTCGACGTGCAGCGCCCGGGCGATCGCAATGCCCAGGTGCTGTTCATTCCCGATGGGCATGAACGCGTCTCGATGCAGCGCGGCGCCGGCTGGCGCTTCAACGGTGCCGACGGCAGCCTCGCCTGGAGCGCGCGCCCGGAAAGTGTCGCCAGCATCATCAACGGCGGTTTCTACGGCTTGCATATGGCCACCTTCGCCGGCCCGCTGCTGCGCTGGCTGTACTTCTTCTTCGGCCTCGCCGGCACGGCGGTGATCGGCACCGGCCTGGTGATGTGGCTCGGCAAGCGCCAGCTCAAGCACGCCAAGAGCGGCACCCAGCCGTTCGAACTGCGCCTGGTGGAAGTACTGAACATCGCCAGCATGAGCGGCCTGATCCTCGGCGTGGCCGGGTTCTTCTGGGCCAATCGCCTGTTGCCGCTCGGCCTGGAAGGGCGGGCGCAGTGGGAAGTGAATGTGTTCTTCGCGGTCTGGCTGGCGAGCCTGCTGCATGCCGTGCTGCGCCCGGGCCGTCGCGCCTGGGGGGAGCAACTGGCGCTGGCGGCGCTGGCCTGGGCGGCCTTGCCGCTGCTCAACGGGCTGACCACCGGCCAGGGCCTGAACCACTCGATCCCGGCCGGCGACTGGGCCATGGCCGGCTTCGACCTGACCGTGCTGGGCTGTGGCCTGCTGTTCGCCTGGACTGCGGGCAAGATGCTGCGTCCACCGGTACAGGCGCCCAAACGCGCCCCAAAGCCGGCCAAGGCGGCACCCACTGCGACCCTTGAAGCGGAGGCGAGCTGATGCTGGCGATCGCCCTGTTTTCTTTTGCCGGTTGTGCGGCGTTGTGCCTGGCCATGGACAAGCATTTCACTGAGCTGCTTGGACGCAAGCCCCGGCCTGAGCAGTTGCTTGGCCTGCGCGTGATCGGCTGGTTGTTGATGGCCCTGGCCCTCACGGCAGCGGTCAACCACAGCGGCTGGGCCGTGGGCCTGGCGGAGTTGTTCGGCATGCTGATGGCCGGCCTGTGCCTGTGGGTCTTTGCTCTGCCTTATCGCCCGCGCTGGCTGCTCGGCCTGGCCGTGGCAAGCCTGGTAGTGGCACCGTTCTCCGCCCTGGGATTGATCTGAAGCGATGAGCGAACCTCTCGACCTGCCGCCGAACGACGCATCCGCCCGGGCGCGTTTTCTCCAGGTATTCCTGGCCCAGCGCGGGCGCATGGAAAGCCTGGTGAACCGGCGGGTCGGCTGCCGGGCCACGGCGGCGGACCTGGTGCAGGAGCTGTTCCTGCGTTTCTGGCGGCGCCCGCAGGTCGAGATCGAGGCACTGGACAGCTACCTGATGCGCTGCGCCGGCAATATCGCCATCGACCACCTGCGCAGCGAGGGTGTCCGCGAGCGGATCAACGACAACCTCCCCGAGCCGTTGGAGTTGCCGCTGGAAAGCCAGCCCGAGGCGGCTCACGAGGCTACCAGCGACCTGCGCCGGATCGAGGCGGCGCTGCATGCGCTGCCCGAGCGGACCCGGCAGATCTTCCTGCTCAACCGCCTGCATGGCCGCACCTACGGCGAGATCGCCAACAGCGTCGGACTTTCCCAGAGCGCGGTGGAAAAACACATGATGCGCGCCCTCGAAGCCTGCAAGGCGAGTATCGCCAGCGAGCCCGTGCCGTCGCGTAAAGCCCGCAAGCTCGGCGGCCTTGCTGGCGCCGCTTCCGTGGCCCTGATTCTCGCCATGGTTGCCGGCTGGCACCCGGCGGACTGGCTGCGGGACCTTGGCGCGCACTATGTGGCCCCGGTGGGACAACTGCGCGCCGTGACCCTGGCCGACAACTCGCAACTGATGCTGGATGCCGATACCGCCATCAGCGTCGATTTCAGCCATGGCCAGCGCCGTATCGAGGTGCGCCGTGGTGCGGTGTTCTTCCATGTCACCCATACCGGCCAGCCGTTCATCGTCGAGACCGAAGGCGGGCGTACCGAAGTTCTTGGCACGCAGTTCGAGGTGCGCCAGCAGGCGCATGGGGCGCAGGTCACGGTGCTGTCCGGACGGGTCGGGGTCACCGCCGCCGAGGGCGAGGCGCAGCAGGTGCTTACCGCCAACCAGCAGGTCGAGTACCACGACGGCCATGCCGGGCCGGTGCACGGCGTCGACAGCGAAGGCCGCCTGGCCTGGCGCCAGGGCTGGCTGAACTATTACCAGGTGCCGCTGAGCCAGGTGGTGGACGACCTGGCCCGCTACTACCCGGGGCGGATCATCCTGCTCGACCGCGAACTCGGTGCGCGCAAGGTCAGCGGTAGCTTCCCCGGCAACGACCCGCTGGCGGCCCTCGATGCCCTCGGCGCAGTGGCCGGCTTCGAGCGCCACACCCTGTTGGGCCGGGTCACCCTGTTGCGCTGAACATTTTTTGAAAAAATTGATGAGGTACTTCGCAGCGACATCCGTGTAGTGAATGGAAGTGCGATTTATTCGCATACATGACGGTTCATTCACAGGTTCATCGGCATGAAGGCACATAGCGTTTCACTGGGTTTGGCGGCGGGGCTGATGGTGCTGCCGGCGTTTGCCGCGGAGCAGGTCGAGCAGGTCTATCAGTTCGACGTGGCGGGCAAGCCGCTGCCCCAGGCCCTGGCCGAGTTCAGCCGGATCACCGGGCAGAGCGTGGTCTACACCGTCGATCTCTCCAGCCTCAAGGCGCCGGCCCTGAACGATCGCCTGGGTGCCGAGGCGGCGCTGCTGCGGCTGTTGCAGGGTTCCGGCTTCGGCTACCGCCGGGTCAACGCCCGTACCTTGACCCTGGAACCCCTGGCGCAGGACGGCACCCTCAACCTGCAGGCCACCAGCATCGTCTCCCAGGCGGACAGTGTCGGCAGTTATGCCCAACCGCCAACCACCTCGATCATGCGCGGCTCGGCGTCGAGCATGGAGATTCCGCAGGCGATCAACGTGGTGCCGGAGCAGGTGCTCAAGGACCAGACCCCGCGCAACCTCGACGATGCCCTGTACAACGTCAGCGGCATCACCCAGGGCAACAACTTCGGCGGCACGTCCGACACCGTGATGAAGCGTGGCTTCGGCGACAACCGCGACGGTTCGATCATGCGCGACGGCATGCCCATCGTGCAGGGCCGCAGCCTCAATGCCACCACCGAGCGGGTCGAAGTGCTCAAGGGCCCGGCCTCGTTGCTGTACGGCATCCAGGACCCGGGCGGGGTGATCAACGTGGTCAGCAAGCGTCCGCAGTTGCAGAGCTACAACGCCCTCAACCTGCGCGGTTCGACCTACGGCGAAGGCAAGAACGGCAGCGGCGGCGGGCTCGACAGCACCGGCGCGCTGGGCGACAGCGGCCTGGCCTATCGCCTGGTGCTCGACCACGAGGACGAGGGCTACTGGCGCAACTACGGCGTGCACCGCGAATCGCTGGTGGCGCCGTCCCTGGCCTGGTATGGCGAGAACACCCAGGTGCAGTTGGCCTATGAGCACCGTGAGTTCCTCTACCCGTTCGACCGTGGTACTGCAATCGACCCGAACACCAATCGCCCGCTGAACATCCCCGCCGAGCGTCGCCTCGACGAGCCGTTCAACGATATGGAAGGGCGCTCGGACCTGTATCGCCTGGAGATCGACCACCAGTTTTCCGATGACTGGAAGGCTCACTTCGGCTACAGCTTCAACCGCGAGACCTACGATGCCAGTCAGGTGCGGGTGACCGGGGTGAACGCTGCCCGCGGCACGTTGACCCGGAGTATCGATGGCACCCACGGTGCATTGAGCACCGACCGGTTCGCCACCCTCAGTTTCGACGGCAAGGTGCAGGTCGCCGGCTTGCAGAACGACCTGCTGTTCGGTCTGGACAGCGAGTACCGCAAGATCTACCGCTCCGACCTGATCCGCCAGACCAGCCGCAGTACCTTCAGCTACGTCAATCCGGTGTATGGCCGCGAAGTCGAGGGCACCACGGTCCGCGCCAGCGACAGCGCGCAGACCGACAAGCTGCGCAACGATGCGCTGTTCTTCCAGGACTCGCTGCACCTCGACGAGCACTGGATCCTGGTGGCCGGCGCGCGCTGGCAGACCTACGACCAGTACGCCGGGCGCGGGCGGCCCTTCACGGCCAACACCGACAACAAGGACCAGGCCTGGGTGCCGCATGCCGGGGTGGTCTACAAGGTCGACGACACCCTGTCGCTGTATGGCAGCTACAGCGAATCCTTCAAGCCCAACTCCAGCATCGCGCCGCTCACCGGTGGCCTGGTCCTGGACTCGGCGATCGCGCCGGAGGAGGGCAAGTCCTGGGAAATCGGCGCCAAGCTCGACCTGCCGAATTCGCTCAGCGCCACGGTCGCGCTGTTCGATATCACCAAGCGCAACGTGCTGGTGTCCAACTTCGACAGCAGCACCGGTGACACGCTGTACAGCGCGGCGGGCGAGGTGAAATCCCGTGGTCTGGAAATGGATGTCAGCGGCCAGTTGAGCGAGCGCTGGAGCCTGATCGGCAGCTATGCCTACACCGACGCGGAAGTGACCAAGGACCCGGACTACAAGGGCAATCGCCTGCAGAACGTGGCGAAGCACAGTGGTTCGTTGTCGGCGGTGTATGACTTCGGCAGCGTGCTGGGTGGTGATCGCCTGCGCATGGGCGCCGGGGCGCGGTATGTCGGTGAGCGGGCGGGGAATGCGGTGAATGACTTCGACCTGCCGTCGTACACCGTGGCGGATGCCTTTGCCAGTTACGAGACGAAGCTGGACGAGCACAAGGTGCGCTTCCAGTTGAACGTGAAGAACCTGTTCGACAAGACCTACTACACCTCGGCGGTGAACAGGTACTTCGTGGCGATCGGGGATGCGCGGCAGGTCAGTCTGTCGAGCACGCTGGAGTTCTGATTCTTGCAGTGACCTTCAGGGCCTCATCGCTGGCAAGTCGGGGCGCCGAACCGCAGCTCCCACAGGTTCAGCGGTGCTCTGGGGATTTGTGCTGTGCCTTACAGCACAGGTTCAGCGGTGCATGCGATCCCTGTGGGAGCTGGCTTGCCAGCGATAGGGCCCTCAAAACCAAAGAAAAAATCAGCGGCCCAGCGCCAGTCTGTAGGCCCCCGGAGTCGCCCCCACCGCCTGCCGGAACCGGTTGCTGAAATGACTGGCACTGGCAAACCCGCACATCAGCGCCACCTCGCCCAGCGGCAGGTCCCCGCCGGCCAGCAACTCCCGGGCCTTGGCCAGCCTGCGGGCCAGCAGATACTGATGCGGCGGCAAGCCGAAGCTCTCGCGGAACATCCGCGCAAAGTGGTACTCCGACAAACTGCACAACCCCGCCAGCTCACCCAGCCCGATCGACTCGTCCAGATGCCCCTCGATGTAGTCCGCCAGTTGCCGCCGTTGATGCGGTGCCAGGCCGCCCTTCAAGCGCAACCCGTCGCGCAACCCGACCTGACTGAGAATTGCATGGCTGAGGATCTCGTTCGCCAGGCTGCTGGTCAGCAAGCGTTCCCCCGGCTCCTCCCAGTTCAGCGCAATCAACTGGCGAAAGCGCTGCGCCTGCTGCGCATCCTCGACGAAATCCGCCTCGCGCAACTGCAACTCCCGGGGCTCACGATCCAGCAAGGTGACGCAGCCCAGGGCGAACTGCTCCTCGCTGATATACAGGTGGGCCAGACGAATGTTGCCGTTGACGATCCAGTTTGATACGCACCCGGCCGGCATGATGCACAGCTTGTCCGGCGCGCCCTTGCGTTCGGGCTGGCCGCGGCGGAAGGTGCCGGTGCCGTCGGCGATGTAGCAGGACAGGGTGTGATGGTTCGGCGCCTCGTAGTCCCGCGCGTCATGCCGGTTGCTCCACAATGCCGCCGCCATGCCCTCGCCCAGCAGCGCGCTGGTTTCCAGGCGGGCGTGGGGCGAAGCATTCATGGACTTGAACACTTGCAATTGGTCGAGCGCGGTCATGATGGCTACCTCCGACGCCATCCTACGCCGTGGATACGGGTCTGACAGCCCGGCAGCCGATAAAAGCGCAAGTTTGTGCAAGCGGCCGAACCGGGATGAGCCGGAGACTGAAGGCCATCGTAGGAGCCTTCGCCATGAACCTGTCGCTGTATCTGCTCACCGTCCTGATCTGGGGCACCACCTGGATCGCCCTGAAACTGCAACTCGGGGTGGTCGCCATTCCGGTGTCCATCGTCTATCGCTTCGCCCTGGCGGCGCTGGTGCTGTTCGCCTTCCTGTTGCTCAGCCGCAAGCTGCAGCCGATGAACCGGCGCGGGCACCTGGTCTGCGTGGCCCAGGGGCTGTGCCTGTTCTGCCTGAACTTCATGTGCTTCCTCACCGCCAGCCAGTGGGTGACCACCGGGCTGATCGCCGTGGTGTTCTCCACTGCGACCCTGTGGAACGCGCTGAATGCCCGGGTGTTCTTCGGGCAGAAGATTGCCGCCAATGTGCTGTTCGGCGGGGCGTTGGGGCTTGCGGGGCT